>NZ_CP146343.1:592500-1860000 GCF_037055275.1 Pseudomonas sp. ML2-2023-3
CCTACGCGCGCTTTACGCCCAGTAATTCCGATTAACGCTTGCACCCTCTGTATTACCGCGGCTGCTGGCACAGAGTTAGCCGGTGCTTATTCTGTCGGTAACGTCAAAACACTAACGTATTAGGTTAATGCCCTTCCTCCCAACTTAAAGTGCTTTACAATCCGAAGACCTTCTTCACACACGCGGCATGGCTGGATCAGGCTTTCGCCCATTGTCCAATATTCCCCACTGCTGCCTCCCGTAGGAGTCTGGACCGTGTCTCAGTTCCAGTGTGACTGATCATCCTCTCAGACCAGTTACGGATCGTAGCCTTGGTGAGCCATTACCTCACCAACTAGCTAATCCGACCTAGGCTCATCTGATAGCGCAAGGCCCGAAGGTCCCCTGCTTTCTCCCGTAGGACGTATGCGGTATTAGCGTCCGTTTCCGAACGTTATCCCCCACTATCAGGCAGATTCCTAGGTATTACTCACCCGTCCGCCGCTCTCAAGAGAAGCAAGCTTCTCTCTACCGCTCGACTTGCATGTGTTAGGCCTGCCGCCAGCGTTCAATCTGAGCCATGATCAAACTCTTCAGTTCAAACATCTTTGGGTTTTTAAGAAACCCTAAACTTGGCTCAGCAATCGTTGGTTACATCTTTGATTTCTCGCGGAGTAACTTGTGATGCTGATAATCTTGTTGACTATCAGTCTGACTCCACAAGCACCCACACGAATTGCTTGATTCAGTTGTTAAAGAGCGGTTGGTTTAGCTTTCGCTGAACCGAGGCGCGCATTCTACAGCAGCCTCTGTTGCTGTCAAGCGGTTATTTTAAGATGTTTTCAAAGTTTCCTCTGTAACATCAACCACTTGCGCTTTCGATCTCTCGTTAGCGGGAGGCGAATTCTACAGCGTTACACACTGCTGTCAACACCTTATTTCCTGCTACTTTCGATTGAGATAATCGAAGTGTTAGCCAGGCAAATGACCTGGTTAACAGCACAGGCTTTTTACAAAGCTTGTACTTATACAAAAACAAAATCCCCGTCTGCGCGAGCAGACAGGGATTTTGGAATTTAATCTTGACGATGACCTACTCTCACATGGGGAAACCCCACACTACCATCGGCGATGCATCGTTTCACTTCTGAGTTCGGGATGGGATCAGGTGGTTCCAATGCTCTATGGTCGTCAAGAAATTCGGTAGCCAGGTCGTTCACCTTTCGGTTTACGCTCCAGCGAATGGGTATGTAATAGTCTGGTGTTTTGTGAGTTGCAAACTTTCGGTTTGTATCGTCTTCACACACCGCAATCTGGTCTCTTCGACGCAAATTGCTTGGGTGTTATATGGTCAAGCCTCACGGGCAATTAGTATTGGTTAGCTCAACGCCTCACAGCGCTTACACACCCAACCTATCAACGTCGTAGTCTTCGACGGCCCTTTAGGGAACTCAAGGTTCCAGTGAGATCTCATCTTGAGGCAAGTTTCCCGCTTAGATGCTTTCAGCGGTTATCTTTCCCGAACATAGCTACCCGGCAATGCCACTGGCGTGACAACCGGAACACCAGAGGTTCGTCCACTCCGGTCCTCTCGTACTAGGAGCAGCCCCTCTCAAATCTCAAACGTCCACGGCAGATAGGGACCGAACTGTCTCACGACGTTCTAAACCCAGCTCGCGTACCACTTTAAATGGCGAACAGCCATACCCTTGGGACCGGCTTCAGCCCCAGGATGTGATGAGCCGACATCGAGGTGCCAAACACCGCCGTCGATATGAACTCTTGGGCGGTATCAGCCTGTTATCCCCGGAGTACCTTTTATCCGTTGAGCGATGGCCCTTCCATACAGAACCACCGGATCACTAAGACCTACTTTCGTACCTGCTCGACGTGTCTGTCTCGCAGTCAAGCGCGCTTTTGCCTTTATACTCTACGACCGATTTCCGACCGGTCTGAGCGCACCTTCGTACTCCTCCGTTACTCTTTAGGAGGAGACCGCCCCAGTCAAACTACCCACCATACACTGTCCTCGATCCGGATAACGGACCTGAGTTAGAACCTCAAAGTTGCCAGGGTGGTATTTCAAGGTTGGCTCCATGCAGACTGGCGTCCACACTTCAAAGCCTCCCACCTATCCTACACAAGCAAATTCAAAGTCCAGTGCAAAGCTATAGTAAAGGTTCACGGGGTCTTTCCGTCTAGCCGCGGATACACTGCATCTTCACAGCGATTTCAATTTCACTGAGTCTCGGGTGGAGACAGCGCCGCCATCGTTACGCCATTCGTGCAGGTCGGAACTTACCCGACAAGGAATTTCGCTACCTTAGGACCGTTATAGTTACGGCCGCCGTTTACCGGGGCTTCGATCAAGAGCTTCGCGTTAGCTAACCCCATCAATTAACCTTCCGGCACCGGGCAGGCGTCACACCCTATACGTCCACTTTCGTGTTTGCAGAGTGCTGTGTTTTTAATAAACAGTCGCAGCGGCCTGGTATCTTCGACCGGCATGGGCTTACGCAGTAAATGCTTCACCCTCACCGGCGCACCTTCTCCCGAAGTTACGGTGCCATTTTGCCTAGTTCCTTCACCCGAGTTCTCTCAAGCGCCTTGGTATTCTCTACCCAACCACCTGTGTCGGTTTGGGGTACGGTTCCTGGTTACCTGAAGCTTAGAAGCTTTTCTTGGAAGCATGGCATCAACCACTTCGTTGTCTAAAAGACAACTCGTCATCAGCTCTCGGCCTTAGAATCCCGGATTTACCTAAGATTCCAGCCTACCACCTTAAACTTGGACAACCAACGCCAAGCTGGCCTAGCCTTCTCCGTCCCTCCATCGCAATAACCAGAAGTACAGGAATATTAACCTGTTTTCCATCGACTACGCTTTTCAGCCTCGCCTTAGGGACCGACTAACCCTGCGTCGATTAACGTTGCGCAGGAAACCTTGGTCTTTCGGCGTGGGTGTTTTTCACACCCATTATCGTTACTCATGTCAGCATTCGCACTTCTGATACCTCCAGCAAGCTTCTCAACTCACCTTCACAGGCTTACAGAACGCTCCTCTACCGCATCACCTAAGTGATACCCGTAGCTTCGGTGTATGGTTTGAGCCCCGTTAAATCTTCCGCGCAGGCCGACTCGACTAGTGAGCTATTACGCTTTCTTTAAAGGGTGGCTGCTTCTAAGCCAACCTCCTAGCTGTCTAAGCCTTCCCACATCGTTTCCCACTTAACCATAACTTTGGGACCTTAGCTGACGGTCTGGGTTGTTTCCCTTTTCACGACGGACGTTAGCACCCGCCGTGTGTCTCCCATGCTCGGCACTTGTAGGTATTCGGAGTTTGCATCGGTTTGGTAAGTCGGGATGACCCCCTAGCCGAAACAGTGCTCTACCCCCTACAGTGATACATGAGGCGCTACCTAAATAGCTTTCGAGGAGAACCAGCTATCTCCGAGCTTGATTAGCCTTTCACTCCGATCCACAGGTCATCCGCTAACTTTTCAACGGTAGTCGGTTCGGTCCTCCAGTTAGTGTTACCCAACCTTCAACCTGCCCATGGATAGATCGCCCGGTTTCGGGTCTATTCCCAGCGACTAGACGCCCTATTAAGACTCGCTTTCGCTACGCCTCCCCTATTCGGTTAAGCTTGCCACTGAAAATAAGTCGCTGACCCATTATACAAAAGGTACGCAGTCACCCAACAAAGTGGGCTCCCACTGCTTGTACGCATACGGTTTCAGGATCTATTTCACTCCCCTCTCCGGGGTTCTTTTCGCCTTTCCCTCACGGTACTAGTTCACTATCGGTCAGTCAGTAGTATTTAGCCTTGGAGGATGGTCCCCCCATATTCAGACAAAGTTTCTCGTGCTCCGTCCTACTCGATTTCACTGCAAAGATGTTTTCGCGTACAGGGCTATCACCCACTATGGCCGCACTTTCCAGAGCGTTCCGCTAACATCAATACAGCTTAAGGGCTGGTCCCCGTTCGCTCGCCACTACTAAGGGAATCTCGGTTGATTTCTTTTCCTCAGGGTACTTAGATGTTTCAGTTCCCCTGGTTCGCTTCTTAAGCCTATGTATTCAGCTTAAGATACCTAACTTATGTTAGGTGGGTTCCCCCATTCAGACATCTCCGGATCAAAGTCTGTTTGCCGACTCCCCGAAGCTTTTCGCAGGCTACCACGTCTTTCATCGCCTCTGACTGCCAAGGCATCCACCGTATGCGCTTCTTCACTTGACCATATAACCCCAAGCAATCTGGTTATACTATGAAGACGACATTCGCCGAAAATTCGCATGTTCAATTAAGAACGCTCACAAATTTTACCTTAGCCTGAATAAACACCAGTGAAAGTGTTATCCAGTCTAACTTTCTATTACATACCCAAATTTTTAAAGAACGATCTAATCAAAAGATCAGAAATCAACATTCACCACCGTTTGATGGAATGCTCATTTCTAAGCTTTACGACAGAAAAACCACAGAGCGACTCTGCAGTTATCGTCTTCTACAATGAATCAAGCAATTCGTGTGGGAACTTATGGAGCAGCTGATGTCGTCGATTAAGGAGGTGATCCAGCCGCAGGTTCCCCTACGGCTACCTTGTTACGACTTCACCCCAGTCATGAATCACACCGTGGTAACCGTCCTCCCGAAGGTTAGACTAGCTACTTCTGGTGCAACCCACTCCCATGGTGTGACGGGCGGTGTGTACAAGGCCCGGGAACGTATTCACCGTGACATTCTGATTCACGATTACTAGCGATTCCGACTTCACGCAGTCGAGTTGCAGACTGCGATCCGGACTACGATCGGTTTTATGGGATTAGCTCCACCTCGCGGCTTGGCAACCCTTTGTACCGACCATTGTAGCACGTGTGTAGCCCAGGCCGTAAGGGCCATGATGACTTGACGTCATCCCCACCTTCCTCCGGTTTGTCACCGGCAGTCTCCTTAGAGTGCCCACCATTACGTGCTGGTAACTAAGGACAAGGGTTGCGCTCGTTACGGGACTTAACCCAACATCTCACGACACGAGCTGACGACAGCCATGCAGCACCTGTCTCAATGTTCCCGAAGGCACCAATCTATCTCTAGAAAGTTCATTGGATGTCAAGGCCTGGTAAGGTTCTTCGCGTTGCTTCGAATTAAACCACATGCTCCACCGCTTGTGCGGGCCCCCGTCAATTCATTTGAGTTTTAACCTTGCGGCCGTACTCCCCAGGCGGTCAACTTAATGCGTTAGCTGCGCCACTAAGAGTTCAAGACTCCCAACGGCTAGTTGACATCGTTTACGGCGTGGACTACCAGGGTATCTAATCCTGTTTGCTCCCCACGCTTTCGCACCTCAGTGTCAGTATCAGTCCAGGTAGTCGCCTTCGCCACTGGTGTTCCTTCCTATATCTACGCATTTCACCGCTACACAGGAAATTCCACTACCCTCTACCATACTCTAGCTTGCCAGTTTTGGATGCAGTTCCCAGGTTGAGCCCGGGGATTTCACATTCAACTTAACAAACCACCTACGCGCGCTTTACGCCCAGTAATTCCGATTAACGCTTGCACCCTCTGTATTACCGCGGCTGCTGGCACAGAGTTAGCCGGTGCTTATTCTGTCGGTAACGTCAAAACACTAACGTATTAGGTTAATGCCCTTCCTCCCAACTTAAAGTGCTTTACAATCCGAAGACCTTCTTCACACACGCGGCATGGCTGGATCAGGCTTTCGCCCATTGTCCAATATTCCCCACTGCTGCCTCCCGTAGGAGTCTGGACCGTGTCTCAGTTCCAGTGTGACTGATCATCCTCTCAGACCAGTTACGGATCGTAGCCTTGGTGAGCCATTACCTCACCAACTAGCTAATCCGACCTAGGCTCATCTGATAGCGCAAGGCCCGAAGGTCCCCTGCTTTCTCCCGTAGGACGTATGCGGTATTAGCGTCCGTTTCCGAACGTTATCCCCCACTATCAGGCAGATTCCTAGGTATTACTCACCCGTCCGCCGCTCTCAAGAGAAGCAAGCTTCTCTCTACCGCTCGACTTGCATGTGTTAGGCCTGCCGCCAGCGTTCAATCTGAGCCATGATCAAACTCTTCAGTTCAAACATCTTTGGGTTTTTAAGAAACCCTAAACTTGGCTCAGCAATCGTTGGTTACATCTTTGATTTCTCGCGGAGTAACTTGTGATGCTGATAATCTTGTTGACTATCAGTCTGACTCCACAAGCACCCACACGAATTGCTTGATTCAGTTGTTAAAGAGCGGTTGGTTTAGCCTTCGCTGAACCGAGGTGCGCATTCTACAGCGTTACAAGCTGCTGTCAACACCTAATTTCCTGCTTCGATGACTTGAAGCTGACACTGCAAAACAATCCAACTCATTGATATTCAAGGAGTTTTCCGTTTCAACTGCGCCGGAAGTGGGACGAATTATAGGCCGCTAAAAATCCTAGTCAAGGGCTAATTGAGTAAAACTATCAATTAACTCCAAATACCCCTAATTACACCTATATAGAGGGGTGCTGACGCACCCCTCTATATAGCTACAGCACGCCAGACCGACGCAAACCCTCTACCACTCCCGCGTCCAACCCCAGCACCCGCTCCAGAACTTGCTGAGTATGCTCACCCAACAAAGGAGGCGCATTGCGATACTCCACTGGCGTTTCAGACAGCCGAATAGGGCTCGCTACCTGCGGCACAAGCCCCGCCAACGCATGCGGTAGATGCATCGCCAATCCGCGGGCACGCACCTGAGGGTCAGCAAATACCTGAGCCAGGTCATTGATCGGCCCACAGGGAACACCAACCGCCTCCAACTGCGCCACCCACTCAGCCGTGGTCTTGAAAACAGTTAACTGCCTGATAAGCGGCACCAACTCCGCCCGATTAGCAACACGCAGCTTGTTGGTAGCAAAGCGCGGATCCCCACCCAGCTCAGGCCGACCAGCCACTTCAGTAAATTTACGGAACTGACTGTCATTCCCTACCGTAAGAATGAAGTCGCCATCTGCCGTCGGAAAATCCTGGTAAGGCACGATATTCGGATGCGCATTGCCCAGGCGCTGCGGCGCTACGCCCGTAGTCAAATAGTTCATCGCCTGATTCGCCAGGCAAGCCACCTGCACATCCAACAGCGCCATATCTATATGCTGCCCGCCACCATCATGCTGACGATGAGCAAGGGCAGCCAGAATCGCCACTGCCGAGTAAAGCCCGGTCAAAATATCTGTCAGCGCAACCCCAACCTTTACCGGCCCCGCCCCATCATCACCTTCAGGCCGCCCCGTCAGGCTCATCAGACCGCCAAGGCCCTGAACCATAAAGTCATAACCTGCCCGCTTGGCATAGGGACCGGTCTGACCGAATCCCGTAATTGAGCAATAGATCAAGTCAGGATTCAAAGCCTTTAGTGACGCATAGTCCAGACCATACGCCTCCAGCCCCCCAACTTTGAAATTCTCGATCAGAATGTCCGACTTGGCCGCCAGATCACGAACCAGCCGCTGCCCTTCAGGCTTGGTGAAATCAATAGTGACCGACTGCTTGTTGCGGTTTGCAGACAAGTAATAGGCAGCCTCCCCCGTACTTTCTCCATAAGCATCCTTGAGAAAGGGCGGCCCCCAGGCGCGAGTGTCGTCACCATTGCCCGGGCGCTCCACCTTGATAACTTCGGCCCCAAGGTCGGCCAGTATTTGCCCGGCCCACGGCCCCGCCAGCACCCGAGACAAATCCAACACCCGCAAATGCGATAAAGCACCCATGAGCCGAGCTCCTGTTAATAGAACGCCTGAAGGCCGGTCTGTGCACGCCCAAGAATCAAGGCATGCACGTCATGAGTGCCTTCATAGGTATTCACAACTTCCAGGTTGACCAGATGACGCGCAACCCCGAACTCATCCGAGATACCGTTACCACCCAGCATGTCGCGAGCCATACGCGCAATATCCAACGACTTGCCGCATGAGTTGCGCTTCATGATCGAAGTGATCTCAACGGCCGCAGTACCTTCATCCTTCATCCGCCCCAGACGCAGGCAACCCTGCAGGGCCAGCGTAATCTCGGTCTGCATATCGGCCAGCTTTTTCTGGATCAACTGGGTCGCCGCCAAAGGCCGGCCAAATTGATGACGATCCAGCGTGTACTGACGCGCCGTATGCCAGCAGAACTCAGCAGCCCCCAGCGCCCCCCAGGAAATCCCGTAACGAGCCGAATTCAGACAGGTAAAAGGACCTTTCAGGCCGCGCACATCCGGGAAGATGTTCTCTTGGGGTACAAACACGTTATCCATCACGATTTCGCCAGTAATGGACGCACGCAAGCCAACCTTGCCGTGAATCGCGGGCGTAGTCAGGCCCTTCCAGCCTTTTTCCAGAACAAAGCCACGAATGTCGCCTTCATCATCTTTCGCCCACACCACAAACACATCGGCGATAGGACTGTTGGTGATCCACATCTTGCTGCCCGTCAGGCTATAGCCACCATCAACCGAGCGAGCACGGGTAATCATCGCGCCCGGGTCAGAGCCGTGGTTAGGCTCCGTCAGACCGAAGCAGCCAATCCATTCGCCAGATGCCAGCTTGGGCAGGTATTTTTGCTTCTGCGCCTCGGTGCCGAACTCATTGATTGGCACCATCACCAAAGATGACTGCACGCTCATCATCGAGCGGTAGCCCGAATCGACCCGCTCCACTTCACGAGCTATCAGGCCGTAGCTGACGTAATTAAGACCGCTACCGCCGTACTGCTCCGGAATCATCGCACCCAGCAAACCGGTTTCGCCCATTTCACGGAAGATCGCAGGGTCAGTCTTCTCATTACGGAAAGCATCAAGAATACGTGGCGCCAACTTGTCCTGAGCAAACTGCTCAGCACTGTCACGCACCATGCGCTCTTCTTCAGTGAGCTGCTGATCCAGCAACAGTGGATCAATCCAGTTGAAGCTTGCTTTACCCGCCATGAGAGAACCCTCGCGTAATAGATAAAATGTCGTGAGCCGATCCTAGGCCCCTTCTATATAGAAGGACAAACGAGGATTCAGCACCATCCTGTGATAATTTCTCACTCCGTAACTCTATAAATAGCCTTTTCTGACTTCGTTTAGTGAGGAAGCCGTACATGCGCCGCAAGATCCCTAGCACAACAGCCCTGATCAGCTTCGAAGCGGCCGCACGCCATGAAAGCTTTACCAAGGCAGCACATGAGCTTTCCCTCACTCAAGGGGCTATTTGCCGACAGATTGCCAGCCTGGAAGAGTTCCTGAGTGTAGAGCTCTTCCGACGCTCTAAACGTGGCGTAAAACTGACCGAAGCAGGCCTTTCTTACAGCAGACGCATAGCAACCCAGTTGGATGCCGTGGAACGGGACACGCTGTCCGTCATGGGCCAACAGGGTGCCAACGTCATCGAGCTGGCTGTGGTGCCCACTTTCGGGACGCAATGGCTACTCCCTCGGCTCAAGGACTTTCAGCACCAGCATCCGGACGTCACGGTAAACCTGACCAACCGCACTCGCCCCTTTCTGTTTGCCGATACCGACTTTGATGCTGCCATCTACTTCGGAGATGCCGACTGGTCCGGAACATCGTCCTACCGCCTGATGGGTGAAAACCCGGTCCCCGTGTGCAGCCCCACATTATTGGGGGAACAGCAAAGCCTCACCCCGCCAGCGCTCTGCGAACTCCCCCTGCTGCAACAAACCACACGCCCCTATGCCTGGCGCCAATGGTTCAACGCGCAGGACATGAACGTACCTCGCGACATGACCGGGCCACGCTATGAACTGTTCTCGATGCTGGCCCAAGCCGCCATGCATGAAATGGGCGTCGCCCTTATCCCCCCCTTTCTGATTCAGCGAGAACTGGCCGAAAAACGCCTGGTGATTGCCAACGAGAGCACCCTGCTCAGCACCAAGGCTTACTACCTGATGATCCCCGAACGCAAAATCGAATCAGCTTCATTGCAGGCCTTTCGAGACTGGCTAGTCAATCAGGCCGCCACTTACAGCCTGATTTGAAAAACCGCATGGTCCAAACAAACTATGTAGTGATACATAAAAACACACTACATATGTACGTAAATGTCGCGTTTAAACACTCTGTACTTTGGTCTAACTGGACAAACCTGCAAGCCAGTAACCACGAGGCCTGCAGGGTATTTCTCAAAGTTATGCAGCGATAACCAAAAGAAATGTGAAAAAAACTCAGAAAACACTCAAATCCTCTGAAAGCCTCGTATTTAAAGGCATGCAGCCGATCATTGCGACATTCGGTCACTGCATGACTTGTAGTTAAAATCCCGTCGCCCTCCATAAGTCCTTGAAGGGTAAAAAAATTGCCAGCAGAATGCCCCGCCCCACCCATACTTTGGTGGGATCGTGCTGATCGGCCGCCCCAGTCGCACCATCCGTAGTGCGCTGGCTTTCTTATAAAAGATCACGCAGGAGATATGACGTGCACATTGGTGTTCCTCTCGAGACCCATACGGGTGAAACCCGGGTTGCTGCAACCCCGGAAACCATCAAGAAGCTGATCGGCCAAGGCCATAAAGTGACTGTTCAAAGCGGCGCAGGTATCAATGCCAGCGTTATCGACAGTGCTTATGAAGCCGCCGGCGCAACTATTGGCAACGCTACAGATGCTTTCGGCGCAGAGCTGATTCTCAAGGTTGTCGCCCCAAGTGACAGCGAACTGGCCCTGATCAAGACTGGCACCGTGCTCATTGGCATGCTCAACCCGTTCAGCAATGAAACCATTGCCAAACTGGCCGAGCGCGGGATCACCGCTTTCTCTCTCGAAGCCGCTCCCCGAACCTCTCGTGCGCAAAGTCTTGATGTGCTGTCATCCCAGGCCAACATCGCCGGCTATAAAGCCGTCTTGGTCGCCGCCCACCACTATCCGCGCTTTATGCCGATGCTCATGACCGCCGCCGGGACCGTTAAGGCCGCTCGCGTACTGATTCTGGGCGCAGGCGTGGCTGGCTTGCAGGCGATCGCCACGGCCAAACGCCTGGGCGCAGTGATCGAGGCATCCGATGTACGACCAGCCGTTAAAGAGCAGATCGAATCGCTGGGCGCCAAGTTCGTCGACGTGCCTTACGAAACCGACGAAGAGCGTGAGTGCGCCATTGGCGTAGGCGGCTATGCACGCCCAATGCCTGCCAGCTGGATGCAACGCCAGGCACAGGCTGTTCACGAACGCGCCAAGCAGGCTGACATCGTGATCACCACCGCCTTGATCCCGGGCCGTAAAGCTCCGGTACTGCTCAGCGCTGAAACCGTAGCCCAGATGAAACCCGGCTCGGTGGTCATCGATCTGGCTGCAGCCCAAGGGGGCAATTGCCCGCTGACCGTCGCCGACCAAGTAGTGGTTGAGCACGGTGTCACCATCGTCGGCCACACCAACCTTGCCGCAATGGTTGCTGCAGACGCCTCGGCGCTCTACGCCCGCAATCTGCTGGACTTCCTCAAGCTGGTCTTCACCCCCGAAGGACAGTTCCAGATCAACCTTGAAGACGACATCGTCGCCGCGTGCCTGATGTGCCGTGACGGTCAAGTCGTGCGCAAAAACGGCTGAGGATAAAAATAATGGAAGAGTTCATCTCCCCCGGTATCTACAACCTGATCATCTTCGTGCTGGCCATCTATGTGGGCTATCACGTGGTATGGAACGTGACACCTGCACTGCACACACCCTTGATGGCCGTCACCAATGCCATTTCAGCCATTGTGATTGTGGGCGCCATGCTCGCTGCCGCACTGACTGTTACCCCGCTGGGCAAAACCATGGGCACCCTGGCGGTCGCGCTGGCTGCCGTAAACGTATTCGGTGGATTTTTGGTCACCCGGCGCATGCTGGAAATGTTCAAGAAGAAAGCACCTAAAGCCAAAGAAGAGGTGCGCAAGCCATGAGCATGAACCTGGTCACTGTTCTGTATCTGGTTGCATCAATCTGCTTTATTCAGGCGCTCAAGGGCCTGTCGCACCCCACCACCTCACGTCGCGGCAACCTGTTCGGCATGCTCGGCATGGGCCTGGCGATCATTACCACGGTTGGCCTGATCTACAAGCTGGGCGCAGAGATCGCGACGGCTGGCATCGGCTACGTGATTGTCGGCCTGCTGGTCGGTGGTACTGCTGGCTCAATCATGGCTAAACGCGTCGAAATGACCAAAATGCCTGAGCTGGTCGCTTTCATGCACAGCATGATCGGCCTCGCGGCGGTATTCATTGCAATCGCAGCCGTGGTCGAACCGCAGTCCCTGGGTATCGTCAAACACCTGGGCGACGCTATTCCTGCAGGCAACCGTCTGGAACTGTTCCTGGGTGCAGCCATTGGTGCAATCACCTTCTCCGGTTCGGTGATCGCCTTCGGCAAACTCTCTGGCAAGTACAAGTTCCGCCTGTTTCAGGGCGCACCGGTACAGTTCAGCGGCCAACACAAGCTGAACCTGGTACTGGGCCTGGCCACGCTGGCACTGGGCATCACCTTTATGCTGACCGGCAACCTCAACGCTTTCGCGCTGATGCTGGCCCTGGCGTTTGTGCTGGGCGTGCTGATCATCATCCCGATTGGCGGCGCCGATATGCCTGTCGTGGTATCGATGCTTAATAGCTACTCAGGTTGGGCAGCAGCCGGTATCGGCTTCTCACTGAACAACTCGATGCTGATCATTGCCGGCTCGCTGGTAGGTTCTTCGGGTGCGATCCTGTCGTACATCATGTGCAAGGCGATGAACCGTTCGTTCTTCAACGTGATCCTCGGTGGTTTTGGTGGCGCAACAGACGCTGGCGGCCCAGCTGGCACGCAAGAGGCCCGTCCGGTCAAATCCGGCTCGGCTGACGATGCCACCTTCCTGCTGATGAACGCCGACACCGTGATCATCGTTCCAGGCTACGGCCTGGCTGTTGCCCGGGCACAACACGCGCTCAAGGAACTGACCGAAAAACTGACCCATCGCGGCGTCACCGTAAAGTACGCCATTCACCCGGTTGCAGGCCGTATGCCAGGTCACATGAACGTGCTGCTGGCCGAGGCCGAAGTGCCTTACGACCAGGTGTTCGAGATGGAAGACATCAACTCCGAGTTTGGCCAGGCTGACGTAGTGCTCGTCCTGGGCGCCAACGACGTGGTCAACCCGGCGGCCAAGAACGATCCAAAATCGCCGATCGCTGGCATGCCGATCCTCGAAGCCTATAAAGCCAAAACCGTCATCGTTAACAAACGCTCAATGGCCAGTGGCTATGCGGGCCTGGATAACGAACTGTTTTATCTGGATAAAACCATGATGGTCTTCGGCGACGCCAAGAAGGTTATTGAAGATATGGTTAAAGCTGTCGAGTAACATCTGGTATCAACGCAATATCGAAAACCCCGGCGCTGTCATGGCCGGGGTTTTTCTTTTTCCAAGGAACCCGACCAAAGGCTCTAAATCGGCCGCTGGCATTCGACCATGGTAGCGGGACGAAAGGCTCTGAAAATGAATAGACTGCGCCTCTTGCTTCCGTTGCCCGAGATAACAATCCATGTACCGTGAACGTATTCGCCTGAACTCCCTGCACGATAAGGTCATGAGCGCCGAAGAAGCCGCCGCCCTTATCCAAGACGGCATGACCGTCGGCATGAGCGGTTTTACCCGTGCCGGTGAAGCCAAAGCCGTCCCTCAGGCCCTGGCTGAGCGTGCCAAAAAGTCGCCGCTGAAAATCACCCTGATGACCGGCGCAAGCCTGGGCAACGACCTTGACAAGCAATTGACCGAAGCCGGTGTACTGGCACGTCGCATGCCATTCCAGGTGGACAGCACTTTGCGCAAGGCGATCAACGCCGGCGAAGTGATGTTTATCGATCAGCATTTGTCCGAGACCGTAGAGCAACTGCGCAACAATCAGCTCAAGCTGCCGGACATCGCAGTGATCGAAGCTGTAGCCATTACCGAGCAAGGCCATATCGTTCCGACGACTTCCGTGGGCAACTCCGCCAGCTTCGCGATTTTCGCCAAACAGGTGATCGTCGAGATCAACATGGCGCACAACCCGAACCTGGAAGGCCTGCACGACATCTATATCCCGACTTACCGCCCGACGCGCACGCCGATCCCGCTGGTGAAGGTCGACGATCGCATCGGCAGCACCGCAATCCCGATCCCGGCAGAAAAAATCGTCGCCATCGTAATCACCAACAAACCTGATTCGCCGTCCACCGTGTCCGAGCCTGACAGCGAAACCGACGGTATCGCCTTCCACCTGATCAACTTCCTCAAGCAGGAAGTCGAAGCTGGCCGGATGACCAACAAGCTCGGTCCACTGCAAGCGGGTATTGGCAACATCGCAAACGCGGTGATGTGCGGCTTGATCGACTCGCCGTTCGAAGACCTGACCATGTACTCCGAAGTCCTGCAGGATTCGACCTTCGACCTGATCGACGCCGGCAAGATGAGCTTCGCTTCGGGCAGCTCGATCACATTGTCGGAGCGTCGCAACTCGGACGTGTTCGGCAATCTGGAGCGCTACAAGGACAAACTGGTGTTGCGCCCGCAAGAGATCTCCAACCACCCTGAAGTGGTTCGTCGTCTGGGCATCATCGGCATCAACACCGCGCTGGAGTTCGACATCTACGGCAACGTCAACTCCACTCACGTCTGCGGTACGCGGATGATGAACGGTATCGGCGGCTCGGGCGACTTCGCCCGTAACGCACACCTGGCGATTTTCGTGACCAAGTCGATTGCCAAGGCAGGCGCGATCTCCAGCGTTGTACCAATGGTCAGCCACGTCGACCACACCGAGCACGATGTCGATATCCTGGTGACCGAGCAGGGCCTGGCCGATCTGCGTGGCCTCGCGCCGCGTGAGCGCGCACGCGTCATCATCGACAACTGTGTTCACCCGGACTTCCGTGAAGCCCTTAATGACTACTTCACCAAGGCCTGCGCGATTGGCGGCCACACGCCACACATCCTGCGTGAAGCCCTGAGCTGGCATATCAACCTGGAAGAAACCGGAAAAATGCTGCCGTAACCCGCGAGCTAGAGAGCCGCTGACGTAAACACGTTTTGTCAGCGGCTTTTTTATGCCCTTAATTTCAAAAACTGTACTGCTGTACTGGTCATTTCCCGCCTTCAACACACTCTTTCACGGCCACTTTTGCCAATTTCGCACCACTTAGGTGCGGACAGGTACAGTTACGCGTATTTGTGCCCGTACAGCGCGCATAAACAGTTAACTGGCCCATTGCAATACAGGTGAACTGTATCTAGAGACACTGGACAAAGAGGAGGATCATTGGCATCAGTTAAACCACTAGCCAATGCCGCCATAAGCGGAAGGATGACACCATGGAACGTACACTCAGTTCCGAACTGTTCAGCGAAAGCAACTCTGTAAACACCCAGGCTTCCATGCCTTTGCGCGTTCTTGCCAACCTGATGTTGTGGCAGCGCCGCATCTCCAGCCGCCATCAATTGGCTCGACTGGACTCGCGTCTTCTGGCTGATGCCGGTATTAGCGAAGCACAGCGTTACGAAGAGCTGAGCAAGCCGTTCTGGCGCTAACTTGCGCTCGCTGGCCCTGACCACCGGTCCACCGCCAGCAACCTGAATTGAAAAAACAGAACCCGTCGCGGATTACCGCTGACGGGTTTTGTCGTTTATGGACCACGGTTTCAAGCCTTGGCATAAAGACAGGTACAGTTTTAAATAATCAAAAAACAAACAGGTACAGTTATCAAAATGCCTGATCTAGAGCACTTCACCTACAGTACCCACCAAAACGTCCTATGCCTGACGCAACCCTGAGCCTACTATTCGGTCCATAAGCGTCTATTTTCATACGTTCATATTCAGGAGTCTCACCATGTCCACACTTCGCCTACTCAGCGCGGCGGCACTGCTGGCCGTTGCAGCCAGCGCCAACGCCACAAGCTTCATCGTCACGACCGATGGCATTGTGGGCACCCTAAAGGCAACGTCCGATCTGACATCGGATGCCACAGGTTCGTTTCGTGACAACAAAATCGTACGCGCAGCCCGTGATGACGCTGCCAGCTTTGTTGCCAGCGAAGGCACCATTCGCGGGGTAAAACTCGAAAGTGCGTTCGAAGCCATTCGCCAGCAAGCCCCGCAATTGCAGGCCACCGATGCACAGCTGGCCCAGGCCATTCTGACGATCTGAATGTAAGTGACACCATAACGGGTCAGCTCTTTTGGGAGCGGGCTTGCTCGTGATGCAGGCGGCGCGGTCATTCAGTTGAACCGCGTCGACACCATCGCGAGCAAGCCCGCTCCCACAAAGACACCCCCCCGCGCTGGCCCTGCCCAGACCATTACGCTAGCCTTGGCTCTCATTCAAACAGCCTCGAGACCCATGCGTTTTTCCTTATTAGCTCTTCTTGCACTCAGCTGGACTCAATCAGCCAACGCCTTCGACATGACCACCCAGAATGTGGTGCTCAGTGGTTACGTCACCAGTAAAGTGACGTCCGCGCCTTTTGATCACAAACTGATACGTGCCGCCCAGGATGATGCCGCCGTCTTTATTGCCAGTGATGGTCAGACAAGAGGAGCGCAGCTGGAGTCTGCCTTGCGCTATCTGCGCCAGAACACGCCAAAATTGAGTGCCAGCGACCTTGAACTGGCACAGACAATTCTCGTCCAATAAATACCCGCTTTTCCTGGAGATACTTCATGCGCAGCCCTTTAATTGTCGCCACCCTTGGCTTTTTGCTACTCGCCGATGTAGCGCAAGCACAAACCGTTGTGCAGACCAGCAACATCATCGTGCGCGCCTTTGGTCGCACCATCGATTTCACGTCCGACACCACGACCTCCATCCGCGACTCTAAAGTCGTGCGTGAAGCCCACGACGACGCGGCTACCTTTGTCGCCAGCCAGGGCGATATCCGCGGCGTGCAACTGGAAGCAGCCTTCAGCACCCTGCGTGACCGCGTGCCTGAAGCCCGCAACGCCAGTGACCAGGATCTCGCCGAAGCCATCCTCGCACTGTGAGGTCGCTAACGCGCTGGCTCGCAGCCTGTGGCCTGCTGCTGATCACCAGCAGCGCCCAGGCCGCGCTGCATCTGCAACTCAAGACCGAAGGCCTGAGCCCGGCCGAGCAACAGGCCAGCCAGGCCTTGCTGGATGAGGCCATGCAGAGCCTGCCACCGCGTTTTATCGAGCAATTGGATCGGCAGATTCTGGTGGGCTGGACGGATGACATGCCCAGCAACGCCTACGGCCAGGCATCGCTGACCTCCGAGCTGGACCTCAATCGCACGCTCCTGGCAGGGCTGACCGATGGTTCGGCTGCCACCCAGCAGACCAACCGCCCCCACGGCACCGTGCGCCGTGAAATGCTCGCCACCGTCTTGCATGAACTCACCCACCTCTACGATCGCGCCCGACTCTGGCCCGCAGCCGAGCGCACGCTGATCCGGCGCTGCACCCGACAAAACAGCAACGCGGGCCTGATTGGCCTGCCTGATCAATGTCGCGGGCAGACCGAGCGCCGCTTCACCCTCAGTGATGATCCGCGCCTGCTCGACCTGGCCGGCTGGCAGCAATACGTGGGCCGCCGTGGCGAGCGCGAACAAGAAAACCACCAGGTCGTGCGCAGCCCCGATCTCTACGAAATCAGCAGCCCCAAGGAGTTTGTCGCGGTCAACATGGAGTACTTCCTCCTCGACCCGGCCTATGCCTGTCGCCGACCGGCACTGTATCGCTACTACAAAGAACATTTCGGCTGGGCACCCGCCGCCAGGGACGAGTGCCCCAAAGGCTTTGCCTTCCTAAATGCCGGCAACGATTTCGCCAAGACCCCGCTGGGTACCGTAGACCCGGAGCGGGTGTACGCGGTCGACTACCTGCTGGCCGAAGCCAATCAGGAATGGGCCAGCCGCTGGGGTCACAGCATGCTCCGTCTGGTGATCTGCGCCCCAGGTCGACCACGCGGCCCGGACTGCCGACTCGACTTGCAAGAACACCTGGTGCTGTCCTACCGGGCGTTCGTCAATGACGTACAGCTCTCAAGTTGGGACGGCCTGACCGGTGCCTACCCTTCGCGCCTGTTCGTATTACCGCTGGCTCAAGTGATCGACGAATACACCAAGACTGAACTGCGCAGCCTGGCTTCCGTACCGCTCAAACTGAGCCGCCCGGAAATCGAGGAAGTGGTTGAGCACGCGGCCGAGATGCACTGGAGCTATGACGGCGACTACTACTTCATCTCCAACAACTGCGCGGTCGAGACCCTGAAACTGCTGCGCAGCGGCAGCAACAATGCCCAGCTCAAGGGCCTGGACAGCATTGTGCCCAACGGTTTGCTTGAAGTACTCAAAGCCCGGGGGCTGGCGGATACCAGCGTGCTGGACGATCCCAAGGAAGCGCTGCGCCTGGGTTATCGCTTTGACTCCTACCGTGATCGCTACCAGGCGATGTTCGATGTACTCAAGACCCGCTTGCCGATCAAGCAAACCACCGTCGAAGACTGGTTGGCCCTGAACGCGGACGAACGCCGCCCGTGGATCGCGCAAGCCGACTTGCGCGCCAGCGCAGCCTTGTTGCTACTGGAGCAAGCCGGCTTTCGCCGACAACTGCTGCTGGCTCAGGATGAGGTCAAACAAAAGTACCTGGGCGCACGCGGGCTCAAGGATGGCGGCATGGACAAGGCCAACAAGACCCTGCAGGAAATTCTCGCCAGCAGCGGCTTTCTCAGCCGCCCGGCCGAGTTGCTCGGCAGCAATGGCTACGGCCTGCCCCAAACCAGGGAGTGGGAAATGCTCGAGTCCGAAAGCAGTCAGCGCCAGCAGCAACTGCTGCGCCTGACCACTGACCTGGACAAGGAAGTGCGCAGCCTGCTGGAGCCTTCCCGAGCCGCTGAAATTGCAGCGACTGAAGCCAACGTCAAACAGATTGGCGAACACCTGCGGGCGATCCACAAGGCATCGGGCGGGTTGCAGCTGCCCTGATCCACAAGGGCACTTCACGCACCCGGCACAAAATGCTTCTGTGCCGTGCCGTGTGCAATCAGTCGTGACAGGTAGTTCATTTTGTCGGCATCCTGATCGACAAAGCGGAAGGTCAGTTGCAGCCAGGCACTGTCCGGTTTTGGCTCATACGCCACGATGGCATGCAGATAACCATTCAAGCGCGCCACCTCGGCGCTCTCGCCCTGCTCAAGGTCCAGTACGGCGCTGTCCAGCACCTGAGGCAGCACGTCGCCGCGACGCACCACCAGCAGCGCCTCCTTAAGGCTCAGTGCCTTGATCACACACGTCTGTATACCGCTGGGCAAACGCAGTTGTCCTTGGCCACGGCTTGTCAGTGTCGGCGCGGGCACTGGGACCGGTCGCGGTGCAGGGGCCGCCGGTGCAGGGGCTACGACCTGCGCCTTGCCGCCGGTCAACGCATTGAGCGAATCATTGCCAAACGCCGAGTTCATGCGTGCCGGTGCGCTGGACATCACCGAGTCGAGCAACCCGGCCTTGGTGAACGCTTTCTTCACTTTGGACAGCAACTGCTCGTTGGTAAAAGGCTTGCTGACGAAGTCCGAAACCCCTGCCTGAATGGCCTGGATCACGTTCTCTTTGTCACCTCGGCTGGTGACCATGATAAAGGGCAACGTTTTCAGTCGGTCCTGCTCGCGGCACCAGCTCAACAGCTCAAGGCCGGACATCTCTGGCATTTCCCAGTCGCACAGCACCAGATCGAAGGCTTCGCGGGTCAGCAGGGTCTGGGCTTTGCGGCCGTTGACCGCGTCTTCGATCCTGATACCCGGAAAATAGTTACGCAGGCAATTTTTAATCAGGTCACGAATAAACGACGCGTCATCCACCACCAGCACACTCACCTTGCTCATCGACTGCTCCTTGGATATGAACGCCCAAAAACCAAAACGCCCGGCAATGAGCCGGGCGCTTTTTAGATCAGGCTGTCTTATTTATCGTCAGGCGGCGGCGCAACATTAGCGCTATCCGCGCCGGTGCCCTGAACTTCTTCGCGCATGCGCTTGAGGCCCATGTGCCGCACGTCAGTACCGCGCACCAGATAAATCACCAGTTCCGAGATATTGCGGGCGTGATCACCGATACGCTCCAGCGAACGCAGCACCCAGATGATGCTCAGCACGCGCGAGATCGAGCGCGGGTCTTCCATCATGTAAGTGGCCAGCTCACGCAGCGCGGTCTTGTATTCGCGGTCGATGATTTTGTCGTACTGGGCCACCGACAGGGCGAGGTCGGCATCGAAACGGGCAAAGGCGTCCAGTGCATCGCGCACCATGTTGCGCACCTGATCGCCGATGTGACGCACTTCAACATAACCCCGCGGCGCCTCACCCTCTTCGCACAACTGGATGGCCCGGCGCGCGATTTTGGTCGCTTCGTCACCGATGCGCTCAAGGTCGATCACCGACTTGGAGATGCTGATGATCAGACGCAAGTCAGAGGCCGCAGGCTGACGACGGGCCAGAATGCGCAGGCATTCCTCGTCGATGTTGCGCTCCATCTGGTTGATCTGTTCATCAATCTCGCGCACCTGTTGGGCCAGGCCCGAGTCGGCCTCGATCAACGCGGTCACCGCATCATTGACCTGCTTCTCGACCAGGCCGCCCATCGCCAGCAGGTGGCTGCGCACGTCTTCGAGTTCCGCGTTGAACTGCGCGGAAATGTGATGGGTGAGGCCATCCTTTGAAATCATGGTTCTGCTCCGCAAAAGCTGTGAGCTGCGCGCTGTAAGCGGCTAGCCGAATTGTCGATACGTCGAACGGTCACTGCCGCTCAAACTAGCCATAGCGCCCGGTGATGTAGTCTTCGGTCTGCTTCTTGGCCGGGTTGGTGAACAGCGTGTCGGTGTCGCCGTACTCAACCATTTTGCCCATGTACATGAACGCCGTGTAGTCCGAAACACGAGCCGCCTGTTGCATGTTGTGGGTCACGATCACGATGGTGAACTTGGACTTGAGCTCATAGATCAGCTCTTCGACCTTCAATGTCGAGATCGGATCGAGTGCCGAGCAAGGCTCATCGAGCAGCAACACTTCGGGTTCTACCGCGATGGTGCGGGCAATCACCAGACGCTGTTGCTGACCACCGGACAGGCCCAGTGCCGATTCGTGCAGGCGGTCCTTGACCTCATCCCACAACGCCGCGCCCTTGAGTGCCCATTCAACCGCTTCGTCCAGAACGCGCTTTTTGTTGATGCCCTGAATCCGCAGGCCGTAGACCACGTTCTCGTAAATGGTCTTGGGGAACGGGTTAGGCTTCTGGAACACCATACCGACGCGACGGCGCAGCTCAGCGACGTCCTCGCCCTTGCGGTAGATGTTGTTGCCGTACAGGTTGATCTCGCCTTCTACGCGGCAACCGTCTACCAGATCGTTCATGCGGTTGAAGGTACGCAGCAGCGTAGACTTGCCACAGCCCGATGGACCGATAAACGCCGTGACCCGTTGCTTCGGAATATTCAGGGACACGTCGTACAGCGCTTGTTTTTCGCCGTAGTAAAGATTCAGGCCCGGCACTTCAATGGCGACTTCTTCGTTGTCCAGGTTCAAGCTTTGTTTGGTGCGACCCAAGGCTGACATGTTGATGCCGTGGGCTGAGGATTCATGCTGCATGGGTTACTCCATACGCTAAAAATTCGTTCCGGTTTTCAGTCACCGGGTTTCTTCTGTGGGAGCAGGCTTGCTCGCGATTCAGGCACCTCGGTTTCACGTTGAAACCTTACCGATACCATCGCGGGCAAGCCCGCCCCCACAGGTCATGTGTCTATCAGCTATCCAGCGCCTTGTACTTCTCGCGCAGGTGGTTACGAATCCACACCGCCGACAGGTTCAGGGTCGCGATGACCAGCACCAGCAGCAGCGCCGTGGCATAGACCAGCGGGCGTGCAGCTTCGACGTTCGGGCTCTGGAAGCCGACGTCATAAATATGGAAGCCCAAGTGCATGATCTTCTGGTCAAGGTGCAAGTACGGGTAGTTGCCGTCCAGCGGCAGCGACGGCGCCAGCTTGACCACGCCCACCAGCATCAGCGGTGCCACTTCACCGGCCGCACGGGCCACGGCGAGGATCATGCCGGTCATCATGGCCGGACTGGCCATCGGCAGCACGATCTTCCAGAGCGTTTCGGATTTGGTCGCACCCAACGCCAGCGAGCCTTCGCGAACGGTACGCGGAATGCGCGCCAGCCCTTCCTCAGTGGCCACGATCACTACCGGCACCGCCAGCAGCGCCAGCGTCAGTGAAGCCCACATCAAGCCCGGCGTACCAAAGGTCGGCGCAGGCAATGCTTCAGCGAAGAACAAGCGGTCTACCGAACCACCCAGCACATACACAAAGAAGCCCAGACCAAACACGCCGTAAACAATGGCCGGTACACC
This sequence comes from Pseudomonas sp. ML2-2023-3, assembly GCF_037055275.1. Classification (NCBI taxonomy): domain Bacteria; kingdom Pseudomonadati; phylum Pseudomonadota; class Gammaproteobacteria; order Pseudomonadales; family Pseudomonadaceae; genus Pseudomonas; species Pseudomonas sp. ML2-2023-3. Next base: position 614,844 of record NZ_CP146343.1, read on the forward strand.
CGCCAAGTTGTTCACCGCAATACGGATCACCCGGGTCAGGGTGTTTTGCTTGGCATATTCACGCAGGTAAACCGCTGCCAGCACACCAAACGGCGTCACGATCACAGCCATGATCAACGTCATCATCACCGTGCCGAAAATAGCCGGGAAGATCCCGCCCTCGGTGTTGGCTTCACGGGGATCCTGGCTCAGGAACTCCCAGATGTTGCTGAAATACATGGCCAGTTTCTGCCAGCTGTTCATGGCGTTCGGCTGGTAGGCCTTGACCACTTTGCCGATGCCAATTTCCAGCTCTTTGCCGTTGGCATCGCGAGCCGTGAGGCTGTCGCGGTTGAACTGTGCGTGCAACTCACCCAGGCGGTCTTCGATGGCCTTGTAACGCGCATTCAGCTCGGCGCGTTCGGCTTCCATGTCGGCTTGTGCCTGCGGGGTCAGCTTGCCTTCCAGTTCCAGCTTGCGACCATGCAGGCGGATACGCTCCAGCCCGTAGTTGATCGCGCCGATGTCTTTTTTCTCAAGCTGGCTGAGTTGCGATGCCAGGTCATTCACACGTTTGACCCGGGCTTGCAGCTCTGGCCAGGCGGCGGCACCTTCTGCCACCACCTTGCCGTTTTCTTTCACGTTAACCAGATAACCGTAAAAGTTGCCCCACTCGCGGCGCTCAATGGCCATCAGCTCTGGCGGCGTGCTCTGGTTCGTCAGCCACTCGCCGACCACCCAGGTAAAGTCGTTGCCGTTCAAGTCACGGTTGCCGACCTTGATCAGCTCGCGAGTCATGAACTCCGGGCCCTGCTCAGGGACTGGCAAGCCCGCGCTTTTCAGACGCTCGCGGGGTACTTCTTCCTTTTGCACCACTTCGCCGACCACCAGGTGATTGGCATCACCCGGCACGTTGTACTCGGCGTGGATCAGATCGGCAGGCCAGAAGTGACCCAGGCCACGCACGGCGATCACCGACAGCAAGCCGATAGTCATGATGACGGCGATGGACACCGCGCCACCGCTGATCCAGACGCCAGGAGCGCCGCTCTTGAACCAGCCTTTGAGGGAGTTCTGTTTCACAGACTTCTACCTTCCTTAAAGCGACGAATATTTCTTGCGCAGACGCTGACGGATCAGCTCGGCAAGAGTGTTCATGACAAAGGTGAACAGCAGCAGCACCAGCGCCGAGAGGAACAGCACGCGGTAATGGCTACCGCCTACTTCCGACTCCGGCATTTCCACCGCCACGTTTGCCGCCAAGGTACGCAGGCCTTCGAACAGGTTCATTTCCATGACCGGGGTGTTACCGGTGGCCATCAACACAATCATCGTCTCGCCGACCGCACGGCCCATGCCGATCATCAGTGCCGAGAAGATCCCCGGGCTGGCCGTCAGGATCACCACGCGGGTCATGGTTTGCCACGGTGTGGCACCCAGCGCCAGCGAACCCAGAGTCAGGCCACGAGGCACGCTGAACACGGCATCTTCAGCAATCGAGTAGATGTTGGGGATAACCGCAAAACCCATTGCCAGGCCCACTACCAGTGCGTTGCGCTGGTCGTAGGTAATGCCCAGGTCGTGGGAGATCCACATGCGCATGTCACCGCCAAAGAACCAGGCTTCCATATACGGGCTCATGTACAGCGACAGCCAGCCCACAAACAGCAGCACCGGAATCAGGATCATGCTTTCCCAACCATCCGGTACTCGCAGGCGGATCGACTCGGGCAGACGGCTCCAGGTGAAACCGGCAACCAAAATACCAATCGGCATCAACATCAACAGACTGAAGATCCCCGGCAGATGCCCCTCGACATACGGTGCCAGGAACAGACCGGCAAAGAAGCCCAGAATCACCGTCGGCATCGCTTCCATCAGCTCGATCACCGGCTTGACCTTGCGGCGCAGGCTCGGCGCCATGAAGTAAGCGGTGTAAATCGCGGCAGCTACGGCCAGTGGCGCAGCCAGCAGCATGGCGTAGAACGCAGCCTTCAACGTACCGAAGGTCAATGGCGCAAGGCTCATCTTCGGTTCGAAGTCCGTGTTGGCGGCGGTCGACTGCCAGACGTATTTAGGCTCGTCGTAGTTCTCGTACCAGACCTTGCTCCACAGCGCGCTCCAGGACACTTCCGGGTGCGGGTTCTTCAAGGTCAGTGGCAGCAGCTTGCCGCCCTCTTCCACGATGATGCGGTTGGCACGCGGCGACAACGCCATGATGCCAGGGCCTTCGGCAACTTTTTCGACCAGCAGGGTGCGGTGCGCAGTGCTGTGGAACACACCGATCTCACCGGCCGCATCCAGGGCCAGGAAGCCCTTGCGACGCTGCTCGGCAGTGATTTCAACAATCGGCGAAGTGCCCATCTGGAAGCTGCGAATATGCTTGAAACGTTGTTCGCCATCCGGGTCGCGGGCCATGAACCACTGGCTCAGACCGCCCTTCGAATCACCAAAGATCAGCGAGATGCCACCCACCAGCTGCGTACTGGCAGTGATCTCGGTCGTTGCGTCATCTGCCAGCGTGTAACGACCGTTGAGGCTCTTGTCGCGCAGGCTGAACACATCCACCAGGGCCCGATCGTTCACCACATACAACCACTGCTGACGCGGGTCGATGTAGAGCGCTTTAACCTGCTTGGTCATTTGCGGCAGATCGATGCGGGTCTCGGTGTTCGTGACCTCTTCGGTCATCATGTTTTCTTCGCGGGCCAACGACACCACATGCAACTGCGCGCCGGTTGAACCCGCCAGCACCAGCGTCGAATCGTTCACGCTGAGGTTAACGTGATCCAGTGCCCTGCCTTGCGGGTCCAGGACGACGGGCGATTCACCGTAGGGGTACTCAACTGCAGGGGTGATGGTCTTTTTGTTGTCCGGGTAGCTGACGCGATAGGTGTGACGGAACACCAGCGCCTGGCCGTTGGACAAGCCCAGTACAACCACCGGATTACCCGGCTGATCCTCGCCCAGCGAAGTCACTTGCGTGCCCGCTGGCAACGGCAAGTTGACCCGCGACAGCTCTTCGCCATTCTTCACATTGAAGAACAGCACCATGCCCTTGTCGGATACCCGCATGCCGACCTGATTCTGCTCCTCGACGGAGATCATCAAAGGCTTGCCGGCGTCCTGCATCCAGACCGGCGTAATCGCCTGCTTGGCATTCAGGTCGGCGCCCTGGAACAGTGGGTAAACCACATAGCCCAGGAAGAAGAAAATCAGGGTAATGGCGCCGAGCACGGCAAGACCGCCGATAAATACATACCAGCGGGTCAAGTGGTCTTTAAGCGCGCGGATACGGCGCTTGCGCTGCAGTTCAGGCGTATTGAAATCAATGCGCTTGGGAGCGGATGTCGTAGTCATTGGGGAATTGGCCAGATCATTCATGCGCACACCCTAGCGGTCCTGTATGACAGAAAGATGACAAAGCAGTGACGCAAAAAATCCGCCGCCCAACGGTGCCGGCAGCGGAGTGAAAAATGAGATGAAGCAGAAGTGAAATAACCCTGTAGTCGCTGCCGCAGGCTGCGAAGGGTTGCGCAGCAACCCGTTGATCTGAGGTCTGCGCGATCCTTTTCGCAGCCTTCGGCAGCGACTACATAGCCATTACTTCTTGGCGACGTCAGCGCCGCCTTCTTTCAGGCCCAGGTCAGCCAAGGCTTTGGCAGCGACTTTGGCTGGCAGAGGGATGTAGCCGTCTTTGACAACCACTTCCTGACCTTGCTTGGACAGAACCAGCTTGATGAACTCGGCTTCGAGCGGGTTCAGCGGCTTGTTCGGCGCCTTGTTCACATACACGTAGAGGAAACGCGACAGCGGGTATTTGCCGTTCAATGCGTTTTCTTCGGTGTCTTCGATGAACTCGGTGCTGCCTTTTTTAGCCAAAGGCACGGTCTTCACACTGGCGGTCTTGTAACCGATACCCGAGTAACCGATACCGTTCAGCGAGCTGCTGATCGACTGAACCACCGAGGCAGAGCCCGGCTGTTCGTTCACGTTAGGCTTGAAGTCGCCTTTACACAGGGCTTCTTCCTTGAAGTAACCGTAAGTGCCGGATACCGAGTTGCGACCAAACAGTTGCACCGGCTTGTTGGCCAGGTCGCCCGTCACACCCAGATCACCCCAGGTCTTGATGTCGGATTTGCCGCCACACAGACGCGTGGAGGAGAAGACAGCGTCTACTTGCTCCATGGTCATGTGTTTGATCGGGTTGTCCTTGTGCACGAACACGGCCAGGGCATCCACTGCCACCGGGATAGCGGTCGGCTTGTAGCCGTACTTCTGCTCGAAAGCAGCCAGTTCGTTGTCTTTCATCTTGCGACTCATCGGGCCCAGGTTAGCGGTGCCTTCAGTAATCGCAGGCGGCGCGGTCGAAGAACCGGCAGCTTGAATCTGGATGTTCACGTTTGGATATTCTTTCTTGTAAGCCTCGGCCCACAAGGTCATCAAGTTCGCCAGGGTGTCAGAACCAACGCTGGACAGGTTGCCCGATACACCTGTTGTCTTCACATAGGGCTGAATAGCCGGGTCAACACCAGCGGCAACCGCATTGGCAGTTGCAACGCCTGCGGCAACAAAAGTCAGGGCCGCCATAACACGCTTCAGTTTCATGCCTTACTCCTAACAAACGGGGTTAGATGAATCGGGGGCCAGTATCTGCAGGCCATGTGACTACTCTATGAACCGATTGTGACAATTAGATGAAAGGCCATCATTCGTTACAAATGATGGCCTTCAGGGAGAGGCTAATGAGGTGTCGCGACAGACAAGCCGTCGATCAGCGCCCCTTCTTCCACAGGTAAGCACCCACCAGCAGGCCCATCGTGCAAATGATTGCCACGTAATACGCCGGGCCCATCGGGCTCTCCTTGAGCAACAAGGTCACGGCCATTGGGGTCAGGCCGCCAAAGATGGCGTAGGCCAGGTTGTAGGAAAACGACAGACCACTAAAGCGCACCACCGCCGGGAAAGCTTTGACCATCACGTAGGGCACGGCGCCGATGGTGCCTACAAACAGACCGCTCAGGGCATACAACGGGAACAGCCAGTCGGGGTGTTGCAGCAGGCTGTGATAGAAGGTCCACGAGCTGATCAGCAACCCGGCGCAACCCACCACAAACACTTTGCCCGCACCAAAGCGGTCAGCCAGGGCGCCCGAGGCAATGCAGCCCAAGCTCAAGAAAACGATCGCAAGGCTGTTGGCCTGCAACGAGGTCGTCGCAGAAAAACCGTAGATGGTTTGCAGAACCGTCGGCGTCATCAGGATGACCACAATGATCCCGGCAGACAGCAACCAGGTCAGCAGCATCGAGATCACAATCGCCCCGCGGTGATCACGCAACACGGTCTTGAGCGGGACTTCAGCGGCCAGCGCCTTGCGCAGTTGCAACTCGGCGAACACCGGAGTCTCGTGCAACCAGCGACGCAGGTAGACCGAGAACAAACCGAATACACCGCCCATCAGGAACGGGATCCGCCACGCGAAATCAGAGACTTCAGCCGGTGTGTAAATCGTATTGATGGCCGTGGCCATCAGCGAGCCCAGCAGAATCCCTGCCGTCAGCCCGCAGGTCAGTGTGCCGCAGGCATAGCCCACATGGCGTGGCGGTACGTGCTCGGCCACAAATACCCAGGCTCCCGGCACTTCACCACCAATGGCGGCGCCCTGAATCACACGCATCAGCAGCAACAGGATCGGCGCCCACATGCCGATCTGCGCATAGGTCGGCAGCAAGCCCATGATCAGGGTCGGTACGGCCATCATGAAGATGCTCAAGGTGAACATCTTTTTGCGCCCCAGCAGGTCACCAAAGTGCGCCATAACAATGCCGCCCAGCGGACGCGCCAGATAACCGGCAGCAAAAATGCCGAAGGTTTGCATCAGGCGTAGCCACTCGGGCATGTCCGCCGGGAAGAACAATTTGCCGACCACGGTGGCAAAAAACACAAAAATAATGAAATCGTAAAACTCCAGCGCACCACCCAGGGCAGACAGCGACAAGGTTTTGTAGTCATTACGGGTCAACGGCCGCGAGGGCGGTGCAGCACTGGAAGGCTCTGTGATCATGGGGTAATGCTTCTCTTATTAGGCTCGGCAAAAGCTGCAACTTCGCCGGCAGGGGCTGGGCAGGTTTTGAAAGATAACAAATTGTTTGCAAAAGCACAGAGCTAGACGTGCAGCGCACGCAAAAAGCAGTATCAGGAGGTCGTCGGCCAGGCTGTCGCCCGATATACTCCCGCTGTAAGAAACACTTGGTAACTTCTGAGGTTGCTGTGCGAAAACGCCCGCAGGATGACTTCAGCCGGTTTCGCAGAGTTTCCCCTTGGCGCGGCTTATGAAGAACGTGACGAACGTAGTATGTTCGGGCTGAATCGTTTTTCTAAAGACGCTTTTTCACCCGCAGTACTCATGAAGAATCACGGGTCAGAGGCCCTTCGGCATGCTAGAGCTCGAACAAGAAGATCCAATCCCGCAAGGCGACCTCGCCTTGCAAATCACCGCCCTGCCACGTGAAACCAATGGTTTCGGTGACATTTTCGGTGGCTGGCTGGTTTCACAAATGGACCTCGCCGGTACCGCTATGGCCAGTAAGGTTGCAGGTGGCCGTGTAGCCACTGTCGCTATTGATCGCATGGCGTTTCTGGTGCCTGTGGCCGTTGGCGCGCAATTGTCGTTCTACACCCAGGCACTGGAGATCGGCCGCAGCTCGATCCAGATGATGGTTGAAGTGTGGAGTGACGACCCGTTGTCCAGCGAGTGGCGCAAAGTGACCGAAGCCGTCTTTGTGTTTGTTGCCATTGATGGCAGCGGTCGTACCCGCTCCGTTCCACCGCGTCGCTGAATCTTTCGCGGTTTGCCTGCCCACTGCTGCCTTTGCCACTGACATAGAGAGCCTGCCATGCACCACATTGAGTCAGTCACCCTGGACGAACTGGAGTGCTGGCACTTCCAGCATGGTCAGGCACAACTGTTGATCGCAAAACAGGGCGCACAGGTACTCAGCTATCAGATAGGCGATGAGCCTCCCATTATCTGGCTCAACGAAAAAGCGCAGTACAAACAGGGCAAAGGCATTCGCACTGGCGTGCCAGTGTGCTGGCCATGGTTTGGCAATCTGGCGCTGAACCCGCAAAGCGTGCAGGCCATGCGCCTCAGTGATGAGCCTGCCACCGCTCACGGCCTGGTACGTACCCGCGAGTGGGAAGTGCTGGAGATCGATGATGCGGGCGAAGCGCTGCATATTGAACTGGGCCTGCCCCACATCGAAGGCGGCCTGCCCGGCTGGCCCCACGATGTGGCGCTCACGTTGAGCATTCGCCTCGACACCCAGTTGCACATCAGCCTCACCAGCCATAATCGCAGCGACATCCCGGTCAGCATCAGCCAGGCGCTGCACAGTTACTTCGCGGTCAGTGACGTGCGCAAGGTTCAGGTTCAAGGGGTAGAAGGCCTGACCTACATCGATACGCTCAACGACTGGGAACACGTCAAACAGTCGGGCGACTTGACCTTCAGCGGCGAAACCGACCGCATCTATCTCGACACACCGCAGCAACTGAGCATCGTCGACCCCGACTGGTCGCGCACCCTTGAGCTGACCAGCCGTGGCTCACGCTCAGCGGTGATCTGGAACCCGTGGATCGACAAGACTGCCAGCTTCAGCGATATGGCAGCAGATGGCTGGCAACGCATGCTGTGCATCGAAACCGCCAATGTGATGGACGACGTGATCACCCTGGAGCCAGGCGCCAGTCATACGATGGGTGTGAGCATTGCGAGCAAGCGGCTGAAAGCCTGATACACACAAAACCTGTGGGAGCGGGTTTACTCGCTCCCACAAAGGTTCGGCGCCCTACAAATCTTCCTCGACCACCACCCGCACCTTGCTGGCATCCAGCGCATAGGCCGCATCGGCCAGGTCATTGCTGACCTTCTCGACCTTCAGCGTGCCCATGACCCAGAGCGGCGTGTAGATGTCATCCAGCTTCAGACCCTTGGGGTAGCGCACCAGCACCAACTGATTGGGCGGCGGAGGCGGCACATGAATGCAGGCGCCCGGGTACGGCACCAGGAAGAACAGCGTGCTGCGCCCCTTGGCATCGGTTTCCAGAGGCACGGGATAACCGCCCAGACGGATATTTTTACCGTTCATGCCCGCAACGGTTTTGCTGGAATACATCACGGCCGGCAAACCCTTGCTCTGCTTCAAACCACCCTTGTCGGTAAACGTACCATTGGCCTCGGGCGAGTCATGGTCAATTTCGGGCATTTGTTCGAGGGCTTTTTGATCCGACATCGGCATCAATTCAAGCCAGTCGGTTTCGGGCAGTTCTGCCGCGTGTACCAGGCCTGAGCCCAGCAAAAGAAAAGTCAGTAGAAGACGGCGCATGCAAGGCTCGATAAAAGAAGGATTGAACGCGCGCAGTTTAGCCCTCTCTGCGGCTGGCGCAGAGAGAACCAAAGCGTTAAATCAGGACTTTTTCGACACCATGCCGTAGATGATCAGCAAGATCACAGCACCTACCACGGCACCGATAAAACCGGCACCCTCGCCCGCCTTGTAGATACCCAGCGCCTGGCCACCATAGGTAGCCGCCAGCGAACCGCCGATACCCAGCAGGATGGTCATGATCCAGCCCATGCTGTCGTCACCCGGTTTCAGGAAACGGGCCAGCAGGCCAACGATCAAGCCTATGAAAATGGTTCCGATGATGCCCATGGGCGCTTCCTCTTGATTAGATGGCGTTTTACCAAAGCCTAGTCAGCACTTTGGCATCACGCCATCAGAGAGCAGCGACAACCCAATGGTTCCCGGCGAAAGCGATTTACGCTTCGTCGATCAGGGCTTCAACCTTGAGGATTTGCGCTTGCAGCGTGGCCATGTCTGCGCAGCGCAGGTTGGCGTGACCGACTTTACGGCCGACCTTGAACGCCTTGCCGTAGTGATGCAGATGGCAATCAGCAATCGCGATCACCTTTTCAACGGGCGGCACACTGCCGATGAAGTTGAGCATGGCGCTCTCACCGACCTTGGCCGTCGAACCCAGCGGCAAGCCAGCAATGGCCCGCAAGTGGTTTTCAAACTGGCTGCACTCGGCGCCCTCAGTGGTCCAGTGCCCGGAGTTGTGCACACGCGGGGCAATTTCGTTGGCCTTGAGGCCACCGTCGACTTCGAAAAACTCGAATGCCATCACGCCGACGTAATCCAGCTGTTTGAGCACACGGCTGGAGTAGCCTTCAGCCAAAGCTTGCAGCGGGTGATCCGTGCTGGCGACCGACAGCTTGAGAATGCCGCTGTCGTGAGTGTTGTGGACCAACGGATAGAAGCGGGTCTCGCCATCACGACCGCGTACGGCGATCAGCGACACTTCACCGGTAAACGGTACAAAACCTTCCAGCAGGCACGACACGCTGCCCAGTTCGGCAAACGTGCCCACTACATCGGCCGGTGTGCGCAGCACTTTCTGGCCCTTGCCGTCATAACCCAGGGTGCGGGTCTTGAGCACGGCAGGCAGGCCGATAGTGGCTACTGCCGCATCCAGGTCCGCCTGGGACTGAATGTCGGCAAACGCCGGCGTCGGAATGCCCAGGTCCTTGAACATGCTCTTTTCGAACCAGCGGTCGCGAGCAATGCGCAACGCTTCGGCACTTGGATACACCGGGACGAATTGCGACAGGAAAGCCACGGTTTCAGCTGGAACGCTTTCGAACTCAAACGTCACCAGGTCGACTTCATCGGCCAGTTGGCGCAAGTGATCCGGGTCGCTGTAATCCGCACGCAGATGTTCGCCAAGTGCGGCTGCGCAGGCATCGGGAGCCGGGTCAAGGAAAGCGAAGTTCATGCCCAGCGGAGTGCCCGCCAAGGCCAGCATGCGGCCCAGTTGGCCGCCACCGATTACACCGATTTTCATCGTCAGAAACCTCAGGCTACGCGCGGGTCTGGATTGTCCAGCACGCTGTCTGTCTGTTCAGCACGGAATGCTTTCAAAACGGTATGGAACTGCGGGTGTTTGGCACCCAGGATGCTCGCCGACAACAGGGCCGCGTTGATCGCGCCCGCTTTGCCGATGGCCAGGGTTGCAACCGGAATGCCTGCTGGCATTTGTACGATCGACAGCAGCGAGTCGACGCCCGACAGCATGGCCGACTGCACCGGAACACCCAGTACAGGCAAATGGGTTTTAGCCGCACACATGCCTGGCAGGTGGGCTGCGCCACCGGCACCAGCGATGATGACCTCGATCCCGCGGCCTTCGGCCTCTTCGGCATACTGGAACAGCAGATCCGGAGTGCGGTGGGCAGAGACCACTTTCACTTCGTAAGGAATGCCGAGTTTTTCCAGCATATCGGCGGTGTGGCTGAGGGTGGACCAATCGGACTTGGAGCCCATGATCACGCCTACCAGTGCACTCATCGTCGCGCCTCTTCTCTTGGGCGCCCGCAGGCGCGTCAAAAAACAACAAGCCACGTGGAGGATCCGACGTGGCTTGTTATAGGAATTAAGGCCGGTCAAGCCAGCCGAAGGCCGCGCAGTATACCGCAAAGAGGTGTTTTGACAGCACCTTTGGCGACCATCTGTCTTGCACGGTAAAAACGGCCCGGACGCCCGGTTTTATTGACTCTAAGGTCAAATGAAAAAATCACCTCAGGCCGGCGTTGGCGCCTGGCCGGTCGGGTTCTCCAACTTGCGCCACAACAACCGCACGTTGGCCTTGCGCACCAGGGCACAGCGGTACAGGCGAATCTCCAGCGGCACATGCCATTGCGGGCCACCACACACCACCAGCTCACCTCGCGCCAGCTCGGCACGCACGCTCAGGTGCGGCACCCAGGCAATGCCCAACCCTTCCAGGGCCATGCTCTTGAGGCTGTCGGCCATGGCCGTTTCATAAATAGTGGTGAAGCGCAGGCTGCGCTGGCGCAGCAGCAGATTCACCGAGCGGCCCAAAAACGCGCCAGCGCTATAGGCCAGCAACGGCACACTGCCTTCACCTTCAAGGTCAAACAACGGCTTGCCTTCTGCATCGGCCGCACACACCGGGAGCATTTCGGTGTTGCCCAGGTGCAATGACGGAAAAATCTCCGGATCCATCTGCAAAGCAGCGTCCGGATCGTAGAAAGCCAGCATCAAATCGCAGCCGCCTTCGCGTAAAGCATGCACCGCGTCTCCGACGTTAGTCGCAACCAGCCGGGTGGCGATATTAAGACCTTCATTACGCAATTGGGCGATCCACCGCGGGAAAAACCCCAGCGCCAGGGAGTGTGCGGCAGCCACTTGCATGACCTCACCCTGCCCGCCTTCGAGGTGATGAAGATGACGCAACACCTCACCCAACTGCTCGACCACCGTACGTGCCGTAACCAAAAACAGCTGACCGGCCGCAGTCAACTCCACCGGGGTGCGGGAACGATTCACCAAGGTCAGCCCAAGCGCCGCTTCAAGGCTTCGAATACGCCGACTGAAGGCCGGCTGAGTGACGAAACGACGCTCTGCCGCCTGGGAAAAACTGCGAGTAGCAGCCAGGGCACTGAAGTCCTCTAACCATTTACTTTCGAGATTCATCGAGTCCTCCCGGACGCGCACCAAAATGGGTCACACGCTCGACGCGCCTGCCGCGTCACGTCGCCATTATGCCGTTTATGCATAGGATAGTGTTTAAAGGCATTGGCCCAAAATAGACTGCAGGCCTAGGATTCGCAGCGTTCCGGCCCAGACCGGGTTCATATCGAGATGATTTCTATCATGTCCTCCGCTGCATCTTTCCGTACCGAAAAAGACCTGCTTGGCGTACTCGAAGTACCGGCTCAAGCGTATTACGGCATCCAGACCCTGCGAGCGGTGCATAACTTCCGCTTGTCCGGCGTCCCGATCTCGCACTACCCGAAGCTGGTTGTGGGCCTGGCCATGGTTAAACAAGCCGCCGCTGACGCCAACCGCGAGCTGGGTCATCTGAGCGACGCCAAGCACGCTGCCATCAGCGAAGCCTGTGCCCGCCTGATCCGCGGCGATTTCCACGAAGAGTTCGTGGTGGACATGATTCAAGGCGGCGCTGGCACTTCAACCAACATGAATGCCAACGAAGTCATCGCCAACATCGCGCTGGAGGCTATGGGCCACCAGAAGGGCGAGTACCAGTACCTGCACCCTAACAACGACGTCAACATGGCGCAGTCGACCAACGACGCCTATCCGACTGCGATCCGTCTGGGTCTGCTGCTGGGTCACGATGCCATGCTTGCCAGCCTCGACAGCCTGATCCAGGCGTTCGCCGCCAAAGGCGTTGAGTTCAGCCACGTGCTGAAAATGGGCCGCACCCAACTGCAAGACGCCGTGCCGATGACCCTGGGTCAAGAGTTCCGCGCGTTTGCCACCACTTTGGGTGAAGACCTGGCACGCCTGAAAACACTGGCACCAGAGCTGCTGACCGAAGTGAACCTGGGCGGTACGGCCATCGGTACCGGCATCAACGCCGACCCGCGCTACCAATTGCTGGCCGTCAACCGCCTGGCAACCATCAGCGGTCACCCGCTGGTACCGGCTGCCGACCTGATCGAAGCCACGTCCGACATGGGCGCCTTCGTACTGTTCTCCGGCATGCTCAAGCGTACCGCGGTCAAACTGTCGAAGATCTGCAACGACCTGCGCCTGCTCTCCAGCGGCCCGCGCACCGGCATCAACGAAATCAACCTGCCAGCGCGTCAGCCAGGCAGCTCGATCATGCCAGGCAAGGTCAACCCGGTTATTCCGGAAGCCGTTAACCAGGTTGCGTTCCAGATCATCGGTAACGACCTGGCACTGACCATCGCTGCCGAAGGCGGTCAACTGCAACTGAACGTGATGGAGCCGCTGATCGCCTTCAAGATCTTCGACTCGATCCGCCTGCTGCAACGCGCCATGGACATGCTGCGCGAACACTGCATCGTCGGCATCACCGCCAACGAAGCACGCTGCCGCGAACTGGTCGAGCACTCGATCGGTCTGGTGACTGCACTGAACCCGTACATCGGCTATGAAAACGCCACCCGTATCGCCCGTATCGCCCTTGAAAGCGGCCGTGGCGTACTGGAACTGGTGCGCGAAGAAGGCTTGCTCGACGACGCCATGCTCGACGACATCCTGCGCCCGGAAAACATGATTGCTCCGCGTCTGGTGCCTCTCAAGGCCTGATGCTGTAACACGCTCACCAGGTCGAGGGACTAGACACCTCTCACCTTTTGAGGGCCTGCAGATACGTCTGCAGGCCCTTTTTTTTGCCTGAAAAAAGGGCAAATCGGACACAAACTGATGCCTTTTAAGACGACTCACACATGAAAAATCAATCACTTATGCAGACGCTTCCTGCGCTCCTAGGTATAGTGCCGCCCCTCTTCCTGTGCCCGGCCCCAGCACCAGCGGCCATCGCCAGCACGGAAACAGCATCGTAAACCAAGCAGCAACACGGCCAGGGTCACATTGATCGCCTACGTTTATGCCTTGCTCAAGCAGGTGTAACGCGATATTTCGATCCGCCCGTGTTGCCATCAGATAAAAACAGCGAGGAATAATCCATGCTTGAAGTCATCAATGACTTCCTCTCAGGGAAAGTGCTAATCGTGCTTATGGTCGGGCTCGGTGGCTACTTCACGATCCGCTCGCGTTTCGTTCAGTTTCGTTACTTCCTGCACATGTTTTCGGTATTCAAAGACAGCCTGCGCAGCAGCGCCGGTGAACTGAGCTCGTTTCAGGCATTGATGCTGAGCCTGGCCGGCCGTGTAGGCGCGGGCAACATTGCCGGTGTCGGCATCGCCGTTACCCTGGGCGGACCGGGTGCCGTGTTCTGGATGTGGGTCACCGCACTGGTCGGCATGTCCAGCAGCCTGATCGAATGTTCCCTGGGCCAGCTGTACAAGCGTCGTGACGCTGAAGGCCAACTGCGTGGCGGTCCGTCCTTCTATATGAAGCATGGCCTGGGCAAATTGTGGATGGGCCAGTTGATGGCCGTGCTGCTGCTGATCACCTTCGGCTTCGCCTTCATGGGCCTGCAAGCCCACGCCGTAACCCACTCGCTGCAAGATGCCTTCGGTTTCGATGTCAGTTACTCAGGGCTGGCCATCGCCATTCTGCTGGGCCTGGTGTTTATCGGTGGTATCAAACGTATCGCTTCGGTGGCTGACCTGCTGGTACCGGTCAAGACCCTGGCCTACATCGCCGTGACCCTCTACGTGATCGTGCTGCAATTCGACCACGTGCCAGCCATGCTGGGCCATATCGTCAAGAGCGCCTTCGGCCTCGACCCGGTGTTTGGCGGCCTGATCGGCAGTGCGATCGTGATGGGCGTCAAACGTGGTGTATTCGCCAACGAAGCCGGTCTGGGCAGCGCCCCGAACGTGGCCGCCGTGGCCGATGTTGAACACCCGATCGCCCAAGGCGTGGTTCAGGCGTTCAGCGTATTCCTCGATACATTCGTGATCTGCACCTGCACCGCCTTGCTGATCCTGCTCTCGGGCTTCTACACCCCGGGCTTTGAAGGCGACGGCATTGCCCTGACCCAGAACTCCCTGGCGGCCGTAGTCGGCGAGTGGGGCCGTGTGTTCATCAGCGTGGCCCTGGCGTTGTTCGTGTTCACCTCGATGCTCTACAACTACTACCTGGGCGAGAACAACCTGCGCTTCCTGGTCGGTGAAAGCCGCAAGGCGCTGATTGGCTACCGCGCACTGGTGCTGGTATTGATTTTCTGGGGCTCGATCGAAAACCTGCAGACCGTTTTCGCGTTCGCCGACATCGCCATGACCATGCTGGCCTTCGTTAACCTGATTGCCCTGGCGATGCTGTTCAAGATCTGCATGCGCGTGCTCAAGGACTACGATGACCAGCGCCGTGCGGGGATCAAGACACCGGTGTTCGATTCCAGTAAATTCCCGGATCTGGATCTGGACCTGAAGGCCTGGCCGCCAAAACCGGCCGACAAGGTCGAAGAAACAAAACGCTGATACTTGACGCGGCGGTTCTCCAGAACCGCCGCGTTTTTGCTTATGGGGACTCAACAATGACTGCAGCCACTCACCACCCTTCCCAACGCGTCATGGTGCTCTACACCGGGGGCACCATCGGCATGCAAGCCAGCGCCGGCGGCCTGGTGCCAGCGTCGGGTTTTGAAGCGCGCATGAGCGAGCACCTCGCCAGCCAACCGGCGCTGACAGTGCCGCAGTGGTCCTTTCGCGAGATGAGCCCGCTGATCGACAGCGCCAACATGACGCCTGCCTACTGGCTGCGCCTGCGTGGCGCGATCATCGAAGCCATCGAGCAAGATGGCTGCGATAGCGTCCTGGTCCTGCACGGCACTGACACGTTGGCCTACAGTGCGGCGGCGATGTGCTTTCAACTGCTGGGGTTGCCAGCACCGGTGCTGTTCACGGGCTCCATGCTGCCAGCAGGCGTACCGGACAGCGATGCCTGGGAAAACGTCAGCGGTGCACTGCAGGCGCTGGGCCAAGGCCAGCCTCACGGGGTTCAGCTGTACTTCCACGGCAAATTGATGGCCCCGACACGTTGCGCAAAAGTCCGCAGCTTTGGGCGCAACCCGTTTGTCGCGTTGACGCGCAACGGCGGCGTGGCAAAAGCCACATCACTGCCGGACGAGCTGGCCTACAACCATCTAGGGCACGAAGCCAGTGTGGGTGTATTGCCACTGGTACCGGGAATTGGCGCAGCCCAGCTCGACGCGCTGCTCAGCAGCGGGATCGAAGCGCTGGTGCTCGAATGCTTCGGCAGCGGCACTGGCCCCAGCGATAACCCGGACTTCCTGGCCAGCCTGCAACGGGCGCAGGAGAACGGCATTGTGGTGGTAGCCATCACTCAATGCCATGAAGGCGGTGTGGAACTGGATGTATACGAAGCTGGCAGCCGTTTGCGTGGGGTTGGCGTGCTGTCGGGGGGTGGCATGACCCGTGAAGCCGTGTTCGGCAAACTGCATGCCCTGCTCGGTGCCGATTTGCCGCTGGCTGAAGTCCGGCGCCTGATCGAGCTGGACGTGTGCGGGGAACTGGCCTGATCGACGCGTAGCTGCGCCCGCCCCGGCACACAACTTGCTCGCGTCCTGCACCTCCATGCAGGAAACGAGCATGCTCCACTCTCATCTCACAACGCTCAACGCCGTTTCGCTGGTGCTCAGCACCTTCAATGCCGAAGGCTTATCCAGCGAAGCACTGTTGGCGGGTAGCGGCATCCGGGCGGCGGACTTGAGCCGCGCAGACACACGCATCACGACCAATCAGGAGATGCGCGTGTGCGCCAACGCCGTGGCCTTGCGCCGCGAAATCGGCCTGGAGCTGGGCCGGCGAATGCATGTGTCGTCCTACGGAATGCTGGGTTACGCCCTACTCACCAGTGCCACCTTAGGTGACGCACTGCGTCTGGCTTTACGCTACCCGGCGCTGCTGGGAACACTTTTTGAACTCAGCCTTGAGGTCGAAGGAGATCAGGTGTGGTTCTGCGCCAGCGGGTATGGCGAAGGCCCACAGCTCGCGGTATTCAATACCGAGTTATGCCTGGTTTCGCTCAAGGTCATTTGCGAAGACCTGCTCGGCCAACCGTTGCCACTATTGGGTGCACGTTTTGCCCACAGCGCGCCCGATTACCACGCCAGCTACGGGCAAAGCTTCGACTGCCCGCGTGTGTTCGAGGCCGACAGCAATGCGTTCGCTTTCGCCAAACGCTGGCTTGACCATCCCTTGCCGCTGGCCGATGCCGTTACCCATCAGGCGATGGCCGAGCGCTGCCGTAAACAGAACCTGGAATTCACCGGGCGGCAAACCTGGCTGGAACGCATCCGCCAACTCCTTGGCGCACAGATGCACGCCGCCCCGGGGCTTGAGGGGCTGGCCGAACAAATGAACTGCTCGCCGCGTACTCTGCGTCGCCATTTGCACGACGTGGGATGCAGCTATCAAACCCTGCTCGACGACTTGCGCTTCGAACGGGCCAAGCTGCTGCTCAACGACACCGATTGGCCCATCTACCGGATTGCCGAAACCCTGGGTTTCAGTGAGACCGCGAGCTTTCGCCACGCCTTTGTACGCTGGAGCGGGGTTGCCCCCAGCCAGTTCCGTGTTTGATTCAGGGGCGAATTTCGGTCAGTGATGTTGGCCACATCCATCCCCTTTTGGCCGCTCCTGCCGTTCTCTCAAACACCCCGGGCCGCAAAACTGTAGGCCACCGCCAAAGCCTTGGGAGAACAAGAACATGCTGACGATCTACTCGGACGATCATCACCTGCATCATGGCCGCTGTGAGTTGATGGACGGGCAATTGATGCCTTGCTTCGAAATGCCCTCTCGCGCCGACCATATTCTGCAGCGGGTACAAACCCGCGAACTGGGACCGGTGCGCGCGCCGCAAGACTTTGGTCGGGGCCCCATCGAACGTATCCACAGCGCCGCGTACCTGGATTTTTTCCAGGGCGCCTGGGATCGCTGGACAGAACACGGTCGTGACGGCGACTTGCTGCCATACACCTGGCCAGCCCGAACCTTGCGCGCAGTTTTGCCCACCAGCCTCCACGGCCAGCTCGGTTATTACAGCTTTGATGGCGGCGCCCCCATTACTGCGGGTACCTGGCAAGCGGCCTACAGCGCAGCGCAAGTCGCCCTGACCGCCCAGGCTGAGATTCAAAACGGCGCCCACAGCGCTTTCGCACTTTGCCGCCCACCCGGGCATCACGCCGCCAGCGACTTGATGGGCGGTTATTGCTACCTGAACAACGCAGCAATCGCAGCCCAGGCGTTCCTCGACCAGGGCCGTCGCAAAGTGGCGATCCTCGACGTGGACTATCACCACGGCAATGGCACGCAGTCGATTTTTTATGAGCGCAGCGACGTGCTGTTTACCTCGATCCACGGCCACCCTGAAGCCGAGTTTCCATTCTTCCTGGGCTACGAAGATGAACTGGGCGAAGGACCGGGCGAAGGTTTCAACTTCAACTATCCCCTGGCCGCAGGCTCGGCCTGGGATCGCTGGAGCGCAGCACTTGAATTGGCCTGCACCGAAATCGAAAGCTACGACGCTGACGTCATCGTGGTTTCACTGGGTGTGGATACGTTCAAGAACGACCCGATTTCCCAGTTCAAGCTCGACAGCCCGGACTACCTGCGCATGGGCGAACGCATTGCTCGCCTGGGTAAACCGACGCTGTTTGTGATGGAAGGCGGCTACGCCGTTGAGGAAATCGGCGTGAATGCGGTGAACGTGCTTGAAGGGTTTGAAAGCGCGCAATGATCAAGCCCTGCCTGTGGGAGCGGGCTTGCTCGCGATTCAGCCGGTGCGGTCTGTCTGAATTAATGCGGTGCCCCTCTCGCGAGCAAGCCCGCTCCCACAGGTTCAACGGCTGCCATTCCACACCTTGCCCAGCCGCTCCAGCGCCGCCTTGATCTCCACTTCGGGCACCGCTGCAAACCCCAGCACCAGCCCCGCTCTTTTATCCACAGGCTCAATCGAGTCTTGCTGCCAATAACTGCTTAACCCGTTGATTTCCACTCCGGCCGTCTTGGCCTGCGCCAACAGTGCCTGCTCCCGCGCAAAGCTCGTCACCGGCACGGCAACATGCAACCCCGCGGCGATGGTCGGCATCGGCCCCACCCCGTCCAGCGCATGGGGCCAATTAGCCAGCAACACATCCCGTCGACTCAAGGCCGCACGACGCATCCGCCGGATGTGCCGCTGAAAATGCCCCGCTGCCATAAACTCAGCCATGACCGCCTGGGTGCTGACTTCCGAATGGCGCATATCGAGGGATCGGCGCCGGGCAAACGGCTCGGTCAAGCCTTTGGGAAGCACCAGGTACCCCAGGCGCAATGCCGGAAAGGCCACCTTGCCGAACGTGCCGACATAAATCACCCGACCACTACGGTCCAAAGCCGCCAACGGGGCCAGCGGCGCACCGCTGTAACGGTATTCGCCATCGTAGTCGTCCTCGACAATCCAGCCCTGGGTGCGCTCAGCCCAGGCCAACAGTTCCAAACGCCGGGCCAGGCTCAGGGTCACACCGCTCGGGTACTGGTGAGAGGGCGTCACGTAGGCCAGCCGGCAGCTGCTCAAGTGTGCCAGTGCCGAACAATCCATACCGTCCTGATCCACCGCCACACCCTGCACATGAGCCCCGGCAATCGCGAACGCATAGGCTGCTGCGCGATAGCCCGGATTCTCCACAGCCACCCCCTCGCCCGGCTCCACCAGCAGCTGTGCACAAAGGCTAATCCCCTGCTGCGCACCACTAGTGATCAAAATTTGATCACTAGTGCACGATAAACCCCGCGAAGTGCGCAAATACGCCGCAATAAGTCCACGCAAGCGTTCATCACCAGCCGGATCGCCGTAACACAGTTGCTGCAAGTCTGGCTTACGCCAAAAAGCCGCCTGCAGCTTGCTCCATACCTCGAAAGGGAATAAGTCAAACGCCGGTACCCCCACTCGAAATGCACGAGGAACTCCACTGGGAGGCAGGTCAAGGGCATGCTTTGCGACCCGGCTCAAAGCAGTGCTGTGGATAACTTTACTGGATGTAATTACAGGTAATTCAGCCTGTTTTGTGGATAACCCTGGGGATAAGTCTGTTGAAAACCCTGTGGATAAGTTGGTGGACAACTTTTTTATCGGCAGCGCTTTTTCAGGCAGTTTTGCGACATAAGTGCCATCACCCACTCGCCCCTCAATAAACCCCTCGGCATACAACTGGTCATAAGCCCGCACCACGCTATTACGGGAAATACCAAGAGCAGTGGCCAGGTCACGGCTGGCCGGCAACCGCGCACCGCCACTCAACCGACCATCGAGCACGCGCTGGCGCAATGCCTGATACAGCTGGCGGCTCAGGCCTTTTTTCGGATCAAGCTCGATTCCGGCTGGGTTGAAGGCGATGGAAAGCGCTGAATCCGACATGAATTGGACCTATGAAAATGACCATTAATGGCTCTTACAACAAACCAATAGCCTGCCTAGGATGAGGCCATTCGCCAAGGATAATTTCTATGTACGTTCCCCGCGCCTTCGCAGTAGATGACATCCCAATGTTGCATCAACAGATGCTGGCCACGCCCTTGCCCGTGCTGGTCACTCACGCCAGCCAAGGCATGATCGCCAGTCATGTGCCTTTGCTGCTGAACCCGGATGAAGGCGCCTGCGGCACCCTGTATGGCCATCTTGCCCGCGCCAATCCCCACGGCAAGGCCCTGGCTGAAGGGACCGAAACCCTGGTGATTTTCTCCGGAGAACAGGCCTACATCAGCCCGTCTTTTTATCCCGGCAAGGCCGAACACGGTAAAGCCGTGCCCACCTGGAACTACCTCGCCGTTCACGCTTATGGCACCGCAGAAGTCTTCGAGGATGCCGAGCGTTTACTGGCGCTGGTCAGCCGCTTGAGCAGCAAACACGAAGCCGGTCGATCCCAACCCTGGTCGGTCAGCGATGCGCCAGCGGACTACATCGACAGCATGCTCAAGGCCATTGTGGGTTTTCGCCTGCCCATCACCCGCCTGGACGGCAAACGCAAACTCAGCCAGAACCGCGACGCCGCTGACCAGGCGGGCGTACGCAAGGGACTCCTGGCCAGCAGCAACCCGCAAGACCACGTACTCGCTCACTTAATGGCCAAGGAATAGCTCACATGACTCAAATCCAGATCAAACCCGCAACCACTGCTGATCACGAACAGTGGCTCCCCCTCTGGCAGGCCTACTTGCGCTTCTACAACACCGAGCTGTCAGACGACATTACCCAATCCACCTGGACACGTTTTTTCGATCCGGCTGAGCCGACCTCTCTGGCCCTTGCCTGGCAAGGCGACAAGGCCGTGGGCATGGTGCAGTGCGTGTATCACCGCACCAACTGGAGCATCAAAAACGCCTGCTACCTTCAAGACCTGTTTGTCAGCCCCCAGGTTCGCGGTAAAGGGGTAGGTCGCCAACTGATCGAGCACGTATATGCCGTCGCTCGCGATAAAGACTGTGCCAAAGTCTATTGGATGACTCAGGAAACCAACGCCACGGCGATCCAGTTGTATGAGCGCATTGCCGAGCGCCCTGGCTTTATCCAGTTTCGCAAAACCTTGTAATAACTAAGGAACGCGCAATGCCCGACTCTCTAGAACACTGGCTGGCGGCCAAAACACCCGATACCCGAACCCTTGAAGGGCAATTCATTCGTCTGGAAAAGCTCGACCCGGCACGGCATGGCGATGAACTATGGCTAGCCTTACAGGGGCCGCAGGCTGATCCCAAGCTTTGGGACTATTTACCCTACGGGCCCTTCAATGAGCGTCCGACGTTTGATACCTGGTTGCAAAGCCATGCCGCCAGTCGTGACCCGCATTTTTATACCGTCGTTGATAAGTTGAGCGGCGAGGCACAAGGCTTGATCAGCCTGATGTGCATCGTCCCTGAGCACGGGCGCATCGAGATAGGCCACGTGACCTTCGGCGCCCCCATGCAGCGCTCGCCAAAGAGTACCGAGGCGGTCTACCTGCTGGCCAAGGAAGCCTTCGCACTGGGCAACCGACGCCTGGAGTGGAAGTGCAACAACGACAACGCGCGATCAAAGCGTACTGCAGTACGATTGGGGTACACATACGAAGGCGTCTTTCGCCAGCATATGGTAGTTAAAGACAAGAATCGTGATACCACGTGGTACAGCATTATCGGTACGGAATGGCCCTCTATAGCGGCAGGCTTCGAAAAATGGCTGGCACTGGATAACCAACCAGAAAGCGGCCAGATAAAGACCCTGGAAGAATGCAGAGCATCAACTGTATAAAATTTGATCAATGCGCCCAACAAGGACTGTTGGGCGTTTTTGTTACAGAAGGGGATTAGAATTTTCGCGGTAAGCGGACCACACCCATTTGCAGACCAAAGGGCTTGAAGACTGCATTCAGGGATTTAAGCGTCGGATTGCCTTCGCCGTGCTCGATTTGAATCAAGGTACGGACCGAAATTTTGCACATGCGGGCAAACTGGGTTTGCTGCAATCCGGTCACATCAACCCGAAAGCGCTTTACCGCCTCACCCAGTGCGATTTTGCCCTGAGCAAGATCAGCCTCAATACTTTCGATCATCAACTGGCGCGCATCAATAGTCAGGGTCATTTCAAGCCCCACTCGCGCAAGCGCTGGTCGAGGTTTTTAAGCGCGATTTGTGGATGGTTCATCGTCAGCTCCGGTAGCCCTTCAGCACTTAACAAATCAGGCAGGGCCCGTAGCGGCTCGACATCAGCGCGTAAGCGCTGATACGCCATATCCGGATCAATAATCGAGCTCAGCGACTCACAGGCACCTCGCCAATCAATTTGCCCTGCACGCTCTACCTCCCGCGACCACTTGGTTGTACGCGTAATACCTTCACCATCCATCACCATGGGCGCCAGGTCATAGACAGGCGCCAGGCGAAATGAATCAACACCTCGAATAATCGCGGTGTTGCGGCCATGGTTATCACTGTTGCCAAGGATTTTGTTCAGCAGATCGCGGCGCAAGTATTCAGCCACCAGATCAGGGATCTGATCCTGCTGGCCAGCATGCTTCCAAAGCGCTGCCAACCGCTCAAGCACTTCGACGTGAGCCATGTCGCTGCCGGGCTCAGTGACCTGGGCAAGAGAATAGACAGACTCCACAGCAAGCCTCTCGACGCCTTGCCCAGTGACCTTGCGGTCAAAGCGCTGCATCCACAGGCTCGGCTTTCGCCCTTCTTCCAGCGCCAGCCCTTGAGCTGGAACAGTTTCAATACCCAATGCCTGCAAGGCTTTGTAGTACATGAATTCGCTGCGCAAAATGTCGCAGTCCAGCTCCAACCCCTTGTTGCGAGCAAACTTGATGAACCAATGCTGCCTGACGTCAGGGTCCGCCAGGGTAGCGTCGGGATACAACAAGCCATCCGCGCCTTCAGACATCAACAGTTTGGGCGCTTCGCCACCCGCCCCTGTTGCGCCGCCAATCGCAGCCCCCTGCTCGTGGGCGTACTCAAGAAAGCTGTTGTCACGATCGATCACGTCCTGGCGAGAGAAGCCCAGCGCCGCATGGGAATCAAGCCGCTCAAACGACTCTTTAATCCGCAGATGGCCTATCGGCGCAGGCGTGCTGCGGCCAAGCAAAAACAAATCAATGCTCAAGTCCTCAGGTTTTTCCCGCCCTATTTGCTTGATCAGGATCTTCTTCGCAGCCCCGGCCGGGGCAATGTCGTGCAGGAAGGCGGGAGCCTTTTTCAGAATGTGCGTATCCCACTCAACGGGCACACAAGCACTCACCGAGCAAAGAAAGGGGCTTTCAATGGCCTCCAGGTTTTGCATCAGGTACTTCTGCTTGTAGCCAAAGCGGCAAGGACCATCGAGCCCTTTATTCGGCTCAGAAAAAGCCAGCGTCATCGCGTCCTGCCACTGACCGGCACGGTAGAGCTGAAGGGTTAGCTGAAACATGCTCGCACCCGCAATTCAATGCATATCAAACAGTCGAATAAACCATTACCTGCAATATAGTGCAGTTGTGGTTATTTTTCTCGCCCAGAAAATGCATTTTAATGCAGATAAAGGCGATTTTCGGATCACCCGTCTGCATTAAAATACAGATACAAAAAGCCAGTCGAAAAAAAAGGGGAGCACATGCTCCCCCGAGGTTTAAAGCGTTTGTATCAAAGGCGGTATCAGGCTTCGATTTCGATCAGAATTTCGCCCGGGTTAACGCGGTCGCCCTTGATGACATGGATGGTGACGATTTTACCCGCAATGGCGGCCTGAACTTCGGTCTCCATTTTCATCGCTTCGGTGATCAGTACTGACTGGCCAGCCTTGACGACGTCGCCTACGGCAACCAGTACATCAACGATGTTGCCCGGCATTGCAGTGCTGACGTGGCCCGGCTCGCTCGCTTGCTTGCGCTTGCTCGAAGTGCCACCCACAAATTCGTTAAGCGGCTCGAACACCACCTCTTCCGGCATACCGTCGATGGACAGGTAGAAGTGACGCTTGCCTTCTGCCTTGACGCCTACACCGGTGATGTCTACGCGATAGCTTTCGCCGTGTACGTCGATCACGAATTCGGTCGGTACACCCTCACCGCTCGCCTTGGTAACACCGCCAGCTTCAGGAATCGGCAGCAATACTTCCGGGGCCAGGGTGCCTGCAGCACGCTCTTCGAGGAATTTGCGGCCGATGTCCGGGAACATGGCGAAGGTCAGTACGTCTTCTTCCGACTTGGCCAAAGCACCAATCTCAGCACGCAACTTGACCATTTCTGGCTTGAGCAGGTCAGCAGGACGTACGTCGATCAGCTCTTCGTTACCGATGGCCTGACGACGCAGTTGCTCGTTGATCTCGCCTGGCGCCTTGCCGTAGCCGCCTTGCAGGTAGAGCTTCACTTCGTTGGTGATGGTTTTGTAACGCTCGCCAGCCAGTACGTTGAAAAACGCCTGGGTGCCGACGATTTGCGACGTCGGTGTCACCAGCGGCGGGAAGCCCAGGTCTTCACGTACACGCGGGATCTCGGCCAGCACTTCGCTCATGCGGTTCAGGGCGCCCTGTTCCTTGAGCTGGTTGGCAAGGTTGGAAATCATCCCGCCCGGTACCTGGTTCACTTGAACACGGGTGTCGACTGCGGTGAATTCGCTTTCAAACTGGTGGTACTTCTTACGCACGGCATAGAAGTACAGACCAATTTCCTGCAACAGCGACAGGTCAAGACCGGTGTCGTATTCGCTGCCTTTGAGGGCCGCTACCATCGACTCGGTGCCCGGATGGCTGGTGCCCCACGCGAAGCTGGAGATCGCAGTGTCGATATGGTCGGCACCGTTTTCTATCGCCTTGAGCTGGCACATGGAAGCCAGACCGGCGGTGTCATGTGAATGAATAAAGATCGGCAGGCTGATTTCAGCCTTCAACGCCTTGACCAGTTCGCCAGTGGCAAACGGGGTCAACAGGCCAGCCATGTCCTTGATTGCCACCGAGTCGCAACCCATGGCCTCCATCTGCTTGGCCTGGGCCACAAACGCTTCAGTGGTATGCACAGGGCTAGTGGTGTAGGCGATGGTGCCCTGAGCGTGCTTGCCAGCAGCCTTGACCGCCTCGATGGCGACGCGCAGGTTACGGACGTCGTTCATGGCATCGAAAATACGGAACACGTCGATACCGTTGACAGCCGCCTTAGCAACGAAGGCTTTGACCACGTCATCGCTGTAGTGGCGATAGCCCAACAGGTTTTGACCACGCAACAGCATTTGCAGGCGAGTGTTAGGCAAGGCGGCACGCAGCTGGCGCAGACGCTCCCACGGATCTTCCTTGAGGAAGCGTACGCAAGCGTCAAAGGTGGCGCCGCCCCAGACTTCCAGCGACCAGTAGCCGACTTTGTCGAGCTTGTCGCAGATTGGCAGCATGTCTTCAGTGCGCATGCGGGTTGCCAGCAGCGACTGGTGGGCGTCACGCAGGATGGTGTCAGTTACAAAGATCTTCTTGGACATGAAAATTTTCCTCACAGGCCTGCGTGGGCGGCAATGGCGGCAGCGATGGCCAGGGCCAGCTCTTCGGGTTTGCGCTTGATCGAGTAGTTGGTCAGTTCTGGATGGCTTTCTACGAAGCTGGTATTGAACTGGCCACTACGGAATTCCGGGTTACGCAGGATTTCCTGGTAATACGCGGCGGTGGTTTTGACCCCTTGCAGACGCATGTCGTCGAGGGCGCGCAAACCACGGTCCATCGCTTCTTCCCAGGTCAGGGCCCACACCACCAGCTTCAGACACATGGAGTCGTAATACGGCGGGATGGTGTAGCCGGTGTAGATCGCCGTGTCGGTACGCACGCCAGGACCGCCGGGCGCGTAGTAACGGGTGATCTTGCCGAAACTTGGCAGGAAGTTGTTTTTCGGGTCTTCGGCATTGATCCGGAACTGCAAGGCAAAACCGCGGTGCTGGATGTCTTCTTGCTTGATCGACAACGGCAGACCGGAAGCAATGCGAATTTGTTCACGAACAATATCGATGCCGGTGATTTCTTCGGTGATGGTGTGTTCCACCTGCACCCGGGTGTTCATCTCCATGAAGTACACCTCGCCCTCGGCGAGCAGGAACTCCACGGTACCGGCGTTCTCGTAACCCACGGCCTTGGCCGCACGCACAGACAGGTCGCCGATGTAGGCGCGCTGTTCCGGGGTCAATTGAGGGCTTGGGGCAATTTCGATGAGCTTTTGGTTGCGACGCTGGATTGAACAGTCGCGCTCAAACAAATGCACCACGTTGCCAAAGCTGTCACCGAGGATCTGGGCTTCGATGTGCTTGGGGTTGACGATGCACTTTTCGAGGAACACTTCTGCCGAGCCAAAGGCTTTGGTGGCTTCAGAGATCACTCGAGGAAAGGCTTGTTCCAGTTCTTCACGGCTGTTGCAGCGACGAATCCCGCGTCCGCCACCACCCGAGGTGGCTTTGAGCATGACCGGATAGCCAATGCGCTCGCCTTCAAGCAGTGCTTCGTGGATATCGGCAACGTTGCCTTCAGTGCCTGGCGTGACCGGTACACCGGCCTTGATCATGCTGCGGCGCGCTTCAGTCTTGTCGCCCATGCGGCGGATGACTTCAGCGGACGGGCCGATGAACTTGATTCCGCGCTCGGCGCAAATATCAGCCAGCTCTGCATTTTCTGACAGAAAACCATAACCGGGATGCAGGGCATCACAGCCGGTTTCAACCGCCAGGTTCACCAGCTTGCGCGGGTTCAAATAACCGGCCAGCGGGTCTTCGCCAATGCTGTGGGCTTCATCGGCACGCTTGACGTGCAAGGCATGTCGGTCCGCTTCGGAATAGACCGCCACAGAACGAATACCCATCTCGGCGCAGGCACGCACGATGCGGACGGCAATTTCTCCGCGGTTGGCGATCAGGATCTTTTTTATCACTTGGATTTTCCCTAAAGCCCATGGAACAAACGACCTGCTAGACCAGGTCGGCACGTGTCCAAATGTGTCTGAACCGTTGTGTCGTCACACTAGACCCACGCAACAATAAACAAAAATCAATAATTCTTGGGTCGTGCATAAGTAACGACTTATAGTCAGATCACTTGCCGCTTCGGATAATTTTATAAAAATGCGTAAGTCATTGATGCGTATCACTTTTCGTCAATTACAGATATTCAACGAAGTCTGTGATTTGCGCTCTTACAGCCGCGCTGCAGAAGAAATGTCGCTGACACAACCCGCCGTAAGTCTACAAATTCGTCAGCTTGAAGAGCTGATTGGCCAGCCTTTGTTCGATTACGTAGGCAAAAAGCTGTACATGACCGAGGCCGCTGAAGCACTTCAGTTGGCCAGCCGGGATATTTTCGGGCGCCTTGAAAACCTCGACATGCAGCTCTCGGACATGCTCGGGTCGCTGCAGGGCCAACTGAAACTGGCGGTTGAATCGAGTGCAAAATATTTCGTCCCCCACCTGTTTGCCGCTTTCAAGCGCCAGCACCCGGAGGTCAATCTGCAGCTAACGGTGGTCAATCGGGCGCAAGCCGTTCGCCGCCTGTCGGATAACCGCGACGACCTGGTGATCATGTCGATGGTGCCGCAGGACATGGGCCTGGAGTTTCTGCCGTTTTTGAATAACCCGATTGTGGCCGTCGCACCGCCAGACCACCCGCTGTGCAGCCGTGGTCCGCTCCGTTTGCAGGACCTGGAGCCGTATACCTTGCTGATGCGCGAACAGGGGTCGGGCACACGCATGGCGTGCGAGGAATACTTCAAGGAGAAGCGTGTTCACTTCAGTCAAACACTGGAAGTGTCGTCCAACGAGTCCCAGCGCGAGTGCGCAGTGGCCGGGTTGGGCGTGGCGCTATTAACACGCCACGCCGTCAGCCTGGAACTTGCGACCGGCCTGTTGCACGAGTTGCCGGTCGAAGAGTTGCCGCTGTATCGCAGCTGGTGCGTGGTGCAGGCCAAAGCCAAGCGCCTGTCACCGGTGGCCCATGCATTTCTGGGGTTTATTCGCAGTGAGCGCCTGCAAATCAGCGAGCTGGTTGAGCGCTTCGACGGTCACTTGCCGACGCAGCCTGCCAATAGTTGATTGCATTGAGGTCGGGATAATCCGAGGTTTCAAGCCTTAGCTGGCGCTGATTGTCATGGTCTTCGATTGCGCGGCGAAAGGCCATGCGGCGCTGGTCTTCTTGCTGACGGCGGGTTTTGACGGCGCTATTGCGTTCTTCGTAAGGCTGGGCCATTTCGAGTCTCCCAAGGCGTGTACGGGAGTTTCAAGATGGACTTTGTTTATGACGACTTGGCGAAGATGGGATGACAGGGGGATGAAGGCTGAATATGAGTACTGTGCGGGAGGGAGCTTGATCGCGATTCAGGCAACGTGGCCTGTCAGGAAAGCTTCAGCGATGCCATCGCGAGCAAGCCCGCTCCCACAATTAATCTTCGTGGCTTTTCAGCGACTTGGGCGAAAGACGCAAGCTGCGCAGGCTGCGCTTGACGCTTTTAAGGTGGTTGACCAGGCTTGGGCCGCGAGCCATGGCAACCCCCATCGCCAACACGTCAATCACCACCAGGTGGGCAATACGCGAGGTCAGCGGGGTGTAGATTTCGGTGTCTTCGTGGACATCGATGGCCAGATTGACGGTCGCCAGCTCCGCCAGTGGCGTTTGGCTCGGGCACAAGGTAATCAAGGTCGCGCCACTTTCACGCACCAGATTGGCGGTGATCAGCAAGTCTTTGGAACGGCCCGACTGGGAGATGCAAATCGCTACATCCGTAGGCTTCAAGGTTGCAGCCGACATCGCTTGCATATGGGGATCGGAGTACGCCGCAGCCGTCAGTAAAAGGCGAAAAAACTTGTGCTGGGCATCGGCCGCAACGGCACCCGAGGCACCGAAACCATAAAACTCGACCCGCTGCGCTTGCGACATGGCCGTCACCGCACGCTGCAGCGCCACGGGATCAAGCTTCTCGCGCACTTCCATCAGGGTGTGCAGCGTGGTGTCAAAAATTTTCAGACTGTAGTCCGCAACCGAATCGTCTTCGTGGATTGCGAACTGACCGAAACTGGCACCTGCTGCCAGGCTTTGCGCCAGCTTGAGTTTCAAGTCCTGGAACCCGGAACAGCCAATTGCCCGGCAAAAGCGCACGATGGTGGGCTCACTGATGCCGACACTGTGGGCAAGGTCGGCCATGGAACTGTGCATTACAGCCGCAGGATCAAGCAGCACGTGATCGGCGACCTTGAGTTCCGATTTACGTAACAGGTGGCGTGACTGGGCAATATGTTGCAGCAGGTTCAAAGGGCAGGACTCGGTCTGTAAGCGGCAGGCGCCGGGGATGTAGCATTCTTGTAGTTATACTACAAGAATTCGCTTTCTGCCCACCCAATACACCCTGTCTTACCCTTATCTTTCCCATGATTCATGCAGCTTCAGGGCGATGTAGCCCTTTTTGGCACTACAAATCCACTACACCGGCACGTAACAAATCGCCAAACTGCGCAGCGTTTACCGGACGGCTGATCAAATAACCCTGCACTTCGTCGCACTGGCGAGCCTTGAGAAATGCCAGCTGCGCCTCGTTTTCGACACCTTCGGCCACGACTTTGAGGTCGAGGCTATGGGCCATGGAGATAATCGCAAGGGTGATGGCCTCGTCTTCACTGCAGCGCCCCAGGCCGTGGATAAAGGTTTTATCAATCTTCACGTAATCCACTGCAAATCGCTTGAGGTAACTGAGCGAGGAGTAACCGGTCCCGAAGTCATCAATCGCCAGCCTCACGCCCAGCTCGTGCAATTGCTGGAAGGTTGCGATGACGTATTCAACATTGTCGAGCAACTGGCTTTCTGTCAGCTCAAGTTCCAGGCAGTGAGGCGCCAGACCGGTTTCTTCAAGCACCTGGCGCACCAGGCTGACCAGTTTGCCCTGGCGCAATTGATGCCCCGACAGGTTCACCGACACCCGTATCGGCGCCAGCCCTGTGCGCTGCCATTCACAGGCTTGCCGGCAGGCTTCGCGCAGCACGAACTCTCCGATGGCGCTGATCAGGCCAGTCTCCTCGGCCAAGGCAATGAAGTCGCTCGGAGGGACGCTACCCAACTGCGGATGATCCCAGCGAACCAGCGCTTCAGCTGCGTGCAGGCGCCCCGTTGCAAGGCATAGTTTAGGTTGATAGAAAACGTCGAGCTGGCATTGGGCAATGGCTTTGCGCAACTGACTTTCCAGTTGCAAACGCTCCAGGGTGCTGTGTTGCAGGCTGTGACTGTAGAACTGAAAAGTGCCGCCGCCCAGATGCTTGGCCTGGCGCATGGCTTTATTGGCCTGGTGGACCAGGGTGGCAATGTCCCGTGCGCTGCCCGGCAGCAGGCTGATGCCCATGGACACGCTGATGATCAGCTCATGGCCATCCACCACCAAGGGCCGGCCGAGTCTTTCCATCAGTCGGGTCGCTACCCGCGCCAGACTGGTCAGGCTGCTGTAAGCATCAAACAGCACGGCAAACTCATCGCCCGACAGTCGCGCAATGGTGTTGGCCTCAGGCAAGGCCTTGGTGATGCGTTCTGCCATTTTTTGCAGCACATGATCGGCCAGCTCGTGCCCAAGATTGTCATTGAGCAATTTGAAACGATCGAGGTTGATGTGCAGCAACGTCAGGTGGCATGAACCCTGGCGAACACGCTGGCTGGCCTCCTCCAGTCGCTCCTTGAACAAGAGACGGTTGGCCAGGCCGGTCAGTTCATCAAAATGGGCGAGGTGGCGAACGCGCGCCTCAACGAGACGGCGCAGTTCCACTTCGCGCAAAAGCTCAGCGTTCAGTTGCTCACTGCGGACATTGGCTTGCTGCAAGTCGTCGAACAGACCTTGATGGCGTAAACGCTGCACCTTGTGACGCAGATTGACCCGCTTTACTTGCCAACCCAAACCACTCACCAGCAGAAAAAGGCCGAGCCCGAGGCCGAAAAAAATTCCCGGCGAATTTAAACTCTGAACCATCGGCGAAATTCTTATCAGTAGGGGAGCCAGGAAGTTGCCCGAGCATACACAAGCTGTGCCCGCGACCAAACGCACAGGCATCATTTAATAGATGAAACCAGCACAGCCCATACCGGCAGGCTTTTTGACCGCTCGGCCCAAGAGCGCTACGTGGCTAGCAATAAAACGTCAACAGCCCCTAAAATGCCCCGATGCGCGATGATCTCTCTCTCTTGTTAAATTCTCTCAACGATGCCCAACGTCAGGCCGTCACGGCCAGTGTGGGGCGTCAGTTGGTTCTGGCCGGCGCAGGTTCCGGCAAAACCCGTGTGCTGGTGCACCGTATCGCCTGGTTGATCCAGGTCGAGAACGCGTCGCCGCACTCAGTCCTGTCGGTGACATTCACCAACAAGGCCGCCGCCGAGATGCGCCACCGCATCGAGCAACTGATGGGTATCAACCCGGCGGGCATGTGGGTCGGCACCTTCCACGGGCTGGCACACCGTTTATTGCGGGCTCACTGGCAAGAAGCCGGGCTGAGCCAGACCTTTCAGATCCTCGACAGCGATGACCAGCAACGTCTGGTCAAGCGCGTGATCCGTGAACTGGGGCTGGATGAACAGCGCTGGCCGGTGCGTCAGGCGCAGTGGTTTATCAACGGTCAAAAAGACGAAGGCCTGCGTCCTAAACATATCCAGGCCAGCGGCGACTTGTTCCTGGCCACCATGCGCAATATTTACGAGGCCTATGAGGTCGCGTGCCAGCGTGCCGGTGTCATCGACTTTTCCGAGCTACTGCTGCGCGCCCTGGATCTGTGGCGCGACAACCCGGGCTTGCTGGCGCACTACCAGAAACGCTTCCGCCACATTCTTGTCGACGAATTCCAGGACACCAACGCCGTTCAATATGCCTGGCTGCGATTGCTGGCCCAGGGCGGCGACAGCCTGATGGTCGTGGGCGATGACGACCAGTCGATCTACGGCTGGCGCGGCGCGAAAATCGAAAATATCTACCAGTACTCAACCGATTTCCCGGACGCCGAGACCATTCGCCTGGAGCAGAACTATCGCTCCACGGCAGGCATCCTCAAAGCGGCCAACGCCCTGATTGCCAACAACACCGGACGCATGGGCAAAGAGCTGTGGACTGACGGCGGTGAAGGCGAAGCAATTAATTTGTACGCAGCCTTCAATGAACACGATGAAGCGCGCTACGTGGTCGAGACCATCGAAAGCGCCTTGAAAACCGGCCTGGCCCATAGCGATATCGCCATTTTGTACCGCTCCAACGCCCAATCGCGGGTGCTTGAAGAAGCGTTGCTGCGCGAACGTATTCCTTACCGCATTTATGGTGGCCAGCGCTTCTTCGAGCGCGCAGAAATCAAAAACGCCATGGCTTACATGCGCCTGCTCGAAGGCCGTGGCAATGATGCCGCGCTGGAGCGGGTGATTAACGTGCCTGCCCGCGGTATCGGCGAAAAAACCGTCGAGGCCATTCGCGATCACGCACGTCACAGCGATGTGTCGATGTGGGAGGCGATGCGCCAGCTAATTGCCAATAAAGCCCTCCCCGGTCGTGCTTCAGGCGCCATTTCCGGCTTTATTGAACTGATCGAGAACCTCGCGGCAAAAGTCATGGAGATGCCTCTGCATCTGATGACCCAAACCGTGATCGAACAGAGTGGGCTGATTGCCTACCATCAGGCGGAAAAAGGCGAAAAAGGCCAGGCCCGGGTAGAAAACCTTGAAGAACTGGTCAGCGCAGCGCGCAACTTCGAGAACAATGACGAAGATGAAGAGCTGTCGCCATTGGCCGCCCTCCTTGGTCATGCCTCACTGGAGGCTGGCGATACCCAGGCCGAAGAGCATGAAGACGGTATCCAGCTGATGACGCTGCACAGCGCCAAGGGTCTGGAGTTTCCGTATGTGTTCCTGGTGGGCATGGAAGAAGGCTTGTTCCCGCACAAGATGAGCCTGGAAGAACCCGGCCGCCTTGAAGAGGAGCGGCGTCTGGCTTACGTGGGCATTACCCGCGCCATGCAAAATCTGGTCATGACGTACGCTGAAACCCGACGCCTGTACGGTAGCGAGACCTACAACAAGGTTTCGCGCTTCGTGCGAGAAGTGCCAAAAGGCCTGATCCAGGAAGTTCGTCTGTCCAACAGCGTCAGTCGCCCTTTCGGTGGTGGTCAAAAGCAGAGCGCCAGCAGCCTGTTTGGCGGTTCGGAAATACCAGAAACCGAATTCAAGCTTGGCCAGATGGTCAAGCACGCGGTCTTTGGCGAAGGCGTCATTCTCAACTTCGAAGGCGCAGGCGCGCAGGCGCGGGTACAGGTGAACTTCTCCGAAGGCAGCAAATGGCTGATGATGGGCTACGCCAAACTTGAAGCGGTCTGACAGCAACCCGACAGCTTTGCGGGAATAGTCTGGATTGATAGATAACGGTGGGAGCGGGCTTGCTCGCGATGGCAGCACCTCGGTGTATCAGATGCACCGAGTGCCGGGAATCGCGAGCAGGCCCGCTCCCACATCAATGCGTCCTACAGTAAAAAAATCTGTCTCTTACAGATAAATAGGCAAAAGCCCGAAACACTTCACCGCTAGCCAGTCACAACTCACCTGTGCAACATGGCGCGCGTGATATCCACAAATGGGAACCCCTTATGAAACGTTTTCTTAGCATCGCCATGGCGTTGTGCATCGGTTTGACGATGAGCCTCGACGCGAACGCCAAGCGCTTCGGCGGCGGCAAAAGCGCTGGTGCAGCGCCTAGCCACCAAACGCGCCAGGCCGCTCCAGCTGCAGCCCCTGCAGCTGCCGGTGCTGCAGGCGCCGCCGCAAAAGCCGGTGGTGCTTCGCGCTGGCTCGGCCCTCTGGCTGGCCTCGCAGCCGGTGGCCTGTTGGCGTCCATGTTCATGGGCGGTGGCTTCCAGGGCATGCAGTTCTTCGACATCCTGATCATGGCGGTCATCGCCTTCCTGATCTTCCGTTTTATCGCGGCCCGTCGTCGCAAGCAACAATCCGAGATGATGGCCCCTGCCGGTCACGCTCCACTGCAACGCGAAGCCTTTGACGCCAAGCCAGCACCTTCGTCCTTCTTCGGCGGCGGTTCGGCAGCCCCTGCGGCACGCCCGGTGATCAATGCACCGGCCTGGTTCAATGAGCAGAACTTTCTTGAAGCTGCGCGCAACCATTTCCAGTCCCTGCAACAGCACTGGGATGCCAACGAAATGGACAAGATCGCCGAGTTCGTAACACCGCAGATGCTCGACTTCCTCAAGCGTGAACGCGCTGAGCTGGGTGATGGCTTCCAGTCCACCTACATCGACAACCTGACCGTGCAACTGGACGGCCTGGACGACCGTGCAGACAAAACCATTGCAACCCTGACCTTCAGCGGCGTGTCGAAAAACTCGCGCTTTGACCAGGGCGAAGCCTTCAGCGAAAGCTGGAACATGGAGCGTCAGCAAGGTGATAACCAGCCTTGGCTGGTAGCCGGTATCCGTCAGAACGGCTGATCCCGCAAGCTACACATGTGTTAATCAAAGCCCCGGACTTGTCCGGGGCTTTGCATTTCACGATTGCACTTATAACGAGCTACTGTATAAAGCGCGTCATATAAACCGCGCCATAGAGCATGAGGATGAGGTCGTGGAAGAGATCATTGAAGAGCTACGCGAAAAAAACGAGCCTGTACCAGTTCCTCTGGAACTGCCTGAAGAAGACCAGTTGGTGGAAATCGAAGAACAGCTGTTCATTGATATTCCGTTTGTCTTCAGAGAGTTTCTGCTGACCGTCAGTGACGTGGTGTATGGCAGCCTGGAGCCGGTCACCGTGACCGACCCACAATCACACACCTACCTGCCGGAAGTGGCAGCCAACGCTTGGGATGCCGGCGTTGACCGCAGCTTGATCCCTATTTGCCAGGACGGCGACGACTACTACTGCGTAGAAGAAGACGGCACCGTGGTGCTGTGGTCCGGCGAAGAAGAGCTCGTTACCGAAGAAACATGGGAATCGGTCTGGCACTGGGCGCGCGACGTCTGGCTGGAAAGCTGATACCTGCTTGATGCCCGCTTTCCAGCCATTGGTCAGCGGGCTGTCAGTGCTCCCCTTCCTTGTGGTTATCCAGCGTCTCCAGCAGTGCAACCTGCATGCGGGTATGGATCCGGATGAACCAGCGCCACAACAGCGCAGCCACTCCCGCTGCCACTACTGCAATCACGATCAGCAATTCATTGGTGGGCAAGATGCTCGCCGACAATGCCGACAACAGCAGAAAAATCACCAGTAACGACAGAATCGGGATCACTTCCGAGATCACCCGACGCACGCGCTGCGTGTGACGCCCGGCCATCTCCGGTTTGACGCCCATCTCGGCCAGGAGCATCGACAACGCCTTGAGCTTGCGATACGCCGCGATCAAAAACGGCAGCGACAGCAACAAGGCCACGCCCCAGATAATCCCTTTTTGCCAGCTCGGCTCCAGAATCCAGCCCTGCAAGTAACGGCCAATCCGGGGGGCGAAGTAACCACCCGCGAAGAAAATAGCGATGACCAGGGCCAGGTTGACCCCAACCTGCATCAGGATTTTCCGGATCATCGCAGCCAACAGTGCCCCTTCTCCCTGCGGCTGAATACTGCGCAGCCACTCGCCATAGAGCCCGAACACCCGTGACACACGACCAGGTACCACCTGTGCCAGCTTGAGCGAGAGCGGGTCTGCGGCGCGAATCAGATAAGGCGTCATCAAGGTCGTCAGTACGGATACAGCAACCGCTACGGGGTACAGGAAGCTACTGGTGACCTGTAATGTCATACCTAGCGCCGCGATGATGAAAGAAAACTCCCCAATCTGAGAAAGTCCCATCCCAACCCGCAGCGATGTGCGTCCGTCATTACCTGCGATAAATGCCCCTAGCCCGCAGGACAGCATTTTGCCCAGCACCACCGCAATGGTGATCACCACGATGGGCACCGCGTATTCCAGCAGGATCGCCGGGTCGAGCATCAGTCCGATGGCGACAAAGAAAATCGCGCTGAACAAATCACGTACCGGTTCGATCAGGCGCTCGATTTTCAGTAACTGACGGGATTCGGCCATGATCGCCCCGATCAAAAAGGCCCCGAGCACCATGCTGTATTCCAGTTTGACCACCAGCAGGCAGAAGCCAAAACACAGCCCCAACACGGTGATCAGCAGCATTTCATTGCTTTCGAATCTGGCCACATACGCCAGCACACGCGGCACCAGCAAGATGCCGATGACCAGCGCCACAATCATGAACAACGACAATTTACCGACTGTCGAAAAAACTTCCTCGGGGCTGACACTGCCGCTGACAGCGATGCTCGACAGCAGCGCAATAATCCCGATGCCTAAAATATCTTCAACGATCAGCACGCCAAAAATCAGCTGTGCGAAGCGCTCGTTCTTCATTTTCAGGTCATTAAGGGCTTTGACGATGATGGTGGTCGATGAAATGGCCAGAATCGCGCCTAAAAACAGCGAATCCATCGTGTTCCAATCAAACCAGCGGCCAATTTCGTAGCCGATCCAGATCATCAGCGTAATTTCCATAAACGCTGCGATAAAGGCTGTGGCCCCGACCTTGAACAACTTGCGCAGGCTGAACTCCAGTCCCAGGCAGAACATCAAAAAAATAACCCCCAGCTCGGCCAGGGTTTTGATCGTTTCTTCATCGTGGATCAGGCCAAACGGCGGGGTGTGCGGGCCAATGATAAAACCCGCAACGATATAGCCCAGCACCACGGGTTGCTTGAACCTGTGGAAAAGAATCGTCACCACACCTGCGACCAGCATGATGACTGCCAGATCCTGGATAAAACTGATGGCATGCATGGCGTGGCGCTCCTTGTTTAATTTTCAACAGGCAACAAGACGACAGACGCCGCCTGACTGGCTGTGCGTATCGACCGTTCTAAATGTAGGAATTACCCGACTAACGGGCTTTTGCAGGTTAACACCGCGACTTCCAGCATAAAGGCGGTGCAATATATGGAAACAGATGGATATAAGCGTGACGGCAGTCAAAACGGCAACGTCCCGTTAATTACTGTTTCAAAAATCGACAAGTATCCACAGAGATACCCATTTCACTGCTGCAACACAACCACGAGCCTGCTGCTATGGAACCCGGAAACGCCCAACTGTCGATGACGGTCCTGATGACCCCGGACATGGCCAATTTTTCTGGCAATGTTCACGGCGGAACCCTGCTCAAGTACCTGGATGAAGTCGCTTACGCCTGCGCCAGCCGCTATGCGGGGCGTTATGTAGTCACCTTGTCGGTGGATCAGGTTATTTTTCGCGAACCGATTCATGTCGGTGAGCTGGTGACTTTCCTGGCATCGGTCAACTACACCGGCAACACCTCAATGGAAGTCGGCATCAAGGTCGTCACCGAAAATATCCGTGAACGCTCGGTGCGCCACACCAATAGCTGTTTCTTCACGATGGTCGCCGTGGACGACGACCGTAAACCGGCCGCTGTTCCGCCGCTGCAGCCGTTGAACAGTGAAGACAAGCGTCGTTTTATTCAGGGCAAGCAACGTCGCCAGATCCGTCAGGAACTGGAGCAGCGTTATCGCGAGCTGAAAGACGAGACGGTGTAAATGACCTGTGGGAGCAAGCTTGCTCCCACAAGGTTTTCAAGTTTGCTTACAAACTGATCGGCACGGCTTCAAACCGCACACGCGGATGAGCAATGCGGTCCTGGGCCCGGATCAACTGCAATTCGTAGCTGGTGCAGGCCTGGGTTTCCAGCAGCACCTCGTGCACCGCCGCAGCGGTGAACTCAAAAGCGGCCACCAGGCTGTCGCCCAGCAATACCCGCGCTAAAAACAGGCCTGAAGTCAGATCGCCCACACCCACAGGCTGACGCGGGAAAGCCAACAGTGGACGGCGCAAGTGCCAGTTCCCTTCTGCTGTTACCAGCAGCATCTCGAAACTTTCTGCCGGCTTGCCTGGATAAGACAAATGCTTGACCAGCACCGCTTTCGGGCCGCGGGCCAGCAAGCTGCGGGCCATCGCCAGGCAGTCGAACAACGATTGCGGATGGCGACCGCAAAAACTGTCCAGCTCCAGCTGATTGGGACACAAAAAGTCGGCCATCGCGGCCGCTTCTTCGAGCAGGAAATCACTCACTTCCTGGGGGACGATGCAGCCTTTCTCCGGGTGACCCATTACCGGGTCGCACAGATACAACGCATGGGGGTTTACGGCCTTGATACGCGCCACGCCACTCAAGATTGCCCGCCCCTGAGCCGCACTGCCCAGGTAACCGGACAAGACCGCATCACAGTTGCCCAGCTCACCGATGGCGGCAATTCCGTCAACAAGCGAAGGAATTTGCTCGGGAGCCAACACTTCGCCTGTCCACTGACCATACTGAGTGTGGTTGGAGAACTGCACCGTGTTCAGAGGCCAGACATTCACCCCCACGCGCTGCATAGGAAAAACGGCTGCGCTGTTGCCGGCATGGCCGAAAACCACGTGGGATTGGATGGCGAGTAAATGAGGTGTACGTTTCATGCCGGATTCCAGACTACGGGTGGATTCAAGCCACGCAGTATGCGACGAAACGCGGCCTGTACGACAGGTTGAAGACGCAGTTAAGCTGAGCACAATCTGTTGGAGCACATGTAATGCTGACCCTAGGAAATATGTTTGTGCTGATGCTGCTGGCCACTGGCGCAGCCTGGCTGTGGCACAACCACGGTTTGCGCGAGCGGGCGCTGGAACGCGTCAAACAGCACTGCAAAAATCTCGATATCGAGTTGCTGGATGAAAACGTGGCACTCAAAAAAATCGGCCTGATCCCCGATGCCAATGGCAACAAACGCCTGGCCCGTGTGTATAACTTCGAGTTCACGGTTACGGGAGATCAACGCCATACCGGGACCATCACCCAGTTCGGTGCCCATAGCGCAAAAATCGAACTGCCGCCCTATCCCTTCCAGACCGAGCCTGAGCCCAGCGAAATTCCCAGCGCTCAAGTGATTGAACTCAGCCAATGGCGCCAGGAACACAGCAAGACCCGCCACTGAGCCCTTCTCGCACCTTTCTGCAACGTACCTGTGGATAACTTCCCCGCATAACAGGCTAAAACCATTGAGATAGACACTTCTCTTGGTTTTTGGCCGGTGTAAATCAATGGGCACACTTAATATTGTAGGACAATTTTACCAGCACAGAATCAAGTAAAACGCCCTGT
The DNA here is from genome assembly GCF_037055275.1 of Pseudomonas sp. ML2-2023-3. Classification (NCBI taxonomy): domain Bacteria; kingdom Pseudomonadati; phylum Pseudomonadota; class Gammaproteobacteria; order Pseudomonadales; family Pseudomonadaceae; genus Pseudomonas; species Pseudomonas sp. ML2-2023-3. The sequence goes on from NZ_CP146343.1 coordinate 653,989, forward strand.
TTTCTTGCTCGCGCCCCATGCCCGCCCCCCCTAAAAAACGTCCTCGTGCAGGCAGTTTTCCAGCCCCGAGCGAAGCACATCCAGGTCTTGCGGCTGATCAAAGATTAATTCGAGGCGTGAATCCGTACGCCACTCACTCGGCACCCACGCTGCGACTGAGTTATCCACAGAATTACTTGAAAACCAGCCTTCCGGGCCATGAATAACCACCTTCGCACGGCGCCAATTGAGGCTTTCCAGCCACTGGCGCAGCAACCCCAAGTCAAATTGCCTTGAGGCATGCCAACGCCAACCCACACTCCAGGCCTGAGGCTGAAGCTGAGTCATCACAATAGGTGTACATGGGTCTGAAAACACGCTGCCTATTTGATTAAATTCCTTACAAATCAACGAGTTATCCACAGCATGAGAGATATTCATGTCGGCTGCAGGCAGCGTATTTAAAGGGATCCGGCCATATTCGACCCATACAATCGGGCACTTTGGCAGGCTGTATGCAATCTGCTCACGTTGCTCATTCGGGACACTATTAGATTTATTCATGACCACTAAACCGGCACTTTTCAAGGCTTCTTGCTGGGCTTCAGGCAAGGGTTTGCCCTGGGCCAAGGCTTGCGCATCAAGCACCACGACGCACGGCTGCAGGGCCAGAACACCACGCCAGGGTGCCTCACTCAGCTGCTTTAAAATCTGTGCGGGATGGCCCAAGCCTGAGGGCTCAATCAATAATCGGTCGGGGCGGGCCTTGCGTAAAAGACGGCTCAAACCAATCTGGAAAGGAGCGCCATTGACGCAGCACACACAACCGCCAGCCACTTCGGCAATCGCAATTGCATCGTTCCCCTGACTCATCAGAGCCGCATCCAGACCTATTTGACCGAATTCATTCACCAATACTGCCCAGCGCTCATGGGCGGGCTTGTGCGTCATCAGGTGCTGAATCAGACTGGTTTTGCCGGCGCCAAGTGGCCCGGCAATCACGTGGGTGGGTATGTTTTGCAGCATGATCGCCAGCTTCTATGTTGATCAAAGCAGCAATATGCCTCAGGCCAGCCAATCGAGGGTCAAAATCAATCGACGCTCGCCCGGCTCCAGAGCCGGAGAACGATGGATCAAGCCCGCCCCCTCATTGCCTTGCCACTTTTCTCCCTTGAGCAAGGCCACCTCACCGGCATTCACCTGCTGAATCAACGAGCCACGGGTTGGCTCGGCCTGCGGCTGGCCCAACTGAGAACGCTCCATCACCCCTTCTTCCAGCCATTGGCTACCCACTCCCGCATAAGTGGTAATGAGTCGCACAGGTACGTGGTCCACATGAAACCGTGGGCACATGGCCTTATCCAGCGCCCTGAGACGCAGCCCAACGCGTTTTGCGCCCAACAGGCACGCATAGGCGCTCACCAGCCAGGAAACGTCGGCAATGAAGCCTGCATAGCCCTCCAGATCATTAAACCTGGCGGCCAAGCCAGCCAAATTGGGCTGAGCCTTTTCGTTGGGCATATCTATCACGATGGCGTCAGCCAATGGCTCGTCTAACGCGAGTAATAAAGCCCCGAAATCGACGATATGCACAGGTAACTGACGCTGCCAGATAGCCAAGTTGACGTCTTCATCCAGAATCCGCGTCATGATTTCAGGCGTTTGCCCACGAACCTGATCGATCAACGGCTGAGCGATAAAGGTAAATGCATTCTTCATGCGGCTACCTCTTCATACCAATCACCAAAGGGATCGTTCAGTCGTTTCCAGCTTGCTTCACCCAATTCCATTTCGGCATCGCTGAGCAAACAGGCATCAAGCTCATGGGCGAGAAGTGAAAAGTCGATGTGCTGACCTATAAACACCAATTCCTGACGGCAATCTGCGGTGTCTGGCTGCCATTTTTGAAGAATTTCCGCCCTGGTTTCCGGATCTTGTGGCCATTGGTCGCTCGGCACAAAACGCCACCAGCGCCCGGCAAACCCATAGCGCATCAAGCCGCCTGCCTGGGACCAACTGCCCGCCTCCTGATATTTACTGGCCAGCCAGAAAAAGCCTTTGGAACGCAGCAATTTGCCGTTGGTCCAGGGACGCTCGATGAAATTAAAAAAACGTTCGGGATGAAACGGACGGCGAGCGCGATAGGCGCTGGAGGCGATGCCGTATTCTTCGGTTTCAGGTACATGCTCACCGCGCAGCTCTTGCAACCAGCCAGGTGCTTGGGCCGCACGCTCAAAATCAAAACGCCCGGTATCGAGAATTTTATTTAGCGGGACTTCCCCCATGACCATGGGGATTATTTCTGCATGTGTATTCAGACGCTGCAAAATGGCCATTAATTCTTGTCGGTCGGCACTGCTGATGAGGTCAATTTTGCTGATCAAGATGACGTCCGCGAACTCGACTTGCTCAATCAACAAATCGGTTATTGACCGTTCGTCGGATTCATCAAGGATTTCTCCTCGCGAATCCAGGCTCTCTGCCGCTTGATAATCCTGCAAGAAATTAAGGCCATCCACCACCGTGACCATAGTATCCAGACGGGCACTATCTGCCAGGCTCTGCCCTGCGTCATCGCGAAAAGTGAAGGTTTCTGCCACGGGAAGAGGTTCTGAAATACCCGTTGATTCGATTAATAAATAATCAAATCGACCGTCCTTCGCCAATGCACTGACCTCCTCCAGCAAATCTTCACGCAGGGTGCAGCAGATGCAGCCATTGCTCATTTCGACCAGTTTTTCTTCAGCACGATTCAAGGTCACGTCACGCTGAACTGCACCGCCATCAATATTTATTTCGCTCATGTCGTTAACGATCACCGCTACACGCAAGTTGTCGCGGTTACGCAAAATGTAATTGAGCAGAGTGCTTTTTCCCGCTCCGAGAAATCCGGACAGCACTGTCACCGGCAGACGTTTAGGCATGGGAGCTCCTCATCAGGATAGGCAGGTCAAAGCGCCCGCTTGTTGGCTCGATCATTTTTGATCGCCGATAATGATACATTATAACAATACAAAGCATTAGAATTGTTATTAAGTAACAAAACGCCAACTCCCTCGATGGAAGCCTTTTATGAATGCCCTAACCCTTCCCGACATAGCGTCACAAAACGCTCGACAAGCTATCCCACTTGAATGGGTTGGAATGTGCGGTATTGCGCTGCCAGTCTTGATTGACGGCCAGCGGCTCGCAGCAACAGCTGATGCAGGTGTAAGTCTGGATGACGGTGAAGCCCGCGGGATTCATATGTCACGACTTTATCTAGCGCTAGAAGTGCTCGAGTCGCAGGACCTGAACCCTCTCGTTTTTAAAAAAGTTTTGCAGCAATTTCTAGACAGTCATGACGATTTATCGATCTGTGCCTACCTACGAATTCACACCCACGTGCTGCTAAAACGTCCCGCTTTAGTAAGCCCACTGAGTGGCTGGAAGAGCTATCCGGTGAGTATCGATGCGTCTCTGAAAAACGGAATGTTCCACGTGGAACTAAAAATCGAGGTGGATTACTCATCGACTTGCCCATGCTCAGCTGCCTTGGCCCGTCAGTTAATCCAGCAACAATTCGTCAATGACTTCGCGAACAAGCCACTGCAGCACGCCGAAGTTTTAACCTGGCTTGGTAGTTCTCAGGGCATTGTTGCAACGCCCCATAGCCAACGAAGCACCGCCTACTTGCAGACTCGCCTCAGCACTGAGGTGCAGCAGTTTCCGATCAACCTGCTTATCGATGAAGCAGAGGGAGCATTGGGTACCGCCGTACAAACCGCAGTCAAGCGAGCAGATGAGCAAGCCTTCGCATTAGCCAACGGTCAAAACCTGATGTTCTGTGAGGATGCGGTACGCCGACTGAATGTCGCGTTAAAGGTTGTACCGGGAGTGAAAGGCTTCAACCTCAAAGTGGTACACGCTGAAAGTTTGCACAGCCATGACGCGGTAGCCCAAAGCTGCTGGAACTGGAGACCACTATGATCCGTAAAAATCCGTCCGGTGATCTGCCGAAGATCGCCGAGTCAGCCTACGTTGATAGAACCGCGATTATTTGCGGCAAGGTAGTGATTGGCGAGAATGTATTTGTCGGGCCATATGCCGTGATACGCGCCGATGAAATAGACAGTGAGGGTGGCATGCTCCCGATTACTATCGGAGCCAATTCCAATATCCAGGACGGTGTGGTGATTCACTCGAAGTCCGGGGCTGCAGTCACTATTGGTGAAAACACCTCGATTGCGCACCGGTCCATCGTTCACGGACCCTGCCGTATTGGTGATCGAGTGTTTATCGGATTCAACAGTGTGCTGTTCAATTGCGAACTCGGGGACGGGTGTGTGGTGCGGCATAACTCGGTCGTCGATGGCCGCGACCTGCCGGATAAATTCTACGTACCCTCCACAACGCGTATCGGGCCAAACACTGACCTGAGCCAGTTTGCCCCGGTCAGTGTCAGCGCATCGGAGTTTTCAGAGGATGTAGCGCGCACCAATGTCGATCTGGTACGCGGCTACAAGGCGCTGCAAAACGAGTTCTAATCAAGTGCGGGGTTTGACTGTTCCACAGTTTTGCCCCAACCAGACAGCACGGGTGTCCATGCTGCCCTTCTGCTGAATCCCGGTCGCGTTAAAGGTGCCATTAACCTGGGTGGTGAATTCACGATCACTGGCAAAAGTTGCCACACCTGCGCCCTGAGCTTTTGGACAACTAAAGCGAAACTTCCACTTATTTCCACTACGCTCAGTGATCTGCTGGTTACATCCTGACTTGGGATCAGTCAGCGGGATGTCATCTGTTTTCACTTGATCAGGGGTGAGGCAGACCCGAACACCTTTGCCTGCCATGGTCAGCCCTTGGCTTTCCAATTGGGCTTTTTGTTCCGGGGTCAGCATATTTTGCAATTGGCCTAACATTACCTGCAGTTCAGGTAATTGTTGGCCGTCTACCTGCATATTGCTGGAGCTCAGTTCCCAAAGCCCCGGTTGCAGCATTTGGGCCTGAGCCACCGGGATCGACAAACCACAGGCCATGAACAACCCAAGCAGACGAACATTCATCAAGTAACTCCTACGCTATTGTCAGCGTTAGACGTCAAAAAAGGGCGAGTGTTGCAACGCACCCAAATGGGGACATTCACTACAGAACGTGGTCTGTCAGTAATTGGCATTGAACATTGAGGAGCAAGGATACGCATGGATTATCTAGGCCCGCACATATTTGGTTATCTGATTCTATTAATCCACAGCTTAGGCTTGATTGCTGCCGTACATGCGGTTTTAACCGTCAGGACGGCGCAAGGCTCGATCGCCTGGGCCATGTCATTATTCTTCATTCCTTACATCACACTGATCCCGTACCTGATCTTTGGCCGCAGCACATTTGACGATTACATTCGGGCCCGGCGCGATGCCAATCAGGAGATGCGAGAAGCCATTACTCACCTGAGCTGGCGGCCATGGGTAGAAGAAGCCCTCGCAGCACGCAACTCAAATGCCTATGCATCACTGCGAGCGATGCCCCGGTTAGGGCGCATGCCTTGCCTGGCAAACAACACCGTACGATTGCTGATCAATGGCACCGCTACTTTCGACGCTATTTTCGACGCCATCCGTGCAGCAAAAGAAGTCGTGCTGGTCCAGTTTTTTATCGTTCACGACGATGACCTCGGCATGAAGCTGCATGCATTGCTCCTGGAAAAAGCCGCACAAGGGGTCGCAGTGCATCTGCTCTATGACAGCATCGGCAGCCATGCACTGCCCAGTATTTACGCCGAGACCTTGCGCGCAGGCGGTGTTCAAACTTATGCGTTTGCCACACATGGCGGATGGATCAGTCGCTTCCAGGTGAACTTTCGTAACCACCGAAAAGTGGTAGTGGTAGACGGCGTGCGGGGCTTTGTTGGGGGGCACAACGTTGGGGATGAATACCTGGGCGCCAAACCGCCGCTGTCTCCGTGGCGCGATACCCACGTCGAAGTCACCGGCCCTGTGGTGGCCTGCCTGCAGGAGTCCTTTGCTGAAGACTGGTTCTGGGCCACACGCAAACTGCCCCCCCTGCTCCTGCCCCAGAGTTATCCGGACGGCGGCGTGCTCTGCCAGTTTCTGGCCAGCGGTCCAGCAGACCCGTATGAAACCTGCTCGCTGTTTTTTGTTGAAGCCATCCATGCCGCCAACCGCAGGGTGTGGATTACGACCCCCTACTTTGTTCCCGATGAGGCAGTGTTCTCCGCTTTAAGGCTGGCCGTACTGCGCGGTGTGGATGTTCGAATCCTGATACCGTCCCGCCCGGACCACAAGATTGTGTATGCCGCGTCCAGTCTGTATGCCTTTGAAGCAGTACGCGCAGGCGTGCGGATCTTCCGTTATCAACCGGGGTTTTTGCATCAAAAAGTGGTATTGGTCGACGACGAAATCAGCGCCATTGGCAGCGCCAATATGGACAACCGATCGTTCCGTCTCAACTTTGAAGTGATGTTGCTTACCGTCGACGAAGCGTTCGCCAGACAGGTTGAACATATGCTGCTCGATGACTTCGCCCTGGCCCGTGAAATCACCGAAGCGGATATCAAGGCAACCCACCGTTTACAGCAGTTGGGCATGCGGGTGGCCCGGCTGGTTTCACCTGTTTTATAGGCTGTAGGAAGGGTCTGAATTACGCGGTGCAGTCAAAAGAGTCATACAAGATTCCATAAACTGAGCGGCCCGGATAACCCGGGCCGTTCAGCATAAGGAATAAAAACAATGAAATTCTCGCTCCTGGGTTTGCTCTTCAGCATCAGTACATTAGCTTCAGCTCAAGCCAAAACACCTGCTCCGGCACCCGCGCCACCATTTATCAATGTGCAAATCGGTCAGCCTACGTATATCCACCGACTGCACTACAAGAAGATGTACAGCGAAAAACCTTTTGAAGAAGCCGTGCTTTATTACTACGACAACGGTCTCTACAAAATTATTTCCCCGGGCGAAAACCACTACGGCGTGTATGTGGTTGAAGGGGACTTCACTGACGACCAATACCGTATCAGCTACATCTCCCTTCCTTCTCCTGACTGGGGCGGCAACGTTGCCCGCCACGATCTTGTATTCAAAAAAGGGTCACTGACTTTCGAGCAGAAAGCTTTGGCACAGGTAGATCAAAATATTGGCCTCCAGGATGGTCGCTACGTTCTGGACAACAACCCGGTACAAGACCCGATGCCCATCACCTGGGAAAACCACACTCAGCGATAAATGTCCGCACGGGTTGGTGGCAGCTCCAGCGAACCATCCGCATGGGGCTTGGTCGCTAAAATTTGATCAATGTTGATCCATCCATGAGCAAAGGCGTAAGCACACCCCGCCAGATACAGCCGCCAAATTCGCAGGGCCTGTTCCGGCACCTGCCTGGCGGCAGCCTCAAGGCTGTGCTCCAGTCGCTGGCTCCAATGCTCCAGCGTGCGCGCGTAATGCAGACGCAAACTTTCGACATCTACCACTTCCAGTCCTGCTTCGCTGATTTCGGCAGTCATCATCGACAGATGCGGCAACTCCCCGTTGGGGAATACATAACGATCGATAAAATCACCCGCCCCCCGGCCTACCTGACGACCATCGGTGTGCTTGGAGGTAATCCCGTGATTCATCACCAACCCGCCCTCACGCACAGCCCTGGACAGGATCTCGCAATACTCACGCAGGTTGGCGTGCCCCACGTGCTCGAACATCCCGACGCTGACGATTTTATCGAACCGCCCATCTTGAGGCAGGTCACGATAGTCCAGCAGTTGCAGATCAACCTTGTCTTGCAGGCCTTCGGCGTTGACCCGCTCGCGAGCAAGTGTGAGTTGCTCTTTGCTCAGGGTGATCCCGAACACCTTGATCCCGTATTCCTTCGCGGCAAAACGCGCCAGCCCACCCCAGCCACAACCAACATCCAATAAATATTCACCGGGTTTGAGTCGCAGCTTGCGGCACAGCAAACGAAACTTGGCTTGCTGTGCCTCATCCAGGCTCTCTTCTCCGGTTTCAAAATATCCACAGGAGTAGGCCATGTCGCGGTCGAGCCACAACTGATAGAAGTCGTTGGACAGGTCATAGTGATAGGAAATGGACTCGGCATCTGTGGCCTTGTCGTGATGCACGCGAGGTGGCGTGGTGTCTTCATCATCGTCCAGCAATGCCTGACTCAACTCATCGCACACACGAATGGCTTCGCTGATCGAGCCTTCAAGTTCAAGTCGACCCTCAACAAAAGCGCTGCCCAAAAGGTCCAGACTGGGATGAGTAAACTGAGCCACCAGGGTCGGGTCCTTGACCACAATCGTGACGCTGGGGCTCGGGCCAAAATTGAACTCATGCCCGTCCCACAGCCTTAGCCGTAATGGAAGTTGAAGTTTCTGTAAGGCCGGCGGAAGTTGCGCGAGCATCTGTGTTCCTCCTTCAGTTCAGATCTCAAAACTATAGGTTAGACGAATAACGAACACTGTCAGTTTCGTGGACCAGAGGTGCACACAGATCGTGCGCAACCCGCTAGTGCCGCTTTAGGGTGTAATCACTCCGGGTGAGCGATCAGTTGCTTGGCCAGGGCCTCGAACGCCGGAATGGTCACCGGATCATTCGCCGAGTTGCTGGCAATCGGGTTGGAGGCATAGCGCACAATCACCATCTCGGCTTTCGGGTCGATGTAGGTGCGCTGCCCATAAACACCGCGAGCCATAAAGGCACCATCGGCGTTATGCGTTACCCACCACATGTCACGATAGCTGCTGCCTTTGAGAAGGTCATAACCGGCCTTGGCAAAAGCCGCTTTGTCGCCACCACCACGAATATCATCGATAACCGTTTTGGGCACGATTTGCTGCCCAAGGTACTGTCCGTTATTACGGATCATCTCGCCAAATCGGGCCATGTCCCGCAGCCCGGTATTCAAGCCGCCGCCTGCGAACGGAGTGCCGATTGAGTCGACGGTAAAATAAGCAGCCTGTTCTGCGCCAATGCGTTGCCAGATTTTTTCGGAGAGTAACTGTGCAACGTTGCGCCCTGTCACCCGTGCAATCACCCAGCCCAGTACATCGGTGTTAACTGTTTTATAGGCGAATGCCTGGCCGTGCTCACCTTCTGGCTCAACTGTCTGCAAATATTCCATATAGGTTTGCGGGCCGGTGTAGCCCTTGGGTTTGGGCAGCGGGTTACCGGCCTGGGCATGCTTCCAGACTTCAGCATTGGGGTCGGCATAATCCTCGCTGTATTTGAGCCCCGTGGTCATGTCCAGCACCTGACGCAAGGTGGCGTTGCCAAAAGCCGACTTGGCCAGCTCCGGCACATACTCTGCAATTTTTTTATTGGCATCCAGCGTGCCGTCAGCCACCAGCATGGCACCCATGGTGCCAACCACCGATTTGGTCATCGACATTGCGCCGTGCTGACCTTCGGGGTTCAGGACGCCAAAGTAGCGCTCATAAATTATTTTTCCGCGATGCAATACAACAATGCCGTCGGTGTAGTTCGCCGCCAGAGATTGCTCCCAGGTCATCGGTTGCTTGCTGCCCAGTGGCACAAAGGTCAACCCGTCGATATCCGTGCGCAAGGCTTGAGCCAGCGGTACCGGTGCGCCCAGACCACGTGAAACATTGGTGGTGGGCATCAATTGGCGAAAGTTGGAAACACTCCAGCGCATGGCCGGAAACTGGAAATAACTGCCATCGGCAAACCGCACAATGCGATCAGGCGGTGGCGGCGCGCCGACCATCCAGCCCATTTTCGCCGGGTCGCTGGCGGCAGCATCCGGGTAAGTGGTTTTTTCAGTGGCACAGGCAATAGAGGCAGCCAGGCAAGACAGTAAAAAAACTGCGCCGGTACGGGCAGGTTTAAAAAATTGTTTAAACATCGAATATTCCTTTTCAGTTCAAGGCCGCACACCACCTTGCGATAGAAGTGACTGATCTGTATAGCTCATATCCCTCTTATCCACAGCCCGAAAACAACTCGACCCGCAGCGCGGGTCGAGTTGTTGCTACAGAATTTAGAGCATTAAAACTGTTGCAGCTGCTAATGACACGACATCCACGTACGGTCGGATAAAGGGGAAAAAACGGTGGTTTCCTCGAAAATTCCAGGCTATTCGGCATTAGTCGCGTTATGTCTTAAAATAGCCGGTTGCCGAAGAACCGTCATGACCCTGCCATGAAGGGCTTCCATTCTTTACAAATAAGTGTGGTCAAGATGAACAAGCCTTTCATTTCGCTGTGCCCTGAAATTACTCGTGCACACGCGCTGACGTTGATGGATTGGTTGGAGGATGAACGCGTTACCTGCTATCTGAGCGATTCACGTCATGTCTCCCGCTCCATTGAGCAAGCCATTGATCGGACTCAATTGCCGATCCTGACCCATCTATTCAACCAGGGTGGCCGGTTCTTCATGGCCTTTGACAGGCATGACGCCCCAGTGGGTTTTGTCCGTCTAATCAAAACCGGCTCAAATTGCGAGATCGTTCTGGTCATCGGAGACAGCGACAAATGGGGCCGGAACCTTGGCGCCCGCACGATCCGCGAAGGCATGAAACTGGCCTTCCTCGACATGCGGGCCAAGAAGCTCATCGCCAAGATCCACCCGGACAACGCGCGCTCGCTGAAAGCCTTTCTACGCAGCGGCTTTGTGCTTGAGAGCGAATCGCCGACATTGAAGTCATTTTCCATGACGGCGGGGCGCTATCTCAAGCTCTTGCGAGAAGGTGCCGTTGGCGACTCCACCAGGATCTACATCACCGAAATCGACAAGGCCAGGCTGGAGAGTCTGATCGCGCTCGAGCAAGGCCCGGTCGTTGTTGAACTCGAACATGAGCTTGAGCGTGCCATTGTCGTCAAGCCGCAACAGGTGGCGTGCAATGTCGTCACGATGAACTCCAGGGCCTTGCTGCAACTGGACGACGAAGAGATCGAAGTGGCCTTGGTCTACCCTGAAGATGCGGACAGCAACGCAGGAAAGCATTCCGTGTATTCCGACATCGGCGCCGCCATTCTGGGCTATCAGGAGGGGGATACTATCGACTGGCGAATTTCTGATCGGACCCGCCGGATTGAGATCAGGAAAGTGCTTTACCAGCCGGAGGCTGCAGGCCACTTCCACCTGTAATTGAGCCGTAGGCTCAGTGTGCGTCTATCAGCGCGAGGATCCCGGACGGGGCCTCGCATTCCGTGCCTGAACGGCCCGTTGGATGGTCAAGGGTAAGAGCGGAGCCAGATACGAAAGCAGGAGGCGGTAGGACAGACCTGGCCGGCTCCTGCGACAGTTTTAGTTTTCTAAAACACTGCCTGTTATCGTACTGCCACTTATTCCACAGTCACGGATTTAGCCAGGTTACGTGGCTGGTCGACGTCCGTGCCTTTAAGCACGGCCACGTAGTACGACAGCAATTGCAGCGGGATGGTGTAGAGGATCGGTGCCAGCACATCATGGATATGCGGCATGTTGATCACATGGGTGCCTTCGCCATTGGTCATGCCTGCCTGTTCATCTGCAAACACGATCAGCTCACCACCACGGGCACGAACTTCTTGAAGGTTGGATTTCAGTTTTTCCAACAATTCATTGTTCGGTGCAACAGTCACTACCGGCATGTCGTTATCCACAAGCGCCAGAGGGCCGTGCTTCAACTCGCCCGCTGGATACGCTTCAGCATGGATGTACGAAATTTCCTTGAGCTTGAGTGCACCTTCCATTGCCACCGGGAACTGAGCGCCACGACCCAGGAACAGGGTGTGGTGTTTGTCGGCGAACAATTCAGCCACTTTTTCGACAACCGAGTCCATCGCCAGGGCTTCGCCCAAACGTGTCGGCAAACGACGCAATTCTTCAACCAGCTGAGCTTCAACGCCCGCTTCCAGGGTGCCGCGCACTTGACCTAGTGACAGCGTCAACAGCAACAGGCCTACAAGCTGGGTGGTAAAGGCTTTCGTGGAAGCCACGCCAATTTCACGACCTGCTTGGGTCAGCAGCGTCAGATCAGACTCACGCACCAGCGAGCTGATACCTACGTTGCAAATCGCCAGGCTGCCAAGGAAGCCCAGTTCTTTTGCATTACGCAGAGCGGCCAGGGTGTCTGCGGTTTCGCCCGACTGAGAGATCGAAACAAACAAGGTATCTGGCTGCACCACGACTTTGCGATAACGGAATTCGCTCGCCACTTCGACTTGGCAAGGAATACCGGCCAGGCTTTCAAGCCAGTAACGAGCCACCATCCCGGCGTGGTAGCTGGTGCCACAGGCTACGATCTGAACATTGCGTACTTTGGCGAACAATTCCTTGGCCTGTGGACCGAAGGCTTGTACCAGCACATGGTCCAGACCCAAGCGGTTTTCCAGGGTGCGCTGCACCACTGCTGGCTGCTCGTGGATTTCCTTGAGCATGTAGTGGCGGTATTCACCCTTGTCAGCCGCTTCAGCGCCATCGCTGTACTGCACGGTTTCACGCTGAACGCTGTGGCCATCTATATCCCAGATCTGAACGCTGTCACGATGGATTTCAGCGATATCGCCTTCTTCCAGGTACATGAAGCGGTCAGTTACCTGGCGCAATGCCAATTGGTCGGAAGCCAGGAAGTTTTCACCCAGACCCAGGCCGATCACCAGCGGGCTACCGCTGCGGGCAGCAACCAGACGATCCGGTTGTTTGGCGCTGATCACGGCCAGACCGTACGCACCGTGCAACTCTTTAACAGTGGCTTTGAGGGCAGCAGTCAGGTCGTTGTGGTCTTTGAGTTTGTGCTCAAGCAGGTGGGCAATGACTTCAGTATCAGTGTCCGAAGTAAAAACGTAACCCAGGCCTTTAAGTTGCTCGCGCAAGGCTTCATGGTTTTCGATGATACCGTTATGAACCACAGCCAGATCGGAACCGGAGAAATGCGGGTGAGCGTTACGCTCGCAAGGCGCGCCGTGAGTTGCCCAACGGGTGTGAGCGATGCCCAGTCGCCCTGCCAGTGGTTCACCGGCCAGCGCTTGCTCAAGCTCAGCAACTTTACCGTTGCGGCGCATGCGTTCCAGGGTGCCGTTGTTGGTGAAAACAGCAACACCTGCACTGTCGTAGCCACGGTATTCAAGTCGTTTCAGGCCTTCAAGCAAAATGGCCGTGATGTTGCGTTCAGCGACTGCGCCTACAATTCCGCACATAAAATTCTCCTAGCTTAGGGCCGCGCATAACAGTGTTATGCCCCGGGCCTGAATCTGTTCGCGTGCCTCCAGCGGCAGGCGATCATCGGTAATAAGGGTGTGGACGCTGCTCCAGGGCAGTTCCAGGTTGGGTATCTTGCGACCAATCTTGTCCGACTCGACCATTACGATCACTTCTCGCGCGACGTCAGCCATGACCCGGCTCAGACCCAACAACTCGTTAAAAGTTGTCGTGCCGCGCTGCAGGTCTATGCCGTCAGCACCGATGAATAGTTGATCGAAGTCGTAGGATCGCAACACCTGTTCGGCAACCTGCCCCTGAAAGGATTCAGAGTGCGGATCCCAGGTGCCCCCGGTCATCAGCAACACAGGCTCGTGTTCAAGTTCACTGAGTGCATTGGCGACGTGCAGGGAGTTGGTCATCACCACCAGGCCCGGCTGCAGGCCCAATTGTGGAATCATCGCAGCCGTGGTGCTGCCGCTGTCGATGATGATGCGCGCATGCTCTTTAATCAGGCCAACCGCCGCGCGGGCAATGGCTTGCTTATAAAGTGAAACCGGTTGGGGAACATCACTGACCAGTTCTTGCGGCATGGTGATAGCACCACCGTAACGACGTAAAAGCAGACCGTTACTTTCGAGTGCAGCCAAATCCTTGCGGATCGTAACCTCGGAGGTTTCGAAGCGCTTGGCCAGCTCATCCACACTGACTTCGCCTTGCTCTGCAAGCATGGCCAGGATGTTGTGTCTGCGTTGTGGTGTATTGCGTTTGGACATAACGGCTTAAGTTTCGTTTCGAAAGATAACGAAAGCAATGAAACCTTATCTCGAAATCCCCGTCAAGAAAATGTTGCAGGCTTTTTCTGTGAATAACTCAATGTCGCCCTGTATTAATGGGACCTATCGTTATTCAAAGCGGATAAAAATAAAGCCTTATCCACAGGCTGTAGATAAGGCTTTAGGTAACTTATTGATTTTAAACAGTTATAGGATGACTTGTTGATATCCACAGATCGCCAAGCCGATCTGTGGATAAGTTGACATCAAGCCTTTGGCTGCTTAACCGGACGCTTCCAGCCGTCAATATTTCGCTGGCGCGCACGACCGACTGCCAGTTGCTCAGGGGCAACATCCTGGCTGATGGTTGAGCCCGCTGCGGTGGTTGCACCGTTGGAGATATCCACAGGCGCTACCAGAGAGTTGTTCGAACCGATAAACACATCGGCCCCCAACACGGTTTTCCACTTGTTGGCGCCATCGTAGTTACAGGTGATCGTGCCCGCGCCAATGTTGGTGCGTGGCCCGACCTCAGCATCCCCCAGGTAAGTCAGATGGCCGCACTTGGCATCTTCACCCAGGTGGGCATTTTTCAATTCGACAAAGTTACCCACATGGGCACGGGCATCCAGCACGCTACCCGGGCGCAAACGAGCGAATGGGCCGGCATCGCTGTTTTCACCCATCACGGCGCCGTCGATATGGCTGTTGGCTTTAACTACCACGCCTTTGCGCAAGGTGCTGTCTTTGATCACGCAATTGGGGCCAATCACCACGTCATCTTCGATGACCACACGGCCTTCCAGAATCACGTTGATATCGATCAGCACGTCACGGCCCACCGTCACTTCACCGCGCACATCGAAACGGGACGGGTCGCGCAAGGTCACACCCAATGCCATCAAGCGTCGGGCTTCGCGTAACTGGTAATGACGCTCCAGCTCACTGAGTTGCTTGCGATCATTGGCGCCCTGCACTTCCATCGGGTCGTGTGCATGTTCGGTAGCCACGACCAGACCATCATTCACTGCCATCGCAATCACGTCGGTCAGGTAATACTCGCCCTGGACGTTATTGTTCGAAAGGCGGCTCATCCAGTCACCCAGGTGCTGGGTCGGCAACGCCAAAATCCCGGTGTTGCCTTCACTGATGGCACGTTCGGCTTCGGTCGCATCCTTATGCTCAACGATGGCACTGACGTTGCCGTTGGCGTCACGCACGATCCGGCCATAACCGGTCGGATCGGCCAGGTTCACAGTCAGCAGACCCAATTGCTCAGGGCCGACTTGCTTAAGCAAACGCTGCAAGGTCTCAACTTCGATCAGCGGCACATCCCCATAAAGGATCAGCACATTTTGAGCTGTCAAAAATGGCAATGCCTGGGCCACGGCATGGCCAGTCCCCAATTGCTTGTCTTGCAGCACAAAGTTCAGATCATCAGCTGCCAAACGCTCGCGGACCAGTTCGGCACCGTGCCCGATAACGACGTGGATGCCGGTCGGCTTGAGCTGGCGAGCGCTGTGGATAACATGGCCGAGCATGGAGTTGCCTGCCACGGGATGCAGAACCTTTGGCAAGGATGAACGCATGCGGGTTCCCTGACCTGCAGCGAGAATAACGATATCGAGAGACATGACTGGCTACCAATCCTGGGTGGTCAGCGGTTGCGACCAAAAAGTATTTCGCGGAAAAAGAAAAAGGGTAGCCGAGGCTACCCTTTTTAATCAATCACACAATGAAGCAGGAGGCTTAGCCGCCAAACTTTTTGCGGATTTGCTGAACGGTGCGCAGCTGAGCTGCAGCCTCGGCCAGTCGTGCAGCAGCAGATCCGTAATCGAATTCTGCGCCTCTTTCGTTCAGGGCCTTCTCGGCAGCCTTGACGGCTTCCTGAGCGGAGGCTTCATCCAGGTCGGCAGCACGTTGCACGGTGTCGGCAAGAACCTTGACCATGTTCGGCTGAACCTCGAGGTAACCACCGGAGATGTAAAACACCTCGGCTTCACCACCCAATTTGATCAGGCGGATCGGACCTGGCTTGAGTTCAGTGATCAGCGGAGCATGACCCAGAGCGATACCAAGATCACCCAGGCTGCCGTGCGCAATCACCATCTCGACCTGACCGGAAAAGATTTCTCCTTCCGCACTGACGATATCGCAATGGACTGTCATCATATTAGCCATCTGATTGCCTCAACCTGATTAGCGCCCGTTGCCGGGCGCCGGAATTACAGTTTCTTGGCTTTCTCGATCGCTTCTTCGATGCCGCCGACCATGTAGAACGCTTGTTCTGGCAGGTGGTCGTAGTCACCGTTGAGGATGCCTTTGAAGCCAGCAATGGTGTCTTTCAGGGAAACGTATTTACCCGAAGCGCCAGTGAAGACCTCTGCCACGAAGAACGGCTGAGACAAGAAACGCTGGATCTTACGAGCGCGGGATACCAACTGCTTGTCGGTTTCCGACAGCTCGTCCATACCCAGGATCGCAATGATGTCCTTCAGTTCTTTGTAACGCTGCAACACGTACTGAACGCCGCGAGCGGTGTCGTAGTGTTCCTGGCCGATAACGTTCGGATCCAGCTGGCGCGAAGTCGAATCCAGTGGATCTACTGCTGGGTAGATACCCAGGGAAGCGATGTCACGGGACAGAACGACGGTAGCGTCCAAGTGGGCAAACGTGGTCGCAGGCGACGGGTCAGTCAAGTCATCCGCAGGTACGTATACCGCTTGGATCGAAGTGATCGAACCGTTCTTGGTCGAAGTGATGCGCTCTTGCAGAGTACCCATCTCTTCAGCCAGAGTCGGCTGGTAACCTACTGCCGAAGGCATACGGCCCAGCAGTGCGGATACTTCAGTACCGGCCAAGGTGTAACGGTAGATGTTGTCAACGAACAACAGTACGTCGTTACCTTCGTCACGGAACTTCTCGGCCATGGTCAGGCCAGTCAGTGCTACGCGCAGACGGTTACCCGGCGGCTCGTTCATCTGACCGTAAACCAGTGCCACTTTGTCCAGTACGCTGGAATCCTTCATCTCGTGGTAGAAGTCGTTACCCTCACGGGTACGCTCGCCCACACCAGCAAACACAGAGTAACCGCTGTGTTCCATGGCGATGTTACGGATCAGTTCCATCATGTTTACGGTTTTGCCTACACCGGCACCACCGAACAGACCAACCTTACCGCCTTTAGCAAACGGGCAGATCAGGTCGATAACCTTGATGCCTGTTTCCAGAAGGTCGTTGCCGCCAGCTTGCTCAGCGAAGGACGGTGCTGGGCGGTGAATGCCCCAACGCTCTTCGGTGTCAATCGGGCCAGCTTCGTCGATCGGGTTGCCCAGAACGTCCATGATCCGGCCCAGAGTCGCTTTACCGACTGGAACGGAAATGGCTGCGCCAGAGTCGGTGACTTCCAGACCGCGCTTCAAGCCCTCGGTGGAACCCATCGCAATGGTACGAACCACGCCGTCGCCCAGCTGTTGCTGAACTTCCAGAGTGGTTCCGGCCGCGCTTTGTACTTTCAGCGCGTTGTAGATGCTCGGTACGTTTTCGCGTGGAAATTCCACGTCGATCACGGCGCCGATGATTTGAACGATACGTCCGCTACTCATAGCTGGATCCTCTGAATATTTGAACCGTTAAACCGCGGCAGCGCCGCCGACGATTTCCGAGATCTCTTGGGTGATCGCAGCCTGACGTGCCTTGTTGTAGATCAGCTGCAAATCGCTGATCAAGTCACCGGCGTTATCAGTGGCGTTCTTCATTGCGATCATCCGCGCAGCTTGTTCAGCTGCACTGTTCTCGACCACCGCCTGATACACCTGCGACTCCACGTAACGCACCATCAAGCCGTCTAGCAGCTCTTTGGCATCCGGTTCGTAGAGATAGTCCCAGTGGTGCTTGAGTTTTTGATCCGGGGTCGCCACCAGTGGAATCAACTGCTCCACAGTAGGCTGTTGCGTCATGGTGTTGACGAACTTGTTGGATACCACGGACAGGCGGTCAATACGGCCTTCCAGGTAAGCATCCAGCATCACCTTAACGCTGCCGATCAAGTCATTGATCGACGGTTCTTCACCCAGATGGCTGATAGCAGCGACGACGTTACCGCCGAAGTTACGGAAAAATGCCGCACCTTTGCTGCCGACCACGCACAGATCAATCTCGACGCCGTTTTCACGGTTTACCGCCATGTCCTTGACCAAAGCCTTGAACAGGTTGGTATTCAAACCACCGCACAAACCACGGTCACTGCTCACAACCACATAACCCACACGCTTAACTTCGCGGTCGATCATGAATGGGTGGCGGTATTCCGGGTTGGCGTTAGCCAAATGCCCAATAACCTGGCGGATACGCTCCGCATAAGGACGGCTAGCAGCCATGCGCATTTGTGCCTTGCGCATTTTGCTGACCGCCACTTTTTCCATGGCGCTGGTAATCTTTTGCGTGCTTTTGATGCTCGCAATCTTACTGCGAATCTCTTTTGCGCCTGCCATGTAACACCTATCAGGTTAGCAAGCGGGAGCCTTGCGGCTCCCGCTGCGGCTTACCAGGTTTGGGTGGCCTTGAACTTCTCGATACCGGCTTTGATGCCAGAATCGATTTCGTCATTGAAGTCACCTTTAACGTTGATCTTCGCCATTAGTTCGGCGTGATCGCGGTTGAAGTAAGCAATCAGCGCTTGTTCAAAGCTACCGACCTTGGTGATTTCGACGTCAGTCAGGAACCCACGCTCAGCGGCATACAGCGACAGCGCCATGTCAGCGATCGACATTGGTGCGTATTGCTTCTGCTTCATCAGCTCGGTAACGCGCTGACCATGCTCAAGTTGCTTACGGGTCGCTTCGTCCAGGTCAGATGCGAACTGGGCAAATGCTGCCAGTTCACGGTACTGAGCCAGAGCGGTACGGATACCACCGGACAGCTTCTTGATGATCTTGGTCTGAGCGGCACCACCCACACGGGATACCGAAACACCGGCGTTCACTGCAGGACGGATCCCGGAGTTGAACATGGCCGATTCCAGGAAGATCTGACCGTCGGTGATGGAAATCACGTTGGTCGGAACGAACGCGGAAACGTCGCCAGCCTGGGTTTCGATGATCGGCAGTGCGGTCAGGGAACCGGTTTTGCCGGTCACTGCGCCGTTGGTGAACTTCTCTACGTACTCTTCGGATACGCGGGATGCGCGCTCCAGAAGACGGGAGTGGAGATAGAACACGTCGCCTGGGTAAGCTTCACGGCCTGGTGGACGGCGCAGCAGCAGGGAAATCTGGCGGTAAGCCACTGCTTGCTTGGACAGATCGTCATAAACGATCAGTGCGTCTTCACCGCGGTCGCGGAAGTATTCGCCCATGGTGCAACCGGAGTACGGTGCCAGGAACTGCAGCGCTGCGGATTCGGAAGCACTGGCAGCAACGACGATGGTATTAGCCAACGCGCCGTTTTCTTCCAGCTTGCGAACCACGTTGGCGATAGTCGATTGCTTCTGACCGATCGCTACGTATACACAGAAAATGCCGCTGTTCTTCTGGTTGATGATCGCGTCGATCGCCAGAGCGGTTTTACCGATCTGACGGTCACCGATGATCAGCTCACGCTGGCCACGGCCGACAGGGATCATGGCATCGACAGCCTTGTAGCCAGTCTGTACAGGCTGGTCTACCGACTTACGCCAGATCACGCCTGGAGCAACTTTCTCGACTGCATCAGTCTCGGTGTTGCCCAGTGGACCTTTGCCATCAACTGGGTTACCCAGTGCGTCGACAACGCGACCCAGCAGTTCCTTACCAACCGGAACTTCCAGGATGCGGCCAGTGCACTTGGCGCTCATGCCTTCAGCCAGAGTCGTGTATGCGCCCAATACTACGGCACCTACAGAGTCTTGCTCCAGGTTGAGAGCCATACCGAAGACGCTGCCCGGAAACTCGATCATCTCGCCGTACATTACGTCGGCCAGACCGTGAATCCGCACAATACCGTCAGATACGCTGACGACAGTGCCTTCGTTACGGGCTTGGGAGGTCACATCGAGTTTTTCGATGCGGCCCTTGATAATTTCACTTATTTCGGAAGGATTGAGTTGCTGCATTGCTCTGCTGCCCCTTCAAACTCAAGATTTCAATGCTTCGGCAAGGCTTGCGAGTTTTCCGCGAACCGAGCCATCGATAACCAGGTCGCCGGCGCGGATGATGACACCACCTATAAGGCTGGCATCCTCCGCAACTTGCAGGCGCACTTCCCGGTTGAGTCGTGCACTGAGAACCTTGGCGAGTTTGTCTTGCTGTTCTTGGTCCAATGTAAAAGCGCTGGTCACTTCTACGTCTACCGACTTCTCTTGTTCAGCCTTGTACAGGTCAAACAGAGCGGCGATCTCCGGCAATAGCGGGAGACGGTCGTTTTCGGCAACGACGTTGATGAAGTTCTGTGCTTCTACAGTGAACTTGTCGCCGCACACGTCAATAAACGTGGCGGCCTTTTCTGCGCTCGTCAGTCGCGGGGCCTTGAGCACGCGCTGCATAGTGTCGTCTTGCGACACTGCTGCAGCCAGGCCGAGCATGGCTGACCAAGAGGCCAGTTGCTGGTGGGCCTGGGCGTGCTCGAAGGCTGCCTTAGCGTAAGGTCGGGCCAACGTGGTCAATTCTGCCATGATCGCCCTCGCTTAAATTTCAGCAGCCAGTTTAGTAACCAGCTCCGCGTGCGCGTTTTGATCGATTGTGGCACCCAGGATCTTCTCTGCGCCTTCAACAGCCAAGCTACCCAATTGGGCACGCAGGGCGTCTTTAACGCTGTTCAGTTCCTGTTCGATCTCGGCCTGAGCCTGAGCCTTCACACGGTCAGCTTCAACGCGAGCCTGTTCACGGGCTTCGTCTACGATCTGAGTACCGCGTTTCTTGGCTTGCTCAATGATTTCAGCTGCTTGAGCCTTAGCTTCGCGCAGTTGTTGACCCGCTTTATCTTGGGCCAACTCCAGGTCGCGAGCTGCTCGGTTAGCAGCGTCCAGTCCAGCCGCAATCTTCTTCTGACGTTCTTGCAATGCCGCGATGACCGGAGGCCACACGAACTTCATGCAAAACAGTACAAAAATGAAGAACGCAACGGACTGGCCAATCAGGGTTGCATTAATGTTCACGCCAACACCTCGCTCGTTCGTTGTCCATCACTCTAATCAACTCGAAAATTCGAGTGATTAGCCAGCGAGTTGACCAACGAAGGGGTTCGCGAAGGTGAAGAACAGTGCGATACCAACACCGATCATGGTTACGGCGTCGAGCAGACCGGCAACGATGAACATTTTAACTTGCAGCATTGGAACCATTTCTGGTTGACGCGCTGCGCCTTCCAGGAACTTGCCACCCAACAGGCCGAAACCAATTGCGGTACCCAGTGCGCCCAGGCCGATCAACAGTGCAACAGCGATAGCGGTTAGACCAACTACAGTTTCCATCTTTCCTCCCGACTTTTACGTCGTATGGTTTAGGTTTTTAGATTAAAGCGGTAAAACAAAATCATTTTGCGACGCCCTCTCACCCGAAGGTGAGAGGAGCACCAGACTCGCCGAAGCGGATCTTAGTGGTTATCTTCGTGTGCCATCGACAGATAGACGATGGTCAACATCATGAAGATGAACGCTTGCAAGGTGATGATCAGGATGTGGAATACAGCCCACGCCCATTGCAGCACCACGCCCAGACCGCTAAGCCAAAGCAGGCCGCTGCCGAACATCACGGCGATCAGGATAAACACCAGTTCGCCAGCGTACATGTTGCCGAACAGACGCAGAGCCAACGAAATAGGCTTGGCAATCAACGTCACGAATTCGAGCAGGAAGTTCACCGGAATCAGCAGCGCTTGAACAAAAATGTTCTTGCTGCCAAACGGGTGCAGGGTCAGTTCGCCGATAAAACCGCCGATGCCCTTGATTTTGATGCTGTAGAAGATGATCAGCGCGAATACCGACAGGGCCATGCCCATGGTCGCGTTTGGATCAGTCGTCGGTACGGCACGGAACGGGAAGTGCTCATCGCCAGTGATCAGGATCGCCAACTGAGGAATCCAGTCAACCGGAACCAGGTCGATGGCGTTCATCAGGAACACCCACACGAAAATGGTCAGCGCCAGCGGTGCGATAACTGCACTGCGACCGTGGAAACTGTCTTTTACGCTGCCATCGACGAATTCCACCAGTACTTCAACGAAGTTCTGCAGTGCGCCTGGTTGACCGGAAGTTGCCTTCTTGGCCGCCATGCGGAATACGAGGATGAAGATCAGACCTACAAAAAGCGACCAGCCGAGGGTATCGACGTGGAAAGCCCAAAAACCCATTGCTTTAGCTTCTGCAACGGTGTGAGCAAAGCCCCAGCCGCCATCAGGTAGCTGCCCAAAGGTCAGGTTCTGTAAGTGGTGCTGGATATAGCCCGAAGCGGTTGTTTCTGCCATGGTTGCCTCAAACGCCCTAAGGTCTCGAAAGTGTTGTTCTCATTAGCAGGGGAGCGAACCAGCTGACCAGTTGGGTCAACACGAAGACGCCGAATACTGCTAACGGCGCCAATGGCTTCACACCTGCAAACGTCAGCGCGAACAGCACTGCCGTCAAAATTAACTTGCCCGCCTCGCCAGCGTAAAACGACCGGACGATGGCTTGCGCTGCTCGGGCGCCGGAAAACCGAAAAGCCCTGTGAGCAAAATACACATTGGGTAGCAAAGCTATCAGGCCTCCGCAGAGTCCTGAATATCCGGCGACGACTCCATGCCATTGCCAGAGCCCCAGAGCAGCCAGCAATAAAACGACAAATTGAGCCAGCAAAACCGGAAAAACCGCCAAGCGATGGAACGGCAAGCGGTTTGGCGTGCGGGTTTCCATCACAACTGCTCCTCAAAGGTCGGCTACCAAAAACAGAAAACTTGGCATAATTTGTGCCGACAAAATGCGCGCAGAGTATAGGGGCGCTTAAGCCCCTATTCAACTGTCAGGTAGTGATTTCCGACTGCACGCTACATGGGGAATTGTTTCAGCGGATGTGAGCAAGCACTCCTTGAAGCTCATCCAGAGAATTGTAACCAATCACTAACTGGCCTTTTCCCTTCTTTCCGTGGCGAATCTGCACCGCAGAGCCTAGGCGCTCTGCCAGACGCTGTTCGAGCCTGGCAATGTCCGGATCTGGTTTAACCGGTTCAGCAGGCTCTTGTTTGCCACTCAACCACTGGCGAACAAGTGCTTCGGTCTGACGTACTGTCAGACCTCGTGCGACAACGTGTCGCGCCCCTTCAACCTGCTGAGTTTCAGGCAAACCGAGCAATGCCCGCGCATGACCCATTTCAAGGTCACCGTGGGACAGCATGGTTTTGATGACTTCCGGCAAGGAAATCAATCGCAACAAGTTAGCCACAGACACCCGGGACTTACCCACAGCGTCGGCAACTTGCTGCTGAGTCAGCTGGAACTCTTGCTGCAAGCGTTGCAAGGCAACGGCTTCTTCAATCGGATTGAGATCTTCGCGCTGAATGTTTTCGATCAGCGCCATCGCGATGGCGGTTTCATCCGGCACATCTCGCACCATCGCCGGGATGGTGTCCTTGCCTGCCTGTTGGCTGGCGCGCCAGCGACGTTCACCGGCGATGATCTCAAAGCGGTTGCCATCAATCGGGCGAACCACGATTGGCTGCATCACGCCTTGGGTCCTGATCGAGCTGGCCAGCTCTTCAAGCGCCTGGGGATCCATGTCGCGACGAGGCTGATACTTGCCGCGCTGGATCAGGTCCAGTGGCAAGTGTTGCAGTTCGCTTTGATCAACCTTGACCGCTTGCTCTTCCAGCGAGCTGACCGTTGGACCACTAAGGAGTGCATCCAGTCCGCGTCCGAGACCTCGTTTCTTGACGGCCATGGGATTTCCTTAAGTTGGCTGAGGCGTGCGGGTGGTACGACGTTGACGACGAACCAGCTCGCCCGCCAGGGCAAGGTAAGCAATCGCGCCACGGGAATTTTTGTCATACGCCAGCGCCGGCATGCCGTAACTCGGCGCTTCGGCCAAGCGGATGTTGCGCGGAATCACCGTGTCGTAGAGCTGCTCGCCGAAGTGTTCCTTGAGCTGAGCCGATACATCGTTCATCAGGCTCAGACGCGGGTCGTACATGGTCCGCAGCAGGCCTTCGATCTTCAGGTTCGGGTTCAGGAGTTCGGCAATGCGCTTGATGTTATCCACAAGATCGCTCAAGCCTTCGAGTGCGAAGTACTCACACTGCATGGGGATAATGACCCCATCGGCAGCAACCAGAGCGTTCAGGGTCAGCATCGACAGAGACGGCGGGCAATCGATCAGAATGTAATCGTAGCTCTCGCGAACCGGCGCCAGTGCAGTACGCAGACGGCTTTCTTTCATCTGCATTTCGAGCAATACAACTTCAGCTGCCGTCAAATCACGGTTTGCGGGCAGAAGCTGGTACCCACCGTGTTCGGAGATGTGCATGGCCTGGGCCAGATCACATTCACCGATCAACAGGTCGTAGACCGAATTCTCGAGACCATGTTTATCCACACCGCTACCCATGGTGGCGTTGCCTTGTGGATCGAGGTCGATCAGAAGCACGCGGCGCTTGGTCGCGACCAGCGATGCTGCGAGGTTGATACAGGTGGTGGTTTTACCCACACCACCCTTTTGGTTCGCTATTGCGAATACCTTAGCCATTCTTGCTTGCGTTCCCAATCATGCCGTGCGGCGCAGTATCAGCAGATGGCGTTGGCCTTGGCAACCTGGAACAGTCAAGGCGTGTTCGCTATCTAGACGAAAATCAGACGGCAATGCTACCAGCTCATCAGCCGGATGAACGCCCTTCATTGCCAACCAGCGCGTTTCACTGTTGCCCAGATGGCGTGTCCAGTTGCTGAAGTTCTCCATGCTGCTGAAAGCCCTGGAAACAATTCCATTGAATGGCAGCTCTGGCTGAAACTCTTCAACGCGACTGTGGATAACTTGCAAGTTATCCAGCTTGAGCTCGAGTTTCACCTGGGTCAGAAAACGGGTTTTCTTGCCGTTGCTGTCCAGACAGGTCACTTGGGACTCGGGAAACAGGATCGCCAGGGGAATGCCCGGCATGCCGCCGCCGCTGCCCACATCCAGCCAACGGCCATTTTCGATGAAGGGCATCACGCTGAGGCTGTCGAGCAAATGGCGCGAAACCATTTCGTCCGGGTTACGCACAGCCGTGAGGTTGTAGGCCTTGTTCCATTTGATCAACAGGGCCAAATAACCCAGCAATAGCTGATGCTGGTTTTCGGACAGTGCTACGCCCAATTGGCGTGCACCTGTGGATAACTCTTCGGCGTGTTGCGCGGTAACCAGCGAACTCAAGCGTTTTGCTCCAACGTGCGGCCAGCGCCGCGCTTTTTCAGGTGAATCATCAACAGGGAAATCGCCGCAGGCGTCACACCTGGAATACGCGAAGCCTGCCCCAAGGTCTCGGGACGGGTTGCGCCCAGCTTGCTCTGGATCTCTTTCGACAGCCCGGAGATGATCGTGTAATCGATATCCACAGGCAGTTTGGTGTTCTCACTGGCGCGCAGACGGGCAATTTCGTCTTGTTGACGATCGATATAACCGGCGTACTTGGTTTTGATCTCAACCTGCTCGGCGACCAACGGATCTTCTGCGCCTTTCCCGGTCACTTCAACCAGACCGGCGTAGTCGATTTCGGGGCGTGTCAGCAGGTTCAGCAAATTGTATTCATGGGTCAGCGGCGTGCCGAATTTTGCTGCAATGGCATCGCCCTGCTCAGTGCCCGGGCGAACCCAAGTGCTTTTCAGGCGCTGTTCTTCTTGCGCGATGCTTTCACGCTTGGTGCAGAAAGCGGCCCAACGGGCATCATCGACCAGGCCCAATTCGCGACCTTTTTCGGTCAAGCGCATGTCGGCGTTGTCTTCGCGCAGGATCAGCCGGTATTCGGCACGGGATGTAAACATCCGGTACGGCTCTTGAGTACCCAAGGTAATCAGGTCGTCGACCAATACTCCGATGTACGCCTCGTCGCGACGCGGGCACCAGCTTTCCTTGCCCTGTGCGAGCAATGCCGCGTTGGCGCCAGCCAGCAAACCTTGGGCCCCGGCTTCTTCGTAACCGGTAGTGCCGTTGATTTGCCCTGCGAAGAACAAGCCGCCGATTACCTTGGTTTCAAGGCTGTATTTCAGGTCCCGCGGATCGAAGTAGTCGTATTCGATGGCATAGCCGGGCCGCACGATATGGGCGTTTTCCATGCCGCGAATCGATTGCACGATCTGGATTTGCACGTCGAACGGCAAGGATGTGGAGATCCCGTTCGGGTACAGCTCGTGAGTGGTCAAACCTTCCGGCTCAATGAAAACCTGATGGCTTTCCTTATCGGCAAAGCGGTGAATCTTGTCTTCGATTGACGGGCAGTAACGCGGGCCAATCCCTTCGATTACGCCCGAGTACATCGGTGAGCGGTCGAGGTTGGACGCGATGATTTCGTGAGTACGGGCGTTGGTATGGGTAATCCAGCAACTGACCTGAGCCGGATGCTGTTCTTTGTTGCCCATGAACGACATCACTGGAATCGGTGTATCGCCTGGTTGTTCGGTCATGACCGAGAAATCTACAGAGCGGCCATCGATACGCGGTGGTGTACCGGTTTTCAGGCGACCAACTCGCAGGGGCAGTTCACGCAGGCGGTGTGCCAGGGCGATCGAAGGAGGATCACCGGCTCGGCCACCCGAGTAATTCTGCATCCCGATGTGGATAAGTCCACCGAGGAAAGTACCTGTGGTCAAAACCACAGCATCAGCCATAAAACGCAGACCCATTTGGGTCACTACGCCACGCACTTGATCCTGTTCAACGATCAGGTCATCAGCAGCCTGTTGAAATATCCACAGGTTGGGCTGGTTTTCCAGCGTTTCGCGAATTGCCGCTTTGTACAGAATGCGGTCGGCCTGTGCACGGGTTGCCCGTACTGCCGGGCCTTTACGCCCATTAAGTACACGGAACTGGATGCCGCCTTTATCGGTAGCCATTGCCATCGCGCCGCCCAGGGCGTCGATTTCTTTAACCAGATGGCTTTTACCAATCCCGCCAATCGCAGGATTGCAGCTCATTTGCCCGAGGGTTTCCACGTTGTGGGTCAACAGCAGGGTTTTTACGCCCATGCGTGCTGAAGCAAGTGCAGCCTCGGTTCCGGCGTGACCGCCGCCGATGACGATCACTGCAAAACGGGAAGGGAAATTCACCACGCACCTCGTGCCTGTTACTAGGGGTTTTTTGGATAGACCGCGAAGTATAGGGACTTCGCCCTTCTTAAAGAACCCTTTGCACAAAATTTAACCAGCTGTGGATAAAGGCAAGATAGATAAATAAATAGAGAAGAAATTTATAAAGCTTTGTTTTTATGTTTATTTATACTGAGCCACCTTTCTGTGGATAGATTGCTACAAGCTATATTCTACGTACTGTACAGAGATTCAAAAGTCTGTGGTTATGCACCGATGAGGGGTTGGGATAAGTGCTTTAAGCCTGTGGGTAAAACAGGTGCTTATCCACAGGGGTGGTTATCTTCAGTTTTCAGGCCTACTTACCCACTGACCTGAGGGCCAGTTATACACAGAGCTTATTCAACGATTTATGCGGTTTTTGGCCAATAAACAGGCAGCCGAAAACCGCTGGAATGGCTAATCCATCAAGCGGTCGTACAATCGGTGAGTCATAAAAGTGATAAACGGTACAAGCCTGTCTCATCAGACGGGCTGGTTCAGCCACCCTGTGGGTGATGCCTGCAGTCTGTGGGTAACCCCGATTGCAGCCAAAAACACCTCATTGTGTGAGGTGACAATCAGAGTTCCCGAATACTGCTCAAGCATGTCCTGCAGGGCCAGAACCGAAGGCAGATCCAGGTGATTGGCCGGTTCATCGAGCAATAGCAGGTGCGGCGGTGAAGCGGCATAGAACACGCAAGCCATGGCGGCTTTCAGGCGCTCACCGCCACTCAGTCGATGGCATGGCTGGTTGACTCGATCGGCATTGAGACCCAATTGCGCAAGTCGGGTGCGTAATTCTCCTGCATTGAGCTGCCGATTTTGGGACAGCAATTGCTCAAGTACGGACTGCTCAGGTTTTAACAGCCCCAGATCTTGGTCGAGATAAGCAGTGGTTACGAAGGTCCTGGCCTGGCCTGAAATGACCGACAGTTGACCGGCCAGTACCTTGAGCAGAGTCGACTTGCCGCAGCCATTCGCTCCCACCAGGGCAATACGCTGGCCACGAGTCAGCGTGAGATTGATCGTGCGTAAATACTCAGCCCCCTGGGGCAGACGAGCATTGATCAACTCAGCTATTTGCAACGGTGCGCTTTGGCAAGCATGAGGCGGATAAACAAAGATGGCCTGTTGTTCTTCTACCTGACTCGCAGCCTGGCGTACCAGGGCAGACAAATGTTCCCGTGCAGCGTCTTGTTGTACTCGCTGCTTGCCGCTACTGGCCTGGCTGCGCTCCTTTTGCCGGCCCAGCAAAATGTTAGCCTGATTGGCATCACTGGCCTGCTTGTGGCCGCGGGATTGGCTGCGTTCAAGGCGTTCTTTGTGTTCACGCATGGCGTGTTCCTGACGCTTGCGCTCTAGCTTGGCTGACGCCAGTTGTTGCTGCGCCGCTTGTAGTTGCTCGGCTTTTGCCTGTGCATAAAACGAAAACCCCCCGCCATAGCTGATGAGTCCTTGGGATGACAATTCAACAATACGCTCCATGTGTTCCAACAAATCGCGGTCATGGCTGATCACGAGCAAACCGTTGGGCCAGTTCTGCAACTGCTCATGGAGCGCATCACGGTGCTGGCGATCCAGATGATTGGTGGGCTCATCCAGTATCAACAGGTCAGCTTGAGACAAGAAGGCCCCCATCAGGGCCACGCGCATGGCTTCGCCTCCGCTGAGGGCTGAGGTGGGGGTAGAAGGCGTCAAGTGTGCAAGGTTGTTCTGGGCCAACTGGTCGAGTAATTGCTGACGGATACCCCAGCGTTCGCCGATGCAGTCGAAGTCTGCTTGCTCAGTGCTGCCCTGCTCGATGTGCTCAAGGGCCCTGATGATGTGCTGTACGCCGGCAAGGTCTGCAACGGTGTGACCGGGGTCGGGGCTGACATACTGGGCCAGGTAATACACCGTGCCGTTTCGGGTGCAATGGCCTGTTGAAGGGAAGATATCCCCGGTTATCAGGCGTGCCAAAACGCTTTTACCTGCACCATTGCGCCCCACCAGAGCAGTACGTCGCTGGTCGAGATGCAGATCAAGGTCCGAGAAGAGAGCACTGCCATCGGGCAGGTGAAAAGAAACGCCTTTGAGCGTTACAGAGGTAACGAGAGTCATACGCACTCCAGAGATGCACAGATCTACCCCCTGTTGCAGGGGAATCAAGAACTGGCCGCAAACATCGCGGCGGCATCAATGGCGCATTGGACTAACACCTCGTATGAATGTGAATAACTGTAGCAGTGTTACACGTTGTAGTCGCTGCCGAGGAACGAAGGCTGCGATAGCCTGCAAACCGCTCGCAGCCTTCGTTCCTCGGCAGCGACTACAACGTGTGCTGTTACTTGCCGATGCAGAAGCTGGAGAAGATCCGTCCCAGCAGATCATCAGAGCTGAATGCGCCGGTAATCTCACCAAGGGAATGCTGCGCCTGACGCAAGTCCTCAGCCAGCAACTCCCCTGCGCCCGCCAGGGTCAGTTGCGCCCTGCCGTGCTCAAGTGCCCGGCTGGCGTGCTGCAACGCCTCCAGGTGCCGACGGCGTGCGCTGAAGCTGCTTTCAGACGTTTGCTCGTATCCCATGCAAGCCTTGAGGTGTTCACGCAGCAGGTCCAGCCCATCCGTTGATCTGGCGCTAAGGCTAATCGTCACGTGGCCATCGTCACACACCTGCAGGGCAATATTTTCTCCGCTCAGATCTGCCTTGTTACGGATCAAGGTCACTTTCGAAGGATCTGGACGCTGCTCAAGAAACTCTGGCCATAGCGCAAACGGGTCATCCGCTTCCGGAGCCGTGGCATCGACCACCAAGAGCACCCGATCGGCTTCGCCAATGGCCTTGAGTGCCCGTTGTACACCGATTTTTTCCACATGGTCGTCTGTATCACGCAGACCCGCGGTGTCGACCACATGCAACGGCATGCCATCAATGTGGATATGTTCACGCAATACGTCCCGGGTGGTACCGGCAATTTCGGTCACGATGGCCGCTTCGCGCCCGGCCAGGGCATTGAGCAAACTCGACTTGCCGGCGTTTGGACGGCCCGCGATAACCACGGTCATGCCATCGCGCAGCAAAGCCCCCTGCCCGGCCTCGCGTTGAACGGTCGATAACTCTTCCCGAACCTTATCCAGCATGCCAAGCACATGGCCATCGGCCAAAAAGTCGATTTCTTCTTCCGGGAAATCAATCGCCGCTTCGACATAGATACGCAAACTGATCAATTGCTCAGTCAAGTTATGCACACGCTGTGAGAAAGCGCCTTGCAAGGAACGCAATGCGTTACGTGCAGCCTGTGCAGAACTTGCCTCGATCAGGTCGGCAATTGCCTCGGCTTGCGCCAGGTCGAGTTTGTCATTCAAAAATGCCCGCTCGCTGAATTCCCCCGGACGAGCCAGGCGGCAACCTAGCTGGATGCAGCGCTGGAGCAGCATATCGAGAACAATCGGGCCACCGTGGCCTTGAAGTTCCAGTACGTCTTCGCCGGTAAAGGAGTTGGGGCCGGGGAAGTACAGCGCAATCCCCTCATCCAGCACTTCACGGTTTTCGCCGTAAAAAGGGCCGTAATGGGCGTAGCGCGGTTTCAGCTCGCGTTCGCTGAACGCTTGCGCCGCAACACTGGCAAGCGGGCCGGAAATACGCACGATTCCCACACCACCTCGGCCTTGGGCGGTCGCTACTGCGGCAATGGTCTCAGCCGGAACACTCATAAAACAGGCCTCAAAACAAAAGTGACGGATAGCAAAACGCCCCACTAGGGGGCGTTTTGAGTGGTGCTCACCAGAGTAGGTTACTCGGCTGCTTTTTTGGTAGCAGCTTCAACTTTACGGGTGATGTACCACTGTTGAGCGATGGACAGGCAGTTGTTCACAACCCAGTACAGCACCAGACCAGCAGGGAACCACAGGAAGAAGAAGGTGAAGATGATTGGCATCAGCTTCATTACCTTGGCCTGCATCGGGTCCGGCGGAGTCGGGTTCAGACGCTGCTGGATGAACATGGTTGCGCCCATGATGATCGGCAGAATGAAGAACGGGTCTTTGATCGACAGGTCGGTAATCCAGAGCATGAACGGCGCCTGGCGCATTTCAACACTTTCCAGAAGTACCCAGTACAAGGACAGGAAGACCGGCATCTGCACCAGAATCGGCAAGCAGCCGCCCAGTGGATTGATCTTTTCTTTCTTGTACAGCTCCATCATTGCTTGCGACATTTTCTGGCGATCATCACCGAACTGCTCTTTCAGAGCAGCCAGTTTTGGTGCCACGGCGCGCATGCGGGCCATCGACTTGTAGCTGGCGGCCGACAGAGGGAAGAAGATCCCTTTGATCAGCATGGTCAGGAAGATAATCGACCAGCCCCAGTTACCGACCAGGCTGTGGATATGTTGCAGCAGCCAGAAAATAGGCTGGGCAATGAACCACAGAATGCCGTAGTCGACAGTCAGTTCCAGACCTGGGGATAACTCTTTGAGTACACCCTGGCTTTTTGGACCGGCGTACAACGTAGCGCTGGTTTCAGCTGTTTTGCCCGGCTCAACGGTCAAGGTTGGGCCAGTAAAACCGATGATGTAGTTGCCCTGGTTGTCTTTGCGGGTCTGAACGACGTTGTTATCGCCTTTCTGTGGAATCCACGCCGTCACAAAATAGTGTTGCAACCAGGCAACCCAGCCGCCTTGAACGGTTTCTTTCAGCTGAGCCTTGTCGATATCTTTCATCGACACTTTTTTGTACGGCTCCGAACTTGTCCACAGGGCAGCGCCCAGGTAAGTAGCAGTGCCGGTGGCGGTGCTGGAAGAAGGATCGGAGCTGGCGTCACGCTTCAATTGCGCGAACAGGTTGCCATTCCACGGCTTGCCGCTCTCGTTATCAATCAAATAGCTGACTTGTACATCGTACAAACCACGCTTGAGCGTGAAACGCTTGATGTAGTTGATGCCGTTTTCGCTGAATTTCAGATCAACAACCAGTTGATCCTGGCCTGGGGCCAGTTCGAAATTCTTTTTCTCAGCGCTGAAAACAGGACGACCTGACGGACGGGCGTCCGGGCCATCAACGCCTGTCAGGCCACTTTGTGCCAGATAGGTGCGTTCGTTGCCGTTATCGAACAACTGGAAAGGAACATCCGGGTGATCCTGGCGACGTGGATAAAGCGGCAGACGCAGCTGGGCAATATCACCACCCTGTGGATCGATCGCGATGTCCAGAACATCCGTTTTTACCTGGATGAGGTCTTTGCTTGCAGCCACCGGAGTTTCAGTCGGTGTGCTGGTATCTGTATTGGCGCTGGGTACATCGGCACTGTTTGAAGCGTTGTTACCTGAAACCGTATCGGGCAAAGCCGGCGCGGTTGTGCTGCTGGCGGCAACATTCTGAGTCGGCAGGGCAGCTTGGCCGTAATCCTGGTTCCATTTCAGAACCATAACGTAGGACACGACTGCTAGAGCGACGATCAGGATCGTGCGTTTAATATCCATGATTACTCGGCCATCAAGAAGAACGGGAGGTAGGGATAGGCGGAACCGGGTCGTAACCACCGGGATTCCACGGGTGACAGCGACCTAAACGACGAAAGGTCAGCCAGCCGCCGCGCAGAAGGCCATGATTTTCTATGGCTTCCAACGCGTAGCAGGAACAACTGGGGTAGAAACGGCAGTGGCTGGCCATCAAAGGACTAATGGCATAGCGATAAAACTGGATCGGAACGAGCGCCAGTTTACGCATCAGGACTGCCTACCCCTACAGTTTCGGTTTTAACTGCTGGAACTGGCGTGTTACGGGCCAGACGCTTCCAGAGTTTGCCGAAATGCTGAATCAATTCGGGGTTCTCTACGTCACCCAAACCTTTGCGCGCGACGATAACGATATCCCAACCAACCAGTAAATCCTGGTGGAGACGAAACGATTCACGCATCAAACGCTTAAGGCGATTGCGCTCAACGGAGAGCTTTACGCTCTTTTTCCCGATCACTAACCCCAGGCGGGGGTGATCAAGATCGTTGCTACGCGCAAGGAGCAGGAGATTTTTCCCCGGAACCTTGCCGGTGGGGGAGTCAAAGACTGCCTTGAAGTGTCGGGGAGTGAGTAACCGCTTTTCCCGACTGAAGTCCTGACTCACCACCATTGTCTGATTATCAAACTGCCAGACGTGCACGGCCTTTGGCGCGGCGACGCGACAGGACTGCACGGCCGTTTTTAGTAGCCATGCGTGCACGGAAACCGTGAGTGCGGGCGCGTTTGATAGTGCTTGGTTGGAAAGTACGTTTCATGTCGTGCTACCTGGTTCGTCCACAACGGGCCGGAATGGCCCCCGTTTTAAGAGACCGGCGATTCTAGAGAAAGCAAGCCAATAGGTCAATTTCCAACCAGCGTTTACCGCTAAATAGATGTTTGCCCTTTCGCACCTGTCTTGCACCTGCCAACTATAGAAATAAAAAAACGAAGTATTTAAAGCTCTTTTATAAAGCTTATTAAACTTAGGGAAGCGATCTTCTGTGGGTAACTAGCTTAAGGCCATATAAAACAAGGCGTACAGAAGATGACAACACTGTCGAGAAGCCGTGCTCCACCTGTGCTGCACCCTCGGATAAGCTGTGCATGAAAGGGGCTTTTATCCACAGGCGACTTATGCACAGACTTTCGACCCCACTTGTGCAACGAGCTTAGGCCCGCTTATCCACAGAGCTTATGCACATACCATTTGTCGCTTTGTTCACAGTAAAAAGCCGGATCTCTCCTTATATGCACGTCACCTACATGTGGATAAGTGGGGCCACGGTCGCTACAATGGCACCTGTTTTTGCCTCACCGGCTTTCAACTTAGGGGATATCCGTGTCAGTGGAACTTTGGCAGCAGTGCGTGGAGCTTTTGCGCGATGAGCTGCCTGCCCAGCAATTCAACACCTGGATCCGTCCACTACAGGTCGAAGCCGAAGGCGACGAGTTGCGTGTGTATGCACCCAACCGATTCGTTCTCGACTGGGTCAACGAAAAATACCTGAGCCGTTTGCTTGAACTGTTGAACGAGCACAGCAATGGCATGGCGCCTGCGTTGTCCTTGTTAATAGGCAGCAAACGCAGCTCGGCGCCTCGTGCTGCCCCTAATGCGCCATTGGCTGCAGCGGCCTCTCAGGCCCCGGCGCCCAGCGCACCTGTCAACACAGCAGCGGCACCCGCTCCTGCACCCGCGCCAAAACAGTCCGGGCATGCCAGCGAAGAACCTTCGCGGGCCAGCTTCGACCCAATGGCCGGTGCAAGCTCGCAGCAAGCGCCAGTGCGCGCCGAACAGCGCACCGTCCAGGTCGAGGGTGCGCTCAAGCACACCAGCTACCTGAACCGAACCTTTACCTTCGAAAACTTCGTTGAGGGCAAGTCCAACCAACTGGCTCGCGCTGCGGCGTGGCAGGTGGCAGATAACCCCAAGCACGGTTACAACCCGCTCTTCCTTTATGGCGGCGTTGGTCTGGGTAAAACTCACTTGATGCACGCGGTGGGCAACCACCTGCTAAAGAAGAACCCGAATGCCAAGGTCGTGTACCTGCATTCCGAGCGTTTTGTAGCCGACATGGTTAAAGCCTTGCAGCTCAACGCCATCAACGAGTTCAAGCGCTTCTACCGTTCGGTAGACGCCTTGCTTATCGATGACATTCAATTCTTTGCGCGCAAGGAACGGTCCCAGGAAGAGTTCTTCCACACCTTCAACGCCCTGCTTGAAGGCGGTCAGCAAGTGATTCTGACCAGTGACCGTTACCCGAAAGAAATCGAAGGCCTTGAAGAGCGTCTCAAATCACGCTTTGGCTGGGGTTTGACGGTTGCCGTCGAGCCGCCAGAGCTTGAGACCCGTGTTGCGATCCTGATGAAGAAGGCCGATCAGGCCAAGGTCGATCTGCCTCACGATGCCGCCTTCTTTATTGCCCAGCGCATTCGCTCCAACGTGCGTGAACTCGAAGGCGCGCTCAAGCGTGTTATCGCTCACTCGCACTTTATGGGCCGCGACATCACCATCGAGCTGATCCGCGAATCCCTTAAAGACCTGCTGGCGCTGCAAGACAAACTCGTCTCTGTGGATAACATCCAGCGCACAGTGGCTGAGTACTACAAGATCAAAATTTCGGACTTGCTGTCCAAGCGCCGTTCGCGCTCGGTGGCGCGACCACGCCAGGTGGCGATGGCGTTGTCCAAAGAGCTGACCAACCACAGCCTGCCGGAGATCGGCGATGTGTTTGGCGGTCGCGATCACACCACGGTCTTGCACGCATGCCGCAAGATCAACGAACTCAAGGAATCCGACGCGGACATCCGTGAGGACTACAAGAACCTGCTGCGTACACTGACAACCTGATGACACCAGCGCAGCTTATTAAGGCAAGGGACTAGACCATGCATTTCACCATTCAACGCGAAGCCCTGTTGAAACCCCTGCAACTGGTCGCAGGCGTCGTTGAACGCCGCCAGACCTTGCCGGTATTGTCCAACGTGCTGTTGGTTGTCGAAGGCCAGCAACTGTCGCTGACCGGTACCGACCTTGAAGTCGAACTGGTTGGTCGAGTGCAACTTGAAGAGCCGGCTGAGCCAGGCGAAATCACCGTGCCTGCGCGCAAGCTGATGGATATCTGCAAAAGCCTGCCCAACGACGCACTGATTGACATCAAACTCGATGACAACAAGCTGGTAGTCAAGGCAGGCCGTAGCCGCTTTACCTTGTCCACCCTGCCTGCCAACGACTTCCCGACGGTTGAAGAAGGCCCGGGCTCGCTGACGTGCAGCTTGCAGCAGAGCAAATTGCGTCGTCTGATCGAGCGCACCAGCTTTGCCATGGCGCAGCAGGACGTTCGTTACTACCTCAATGGCATGCTGCTGGAAGTATCGGCAGGCATCATCCGTGCTGTGGCAACCGACGGTCACCGTCTGGCCATGTGCTCGATGAAAGCCGACATCGGCCAGCCAGACCGTCATCAAGTGATCGTTCCGCGCAAGGGTATTCTTGAGTTGGCGCGCTTGCTGACTGAGCCGGACGGCGAAGTGAGCATCGTTCTGGGCGCACACCACATCCGTGCCACCACCGGCGAGTTCACCTTCACGTCCAAGCTGGTTGATGGCAAGTTCCCGGACTACGAGCGTGTGCTGCCTAAAGGTGGTGACAAGGTCGTTATCGGTGACCGTCAGGCATTGCGCGAAGCGTTCAGCCGTACCGCGATCCTGTCCAACGAGAAATATCGTGGCATCCGTCTGCAATTGGCCAATGGCCAGCTGAAAATCCAGGCGAACAACCCGGAGCAGGAAGAAGCGGAAGAAGAAGTGGGCGTTGAGTACAACGGCGGTTCACTGGAGATCGGCTTCAACGTGAGCTACCTGCTGGACGTGCTGGGGGTCATGACCACGGAACAAGTGCGTCTGATCCTGTCGGACTCCAACAGCAGCGCTCTGGTGCAAGAGTCGGACAACGACGACTCGGCCTACGTTGTTATGCCGATGCGCCTGTAACCATGCACAGCCCACGCTAGATGTCCCTCAGTCGTGTCACAGTCACCGCGGTGCGTAACCTGCACCCGGTGACCTTCTCCCCCTCTCCCCGCATCAATATCCTGTACGGCGCCAACGGCAGCGGAAAAACCAGCGTGCTGGAAGCTATCCACTTGCTGGGGCTGGCGCGTTCGTTTCGCAGTGTGCGGCTCAATCCCGTGATCCAGCACGAGCAGCAGAGCTGTACGGTTTTTGGTCAGGTTGAACTGGCTGAAGGCGGGCACAGCGCGCTCGGTATCTCGCGGGACCGGCAAGGGGAGTTCCAGATCCGTATCGACGGCCAAAATGCGCGCAGTGCTGCGCAGCTGGCCGAGATCCTGCCGTTGCAATTGATTAACCCTGACAGCTTCCGCTTGCTGGAAGGTGCCCCAAAGATCCGCAGGCAGTTTCTCGATTGGGGGGTGTTCCATGTTGAGCCCCGCTTCATGTCGACCTGGCAGCGGCTACAGAAGGCCCTGCGGCAGCGGAACTCATGGCTGCGGCATGGTACACTCGACGCCGTTTCACAAGCGGCCTGGGACCGGGAACTTTGCCTGGCCAGTGCTGAAATTGATGAATACCGCCGCGCCTACATCAAAGCCTTGAAACCAGTCTTTGAGCAGACCTTGAGTGAGCTACTTGATCTCGAAGGGTTAACGCTGAGCTATTACCGTGGTTGGGACAAAGACCGTGAGCTGAGTGCTGTACTCGCCGCGTCTGTCCACCGGGACCAGCAAATGGGGCATACCCAGGCAGGGCCACAACGTGCTGATTTGCGTCTCAAGTTGGGTGCAAACAACGCAGCAGATATTTTGTCGCGGGGTCAGCAGAAGTTGGTGGTCTGCGCGCTGCGCATTGCTCAAGGGCATTTGGTCAGCCAAGCCCGGCGTGGCCAATGTATTTATCTAGTAGATGACTTGCCTTCCGAACTGGATGAGCAGCATCGCAACGCATTGTGTCGCTTGTTGGAAGACTTACGCTGCCAGGTATTCATTACCTGTGTAGACCACGAATTATTGAGGGAAGGCTGGCAGACGGAAACGCCAGTTGCCCTGTTCCACGTGGAACAGGGCTGTATCACCCAGACCCACGACCATCGGGAGTGAAGGCATTGAGCGAAGAAAACACGTACGACTCAACGAGCATTAAAGTGCTGAAAGGCCTTGATGCCGTACGCAAACGTCCCGGTATGTACATTGGTGATACTGACGATGGCAGCGGTCTGCACCACATGGTGTTCGAAGTAGTCGACAACTCCATCGACGAAGCGCTGGCTGGCCATTGCGACGACATCACCATTACGATCCACCCGGACGAGTCCATCACCGTGCGCGACAACGGCCGCGGTATTCCGGTGGACGTGCATAAAGAAGAAGGCGTTTCTGCAGCCGAGGTCATCATGACCGTACTGCACGCTGGCGGTAAGTTCGATGACAACTCCTACAAGGTATCCGGCGGATTGCACGGCGTAGGTGTTTCGGTGGTAAACGCCCTGTCCGAACTGCTGGTCCTGACTGTACGTCGCAGCGGCAAGATCTGGGAACAGACCTACGTCCACGGTGTTCCTCAAGCGCCTATGGCCATCGTTGGCGAGAGCGAAACTACCGGCACTCAGATCCACTTCAAACCGTCTGACCAGACTTTCAAGAATATCCACTTCAGCTGGGACATCCTGGCCAAGCGTATTCGTGAGCTGTCCTTCCTGAACTCCGGTGTGGGTATCGTCCTCAAGGACGAGCGCAGCGGCAAGGAAGAGCTGTTCAAGTACGAAGGCGGCTTGCGTGCATTCGTTGACTACCTGAACACCAACAAGACCCCGGTCAACCAGGTGTTTCACTTCAATGTTCAACGTGAAGACGGTATCGGCGTAGAAATCGCCTTGCAGTGGAACGACAGCTTCAACGAGAACCTGTTGTGCTTCACCAACAACATTCCTCAGCGCGATGGCGGTACGCACCTGGTGGGCTTCCGCTCTGCCCTGACGCGTAACCTCAACACCTACATCGAAGCTGAAGGCCTGGCCAAAAAGCACAAAGTCGCCACTACCGGTGATGACGCCCGTGAAGGCCTGACTGCAATCATCTCGGTGAAAGTACCGGATCCGAAGTTCAGCTCCCAGACCAAAGACAAGCTGGTTTCTTCCGAAGTGAAGACCGCTGTTGAACAGGAAATGGGCAAGTTCTTCTCCGACTTCCTGCTGGAAAACCCGAACGAAGCCAAGCTGATTGTCGGCAAGATGATCGACGCCGCCCGTGCCCGTGAGGCCGCGCGCAAAGCCCGTGAGATGACTCGTCGTAAAGGCGCTCTGGACATCGCAGGCTTGCCGGGCAAGCTGGCCGACTGCCAGGAAAAAGACCCGGCGCTGTCCGAACTGTATCTCGTGGAAGGTGACTCTGCTGGCGGTTCCGCCAAGCAGGGCCGCAACCGCCGTACCCAGGCCATCCTGCCGTTGAAGGGTAAAATCCTCAACGTCGAGAAAGCCCGCTTTGACAAGATGATCTCTTCGCAAGAAGTAGGCACCTTGATCACCGCCTTGGGCTGTGGCATTGGCCGCGATGAATACAACATCGAAAAACTGCGCTATCACAACATCATCATCATGACCGATGCTGACGTCGACGGTT
Source organism: Pseudomonas sp. ML2-2023-3 (assembly GCF_037055275.1). Classification (NCBI taxonomy): domain Bacteria; kingdom Pseudomonadati; phylum Pseudomonadota; class Gammaproteobacteria; order Pseudomonadales; family Pseudomonadaceae; genus Pseudomonas; species Pseudomonas sp. ML2-2023-3. The sequence goes on from NZ_CP146343.1 coordinate 693,240, forward strand.
CGCACATCCGTACCCTGCTGCTGACCTTCTTCTTCCGTCAGTTGCCGGAGCTGATTGAGCGTGGCTACATCTACATTGCTCAGCCGCCGTTGTACAAAGTGAAAAAAGGCAAGCAAGAGCAATACATCAAAGACGACGAGGCCATGGAAGAGTACATGACCCAGTCGGCCCTTGAAGACGCCAGCCTGCACTTGAACGAAGAAGCCCCGGGCATCTCGGGTGAGGCGCTGGAGCGTCTGGTGTACGACTTCCGCATGGTGATGAAGACCCTCAAGCGTTTGTCGCGCCTGTACCCGCAGGAGCTGACCGAGCACTTCATCTATCTGCCAGCCGTTACTCTGGAGCAGCTGGGCGACCACGCGGCCATGCAAGACTGGATGGCCAAGTTCGAAGAGCGTCTGCGTCTGGTTGAGAAATCGGGCCTGGTTTACAAAGCCAGCCTGCGTGAAGACCGTGAGCGTAATGTCTGGTTGCCAGAGGTCGAACTGATCTCCCACGGCCACTCGACCTTCATCACCTTCAACCGCGACTTCTTCGGCAGCAACGACTACAAAACCGTTGTGACCCTGGGCGCTCAGCTGAGCACTCTGCTGGATGACGGTGCATACATCCAGCGTGGCGAACGTCGCAAGCAAGTGACCGAGTTCAAGGAAGCACTGGAATGGTTGATGGCAGAAAGCACCAAGCGCCATACCATCCAGCGCTACAAAGGTCTGGGCGAAATGAACCCGGATCAGCTCTGGGAAACCACGATGGACCCAAGCGTGCGCCGCATGCTGAAAGTCACCATTGAAGACGCGATCGGCGCCGATCAGATCTTCAACACCTTGATGGGCGACGCCGTAGAACCGCGCCGTGAGTTCATCGAGAACAACGCACTGGCAGTGTCCAACCTGGACTTCTGATGGTGTAGTGCAGTTAAAAAAGGCCAACGCTTAGCGTTGGCCTTTTTTTTGGTAAAAAATCACCTACGGCGCCAGCAAAACCCCCTGCTCTTCCTGGCACAGCTCCAGCAAAAAATCCCACACAACCCTCAGCCTTACGGACTTGTGCAGCTCACGGCGGGTGCTGATCCAGTAGCTGCGCTGGACCGACTCTTCGGGCAGTACGCGCACCAGTTCCGGGTCATGGCTGGCCATGTAGTTGGGCAGTACGGCGATGCCGAGCCCTGCTCTCGCCGCTTGCTGCTGGGCAATGACGCTGGTGCTGCGAAAGGTCACGGTCGGGGTACGGCAGAAGTTGTTGAGAAACAGCAGTTCCTGACTGAACAGCAAGTCGTCGACGTAGCCGATCCAGTAGTGATTGGCCAGGTCATCGCGGTTGTTCAAGGGCGGTGCCTTGTCGAGGTAAACGCGGCTGGCGTAGAGCGCCAGGCGGTAGTCGGTGAGTTTGCGAGTGATCAACAGGTCAGCGTTGGGGCGTTCCAGGTGGATGCTGATTTCAGCTTCGCGGTTGAGGATGCTGACAAAGCGCGGCACCGCCACCAGCTCCACTTCCAGCCCAGGGTAGCGTTCAAACAACCCGCGTAGTCGCGACGTGATGAACATGATCCCAATCCCTTCAGTGACCCCAAGCCGGATCTTGCCCATGGGAGCGATGGCCTGGGTGATTTCCTCTTGCGCCAGCAATGCGACGTTTTCCATGGCTTCAGCGTGTTTGAGCAATGCCTGGCCTGCGGGCGTCAGTTCGTAACCTTGTGCATGTTGCACGAACAGCGCAGCGCCGAGGTGCTGCTCGATGCTCTCGATATGCCGGGCGACAGTGCTGTGGGTTGTATTCAGGCGTTTGGCGGCGGCAAGCAAGCGACCACTGCGTTGCAGTTCCAGAAAGTATCGCAGGTCATTCCAGTCAAACATGTCAGCCCCCCAGCACGATTGATAATCAGCTGTGCAAAAACGCACAAGCCATGGGTGAAATCACGCGTTTCAAACTCGAAATTAATCAATAGGATGGTGTAGGACAAGAACAATAAAGGCGAGGTGATCAATGCCATCAGCCAGTAAGGTGTACGACTACATCATTGTGGGCGCCGGGCCTGCGGGTTCAGTGCTGGCGAATCGGCTGTCTGCCGATTCACGTCACAACGTGTTGCTGCTCGAAGCGGGTGGGCAAGATAACTACCCGTGGATCCATATTCCCGTCGGTTACCTGTATTGCATCGGCAACCCGCGCACCGACTGGTGCTTCAAAACCGAAGCGCAGGTCGGCTTGCAAGGTCGCAGCCTGAGCTATCCGCGGGGCAAGGTATTGGGCGGCAGCTCGTCGATCAACGGCATGATCTACATGCGCGGTCAGGCGGGCGATTACGACCGTTGGGCCGAGCAAGGCAATGCGGGCTGGGCCTGGAAAGACGTCCTGCCGCTATTCAAACGCAGCGAAAAACACTTTGCCGGCAACTCCGACCTGCATGGCGCTGATGGCGAATGGCGGGTTGAGCAGCAGCGTTATACCTGGCCGATTCTGGATGCCTTTCGCAACGCGGCCGCCGAAAGCGGAGTTGCCAGCGTTAGCGACTTCAACGGTGGCGACAACCAGGGCTGTGGATACTTTCAGGTCAACCAGCGATCCGGTGTGCGCTGGAATGCTTCCAAGGCTTTTTTGCGGCCAGTGCTCAAGCGTACGAACCTGACCGTGTTGACTGATGTTCAGGTCGATAAAGTGCTGCTTGAAAATGGCCGTGCGACGCAGGTCAGTGCCCGCTGGCAAGGCGCTGAGCATGTTTTCTCGGCCGGTCGCGAGATCATCTTGTGTGCGGGTTCGATTGGCTCTCCTGGGATCTTGCAGCGCTCGGGTATTGGCCCCCGCCCCCTGCTGGAAAGCTTGGGGATAACCGTTCAACACGAATTGCCCGGTGTGGGTGGAAACCTGCAGGACCATCTGCAACTGCGCCTGATCTTCAAACTGACCAAAGCGCGCACCCTTAATCAGGTGGCCAACAGCCTGTGGGGCAAGATCGGCATGGGCCTGCGTTATGCCTACGACCGTAGCGGCCCATTGGCCATGGCACCCAGTCAGTTGGGTGCATTCGTAAAGTCCGATCCCGATCAACCCTCGGCCAACTTGCAGTACCACGTACAGCCGTTGTCCCTTGAGCGTTTTGGCGAGCCGCTGCACACCTTTCCCGCGTTCACGACGTCGGTGTGTAACTTGCGCCCAAAAAGCCGTGGTCGGGTCGATATCCGCTCTGCCAATCCGGATGACGCGCCGCTGATCGATCCCAATTACCTGAGCCATCCTGACGATTTGAAAGTCGCAGCGGATGCGATTCGCCTGACCCGGCGCATCGTGTCCAGTGCGGCCTTGCAGGCGTTTACGCCAGAGGAGTACTTGCCTGGCAAGGACCTGAAAACCGAGCAAGAGCTGTATGAAGCTGCCGCCCGCATCGGGACGACCATTTTTCACCCTGTGGGCACCTGCCGCATGGGCCAGGACGCCGAGGCAGTGGTCGATGACCAGTTGTGCGTTCATGGCGTACCGGGGTTGAGGGTGGCAGACGCTTCAATCATGCCCAGCATCGTGTCGGGTAATACCTGTTCACCGACCTTGATGATTGGCGAAAAAGCCGCGCAGTTAATCCTGCAGGCGTCACTTGACTCACTGGAGCACGCAACTGAGGTCAATCGCGCGGTAGAAACACCGGTCGCTTGAGTGCGATCGTGGTTTCGGGCGCAGTCATCCGGAACCGGCAGTGGACAAAAACAATAATCACTGTGGCCCAACAGGGCTGAGGACATTGAACATGTCAGACGCAATTGCAGAACAAGCAGCTCCCGCCAAGGGAACAACCGGTCGTGAAGAACGGAAAATCATTTTTGCGTCATCCCTCGGGACGGTTTTCGAGTGGTATGACTTTTTCTTGTATGGCGCTTTGGCAACCGTGCTCAGCAAGCAGTTCTTTGCGGGTGTAAACGACACCACGGCGTTCATTTTTGCCTTGATGGCTTTTGCCGCAGGCTTTTTGGTCAGACCCTTCGGAGCACTGGTTTTTGGCCGGTTGGGTGACATGATCGGGCGCAAATACACCTTCCTCATGACCATCATTCTGATGGGCCTTTCGACCTTTGCTGTCGGTCTGTTGCCGACTTACGCCAGTATCGGCATTGCGGCCCCGATCATGCTCGTGGTGTTGCGCATGCTTCAAGGGCTGGCGCTGGGGGGTGAGTATGGCGGTGCGGCCACCTATGTTGCAGAGCACGCAGCTCCCGGCAAACGCGGCTTTAACACCAGCTGGATTCAATCCACCGCGACCCTGGGCTTGTTGCTGTCGCTGGTGGTTGTATTGAGCTGCCGTTACCTGACCGGTGATCAGTTTGAAGTATGGGGCTGGCGCCTGCCGTTCCTGCTGTCCATCGTGCTGCTGGGCATCTCGACCTGGATTCGCATGAGCATGCACGAATCGCCGGCTTTCGTGAAAATGAAAGCCGAAGGTAAGACCAGTAAATCGCCGATCCGCGAGTCGTTCGGTAAATGGGAAAACCTTAAAATTGTTCTGATTGCGCTGTTCGGCATCAACGCGGGCCAGGCGGTGACCTTCTATACCGCGCAGTTCTATGTGCTGTTCTTCCTCACGCAGATGCTCAGAATTGACCCGGCCCAGGCCAACATGTTGCTGATTATCAGCGTGATCATCGGTGCGCCGTTCTTTATCTTCTTCGGCTGGCTATCGGACAAGGTGGGGCGCAAGCCGATCCTGATGCTCGGCCTGTTGCTCGCCACCGTGTTGTACTTCCCGCTGTTCAAAGCATTGAGCCATTACGCCAACCCGCAGATTGATACTGCCAGCCGTCAGTCACCGATTGTGGTGATGGCTGACCCGGCCACGTGCACCTTCCAGTTTGACCCGGTGGGCAAGGCTCGTTTTGACAGCCCGTGCGACAAGGTCAAAACCTTTCTGGTGAAACAGGGCTTGCCGTACACCTCGCAGTCAGTTGCAGCAGGCACCGAGGTTCAGGTGTCCGTGGGCGAGAAGAAAATCAGCGGTTTCGACGAAGCCGCCATGCGCGCTGCAGTCACTGAAGCGGGCTACCCGGCCAAGGCCGACCCAAGCTCGGTCAATCAGCCGATGGTCGTGCTGATCATGGTATTGCTGACCCTCATCGCCACCATGACCTATGGCCCGCTGGCGGCGGTGATGGTCGAGCTGTTCCCGACCCGCATCCGTTACACCTCCATGTCCCTGCCCTATCACATTGGCAATGGCTGGTTTGGTGGGTTCCTGCCAACGGTATCGTTTGCGCTGGTGGTCTTCACCGGGGATATCTTCTATGGCCTGTGGTATCCGGTGGTGATTACCGGGGTCAGCCTGGTGGTGGGCATGATCTTCCTCAAGGAAACCAGGAACGTGAACATCGACAAGGTCTAGCCCATCGCGAGCAAGCCTGCTCCCACAGAGTTGTTCGGTGGGAGCGGGGCTTGTCCGCGATGTCAACACGGCGGTCAGTCAGACTGTCAGACACAAAAAAACCGGCTGGAATAAGCCGGTTTTTTTATGTTCCAAGAAAAACTTATGCACGGTTTTCGGTAAAAAGTCTGAAATCGAAATAACTATTTAAATCATCGACTTACAGATGATTTTTGAAAAATATCAAAATCTTGTGCACACCTTATCCACAATTTTACTGACCCACGGCGGTGGTGATGGGTGCCGCCACTGGAGGCAGTGAACCCATGTCACGCTGAGCCTGTTCGTTCCAGGCTTGAACACGGTCGTTCAGCTCGGCAATCGCCCGTGGTCCAGTGCCGTTGGCGTACATCGGCTCACCAATGACCAGCTCGATCGTACCGGGCTTTTTAGCCCAGCCGGTCTTTGGCCAGTACTTGCCAGCATTGTGGGCAATTGGCAGTACCGGCAACTCGGCGTTGACCGCCAGGGCCGTACCGCCACGGGAAAACTTGCCCACCTGGCCAAACGGGACGCGGGTCCCTTCCGGGAAGATCAGCACCCAAATATTGTCCTTGAGCAGCTCATCACCTTTTTTGGCGATGTGCTTGAGCGCCGCCTTCGGGTTGTCACGGTCGATGGCAATCGGACGCAGCATCGCCATCGCCCAGCCAAAGAACGGTACATACAGCAGCTCACGCTTGAGAACCTGGCTCAACGGCTGAAAGTAAGCCGAGAGGAAGAACGTCTCCCAGGTACTTTGGTGGTTGGCCAGAATCACGCAAGGTCGTTGCGGGATGTTTTCAGCACCCGTCACGTTGACGTGAATGTTCAGAAACACTCGCGTCAGCCACAGCGCACAGCGGCACCAGTACACGTTGATAAACCGATAACGCGCACGGAACGGCAAAAAGGGGGCGACAAAAAAGCTCAGCGAGCACCACAGCAGAGAGCTGGTGCCCAGCAGCAGGTAAAAGAAGAAGGTTCTGATGGCCTGCAGGATCGACATAGCGACTTTTACCGTTGCGGATAGAGCACGACTGAACAACCCGATCCACCGTGTGATGGGGCGTGTTCAAACCTGCTCTATTTGTGGATAAGTTCTGCGGCAACTGCCGCCAGATCGTCAAATATTAGGGTATTAACCGGTAGAACTTTGGCCAAAGTTTGTAGGCCTTTTCCGGTTTTTACCAAAACGGGCTGAGAATCGACGGCTTGCGCAGCCTGCAAGTCACCCAAACTGTCACCGACAAACCAACATTGGGTCAAATCGGCGCCGTAATGCGCGGCAATCGTCTGGAGCATGCCTGGTTTGGGCTTGCGGCAAGCGCAGCCCTCATCAGGACCATGGGGGCAATAAACGATCAGCCCGACCTCGCCACCCTGCTGCGCCACCAACGCCCGTAAACGGGCGTGCATGGCGTCGAGTGTGGCGACATCGTAATAGCCGCGGGCAATGCCGGACTGGTTGGTCGCGATGGCGACGGTCCAGCCGGCTTTGCTCAACTGCGCAATGGCCTCGATCGCGCCGGGCAGTGGAATCCACTCCTCAACTGACTTGATGTAAGCGTCGGAGTCGACATTGATCACTCCGTCCCGATCGAGAATCAGCAGTTTCAACGGTAACCCCTCAGCCCAGCAGTGAAATATCGGCAACGCCCAGGAACAGGCCACGCAGACGTGCCAGCAATGCATAGCGGTTAGCTCGCACGCTCGCATCTTCAGCGTTGATCATCACCGCTTCGAAGAACGCATCCACCGGCTCGCGCAGGGAGGCCAGACGGGTCAGCGCTTCGTTGTACTGACGGGCAGCAGCCATTGGCTGTACCGCTTCGTCAGCCTTCTGGATGGCCGAGAACAACGAGAATTCACTGGCATTGTCGAAATAGCGGGCTTCAACGTGAGTTGAAACCGTGCCTTCAACCTTGCTCAGCAGATTCGATACACGCTTGTTCACGGCGGCCAGTGCAGCGGCTTCCGGCAATTGACGGAACGCCTGCACGGCTTGCACACGTTGATCGAAGTCCAGCGCCGATTTTGGATTGAGGGCACGTACCGACAGGTAAGTGGCAACGTCCACGCCTTCATCTTCATAACGCGCACGCAGGCGGTCGAAGATGAATTCCAGGACCTGGTCGGCCAAACCGGCCGACTTGATCTTGGCACCGAACGCGCTGACAGCGAAGTTCACCGCTTCAGTCAGGTCGAGGTCGAGTTTCTTGTCGATCAGAATGCGCAGGATACCCAGCGCGGCACGACGCAGTGCGTACGGGTCTTTGCTGCCGGTCGGCAACATGCCGATGCCGAAAATCCCTACGAGGGTGTCCAGCTTGTCAGCGATGGCCACTGCAGCGCCGGTCAGGGTGCTTGGCAACTCGGCGCCAGCGCCACGGGGCATGTATTGCTCGTTCAACGCCAGGGCGACGTCTTCAGGCTCACCGTCGTTCAGCGCGTAGTAGTAACCGGCAATGCCTTGCATTTCCGGGAACTCGCCGACCATTTCCGTGGCCAGGTCGCACTTGGACAGCAAACCGGCACGGGCTGCACGCGAAGCATCGCCGCCAATGCGCGGGGCAATGAATGCCGCCAGTTTGGACACGCGTTCGGCCTTGTCGTAAACGCTGCCCAGTTGAGCCTGGAACACTACGTTTTGCAGGCGCAGGTTGAAGCTTTCGAGTGTCTGCTTTTTGTCTTGCTTGAAGAAGAACTCGGCATCGGTCAGACGTGGGCGAACCACTTTCTCGTTACCCGAAATGATCTGCTTCGGATCTTTGCTCTCGATGTTGGCCACGGTAATAAAGCGCGGCAGCAACTTGCCATCAACGTCCAGCAGGCAGAAATACTTCTGGTTGTCCTGCATGGTGGTGATCAGGGCTTCTTGCGGCACATCCAGGAAGCGCTCTTCAAACGAGCACACCAGTGGCACCGGCCATTCAACCAGCGCGGTAACTTCGTCGAGGAGGCTTGGCGGTACGATTGCAGTACCTTCCTGCATCGTCGCCAGCTCGGCTACACGCTTGGAAATCAGCTCACGACGCTCATTGAAGTCTGCCAGCACGTAGGCTTTGCGCAGGTCTTCGAGGTAGTTGGCCGGTGCTGTGATGGTGACGTTTTCCGGATGATGGAAACGGTGACCACGGGAATCGCGACCCGATTTTTGCGCCAGGATCGTACAGTCGATCACTTCATCGCCCAGCAGCATCACCAGCCATTGGGTTGGACGCACGAATTCGACCTTGCGGGCACCCCAGCGCATGCGCTTGGGGATAGGCAGGTCGTTGAGCGAATCTTCAACGATGGTCGGCAGCAGGGTGGCGGTCGGCTTGCCGACGATCACCTGGCTGAAACGCAGCTTTGGGCCGCTCTGATCGATTTCGCTCAGCTCAACGCCGCACTTCTTGGCGAAGCCAAGGGCTGCCTGGGTCGGGTTGCCTTCAGCGTCGAAGGCTGCCTGACGTGGCGGGCCATCGATATTGATGCTGCGGTCCGGTTGCTGGGTATCGAGCTGGGTCAGCAGCACGGCCAGGCGACGCGGCGCGGCGTAAACCTTCTTCGCGCTGAAGTTCAGACCTGCGCCTTGCAAACCTTTTTCAATCCCGGCGAGAAACGCATCAGCCAGGGTATTGAGGGCTTTTGGCGGCAGTTCTTCAGTGCCCAGTTCAACCAGAAAATCTTGAGCACTCATTGTGCAGCCTCCAACTTAGCCAACACTTCATCACGCAAATCAGGTGGAGCCATCGGGAAGCCCAGCTTGGCGCGAGCTTCGAGATAGGCCTGAGCCACCGCACGGGCCAGGGTGCGCACACGCAGGATGTACTGCTGACGCGCGGTCACGGAAATGGCGCGACGGGCATCAAGCAGGTTGAAGGTGTGCGACGCCTTGAGCACCATTTCGTAGCTTGGCAACGGCAGCGGCTGGTCCAGTTCGATCAGGCGCTTGGCTTCGCTTTCATAGAAATCGAACAGCTCGAACAGCTTGTCGACGTTGGCGTGTTCGAAGTTGTAGGTCGATTGCTCGACTTCGTTCTGATGGAACACATCGCCGTAGGTCACTTTGCCGAACGGGCCGTCAGTCCATACCAAGTCGTAGACGGAATCTACGCCTTGCAGGTACATCGCCAGGCGCTCAAGGCCGTAGGTGATTTCGCCAGTTACCGGGTAGCACTCAATGCCGCCGACTTGCTGGAAGTAGGTGAACTGGGTGACTTCCATACCGTTAAGCCAGATTTCCCAGCCCAGACCCCAGGCGCCCAGAGTTGGCGATTCCCAGTTGTCTTCGACGAAACGGATGTCGTGTACCAGAGGGTCCAGGCCGATGTGTTTCAGCGAACCCAGGTACAGCTCCTGGAAGTTTGGCGGGTTTGGTTTCAAGACTACCTGGAACTGGTAGTAGTGCTGCAAACGGTTAGGGTTTTCGCCGTAGCGGCCGTCAGTCGGGCGACGACTGGGCTGCACATAAGCGGCGTTCCAGGTTTCCGGGCCCAGAGAGCGCAAAAACGTGGCGGTATGGAATGTGCCGGCGCCCACTTCCATATCGTAGGGCTGAAGCACCACACAACCTTGCTCGGCCCAGTATTGCTGGAGGGCGAGGATCAAGTCTTGGAAGGTACGCACTGCTGGCGTAGGCTGGCTCACAAATTCACCTGTTTCTTGGGCTGCGATTTAAAGAGCGGGAGTATACCCGATTCGGTCGCCCCTCCACCCCCTGGAGCCTATATGGCACGTTGCTTCTGGTGTTCAGACGATCCGCTGTACACCGCTTATCACGATCAAGAGTGGGGAGTGCCGTTGCGCGATGCGCATGGGCTGTTCGAGTTGTTATTGCTCGAAGGGTTCCAGGCGGGTTTGTCCTGGATCACGGTTTTAAAGAAGCGCGAGCATTATCGCAAGGTCATGTTCGGCTTCGATGTGCAGCGTTTGGCGATCATGAGCGACGCCGAAATAGAAGCGTTGCTGCAAGATCCCGGGATCATCCGCAACCGGCTCAAGGTGGCTGGAGCACGGCGCAATGCCCAGGCCTGGCTGGCGCTGGACAACCCCGTCGAGTTTTTATGGTCGTTCGTGGGCGGCAAGCCGAAGATCAACCACTTCACCGAACGCCATGAATTTCCGGCTGTGACACCTGAGGCCGAAGCCATGAGCAAAGGCCTGAAAAAAGCCGGATTCACGTTCGTCGGCCCGACCATTTGCTACGCCTTTATGCAGGCCAGCGGCATGGTCATGGACCACGCCACCTATTGCGACCGTTACGCCGAACTGGCAAACGGCGGTTAGAATGCTGGCCTATTGCATTAAATCCTGTAGTCGCTGCCGAAGGCTGCGATAAGGTCCGAAGGACCTTCAACAATGGGGCTGCTGCGCAACCCATCGCAGCCTCGTACCTCGTCAGCGACTACAAAGCCGTTTTGTTTTGAATGGGATAACCCTGTGGAAAAGTTTAAAGGCGCCTTGCTGGTCGGGGCTTTGCGATTGTTTGCCATGCTCCCGTGGGGCGCGGTGCAGCGCGTGGGGTCGGCCATTGGCTGGTTGATGTGGAAACTGCCTAACCGATCGCGTGATGTAGTGCGTATCAACCTGGCCAAGTGTTTCCCCGAGATGGACCCGGTCGCCCGTGAGCAACTGGTGGGCCAAAGCCTCAAGGACATCGGCAAAAGCCTGACCGAGAGCGCTTGCGCCTGGATCTGGCCCGCCCAGCGTTCCATTGATCTGGTGCGTGAAGTCGAAGGCCTGGACGTGCTCAAGGACGCTTTGGCCTCCGGCAAGGGCGTAGTGGGCATCACCAGCCACCTGGGTAACTGGGAAGTGCTCAACCACTTCTACTGCAGCCAGTGCAAACCGATCATTTTTTATCGCCCGCCCAAGCTCAAGGCGGTAGACGAACTGCTGCAAAAACAACGTGTGCAACTGGGCAACCGCGTGGCCGCATCGACCAAAGAAGGCATTTTGAGTGTCATCAAGGAAGTGCGAAAAGGCGGTCAGGTCGGGATTCCGGCCGACCCGGAGCCAGCAGAGTCAGCCGGTATCTTTGTACCGTTCCTCGGCACGATGGCCCTGACCAGCAAGTTTGTGCCCAACATGCTGGCGGGTGGCAAGGCAGTGGGCGTGTTCCTGCACGCACTGCGCCTGCCGGACGGTTCGGGCTTTAAAGTGATTCTGGAAGCGGCGCCCGAAGAGATGTACAGCACCGACACGGCAACCTCGTGTGCGGCCATGAGCAAGGTGGTCGAAAAATATGTGCGGGCGTACCCGAGCCAGTACATGTGGAGCATGAAGCGCTTCAAAAAGCGTCCGCCGGGAGAAGCGCGCTGGTACTAAAGCCACTCACCCCTGTGGGAGCGGGCTTGCTCGCGATTGCATTGACGCGGTTTTAAAACTGAACCGCGCTGTCTGCATCGCGAGCAAGCCCGCTCTCACATTGGATGGGCAGTGTCAGGAGACTTTATCGAGTTTCTTCAAAAACACGGTCATTTCTTTCTCGGCCTGTTTGTCGCCATGGGCCTGGGCTGCTGCAATCCCCTGCTCCCATGCCGTGCGCGCGGCCACACGATCGCCCGCCGCCAGTTGCGCCTTGCCCAGCAGCTTCCAGGCTGCGGAATACTTGGGGTCAAACGCCACACAGCGTTGCAGGTGCTCCGCCGCCTTGAGGTTATCCCCAAGGTCGAGATAACCCTTGCCCAGGCCAAAGCGCAGCAATGAGTTATCCACACCCTTGGCCAGCATTTTCTCTAGTGACTCCAGCATTCCTGACTCCTTAGAAAAAGCTCAATCCCACGTGGAACAGCTTCTCTACGTCGCGAATATGCTTTTTATCCACAAGGAACAAGATCACGTGGTCGCCAGCATTGATCACAGTAGAGTCGTGGGCAATCAGTACTTCTTCGTCGCGAATAATCGCGCCAATCGTAGTGCCCGGCGGCAGATTGATCTCGCCGATACGACGACCAATCACTTTGCTTGACCTCGAATCACCGTGGGCAATCGCCTCGATCGCCTCGGCCGCTCCACGGCGCAATGAGTGCACGCTGACGATATCGCCACGGCGCACGTGGGCCAGCAAGGTGCCGATGGTGGCCAACTGGGGGCTGATGGCGATATCGATCTCGCCGCCCTGGATCAGATCCACGTAGGCCGGGTTGTTGATGATGGTCATCACCTTTTTTGCACCCAGGCGCTTGGCCAGCAGCGAGGACATGATATTGGCCTCGTCGTCGTTGGTCAGGGCCAAAAATACGTCGGCGTCCGCAATGTTCTCTTCGAGCATCAAATCGCGGTCAGAAGCGCTGCCTTGCAGCACCACAGTGCTGTCGAGGGTGTCGGACAAATAACGGCAACGTGCCGGGTTCATCTCGATGATCTTGACCTGATACCGGCTTTCAATCGCCTCGGCCAAACGCTCACCGATCTGCCCGCCACCGGCGATCACAATGCGCTTGTAGCTTTCGTCGAGACGGCGCATTTCGCTCATTACGGCGCGAATGTTGGCCTTGGCGGCGATGAAAAAGACCTCATCGTCAGCCTCAATCACCGTATCGCCACGGGGGGTGATCGGCCGGTCACGTCGGAAAATCGCTGCTACTCGCGTATCCACATTCGGCATGTGTTCACGGAGCTGGCGCAGTTGCTGACCAATCAACGGGCCGCCGTAGTACGCCTTGACCGCAACCAGTTGTGCCTTGCCTTCGGCAAAGTCGATGACCTGCAAGGCGCCGGGGTGTTCGATCAGGCGCTTGATGTAATTGGTTACTACCTGCTCGGGGCTGATCAGCACGTCGACCGGGATTGCGTCGTTGTCGAACAACTCCTGGCCGCGTGTCAGATAAGCCGCCTCGCGGACCCGGGCGATTTTGGTCGGGGTATGAAACAGCGTGTAGGCCACCTGGCACGCGACCATATTGGTCTCGTCGCTGTTGGTGACCGCCACCAGCATGTCCGCGTCATCCGCCCCCGCCTGACGCAGCACATTGGGCAGCGAGGCTCGGCCCTGCACGGTCCGAATATCGAGGCGATCACCGAGGTCGCGCAGGCGCTCACCATCAGTGTCGACCACGGTGATGTCGTTGGCTTCGCTGGCCAAATGTTCTGCCAGCGTACCGCCGACCTGGCCTGCGCCGAGGATGATGATTTTCATGCCTGCAATCCCTAATCAGTTAGCCGCGAGCGGCCGCGATTTTGATCAATTTGGCGTAGTAGAAGCCGTCGTGCCCGCCCTCTTGCGCCAGCAACTGGCGGCCGTGGGGTTGCTTGAGACCGAACTGCCCGGCGATATCCAGCTCTCGGGCACCCGGGGTACGGGCGAGAAAGGCTTCGATCACGTCGGTGTTTTCAGTCGGCAACGTCGAGCAGGTGGCATAGAGCAAGATGCCACCAACTTCCAGAGTTGGCCACATCGCGTCCAGCAGTTCGCCTTGCAAGGCTGCGAGCGCGGCAATGTCATCGGGTTGGCGGGTCAGCTTGATGTCCGGGTGACGGCGGATAACACCGGTCGCCGAACACGGCGCATCCAGCAGGATGCGCTGGAAGGGCTTGCCGTCCCACCAGGTGGCGGTGTCGCGGCCATCGGCAGCGATCAGCTCGGCGCTCAGGCCCAGACGCTCAAGGTTTTCGCGCACGCGCACCAGACGCTTGGCTTCCAGGTCGACCGCCACTACGCCCGCCAGTGCAGGTTCGACTTCCAGGATGTGGCAGGTTTTACCGCCCGGTGCGCAGCAGGCGTCAAGCACACGCTGGCCCGGCGCCAGATCCAGAAGGTTGGCGGCCAGTTGCGCGGCCTCGTCCTGCACGCTGATCCATCCTTCGGCAAAGCCCGGCAGATTGCGTACATCGCAGGCTTGGGCCAGCACGATCCCGTCCTGGCTGTAGACACACGGCTGGGCCTCGATCCCGGCCTCGACCAGCAACTGCAGATACCCATCGCGGCTGTGGTGACGACGGTTAACCCGAAGAATCATCGGCGGGTGGGTATTGTTGGCCGCGCAAATAGCTTCCCACTGCTCAGGCCAGAAGGCCTTCAGGGATTTTTGCAGCCAGCGCGGGTGGGCGGTACGCACCACGGGATCATGCTCCAGCTCGGCCAGCAAGGCTTCGCTCTCGCGCTGGGCGTTGCGCAGCACGGCGTTGAGCAGGGCTTTGGCCCACGGCTTTTTCAGCTTGTCGGCGCAGCCTACGGTTTCGCCGATGGCAGCGTGGGCCGGAATACGGGTATAGAGCAGTTGATACAGACCGACCAGCAGCAGCGCCTCGACGTCCGCATCCGCAGCCTTGAACGGCTTTTGCAGCAGCTTGTTGGCCAGCGCCGACAGGCGCGGCTGCCAGCGGGCAGTACCGAACGCCAGGTCCTGGGTCAGGCCGCGATCGCGCACCTCAACCTTGTCCAGTTGCAGCGGCAAGGAGCTGTTGAGCGATGCTTTGCCGTTCAACACTGCAGTCAGTGCCTTGGCAGCGGCCAGACGAGGGTTCATTGCGCGTTTTCCGTTTGACCGAGGGTGATGCCGACAGCGAATTTCTCACGGCGACTGTTGAAAAAATCACTGAAGTTCAGTGCTTTACCGCCAGGTAATTGCAGACGTGTCAGGCATAGCGCGCCTTCACCGCAGCCAACGATCAGGCCGTCTTTGCTCGCGGCAATAATCTGCCCCGGCGCGCCCTTGGCGTCAGCAATGGTAGCGGCCAGCACCTTGAGGGCTTCGCCACTGAGTGTACTGTGGCAAATCGGCCAGGGGTTGAAGGCGCGAATCAGACGCTCCAACTCAACAGCCGGGCGGCTCCAGTCGATGCGTGCTTCGTCTTTATTGAGCTTGTGGGCGTAGGTCGCCAGGCTGTCGTCCTGCACGTCGCCTTGCAGCGTGCCCGCAGCCAGACCGGCGATGGCCTGGATAACAGCCGGTGGGCCCAACTCTGCCAGACGGTCGTGCAGGCTGCCGCCGGTGTCGTCGGCAGTGATCGGGGTGACAGACTTGAGCAGCATGGGGCCGGTATCCAGACCCGCCTCCATGCGCATCACGGTCACACCGCTTTCACTGTCGCCCGCTTCGATGGCGCGTTGAATCGGCGCCGCTCCACGCCAGCGTGGCAACAAGGACGCGTGGCTGTTGATGCAGCCCAGACGCGGAATATCCAGCACCACTTGAGGCAGGATCAGGCCGTATGCCACCACCACCAGCAAGTCCGGCTTGAGCGCGGCCAGTTCGGCTTGAGCCTCGGGTGCGCGCAGGGTTGGCGGCTGCATGACCGGGATGTTGTGTTCCAGGGCCAGTTGCTTGACCGGGCTTGGCATCAGCTTTTGCCCGCGCCCGGCCGGACGATCCGGTTGGGTGTAGACCGCGACGATCTCGTAAGGGGTGCTTAGCAGCGCCTTGAGGTGTTCGGCGGCGAATTCTGGGGTGCCAGCAAAGACGATGCGCAGTGGCTCAGTCATGGATTACTCACTTGGAATAGGGGGGAGAGTCCTGCGAGATACCTGTAGCCGCTGACGAGGAACGAGGCTGCGATCGGGTGCGAAGCGGCCGTAAATTCAGACGACGCGGTGTGTCAGCGGCATTCAGGGCGCGGGTTTTACGGCTGCTACGCACCCGATCGCAGCCTCGTTCCTCGTCAGCGGCTACAAGAGCAGCGCTGACCTCAGGCAATTGATCAAGCGTTCTGGCGGTGCAGTTTTTCCAGCTTCTTCTTGATCCGGTCACGCTTGAGCGTAGACAGGTAATCCACGAACAGCTTGCCGTTGAGGTGGTCGCATTCGTGCTGAATGCACACCGCCAGCAGGCCTTCGGCGATCATTTCGAAAGGCTTGCCGTCACGGTCCAGCGCCTTGATCTTGACACGCTGTGGGCGATCGACGTTTTCGTAGTAACCCGGTACCGAGAGGCAGCCTTCCTGATACTGGCCCATCTCGTCGGACAGGATCTCGAACTCCGGGTTGATAAACACCATGGGTTCGCTGCGGTCTTCGCTCAGATCCATGACCACGATGCGTTTGTGCACGTTGATCTGAGTGGCGGCCAGACCGATGCCCGGCGCCTCGTACATGGTTTCAAACATGTCATCGATCAACTGACGGACTTCGTCGTCCACAACCGCCACGGGTTTGGCGATGGTACGCAGACGCGAGTCTGGGAATTCGAGGATGTTCAAAATAGCCATAAGTTTGATTGGTGCACTGTGTGAAAGATTCAAAAACGGTTGTCAGGTGGGTCCTGTGGACTCGAGCAACCTGTGCAAAACGTCTCCTTCAGAGAGAACCCGCTCGGGCTCTGGCGTTTCACGCGAGTACACATAATAAAGGGATTCACCCGCGGATGAAACGACTAGCTGCCGGGCTGCACGCGCAGGTGGCCGGTGCATGTCTCAATTTGAAACCTGTGAGATCAGCCTCTTGGCAGCGTTCAACTAATGTTGGGTTTCTACGTACGGTTTCAAGGTCCGGCCGGTGGCTCAATCGTACCGTTCTCATCGTTTCCCAAACAACTTGTCAACAGACTTATCCACAGCTTGTTCCTTATGTTCAGATGGAATAACCGATCAAGGATGATCCTATTCCGTTGTCAGAAATATCCCCGGCTGAACTCGAAGCCCGTTTGCGTTTGCACCGCCTGCCCGAGATTGGGCCACGGCGTTACTACACCCTTTTCAGGGCCTTCGGTTCGGCCAGTTCGGCGCTCAGTGCGCCTGCCTCCGCCTGGCATGCATTGGGGCTGCCCGCAGCCTGTGCCCAGGCGCGACGCAGCCCTGAGGTTCGCGAGGGTGCCAGCGCTGCATTGCGCTGGCTTGAGCGCTCCGGGCAGCACGTGCTGTTCCATGACCAGGCCGATTACCCTGCTTTATTGAGTGAACTCAGCGATGCTCCCCCCGTGTTATTCGTGGCTGGGGCCCCTTCTATTCTGGAAAAGCCGCAGCTGGCGATGGTCGGTAGCCGACGCGCTTCACGCCCGGGCCTGGACACCACAGCAGCCTTTTCCCGCAGCCTTGCCGGAGCCGGTTTTGTAATTACCAGCGGGCTGGCGCTGGGGGTAGACGGCGCGGCGCATCAAGCCGCTCTGGACGTTGGCGGACAGACGGTGGGCGTATTGGGCACCGGTTTGCAAAAACTTTATCCACAGCGCCATCGCGCCCTGGCAGACGCAATGATTGCCAGCGGCAGCGCGGTGGTTTCGGAGTTCCCTCTGGACGCCGGCCCGCTACCGGCCAACTTCCCGCGGCGTAACCGAATCATCAGCGGTTTATCCCTTGGTGTGCTGGTGGTGGAGGCCAGTGTGGCCAGCGGCTCGCTGATCACCGCCCGCCTGGCGGCTGAACAGGGGCGCGAGGTGTACGCCATGCCCGGTTCTATCCATCATCCGGGAGCACGGGGTTGTCATCAGTTGATCCGCGATGGCGCCACTCTGGTCGAGACCGTGGAGCATATTCTGGAAGGCCTGCGTGGCTGGCGCTCATTGCCGTTATCCACAACCGATTTATTTACACCAAGCTGTCATCCATTAGTGCAATTGTTGCAGGCAGCGCCTCAAACCAGCGAAGCACTGGTCACTGCCAGTGGTTGGGATTTACCTCGATTGCTGGCGGCAATGACCGAACTCGAACTGGCGGGGCACGTCGTGCTGGAGGGCGGGCGTTGGTTTGCGCGGCCCAGCTAAGTACACTGCGTGTAGTACATATCTGGAGACATTCAATGATCAGCACCTGGCGCGTCCAACAAGCTGCAAGAGCCATTCGCGCAGGCGCGGTGATTGCCTATCCAACCGAGGCGGTCTGGGGTTTGGGCTGCGACCCGTGGGATGAGGAAGCGGTCGAGCGGTTGCTGGCGATCAAGTCGCGGCCTGTGGATAAAGGCCTGATTGTGGTGGCAGACAACATCCACCAATTCGACTTTCTGTTTGAAGACTTCCCCCAGGAATGGATCGACCGTATGGCCAGCACCTGGCCGGGGCCGAACACCTGGCTGGTGCCGCATCAGGGCTTGTTGCCCGAGTGGATCACCGGCGTGCATGACACCGTGGCGCTGCGTGTGAGTGATCACCCGCTGGTGCGTGAGCTGTGTGCGTTGGTGGGGCCTATCGTGTCGACGTCCGCCAACCCGGCGGGCTTGCCCGCTGCGCGTACCCGGTTAAAAGTTGAGCAGTATTTCCGTGGGCAAATTGATCATGTACTGGGCGGCAATCTGGGCGGGCGTAAAAACCCGAGCCTGATCCGCGATCTGGCGAGCGGCAAGGTGGTTCGCCCGGCGTAGGCACACAGGCTTTTCTGTTGTGTGGGAGCGGGCTTGCTCGCGATTGAGGCACTACGGTGTGTCAGTTACACCGCAGCGATTCCATTGCGAGCAAGCCCGCTCCCACAGGGATGGACGCTTGTTTTAAGGCAACAAAATCGTAGAACCCGTCGTACGGCGTGCCGACAACTCAGTCTGTGCCCTGGCGGCATCACTCAGCGCAAAACGCTGGCTGATATCAACCTTGATTGCACCACTGCGAATCATCGCAAACAGCTCATCGGCCATCGCTTGCAGGTTTTCGGCGCTATTGGCGTAGGACGCCAGTGTTGGTCGGGTCACGTACAGCGAGCCCTTCTGCGACAAAATCCCCAGGTTAACCCCGGTCACCGCCCCCGATGCGTTGCCAAAGCTGACCATAAGACCACGGGGTGCCACGCAATCGAGCGAGGTCAGCCAGGTGTCTTTGCCCACGCCGTCATACACCACCGGGCACTTCTTGCCGTCGGTCAATTCCAGCACACGCTTGGCCACATCCTCATGGCTATAGTCGATGGTTTCCCATGCGCCCAGCGCTTTGGCATGGGCCGCTTTTTCGGCTGAACTGACGGTGCCGATCAGCTTTACGCCCAGCGCTTTTGCCCATTGGCAGGCAATCGAACCGACGCCACCGGCGGCAGCGTGAAACAGGATTGTTTCGCCACCTTTGAGTTCATAGGTCTGACGCAGCAAGTATTGGGTTGTCAGCCCCTTGAGCATCACGGCGGCGGCCTGCTCAAAGGAAATATCATCGGGCAGTTTCACCACATTCGCGGCGGGCAACACATGCAACTCGCTGTATGCGCCCAAGGGGCCGGTGCCGTAGGCCACGCGATCGCCGACCTTAACGGTACGCACTTCACTGCCCACCGCTTCAACAACCCCGGCGCCCTCATTGCCCAGCCCGGACGGCAGCTCAGCCAGCGGGTACAAGCCGCCACGGTAATAGGTATCGATGAAATTCAGACCGATGGCCTGATTGCGTACCCGCACGTGCTGCGGGCCCGGCTCGGCGGGTTGGAAGTCGACATACTCAAGCACTTCAGGGCCGCCGTGGGCCCGAAACTGGATACGCTTAGCCATCTGCACTTTCCTTGCTGAATTGACGAAACCGCTATCCAACGCTTAAGCGTGATCTTCGTCAACTGCGGTGATGCGCAGGGCGATGTTATGCTAGCGGCCCTTTGCCGCCGGCCCCGCTCTGATGGACGTGCCGCGTCGCTTTGCCCGATTTAAGGTGATGTCATGACTACTCGCACCGAGGCTGTAAAAGCCTATCTGCTCGACCTTCAAGACCGCATTTGCAACGCACTGCAAACTGAAGACGGCGGCACTCAATTCGTTGAAGACGCCTGGCAGCGCCCGGCGGGCGGTGGCGGTCGTACCCGTGTAATTGAAAACGGCCACGTTATTGAGAAAGGCGGCGTCAACTTTTCCCACGTTTTTGGCAGCGGTTTGCCGCCATCCGCCAGCGCCCATCGCCCAGAATTGGCGGGCCGTGGCTTTGAAGCCCTGGGTGTGTCGCTGGTGATCCACCCGCACAACCCGCATGTGCCAACATCCCACGCCAACGTGCGCTTTTTCATCGCTGAAAAAGAAGGTGAAGAGCCGGTCTGGTGGTTCGGTGGCGGCTTTGACCTCACGCCCTACTACGCCGTTGAAGAAGACTGCGTGCACTGGCATCGCGTGGCCGAGCAGGCGTGTGCGCCGTTTGGCACCGATGTGTACCCGCGCTACAAGGCCTGGTGCGACACCTACTTCCATATCAAGCATCGCAACGAGCCACGGGGCATTGGCGGCCTGTTTTTCGATGACTTGAACGAGTGGGATTTCGATACCTGTTTCGCCTTTATTCGTGCCATTGGCGACGCCTATATCGACGCCTACCTTCCGATCGTTCAGCGCCGCAAAAACGACGAATACACCGCCCAGCAGCGTGAATTCCAGGAATTCCGCCGTGGCCGCTACGTGGAATTCAACCTGGTCTATGACCGTGGCACCCTGTTTGGCCTGCAATCGGGCGGTCGCACCGAGTCGATCCTGATGTCGCTGCCGCCGCAAGTTCGCTGGGGCTACGACTGGAAAGCCGAGCCGGGCAGCCCGGAAGCGCGTCTGACGGATTACTTCCTGCAAGACCGCGACTGGTTAGCCAACGCCTGACATTGCCCGAGGAGCTTGCCTGATGGACCGTTACGTCGTTTTTGGTAACCCGATTGCCCACAGCAAATCCCCGGTACTGCATCGCCTGTTTGCCGAGCAAACCGGTCAAGTCATGCAATACGACACCTTGCTCGCGCCGCTGGATGATTTTTCCGGCTGTGCCACGGCGTTCTTTCAAGAGGGGCGCGGTGCCAACGTCACCGTGCCATTCAAAGAAGATGCCTACCGCCTGGCCGATCAACTGACCGCCCGCGCGCAACGGGCCGGTGCCGTCAATACGCTGAGCAAGCTGGCCGACGGCAGTTTGCTGGGGGACAACACTGATGGCGCAGGGCTGGTGCGCGACCTGACAGTCAATGCCGGTTTCAGCCTCAAGGGCAAACGCATCCTGGTACTGGGCGCGGGCGGTGCGGTGCGTGGCGCATTGGAACCCTTGCTGGCCGAGGGGCCGGCCTCGGTGACAATCGCCAATCGCACGGTTGAAAAGGCCGAACTGCTGGCTGAACTGTTCTGCGACCTGGGCCCGGTGGCGGCCAGTGGTTTTGACTGGTTGCACGAGCCTGTCGACCTGATCATCAACGCCACCTCGGCCAGCTTGAGCGGCGAACTGCCACCTATTGCCAGCAGCCTGATCGAGCCGGGTAAAACCCTGTGCTACGACATGATGTACGGCAAGGAGCCGACGCCTTTTTGCGTGTGGGCCAGCGGGCATGGCGCGGGTCAGGTGATGGACGGTTTGGGGATGCTCGCTGAACAGGCGGGTGAGGCGTTTTACCTGTGGCGCGGTGTGCGGCCGGACACGGCCCCGGCGTTGGCTGAGTTGCGGCGGTTGCTGGCGCTTTAACTGTGTGTGGGCTTGCTTGCGATTCGGCTGGTGCGGTGTATCAGCAACCCTGTGCCGATCCCATCGCGAGCAAGCCCGCTCCCACATCACCCGTACGAGAGCGATATGCAGAGAATCAAGGGCTACCACGCTCACATCTATTTCGACGCCTCGACCATCGATCAGGCGCGGGCCTTGTGCGAAGAGGCGAAGCAACTGTTTGGCGTCACCATGGGCCGCGTCCACGAACGCCTGGTCGGCCCGCACCCGGACTGGAGCTGCCAGCTGGCGTTCGGCCCGGAACTCGTGGGTATCGTCCTGCCGTGGCTGGCGCTCTATCGCCACGGGCTGGTGGTGTTTATGCACCCCGATACCGGTAATGACCTGCTGGACCACACCGACCATGCGATCTGGATGGGCGCGATTCGGCCACTGGATTTGTCTGTTTTTTGATCAATTTAGCAGGGGGTAAATTTTTTTTCGGCTCTCCCTGGTCCTGCTGTTCCCAACCACCTCCCACCCCCCTGACAGCCCCACCCCACAACGGCTGAACGTTGATCATGGCCATGTGTCATACCCAGTCATGAGCTAACGTATCAGACGTGTAGCCGTGGGCAGCGATTAGTGCTGAAAGGCCATCCATGTTTAACTTGAATGCTCGTTCAACTTAAACCGGTGGTCCGCTGCCCGCTCACAACAGGAGGCTAACCCTTGCCGAATCCGCTCTTTTTGATCCCGTTTTACCTCTATAAGGTGCACATCCAATGAGTGTACCGATCACGCCTGAAACGTCTTCGATCCGCATGAACCCGCCGGTATTTTACTTTGCCGCCGTGTTTATCCTGATCTTTGGCCTTGTGGTCATCGCCATGCCACAAGCGGCCGGTGAATGGCTGCTGGCCGCTCAGAACTGGGCGGCCAATACGGTCGGCTGGTACTACATGTTAGCGATGACCCTGTATCTGATCTTCGTGGTCGTCACCGCCTTGTCCGGCTACGGCAAGATCAAGCTCGGTGCCGACCACGACGAACCCGAGTTCAGTTACCTGTCCTGGGCGGGCATGCTGTTCGCCGCCGGGATCAGCATCACGCTATTTTTCTTCTGTGTGTCCGAACCCCTGACCCATATGCTCGCCCCGCCCCAAGGCCCGGCCGGTACGTCAGAGGCTGCGCGCCAGGGCATGCAGCTGCTGTTCTTGCACTGGGGCCTGCATGGCTGGGGCGTGTTCGCCTTTGTGGGCATGGCGCTGGCCTACTTCGCCTACCGTCACAACCTGCCGCTGGCGCTGCGCTCGGCGCTCTACCCGCTGATCGGCAAGCGCATCAACGGGCCTATCGGCTATGCGGTGGATGGCTTCGGCATCATCGCCACCGTGTTTGGCCTGGGCGCCGACATGGGCTTTGGGGTGTTGCACCTCAACTCCGGGCTCGACTACCTGTTCGGCTTGCCGCATACCCAATGGGTGCAAGTGGGCCTGATCACGCTGATGATGGGCGCGGCAATTCTGGTGGCCATTGCGGGCGTCGATAAAGGCGTGCGGGTGATGTCCGACATCAACATGCTGCTGGCATGCGCGCTGCTGCTGTTTGTGCTGTTCGCAGGCCCCACCCAGCATTTGCTCAACACCCTGGTGCAAAACATCGGTGACTATCTTGGCGCCTTGCCGACCAAGAGTTTCGACGTGTACGCCTATGACAAACCAAGCGACTGGCTGGGCGGCTGGACGGTGTTCTACTGGGCCTGGTGGATCGCATGGTCGCCGTTTGTGGGCCTGTTCATTGCGCGTATTTCACGGGGCCGTACCATCCGCGAGTTCGTGTTCGGCGTACTGCTGATTCCGTTGGGCTTCACCCTGGCGTGGATGTCGATTTTCGGCAACAGCGCCATTGATCAGGTGCTCAACCACGGCATGGTTGCCCTCGGCCAGTCTGCCATCGACGACCCGTCGCGCACGCTGTACCTGCTGCTGGAGACCTACCCGTGGAGCCGGACCGTGATTGCGGTGACGGTGTTTATCAGCTTTGTGTTCTTCGTGACCTCGGCCGACTCCGGCACCGTGGTGCTGTCCACCCTCTCGGCGCGTGGCAATAACGCGGATGAGGACGGCCCTAAATGGCTGCGGGTGTTCTGGGGTGCGATGACGGCGCTGGTTACCAGTGCGCTGCTGTTCTCGGGCAGTATCGATGCGCTCAAGTCAGCGGTAGTGCTGACCTCGCTGCCGTTCTCGCTGATTTTGCTGCTGATGATGTGGGGCCTGCATAAGGCGTTCTACCTTGAGTCGCAAAAGCAGATTGCGCAGATGCACTCCCTGGCGCCGGTTTCGCACTCCCGTCGTGGCGGTTGGCGTCAGCGCTTGAGCCAGGCCGTGCACTTCCCGTCCCGTGACGAGGTGTATCGCTTCATGGATACCACCGTGCGCCCGGCGATTGAAGAAGTGAGCGCGGTGTTCCTGGAAAAAGGCCTGAATGTCGTCACCCAGCCGGACCCGGCCAACGACAACGTGAGCCTGGAAATCGGCCACGGCGACGAACATCCGTTCATCTACCAGGTGCAGATGCGTGGCTACTTCACGCCTTCCTTCGCCCGTGGTGGCTTTGGCAAAAAAGAGCAACTGCGAAACCGCCGTTACTACCGCGCTGAGGTGCATTTGGCCGAAGGCAGTCAGGATTACGACCTGACGGGCTACACCAAAGAGCAAATCATCAACGACATCCTCGACCAGTACGAACGTCATATGCAGTTTTTGCATTTGGTGCGGTGACAGCCAGGGCCCGCCTGCAATGGGCGGGCCTTGATTTTGTAGTTGCTGCTACGGGGGGCGACTCTAAAGAAATTACAGGGATAGCGATCTGACAGTTTCATCGCGTTTTGGCAGATCCAGTTCCACGTATCCGGCTTTCTCGAAGCGTTTATGGATACGGCTGCCCAGCCCTCTGTTCTGCTGCTTGTTGTTTTTGCTCATGGATATTCCTGCCTTGCATGCAGAACGGTGACTATCTCGATCCGATTCGTGACTCTGTAGACCACCAGGTAATTGGGATGCACGACAATTTCCCGAGTCCCGGGTACTCGACCGAATCTATACAAATAGGGATGCTGAGGTAGAGCGGATATAGCAGCTTCAATGTTCTTGTAGAGCTCACTGGCCGCGACAAGATTGCGGTCGCTGATGTACTCAAGGATCTCGCTGAGTTGAGCCCGAGCAAGGGGCCGTCACTCAAACAGCATCGCGCTCTTTGCGTTTTGACTCGATCAGGGCCTGCATCTGGGCCATTACTTGATCGTGGGGGATACCCGGGCGCGGATCATCAAGTGCGGCCTGTACCTTGGCTCGGAACCAGCGATCATAACTGGCGGCCTGCTCTTCGGTTTCGAACTCTGAAACGATCGGGGAAAGGTGGGCGCTCATGGAGACCTCCTGCGAGGGTGCCTTTGAGTCTAATCCGTCCACCGCTTGCTGTCTTTGTAGCCACGACGAAGTGCACCTCAAGGGGTGTTTTTCAGCCACAAAAAACCCCGAAGGGCTCACACCTTTCGGGGTTGTGGATAAACCACGGTTTACAGCTTGGCGATGGACACTTCGGTGGATTTTACAAACGCGATCACTTCGCTGCCGACCACCAGTTCCAGCTCTTTGACCGAGCGGGTGGTGATCACGGAGGTCACGATGCCCGATGCGGTCTGTACGTCGATTTCCGACAGCACGTCGCCCAGCACGATTTCCTTGATGTGGCCTTTGAACTGGTTGCGAACGTTGATGGCTTTAATGGTCATGGTGTCGATTCCTGTCTTGGGATAGAAAGTGGTTTTATTGCGCCCAGCGCAGTTGCGTAGGCAGCGGTGC
This sequence comes from Pseudomonas sp. ML2-2023-3, assembly GCF_037055275.1. Classification (NCBI taxonomy): domain Bacteria; kingdom Pseudomonadati; phylum Pseudomonadota; class Gammaproteobacteria; order Pseudomonadales; family Pseudomonadaceae; genus Pseudomonas; species Pseudomonas sp. ML2-2023-3. The sequence continues at coordinate 718,685 of NZ_CP146343.1, forward strand.
AACGGGTTCCGGCTCAGGTGGCGAGCCAGGCAGTGCGAGAACACGGTTCAGTACTTCGGTTTCCAGTGCGGCCAGGCGGTGCGAGCCGCGTACCCGAGGGCGTTGCAGATCGACGGTGAGGTCAAGCCCCACCTGCCCTTCTTCAATCAAAATCACCCGGTCAGCAATCGCGACGGCTTCGCTGACGTCGTGTGTCACCAGCAACACGGTAAAACCATGCTGGCGCCACAGGCGTTCGATCAGGTCCTGCATTTCAATTCGGGTCAGGGCATCCAGTGCGCCCAGCGGTTCGTCGAGCAGCAGCAAGCGCGGCTGGTGGATCAGGGCGCGGGCCAGGGCCACACGCTGTTTTTGCCCGCCCGACAGTGCTGCTGGCCATTCATTGGCGCGTTCGGCCAGGCCGACTTCTTCCAGTGCCTTGAGCGCTTTGGGGCGCCAGTCGCCTTTAAGGCCAAGGCCCACGTTGTCGATGACTTTTTTCCAGGGCAGCAAACGTGCTTCCTGAAACATCAGTCGCGTGTCTTCACGGGCCGCTTGCAGCGGTGCGCTACCGGCCAGCAATTGGCCTGCGGTGGGCTGGTCGAGCCCGGCCAGCAGGCGCATCAGGGTGCTTTTGCCGTAACCGCTGCGCCCGACAATGGCGACAAATTGCCCCGCCGGGATATGCAGATTGATATCTCGCAGCACCAGCCGCTCGCCGAAGGCTTTTTGCAGGCCGTTGATGGCCAGCGGGATGCCCTGGCGCAAACGTGGAGGTTGTTGAGCTGTCATGTTGCACCGCCTTTAACGACTTGATACGCCGGGTGCCAGCGCAACCAGATGCGCTCCAGACCACGGGCCGCGGTATCGGCCAGCTTGCCGAGCACGGCGTACAAAACAATTGCCAGCACCACCACGTCGGTTTGCAGGAACTCCCGGGCGTTCATCGCCAGGTAGCCGATGCCGGAGCTGGCGGAGATGGTTTCGGCCACGATCAACGTCAGCCACATAAAGCCCAGGGCAAAGCGCACGCCCACCAGGATCGAAGGCAACGCCCCCGGCAAGATCACCTGCCAGAACAGGCTGAAACCGGACAACCCGTAGTTGCGCGCCATCTCGACCAGCGCCGGGTCGACGTTGCGGATGCCGTGGTAGGTGTTGAGGTAGATCGGAAATAAAGTCCCCAGTGCTACCAGAAAAATCTTCGCCGACTCATCGATACCGAACCACAGGATGACCAGCGGAATCAGCGCCAGGTGCGGCACGTTGCGGATCATTTGCACCGAGCTGTCGAGCAGGCGTTCGCCCCATTTCGACAGGCCGGTAATAAAGCCCAGCGCCAGGCCGATGCTGCCGCCGATGGCAAAGCCCAATCCGGCACGCCAGCCGCTGATGGCCAGGTGTTTCCAGATTTCGCCACTGCGTACCAGCTCGATCCCGGCCGTGATCACGGCACTGGGGGCGGGCAGGATGCGTGTCGACAACCAGCCCGCCGACACGGACAGCTGCCATACCGCCAGCAGCAACACAGGCAAGGCCCAGGGCGCCAGGGTGTGACCGATTTTATTGAGGCCCGAGGCCTTGCCTGAACTCATGGCGACCTCAGCTCTGCGACGCGGCTTTAGGGAGAATGTCATTGGCGACCATTTCGCCAAACGGGCTCACGTAGCTGGCGCCTTTTGGCAGTTCCGGGCGCTCGATATCCAGGTGCGGGAACAGCAGTTCGGCAACGCGGTACGACTCTTCCAGATGGGGATAACCCGAGAAGATAAAGGTGTCGATGCCAAGGTCGGCGTATTCCTGAACCCGGGCCGCCACGGTTGGGCCGTCACCGACCAGTGCCGTGCCGGCACCGCCACGCACCAGGCCCACGCCGGCCCACAGGTTGGGGCTGACTTCAAGGTTGTCGCGGCTACCGCCATGCAGGGCGGCCATGCGTTGCTGGCCGACCGAGTCGAAGCGCGACAGCGAGGCTTGAGCGCGGGCGATGGTGTCGTCGTCCAGATGGGAAATAAGTTTGTCGGCGGCTTTCCATGCCTCTTCGTTGGTTTCACGCACGATCACGTGCAGACGAATGCCGAAGCGTACGGTGCGGCCCAGCTTGGCGGCCTTGGCACGTACCTGTTCGATTTTTTCGGCGACGGCGGCCGGTGGCTCGCCCCAGGTCAGCACCATTTCAACTTGTTCGGCAGCCAGGTCTTGCGCAGCTTCCGACGATCCACCGAAGTACAGCGGCGGGCGCGGCTGCTGGATCGGCGGGTAAAGCAGTTTTGCGCCTTTGACGGTGATGTGTTCGCCGTCGTAGTCCACGGTTTCGCCTTCGAGCACACGACGCCAGATGCGGGTGAACTCCACCGAGGCCTGATAACGCTCTTCGTGGCTGAGGAACAGGCCATCACCGGCCAGTTCCTCCGGGTCGCCGCCAGTCACCAGGTTAAACAGTGCGCGGCCACCGGACAGACGGTCCAGGGTCGCGGCCTGACGTGCCGCCACCGTGGGCGAGACAATGCCAGGGCGCAGGGCCACCAGAAACTTCAGGCGCTGGGTAACGGGGATCAGCGCTGCGGCCACCAACCAGGAGTCTTCGCACGAACGCCCTGTCGGAATCAGTACTCCGCCAAAGCCCAGACGGTCTGCGGCCTGTGCGACTTGTTGCAGGTAGCCGTAGTCAACGGCACGAGCGCCTTCGGAGGTGCCAAGGTAATGGCCGTCACCGTGGGTAGGCAGGAACCAGAAAATATTGAGGCTCATGGAGTGGTCTCCTAAATGGGGGCAGCAAGCGTTAGTTGGCTTTGGCCAGATTGGCCGGGGGCGTCCAGATCACGTCTTTCACAACCAGCGGCTTGGGGATCAACTTGAGTTGGTAAAAGGTGTCAGCGATTTTTTGCTGCGCGTTGACCACTTCAGGGGTCAGAAACTGTGCCCCATAGCCTTGGCGTTTGACCGCTGTCAGGGTGATTTCAGGAGACAGGCCCAACAGGGGCGCGACTTGTTGGGTCACGTCGTCAGGGTGGGCTTTGGCCCATTCGCCAATGTTGCGCACTTCATCGACCAGGGTTTCGATCACCTTGGGATGCTGTTCGGCATAAGGCTTGGTGGCCAGATAGAACTGATGGTTGTCGGCGATACCGCTGGCGTCACGCAGGGTGCGCGCTTGCAGCTGTTGTTCGGCGGCGGCCTGGTACGGGTCCCAGATCACCCAGGCATCGACACTGCCGCGCTCGAAAGCGGCGCGGGCATCGGCGGGTGGCAGGAACACGGTCTGGATATCGGTGTATTTCAGGCCAGCGTCTTCAAGGGCCCGCACCAGCAGGTAGTGAACGTTGGAGCCTTTGTTGAGCACGACCTTTTTGCCTTTGAGGTCTTTGACCGAGGTGATCGGTGAGTCCTTGGGCACCAGAATCGCTTCGCTGGTAGGGGCTGGTGGCTCGTAGGCCACGTAGAGCAGGTCGGCGCCGGCGGCCTGGGCGAACACGGGCGGGGTTTCGCCGGTCACGCCGAAGTCGATGGAGCCCACGTTCAGGCCCTCAAGCAGTTGCGGGCCGCCGGGGAATTCGGTCCATTGCACGTCAACGCCCTGCTCGGCCAGACGCTTGTCCAGCGTGCCTTTGGCCTTGAGCAGCATCAGCGTGCCGTATTTTTGATAACCGATGCGCAGGGTATCGGCTTGAGCCTGGGTAACAGCGCCGAAGGACACAGCCGCAGCTAACAGTGCGACCAGACCGCGACGCAAAATGACAGGGCGCATGGCGCTCTCCTTTTGAGGTTCGAGATTCGGGTAGCACCTGCCGAGCCGTTAGCGGATCAGTAAGGTGGTGAAGCGTGTTGCTGTCTGTGGGGATCTTGCTTTAAATGCTCCAGCGAGCCGTGACCAGGCGCTCGTTGAGGATGCCGGGATCCAGTGGTTTGGGGCGTCGCGCCAGGGCGCTGTAGAACTGTTCAAGGGATTCGTTCATGCGCTGTTCCAGCACGGGCACCAGTTGCGCTTGTGCGCTGCCTTCGCCGTAAGCGATCTGGCTGTCTTCGGCAAAAATGCCGTGCAGCATTTCCTGAGCCTTGAGCGCCGACAGTACGGGCTTGAGTGCGTAGTCCACGGCCAGCATATGGGCGATGCTGCCACCGGTGGCGATGGGCAACACCACTTTGTGGCTCAGGGCGCGCTCGGGCAGCAAGTCGAGTACGGTTTTGAGTGCGCCGCTGAACGAGGCCTTGTAAACCGGCGTCGCAATCACCAGGCCGTCGGCGTTTTCAATCTGTTGTAGCAGGTCGATAATTTTTGGGCTGTCGAAGCGTGCGTGCAGCAAGTCTTCGGCCGGGAAATCACGTACCTGATAACTCACCACTTCGACGCCTTGCTGGTTGAGCCAGCGTTTGGCGTGCTCCAGCAACACTCCCGAACGGGATCGTTGGCTTGGGCTTCCTCCGAGTGTCACGACCAGCATCTAGACGTTTCCTTGAATGAATATGTGCAATTCGCTGTTAGCGTTTTCGCTTGAGTGAACAGACCTTAACAGGTGATTTATATATCTATAAATCATATTTATTCATTTGTTTATTCTTAAAATGCATATGCGATTTTGTTAAATGAAACGCAAAAAAAAGGCCGTCGAAACGGCCAAAAACCCTGTGGAAGACACTGGCAAACTGAGTAGTCGCTGCCGTAGGCTGCGAAGGATTGCGCAGCAACCCGTTTATCCGAGTCGCCTCAGTCCTTCGCAGCCTGCGGGTGTATGGATTACTTATTTGGCTGCGGCGTGAGGCGCAGGTAGGGCTTCACGGCGCGGTAGCCCTTGGGGAAGCGTTTCTTGATTTCGTCTTCGTCCTTGAGCGATGGCACGATGACCACCTCGTCGCCGTCCTGCCAGTTGGCCGGTGTCGCGACTTTGTGGCTGTCCGTCAGTTGCAGGGAATCAATCACCCGCAGAATTTCGTTGAAGTTGCGCCCGGTGCTGGCCGGATAGGTGATGGTCAGGCGGATTTTTTTGTTCGGGTCAATCACGAACAGCGAGCGCACAGTCAGGGTGTCGCTGGCATTGGGGTGGATCAGGTCGTAGAGGTCGGACACCTTGCGATCGGCATCGGCCAGGATCGGGAAGTTGACCACGGTGTTCTGGGTCTCGTTGATGTCTTCGATCCACTTGTGGTGCGAATCCACCGGGTCTACCGACAGCGCGATGGCTTTGACGCCACGCTTGGCAAACTCATCCTTGAGCTTGGCGGTAAAGCCCAGTTCGGTGGTGCACACCGGGGTGAAGTCCGCCGGGTGCGAGAACAACACGCCCCAGCTGTCGCCCAGCCATTCATGGAAGTGAATCTTGCCAGCGCTGGAATCCTGTTCGAAATCGGGGGCGATGTCGCCGAGTCTGAGGCTCATGGTGCAGTTCCTTTTTATAGGGAATGGCAGGGCGTGATGGCTTTACTCTGCCTGCGTCACGAGTTAATTAAAAAGAATAAATATCGATTTGGTTAGGCCTGAATGGAATATTAAAAACTGTTTCATTGGACGCAACAATGCACCAGGTCCAGTCTGGACTCAGTTGGGCAAGGGGAGCGGCAGGGAGCTGCGACATTTGAATGTGTTGCGAATTGACCGTTCAGGTCTTCGGTAAACACCCTGCCCGGCATTGCGCCGGGCAGGATTTTTCTAAACTTTGATCTACACCAGGCTTACAGCAACGGGATCGAGTAGCTGACGATCAGACGGTTTTCGTCTTGATCACGCTGGCCAGCGATGTCGTTGCGCCACATGGCGTTTTTCCACATGAAGCCCAGGTTTTTCAGCGTGCCTTCCTGGATAACGTAAGCCACGGTGATATCGCGTTCCCACTCGGAAGCGCCATTGCTGGTCTGCACACGGTTGGCGTTATAGGTGTCGATGTTATCGCCACGCAGGTAAACCGCACCCGCCGTCAGGCCAGGAACGCCCACTTTAGCGAAGTCATACGAGTAGCGTGCCTGCCAGGTGCGTTCGCCAGCACGGGCAAATTTCGAGATCTGCATGTCGGTAGGGATGTAAGCCGATGCACCGTCGCCCTGGTTCAGGAACGGGAAGTCGCTGCTGCCGTTGCTGACCTGATAACCGCCACCGAAGGTGTGACCTTCAACGGTGTACAGGAACAGGCCGCTGATCAGGTTGTTGTCGACCTTGCCCTTGCCGTTGGCCTGGGTGTGGTAATCGCCTGTGGTGTAGTAGGCCGGCTCGTTACCGTTCTTGCCGTCGTCGGAGCTGTTGAAGTAACGCAGGTCAGATTTCAACACGCCCGGGCCAATGGACCAGTTGTGGGTCAGCCCCAGAAAGTGTTGCTTGTAGAAGTCTTCCAGGTTGCCGTAGTAGTACTGCAGCAACAGGTCTTTGTTGAGTTTGTAGTCAACGCCGCCGTAGTAGAACTTGTTAACGAACTTGCCCGCGCTGTAGTTCGAGCTACCGTTGGCGCCGCCAAGCGACAGGCCTTCGTTGTTGCTGGAGTTACGACCCTTGGCGTGTTCGATCTGGCCGCCGGTGAAGGTCAGGTCCTTGAACTCGCTGGAGGTGATCTGGCCACCCTGGAAGGTTTGCGGCAGCAAACGACCGTCGTTGCTGACGATAACCGGCAGTTTTGGCTGCAGGGTACCGATGCGCAGTTCGGTCTGGGAAATCTTGGCTTTAGCGGTCAGGCCCAGGCTGGAGAAATCGTCTACAGCGTGGTTGCCGTCGCTTGGGAATACCGAGCCGCCAGCATTCAGACCCGTCGGGTTGCCGTGTTTGGCTGCGCTGGAGTCAAGTTTGACGCCCAGCAGGCCAATGGCGTCCACACCAAAGCCGACTGTGCCCTGGGTGAAACCCGAGGTGTAGTCCAGCTGGAAGCCTTGGCCCCATTCAGCGGTGTAGTTGGAGTTTTTCGGCGCACCCGAATCACGGTTGTCGTTGTTGATGTAGAAGTTACGCAGTTTCAGCGTGGCTTTGCTGTCTTCAATGAAGCCTGCAGCGCTTGCTTGTTGTGCCAACAACCCTACGGCCACAGCGATGGCCAAGGTGGACTTGTTCATTGTGTTGCTCCTTTGCGTTTCTAATTTTTGTATTTCATTAGCCCCGGATCTGAGGTCTGGGTGCTGCAGATGCGCGATTAGCGCCAGACGGTGACTGGCAAGTCAATCGTAACCAATCATGTCTACGACCTTTGTCTAGTCTCCCGTCGTTTGTGCGCAGATTAATGGCTATTTAATAAACCTAAAAAGAATTATTTATGATCTTTTAAGATCGAATAGACATAAAGCAGGATATTTCCTACGCGCACGAAAAGGAATGCTATCGGTCTTTCGTCTAATTCCTAAACATAATTTCATGAATCTTTTAATAGCGTTTGGTTCTTAAACCCTGGCTTCGATCACAGACAGGGAAAATGCCTTGGCATCTGTGGCACGAGCCTGCCTGCGGATGTCGCGGAACTACATAAGCTAATGCTTAAAAGTTATTTATTTAGAGTTTCTTAGATCATTTAACCTCGCATTCTGCCGATATCCGGCCGCCTGCCGAGGAGCTTCCTGATGAAATTGCATTCTCCCTTACGCCTTCTGGCTGCTTTGTCTCTGGCGGGTGCCAGCTTCTTTGCGCAGGCCGCCAGCACGGATGTCACCGTGGCTTACCAGACCACCGTGGACCCGGCAAAAGTTGCCCAGGCCGATGGCGCCTACGAGAAAGCCACGGGGGCCAAGATCAACTGGCGCAAGTTCGATAACGGTGCCGACATCATTGCCGCCATCGCCTCGGGAGATGTGCAGATTGCTTACCTGGGCTCAAGCCCGCTGACGGCAGCAGTGACTCGCAACGTTCCGGTTGAAACCTTTCTGATCGCTACCCAGCTGGGCGGCTCTGAAGCTCTGGTCGCTCGCGACGGTTCCGGCATCAACGGCCCGCAGGATCTGGTCGGCAAAAAAGTGGCCGTGCCCTTTGTGTCCACCGGTCATTACAGCCTGCTGGCTGCTTTGAAGCACTGGAACATCGACCCTTCGAAAGTACAGATTCTGAACCTGGCGCCACCGGCCATCGTGGCGGCCTGGAAGCGTGGCGATATCGATGCCACCTACGTGTGGGATCCGGCACTGGGTACGGCCAAGGAAAACGGCAAGGTGCTGATTACTTCGGGTGAGCTGGGCAAGCTGGGCGCACCGACCTTTGATGCCTGGATCGTGCGCAAGGACTACGCCGCCAAGCACCCGGAAGTGGTCAAGCAGTTCGCCAAGGTGACGCTGGATGCCTATGCCGACTACCACAAGGATCCAAAAGCCTGGCTGGCCAATCAGAGCAACATCGACAAGGTGGTGAAACTGTCGGGCGCCAAGGCAACGGATATCCCTCTGTTGCTGCAGGGCAACGTGTACCCGCTGGCGGCTGACCAAGTTGTCTTGCTGGGCGCACCGACCACCAAAGCCCTGGCCGACACCGCTGCCTTCTTGAAAGAGCAGAAAAAAGTCGACGCCGTACTGCCGGACTACGCGCCGTCGGTCAACGCCACTTTTGTTACTCAATAATCAACGCAGCTGAGGAGTCGACGGTCATGGCCTTGTTATCGCTGGAGCGCATCAGCGCACAGTATCCTGGCGCCGCTGAGCCGGTGCTGTCGGACATCTCCGTCAGCCTCGGCCCTCAGCAACTGCTGGTCGCCCTCGGCCCTTCGGGCAGCGGTAAAACCTCGTTGCTGAATTTGATTGCAGGCTTTGTCGAGCCCAGCAGTGGTCGAATCACCCTGGATGGCGTGCCGGTACATGGCCCCAGCGCAGAGCGCGGCGTCGTGTTTCAGGATGATGTGTTGCTGCCGTGGCAAGACGTGCTGGCGAACGTGGCCTTTGGCCTTGAACTGGCCGGTGTCCCGCGCAGCAAACGCGAAGCCCGCGCCCGTGAAATGCTTGCGCTGGTGGATTTGTCCGGTTTTGAGAAGCGCCGGGTGTGGGAGCTGTCGGGCGGGCAAAAACAGCGTGTGGGCCTGGCCCGAGCGCTGGCTGCCGACCCCCGTGTGTTGCTGATGGACGAACCGTTCGGCGCCCTCGATGCCTTTACCCGTGAGCAAATGCAGGAGCTGCTGCTGCAAGTGTGCCGTCGCACCGACAAGCCCGTTTTCCTGATTACCCACGACATTGAAGAAGCGGTGTTTCTGGCCACGGATCTGATTTTGCTGGCGCCCAACCCGGGTCGCATTGTTGAACGGTTGACCCTGGATTTTGGCCAGCGCTACAACGCGGGCGAGTCTGCCCGCTCGATCAAGTCCGACCCTCGTTTTATCGAAACCCGTGAACATGTGCTTGAGCGCGTGTTTTCACAACGCGGTGCCGCCCAGCGGCAGGAGCGCGCATGAGCAGTTATGAAGCCGTTACTGGCGCCCCCGTTGCCGTGCCCCACGCACCGCGCCCGGTTAAACGCAGCCTGAGCACGCGCTGGATCAGCGTCCTGACCCTCGTCACTCTGATCGCCGTCTGGTGGGCTGTCACTGCGGGCGGATGGATCGAGCCGCTGTTTTTGCCACCGCCCTCTGCCGTGCTGCAAAAAGGCTGGTTGCTCGCGACCGCTGGCTATATGGACTCCACCCTGTGGCAACACCTGGGCGCGAGTTTGAGCCGTATCGGGCTGGGGCTGGGCTTTGCGATTCTGACGGCAGTGCCGGTGGGTATCGCCATTGGTCACAACCGGATTGCACGTGGCATTTTCGACCCGCTGATCGAGTTCTACCGCCCGATACCGCCTTTGGCCTACTTGCCGCTGATCGTGATCTGGTGCGGGATTGGCGAGTTGTCGAAAGTGTTGCTGATTTACCTGGCGATCTTTGCCCCTATCGCCATTGCTACCGCCACGGGCGTGCGGACGGTCGACCCGGCCAAAGTGCGCGCGGCGCAGTCGTTGGGCGCCACGCGCTGGCAGCTGATTCGCCATGTGATTTTGCCGAGTGCCTTGCCGGATATTTTGACCGGAGTACGCATTGGTCTGGGCGTAGGCTGGTCGACCCTGGTGGCCGCCGAGCTGATCGCCGCCAGCAGTGGCCTGGGCTTCATGGTGCAGTCCGCTGCGCAATTTCTGGTCACCGATGTGGTGGTGCTGGGGATTCTGGTGATCGCCATCATCGCCTTTGCCATGGAAATGGGCCTGCGGGCCCTGCAACGCAAGCTGGTGCCGTGGCACGGCCAGGCTCACTAATTAACAGAACTCGACGCTGATTAATCGGCGCGCTGATAAAGAGACAGATCATGAGCCTGACCATTACCCCGATTAGCTCTGCCCTTGGCGCCCAGATTGACGGCGTTGACCTGACTCAGCCCCTGAGTCTTGAGTACCGTGATGCCATCGAGCAAGCGTTGTTGGCGCATCATGTGGTGTTCTTCAGGAATCAGTCGATTACACCCCAGCAGCAGGCACGTTTTGCCGCCAACTTTGGCGATCTGCATATTCATCCGATTTATCCCAACGTGCCGGAGCAGCCTGAAGTGCTGGTGCTGGACACGGCCGTGACCGACGTGCGCGACAATGCGGTGTGGCACACCGACGTGACTTTTTTGCCGACGCCGGCCATGGGCGCGGTGTTGAGTGCCAAGCAACTGCCGGCGTTTGGTGGCGATACATTGTGGGCGGCCGGGATCGCGGCTTTTGAAGGGTTGTCCGGGCCGCTGCAAGTGCTGCTGGAGGGGTTGACGGCCACCCATGACTTCACCAAGTCGTTCCCGCTGGAGCGTTTTGGATCGACCCCTGAAGACCTGGCGCGCTGGGAGCAAACCCGCAAGAACAATCCGCCGTTGTCGCACCCGGTGATCCGTACGCACCCGGTGAGCGGGCGCAAATCGCTGTTCGTCAACGAAGGCTTTACCACGCGGATCAATGAGCTGTCTGAAGCCGAAAGCGAAGCGATCCTGAAGCTGCTGTTCGCCCATGCCACCCGTCCGGAATACACCATTCGCTGGCGCTGGCAGGAAAATGACGTGGCATTTTGGGACAACCGCGTGACCCAGCATTACGCCGTGGATGACTACCGCCCTAACCGCCGCGTGATGCATCGTGCGACCATTTTGGGTGATGCGCCGTTCTGATGAACACACGCATGATGTGTAGTCGCTGTCGAGGCACGAGGCTGCGATCGGCGACAAGGTCGTCGTAAATTCAGGTGATGAGGCGTATCAGTTGGTTCCGGGGCTCAGGTTTTGCGATCGCTTCGCAATCGATCGCAGCCTTGTGCCTCGACAGCGGCTACAGGTTCCCTGCGGGGATCTCGCGCTTGGGCAAAAAAGTCGGCAAGTACAGTCCCAGATAAGCATCCACCACGCGCATCCCTTCTTCGGCCATGCGCGGAGTGATGCAGTCGTGCAACTGGATGGAGCGCGCATACACGCGGTCGCCCAGTTCCATCGCCAAGGCAAATACGTCCACGTCCTGTGGCAGTACTGGCAGCTCAAAATGACGCATAAACAAACCATGCATCAGTTGGCCCAGTTCAAGGTCGTGCTGGCGGTCGGCCCGGGTGACTTCGGTGAGGCCATGCTGGGCCAGGATCAGTTGCCGGGCGGCAGCATCTTCGCTGTAGATCGTCAGCATGCGCTGCTCAATAATGCGCGACAAATCTCCCCAACCCTTTAAGCCGTCATGTTCGATCGGCACCTGCAGGCAGGCGCGGAATGCGCCATGCACGTCACCGGTCAGCGCTTCGAGGAGCGCGGGCACTCCCGCAAAGAAGTGATAGACCGATGACGGCGGGATTTGCGCGCGTTCGGCCACGCTGTAAATCGACAGGCTGGACACCCCTTCTTCTGCCAGCAATGTGCGGGCAGCATTGAGTATCAAATCGATCCGGACCTGGCTGCGGGCGCGTGACTTTCGAGGGGTGGCAAGGCGCGTCATGGGTGTCTCCTGCGGGGCAGTCGGCATTGTACGAGCCGGGTCCGAGGTTGTCTGTAAACCCGCAGCGTTAGCCCGCGAACTTCACCATGCGATCGTTAGTCGGTTGGATTGGGCGCGCATTCATCGGGAACAACTGCTTGAAGGCATTGAGTTGTTGTTGGGATACCGTGCCCGGCACCTTCAACACCTGCCAGCGAACGCCTTCGGTACAGGGCGGAGTCGTCAGCGATCCCATGAACGTGAAGTAATCCAGCTTTTCAGGAAACAGGCTCTGCAGATCCAGGTTGTTCAAGGTCACTGAGTCACCCTCATGACGCGGCAGGCTTGAAAACAGGGAGTCCAAGGCTTTGTTCTTTGCTCCGACGTCAAACAACAGGGCAATGACTGCCAGGTTGCCAACGGCATCACGGTGTACCAAATGAGCGCTAAATGGGTACTTTCGACCATCGATTTGCATTTCAGCGGGGGTATGGAAGTGCATTTGCACGAAGTCATGGGTTCCTGACGCCAAGGTCACATCGCCTTTTGATTCAGTGGTGACTTCCAGGCTATGACCATTATGTTTCACCACGGCCGGGCCAGCCGGGTAGTGAATGGCCAGGGCAGGCAGAGCTGCGGGGGTGTTGGCCTTGATATTGATCGGAGATTGCTGGGTGCCAACGCTGCACAGGGCGTGCTCTTCGTGCAGGTCGCCCCACTCGTCAGGCCCTGTGGGCGACAGGTAATTCCAGTGCGTGTGGCTGGTCGGGGCAGCGGTTACGGGGCCAAGGCCGATGGAAAACAGGGCGATGCCCAGGTAATGGAGTTTCATGAGTGTGTCTTCGTGGACGGTGGCTGGTAAGGACAGCCGGGAAAACATTTTGAAACAATCTGTGCGGTGTTTATGTAGGGGGTTTCTGGAGGAGCGGGTAGGAAAATACGATTCGATGGGTGGTCGATGCCCATAAAAAAACGCCGCAGGCCGTGAGGCCTGTGGCGTTCTTTGTGGATCGCAATCGCTTACACGGTATGCAAGTACCAGTTGTATTCGAGGTCGGAGATGGAGTGTTCAAACTCTTCCAGCTCGCTCTCTTTACAGGCGACAAAAATATCGATGTATTTCGGATCGATGTATTTGGCCATGACTTCGCTGTCATCCAGCTCGCGCAACGCATCGCGCAGGTTGTTTGGCAGGCTTTGCTCGTTCTGCTCGTAGCTGTTGCCTTCGACTGGCGCACCCGGTTCGATCTTGTTGGTCAGACCGTGGTGAACACCGGCCAGCACAGAGGCCATCAACAGGTACGGGTTGGCATCGGCACCGGCAACCCGGTGTTCGATACGTACCGAGTCGGACGAGCCGGTGGGTACGCGAATGGCCACGGTACGGTTGTCCAGGCCCCAGCACGGCGAGTTCGGCACGTAGAACTGTGCGCCGAAACGACGGTAGGAGTTGACGTTCGGGCAAAGGAAGGCCATCTGCGCTGGCAGGGTCTCCAGCACACCGCCGATCGCGTGACGCAATGCGGCGTTCTGCTCGGGATCCTCGCTGGCAAAAATATTTTTGCCCTCTTTGTCCAGAATCGATATGTGAACGTGTAGTCCGTTGCCTGCCTGGCCCGGGTAAGGCTTGGCCATGAAGGTGGTGTCCATCTCATGGTCGTAGGCGATGTTTTTGATCAGACGCTTGAGCAGTACCGCGTAGTCGCAGGCCTTGATCGGGTCGGCAACGTGGTGCAGGTTCACTTCGAATTGCGCCGGGGCACTTTCTTTAACGATGGCGTCAGCCGGGATGCCTTGCTCTTTGGCACCTTCCAGAATGTCCTGGAGGCAGTCGACGTATTCATCGAGGTCGTCGATCAGGTAAACCTGAGTGGAGTGCGGACGTTTGCCGGAGATCGGCGAACGTGGAGGCTGTGGGCGACCGTTAACGTTCTCCTGGTCAATCAGGTAGAACTCCAGCTCGAAAGCCGCGCAGATGGTCAGGCCCATTTCGTCAAATTTGGTAACAACTTGACGGAGCACTTCCCGTGGGTCGGCGAAGAAAGGTTCGCCTTCAAGCTCGTGCATGGTCATCAGCAGTTGCGCGGTTGGGCGCTTTTGCCAAGGCTCGTTGCACAGGGTGTCGGGGATGGGATAACAGATTCTGTCTGCGTCACCGATATCCAGACCCAGGCCGGTGCTTTCCACCGTTGAGCCATTGATATCAAGGGCAAATAGAGAGGCCGGCAGGTTGATGCCTTTCTCGTAAACCTTGTGCAGGCTGGTGCGTTCGATGCGCTTACCGCGCACCACACCATTCATATCCGCAATGAGAAGGTCTACGTACAGAACCTCAGGATGATCCTTAAGGAACGCGTTCGCTTCGTTAAGCTGAACGGCACGCGGGGGTACCGACATGATGCAACACCTTTGTTGTTAAAAATATCAATCATTGAGCGCTACGGGTTTCAGTCAACCCGAACGGCATACCGAAGTCAAGCAGCCTCTTTTTTGCCCTTAAAAAGCGCCTAAAGGCCATTTTTGACGCTTTTTGGGGCGTGTTTGGCCTGTTTCAATTCTTGCCGACCGCGGGCTTGAGCGGACCGTGTTGTATTTTTTACGGGGGTGTTGTGTAAAAAAATGAACAAGGCTAAGCTCGATTCAAACCCATAACAGCAATAATACCGGGGTGTTACATGTCACGCCTGCCGTTAATCGGCGTTACCGCCTGCACCAAGCAGATCGGTTTGCATCCTTATCACATCACTGGCGATAAGTACGTGCGAGCAGTTGCAGTGGCTGCCAAAGGCTTGCCTCTGATCATTCCGTCATTGGCGCAACTGATTGATCCGACCGATATTCTTGACGGTCTGGACGGCATTCTCTTTACCGGATCGCCCTCCAATATTGAACCCCATCTCTATGGCGGTACCGCCAGTGTGCCAGGCACGTTGCATGATCCTGAACGTGATCTGACTACCCTCCCCTTGATTCGTGCTGCGTTGGCGGCTGGTGTTCCGGTGCTCGGTATTTGCCGCGGCTTTCAGGAATTGAATGTAGCTCTGGGTGGCTCACTTCACCAGAAATTGCACGAAGTCGAAGGCTTTATTGAGCATCGCGAAGATCCCAGCGCCCCGGTTGAAGTGCAATACGCGCCGAGCCACGCCATGCACGTTCAACCCGGCGGCGTCCTGGCAGGCCTGGGCTTGCCTGCGGAGTTCGAGGTCAATTCGATTCATACCCAGGGCATCGAGCGGGTAGCGCCGGGCCTGCGGGTTGAAGCGATTGCCCCGGACGGTCTGGTTGAGGCGGTGTCGGTGGAGGGCGGCAAGGCTTTTGCTTTAGCGGTTCAGTGGCACCCCGAATGGCAGGTAAGCTCTAACCCGATTTATCTCGCCCTCTTCCAGGCATTTGGAGATGCCTGCAGAAGGCGCGCAACACAACGCGACGCGGATGCGTCAGTAAACGCCTGACTTATTCAAGTCAGGACACTCAGCCCAGAGGCATTTATGAGTAACAACCTCGACCAGCTCACCGATTGGTTGAAAGACCACAAGATCACAGAAGTCGAATGCATGATCGCCGACCTCACCGGGATTACTCGCGGGAAGATTTCGCCGACCAACAAGTTCATTGCTGAAAAAGGCATGCGCCTGCCCGAAAGCGTCCTGCTGCAAACCGTAACGGGCGACTATGTCGAAGACGACATCTATTACGAGCTTCTGGATCCGGCCGATATCGACATGATCTGCCGCCCTGACCAGAACGCAGTCTTTGTGGTGCCGTGGGCGATTGAGCCGACCGCTCAGGTGATTCACGACACCTACGACAAGCAGGGCAACCCGATTGAGTTGTCGCCGCGCAACGTGCTTAAAAAAGTGCTCAAACTCTATGCCGACCACGGCTGGCAGCCGATTGTGGCGCCAGAAATGGAGTTTTACCTGACCAAGCGCAGCGACGACCCGGATTACCCGTTGCAGCCGCCGGTCGGTCGCTCCGGTCGCCCTGAAACCGGTCGTCAGTCCTTCTCCATTGAAGCGGCCAACGAATTCGATCCGCTGTTCGAAGACGTTTACGACTGGTGCGAGCTGCAAGAGCTGGATCTGGACACGCTGATCCATGAAGACGGCACGGCGCAGATGGAAATCAACTTCCGTCATGGCGACGCACTGTCGCTGGCCGACCAGATTCTGGTGTTCAAGCGCACGATGCGCGAAGCCGCACTCAAGCACGACGTAGCCGCCACGTTCATGGCCAAGCCCATGACCGGTGAGCCTGGCAGTGCCATGCATTTGCACCAGAGCATTATCGACATCAACACGGGCAAGAACATCTTCTCCAATGAAGACGGGACCATGAGCCAGTTGTTCCTCAATCACATCGGCGGGTTGCAGAAGTTCATTCCAGAACTGCTGCCCCTGTTCGCGCCGAACGTGAACTCCTTCCGCCGCTTCCTGCCGGACACCTCGGCACCGGTAAACGTGGAATGGGGCGAAGAGAACCGCACCGTGGGCTTGCGTGTGCCGGATGCAGGCCCGCAAAACCGCCGGGTTGAAAACCGTTTGCCGGGCGCCGACGCCAACCCGTACCTGGCCATTGCGGCCAGCTTGCTGTGTGGCTACATCGGTATGGTCGAGGGCATCAATCCGAGTGCGCCAGTGGTCGGGCGTGGTTATGAGCGTCGTAATTTGCGTCTGCCTCTGACCCTCGAAGAGGCATTGGCCCGCATGGAAAGCAGCAAGACTGTCGAGAAGTACCTAGGCACCAAGTTCATTGCAGGCTACGTGGCCGTCAAACGTGCCGAGCATGAAAACTTCAAGCGCGTCATCAGTTCGTGGGAGCGGGAATTCCTGCTGTTCGCCGTCTGACACGCCGAGGGGCTGCGCCTTGGAGGCGCGCCCCTCCTCTACTGAATAAAAGGAGAGCTGTATGACTAACAAGAACCCGCAAACCCTTCAATGGCAACAACTGAGTAACGACCACCACCTGGCACCATTCAGCGACTTCAAACAGTTGAAGGAAGTGGGCCCACGTATCATCACGCACGCCAAGGGCGTGTATCTGTGGGACAGCGAAGGCCACAAGATTCTCGACGGCATGGCCGGCCTGTGGTGTGTTGCCATCGGTTATGGCCGTGACGAGCTGGCCGAAGCTGCCAGCAAGCAAATGCGCGAGCTGCCGTACTACAACCTGTTTTTCATGACCGCGCACCCGCCGGTGCTCGAGCTGTCCAAAGCCATCGCCGAGATCGCGCCTGAAGGCATGAATCACGTGTTCTTCACCGGCTCAGGCTCTGAAGGCAACGACACCATGTTGCGTATGGTTCGCCACTACTGGGCGATCAAGGGCCAGCCCAACAAGAAAACCATCATCAGCCGCAAAAACGGCTACCACGGTTCCACCGTGGCCGGTGCCAGCCTGGGCGGCATGACCTACATGCACGAACAGGGTGACTTGCCGATCCCGGGCATTACCCACATCCCGCAGCCGTACTGGTTCGGTGAAGGTGGCGACATGTCCCCGGAAGAGTTCGGCATCTGGGCTGCCAATCAGCTTGAAGAAAAAATCCTCGAACTGGGCGTCGATAATGTCGGTGCCTTCATTGCCGAGCCGATCCAGGGCGCAGGCGGCGTGATTGTGCCGCCAGCCACTTACTGGCCACGCATCAAGGAAATCCTGGCCAAGTACGACATTCTCTTTGTTGCCGATGAAGTGATTTGTGGTTTTGGTCGCACCGGCGAGTGGTTCGGCAGCGATTTCTACGACCTCAAGCCGGACATGATGACCATCGCCAAGGGCTTGACCTCGGGCTACATCCCGATGGGCGGCCTGATCGTGCGCGACGAGGTGGTTGCCGTGCTCAACGAAGGTGGCGATTTCAACCACGGCTTCACCTACTCGGGACATCCGGTGGCAGCGGCAGTGGCACTGGAAAACATCCGCATCCTGCGCGAAGAAAAAATTATCGAGAAGGTCCACGCTGAAACGGCACCGTATTTGCAAAAGCGTTTACGTGAACTGAACGATCACCCGTTGGTGGGCGAAGTGCGTGGTGTAGGCCTGTTGGGTGCCATTGAACTGGTGCAGGACAAAGCCACCCGCAAACGTTACGAAGGCCGTGGTGTTGGCATGATCTGCCGCCAATTCTGCTTCGCTAACGGTCTGATCATGCGTGCCGTAGGTGACACCATGATCATCTCGCCGCCTCTGGTGATAAGCAAAGACGAGATCGACGAGCTGGTGACCAAGGCGCGTAAGTGCCTGGATCTGACCTTGGAAACATTGCAAGGTTAACTGCTAGGCTTTGGGCGCAAGACAACTTCGGTTTTAAAGTAGGCAATTGCGCTCAGAGCCTTAAGAATCAAGGCTCTTTCCTTGAAAGCCTGCCCCAGATCTTGCCAGACTAGCCTCCGGCTTTAGTCACCTTGAGATCAGGTCGCTGAATCGGTGGTTTAAAAGAACAATTGGAGCATTACAGATGACGGCATCCGGATTTAAAAAAGCTGGCAAGACACTTCTCGCTCTCTCCTTGATGGGCGTGATGGCTGGGGCAGCTCAAGCTGCGGACAAGGTTCTGCACATTTACAACTGGTCCGATTACATCGCACCCGACACCGTTAAAAAATTCGAAGACCAAACCGGTATCAAGGTGGTCTACGACGTGTTCGACAGCAACGAGACCCTTGAGGCCAAGCTGCTGGCGGGCAAGTCCGGCTACGACATCGTCGTGCCGTCCAACAATTTCCTGGCCAAGCAGATCAAGGCCGGGGTTTACCAGGAGCTGGACCGTTCCAAGCTCCCTGACTGGAAAAACCTCGATCCTGCGTTGCTCAAGGCCGTTGGCGATGCCAGCGACAAAGACAACAAACATGCGTTCCCCTACATGTGGGGCACCATCGGTATTGGCTACAACCCTGAGAAGGTCAAGGCTGCCCTGGGCGTCGACACCATCGATTCCTGGGACGTGCTGTTCAAGCCAGAGAACGCTGCCAAGCTCAAGAGCTGCGGCATAAGCTTCCTCGATTCGCCGACCGAAATGATCCCGGCCGCCCTGCACTACCTGGGCTACCCGACCGATTCCCAAGACAAGAAGCAACTGGCTGAAGCCGAAGCGCTGTTCTTGAAAATTCGTCCTTCGGTTGGCTACTTCCACTCCTCCAAGTACATCTCCGACCTTGCCAACGGCAACATCTGCGTCGCAGTGGGTTACTCGGGTGACCTGGAGCAGTCCATCTCCCGCGCCAAAGAAGCCGGTGACAAGGTCAAGCTCAAGTACGTGATTCCTAAAGAAGGTGCTGGCAGCTTCTACGACATGGTCGCCATTCCCAAGGATGCCGAAAACGTTGACGCCGCTTACGCCTGGATGAACTTCCTGATGCAGCCAGAAGTCATGGCCGAGATCACCAACAGCGTGCGCTTCCCGAACGGTAACAAGGCTGCAACGCCACTGGTGAATAAAGACATCTCTGGCGACCCGAGCATTTATCCGTCCGATGAAGTGAAAGCCAAGCTGTACGCCATCAGCGATCTGCCACCTACAACGTTGCGTTTGCTGACGCGCAGCTGGACCAAGATCAAGTCCGGTAAATAACCAAGCGCTGTGTAGTCGCTGCCGAAGGCTGCGAAGGGTTGCGTAGCAACCCGTTGTCCCAAAGGCTCCGCGCTCCCCTCGCAGCCTGAAGCAGCGGCTACAGAATCTTGGATAAACGGATACAAATCAGGGCTTTACGGTAATTAATCGCGGAAAACTTTGCTGTGTCGGTTTATCGAGGGTAAGTTGCGCGCCGGTTTTGTCTTTGGCGGTTCGACTGCCGTGTGACGCGGGCAACTCAGGCCCACCTATTTAGAGGACCATCACGTGTCTATATCTTTGTTTCGCAAGACCTTGTTGGTCGGGGCCGGTTTGACGCTCGCCGTCAGCGTGCAAGCGGCACCTACGGTGCATATTTACAACTGGTCGGACTACATCGCGCCGAACACGCTGGCTGATTTTGAGGCCGCTACCGGCATCAAGCCCGTGTATGACGTCTTCGATTCCAACGAAACCCTGGAAGGCAAACTGCTGGCCGGGCGTACCGGTTATGACGTGGTCGTTCCGTCTAACCACTTCCTGGGCAAGCAGATCAAGGCGGGTGCGTTCCAGAAGCTCGACCTGTCGCAACTGCCGAACTATTCCAATCTCGACCCGGCCTTGCTCAAGCGTCTACAGGCCAATGATCCGGGTAACCACTATGCCGTGCCGTATCTGTGGGGCACCAATGGCATTGGTTACAACGTCGACAAAGTAAAAGAAGTACTGGGCGTCGACAGCATCGACTCCTGGGATGTGGTGTTTAAACCCGAGAACATGGAAAAGCTCTCCAAGTGCGGCGTGGCCTTCCTGGATTCGGCGGATGAAATGCTGCCTACCGTACTCAACTACCTGGGCCTGGATGCCAACAGCACCAACCCCAAGGACTACAAGAGAGCTGAAGAAACACTGATGTCGGTGCGTCCATACGTCACCTACTTCCACTCTTCCAAATACATTTCCGACCTGGCCAACGGCAACATCTGTGTTGCGATCGGTTTTTCCGGTGATGTATTCCAGGCCAAGGCCCGTGCCGAGGATGCCAAAAAAGGCGTGAACATCGCCTATATCGTGCCCAAGGAAGGCGGCGCCCTGTGGTTTGACATGCTGGCCATTCCCAAGGACTCCGGCAACGTCAAGGAGGCCCACACGTTCATCAACTACTTGCTCAAGCCTGAAGTGATTGCTCAGGTCAGCGACTATGTCGGTTACGCCAACCCAAACCCTGCGGCCGACAAAGTGATGGATGAGTCCATTCGTACCGATGAAGCGGTTTACCCGACCCAGGCGGTGCTGGACAAGACTTACGTATCAATCGAGCTGCCCGCGAAAATACAGCGTCTGATGACGCGTACGTGGACCAAGGTCAAGACGGGCAAGTAATCTCGCAAGACCACCTATCCAAGGCCCGACCATCTAGGTCGGGCTGCTAAATTTGTTGGGAGTTTCGTAATGGCTGTTGCCTCCGGCGCCTATAAGAAAGCCCTCGAGGGCGACCAGACACCTAAAAAGGTGTTGGTCAAAATCGACCGGGTCACGAAAAAATTCGACGAGACGATTGCCGTGGACGATGTGTCCCTGGAAATCAACAAGGGCGAAATCTTCGCCCTGCTCGGCGGATCGGGATCGGGCAAATCGACTTTGCTGCGCATGCTCGCCGGTTTCGAGCGCCCAACAGAGGGCCGTATTTTCCTCGACGGTGTAGACATCACTGACATGCCGCCTTACGAGCGGCCGATCAACATGATGTTCCAGTCCTATGCCCTGTTCCCGCATATGACTGTGGCCCAGAACATCGCCTTCGGCCTCAAGCAGGACAAAATGTCCAATGCCGAGATCGATGCCCGCGTGGGCGAAATGCTCAAGCTGGTCCACATGAGCCAGTACGCCAAACGCAAGCCCCATCAGTTGTCCGGTGGTCAGCGTCAGCGTGTGGCTCTGGCCCGTTCGCTGGCCAAGCGTCCGAAACTGCTGCTGCTCGATGAGCCGATGGGCGCACTGGACAAAAAACTGCGTTCGCAGATGCAGCTTGAACTGGTGGAAATCATCGAGCGCGTCGGCGTGACCTGCGTCATGGTGACCCACGATCAGGAAGAGGCCATGACCATGGCCCAGCGAATCGCGATCATGCACCTGGGCTGGATCGCCCAGATCGGCAGCCCGATCGACATTTACGAGACACCGGTCAGCCGTCTGGTGTGCGAGTTCATCGGTAACGTCAACCTGTTCGACGGTGAAGTGGTTGACGACGCTGAAGGCTATGCGCGCATCAAGTGCCCGGAGCTGGAGAACGACATTTACGTCGGTCACGGCGTCAGCACTTCGGTGGAAGACAAACACACCACCTACGCCATCCGCCCGGAAAAAATGCTCGTCACCACCGAAAAACCGGCCTGTGAGTACAACTGGTCGCGGGGCAAGGTGCATGACATCGCCTACCTGGGTGGTCACTCGGTGTTTTACGTCGAATTGCCGAGCGGCAAGCTGGTGCAGTCCTTTGTGGCCAACGCCGAACGCCGTGGCGCGCGCCCTACCTGGGACGACGAAGTCTACGTGTGGTGGGAAGACGACAGCGGCGTGGTACTGCGCTCATGAACATGCGGAAGCTCAAACGCCGACTGCAACGAATAACCCCCGGTGGCCGTCATGTGGTCATCGGGATTCCATTCCTGTGGCTGTTTCTGTTTTTCATGCTGCCGTTCTTCATCGTCTTGAAGATCAGTTTTGCCGAAGCTGATGTCGCGATTCCGCCGTATACCGAGATCTACAGCTACGTTGACCAGAAAATCCAGCTGCTGCTGAACCTGGGCAACTACGCCATGCTGGGCGACGACGAGCTGTACATCGCTGCCTACCTGGGCTCGCTGAAGATGGCCTTTTTCAGCACGGCGTTGTGCCTGCTGATCGGTTATCCAATGGCCTATGCCATCGCCAATGCGCGCAAAGAGATGCAGACCGTGCTGGTGCTGCTGATCATGATGCCGACCTGGACCGCGATCCTGATCCGGGTGTATGCCTGGATGGGCATCCTCAGCAACAACGGCCTGCTCAATGGTTTCCTGATGTCGATGGGCTGGATCAGCGAACCGCTGCAGATCCTCAACACCAACATCGCGGTGTACATCGGCATCGTCTATTCGTACCTGCCGTTCATGATCCTGCCGCTGTACGCCAACCTTGTGAAGCACGACACCAGCCTGCTGGAAGCCGCGTCTGACCTGGGTTCGAGCACGTTCAACAGCTTCTGGAAAATCACGGTCCCGTTGTCGAAAAACGGCATCATTGCCGGCTGCATGCTGGTGTTTATCCCGGTGGTGGGCGAGTTCGTGATTCCGGAACTGCTCGGCGGCCCGGAAACCCTGATGATCGGTAAAGTGTTGTGGCAAGAGTTCTTCAACAACCGTGACTGGCCGGTGGCGTCTGCGCTTGCCGTGGTCATGCTGGCGATCCTGATCGTGCCCATCATTCTGTTCAACCGCAGCCAGGCTAAAGAGCTGGAGGGCAAGATATGAATCGCATCCGTTTTTCTAGCTTCATGTTGGTCGCGGGGTTGCTGTTCATCTACCTGCCGATGCTGATCCTGGTGATCTACTCGTTCAACGCCTCCAAGCTGGTCACGGTGTGGGGCGGCTGGTCGCTGAAGTGGTATGTGGGCCTGCTGGACAACACGCAACTGATGGGCTCGGTGATGCGCTCGCTGGAGATCGCGCTGTACACGGCGATTGCAGCGGTGGCGCTGGGGACGTTGGCAGCATTCGTGCTGACCCGTATCAGTCGCTTCAAGGGCCGTACGTTGTTTGGCGGCCTGGTGACGGCGCCGCTGGTGATGCCTGAAGTGATCACCGGTCTGTCGCTGTTGCTGCTGTTCGTGGCCATGGCGCAGATGATCGGCTGGCCGCAAGAGCGTGGCCTGGTCACTATCTGGATCGCCCACACCACGTTCTGTTCGGCCTATGTGGCCGTGGTGGTGTCGTCGCGTCTGCGTGAGCTGGACCTGTCGATCGAGGAAGCGGCGATGGACCTGGGTGCCAAGCCGTGGAAGGTGTTCTTTCTGATCACCATCCCGATGATCGCACCATCGCTGGCCGCAGGCGCCATGATGTCCTTTGCCCTGTCGCTGGACGACCTGGTACTGGCCAGCTTCGTGTCGGGGCCGGGCTCCACAACCTTGCCGATGGAAGTGTTCTCGGCGGTGCGCCTGGGGGTCAAACCCGAGATCAACGCCGTGGCCAGCCTGATCCTGCTGGCGGTATCGCTGGTGACCTTCATGGTGTGGTTCTTCAGCCGTCGTGCTGAAGAGCACCGCAAAAAGGCCATTCAGCAAGCCATCGACGAATCGGCGGCAGAGTCCTGGAAGCAACCTGATGTGCGTCGTGCACAGTCGACAAACGCGGTTTAAGCCTGCGTCATAAAAAAACCTCGCCTCCTGTGACAGGGTGGCGAGGTTTTTTATGGGCCAGGGTGAGGGCTTTTGATCCTTCTAAGGCTTGGCCACCATCCAGGCTCCGTCCATTTTGCCGTCACCGGTGGCGTCGCCAGCCTTTTTGTCCATGACAAAGGTATACAGCGGCTTGCCGTCATAGGCCCACTGCATGGTGCCGTCATCACGCTTGATCATGGTCCATTTGCCCATGTCTTTGTGGTCGCCACTGACCATCAGAGGTGGCCAGTTAGCTGCGCACTTGTCATTGCACATGGATTTACCGCCCGCATCCTTGGCGAAGGTGTAGAGCGTCATACCGTTGTGGTCGACAAGCATGCCATCCTTGGTCATCGCCGGATCAGCCGCAAATGCCAGACTTGGCAAGGTAAAGGCTGCAGCTAACAGCAATGTCTTTAGGGAAAACGAGCTAGAAGTCATCGGAATCGTCCTCTTTGTGGTTGTACGATTTGCACTCAAAGCGTAGTTCACTAACCGCTAGCGCGCGTTCCAACCCCAAAGCTGTCACACGACTGCAATAATTCCGTTATCTAATGCGCCACAAGACAGTTAAATGACACGAGGATTACGGCATGGTTGGCAGGAGCATTTTGATCGTTGATGACGAGGCGCCGATTCGCGAGATGATCGCCGTGGCCTTGGAAATGGCGGGCTACGACTGCCTTGAAGCCGATAATGCTCAGGACGCCCACGCCATCATCGTGGACCGCAAGCCGGACCTTATCCTGCTCGACTGGATGCTGCCTGGTGGCACTTCGGGGATCGAACTGGCCCGACGTCTCAAGCGTGAAGAGCTGACCAGCGATATTCCGATCATCATGCTCACGGCCAAGGGCGAAGAAGACAACAAGATCCAGGGGCTCGAAGTGGGCGCTGATGACTACATCACCAAGCCATTTTCCCCCCGTGAACTGGTTGCCCGCCTCAAGGCCGTGCTGCGCCGTGCAGGCCCTGCCGATGCCGAATCCCCTATCGAGATCGGCGGCTTGCTGCTCGATCCCATCAGCCACCGCGTGACCATCGACGGCACCCCCGCCGAAATGGGCCCTACCGAATACCGCCTGCTGCAGTTCTTCATGACCCACCAGGAACGTGCCTACACCCGCGGTCAATTGCTCGACCAGGTCTGGGGCGGCAACGTGTACGTGGAGGAGCGCACCGTGGACGTGCATATCCGCCGCCTGCGCAAAGCCCTCGGTGAGGCTTATGAAAATCTGGTACAAACCGTGCGTGGCACCGGTTACCGGTTTTCGACCAAGGCCTGATCCCGGCTTTATCTGATCCAACGGCAAGCAAGGACCCGCGCGACGTGAATCAAAACTGGCATGGCACTCTGATTCGTCATTTGTTGCTTCTGGTCGCCGGCTGCCTGGTGGTCGGGCTGCTCAGTGGCTATTACGGCTGGAGCCTGGCCATTGGCCTGGCGTTCTATCTGGGCTGGACACTCAAGCAGTTGTTGCGTTTGCACGAATGGCTGCGCCAGCACAAACCCGACGAAGCCCCCCCCGATGGCTACGGCCTGTGGGGCGAAGTGTTCGACAGCATCTACCATCTGCAACGCCGCGATCAGCGTGTGCGCGGGCGTCTGCAAGCGGTGATCGATCGGGTACAAGAGTCTACGGCCGCCCTGCAGGACGCGGTGGTGATGCTCGACAGTGATGGCAATCTGGAATGGTGGAACCGCGCGGCAGAGACCCTGCTGGGGCTCAAGACGCCCCAGGACAGCGGCCAGCCTGTGAGCAATCTGGTGCGTCACCCGCGCTTCAAGGAATATTTCGAGCTGGGCAATTACGTTGAGCCGCTGGATATCCCTTCACCGGTCAACGACCACCTGCGCATCCAGCTCTACATCACGCGCTATGGCAACAACGAACACCTGATGCTGGTGCGCGACGTGACGCGGATTCATCAGCTGGAGCAAATGCGCAAAGACTTTATCGCCAACGTGTCCCACGAACTGCGTACGCCGTTGACGGTGATCTGCGGCTATCTGGAAACCCTGCTCGATAATGTCGAAGACGTGAACCCGCGCTGGAAACGGCCCTTGTCGCAAATGCAGCAACAGGGCGAGCGCATGCAGACCCTGCTCAACGACTTGCTGCTTCTGGCCAAGCTCGAAGCCACGGACTACCCCTCGGACAACCAGCCGGTGGCCGTCGACCTGTTACTGCGCTCGATCAAAAGCGACGCCCAGGCGTTGTCCGGGCAGCGCAACCAGACGATTACCCTGGACGTCGAAGCCGATTGTGCCCTCAAAGGCAGTGAAGCCGAATTGCGCAGCGCGTTTTCCAATCTGGTCTTTAACGCGGTCAAATACACCCCCGATGGTGGCAGCGTGCGCATTCGCTGGTGGGCGGACAGCAGCGGAGCGCACCTGAGCGTGCAGGACTCGGGCGTGGGCATCGACAACAAGCACTTGTCGCGCCTGACCGAACGCTTCTACCGCGTGGACTCCAGCCGTAACGCCAGCACTGGCGGCACCGGGTTGGGGCTGGCCATCGTCAAACATGTCTTGTTGCGCCATCGTGCGCGCCTGGAGATCAGCAGTGTGTTGGGCCACGGCAGCACCTTCACCTGCCATTTCGCGCCGACCCAAGTGACAAAATCATCGCCCGGTACGCTGATCGACTAGGCCCTGCGGCCTTTGCCCACTAGGCAAGGGCCACATCAGCCGTTACATTGTTTGGCCATATCTCCCCATTTGTAACGACGGAACCCGTAAAACTCCATCATGGACCCTTCCCCTGGCTTGACCCTCGCGACACTCTTCGCCGACTTCGGCATGATTCTTTTTGCTCTGATCCTGGTTTTGCTCAACGGTTTTTTCGTTGCGGCCGAATTCGCCATGGTCAAATTGCGCTCGACCCGGGTCGAAGCGATTGCCGAGGACAACGGCTGGCGCGGACAGATCCTGCGCACCGTTCATAACCAGCTCGACGCCTACCTTTCGGCTTGCCAACTGGGTATCACCCTGGCATCGCTGGGTCTGGGCTGGGTCGGTGAGCCGGCGTTCGCCCACATACTGGAGCCGCTGCTGGGCGCCGTCGGTGTTGAATCGCCTGAAGTGATCAAGGGCGTATCGTTCTTTACCGCCTTCTTCATCATTTCGTACCTGCACATCGTGGTCGGCGAACTGGCCCCAAAATCCTGGGCCATTCGCAAGCCAGAGACCCTGTCGCTGTGGACCGCCGTGCCGCTGTACCTCTTTTACTGGGCCATGTACCCGGCGATCTACCTGCTCAACGCCAGCGCCAACGCCATTTTGCGCATTGCTGGCCAAGGTGAGCCCGGTGCCCATCACGATCACGCCTACAGCCGCGAAGAACTCAAACTGATCCTTCACTCCAGCCGCGGTCAGGACCCGAGTGACCAGGGCATGCGTGTACTGGCTTCGGCGGTGGAAATGGGTGAACTGGAAGTGGTCGACTGGGCCAACTCCCGGGAAGACCTCGTGACCCTGGACTCCAAGGCCCCGCTCAAGGAAATCCTGGCGCTGTTCCGTCGTCACAAATTCAGCCGCTACCCGGTCTATGACGCAGACACCAATACCTTCGTCGGTCTGCTGCACATCAAAGACCTGCTGCTCGAACTGGCTGATCTGGATCACTTGCCCGAGACCTTCAACCTTGAAGAGCTGACCCGGCCGCTGGAACGCGTGTCGCGCCACATGCCGCTGTCGCAATTGCTGGAGCAGTTCCGCAAGGGCGGTGCTCACTTTGCCCTGGTTGAAGAAGCGGACGGCAAGGTGGTGGGTTACCTGACCATGGAAGACGTGCTGGAAGTACTGGTCGGCGATATCCAGGACGAACACCGCAAGGCCGAGCGCGGCATCCTGTCTTATCAGCCCGGCAAGCTGCTGGTACGTGGCGACACGCCGTTGTTCAAGATCGAACGCCTGTTGGGTGTTGACCTTGACCACATTGAAGCCGAGACCATTGCAGGCCTGATCTACGACACCCTCAAGCGGGTGCCCGAAGAAGAAGAACAGCTGGAAGTCGAAGGCCTGCGCATCATCATCAAAAAGATGAAAGGCCCGAAAATCGTCTTGGCTAAAGTCCTGAAGATAGATTAAAGCCCGTATGACTCGTAGTCGCTGACGAGGAACGAAGGCTGCGAGCTTTTAGCAATCAAAAGCTCGCAGCCTTCGTTCCTCGTCAGCGGCTACAGGGTTTGTTTTACCCAGCAACCATTCCCCTCCGTCTGTAAGAACTTTTACCAGCGAAAGCTGGTTGAAAGGATTCCCCTCTAGCATCGAGTCATTACCGGCAACAGACCGGTTGGCCTGCCACGCGAACAACACGCGGTCAGCGCCCTACTACAACAATAATGGTGACTTTTATGCTGACCTTCCTTGGCTTTGCCATGGTCATTACATTTATGTACCTGATCATGACCAAGCGTCTTTCCGCCCTGATCGCCCTTATTCTGGTTCCCATCCTGTTTGCCGTGTTTGGTGGTTTTGCGCCAAAAATCGGCCCGATGATGCTCGAAGGCATCACCAAGCTTGCCCCGACCGGGGTGATGCTGATGTTCGCCATCCTCTACTTTGCCCTGATGATCGACTCCGGCCTGTTTGACCCGGCAGTGCGCAAGATCCTCAAGCTGGTCAAGGGCGACCCGCTCAAGATCTCGGTGGGCACTGCGGTGCTGGCCCTGGTGGTTTCTCTGGACGGTGACGGCGCGACCACTTACATGATTTGCGTGGCTGCCATGCTGCCGCTCTACAGCCGCATCGGCATGAGCCCGCGGATCATGGCCGGCCTGATCATTCTGGCCGGTGGCGTGATGAACATGACGCCCTGGGGCGGCCCGACCGCCCGGGCGGCCAGCGCCCTGCACGTCGACCCTTCGGACATTTTTGTACCGATGATCCCGGCAATGCTCGCAGGCTGCGCAGCGATCCTGGTGATTGCCTGGTTCTACGGCAAGCGTGAGCGTGCGCGTCTGGGTGAACTGCACCTGCATGGCGATGAAATCGACCACAGCGAAATCAGCGTCTCGCAATACCCGGATGCCCGTCGGCCAAAACTGATCTGGTTCAACGGTGCCCTGACCCTGGCGCTGATGGTTGCCCTGATCGCCGGTTTGCTGCCTCTGCCTGTCCTGTTCATGGTCGCGTTCAGCATCGCGATGATCGTTAACTACCCTTGCCTGCAACAGCAAAAAGACCGCGTTGCGGCCCATGCTGGCAGCGTACTTGCGGTGGTCGGACTGATTTTTGCGGCGGGTATTTTTACCGGAATCCTGTCGGGCACCGGCATGGTCGACGCCATGTCCAAAAGCCTGCTGGCGGTGATCCCGCCTGCGCTGGGACCGTATCTGGCCGTGATTACCGCACTGGTGAGCATGCCGTTTACCTTCTTCATGTCCAACGATGCGTTCTACTACGGCGTACTGCCGGTACTGGCCGAAGCCGCCAGCCACTACGGCATCACTGCCGCTGAAATGGCCCGTGCTTCGATTGTTGGCCAGCCTGTGCATTTGCTGAGCCCATTGGTGCCATCGACTTACCTGCTGGTGGCGCTGGCCGGTATCGAGTTCGGCGATCACCAGCGTTTCACCCTCAAGTGGGCCATCCTGGTGTGCCTGGTCATCATGGTTGCGGCGCTGCTGCTGGGGACGTTCCCGCTGTTCAGCACGCTTTAACCCCCTCCAGTGTGGGAGCGGGCTTGCTCGCGATGCAAACGACGCGGTGTTTGAGTTAAACCGTGTCGAAGCCATCGCGAGCAAGCCCGCTCCCACAATGCCATCATCGTCCCCAAGTGTTTCAACCTTCCCCCCGCTATGCGATGCTGGCGCTCTGCTCAATTGCCGACTACATCTTAAGAAACATCTGTAGGAACGGCCCGCAGCTATCTGATCCTTAGACACATCTATTACAGGGAGCCAGCATGCTGACCCTGCTCAATTTGCTTTCTGCTGTTGCCTTGCTGATCTGGGGCACTCACATCGTCCGAACCGGCATTTTGCGGGTCTACGGCACCAACCTGCGTCATGTCATCGGGCAAAACGTCTCCAGGCGCATGTTCGCCTTTGTCGCCGGGATTGTGGTCACGGCCATGGTGCAGAGCAGCAACGCCACGGCCATGCTGGTCACTTCATTCGTCGGCCAGGGGCTGATGGCCCTGACTCCCGCGCTGGCGACCATGCTTGGGGCCGATGTCGGTACGGCCTTGATGGCCCGGGTGCTGACCTTCGACCTCTCGTGGTTGTCGCCGCTGTTGATTTTTCTGGGTGTGATTTTCTTTCTGACACGCAAGCAAACCCGCGCCGGGCAACTGGGCCGGGTGGGAATTGGTTTGGGTCTGATCATTCTGGCGCTGCAACTGATCGTCGAAGCGGCTGCGCCCATCACCCACGCCCAGGGCGTGAAGGTGATCTTTGCCTCGCTGACCGGCGATATCCTGCTGGATGCCCTGGTCGGTGCCCTTTTCGCGATGGTCTCCTACTCAAGCCTGGCGGCCGTGCTGTTGACCGCAACACTGGCTGGCGCAGGCGTGATCAGCCTGCACGTGGCAATCGGCCTGGTGATTGGTGCCAACATTGGCAGCGGTGTGCTGGCCTTTCTCAGCACCAACATGCAAAACGCCGCCGGGCGTCAGGTGGCATTGGGCAGCCTGCTGTACAAGCTCATCGGCCTGTTGCTGATCATGCCCGTGCTCAACCCGCTGGTGGCCTGGATGGACAGCCTGAGCTATAGCGCCCAGGAGCTGGTCATCGGTTTTCACCTGCTCTACAACACCGTTCGCTGCTTCTTGATGCTGCCCACCGTGGGCGTGATGGCGCGAATTTGTGCCTGGCTATTGCCCGAGCGCGCGCAAGCGAACGGCGTGGTCAAGCCGCGCCACCTGGACCCGGCAGCCCTCGATACGCCGAGCCTGGCCCTCACCAACGCCGTGCGCGAAACCCTGCGCATTGGCGACCTGATCGACACCATGTTGGTCAATATGCTCGACGTTCTGCGCGGTAAGCAAACCGCTGTCACCCAGGAAATGCGTACCCTGAGTGATGAAGTCGAGGTGCTCTACAGCGCGGTCAAACTGTACCTGGCACAGATGCCCCGGGAGGACTTGAGCGAACAGGACAGCCGGCGCTGGGCAGAGATCATTGAACTGGCGATTAACCTCAAACTCGCCAGCGATGTGATCGAACGCATGCTGCGCAAAGTCCAGCAGCAGAAAACCTCCCAGCGCCGATCGTTTTCAGAAACAGGGCTGGAGGAGCTGGTGGGCTTGCAAACCCAACTGATCGAAAACCTGCGGCTGGGGCTGACCGTGTTTCTGAGTTCAGACCCGCAAAGCGCCCGCCAACTGCTGCGCGAGAAGCGCCGCTTCCGCGCCCAGGAACGGCGACTGGCCCACGCCCACGTGAGTCGTTTGCAGCGCAAGGTCACGCAAAGTATCGAGACCAGCTCGATGCACCTGGAGCTGATCGCTGATATGAAGCGCTTGAACTCGCTGTTTTGCGGCAGTGCCTACGTGGTCCTTGAAACCTCTGAAACCGGCGCGCTGGAGCTGGATGACGCAGCGGACACGCAACATTTCCCTTGAACGTTGTAGGTCGGGGTGTTGTCAGCCGGTATGCAGCGACTAAGCTGCACCGGCTCAAGGACTCGAGAATTCAGGGATTTTTTATGCGTTGCCTGCTGTTCATCTGTTTACTGCTTGGCGCGACTCAGGGCTTTGCCCTCGATCGTTACAGCGTGGAGGGTTATCAACTCCCCAACGGTCTGCAACTCATCCTCAAGCCCGGTAATGATCGCGGGCACGTGGCGATTCGGCTGGTGGTGGGCGTAGGGCTGGATGACTTTTCATGCGCCGATCAGCAATTGCCGCACCTGCTGGAGCATCTGCTTTTCAGCGGCACCGATGACACCGGTGAAGGCGGCCTGGAGGAGCGCATGCAGGCGCTGGGTGGCGAGTGGAACGCCTTTACCAGTCACGCCGACACCACATTCGTGATCGAGGCACCGGCTAAAAATCAGCGCAAAATCCTCGACCTGCTCCTGGGGTTGCTGACCCGCACGCAACTTACCGAGCAACGTATCAGCGATGCCAAGCAAGTGGTTGAGCGTGAAGACGGTGGCCATTATTCGCACTTGCAGCGTTGGCTGGATCGCCAGGATCTGGGCCACAGCGCGAGTAATCAACTGGCGGTCGAACTGGGGCTCAAATGCGCTGAGCGGGCCGAAGTGCATGACCTTACGCGCCAACAGCTGGAGGCCGTGCGCCAGAACTGGTACGCGCCCAACAACATGACGCTGATTATCGTGGGTGATCTGGACCGGTTGCTGCCGGCCTATCTGGAGCGCACCTACGGCGCCCTCGAACCGGTTGAGCCCAGCGAGCACAGGCCCCTGGCCGCGATCGATGCCAAGGCCCAGGCTGAGCGTGAACTGGTGCGCGGGGTGGTGGGTGACACCGCGACCCTGCACTGGGTGTTGCCGGAGCCGGTGATCGAGGGGCAGTCCGATGAAACCTGGAGCTTGCTGCGCGATTATCTGGAGTGGGCGCTGTACAGCGAGCTGCGGCTCAAGCACGGGTTGTCTTACGGGCCCTGGGCTGAGCGCGAAGTGTTTGGCGGTGTGAGTTTTTTGAGCCTGAATGCGGATCTTGAGCGCGAAAATGTACCTCAAGCCCGGCAGGTGATTGAGCAACTCAAGGCCCGGCTTCTCAAGGACGGCCTGGACCCGCAGGTGTTTGCCCGGCTCAAGAACGCCGCGATTGCCCGTCAGGCGTGGGCGGTGCAAGGCAACAGCGCGCTGGCCGATTACTATTGGGCTTCACTGGGTGACTACGATGAGGGGCACTTCGCCGATCCGGCCAAGCAGCTACAGGCCATCAGCCTTGAACAGGCCAATACGGCACTGCGCGAGTTGCTTGCAGAGCCGGGTTATATCCGCATCGAGAAGCCATTGTTCGGTTATCACAGCTTGAGCATGGCCATTCTGGGTGCGCTGGCGTTACTGATTATCGTCGCGGTGAGCTGGCGTGCATGGCGTCGACGTTAAGCGGTCATTTGCGCCACTGCGAAACTCTTTGATACCGTAAAATCATTGCCAATTCGCGGCTGGTTGATCCGGCCGCCAGCGTGCGGAGTATTCATCGTGAGTGATCGTTCCAATCCTTGGCAATTGCAGGCCATCGTCTGCCAACTGCGCGCGGCGCGAAATCAGTGGCGCACGCAAAACGGGCGGGTCAGTGGTGAGCAGGGTGGCCGCGAGCTGCCTTCGCGTGCCGCGATGGCCGATATCCTTGAGGCCCTGTGCGGTGCGTTGTTCCCCATGCGTCTGGGTCCGGTGGACCTGCGTGAGGAAAGTGAAGACTTCTACGTGGGCCACACGCTCGATGTTGCGCTCAACGCGCTGTTGACCCAGGCCCGGCTGGAGCTGCGCTACGCGGCCCGCCAGGGTGGCCTGCCCGATGAGGGCGTGGATGCGACCGCGACCTTGCTGATTCAGGACTTTGCCCTGGCTTTGCCGGGCTTGCGCAGCATTCTGGATACCGACGTATTGGCGGCGTACCACGGTGATCCGGCGGCACGTAGCGTGGATGAAGTGCTGTTGTGCTATCCGGGGATTCTGGCGGTGATTCATCACCGGCTGGCCCATCACCTGTATCGCGCCGGGTTGCCTTTGCTGGCGCGGATCAGCGCAGAGATTGCGCACTCGGCCACCGGCATTGATATACACCCCGGCGCGCAGATCGGGCCGAGTTTCTTCATCGATCACGGGACAGGTGTTGTGATCGGAGAAACCGCGATCATCGGCGAGCGTGTGAGGATCTACCAGGCCGTGACCCTTGGGGCCAAGCGTTTCCCGGCAGATGAATCGGGGCAACTGCAAAAAGGTCATCCACGCCATCCGATCGTTGAGGATGATGTGGTGATCTACGCGGGGGCGACGATTCTGGGGCGTATCACCATTGGTCAGGGATCAACCATTGGCGGCAACGTGTGGCTGACCCGCAGCGTACCGGCGGGCAGCAACCTGACCCAGGCCAACTTGCTGCACGATGACGGGACGCAGAAGTAAGATCGGGTGACACCTTGCCCCTCACCACGCCTCTTCCGAGGGCGAAACGTGGTGAGGGGTTCTTGATTTAGCGAGCGTTGCGCACGCCTTCAGCCAGTGCTGCGCACAGGCTCAGTACACCATCCACCGCCTGTTCAGGGGTCGCGGCATTTTCGATCTTGTCGATCAATGCCGAGCCGACCACCACGCCATCGGCCAGTCGTGCAATCGCTGCCGCCTGTTCAGGGGTGCGAATGCCAAAGCCCACGCTGATTGGCAGGTCGGTATGGCGACGCAGGCGCTCGATGGCCGCGCTCACCTGTTCAGTGGTAGCTGAACCTGCTCCGGTCACGCCTGCCACCGATACGTAGTACACAAAGCCCGAGCTGCCAGCCAGTACGGTCGGCAAGCGCCCGTCGTCAGTGGTCGGCGTGGTCAGGCGGATAAAGTCGATGCCTGCGGCCTGCGCGGGGTCGCACAGCTCGCTGTTGTGCTCGGGTGGCATGTCGACCACGATCAGGCCGTCTACGCCTGCCGCAACGGCGTCGGCAATGAACGCGGGCACACCGTAATGATGGATCGGGTTGTAGTAACCCATCAGCACCAGCGGCGTGTCGCTGTTGCCTTCCCGAAACTCGCGAACCATCTGCAGGGTTTTTGCCAGGTTTTGCTTGGCGCCCAGTGCACGGATATTGGCCAGCTGAATCGCCGGGCCATCGGCCATCGGATCGGTGAAGGGCATGCCCAGCTCGATCACGTCGGCGCCCGCCGCAGGCAAGCCCTTGAGGATCGCCAGCGAGGTGGCGTAATCCGGGTCACCTGCGGTGATGAAGGTCACCAGGGCCGCGCGGTTTTGTTCCTTGAGTTCGGTAAAGCGCGTTTGCAGGCGGCTCATCAGTGTTGCTCCTGTTGAGACTGTTCCATGTGGTGCATCACGGTTTGCATGTCCTTGTCGCCTCGCCCCGAAAGGTTGACCACCATCAGGTGATCGGCCGGCAGGGTCGGTGCGCGCTTGAATACTTCAGCCAGGGCGTGGGCGCTCTCAAGGGCCGGGATGATGCCTTCAAGGCGGCAGCACTTGTGGAAGGCATCCAGGGCTTCGTCGTCCGTCACCGAGGTGTATTCGACGCGACGGATGTCGTGCAACCAGGCGTGCTCAGGGCCGATGCCAGGGTAGTCGAGACCGGCGGAAATGGAGTGGGCGTCGATGATCTGGCCATCGTCGTCCTGCAGCAGGAAGGTGCGGTTGCCGTGCAGCACGCCCGGTTCGCCGCCGTTGAGGCTGGCCGCGTGCTTGCCGGTTTCGATGCCGTAACCCGCCGCTTCCACGCCGATGATTTCAACGCTGGTGTCATCCAGGAACGGATGGAACAGGCCCATCGCGTTGGAACCGCCGCCGATGCATGCCACCAGGCTGTCCGGCAGGCGGCCTTCCTGGGCTTGCATCTGGTCGCGGGTTTCCTTGCCGATCACGGCCTGGAAGTCGCGCACCATCGCCGGATACGGGTGTGGGCCCGCCACGGTGCCGATCAGGTAGAAGGTGCTGTCAACGTTCGTCACCCAGTCGCGCAGGGCTTCGTTCATGGCGTCCTTGAGGGTGCCGGTACCCGCTACAACCGGGATCACTTCAGCGCCCAGCAGTTTCATGCGGAACACGTTTGCCTGCTGGCGCTCGATGTCGGTGGTGCCCATGTAGATCACGCACTGCAGACCAAAGCGGGCCGCCACGGTGGCGGTGGCCACACCGTGCATCCCGGCACCGGTCTCGGCGATGATGCGTTTTTTGCCCATGCGCCGCGCCAGCAGGATCTGGCCGATGCAGTTGTTGATCTTGTGCGCGCCAGTGTGGTTCAGCTCTTCGCGCTTGAGGTAAATCTTGGCGCCGCCACAGAACTCGGTGAGCCGCTCGGCGAAGTACAGCGGGCTTGGGCGGCCCACGTAGTCGCGCTGGAAGTAGGTCAGTTCCTTGATGAACTCAGGGTCTTTTTTGGCCAGCTCGTACTCGCGATCCAGATCAAGGATCAGCGGCATCAGGGTCTCGGCTACGTAACGGCCGCCGAATGAGCCAAACATGCCATTGGCGTCAGGGCCGGTACGTAAAGTGGATTGAGTCATGTGACGCTCCAGATAAAAAGTTACGAAGGTCGATGGGCCAGACTTTACCCGCGACAGCCCGGGATGAAAACCGATAAGATCGCCACAACATGTCAGGAAAACTCACAGATACCATGAGTCGAGATCTCCCGCCCCTGAATGCCCTGCGCGCATTCGAAGCCGCCGCCCGCCTGAGCAGTGTCAGCCAGGCCGCCGAGCAGTTGAACGTCACCCACGGCGCTGTCAGTCGACAGTTGAAAGTGCTTGAAGAGCACTTGGGCGTGAGCCTGTTCGTAAAGGAAGGCCGCGGCCTGAAGCTCACTGACGCCGGAATCCGCCTGCGCGACGCCAGCAGCGAGGCGTTCGATCGCTTGCGTAATCTGTGCGCAGAACTCACGCAAAGCCAGGTCAATGCCCCTTTTGTGCTCGGTTGCTCGGGCAGTTTGCTGGCGCGCTGGTTTATTCCGCGCCTGGGTCGATTGAATGCCGATTTACCGGACTTGCGCTTACACCTGTCCGCCGGTGAGGGTGATCTGGACCCCCGCCGTCCCGGGCTGGACGCCTTGCTGGTGTTTGCCGAGCCACCGTGGCCCGCCGATATGCAGGTGTATGAGTTGGCCAGCGAGCGTATTGGCCCGGTGGTCAGCCCGCGCTATGTCCGTTATGCGCAACTGTGTGGTGCGCCCGTCAGCGCCTTGCTCGACGAATCATTGCTGCACACCACTTCTCGGCCCCAGGCATGGCCAAGCTGGGCACAGCAGAACGCCATCGAGGCGAAGGATTTGAAATACGGGCAGGGGTTTGAGCACTTGTATTACTTGCTTGAAGCCGCCGTTGCGGGGCTGGGTGTGGCGATCGCTCCCGAGCCGCTGGTGGCGCAGGACCTGCAAGCCGGACGTCTGGCTGCGCCCTGGGGCTTCAACGAAACCCCGGCGCAGCTGACGTTATGGTTGCCCAAGCGCGCCGCAGACGGGCGCGCCGGGCAACTGGCGCAATGGCTCAAGGCTGAGCTTGCGCGCAGCGCAGATTAGTTGCCGCGCTTGCACAACAGGAAAGCAGCCAGCAGACCCAGCGCGCCGATGGCAACGCCAGCGGTGGCGTACGGATGCTCCTGGGCGTACTCACGGGTAGCGATCGCGGTTTCGCGAGTCTTGTCTTTCACTTCTTCGTAGGCGTCGCTGAGCAGATGGCGCGAATGCTTGAGTGCGTTTTCGGCATTGTTCTTGAGGATGCCAAGGGTCTTTTTGGACTCGTCTGAAGCGTCGTGCTTGAGGCTTTCCAGAGACTTGAGCAGGCTCTCGATCTCTGCTTCCATGCTTTGCAATGAGGCTTTACGTAGGGAATTGCTAGCCATTAGGGCTCTCCTGCATTGATGAGTGAGGTGCTTGTTAAGTCCGACTACAGAGATTTCAGAAAGTGCAGTTGGCCTGAACTTTTCCGTTCAAATTGCCTACAAAGTATTTAGCACAATCGCTGCTAGGCTTTGATCTACGACAAAGGAGAACGTTATGTCTGACCATCACACCTACAAGAAAGTTGAACTGGTAGGCTCGTCCCCGAGCAGCATAGAAGACGCCATCAGTAATGCACTGGCCGAGGCCAACAAAAGCATCAAACACCTGGAATGGTTCGAGGTGGTCGACACCCGTGGGCACATCAAGGACGGTAAAGTTGCGCACTATCAGGTGACGCTCAAGGTCGGATTTCGGATTGCCAGCAGCTAAAGAGTGATGGCGTTTTGAACTTACTGGCTGGCCGTTTGCCATAAACTCGGCTACACCGTCTGGGTGCAGCACGGCACATGCCGCGTTGCACCCTTTTCGTTTTGACCGGGGAATGTCACCGATGAAAAAGATTTTATTGGCTGTAGGTTTGCTGAGTCTGGCAGGAACGGCGTTTGCAGC
Organism: Pseudomonas sp. ML2-2023-3; assembly: GCF_037055275.1. Classification (NCBI taxonomy): domain Bacteria; kingdom Pseudomonadati; phylum Pseudomonadota; class Gammaproteobacteria; order Pseudomonadales; family Pseudomonadaceae; genus Pseudomonas; species Pseudomonas sp. ML2-2023-3. Next base: position 756,494 of record NZ_CP146343.1, read on the forward strand.
GGGCAAGCCATGCGAAGAGTTGAAAAGCGAAATCGCGGCGAAGATTGAGGCCAATGGCGCCAAGCATTATTCGCTGACTGCTGTAGAGAAAGGCACTTCGGCTGACGGCAAAGTGGTGGGTACCTGTGAAGGCGGTACCAAGGAAATCGTGTACAAGCGCGGGTAAGTCCAGCGCAGTAGTAAATCTTGTGGGAGCGGGCTTGCTCGCGATGTGCACGCCGCGGTGTTTCAGATCAATCGCGTCGATACCATCGCGAGCAAGCCCGCTCCCGCACTTCCCTTTGCGTCAGGCCCCTTTCATCACCTGCGACAGCAATTCATATGAATGAATGCGGTCTGCGTGTTCATACAAATCACAGGTAAAGATCAGCTCGTCAGCCTGTGTCTGCTCCACCAGCACGTCCAGCTTGGCCTTTATTTTCTGCGGGCTGCCGACCATCGCCAGGCCCAGGAAGCTCATCACCGCCTCTTTTTCGTGGGGCAGCCACAACCCGTCCATGGTCTCCACCGGTGGGCGCTGCACCAGGCTCTGCCCACGCATCAACGCCAGAATCCGCTGTTGTACGGAGGTCGCCAGGTACTCGGCCTGTTCATCGGTATCGGCCGCCACCAGCGGGATACCGAGCATCACATAGGGCTTGTCGAGGGTCGCTGATGGCTTGAAGTGATTGCGATAGACGCGAATCGCTTCGTGCATCAAACGCGGTGCGAAATGCGAGGCAAAGGCGTAAGGCAAACCAAGTTCACCGGCCAGTTGCGCGCTGAACAAGCTGGAGCCCAGCAGCCAGACAGGAACGTTGGTTCCTGTGCCCGGCATGGCGATGATCCGTTGGTCCGGGGTGCGGGGGCCGAGGTAGCGCATCAGTTCAGCCACATCTTCGGGGAACTCATCGGCACTGCCCGAGCGCTCGCGGCGCAGGGCGCGGGCGGTCATCTGGTCTGAACCCGGTGCACGGCCCAGGCCCAGGTCGATGCGTCCCGGGTACAGGCTTTCGAGGGTGCCAAACTGCTCGGCAATGACCAGCGGCGCATGGTTGGGCAGCATGACACCGCCCGAACCCACGCGAATGGTCGAGGTGCCGCCTGCCAGATAGCCAATCAAAACGGAGGTCGCCGAACTGGCGATGCCGTCCATGTTGTGGTGCTCAGCCACCCAAAAGCGGTTATAGCCAAACTTTTCTACGTGCTGTGCCAGATCCAGCGAATTGCGCAACGACTGGGCCGCGCTGCCATTTTCGCGCACAGGCACCAGGTCGAGGGTCGAGAATTTGATGTCAGACAATCGTTTCATCAGCCGGCTACTCCAGGTGGGGTGCAGGTCAAGGTGCTCGCATAACCTGCCAGTGATTACAGAAATATGGGCATATACCCGAGTTTCAATGGCAGTCCGGGAATTGAGTGACTAAAAAAGACGACTGGTCCGACAAGATGAACTTTGTGGAGCCGACTACCCTCACAACCTTAGTCATGGCGTGAAACCTTCACGCCGCTCTTCAGGAGGCACGCATGAGTATCAAAAAGAAAGCATCGGCTCATTGGGCAGGCGACCTTAAAACCGGTATCGGCTCCATCTCCACTGAAACCGGGGTACTGCGCGACGCGCCGTATGGTTTCAAGGCGCGGTTTGAAGGCGGCAAGGGCACCAACCCCGAAGAGCTTATTGGCGCAGCCCATGCAGGCTGTTTTTCGATGGCGTTGTCGATGATTCTCGGTGATGCCGGGCTCAAGGCCGACAGCATCGACACCACGGCTGAAGTAACGCTCGACCAGGTGGACGGCGGCTTTGCAATCACTGCCGTGCATCTGGTGCTCAAGGCCAAAGTGCCCGGCGCAACCCAGGCGCAGTTCGACGAGCTGACCACCAAGGCCAAAGAAGGCTGCCCGGTGTCCAAAGTGCTGAACGCAAAAATCACCCTCGACGCTACGCTGGTGAGCTGACGACATCCCTGTGCCCCGCTTGCCGCAAGCGGGGTACAGTTGATGCCCGGCTGCGACAGATCAGTCTTGCGCTGCGCCAGATGTGATCGAATGATCACCACTCGCGTCAGATCATGACTTAGCGTTCTGCCTCAAGGGAGTCTCACCATGAAACGTTTTGCTTTGGCTGTAGTTTGCTGTGCAATGGCCACCTCGGCTTTGGCGGCCCCCAAGCCGTGTGAAGAACTGAAAGCCGAAATCGAAGCCAAGATCCAGGCCAACAACGTGTCGTCCTATACGCTTGAAATCGTGGCCAATGAAGAAGTCCATGACGAGAACATGGTGGTAGGGTCGTGCGAATACGGCAGCAAAAAAATCATCTACCAGAACAACGACCGCCAGGTTTCACGGTAAGCAATTGACCAGCCGCTCCTCGGCAATCACCTTGCCCGCTGCGTTGTACAGTCGGGCGTAGGCGTTGAAGCCCAGTGAGCGCGCTTGCAACCGGTAACGTTGGCCCGGCTGGAAGTTGTCGTAATTCAGGGTGACGTAGCACAGGCGTTCCTGCGGGTCGCTGAACATGCCCATACCGCCTACAAACACCTCGAAATCGAAGCGCACCATCAATTCGTGACTGCCCGGCGTGACTTGAAAATAGCGACCGTCGGTCATGCGCTGGTTGTCCAGGCGCTCGGCCATCACCAGCTTGCCGGTTTGCGTTTCAAGGTCGACCCAAGCCATTTTCGGGTCAGCCGAAGGCAATGGCGTGCTGGCGCAAGCGCTCAGCAGGCACGCGGTCAACACAAGCAAGAAAGTGCGCATGATGATTTCCAGATAATTTGTTACATAAGCATAGCGTGCAATGCGGCTTTGCGGCTCTGCGCTGTGTGGGAGCCGGGCGATGTGGTTTGCCTGAAGGACCGTGCTGCCTGTATCGCGGGCAAGCCCGTTCCCACACTATTTATTGTCACTTTACCGCCGGGATCGCTTTATGACGCCGCGTGTTCGCTGCCTGCTTGCCATAGCCCTGATACCGCTGATCAATGGCTGTTCCAGTGCGTCGTATTACTCGCAACTGGCGGGAGGGCAATGGCAGATATTGCAGGCTCGCGAGCCGGTGAGCACGGTCATTGCCGACCCGCAGCGCCCGGTTGTATTGCGTGAGCAATTGGTAAAAGCCCAGGCCGCACGAAACTTCGCCAGTCAGCATTTGTACTTGCCGGATAACCAGAGCTATCGGCTGTACGCCGACCTGAAGCGGCCTTACGTCGTGTGGAACGTGTTCGCCACACCGGAGTTTTCCCTCACCCCCGTGACCCATTGCTTCCCGATTGCCGGGTGCGTGGCCTACCGTGGTTATTATTCTCAGGGGGCGGCGCGAGGGGAAGCAGCCCTGCAGCGTCAGGACGGCAAGGACGTGTTTGTCAGCGGGGTTGAGGCCTACTCGACATTGGGCTGGTTCGATGACCCCATTCTCAACAGCATGCTCACCTGGGGCGATGAACGGCTAGCCACCCTGATTTTTCACGAACTGGCCCATCAGCGTTTTTATGTGAAGGACGACAGCGAGTTCAATGAGTCTTTCGCCAGCTTCGTCGAACAGGAAGGCACTCGCCAATGGCGCGCCCGCCAGGGCCTTTCACCGGCCAGCGACAATGGTTTGCAGCAGCGAAAGCAATTTATCGCGTTGGTACTCGACACCCGCCAAGGGCTGCAAGACCTCTACGCCCAGCCTTTGCCTGCCGATGAAATGCGTCAGCGCAAAGCGGCTGAATTTGAACGCATGCGCCACGAGTACCGTCAGTTACGGGATCAGCAATGGGGTGGGAACAAGCGCTTCGATGGGTGGGTCAATTCGCCGATGACCAACGCCAAGCTGCTGCCTTTCGGGCTGTATGACCAGTGGGTGCCAGCATTCACCGCGATGTTTGAATCCGTTGACGGCAACTGGCCGAACTTCTATCGCGAGGTAGAGCAACTGGCAAAACTGCCACTGCAACAGCGCAAGGCGGCGTTGCAGCAGTGGATTGCGCGCCACTAGTCAGCTGGACTTGAGCCAGCCCTTCACGGCGCAGATGGCAAAGGGGCTGGTGCTGCATGCACCGCTGCTCAGGGCTGCGCGCAATTGCGCGATATCAGCTTTCATCATGTAGCTCGCGCCATCCTTGAAATGTGAGTTTTGGCCAAAGCCGCCTTCGGTCATTTCCTTCAGCGCGTCTTCTTTGCTCCAGTCCTGTACCACCACGCGGTACATCGCCGCCATCAGGCCGGTGCGGTCCACGCCGTGCTTGCAGTGCATCAGCACCGGGCCTTTGGCTTGTGCCGTCTGGATGGCGCGCAGGGCGGCCAGTACGTCGGTGTCATCCACATGGTTGGTGCGATAAGGCAACTGGACCTGTGCTACATCGGGGCTCTTGAGCCAGGAGGCATCGGCCTCAGGCAAGAAGTTGATCACCGTGGCGATCTGCAGTTTTTCCAGCAACGGCTGTGCAGCGCTGTCAGGCAAGGCGCTGCGGTACAGGGTTGGGGACATTTGATACAGGTTGTACTGTGCGGCGACAGGTTGAGCCCACTGTGCAGGGCGAGCCTGGGTTGTTTCGTCGGCCTGAGCCTGGGGCAATGCAAACGCTGCAAGCAATGTCAGGCACAGGGCGGGGAAAAACCGGGCTTTGGGCATATTCAGTTCGACCACTTCAACAGGGATTATCAGGAGGTGGCGGCAGATTGAGTGATTTGTGATCAAAACCCTGTGAGCCATTTGTTAAAAAAACGTGAAGGCGCAAAAGGCAGGTGCGGCAAAATTACGCATGAAACGATTCACCTGGGCGCCCGGCCTGTTAGTATTTGTAACCAAAGTTTGCAAGCGTGTTGTTTTCCTTCGGTCAACATCGACCCGTATCGCTGCCAAAACGAAAAGCTGCCCATGAGCGGCTGTAATCCGTGACTGCCTGATGAGGTGCCCCCGCATGTCTGAGCAAGACAACCCCCGGCGTGAGTTTTTGCGCAAAACCCTGACCCTGATTCCAGTGGTCACTGTCGCCAGCACCGGTCTGGGTAGCACGGTGATGATGGCCACGCCTGCGGTCGCCGCGCCTGAACCTGCACAGCGCCCTTCGAGCCCTGGCAAAGCGTATGAGCCGACGTACTTCACGGCTGAGGAGTGGGCGTTCGTAAACGCCGCTGTCGCACGCCTGATCCCTGCAGACGAACAAGGCCCAGGCGCTTTGGAAGCCGGTGTACCGGAATATATCGACCGCCAGATGAACACGCCTTACGCCAGCGGTGCGCTGTGGTTCATGCAAGGCCCGTTCAATGCCGACGCGCCACCCGAGATGGGCTGGCAGAGCAAACTGGTACCAAAACAGATCTATCGCTTGGGCATCGCTGCCACGGAGGAGCTCTGCAAAAAAGCCTATAACTCAACATTTGCTGGGCTAGACAGCGCTACCCGAGACGAAGTGCTCAAACAACTGGAGGCCGGTACGCCTAAATTCGATAGCGTTCCGGCCAAGATGTTTTTCAGCTTTTTGCTGCAAAACACCAAGGAAGGCTTCTTTTGCGACCCTATTCACGGTGGCAACAAAGGCATGGTCGGCTGGACCATGATCGGCTTCCCCGGCGCGCGCGCTGATTTCATGGACTGGGTCGAACGCAACGAGCAGTACCCCTTCCCGGCAGTTTCCATTCGCGGCGAGAGGGCTTGAGCATGTCGACCGTTATGAAAAAAGTTGATGCAGTTATCGTCGGTTTCGGTTGGACAGGCGCGATCATGGCCAAAGAGCTGACCGAAGCTGGCCTGAATGTTGTGGCCCTTGAGCGCGGCCCAATGCAGGACACCTACCCGGATGGTAACTATCCACAGGTGATTGATGAGCTCACCTACAGCGTGCGTAAAAAGCTCTTTCAGGACGTCTCCAAAGAAACCGTCACCATCCGCCATAGTGTCAATGACGTGGCCTTGCCCAACCGCCAGCTGGGCGCGTTTTTGCCTGGCAACGGTGTGGGCGGCGCGGGTTTGCACTGGTCGGGCGTGCACTTTCGGGTCGATCCGATGGAGCTGCGCATGCGCAGTCATTACGAAGAGCGCTACGGTAAAAACTTTATCCCCAAGGACATGACCATCCAGGACTTCGGCGTCAGCTATGAAGAGCTGGAGCCGTTTTTCGACTACGCCGAGAAAGTCTTCGGAACGTCGGGCCAGGCCTGGACCGTAAACGGCCAATTGGTCGGTGAAGGCAAGGGTGGCAACCCTTATGCAGCGGATCGCTCCGATCACTTCCCGCTGGTGTCGCAGAAGAACACCTACTCGGCACAGCTGTTTCAGAAGGCGGCCAATGAAGTGGGCTACAAGCCTTACAACCTGCCGTCAGCCAACACCTCGGGGCCTTATACCAACCCTTATGGCGCGCAGATGGGCCCGTGCAACTTCTGCGGCTTTTGCAGTGGTTATGTCTGCTACATGTACTCCAAGGCATCGCCCAACGTAAATATTCTGCCAGCGCTCAAGCCGCTGCCGAATTTTGAGCTGCGCCCTGACGCCCATGTCATCCGGGTCAATCTGGACAGCACCAAGAGCAAAGCCACCGGTGTGACCTACATCGATGCACTGGGCCGTGAGATCGAACAACCGGCCGATCTGGTGATCCTGGGTGCATTCCAGCTGCATAACGTGCGTTTGATGCTGCTGTCGGGGATTGGCAAACCCTATGACCCGAAAACCGGTGAAGGTGTGGTGGGCAAAAACTTCGCCTACCAGAACATGGCCACCATCAAGGCGTACTTCGACAAAGACGTACACACCAACAACTTCATCGGCGCTGGCGGCAATGGCGTGGCGATCGATGATTTCAATGCGGATAACTTCGACCACGGGCCGCACGGCTTTGTCGGCGGTTCGCCGATGTGGGTCAACCAGGCGGGTAGCCGGCCGATTGCCGGAACTTCAAACCCGCCGGGCACCCCGGCCTGGGGCAGTGCCTGGAAGCGTGCAACCGCCGATTACTACACCCACCAAGTGTCGATGGATGCCCACGGTGCGCATCAGTCCTACCGTAGCAACTACCTCGATCTGGACCCGGTGTATCGCGATTCCTTCGGCCAGCCGCTGCTGCGCATGACGTTCGACTGGCAAGAAAACGACATCAAAATGAACCGTTTCATGATGGGGAAAATGGGCAAGATCGCCGAAGCGATGAACCCGAAAGCCATTGCCCGGATCGGCAAGCAAGTCGGTGATCACTTCAATACGGCCTCCTACCAGACCACTCACCTTAACGGTGGCGCGATCATGGGCACGAATCCGAAAACCAGTGCACTGAACCGTTACCTGCAGAGCTGGGACGTGCACAACGTGTTTGTGCCGGGTGCGTCTGCCTTCCCGCAAGGCTTGGGATACAACCCGACAGGTCTGGTTGCTGCGTTGACCTATTGGTCGGCTCGGGCGATCCGCGAGCAGTACCTGAAAAACCCCGGCCCACTGGTTCAGGCATAAGGAGCGATGACCATGAAAGCATTTGTTATCGCGACCCTGACACTCTTCGCCAGCCTCTCGGCGGTGGCTGCAGACAGTGACCCGCAAGCGTTGGTCAAGCAAGGTGAATACCTGGCTCGCGCCGGTGACTGTGTGGCCTGCCACACCGCCAAGGACGGCAAGCCGTTCGCCGGTGGCCTGGCGATGGAAACCCCGATCGGTACGATTTATTCGACCAACATCACGCCGGGCAAAAGCGGCATTGGCAGCTACAGCTTTGAAGATTTCGACAAAGCCGTGCGCCACGGCGTCGCGCAAAATGGCAGCACCTTGTATCCGGCCATGCCGTATCCGTCCTATGCGCGGGTCAATGAGGCCGATATGCAGGCGTTGTATGCCTACTTTATGAAGGGCGTGAAACCTGTCGAGCAAGTGAACCAGGAGGCCGATATTCCGTGGCCGCTGAGCATGCGCTGGCCGTTGGCGATATGGCGCTGGCTGTTTGCTCCGCAGGTTGAAGACTTCAAGCCGCAAACCGGGCAAGACGCGGTGACAAGTCGCGGTGCGTATCTGGTGGAAGGCCTTGGGCACTGCGGTGCGTGCCACACGCCACGGGCACTGACCATGCAGGAAAAAGCCCTGAGTGCCAGCGACAGCCCGGCGTTTCTGTCAGGCAGCGCACCACTGGAAGGCTGGATCGCGAAGAACCTGCGCGGTGACCACAAGGACGGTCTGGGCAGTTGGAGCGAGGCGCAACTGGTGCAGTTCCTCAAGACCGGGCGCAGTGATCGCAGTGCTGTATTTGGTGGCATGAGTGATGTGATCGTGCACAGCATGCAGTACATGTCCGAGGATGATCTGACCGCTATCGCTCGATACTTGAAGTCGTTGCCTGCGGTTGATCCGGCTGACGTGCCCCATCAGTACGATCCGGCGGTAGCGGATGCCCTGTGGAACGGTGACGACAGCAAGCGCGGCGCTGCGGTGTATATCGATAACTGCGCGGCCTGCCATCGCACTGACGGTCATGGCTACACCCGAGTGTTCCCTGCCCTGGCGGGTAACCCGGTGTTGCAGTCGGCGGACCCGACGTCGCTGATTCATATCGTGCTTAAAGGTGGGACGTTGCCGGCGACGCATACGGCGCCGTCGACCTTCACCATGCCTGCTTTCGACTGGCGTTTGTCGGATCAGGAAGTGGCCGATGTGGTCAATTTCATCCGCACCAGTTGGGGTAACAAGGCGGGTGAAGTGAAAGCCGGGGATGTGAAGGCGATTCGCACACCCTGAGTATCGGTTGGGAGCGGGCTTGCTCGCGATGCAGTTGACTCGGTATGCCTGAATTACCGATTCGATCCCATCGCGAGCAAGCCCGCTCCCACAGTGGGTATTCAGGGTTGTTTTGCACCCATCCCGAACCATTTCTGCGACAAGGCCTCCAGCCGGCCATCGGCCTTGATCCGCTGCAGTGCCTTGTCCAGGCTGGCCTGGAACGCCGGGTTGCCTTTCTGGAAGGGAATGGCCAGGGCAACTTCCTCATCAGTGACCGGCGCTTTCTGCGCCACGGTTACCAATGGCCCGCGGTCGACAAACGCGTTGCCCTGAACTACGCCTAATGTCTGGCCCTGCAACATGGCAAGGCTGTTGGGTGAGCGCGGTGGTTCCTGCCGGGCTATCGTCTGCGCTTGCAGGTGGCTGTAAGGCTCGCTGAAGTCGAAACGATCCTGAAGTTCGGGAGTCAAAGCGATGTGGTTGATGGCAACGTCGTATTTGCCGCTCTCAACGCCCGGCAACAGGTCATTGCTGTCCGTCACAAGAATGGAGGGATGCACTTCCAGTTCCTGAGCCAGCAGCTCGCCCAATTCAACGTCAAAGCCGGTCAGGCGCCCGTCTTGCTTGAAGCTGAACGGGGGCATGTCGGCCTCAAGGGCGATGCGCAGTTCGCCTCGGTCGTTCACGTCGTCGATCAGTTCGGCTTGAGCAAAAGGGCTCGCCAATGGCAGTAAAAGCATCAGGCCTGGCAGGAAACGCATGGACACTCCTTGGAATTTGTTGCAAGCGATTCGCAATTGGCGTCCGCTTTGCTTTATGTTGGTCAGTTGCGGCGTTGGACAACAGATTGGCTCAAAGTTGTCCGGCGTCGAAGAATTTTGCAAAAAACCGGAGAAAAAAATGAAAGCTCTACTGTCTCGTGTTGCGTTGGCTTCTGTGTTGATGGGCGCTTCGGTCATGGCGACTGCGGCGGGCCTGGAATCGGAACCGGCTCCAAAAGGCGCCAAGGTTTTCATCGTCGAACCTAAAGACGGTGCCACCGTTGATCAAACGTTCACCGTTAAATTCGGTATCGAAGGCATGCCTTTGGCGCCTATTACCGAAGCCACTCCCCATGCTGGCCACCACCACCTGCTGATTGACGTCGACCAGTTGCCAGCCGAGAACGCACCCATTCCGGCCGATGCCAACCATATCCACTTCGGCAAGGCCCAGACCGAAACCCAGGTAACCCTGCCACCCGGCAAGCACACCCTGCAACTGGTGCTGGGCAACCAGGTGCACGTGCCGTTCAAGCCAAGCATCGTGTCGAAGAAAATCACGGTTGATGTGAAATAAGTATTTTCGACCCACAAAAAAGGGAGACCCGAGGGTCTCCCTTTTTAGTAACGCACGTTTAGAACAAAACGCGGCAACGGATCGTGCCGTTGACGGTCTGCAACTTCTCTTGCGCCAGGTCCGAAGACTCGGCATCCACGTCGATCACTACATAGCCAACTTTTTCGTTGGTTTGCAGGAACTGACCGGAGATGTTGATCCCGTTTTCGGCGAAGATCTTGTTGATCTCGCTCATCACACCCGGGATGTTCTCGTGGATGTGCAGCAGACGGTGCTTGCCAGGGTGAGCCGGCAGGGCCACTTCAGGGAAGTTCACGGACGATACCGAGGTACCGTTGTCGCTGTACTTGACCAGTTTTTCTGCCACTTCCAGACCGATGTTGGCTTGCGCTTCAGCGGTGGAACCGCCGATGTGCGGGGTCAGGATCACGTTGTCCAGGCCGCGCAGCGGGCTTTCGAACACGTCGTCGTTGGAGCGCGGCTCAACCGGGAACACGTCGATGGCGGCGCCGATCAGGTGCTTGTCCTTGATCGCGTCAGCCAGGGCATCCAGCTCAACCACGGTGCCACGTGCGGCGTTGATCAGAATCCCGCCCTTTTTGATGGCGCGGATTTCTTTCTCACCGATCATCCACTGGGTGGCTGCGGTTTCAGGAACGTGCAGGGTGACGATGTCGGACATGCCCAGCAGTTCGTGCAGATTGCCAACCTGGGTTGCGTTGCCCAATGGCAGCTTGGTCACGGTGTCGTAGAAGAACACTTGCATGCCCAGGCCTTCAGCCAGTACCGACAGCTGAGTGCCGATAGAGCCGTAACCGACGATACCCAGCTTCTTGCCACGGATTTCGAAGGAGTTGGCCGCGCTTTTGATCCAGCCACCACGGTGGCAGGAAGCGTTTTTCTCAGGGATGCCACGCAACAACAGGATCGCTTCAGCCAGCACCAACTCAGCCACCGAACGGGTGTTGGAGTACGGTGCGTTGAAAACAGCGATACCGCGTTCGCGAGCAGCGTTGAGGTCGACCTGGTTGGTGCCGATGCAGAAACAACCAACAGCGACCAATTTCTTGGCGCAGTCGAACACTTCTTCGGTCAGCTGGGTACGAGAACGGATGCCGATAAAGTGGGCATCAGCGATCTTTTCCTTCAGCTGGGCTTCAGGCAAGGAACTGGTGATGTACTCAATGCTGGTGTACCCGGCAGATTTGAGCACTTCAACAGCGGATTGGTGGACGCCTTCCAAAAGAAGGAACTTGATCTTGCTCTTATCGAGAGAAGTCTTGCTCATCTGCGTAAACCTGTGTCCCAGAGAAAAAATGGCAGGGAATGGACAGCGAGAGCTGACCTGGCCGGCGTGAAGACCGGCACCGAGAATCGTCCTACGGCTCGATTCTGCGGGGGGGTCGTATGCTAGCATAAGCGCCCCGCTAAACACCCATTCCTGCGACGTGAAGCGTTCTCAGGATGACCATGAATTGTTCGAGAGTTCTGTTGATGACCCATCCTGCCTTGATTGATGAGCTGAAGACCCTGGTAGAGCCTGGCAAGGTCCTGACCGATGCCGACTCCCTTAATGCTTACGGCAAGGACTGGACCAAGCATTTCGCCCCGGCCCCGCTGGCCATTGTGTTCCCGAAAACCACTGAACAAGTGCAGGCCATCGTGCTGTGGGCCAACGCCCATGACGTGGCGCTGGTGCCATCGGGTGGCCGTACCGGTTTGTCCGCCGCCGCCGTGGCCGCCAATGGCGAAGTGGTTGTGTCGTTCGACTACATGAATCAAGTGCTGGACATCAACCTGACCGACCGCACCGTGGTCTGCCAGCCGGGTGTGGTTACCGAGCACCTGCAAAACCTGGCCGAAGAAAACGGCCTGTACTACCCGGTGGATTTTGCTTCTGCAGGTTCCAGCCAGATTGGCGGCAACATCGGCACCAATGCTGGCGGTATCAAGGTTATTCGCTACGGTATGACCCGTAACTGGGTTGCGGGCATGAAAGTCGTGACCGGCAAGGGCGACGTGCTGGAGCTGAACAAGGACCTGATCAAAAACGCCACCGGCTACGACATGCGCCAGCTGTTCATCGGCGCTGAAGGCACCCTGGGCTTTGTGGTGGAAGCCACCATGCGCCTGGATCGCGCACCGAAAAACCTGACGGCGATGGTGTTGGGTACAGCCGATTTCGACTCCATCATGCCGGTGTTGCATGCCTTCCAGAGCAAGCTGGATCTGACGGCTTTTGAGTTCTTCTCCGACAAGGCGCTGACCAAAGTCATGGACCGTGGCGACGTGCCTTCGCCGTTCGAGACCGACTGCCCGTTCTACGCGCTGCTGGAATTCGAAGCGACCACCGAAGAAGTGGCCAATGCTGCGCTGGAAACCTTCGAACATTGCATGGAAGAAGGCTGGGTGCTTGATGGTGTGATGAGCCAGAGCGAAACCCAACTGCAGAACCTGTGGAAACTGCGCGAGTACATCTCCGAGACAATCTCCCACTGGACGCCCTACAAAAACGACATTTCGGTCACTGTGTCGAAAGTCCCGGCATTCTTGAAAGAAATTGACGCGATCGTCGGCGAACACTACCCGGATTTCGAAATTGTGTGGTTCGGTCACATCGGTGACGGCAACCTGCACTTGAACATCCTCAAGCCTGAAAACCTGAGCAAGGACGAGTTCTTCGCCAAGTGCGCGACGGTGAACAAGTGGGTGTTTGAAACCGTTGAGAAGTACAACGGTTCGATCTCTGCCGAGCACGGCGTGGGCATGACCAAGCGTGATTACCTGACCTATAGCCGCTCGCCGGTCGAGATCGAATACATGAAAGCCCTCAAGGCCGTGTTCGACCCGAAGGGCATCATGAACCCAGGCAAGATTTTTGCGGTTTAAACCCTAGCGACTACACAATCAGCATCCATCAGCGGAGTCGGTCAATGAGCTATCAGCACCAGTATGTCGACGGTACCCGGATTCACTTTCCTATCGGTAAAGTGGTGTGCATCGGCCGCAACTATGCCGAACACGCCAAGGAACTGGACAACCCGATCCCGTCTGAACCCCTGCTTTTCATCAAGCCGGGCAGTTGTGTCGTACCGCTGGACGGTGGTTTCGCGATTCCAGCCGAACGCGGTTCAGTGCACTACGAAGCAGAAATTTCGGTGTTGATCGGCAAGCCTCTGTCGAATAACCCAAGTGCTGAAGAAGTGCTGGACGCCATCTCCGGTTTTGCCCCGGGCCTGGACTTGACCCTGCGCGACAAGCAGACCGAGCTCAAGGGCAAGGGTTTGCCCTGGGAAATCGCCAAGTCGTTCGACGGCGCCTGTGTACTGGCCCCGTTCGTACAGAGCAGCACCTTTCCTGATCTGGCCGATATCGGCATTCGCCTGACCATCAATGGTGAAGTGCGCCAGGATGGCAACAGCGCCCTGATGCTCAACCCGATTGTGCCGATGATCCAGCACATGGCTGCGTGCTTCTCGCTGCAAGCCGGTGACGTCATCATGACCGGCACTCCAGTAGGCGTTGGTCCGCTGAATGTGGGCGACGAGCTGGTACTGGAACTGACCGGCGCCAGCCGCTTCGAAAGCAGCGTGCGTTAAGCGTGCGTTGTAGGAGCGGGCTTGCTCGCGATGGTCTCACCGCGGTTTGCCTGACAGACCGCAGCGACTCAATCGCGAGCAAGCCCGTTCCCACAGTGTCATGAAGTCCCGGACGCGGAGCGCCTAAAACGCTATTCTGTCGAGGATATTTCCTATACAGAATGTGAACTGCCGAATGCCTAACTGGAACCTCCTCATACAGCGCGTCCTTGAGTTGATGAAGCGCTATCCGGGGCTCATTGCGGCGTTCGGTTTTTGCTCGGGCGTGGGCAGTTTTATCCTGGTGGACCGTCAACAGGGCATGGCCCGCTGGATCGCCGTGATCCTGCTGGTGAGCTGGGTCTGGTTGATGCTGGAAAACAGTTTTACCCAGCTGTTCAGCCGGGTATTCAAACGCGAGATACCCCCGCCGCTGCTACGTTATGCGACCCAGATGATCCATCAGGAAAGTCTGTTTTTCGTGTTGCCGTTTTTCTTTATCACCACCACCTGGAACAGCGGGCAGCTTGTCTTTACCGGGCTTTTGGGTGTGTGTGCCCTGATCACCATCACGGACCCGCTGTATTACAAATGGCTGGCCCCCCGGCGCTGGCTGTTTTTGGCGATGCACACCCTCGCCCTGTTCGCGGCGATGCTGACGGCGCTGCCGATCATCCTCAACCTCACCACCTCCGAGAGCTACAAGCTGGCGCTGGGCACTGCTGTGCTGCTTTCAATCCCCAGCCTGGCCGTGAGCCTGCCGCTCAAGACCTGGCGCGGCTGGCTGGTGCTGCCGCTGATTGTCCTGGCCCTGGGCGGCACCGGCTGGCTGCTGCGCTCCTGGGTGCCGCCTGCCACGCTGTGGATGACCGAAGTGGCGGTCACCACACAACTGCAAGACCGCACGCCGGGCGAGAGCATTAAAGAAATCAGCGTCAGCGAGTTGCGTGGCCGTGGCCTGTACGCTTACACCTCGGTCAACGCGCCGCGGGGTTTGAACGAGCGGATTTACCACGTATGGCAACTCAACGGCCAGGAGGTCGACCGTATCGCGCTCAATATTCAGGGCGGGCGCAAAGAGGGCTACCGCGCCTGGACCCACAAGCAGAATTTCCCGCCCAACCCGGTGGGTCGCTGGCAAGTTCGGGTATTGACTGAAGATGGGCAATTGATCGGTGTTTTGCGCTTTCGGGTTAACCCAGATCAATCCGCGCCTGCGCCTGTTCAGGCAAACTGAAACACTTTTGCAGGATTGTGCTATTACATAAGGTCTGTGTTCAAACGTACTTAGCTGGGAGCTTAAGACTATTACGGCCATGGCGGGCAATGCCCAACTAGACACTTCCAGTAACCCGGCGCGGCTGTTGATCAGCGGCGACTGGACGCTTGCCCATTACACCCGCCTCAAGCAACAGACCGAGCAACTGATGGGCAAGTACGACGCCCAGACCGCTATCAACCTGGATGACGTGACCAGTATCGATACGGCAGGTGCGTCACTGCTGGTGGAGTTGCTGGGTGCCGAGCGGGTCGGCCAGTTGACCGACACGGCACAAAAACTCCCCGCCGCAGACCGCGCCTTGTTGCAGACGGTCTATTCCTCGATGCGCGACTTTTGTGTGCCGGTCAAAGCCGCCCCGCAGAACGTCGCCATCCTGTTGCTCAGCCGCATCGGCAGCGCGGTTTACAAGCTGTGGCAAGACACCCTGCAATTGCTCGGCTTTATCGGCCTGATCCTGCAAACCCTGGCGCGTAACCTGTTCAGGCCCAAGCAATGGCGCATCACGCCGGTAGTGGCACACATCGAGCAGATCGGCCTCAACGCTGCCCCGATTGTGATGCTGCTGACCTTTATGGTGGGCGCCGTGGTGGCATTTCTGGGGGCCACGGTGCTGGCCAGCTTTGGTGCGGGGATCTTCACCGTCGACCTGGTGGCGTTTTCCTTCCTGCGTGAGTTCGGCGTGCTGCTGACCGCCATCCTGCTGGCGGGCCGTACCGCCAGTGCCTTTACGGCGCAAATCGGCTCAATGAAAGCCAACGAAGAAATCGACGCAATCCGCACCCTGGGCCTCGATCCGATGGACTTGCTGGTGCTGCCACGGGTGCTGGCCCTGTTGATCGCCCTGCCGCTGCTGACCTTCCTGGCCATGATGTCGGGCATCCTCGGCGGCGCGGTGGTGTGCGTGGTGTCGCTGGGTATTTCCCCCGACATGTTTATTTCGCTGTTGCACTCCGATATCGGCGTTCAGAACTTTTTGGTGGGCATGGTCAAGGCACCGTTCTTTGCCTTTCTGATCGCTGCGGTGGGCTGCCTTGAAGGCTTTAAAGTCAGCGGCAGCGCCGAATCGGTCGGTGCCCACACCACGTCCAGCGTGGTGCAATCGATCTTTATCGTGATCGTCCTCGACGCCGTGGCCGCGTTGTTCTTCATGGAGATGGGCTGGTGAGTACTTCCCTGCGCAAGCCCGGCGAGGCGGTGATCGAGGTGCGTGATCTGTGCAACCGCTTTGGCAGCCAGAGCGTGCACGAACACCTCGACCTTGATGTGTACAAAGGCGAAATCCTGGGAGTGGTTGGCGGCTCCGGTACCGGTAAATCGGTACTGCTGCGCAGCATTGTCGGCTTGCGTCGACCCACTGAAGGCCAGGTGCGGGTGTTTGGTCAGGACTTGATGAGCCTGCAAGAGGCCGAGCGCTCGTTGATCGAGCGGCGCTTCGGTGTGTTGTTCCAGCGTGGCGCGTTGTTTTCGTCGCTGACCGTGATGGAAAACATTGCCCTGCCCCTGATTGAACACGCGGGTCTGAGCCGCCCTGACGCCGAGCACCTGGCGTGCGTCAAGCTGGCGCTGGCCGGGTTACCGTTGTCGGCGGCCGATAAATACCCCTCTTCGTTGTCGGGGGGGATGGTCAAGCGCGCCGCGCTGGCACGGGCACTGGCACTGGACCCGGACATCCTGTTTCTTGATGAGCCCACCGCCGGGCTTGACCCGATAGGCGCGGCGGCGTTTGACCAACTGATTCTGACCCTGCGCGATGCGCTGGGCCTGAGCGTGTTTCTGGTCACCCATGACCTGGACACGCTGTACACCATCACGGACCGGGTGGCTGTGCTGTCGCAAAAACGGGTGCTGGTGGCGGCACCCATCCGCGAGGTCGAAGACTTCGACGACCCGTGGATTCACGAATATTTCCATGGCCCCCGTGGCCGCGCCGCATACGAAGCGGCAACCCAGCTTAAGGAGCAATGACATGGAAACCCGTGCCCATCATGTATTGATCGGCTTGTTCAGCGTCCTGGTCGTCGTCGGGGGCATGCTGTTCGGTCTGTGGCTGGCCAAGGCGAGCATGGACAGCACGTTCAAGGACTACGAAGTGGTGTTCAACGAAGCCGTCAGCGGCCTGTCCAAAGGCAGTTCGGTGCAATACAACGGCATCAAGGTGGGTGACGTCATTGAGTTGCGACTGGACGACAAGGATCCGCGCCGCGTGCTGGCACGCATCCGCCTGGCCGCCAGCACCCCGGTCAAGGTCGACACCAAGGCCAAGCTGGCCCTGACCGGCGTGACGGGCACCTCGATCATCCAGCTCAGTGGCGGCGACCCGAACAGCCCGGACCTCAAGAGCAAGGACGGCAAGCTGCCGGAAATCGTGGCCTCTCCGTCTCCGATTGCCCGCCTGCTCACCGACGGCTCCGACCTGATGGCCAACGTCAACATGCTGCTGCATAACGCCAACAGCCTGTTCTCGGAAGAGAACGTCAGCCGCGTCAGCAAGACCCTGGACAACCTTGAGCAAACCACCACGGCCATTGCCGGTCAGCGTGGCGACATCAGCCAGACGCTGAAACAGCTGGCCCAGGTTGGCAAGCAGGCCAGCGCCACGCTTGAGCAGACCACCGCGCTGATGCGCAATGCCAACGGCCTGCTGAGCACCGATGGCAAGCAGATGTTCAGCAGCGCAGAGCGCGCCATGAAGTCGCTGGAACAGAGCAGTGCGACCATCAACACGCTGATCGACAACAATGAGGACTCGCTCAATAGCGGCCTGCAGGGTCTGAATCAACTGGGCCCTGCGGTCAACGAGCTGCGCGAAACCCTCGGCACACTGCGCTCGATCTCGCGGCGCCTGGAAGCCAATCCAAGCGGTTACTTGCTGGGCCGCGAACAGAACAAGGAATTCACTCCATGAAGCGTACCTATCGCCTGGCAGGCTCCATCGTGCTTGCGACAAGCCTGAGTGTGCTCAGCGCCTGTTCGATACTGCCCAAGCCCGAGATGGTCGACGTGTACCGGCTGCCGGCTGCGCAAGCGCCCATGGCTGCGAGTCACAGCGCGCCGGTGAAGTGGTCGTTGCGCCTCGACAAGCCGATGGCCAGTGGCGCCCTGAACAACCAGAACATCGCCGTGGTGCCCGAGGGCAACCTGATCAGCAACTACAAGGGCGCACGCTGGACTGACACCGCACCCGTGTTGATGCGCAATCGTCTGCTTGATGCCTTCTTGCAGGATGGCCGAATCCAGGGCCTGAGCACCGACGACAGTAACTTGCAGGCCGATTACGAGTTGGGTGGAGAGTTGCTGGCGTTCCAGACGCACTACAACGGCAAAAGCCCTGAAGTGCTGATCCAGTACAACGCCCGTCTGGTTCGCAGCAGCGATCAGCGTGTGATTGCCTCCAAACGGTTCGAAGCACGTCAGCCCCTGAGCAATCCATTGGTGCCGGGCGTGGTTGCAGGGTTTGGCCAGGCCAGTGATGTGCTGATGCCGCAAGTGGTGCAGTGGGTCATGCAGCAAGGGCAAGCGCAGCGCTGATTGCCCTTGCTTCAGATCATGTGGGAGCGGGCTTGCTCGCGACAGGAATGACGCGGTTTACCGGGTAAACCGCGCCGTCTCAATCGCGGGCAAGCCCGCTCCCACAGGGGTCATCAAACATGGGCTGGCGGCGGCTCTTTGTTCTCCTTGATCTTGTACGAGGCCACATACAGCGCTGGCAGGAACAGCAGCGTGAGTAAGGTGGCCGACAGGATGCCGCCAATCATGGCGTAAGCCATTGGTCCCCAGAACACGTCGCGGGCAATCGGGATCATCCCCAGGCTGGCCGCCGCTGCAGTCAGCAGGATCGGTCGGCGACGGTGCTGGGTGGCTTGCATCACGGCATGCCACGGGTCATAGCCGTCGCGCTCGTACTGGTCGATCTGGGTCACCAGAATCACCGAGTTGCGCACGATGATGCCCACCAGCGCCAAAATCCCCAGAATCGCCACAAAGCCCATCGGCGTCCCGGTGGGCACCAGCGCCAGCACCACCCCGATCAACCCCAGCGGCGCCACACTCACCACCAGGAACATCTTCTTCACGCTTTGCAGCTGGATCATCAGGAAGGTGGCCATCAGGAACAGCATCAACGGCACCACCTTGGCGATCGGGCCCTGGGCCTTGGCGCTTTGTTCCACCGTACCGCCGGTTTGCAAGGTGTAGCCCTGGGGCAGGCTTTCGGCGAACTTGTCGATCTCAGGCTTGAGTTGCGCCACCAGGTCGGTCGGTTGCATCGAGCCACGCACCGAGGCCTTGAGGGTCAGGGTGGGGATCCGGTCCCGGCTCCATATCAACGGTTGCTCCAGCTCGTAACGTACCGTGGCAAAGGCCAGGAGCGGAATCGAAGTGCCGCTGGGGGTGGTGATCTGCAGGTTGAGCAGGGTTTCAGGGGTGCCGCGCTCACTGCTGTTGGCCCGCCCGACGATGTTGACCAGGTAGATGTTGTCCTTGACCTGGCTGATGGCGGCACCGCTGACGATGCTGTTCATCACATGGGCCACGTCCTCGGACGACAGTCCGAACTGGCGGGCCTTGTCCTGAGCAATATCGATGCGCAAGACCTTGCCGGGTTCGTTCCAGTTGAAAATGGTTTCGCCGACGTTGGGGTTGGCGTCGAGCACGGTGGCCAGGTCGATCGAATACTTGCGCACCAGGTCGATGTTTTTGCCGCTGACCCGGTACTGCAGCGGTTGCCCCACCGGAGGCCCCAGTTCCAGGGTATGGACGAAGCTGCCGACCCCCACGAACTCTTCGCGCAGACGCTTGTTGAGACGCTCCATCAAGGCGTCGCGGCTATCAAGTCCGGTACTGACGATGACCAGTTGGGCGTAGAAGGGGTTTTGCAGTTGCTGGTCCAGCGGCAGGTAGAAACGGATTGCACCTTCGCCGATGTACGAGCTCCAGCGCACGATATCCGGATCGCCCTTGAGTGACTCTTCAAACCGCTGGGTAACTTTGAGGGTTTCCTGAATCGAAGCGTTTTGCGGCAAGTTCAGGTCGACCAGGATTTCGGGGCGATCGGATGCCGGGAAAAACTGGTTCTGCACCAGCCCCATGCCGAACACCGACAGCACAAACATCAGCACCGTGGCGCCGATGGTCCACCAGCGATTACGCATGCACCACAGCAGGGCAGTGTTGAAAGCCCGGGCCAGGCGCCCGGGTTCTTCGGACTTGGGTTTAACCTTGGCACTCAGGATATGCACACCCAGCACTGGCGCGAACAGTACGGCCACCACCCACGACACCAGCATCGCCACGGCAATCACCGCGAACAGGGTGAAGGTGTATTCCCCCGCCGAGCTGTTGTTCAGACCGATGGGAACGAAACCTGCAACCGTCACCAGGGTGCCGGTCAACATCGGGAAGGCCGTGGAGTGATAGGCAAAGGTGGCGGCCTGCTCCTTGGTTTCCCCCAGTTCGAGGCGCGTGATCATCATCTCCACCGTGATCATCGCGTCATCCACCAGCAGGCCCAAGGCGATGATCAGTGCACCCAGCGACACCCGCTGCATGGCAATGCCGGTGAATTCCATAAACACGAACACCAGCGCCAGTACCAGCGGGATCGAGATCGCCACCACCAGGCCGGCTCGCAGGCCCAGGCTGATGAAACTCACCGCCAGCACGATGACCACGGCTTCAAACAGCGCACTGGTGAAGCCGCTCACGGCTTCTTCAACCACCTGCGCCTGATCGGACACCATGTGTACGCCCACCCCCACCGGCAACTCTGCGGTCAGTTCATCGATGCGCTCCTGCAGTTGCTTGCCGAACTCCTGAATGTTGCCGCCATCAATCATGGCGATTGCCAGACCAATGGCGGGCTTGCCGTTGTAATGAAACATGGGGGCCGCCGGGTCAACGTAGCCCCGGGTGATGTCGGCGATGTCGGCCAGGCGGTAAAAACGGTCGTTGACCCGCAGGTTCACCGCGGCCAGGTCTTCAACACTGTGGAACTGCCCCGAGGTACGCACCGACATGCGTTCGGGACCCGCTTCGATGACCCCCGCAGGGGTAACGGCGTTCTGGGCTTGCAGGCTTTCCAGTATTTGCTGTTGATCAAGGCCCAGCGCTGCCAGCTTGCGGGTCGAAAAATCCAGGTAGAAGGTTTCTTCCTGCTCGCCAATGGTCATCACCTTGCCGCGATTGGGTACATCGCGAATGCCGGTGCGAACCTGCTCCACGTAATCGCGCAGCTGGCGCATGGTGAAGCCGTCGCCGGTGAAGGCGAAGATGGTGCCGTAGACATCACCGAACTCATCGTCGAACCCCGGGCCTTGAATGCCCTGGGGGAAGTCGCCGCGAATGTCGCCGATTTTCTTGCGCACCTCGTACCAGATATTCGGGATGGCATCGGCCTTGGTGGTGTCCTTGAGGAACACAAACACCGTGGACTCGCCAGGGCGGGTATAGCTTTGCACGTAGTCGAGGGAATCCAGCTCCTCGAGCTTTTTCTCGATGCGGTCGGTGATTTGCAACCGGGTTTCATCGACCGTGGCGCCGGGCCAGCGGGTCTGGATCACCATGGTTTTGATGGCAAAGGACGGGTCTTCGGCCCGGCCCAGATTGATGTACGAGAAAATCCCGGCGACCACCGCCACAAACATCAGATACCAGACGAATGACTGATGTTTCAGGGCCCACTCGGACAGGTTGAACTTCCCATTCATTGCGAGCTTTCCTTATCGAGTCTGACTTTCTGCCCAGGGGTAAGGCTATGCACGCCTGCACTGACCACCATGTCGCCGGTTTTGATGCCGCCAGATAACAACACGCTTTTTGCATCGCGCCGCAGAACCGTAACGTCACGGGGGCTGACGGTCTGGGTTGCGGCGTCGATGATCCACACGCGGGTGTGGCTGTCGGTTTCCTGCATGGCGGTCAGTGGCAGTTGAAAGTGCTCGGCGGTCGGGCTGCTGACGGTCACGCTGACCGAGCTGCCAAGTCGAAACGCCGCCGGGGTCGAGTCCAGTGTCAGGCGGGTGCGTCGTGTGCGGGTTGCACTGTCGGCCTGTGGAGCGATTTCGCGGATATGGGCGCTGGTGTTGATGTTCGGGTCGAGCTGGCCGGCAACGCGGAACTCGATGCCTTTGGGCAACGCCTCGGCCAGCGGTCCCGGCAGGTCGATCACCGCCTCTTTGATTTCAGGTCGCGCCAGGGTGACGACTTCCTGGCCGATGCTTACCACTTGCCCGGCCTCGGCCTGCCATTGCGTGATCACGGCGTCATGGTCGGCGCGCAGGTTGCAGTAACCGAGCTGATCCTGGGCCTGATTCACCGCCGCCTGTGCCTGTTGCACCGAGGCCTGGGTGGTCTTGAGGTCGGCTTGTGCCGTGTCCAGTTGGGCCTGGGCGCCCACACCACGGTCGAACAGCTCTTGCT
This sequence comes from Pseudomonas sp. ML2-2023-3, assembly GCF_037055275.1. Taxonomy (NCBI): domain Bacteria; kingdom Pseudomonadati; phylum Pseudomonadota; class Gammaproteobacteria; order Pseudomonadales; family Pseudomonadaceae; genus Pseudomonas; species Pseudomonas sp. ML2-2023-3. Next base: position 778,767 of record NZ_CP146343.1, read on the forward strand.
GGCGGCGGGCGTTGGCTTTGGCGTTGATCAATTGCGCTTGTACCTTGGCCAGGTCGCCCTGTGCCGAACGCAACTGATTTTGCTGATCGGTGGGGTCGAGGTTGGCCAGAATGTCGCCCTGTTTGACCACCGTTCCCACGTCGTAATAACGGCGCACGATGCGCCCCGGCACACGAAAGCCCAGGGTACTTTCGTAGCGGGCTTCGATATTGCCGGCAAAGCGTCCCAGATCTTGCGCCAGCTCTGGCTGTGCCACCACATACAGTGCGGGCCGAATGGGTTCGGGGGGCTGTTTTTCAGAGCATCCCGCCAGCAGTGCGGCGGCCAAGGGCATCATCCACAAACGCCTCATAGTTGAACTCCCTGGGCTGGAGTGGGGACGATTTCAACCTTCATGCCGGGGTGTAGCAATTGCCCGCCTGCGACCACGACTTTTTCTCCATCCTTGAGCCCTTCGCTGACGATGACGCTGCCGGTCAGGTAGCGCCCGACCTTGACCCGCTGCAGGCGCACGTTGTTTTGTTCGTCGGCGATCCATACGGCGGGCTCGCTGATGTCCTTGGTCAGGGCTGACCACGGCAACTCAATGCTGGGGCTGGAGGGCGGGGTCAGGTTGACGCTGACAATCGAACCCAGGTCCATGCCTTTGGGCAGTGCATCCAGTTGCACCTTTATTTGCAGCGTGCCGCTTTGTGCCGCCACGGTGGGGGTGATTTCGCGGATCTGGCCGTTGACCTTGATCGCCGGATTACTCAAGAGCGTGACCTGAACCGTGGGGTCCTTGGGCGGCTCGATAAACAGCGATTCGTACACGTTGAACACCGCATCCCTTGCACCATCGCGAGCCAGGGTGAATATCGGCATGGTGGCCTGCACCACTTGGCCTACCTCGGCCTGGCGCGCCGTAATAATGCCGGGCGCCTCGGCTTCAAGATTGCTGTAGCTCAATTGTTCACGGGCGTTGGCCAACTGCGCCTGGGCAGCAGTCAAGGCACTTTTGGCGCTGAGCTGGGCGGCGTTGGCAGCGTCGTATTCGCTTTGGCTGGTGTAGCCTTTTGGCAGCAGCTTTTGCTGGCGAATAAATGCAGCACGGGTTTGCACCACTTGTGCCTGTTGCGCATTGACGCTGGCCTGGGCGGTTTCGACCTGGATCTTCAGGTCCTTGGGGTCGAGGCGGGCGAGCACCTGATGAGCCTGGATGTGGTCCCCCACGTCCACCTTGCGCTCGATGATCTTGCCGCCCACGCGAAATGACAGCTGGGTTTCGATCCGGGCCTGAATATCACCGCTGAGTTGAATGGGCGCAGCGAACGCTCGAGTGCTCACCTGCTGCACATACACCCTTGGGGACAAAGGCTCCTTAGGGCCCTCTTTGCCGCACGCGGTGAGAAACGCCAACAGGCTCAAGCCCAAAATGCCCGTGTTCAGTGGACCTGCCATGCAAGCTCCTTTGCGTGATGCCGATTAACATGCGGATACGGGTGATAGCGTAGAACAGGGTTTTCAGTCTGTGGGACTCAATGTTCCGACAAATAAAAACGCCGACGCTATATAAGCCGTCGGCGTTTTCAGTGGAACGTGTGCTTGATCAGAACGCTGGCAGCACCGCGCCTTTGTATTTTTCAGCGATAAAGGCTTTTACTTCCGGGCTGGTCAGGGCTTTGGCCAGCTTCTGGATGGCCGGGCTGTCCTTGTTGTCCGGACGGGCTACCAGGAAGTTCACGTACGGTGAGTCAGCACCTTCGATGATCAGTGCGTCGGTGGCCGGGTTCAGGCCAGCTTCCAGCGCGTAGTTGGTGTTGATCATGTCCAGGTCGACCTGGTCCAGTACCCGTGGCAGCAGTGCCGACTCAAGCTCTTTGAACTTGAAGTTGTGCGGGTTCTTGGCGATGTCTTTTGGGGTGGACACAGCGTTGGTCGGGTCTTTGAGTTCGATCAGGCCGGCCTTTTGCAGCAGGATCAACGCACGACCGCTGTTGCTGCCTTCGTTAGGGATGGCGATGGTTGCGCCGTCTTTAAGCTCGGACAGGTGTTTGATTTTTTTCGAGTAGCCGCCAAACGGTTCAACGTGAACGCCGATCACGGTTTGCAGATTGGTGCCTTTGCCTTTATTAAAGCTTTCGAGGTAAGGCAGGGTCTGGAAGTAGTTGGCATCCAGGTGTTTCTCGGCAACCTGGACGTTAGGTTGCACGTAGTCGGTGAACACTTTGATTTCCAGATCCACGCCTTCTTTGGCGAGGGTCGGTTTGATCAGCTCAAGGATTTCGGCGTGGGGAACAGGGGTGGCAGCCACCACCAGTTTTTCGCCAGCCTGTGCCAGGCCTGCCGTCAGAGCAGCCGCCAATGCGGTAAACAACAGAACCTTTTTCATGCAATACCCTTAAGTGTGTGACCGTTCGCAGGACGGTTTTATTGGAAGACGAAACAGACAATACCGAGATTCTTTATTCCAGAACAATAACTTTTATTCAGCTTGTTATGCCTTTTTGTTCACTTGAGTTTTATTCAGCTCAAGGCCTGTGGGAGCAATTGCTTGATTGCCGCCAACTCCTGTCCTGTCGCCCCCTTGATAAACAGCTCAATCTGGCTCAGTGCGTCGGGCAGGTTCAGGTGCTCGGGCTGGATCTCGTCGCCGGTGCTGACCAACAGCGCAAAATGAATCACGTTTTCCAGCTCCCGGGTGTTGCCCGGCCAGCTATAGCGCTCAAGCACCCGCTGCGCGCCGTCGCTGATAAACGGTACGGGCAGGTTCAGGCGCTGGCTGTAGATGCCTAAAAAGTATTCGGCCAGCGACAGGATGTCACCGGGCCGTTCGCGCAAGGCGGGTAACTCCAGCCTTCCTTCGCTGAGGTAGTGATACAGCCGCTCGTGGAATTTGCCGGCACTGACCGCCTGCGCCAGATCGATGCTGGTGGCCGCCACCAGGCGCACGTCCACAGGGCTGGGTTGATGAGCGCCTACGCGAGTGACTTCGTGGGTTTCCAGAGCCGCCAGCAGCTTGATCTGAATCGCCAGGGGCAAGTCGCCAATTTCGTCCAGATACAGGGTGCCGCCATTGGCCGAGCCAAACCAGCCGGCGCGGCTGCTGGCCGAACTGTTGTGTGCTCCGGCGGCATAGCCGAACAGTTCGGCGTCTGCGTAGGTGGGGCTGATCGCGCCGCAGTTGACCGACACGAACAAGCCGGTGCGATCGCTGGCGCGGTGGATATGCCGGGCCAGCAGTTCCTTGCCGCTGCCGGTTTCGCCACGAATCAACACCGGTAGCGCACGGGGCGCCAACAGTTCCAGATCGTTGCGCAGTGTGCGTGAGCGAGGGTCGACAAACACCAGCGCCTTGGCGCGAATGCTCAGCGGGCTTTTTTCCGCGTCGGGAAAGGTCAGCAATGGCTGGCCAAAAGTTTCATGCAGGCTCATGACAGGCTCCCACCCGCAGCCGTTGGGTGGGCGCGGGCGTTTCAGAAATTCATGCTCGGCGCAGGGCACCGTGCTCGATGCGGGTTTGCAGGCGGTACAAAAAGGCGAAGCCTTGCTCCCAGCGCTGGTGTCCGGATTTGACGTTGATATGCCCCGCGCCGCTGATCACGCCAATTTCGGCGCCCCACTGGCGGGCGAACTCCATCGCCCGTGGCGCACTGACCGCCCCATCGTTATCCGAGGTGACAATCTGGCTGGGGAACGGCAAAGGCTGGCTCGGGATAGGGGCAAAGTTGCGCAAGGCGGGCGCACAGGCGGGACGTTCGACATCTGCCGGGGCCACCAGCAACGCGCCGCGCACTTGGCCAAGCAGGCTTTCTGGCGCACGCTCGGCCCAATGGGCTACCGTGATGCAACCCAGGCTGTGGGCAATCAGAATCACGGGGGTGCTGTCGGCGGCAATGGCTTCGGCCAAGGCAGCGATCCAGTCTTCGCGTCGAGGCGTGAGCCAGTCGGCCTGCTCCACCCGGGCACTGTTCGGTAAGCTGTTTTGCCAGTGGGTTTGCCAATGATCGTCGGACGAACCTTGCCAGCCCGGCACTATCAAATAGCGAATCGAATCGTTGCCCATGGGTCTGCGCCTCCAGCGGTATGTGTGTTACCGAGTCAGTATAGGGACGGTTTTTAGATTCGCTAAGGAATAAGAAGCTATTTGTTTATAACCAAAAATAAGATAGTGAGGGTTCTGCACCATGAAAAGCCTGGTCGACCATCTGAGCCAATATGCGGCCTATCACCGTGATCCGCACAATATCGCCACCCATTTCGTGGGTATTCCGCTGATTGTGATTGCCGTGGCGACGCTGCTATCGCGTCCGCAATGGGCAGGTATTTCCCCGGCGGTGCTGGTGATGCTGGCCAGCGCGGTGTTTTATCTGCGCCTTGAGCTGCGTCTGGGGGTGTTGATGACGGTGCTGCTGGGGTTGAGCGTCTGGCTGGGGCACACGCTGGCGGCGTTGAGCACCGCCGCCTGGCTGGGCTGGGGCGTGGGTTTATTTGTCGTGGGCTGGGTGTTCCAGTTTGTGGGGCATTACTACGAGGGGCGTAAACCGGCGTTTATCGATGACGTGACCGGGCTGATCGTGGGGCCGCTGTTTGTGGTGGTGGAGCTGGGTTTTCTGCTGGGCTGGCGCGAAGATTTGCGCCGCGCGATCGAACTGCGCAGAGCATAGGTAGTCGCTGCCAAAGGCTGCGAAGAGGGGCGCAGTCCGCCGTTTCCCTGAGATCCATGCAGATCCCCTCGCAGCCTTCGTACCTCGTCAGCGACTACCCGTCCGGGGTTACTTGAACGCCTGATGCAGCTGCGCCAGCGTTTCAAAGTGGTATTTGGGCGCAAACGAGTTCAGTTCTTCGAAACTCCCAAAGCCATAACCCACAGCCGCTGCGTCCATGCCGTTGTCGCGGGCACCGATCAAATCGTGCTTGCGGTCGCCGATCATCAGGGTCTGGGCGGGGTCCAGTCCTTGCTCGCTGATCAAGTGAGCAATCAGCTCGACCTTGTTGGTGCGGGTGCCATCCAGTTCACTGCCGTAAATCACGTTGAAGTACTTGGCGAAGTCAAAGTGACGGGCGATTTCACGGGCATACACATGGGGTTTTGACGTGGCGATAAACAGTTGGCGACCCTGTGCCACCAGCTCTTCAAGCAAGGGTGTGACACCCTCGAATACGTGGTTTTCATACAACCCGGTCACGGCAAAACGCTCGCGGTAGAACCCCATCGCTTCCCACGCCTTTGCCTCGTCAAAGCCATAGGTGGCCATGAACTGCTGCAACAGCGGCGGCCCGATAAAGTGTTCAAGCCGGGTGAGGTCAGGCTCGTCAATGCCCAGCTTGCCCAGGCCGAACTGGATCGAACGGGTGATGCCTTCCCGTGGGTCGGTCAGGGTGCCGTCAAGGTCGAACAATACGTTTTGGTAATGCATGCAGAGCTCCAGAATAGGTGACTTAAACGGGCTGGTCGTAGCCTTCGGCCAAATGCTGGTCCTTGAGCTTTACGTAATTGCCCGCGCTGTAGGTGAAGAAGGCTTTTTCTTTTTCGGTCAGTTCGCGCACCTGTTTGACCGGGCTGCCCACATACAGAAAACCGCTGGCCAGTCGCTTGCCCGGTGGCACCAGGCTGCCTGCACCAACGATCACGTCGTCTTCAATAATGGCGCCGTCCATCACGATGCTGCCCATGCCGATCAGGATCCGGTTTCCCACGTGACAGCCGTGCAGCATGACTTTGTGGGCGATGGTCACGTCATCGCCGATCAGCAGCGGGAAACCCTCGGGGTTGAACGGGCCTGCGTGGGTGATGTGGAGCACGCAGCCGTCTTGAACGCTGGTGCGTGCACCGATGCGGATGCGGTGCATGTCGCCGCGAATCACGGTCAGCGGCCAGATAGAACTGTCGTCGCCGATCTCGACGTCGCCGATCACCACTGCCGAGCGGTCAACAAAGGCGCGCTCGCCCAGGGTCGGTGTGTGCTGCTGGAACGGACGAATGGACACGAATAGCTTCCTTCTTTAGCAGTGATAGCGGGGCTGATTGCTGCGCAGTGCGTCGATTGTAATTAAGATGGCCCAATGTTTCTTCAAGCCAAGGTGCCAAACGTGAGCGAGAACAACCCTCTTTTGCAGCCCTACGACCTGCCGCCGTTCTCGGCGATCCGTCCTGAGCACGTACAGCCGGCCATCGAACAGATCCTCGCCGACAACCGTGTCGGCATTCAAAACATCCTCAAAGACCAGGGCCAGAACCCGACATGGGCGGGTCTGGTGTTGGCAATGGATGAGCTGAATGACCGACTGGGCGCGGCCTGGAGCCCGGTCAGCCACCTTAACGCGGTGTGCAACAGCAGCGAGCTGCGTGAAGCCTATGAGGCTTGCTTGCCTGCCTTGAGCGCCTATTCCACCGAGATGGGCCAGAACCGCGAACTGTTCCAGGCTTTCGAAGCGTTGGCCCACAGCCCGCAAGTGGCTGGTTTCGACCAGGCGCAAAAAACCATTCTTGAGCATTCGCTGCGTGACTTCCGCCTGTCGGGTATTGACCTGCCGGAGGCTGAGCAAAAGCGTTATGCCGAAGTCCAGAGCAAACTGTCGGAGCTGGGCAGCAAGTTCTCCAACCAGTTGCTGGACGCGACCCAGGCCTGGACCAAGCACATCACCGATGAAGCCGCACTGGCGGGCCTGACCGATTCGGCCAAGGCGCAAATGGCCGCTGCTGCACAGGCCAAAGGCCTGGATGGCTGGCTGATCAGTCTGGAGTTCCCGAGCTACTTCCCGGTCATGACCTACGCACAGGACCGCGCCCTGCGCGAAGAAGTCTATGCCGCGTATTGCACCCGGGCGTCAGATCAAGGCCCGAATGCCGGCAAGTTCGACAACGGCCCGGTCATGGAAGAAATCCTCGACCTGCGTCAGGAACTGGCAAAACTTTTGGGTTTTGGCAGCTTTGCAGAGCTGAGCCTGGCCACCAAAATGGCCGAGACACCGGATCAGGTGCTGACCTTCCTGCGGGATCTGGCCAAGCGCAGCAAGCCATTTGCCGCTCGTGACCTTGAGCAGCTGCAAGCGTACGCCGCCGAGCAAGGCACCCCGGAGCTTAAAAGCTGGGACACAGGCTTCTTCGGCGAAAAACTGCGCGAGCAGCGCTACAGCGTGTCGCAAGAGGCACTGCGTGCCTACTTCCCGATCGACAAGGTACTGGGCGGCCTGTTTGCCATTGTGCAGAAGTTGTACGGGATCGAGATTGCCGAGATCAAAGGCTTCGACACCTGGCACCCGGATGTTCGCCTGTTCGAAATCAAGGAAAACGGCCAGCACATCGGGCGCTTCTTCTTTGACCTCTATGCCCGTGCCAACAAGCGCGGCGGTGCCTGGATGGACGGCGCCCGCGACCGTCGTCGCACGGCAGCCGGCACGCTGCAAAGCCCGGTGGCGAACCTTGTGTGCAACTTCACCCCGGCGGTTGCGGGCAAGCCTGCGCTGTTGACCCACGATGAAGTGACCACCCTGTTCCACGAGTTCGGCCACGGCTTGCACCACATGCTGACCGAAATCGAACACGCGGGCGTATCGGGCATCAACGGCGTGGCCTGGGATGCGGTCGAGTTGCCGAGCCAGTTCATGGAAAACTGGTGCTGGGAGCCTGAAGGCCTGGCGCTGATTTCCAGCCATTACGAAACCGGCGAAGCATTGCCCAAAGACCTGCTGGACAAGATGCTCGCCGCCAAGAACTTCCAGTCCGGGCTGATGATGGTTCGCCAGCTGGAGTTCTCCCTGTTCGACTTCGAGTTGCACGCCACCCACGGTGACGGTCGCAGTGTGGCGCAGGTGCTGGACGGCATCCGCGACGAGGTTTCGGTCATGCGCCCACCGGCGTACAACCGCTTCCCCAACAGCTTTGCGCATATTTTTGCCGGTGGTTACGCAGCGGGTTACTACAGCTACAAGTGGGCTGAAGTGCTGTCGGCCGATGCGTTCTCGCGCTTTGAAGAAGAAGGCGTATTCAACCCGCACACGGGCAAGGCGTTCCGTCAGGCGATTCTGGCCCGTGGCGGTTCGAAGGCTCCAATGGAGCTGTTCAAGGACTTCCGTGGTCGTGAGCCGTCGATTGACGCGCTGTTGCGCCACAGCGGCCTGACTGAGGATTCGGCGGCATGAGTGATGCACCTGTGAATGTGACCAAAAAACGCTTTATCGCCGGGGCTGTCTGCCCGGCGTGCAGCGAGCCCGACAAGTTGATGATGTGGAACGAAGACGAAGTGCCGCACCGCGAGTGTGTGGCCTGCGGTTATTCGGATACGTTGAATGAACAAGGTTTGTCGGTGCCCAAGGAATTGGGTACGCGGGTCAATGTTTCGGCGTTGAAAAAAGCACCGGACCCTAAAGTGCAGGCGGTGCAGTTTTTTCCGAATCCGAAGCTGAAAAAGCCTTAGATCCACTCTGAAACTGTGGGAGCGAGCAAGCCCGCTCCCACAAGGGCAGTGGGCTTACGCCTTTTGCCATACCTTCGGCTTGAAGAACAGCGTCTCGCCGCGCGCCAGATTGGTCAGGCTGTCGTGGTCCTTGACCACTTCAACTTCGATCAACTCGCTTTGCCCTTCAACTTTCAGTGTCACCCGGGTGGTCGCGCCCAATGGGCGGATGTCGCGTACCTGCGCGGCATGGTGGTCTTCGATCTCGTGACGGGACAACGACACTTCGTGCGGACGGAACAGCAGGTGCTGATCTTCACCGATGTGCAGGCGGTTGGAGTCGCCCAGGAAGTGGTAAACAAAATCGCTGGCCGGGTTTTCGTAGACTTCGCCCGGTGAGCCGATCTGCTCGATCACGCCCTTGTTCATCACCACGATACGGTCGGCCACTTCCATGGCTTCTTCCTGGTCGTGGGTCACGAATACCGAGGTCAGGTTGATGTCTTCGTGCAGGCGCGCCAACCAGCGGCGCAGCTCTTTACGGACCTTGGCGTCCAGCGCGCCGAACGGTTCGTCCAGCAGCAGTACCTTGGGTTCTACGGCCAGTGCGCGGGCCAGGGCGATACGCTGGCGCTGACCGCCTGAGAGCTGCTCAGGGTAGCGATCCGACAACCAGTCCAGTTGCACCATGTTCAGCAGTTCGTGGACTTTTTCGGCGATGCGGGTTTCGCTCGGGCGTTCCTTTTTCGGCTTCATGCGCAGGCCGAAAGCGACGTTGTCGAACACCGTCATGTGGCGGAACAACGCGTAATGCTGGAACACAAAACCGACGTTACGATCACGCACGTCGTGCCCCGAGACGTCTTCACCGTGGAACACGATGTTGCCTTCGTCCGGGGTTTCCAGGCCGGCGATGATGCGCAGCAAGGTGGTTTTGCCGCAGCCCGACGGGCCGAGCAGGGCGACCAGTTCGCCGCTGTGGATATCCAGGTTGATGCTGTTCAGCGCCTTGAAGGCGTTGAAGTTCTTGCTGACGTTACGGACTTCGATCGACATGGTTTATTCCTCCGCGGCGCTGGCGCGCAGGCGGTTAATACGGGATTCGCTCCACTGCTTAAGCAGCAGGATGAAGAGCGCCATAATCAGCAACAGGGTCGCCACAGCGAAGGCGGCAACGTGGTTGTATTCGTTGTAGAGGATCTCGACGTGCAACGGCAGCGTGTTGGTCACCCCGCGAATGTGCCCGGAAACCACCGACACCGCACCGAACTCACCCATCGCCCGTGCAGTACACAGCACCACGCCGTAGATCAGGCCCCATTTGATATTGGGTACGGTCACGTGCCAGAACATTTGCCAGCCGTTGGCGCCCAGCAGGCGTGCGGCTTCTTCTTCCTGGGTGCCCTGCTCCTGCATCAGCGGGATCAGTTCACGGGCCACGAACGGTACGGTGACGAAGATGGTTGCCAGCACGATGCCCGGCAAGGCGAAGACGATCTGGATGTCGTGCTCTTGCAGCCACTTGCCGAAGAAGCCCTGGGCGCCAAACATCAGCACGTAGACCAGACCGGCGATCACCGGCGAGACCGAGAACGGCAGGTCGATCAGCGTGACCAGGATGCTTTTGCCGCGAAAGCTGTATTTGCTCACGCACCAGGCCGCGCTGACGCCGAATACCACGTTCAGCGGAACGGAAATCACCACCGCAATGATGGTGAGCTTCAGGGCTGACAAGGCGTCGGGTTCGATGATGGCGTCGACGAACGTGCCGATCCCCATTTTCAAGCCCTGGGACACCACGATCAGCAGCGGCAGCAGCAGGAACAGGATGAAAAACAACCAGCCGAAACCGATCAGCAGGCGCCGTGACGTCGGGCTCCCCCGGCGGGCGGCGTTGGCTACGGATGAGGCACTTGGTGTTGAACTGGACATGGTCAGGCCTCCTTCACGGTTTTTCGATGCGGCGCTGAATCAAGTTGATGATCAGCAGCAAAATGAAGGAAACCACCAGCATCATCACGCCAATGGCCGTGGCACCGGTGTAGTCGTATTGGTCCAGCTTGACCATGATCAGCAACGGCAGGATTTCGGTTTTGAACGGCATGTTACCGGCGATGAAAATCACCGAGCCGTACTCACCGACACCCCGGGCAAACGCCAGGGCAAAGCCGGTCAGCCAGGCGGGTAGCAGGGCTGGCACCAGAATGTAGCGGAACACCTGCAGCGGCTTGGCGCCCAGGCAGGCAGCCGCTTCTTCGATTTCTCGCGGAATATCGGCCAGTACCGGCTGCACCGTACGCACCACAAACGGCAGGGTGACGAAGGTCAGTGCCAGGGTGATACCCATCGGGGTGTAGGCGATCTTGAAGCCCAGGTCGGTGGCGAACTGGCCAATCCAGCCGTTGGGAGCGTACAGGGCGGTCAGGGCGATACCGGCGACGGCGGTCGGCAGGGCAAACGGCAGGTCGATCATGGCGTCGATGACCTTGCGTCCCGGGAAGGTATAACGCACCAGCACCCAGGCCAGCACGGTGCCGATGATGCCGTTGATGATGGCCGCGACAAAGGCTGTACCAAAGCTCAGTTGCAGCGCAGCCAGCACCCGTGGAGCGGTGATGATGGCCCAGAACTGGTCCCAGGTCAGTTGAGCGGCATGCACGAACATCGCCGCCAGTGGAATGAGCACAATCAGGCTGAGGTACACCAAGGTGTAGCCCAGCGTCAGCCCGAAGCCGGGTATGACGGGGGAGATACGACGCGACATAAAAGTCCTTGGGTTAACGCACGAGGCCCGCAACCAATTGCGGGCCTGATGTTCTAGCTTTAAGCGTGGCCCGAAGGCCCGCCCCGCAGGTTATTGCGCCTGGTAAATCTGGTCGAACACGCCGCCGTCATTAAAGAATTTCGGCTGCGCAGTTTTCCAGCCACCGAAGTCTTTGTCGATAGTCACCAGTTCCAGTTTCGGAAATTGTTTGGCGTATTTGGCAGCAACGGCCGCGTCACGTGGACGGTAGAAGTTCTTCGCCGCGATTTCCTGGCCAGCCGGGCTGTAGAGGTGTTCCAGGTAGGCTTTGGCGATTTCGGAGTTGCCTTTTTTCTCGGCGTTTTTGTCGACTACAGCCACCGGTGGTTCAGCCAGAATCGACAGCGAAGGCACGACGATATCGAACTTGTCACCGCCACCGTCTTCCTTGAGTGCCAGGAACGCTTCGTTTTCCCAGGCCAGCAACACGTCACCCTGACCGTTGTTGACGAAGGTAATGGTCGAACCTCGTGCGCCGGTATCCAGCACGGGTACGTGTTTGAACAGCTCTTTTACGTATTCTTTGGCTTTTTCCTCGTTACCACCGTTGGCTTTAAGGCCGTAGGCGTATGCCGCAAGGAAGTTCCAGCGAGCGCCGCCGCTGGTTTTAGGGTTCGGGGTAATGACCGATACGCCTTCTTTGGTCAGGTCGCCCCAGTCCTTGATGCCTTTAGGGTTGCCCTTGCGTACCAGGAACACGATGGTCGAGGTGTACGGGGTGCTGGCGTCCGGCAGGCGGGTTTGCCAGTTTTCCGGCAGCGAGCCTTTGTTGATTTTGGCAATTTCGTCAATGTCACCGGCCAGGGCCAGGGTCACGACGTCGGCACGCAGGCCGTCGATCACGCCGCGAGCCTGTTTGCCCGAGCCGCCGTGGGATTGCTGGATTTTGACGTTATCGCCGGGGTGGCTGGCTTTCCAGAAGTGGGTGAATTCGGTGTTGTAATCCTGGTACAGCTCGCGAGTCGGATCGTAGGAAACGTTGAGCAACTCATAATCTTTGGCTACAGCGGAGCCAGCAAAAATGGCACTGGCCAGCGCGGCCAAAGCGTAACGGCGTAGGGACATAGGTGAGGCTCCAAAGCTTCTTCTAGTTTTTTTATGAGGCGCACTCGCGTGAATGCGCTTTCTATTGATCAGGCGTTTTTTTGACTCGGGTTTTGCAGACGGAATTTTTCTTTACGTTCGATCTGAACCACTTGAGCGTTGTGCACAGTGATTTCAACAGCACCAAAGCGCAGGTCTCGCAGCGCGCTCTGGATTTCCCGAAGGATGGTTGCTTCGTCCTGGCCGTCAACGCTACGCAGAGATGCGCTCATGGTGCTGCTCCTGAAAATATGGGTGCCGACAGGGTTGCTGGCGTAGGGCAATAGTAGTGAGGCAGGGATATTCTTAAAAATACTATTTAAGAATGTTTATATAACTGAAAGCTCAAAACGGTCCCGTCGTAGTAGTCGCTGCCGAGGCACGAAGGCTGCGAGCGCTTAAAAATCAATAGCTCGCAGCCTTCGTGCCTCGGCAGCGACTACACTCCAACTGCCTTATAACGACAGGCTGTTTTATAAAGGTGGGAACTGTCACTGGACAGTCAGCGCGAGTGCGATCACCTTAGAGCGGCTGTCGTCTTTTCCTGCATAGTCTGGAGTCTTTATGTCGTTTACCCCTGAGTTGGTTGCCGAACTGGAAGTCCTTGCACTGTTTGACTTGGAAAGTACCCTTGAGGGCCTGAAGATCCATCAACACGCGGCACCCGAAAAAGTGGCTGCTGCACGTCGTTTGTATGACAAGAAGCTCATTGACCAACCCGATGGCGGTTACCTGACTAGCCTGGGCCGTGATGCTGCTCAGAGTGTTCAAGTACTGCTGACAATTCTTGTAGAGTCCAAAGAAATCGCCTGACGCCACGCCGCGCCCTCGGGATCTGAACGACCAATGATTCCGCGGGCACACTTCTTCGCGCAGTAAAATTCTGACCTCAAACACCCATTCCTTCTGAGTCTTTGATACGGCGGGCTGTAGACTCCCACTCCCTTTTGTCTTGTGGCGAGCCGGTCTGAGCGTGAAATGACGTGCCCTCCTGAAACACTCCCCATGCCGAGCGATGGAGTCGAGCGACAGACTCTCCTGCAACTTCGTGGGCGGTTTCTCACCGTCAATCAGGGTCGCATGGCCCGTGCAATGGAAGGCCTTGCACCCCATCAGCAATCGCTGCTGAGGCTGTTGGCGCTGTGTTTTCACGTGAATCACCCGCTGTTGCCCGGCTATGTTTCGGACTGCACCCCGGCCGGGGTGTCGGGCTATGAACCTGACGCCTCCACCCTTGGCGCAGCGCAGCAACTGATCCGGGACTTTTCCTGCAGCACGGGCCGCGCCTGCGCTTCAAAACCGATTCATGGGCTTTTTTTGATGGGCAGTCTGGGGACTTTGGCCCAGACCGATCAAAGCGATATGGACGTGTGGATTTGTCTGGGGCCGGACTTGAGCGACATGGCGGTGGCGGCGTTGCGCAAAAAATGTCGACGGCTGGAAGTCTGGGCGGCAAGCCTGGGGGTTGAAGCGCATTTTTTTCTGATTGATGCGCAGCGTTTCGCCCAGGGCGAATGTGACTCCCAACCGAGCAACGACGGGAGTGCAGAGCCTCGCAACAGGTTGTTGCTGGATGAGTTTTATCGCACCGCTATCTGGCTCGCGGGGCGTACGCCGATGTGGTGGTGGGTGCCGGCATATCAGGAGGCTCGCTACGCCGAATGTGCCCAAGGGCTATTGGCCAATGACGTTGTGGGTCACGATGAAACCATTGATCTCGGGCACCTGGCGCAGATTGCCCCCGCAGAACTGCTGGGCGCCGGGCTGTGGCAATTGTTCAAGGGCATTGAGTCGCCGTACAAGTCAGTGCTCAAGCTGTTGCTGGTCGAGGTGTATGCCAGCGAGCACCCACGGGTGAACTGTCTGAGTATGGGGTTCAAGAAGAGGGTGTACGCCGATCGGCTCGACCTTGATGAGCTGGACCCCTACGTGGTGGTGTACCGGCGAATCGAGCAGTACCTGCAGGGGCGCGGCGAGTTGCAGCGTCTGGAACTGGTTCGCCGCAGCCTGTACCTGAAGGTCGGCCACACGCTGAGCAGTGGCGCGACGGGTATGCAGTGGCAGCGGTTGCTGCTGCAGCGCCTGACCCGCGAGTGGGGCTGGGATGAGCAGCAATTGGCAATGCTCGACAATCGCTCGCAGTGGGGGGCGCAGCAGGTCAGTCATGAGCTGCGGGCTTTGGCCCGTGAGCTGAGTGTCAGCTACCGGTCCTTGTGCACGTTTGCCCGCGACGAGAGGCCATCAACCAAACTTAAGCGTTGAAGTCACTTGCGGCTTTTGGCTGGTATTCAACTTCAAGCAGTTCCAGTTTCAGGGTTTTGCCGCCTGGAGCTGGCCAGTTGATGTGTTGACCGACCTGCAAACCCAGCAGTGCGCTGCCGACAGGGGCCAGAATCGAAACCTTGCCTTCGTCGGCGTTGGCGTCTTTCGGGTACACCAATGTCAGGCGGTAGTCCTTGCCACTGCTTTCTTCGCGGCAGTGCACACGCGAATTCATGGTCACAACACCAGCAGGCACCTCTTCGTGGCCGACGATGGTTTCGGCGCGATCGAGTTCGGCTTGCAATGCCTCAATGCCAGGAGTCGTTTCTGGCAAGCTGTCGATGAGTTGCTCCAGACGCTGTACGTCCAGGCGAGTGAGGATGAGTGGGGTTGGGGTGCTCATGACCTGGCAGACTCCTTTTTTCTGCACGAAAAAGCAAAACCCCGCCGGAAAATGGCGGGGTTTTGACGAACCTCGTTAGTGCGAGGCGTACCCGGACACTACCACAGCAAAATAAATACACAAGCCATGCCAAATCCCGTAGTCGCTGCCGCAGGCGGGGAAGGGTTGCGCAGCAACCCGTTTACCCAAGCGCCCTGCAAATCCCTTCGCAGCCTTCGGCGGCGGCTACACGTTGCCGGGCCTGTTCACAAATGACCCGGCGCCGCTGGTCGTCTGCCGAACGCCATTCGCGAATATCTTCGACGTGCCGAAAACAGCCCAGGCAGACTTTGTGTTCATCCAGCCGGCAGGTGCTGATGCAGGGGGACGGCACTGCCGGACTGACGTTGCTGTAGAGCGGTTTTGCAGGTTTAACAGGAGCGGTCACTATCAGATCTCTTCAAATTCCAGCTCGGCGCCAGCGTGTTCCAGTGTCAGGCGTTGAACCATTTCGCTGAGCAGTTCGTCGGTTTTGTCGCACTTCCACGAGCTGCGCTTTTCATCGTAGTCGAAGTGGAAACCGCCGTTGGGAGCAGCCAGCCAGAGCTGTAGCACGGGTGCCTGACGGCTGAAGATCAGGGCTTTGCCATTCTCGAATTTGATCGTCAGGATTCCCGCGGAATTCTCCACATCTACATCCAGATCACAGTCGTCGAAGATGTCTTCCAGATTTTCCTGGGTGGCATCGACCAGATCGTGAAAACGGGCTTCAGTCAAACTCATGGTGGAACCTCGTAATATCTAGTCATGCTCGGAGCTCGCAAGATACGGGCGCTCCAGGCCGATTGCAAACCCCATGACAGCCTTGTGCCAACCACCACTGATCATCCAGACAGGGCGTTACGCTCGGCCGCTCTGCTGCATAGGCAAGCTGGTGGGTGCTCGGTATACTCGGGCGCAATTAATGCTTTTCAAAGGATTTCGCCATGAAGCGCCTGATCTCTTCTCTTGCTGCGCTCGTCGCGGTCGCCTGCCTTGTTTCTGCCTGTGGTCAAAAAGGACCGCTGTATCTGCCCGATGACAGCAAATCCCCTGAAGACCAAGCGAAGTCGTCGCAATCGCAATCGCACAAGCACCAATAAGGGAACACCATGGACGCTTTTAATTACCGGGACGGCGAGCTGTTCGCCGAAGGTGTTGCGCTGACGGCCATTGCCGAGCGTTTTGGCACGCCGACTTACGTTTACTCCCGGGCGCACATCGAAGCGCAATACAACGCTTACGCCGATGCTCTGGACGGCACGCCGCACCTGGTGTGTTTCGCCGTCAAGGCCAACTCCAACCTGGGTGTTCTCAATGTCCTGGCGCGTTTGGGTGCCGGTTTTGACATCGTTTCCCGTGGCGAGCTGGAACGTGTGCTGGCTGCAGGCGGTTCGGCCGACAAGATCGTGTTTTCGGGTGTAGGCAAGACCCGTGACGACATGCGTCGCGCCCTGGAAGTGGGCGTGCACTGCTTCAACGTCGAGTCCACCGACGAGCTTGAGCGCCTGCAGGTCGTGGCCGCCGAAATGGGTGTTCGTGCGCCGATTTCTCTGCGCGTGAACCCGGACGTTGATGCGGGCACGCACCCGTACATCTCCACCGGCCTCAAGGAAAACAAGTTCGGTATTGCCATCGCTGACGCCGAGGATGTCTACATCCGCGCCGCGCAGTTGCCTAACCTGGAAGTGGTCGGCGTCGATTGCCATATCGGCTCGCAACTGACCACCCTCGAACCCTTTATCGATGCCCTGGACCGTTTGTTGGCCCTGATCGATCGCTTGGGCGATTGCGGCATTTACCTGCGTCACATCGACTTGGGTGGCGGCCTGGGCGTGCGCTATCGCGATGAAGAGCCGCCTCTGGCTGGCGATTACATCAAGGCCGTGCGCGAACGTATCGATGGGCGCGATCTGGCGCTGGTGTTCGAACCAGGCCGCTTTATCGTGGCCAACGCGGGCGTGCTGTTGACTCAGGTCGAGTACCTCAAGCACACCGAGCACAAAGACTTTGCCATCGTCGATGCGGCGATGAACGACCTGATTCGTCCGGCGTTGTACCAGGCCTGGATGGACGTGACCGCGGTTCGTCCGCGTGACACCGAGGCTCGCAACTACGACATCGTCGGCCCGATCTGCGAAACCGGCGACTTCCTGGCCAAGGACCGCCAACTGGCACTGGCTGAAGGCGATCTGCTGGCAGTGCATTCGGCCGGTGCTTATGGCTTTGTCATGAGTTCGAACTACAACACCCGTGGCCGCGCCGCCGAAGTTCTGGTGGATGGCGATCAGGCGTTTGAAGTACGTCGTCGCGAGACCGTAGCCGAGTTGTTTGCTGGCGAAAGCCTGCTGGCGGAGTAAACCCATGTTGCTGCGTTTTACCAAAATGCACGGCCTGGGCAATGATTTCATGGTTCTCGACCTGGTCAGCCAGCACGCGCATATCCTGCCCAAGCACGCCAAGCAATGGGGTGATCGGCACACGGGCGTCGGTTTTGATCAACTGCTGCTGGTTGAGGCGCCGAGCAACCCGGAAGTTGATTTCCGTTACCGGATCTTCAACTCCGACGGTTCGGAAGTTGAGCAATGCGGCAACGGGGCGCGCTGTTTTGCGCGTTTCGTGCTCGACAAGCGCTTGACCACCAAGCGTCAGTTCAAGGTCGAAACCAAAGGCGGCATCATCGAACTGAACGTGCGCAGTGATGGGCAAATCAGTGTCGATATGGGACCTCCGCGCCTGATTCCGGCCGAGATCCCGTTTGTTGCCGACGCTCAGGCGCTGAGCTACGAACTGGATGTCGACGGCCAGACCGTTGAGCTGGCGGCCGTGTCGATGGGCAATCCCCATGCGGTGCTGCGTGTCGACGATATCAACGCTGCGCCGGTGCATGAGCTGGGGCCAAAAATTGAACATCACCCGCGCTTTCCGGCGCGGGTCAATGTCGGCTTTCTTCACGTGATTGATCGCCAGCGCGGACAGCTACGGGTCTGGGAACGCGGCGCCGGGGAAACCCAGGCGTGCGGTACCGGGGCGTGTGCCGCTGCTGTGGCTGCGATCAGCCAGGGCTGGATGGACTCACCGCTGATCCTCGATTTGCCGGGTGGCCGTTTGTCTCTCGAATGGGCTGGTCCCGGCCATTCAGTGATCATGACCGGCCCGGCGATGCGAGTTTACGAAGGACAAGTCCGTTTATGAGCGAGCGCAACTGATGACCGACAAAACGCAGCCTGCAGCACTCGAAGTACCTGTGGATAACTCGCAAGCAGCAATGGTTGCGGCGTATCTGCAGGAACATCCGGATTTTTTCGGCCAGCGCGAAGAGCTGCTGCTGTCGCTGCGTATTCCTCACCAGCGTGGCGATACGATTTCGCTGGTGGAGCGTCAACTGGAGTTGTTGCGTGGTCGTAACATCGAGATGCGTCATCGCTTGTCTCAGTTGATGGACGTGGCCCGCGACAACGACCGCCTCTTTGAAAAAACCCGTCGTCTTAACCTCGCCCTGATGGACGCCACCAGTCTCGATGAGCTGGTGATTGCCGTCGAAGACAGCTTGCGTCAGGACTTCCAGGTGCCTTTTGTCAGCCTGGTACTGTTCGGTGACAACCCGATGCCGGTCGGACGCTGGGTCAGCAGCGCCGATGCGCAACGTGCACTGGGTGGCTTGTTGACGGAAGGCAAGACGGTCAGCGGCAGCCTGCGTGAGCATGAGCTGGACTTCCTGTTTGGCGAAGATCAGCGCAAGCAGATCGGTTCGACGGCCGTAGTCGCGCTCAATCATCTGGGGTTGCACGGTGTACTGGCGATTGCCAGTCGCGATCCGCAGCACTACAAAAGCTCGGTGGGCACGCTGTTCCTCGGTTATATCGCCGAGGTGCTGGGCAGGGTTCTGCCGCGCTTTACCAACGCTTTGCGCTCGGTACGTTAGATGGAACGGCAACTGGACGCTTACTGCATTCACCTGCGCAGTGAGCGCCAGGTGTCGCCCCATACGCTTGAGGCCTACCGCCGCGACCTGAACAAGGTGCTGGCGTTTTGCGCCAAGGAGTCAATCGTCAGCTGGACGGCACTGGATATCCAGCGCATGCGCCAACTGGTTTCGCGTCTGCATCAGCAAGGTCAATCCTCGCGCAGCATTGCCCGTCTGTTGTCGGCGGTGCGCGGGCTTTATCACTATCTCAACCGAGAAGGCTTGTGCGACCACGACCCGGCAAACGGTCTGGCTCCACCCAAAGGCGAGCGCCGCCTGCCCAAGACCCTGGATACCGATCGTGCCCTGCAATTGCTGGAGGGGGGTGTCGAGGACGACTTTCTGGCGCTGCGGGACCAGGCCATTCTGGAGTTGTTCTATTCGTCGGGGCTGCGATTGTCGGAGTTGACCGGGCTTGACCTGGATCAGCTGGATTTGGCCGATGGGCTGGTCGAGGTGCTCGGCAAGGGCAGCAAGACCCGAGTTTTGCCCGTCGGTCAAAAGGCCCGAGAGGCGCTACAGGCCTGGTTGCCCTTGCGGGCACTGGCCAACCCCGGGGA
Organism: Pseudomonas sp. ML2-2023-3; assembly: GCF_037055275.1. Classification (NCBI taxonomy): domain Bacteria; kingdom Pseudomonadati; phylum Pseudomonadota; class Gammaproteobacteria; order Pseudomonadales; family Pseudomonadaceae; genus Pseudomonas; species Pseudomonas sp. ML2-2023-3. The sequence goes on from NZ_CP146343.1 coordinate 798,241, forward strand.
TGGCGCCGTGTTCGTCAGCCAGCGCGGTACACGCCTTGGGCCGCGGGCCATTCAAGTGCGGGTCAAGGCAGCCGGTGAGCGCGAGCTGGGGCAGAATCTGCACCCCCATATGCTGCGCCATTCATTTGCCAGCCACTTACTGGAGTCCTCCCAGGATTTGCGTGCCGTGCAAGAGTTGCTCGGGCATGCGGACATCAAAACCACGCAAATCTATACTCATCTGGATTTCCAGCATCTGGCATCGGTCTACGACAGCGCCCATCCACGGGCCAAACGCAGTAAGGACAGTGAATGACGATTGAGCTGATTACCTTCGACCTCGACGACACCCTGTGGGATACCGCCCCGGTGATTGTCAGCGCCGAAGCCGTTTTGCGTCAGTGGCTTGGCAATAACGCACCAAAACTGGGCGTCGTCGAGGTCGGGCATTTCCAGGCGATTCGCGAACGGGTGTTAAGTGAGGAGCCCCAGCTCAAGCACCGGATCAGCGCGCTGCGTCGGCGGATCCTGTTTCATGCGTTGAACGAAGCAGGTTACGTGAACGCAGCAGCCTTGGCTGATGACGCCTTTGAAGTCTTTATTGAGGCGCGTCACGCATTGGACGTGTTCCCGCAGGCTGAGCCGACCCTGATTGCACTGGCCCGTGATTACAGCTTGGGTGTGGTCACCAATGGCAACGCCGATGTGCGGCGAATCGGTTTGGGGCACCACTTCAAATTTGTGTTGTGTGCTGAAGATATCGGCATCGCCAAGCCGGATGCGCGACTGTTCCACGAAGCGTTGTTGCGCGGTGGTGTGGTAGCGGGTGCAGCGGTACACGTGGGCGACCATCCGGGGGACGACATCGCCGGTGCCCAACGGGCAGGCCTGCGAGCGGTGTGGTTCAACCCTGGCGGCAAGCACTGGGACGGCGAGAAGGCCCCGGATGCGGAAATTGGCTGCTTGAGTGAGTTGCCGGCGGTGTTGAAGCACTTGTAATTGTGGGGGCGGGCTTACCTGCATCGCGAGCAAGCCCGCTCCCACAGGGTCATGTCAGTCTTCTTTCCGTCACCCACAAAAAAACCCGCAGCGACGGCGGGTTTTTTCTTCAAGCAAACAGCTGTCCCTTAGATAGGACGGCTGCCGTACTTGTTGTCAGGCTTCTTGGGTGGGTCAGCCACCACGTTAGCCTCAACTTCCTGCACTTTGCCGCCTTTGGACAGAAACTCTTCCATGGCGCGAGCCAGAGCATCACGCTCTTTGTTCTTGGCTTCTACACTGGGCAGGTCGTCAACTGACACGGCAGCCTTGGATTTGCCTTTGGCCGCAGGGGCCGGCACATCGTCGCCACCATCGTCGTCTGCAACGTCCTCGGCGGCCGTTTCCAGGCCCTCTTCGGTATCGTCGTCTTCGCCTACTTCGAGGTCATCATTTTCCAGATCGTCGTCGCTCATGTTCTACCCCATGACATACGTAAAGCAGATTAGTTATAGACCAGTTGTGGCAACTGTCGACCACCGCTGGTGAAAAAGTAGCCTTGGGCAAACCGCGGCTTACACCTCTTTATCGTTGTAAGGTGAAGAGGGTTTGACGCACACCGCTATCATCACGGCGCGTGCCTGAATAAACACCTTGCCAGGCGCCCAGTGCCAGATACTCCGGCAGCACGGATCACGGGCCTTGAAAGCGTCGGGAGATCATCCTCGCCTTCGTCGTACTCGAGCATTGTTTCCTGCCCTTGGGCGCGCATTCTAGCGTGCTGAATAAAAAAGCAAAGCAGCTAATAGTCGAGTTGTGTCGCAAGTACGGGTGGCATTCACAAGCGTAGAACTTGGTGAACCCTTTAACCTGTAGGGCAAATCATTCCATTGCCGAGAATATCGTCTTTTTATGAGCAAAAAAAAACCCGGCACGCCGGGTTTTTTATAGGGATATTTACAGGTTGTAGCCGCGCTCGTTGTGCTGAGCCAGGTCGAGGCCCACAGCCTCTTCCTCTTCAGTCACTCGCAGACCCATCACGGCATCCAGCACTTTGAGAATGATGAACGTCACAATCGCGGTGTAGACCACGGTGAAGGCGACGCCTTTGAACTGGATCCAGACTTGGGCCGGGATGTCGGTCACGGTGCCGAAGCCACCCAGTACAGGGGCGGCAAACACGCCAGTCAGGATGGCGCCGACGATGCCGCCGATGCCGTGTACGCCGAACGCATCCAGTGAGTCGTCGTAGCCCAGTTTGCGCTTGAGGCTGGTGGCGCAGAAGAAGCAGATCACGCCAGATGCCAGACCGATCACGACCGAGCCCATTGGGCCTACGGTGCCAGCGGCCGGGGTGATTGCCACCAGGCCTGCGACTACGCCCGAAGCAATACCCAGTGCGCTTGGCTTGCCGTGGGTAATCCACTCGGCAAACATCCAGCCCAGTGCCGCGGCAGCGGTAGCGATCTGAGTGACCAGCATCGCCATGCCGGCAGTGCCGTTGGCGGCCGCTGCGGAGCCGGCGTTAAAGCCGAACCAGCCGATCCACAGCATGGCAGCGCCCATCAGGGTGTAACCCAGGTTGTGCGGAGCCATTGGGGTGGACGGGTAGCCTTTACGCTTGCCAAGCACGATGCACGCGACAAGACCTGCGATACCGGCGTTGATATGCACCACTGTGCCGCCTGCGAAATCGAGGACGCCCCAGTCCCACATCAGGCCGCCGTTACCGCTCCATACCATGTGCGCGATTGGCGCATAGACCAGGGTGAACCACACGCCCATGAAAATCAGCATGGCCGAGAACTTCATGCGCTCGGCAAAGGCACCGACGATCAGCGCCGGGGTGATGATGGCGAAGGTCATCTGGAAGGTAATGAACACGGCTTCCGGGAACAGTGCGGTAGGTGAGGTCAGGCTTTCAGGCGTTACACCCGCCAGGAAGGCTTTGCCGAACCCGCCGATGAACGAATTGAAATTGGTGACGCCCTGCTCCATGCCCGTGGTGTCGAACGTGATGCTGTAGCCATAAATGACCCACAGAATGCTGATCAGACCGGTAATGGCGAAGCACTGCATCATTACGGAAAGAATGTTTTTGGAGCGCACCATGCCGCCGTAGAACAGCGCCAGGCCGGGAATGGTCATGAACAGCACTAAAGCGGTAGCAGTCAGCATCCAGGCGGTATCGCCCGAGTTGAGGACTGGAGCAGCCACTTCGTCTGCCGCCATGGCCAGGCCAGGCATTACGACAGACAGCAGGGCTCCGAGCCCTGCGATTTTACGCAGAGTCATAGTGTTTTCTCCTGGGGCGTTGGGGTTTGGCGGCTTAGATTGCGTCGGTATCGGTTTCGCCGGTACGGATGCGAATAGCCTGTTCCAGATTGACCACGAAAATCTTGCCGTCACCAATCTTGCCGGTGTTGGCAGCCTTGGTTATCGCCTCGATAACCCGATCAAGATCCTTGTCGTCAATGGCGACATCAATCTTCACTTTTGGCAGAAAATCGACCACGTATTCCGCGCCGCGATACAGCTCGGTGTGACCCTTCTGCCGGCCGAAGCCTTTGACCTCAGTAACAGTAATGCCTTGTACGCCGATCTCAGACAGCGATTCGCGCACGTCATCCAACTTGAACGGCTTGATAATGGCGGTGACTAGCTTCATGAAACTTCTCCCGAATTGGTGGACTTGCCCCAGGAAAACAAACCCGGCTCAAGTCTAAGCGCAGTGTCTGGCTTTGTAACGCATCGTCAGCCTTCTTCAGGCTGTACAACGTGTGTAAATCGCTGGTGACGAAAACACTCCCTGAACCACCTGCCGCACTGCCTTCGTCACAGCTACTGCATCAGTGCATGAGTCATATACGCCTAAGCAGAAACCTTGCCATGTCTGGAAAAATCAACAATTACAGCGGTTTAGAAGAAGTTGATGGCTTTTGGCCTGATTTGTCGGGATGTTTGTGCTCGATGATGGTGCGCAGCCTGCAGGGAAGGTGCGCGAAAAACGTGCAGAAAGCCGTCGGCAGTGAGCGCCAACCCCCCGTGATACACTCGCCGCCATCAGTTTTAAGGACTTTATCCATGCTCGCGCCCAAAGATTTTCTCGACGCCCTTGGTGGCCACGCCTCCCGTTTGTTCAGTGGCGAAACCGCGCTGCCGCGCAACGAAATCGAAAGCCAGTTCAAAGCCTTGCTGCAAAGTGGTTTCAGCAAGCTGGATCTGGTGAGCCGCGAAGAGTTCGACAGCCAAATGGTGGTTCTGGCCCGTACCCGTGCTCGTCTTGAATGCCTGGAGGCCAAAGTGGCCGAACTGGAAGCCAGGCTACTGCCGCCGACGCAATAACGCTCGAAGGCGGTGCGTCGATCATTGAAACAAGGATGTTTTAGTATGTTGGTGATGAACCCGCTGGTACCCGAGATGATCGTCTCGGACCTCTCGCGCAGCCTGGGCTTTTACTGTGAAGTGCTCGGATTCAAGATCGAGTACCAGCGCCCGGAGCATTTTTTTGCGTTTTTGTCGTTTCATGGCAGCCAGTTGATGCTGGAACAGGATGACCTTGAAGAGTCTTCCTGGCGTGTCGGGCCGCTGGAGCAGCCGTTTGGTCGCGGCATGAACCTGTCGATCAAATGCCCGGATGCCCAGGGGCTGATCCAGCGCCTTGAAGCCGCGGGTCACAGTTTGCGAAAACCCCTGGAAGAACGCTGGTACCGCAGTAACGACGTGTTGTTCGGCGAGCACAATTTTTTGGTGCTCGACCCCGATGGCTACCTGTTGCGCTTTGCTGAAGATCTGGGCACCAAGGCGCTGGGGGCGTGAATCAGGCGCAGTGATGAATGGGTTCAACCTGCTCGCGAATCGCTGCACCACGTTCAATTTGTGCTTTGCGCAGATCGTAAGTGGTTTGCAGGTTCAGCCAGAACTCAGGCGTCGTTTCAAGGCAAATCGCCAGCCGCAAGGCCATATCGGCACTGACACCACGGCGCTGCAGCACGATATCGTTCACCGTCGGTGTGGACACCTTGAGCGCTCTGGCCAGCGCAGCGGCCGAGAGACTCAGTGGCTCCAGGTATTCCTCTTTGAGGATTTCGCCCGGATGAACCGGGCGCATGCCGTTCTTGATCATGATGACCTCAGTGATAATCAACGATTTCTACCGCTTCAGGGCCATTCGCGCCCCAAATGAAGCAGATTCGCCATTGTGCGTTGATGCGAATGCTGTGCTGGCCTTTGCGGTTGCCGCCCAACGCTTCGAGCCGATTGCCAGGAGGCGACACTAAATCGGCCAGCACGGATGCAGCATCTAGCATCGTTAATTTGCGTTCTACCACATTGATAATGTCTGACCATGCACGGGTCTTGCCACTTCGGAACAGACGTTCAGTTCTGCAGCACTTGAAGTTTATTATCATAATTAATGGATAACGTTATTCATTAATTCTAGAGGGTTGTGCGATTTATGCAACCGCACCTTGGCAGCTCGCCGGTCGTGTTTGCATGCACATTCACATCCCGTATCCATTACACCCCTGCCCTCGGCTCCTGATTCGCGCAGGATGAGTTTTTTGCGAACTCAAGGAATGAGTCATGGCTCTGGCTATCGTTTACAGCCGCGCCCAGGTGGGTGTCGAGGCGCCTGCCGTCATGGTCGAGGCGCATCTGGCCAATGGATTACCCGCGTTAACACTGGTCGGCTTGCCTGAAGCGGCCGTCAAGGAAAGCAAAGACCGGGTGCGCAGCGCGATCCTCAATTGCGGGCTGGATTTCCCGGCCCGGCGAATCACTCTTAATCTGGCGCCCGCCGATCTGCCCAAGGACGGCGGGCGTTTTGATGTGGCCATTGCCCTGGGAATCCTGGCGGCCAGCGGGCAAATACCGGCCGCAGCGTTGGAGCAGGTGGAGTGCCTGGGCGAATTGGCGTTGTCGGGTGCAATCAGGTCTGTCCAGGGCGTTTTGCCAGCGGCGTTGGCGGCCCGTGCTGCGGGACGGGCCCTGGTGGTGCCGCTGGCCAATGCCGAAGAGGCCTGCCTTGCATCCGGGCTTGAAGTGATCGCGGTCGAGCACTTGTTGCAGCTGGTGGCACATTTCGCAGCGCGTGAGGTGATTGAGCCTTATGTCGCCAGCGGTTTATTGCAGTTGAGCAAACCTTATCCTGATCTGATCGATGTCCAGGGGCAGCTTTCGGCAAAGCGGGCGTTATTGATTGCCGCCGCAGGCAGCCACAATCTGTTGTTTTGCGGCCCGCCCGGTACCGGCAAGACCTTGTTGGCCAGCCGCCTGCCCGGGTTGTTGCCGCCGCTCAACGAACAAGAGGCGCTTGAGGTTGCGGCCATTCAGTCGGTGGTCAGCCATGTGCCGCTGAACTGCTGGCCACAGCGCCCGTTTCGTCAGCCTCACCACTCGGCCTCCGGCCCTGCACTGGTGGGGGGCGGCTCAAAGCCACAGCCCGGCGAGATCACGCTGGCGCATCACGGCGTGTTGTTTCTTGATGAGCTTCCCGAGTTTGATCGCAAGGTGCTGGAAGTCCTCAGGGAGCCAATGAAGTCCGGCTTTATCGTGATTGCCCGCGCCCGGGATCGAATGCGCTTTCCGGCGCGCTTCCAACTGGTCGCGGCCATGAACCCCTGCCCCTGTGGATATCTTGGTGAGCCCACAGGCCGCTGCCGTTGTACCCCGGAGCAGATCCAGCGGTATCGCAACAAACTTTCCGGACCGTTGCTCGACCGCATTGATTTGCATCTGACCGTGGCGCGCGAGACCACGTCGCTCAACCCGCCCCTTGCCTCTGGCGATACCACGGCCATCTCGGCGGCATTGGTGGCAGCAGCACGTGAGCGCCAGTTACAGCGTCAGGGGTGTGCCAATGCCTTTCTCGATCTGCCGGGGGTGCGTACACAGTGCCGGCTGAGTGAGGTGGACAACGCCTGGCTGGAGACCGCCTGCGAGCGGATGACGTTGTCGCTGCGGGCGGCACACCGGATATTGAAGGTGGCAAGGACCTTGGCCGATCTGGAGCAGCTGCAAGGCATTGAGCGCAGGCACCTGGCGCAGGCGTTGCAGTATCGGCCGGTAACAGGGTGATAGGCCCGGCTACTTCATTCGCTCCACCTCTGGCAGCTCCATCGCGGCGACTTCATGTTGCAGAAAGTCGCTCAGACGGCGCAGGCGCTCACCACCAGGACGGGTTTTTGGCCAGACCAGATAGTAATTTTCGCCGCTGGCCACGGCGGCCGGGAATGGCAGGCTAAGGCGACCCTGAGCAACGTCTTCGGCAACCATCAGCAAGTCGCCCATGGAGATGCCATACCCCCGGGCGGCAGCGATCATGCCCAGCTCCAGGGTGTCAAAAACCTGCCCGCCCTTGAGTGAAACCTGCCCGCTCAGGCCCATGCAGTCGAGCCAGCGGCGCCAGTCACGGCGATCGGGAGTGGGGTGCAGCAGTTCGGTGGCAGCCAGGCGCGTGACGTCCCAAGGCGTGTCGTCCTGTACGGTGGGCGCGCCGACCGGGATCAGCATCTCGGGAAACAACAGCGTGGCCTCCCAGTCAGGCGGAAAGTGTCCATTGCTCAGCAGTACGGCGCAGTCGAATGGCTCCTGATTGAAGTCCACATTGTCGATGTCCATCCAGGCGCTGGTCAGTTGCACCTCGTTACCGGCCTGCAGGTGACGAAATCGGCTCAGACGGGCCAGTAGCCAACGCATGGTCAGGGTCGAGGGGGCCTTCATGCGCAAGGTGTCATCTTCGGCGCGTAAAGTGGTGCAGGCACGTTCCAGGGCGGCAAAGCCTTCGCGCACACCCGGCAGCAGCAAGCGGGCGGCTTCGGTGAGTTGCAGGCTGCGGCCATTGCGCTGGAACAACCGGCAGGCGAAGTGCGCTTCCAGGGTCTTGATATGTCGGCTGACGGCGCTTTGGGTGATCGACAGCTCTTCTCCCGCTCGGGTAAACGAGCTATGGCGAGCTGCCGCTTCAAAGGCGCGCAAGGCATAAAGAGGAGGAAGGCTACGAGACATTGAGATTGTTCCTATCGTGTCACAGTCGGTGGTGAGAACTATAAGCTTACGCATGAGTTTTAGTCATGCTACGGATCGTTTTTATCCCTTTGCTTAAAACACTCAACGCGCCGAGAATCAGGCCTTTCAACGCACCTATAGAAATCTGACTGATGACCAAACAGCATCCTGCACGTATCGAACTCTGGGCAATCATGCGGCTGGCAGGGCCGCTGATCGCCTCTCAGTTGGCTCACATGCTGATGGTGCTGACCGATACGCTGATGATGGCGCGCCTGAGCCCAGAGGCTCTGGCTGGCGGGAGTCTGGGTGCGGCCAGCTACTCGTTCGTGTCGATTTTTTGCATTGGTGTCATTGCTGCCGTGGGTACGCTGGTGTCGATTCGCCAGGGCGCGGGTGACATTGAAGGCGCGACCCGTCTCACACAGGCGGGTCTGTGGCTGGCCTGGGGGCTGGCGCTGGGGGGCGCGGTGATGCTGTGGAATATCAAGCCGCTGTTGCTGTTGTTCGGCCAGACGCCCACCAACGTTGAGGCCGCTGGCCAGTTCCTGATGCTGTTACCGTTCGCTTTGCCCGGCTACATGACGTTTATGGCCCTGCGCGGTTTTACCAGTGCAATGGGCCGGGCCACGCCAGTGATGGTAATCAGCCTGATCGGCACCGTGGCCAACTTCCTGCTCAATTACGCACTGATTACCGGCATGTTCGGCCTGCCTAAGCTGGGCTTGATGGGCATCGGCCTGGTCACGGCGATTGTGGCGACCTTAATGGCGCTGGGCCTGGCCTGGCATATCCACCGTCATCCGGCCTACGACGCGTATCCGATCAGCAAAGGCCTGTCGCGGATCAATCTGACTTATTTGCGTGAGCTGTGGCGCCTCGGCCTGCCGATTGGCGGTACGTACGCGGTGGAGGTCGGGCTGTTTGCGTTCGCGGCGCTGTGCATGGGCACCATGGGCAGCACGCAACTGGCGGCGCACCAGATTGCGCTGCAAATCGTATCGGTGGCGTTTATGGTGCCGGCGGGCATGTCGTACGCAATCACCATGCGTATTGGTCAGCACTATGGCGGCGGAGACTTGCTGCGGGCGCGCCTGGCGGGCCGGGTCGGGATCGGCTGCGGTGCGGTGATCATGCTGGGCTTCTCTGTGGTGTTCTGGTTCTTGCCGACCCAACTCATCGGTTTGTTCCTGGATTACAACGATCCGGCGTTCCGCCCGGTATTCGAGTTGGCGGTGAGCTTGTTGGCGGTGGCTGCCTGGTTTGAGCTGTTTGATGGAGCACAGACCATCGCGATGGGTGCCATTCGCGGGCTCAAGGATGCCAAGACAACGTTTCTGGTGGGGCTGTTTTGCTATTGGGTGATTGGTGCGCCGATGGCCTGGATGCTGGCGTTTACTTTCGAGTGGGGCCCGACCGGGGTGTGGTGGGGCCTGGCACTGGGCCTGGCCTGTGCCTCGATCAGCCTGACGCTGGCGTTCGAGTGGAAGATGCGGCGCATGATCAAGCAGGAGCGCAAGGCGGCGAAAGTGGCGGGCTTGAGTGCGGCATAACCGCTTGGGAGAGGGTCAGGCTTTTGTGGGCGCGGGCTTGCTCGCGATGCAGGACCCGCGGTCTGTCAGGTAAGCCTGGGTGATGCCATCGCGAGCAAGCCCGCTCCCACAGATAGATCCCACCGTTTCACAGGTTATGTTGTGGGCTAGATCGCCTGCGGCACCTGCTGCTGAGCCCCAAACGTCAAGTATTCCACCAGATCCGCCAGCGGCAGCGGTTTGCTGATGAAGTAACCCTGTACCTGATCGCAGCCAAAGTCGCGCAAAAGGGCAAGTTGTTCAGGGGTTTCGACGCCTTCGGCGACTACTTCCAGCTTCAGGTTATGGGCCAGGTTGATCATGGCGTGGACCAGCTTGCGGTTCTCTTCGCGGCCTTCCATGCCGCCAACAAAGCTTTTGTCGATCTTGAGCAGCGCAATCGGCAGGCTGTTGAGATGCACAAACGATGAGAACCCCGTACCAAAATCATCCAGCGAAAAACGCACGCCGAGTCTGCCCAGTGCATCCATCGTCTGCTTGACCAGGTCACTGCGCCGCATCACGGCTGTTTCTGTCAGTTCGAATTCCAGCCATTGCGCTTCAACACCGCGCTCGATGATCAAGCGGCTGAGGGTCGAGAGCAACTGGCTGTCCTGAAACTGGCGAAACGACAGGTTGACCGCCATGTGCAACGGTTCCAGCCCGCGTTCACGCAGCGACTGCATATCGCGAAGAGCCCGGGAGATGACCCAGTAACCCAGCGGTACAATCAGCCCGCTCTGCTCTGCAAGAGGCACAAACTCACTGGGCGCCAGCAGGCCACGCTCGGCGTGGCGCCAGCGTACCAGCGCCTCCAACCCGACGATCTGCCCCGTGCCCAGATCCAGGCGCGGCTGGTAATGCAGTTCCAGTTCATCGCGGCGCAGGGCGCGGCGAAGCTCGCTTTCGAGGTCGGCCAGGCTGCGGGCATTGCGATTGATGCGTTCGTTGAAGACGTGGAAGGTGCAGCCCTGGGTGCTTTTGGCCTGCTGCATGGCGATATGCGCGTGCCACATCAGCGGGTCGGCCCCGGCGTTGGCCCGCGCATGGGCGATGCCCAGGCTGCAGCCAATCAGCAGGCTTTCGCCGTCGACCCAGTAGGGCTCAGCCATCACCTCGGTGATCCGCTCGGCCATCCACTCGGCACGCTCGGGCGCACGATGGGTATTGATCAAGAGCGCGAACTCGTCGCTTCCCAGCCTCGCCAACTGGTCGCCGGCTTCGAGCTGGCTTTTGAGGCGCGCCACCACCTGCAGGATCAGGCGATCGCCAGCCTGATGGCCCAGTGCATCGTTGGCGTGGCGAAAGTTGTCCAGGTCCAGATGGCCGAGGGCGATGCCGCGACCGTCACTTTCGGCCAGGCGCACTGCCAGCAGGGTCTGGAAGCCCTGACGGTTGGCGATGCCGGTCAGCGGGTCTTCTTCGGCCAGACGTTGCAGCGTGTGCTCGAGCACGCCGCGTTCGCGTACATGGCGCAGGCAACGGCGCAGGACATCGGGAGTCAGGCTGGTGCTGACCAGCCAGTCGCTGACACCCCGGGGTGACGTTGCAGGTTCGGTGTCGAGCAGCAAAACCGTGGGCAAGCGGCAGCGGCCCGCTGAAGGCTGCAGGTCCGCCGTGGTCAGGAGCAGCGCATTGCGATCGTTCTCGAACAGATGGCTGACAGATTCCCAGCTCGGCGCGGCTATCATGACGGCCGCAGTTCCCATGGGCGCCAGACATTCACGTAATAACGTTGCCCATGATGGCTCTTCGGCCAATAGCAGTAAACGCAAGGGTTCGACAGGCGTAGACAAGCTAGCTCCCTAGACTCTGCAAAAATTCGGGCGGTGGGCATTATGACGTGCCAGCAACCAATGGCAATGACACTGGTTATCAAATACGTATTTGCTGTATTAATCCTACGGTAGCTGCAAATACTCATGGCATCCTGCGCGAAAGTAACAAAAGCGGCAAATTAAGATGATGTGGCATGTCACACCGTCGCACAGAGGCAGCAATATTTGCTCAGCCTGTTAAAATGCCCGCCCTTTTTACACACGACCCCTGATCTCGTCATGTCCCGACTCAATCCCCGGCAGCAAGAAGCCGTGAGCTATGTCGGCGGCCCTCTATTGGTGCTCGCCGGCGCGGGCTCCGGCAAAACCAGCGTGATTACCCGCAAAATCGCGCACCTGATCCAGAACTGTGGCATCCGTGCCCAGTACATCGTCGCCATGACGTTTACCAATAAAGCCGCCCGCGAGATGAAAGAGCGTGTCGGCACCCTGCTTAAAAAGGGTGAAGGTCGTGGCTTGACGGTGTGCACGTTCCACAACCTGGGGCTGAACATTATCCGCAAGGAGCATGCGCGGCTGGGTTACAAGCCGGGTTTCTCGATCTTTGACGAAGCTGACGTCAAAGCGCTGATGACCGACATCATGCAGAAGGAATACTCGGGCGACGACGGGGTCGACGAAATCAAGAACATGATCGGCTCGTGGAAAAACGACCTGATCCTGCCGCCCCAGGCGCTGGAAAATGCGCGCAACCCCAAGGAGCAGACGGCAGCCATCGTCTACACCCACTACCAGCGCACGCTCAAGGCCTACAACGCAGTGGACTTTGACGACCTGATCCTGCTGCCGGTGAAGTTGTTCGAAGAGCACGCCGACATTCTTGAGAAGTGGCAGAACAAAGTTCGTTACCTGTTGGTGGATGAATATCAGGACACCAACGCCAGCCAGTACCTGCTGGTCAAATACCTGATCGGCAAGCGCAATCAGTTCACCGTGGTCGGTGACGACGACCAGTCGATCTACGCCTGGCGCGGCGCCCGTCCTGAAAACCTGATGTTGCTCAAGGACGATTACCCGTCCTTGAAAGTGGTGATGCTGGAGCAAAACTATCGCTCCACCAGCCGTATCCTGCGCTGCGCCAACATCCTGATTGCCAACAATCCGCACGAGTTCGAGAAGCAATTGTGGAGCGAGATGGGCCACGGCGACGAAGTGCGGGTGATTCGCTGTCGCAACGAAGACGCCGAAGCCGAGCGCGTAGCCGTCGAGATTCTGACCCTGCACCTGCGCACCGACCGGCCGTACAGCGACTTTGCGATTCTGTACCGCGGTAACTATCAGGCCAAATTGATCGAGTTGAAGCTGCAACACCATCAGATTCCCTATCGTCTGTCGGGTGGTAACAGCTTCTTCGGGCGTCAGGAAGTAAAAGACCTGATGGCGTATTTCCGTCTGATTGTGAACCCGGATGACGACAACGCCTTCCTGCGCGTGATCAACGTCCCGCGTCGCGAGATCGGTTCGACCACGCTGGAAAAGCTGGGTAACTACGCGACCGAACGCAAAATCTCGATGTATGCCGCCACCGATGAAATCGGCCTGGGTGAGCATCTGGATGCCCGCTTTACTGATCGCCTGGGACGCTTCAAGCGTTTTATGGACCGTGTGCGTCAACAATGCTCAGGCGAAGACCCGATCTCTGCACTGCGCAGCATGATCATGGACATCGACTACGAGAACTGGCTGCGCACCAACAGCTCCAGTGAAAAGGCGGCGGACTACCGCATGTCCAACGTCTGGTTCCTGGTCGAGGCGTTGAAAAACACCCTCGAGAAAGACGAAGACGGTGCCATGACTATCGAGGAAGCCATTGGCAAGCTGGTGTTGCGCGACATGCTTGAGCGCCAGCAGGAAGAGGAAGACGGTGCCGAAGGCGTGCAGATGATGACGTTGCACGCGTCGAAGGGCCTGGAGTTTCCTTACGTATTCATCATGGGCATGGAAGAAGAAATCCTGCCGCACCGCTCCAGCATTGAAGCGGACACCATTGAAGAAGAACGGCGTCTGGCCTACGTGGGTATTACCCGTGCCCGTGAGACGCTGGCGTTTACCTTCGCCGCCAAGCGCAAGCAATACGGCGAGATCATCGATTGTGCGCCGAGTCGCTTCCTCGATGAGTTGCCCCCGGACGATCTGGCCTGGGAAGGCAACGACGATACCCCCACCGAAGTGAAGGCGGTTCGCGGAAATACGGCATTGGCCGATATACGCGCGATGCTAAAACGCTAGAATTGACTATTTTTTACTCTACCTTCAGCGCATAAGCGCTATTTGAGGACGTTACGTTGGAAGCACTGCACAAGAAAATTCGCGAAGAAGGCATCGTGCTTTCCGATCAGGTTTTGAAGGTCGACGCCTTCTTGAATCATCAGATCGACCCTCAGTTGATGAAAGAAATCGGCGACGAATTCGCGCGTTTGTTCAAGGATTCGGGCATTACCAAGATCGTCACCATTGAAGCGTCGGGTATTGCTCCTGCCGTGATGACTGGCTTGAACTTGGGTGTACCTGTGATTTTTGCGCGTAAGCACCAGTCCCTGACCCTGACTGAAAACCTGTTGTCGGCCACGGTGTACTCGTTCACCAAGCAGACAGAAAGCACTGTTGCGATCTCCCCGCGTCACCTGCAAAGCAGCGACCGCGTGTTGGTCATCGACGACTTCCTGGCCAACGGCAAAGCCTCGCAGGCACTGATTTCGATCATCAAGCAAGCGGGCGCTACCGTTGCCGGTCTTGGCATCGTGATCGAGAAGTCGTTTCAGGGCGGCCGTGCCGAACTGGACGCACAGGGCTATCGCGTCGAGTCCCTGGCCCGGGTTCAATCCCTGGCTGGCGGTAAAGTGACCTTTATCGAGTAATACCTCGACCACCCTGCCCGGGCTTGCTCAGCCCCGTAGTCGCTGCCGAAGGCTGCGAGCTTTTTATCGGGGCTGACCAACATCAAAAGCTCGCAGCCTTCGGCAGCGACTACGGGCCGTGTCGGGTTTAGCGCCTCGTTGCCTGCAGCCCTGCCAGCAGCAAGCGCTGATAAAGCTCCTCGCGCAGTCCGTCCGGTTCGGCGAGGTGCATACGCTCCAGGTGTTCGGGATATGCCTGCGGCGAGGGCGCGTCCAGTGTGGCTTTGCCCAGCTGGTAAATTTGCGTGAGCTTGAATTTGCTCTTGAGCCAGTTCAGCGCTCGCAGCAGGTCTTGCTCCTGCGCGCTGAAATCACTGCCCAACGGGTACTCGGGGAACAAGTGCGAGTGCCTGGCGGCAATGGCCTGCAAGCGTTCCGGGCTGTTATCGGCAAACCGTGGGTCCAGGCAAAAGTCCTTGGGCAGTTTGCCGATTTGCTGCGCCTGCGCTATCAGCTCGGTCTGGAAGCGCGAGTCGGTGATGTTGAGCAGGGCTTCGATGACGTTGCGATCGGTTTTGCCGCGTAAATCGGCGATCCCGTATTCGGTGACCACGATGTCGCGCAAGTGTCGCGGGATGGTGCAGTGGCCGTACTCCCAGACGATATTGGAACTCACCTCGCCTCCCGATTCGCGCCAGCTGCGCAGCATGATGACCGAGCGTGCGTCATGCAGCGCATGGCCCTGGGCGACGAAGTTGTATTGCCCGCCTACCCCGCTGAGCACCCGCCCGTCTTCCAGTTGATCGGCCACGGCGGCACCGAGCAAGGTGGCGGTAAAGGCACTGTTTACGAACCTCGCATCGCGCCGTTGCAGGCGCTTCAAATCTTCCTGGCCATACAGCTCGTTGATGTAGCTGATGGCAGTCATGTTGAATTCGCTGAGCTTGCTGTGGGGCAGGTCTCGCAGTCGCTGGTAAAGCTCCTGCGGGCCAAGGATGAAGCCCCCGTGGATGCTCACGCCGTCGCTTTGCAGGCTTTCGTCCAGGGTCCCTGCGTTGGCCTGTGCTTGCCGTTCGGCATCGGGATAGACCTTGCGCCGCACAATCCCGGCATCGGCCAGCACCATCAGTCCGTGGACAAACATTTCGCTGCAACCATACAAGCCCCGGGCGAACGGCTCGATACCGCCCTGCTGTTCAATCAGCGTGTGCCAGGGCGTGATGTCGATCTCGTTGAGCAGGGCGCGATAGTCGTCATTGTTGCCCTGGCGCGCCAGCAAGGCGGCACTCAGGGCGTCGCCCATCGAGCCAATGCCAATCTGCAGGGTGCCGCCATCCCGTATCAGGGTACTGGCATGTAAACCGATAAGGTGATCTTGCAGGCTTACCGGCATGTTGGGGGTAGAAAACAGCGTAGTGCGCTCATCTTCGTCGATCAGGAGGTCAAAATCCTCAACGTCAAGTTCCGAGTCGCCGGGCATGTAGGGCAGGTCGCTGTGGACCTGGCCGAGCATCAAAATGGTTTCGCCCTCGGCTCGCCGCTTGGCAATCATGGGCAATAAATCGAGGGTGATGTCGGGGTTGCAGCTCAAGCTCAGGCGCCGTGCATCCTGAGGGTTGCGGGCAACCATCTGCGCCACCAGGTTCAGGCCGCCAGCATTGATATCTCGTGCCGCGTGGCTGTAGTTGCTGCTGACATAATCCTGCTGGGCTGGGGGGCTGTTGAGCAAACTCCCCGGCTGCATGAAGAATTGCTCGACGACTATATTGCCGGGCAGGCTGTTGCGATGCAGGTCGGCCAGGTAGTCCAGTTCGATGTAGTCGCCAAATACCCGCTCGACAAAAGGCTCCAGAAACAGCCGCTGCAAACCATCCCCAAGCGGCGGGCGACCAAGGCTCAGGGCGGTGTAGATCGTGAGCCGGCGCTCGGGTAACAGTTTGATCCGCTGATACAGCGCGTTGACGAACCGGTTGGCCTTGCCCAGCCCCAGCGGCAGGCCCAGGTGAATATGCATGGGTAGTCGCGCCAGGACATCATCGACTGCGCGCTCGATCGAACAGGACTGCACCATCTGACCCCTCCTTATCAATCCTTGAATATAGACGTGATAGACATCAGGGGGGGCTGACTGACTCAAATCCCGGGCACAAAAAAGCCGCCCATCAGCGGCTTTTTCAGAGAGGTGCGGTTTACTTCAAACCGGACATCTTCTCGATGGCGCCTTTAAGGTCTTCATCGGAGCACGTCATGCAGGTGCCTTTAGGCGGCATGGCGTTGATACCGGTGATGGCCTTGGCCAGGATGCCATCAAGACCGCCCTGGTGATCAGCGCGCTCTTTCCAGGCTGCGGTGTCACCGATTTTCGGTGCGCCCAACAGGCCGGTGCCGTGGCATGCGCTGCAATGCTTGGCAATGATGTCGTCGGGGGTCATGCCGCCGCCACCGCCCACAGAGGCAGTCACTTCCATGCCTTTGCATTCTTGCCCTTGAACACAGACTTTACCGACTGGCTCAAGACGTTTTGCGATGTCATCGTTCGTTGTTGCCTGAGCGCTGACTGCCCAAAGGGCCATTACTGTTGCTGGTACGGCCAGCATTTTCATAATTAGGTTCACGCGTACACCCTCAATGGTGGCTAGTCACGCCCACAACCACGGTTTCGCGGGCGGGCGAAAGTATAACGGTTAGCCCGCCACTCTGAAACAACCCTAAAGACAAAGGGGGAATAGAGCTGGCGAAATGCATCTTCGGGTGCCTCTGCAAGCAGGCAGGGCGCCTCTGTTCTTAGAAGTTCGCCGGGGTGGCTGCGCTGATTAGTCGCGCCGCAACGTCGAACGGATTACGGAAACGGTGTGGCTTTGAGCTTTCGAAATAGTAGCTGTCACCAGCTTCGAGCACGAAGGTTTCAAGCCCCACGATTAACTCTAGGCGACCTTCCACTAAAATCCCGGTTTCTTCGCCTTCATGGGTCAGCATTTCGTCCCCGGTATCGGCACCCGGTGGATAAATCTCGTTGAGAAAGGCGATGGCCCGGCTTGGATGTGCCTTGCCGACCAGTTTCATGGTCACGGCGCCATCGGAAATGTCGATCAGCTCGTTGGCTTTGTACACAATCTGAGTCGGGTTTTCTTGAAGGATCTCTTCGGAAAAAAACTCGACCATGGACATGGGGATGCCACTCAGCACTTTTCTCAGGGAGCTTATGGACGGGCTCACGCTGTTCTTTTCGATCATCGAAATGGTGCTGTTGGTGACGCCCGCGCGCTTGGCGAGTTCACGTTGTGACAGGCCTTTCAGTTTGCGGATGGATTGCAGTCGTTCACCGACGTCCAATGCGGGAGCCTCCTAGGGGTCAGATTCAGGTCGAGAAGTCGCCATCATGGCGATAGCGTTCAGTATTTACAACACTTCGACTTCAAACCTGGGTGCCCATCAGCCCCCGCACTTTGGATACAACCGATCAGCTCCCGGAATAGAGGCGTGGCGCTCGTTTCAGGTTGCAGAAAATCTGGTAAGGAATGGTGTCTGCCTTGGCTGCCACTTCACTGGCGAGGATGTTTTTGCCCCACAGCTCCACTGTCGAACCCAGGCCTGCCTGCGGCACATCGGTGAGATCGATGCACAGCATGTCCATCGACACACGGCCCAGCAATTGGCTGCGTACACCGGCCACCAACACGGGCGTACCGGTGGGGGCCTGACGCGGATAGCCGTCGGCATACCCCATGGCGACCACGCCAATGCGCATCGGCTTCGGGGTAATGAATTTGGCGCCGTAGCCCACGGGCTCACCGGCGGGCAGTTCGCGGACGTTAATCACCTTGGATTCCAGTGTCATCACCGGCTGCAGGCGTGATGCAGTGGCCTGGGGTTCGTCAAATGGCGAGGTGCCATACAGCATCAGGCCCGGGCGCACCCAGTCGCTTGGCACGCGTGGCCAGCCGAGTACAGCCGGCGAGTTACGCAAGCTGATTTCTGCGGTCAAGTCGGCGCGAGCGCCCAGGAACACAGCGACTTGCTCCACGCTTCGGGTGCAATCGAGCTCATCGGCGCGGGCAAAGTGGCTCATCAGCACGATTTTCGCCACATTGGCACTGGCCTGCAGACGCTGGTATGCAGGCTTGTAATCATTGGGGTGCAAACCGACGCGGTGCATGCCGCTGTCCAGTTTCAGCCACACGTGGATCGGTTTGGCGAGTCTGGCCTGCTCGATGGCATCGAGCTGCCACAGCGAATGCACCACGCACCAAAAGTCGTGTTCGACGATCAGTGGCAGTTCATCGGCTTCAAAAAAACCTTCGAGCAGCAGGATGGGCGCGCCAATACCGGCGGCGCGCAGTTCCAGTGCTTCTTCAATACAGGCGACGGCAAAACCGTCGGCTTCAGCCTCAAGGGCCTGGGCGCAGCGCACGGCTCCGTGGCCGTAGGCATCGGCCTTGATCACAGCGAGGGCTTTGGCCCCCGTGACTTCACGGGCCAGTTGGTAATTGTGACGCAGGGCTTGGAGGTCGATCAGGGCACGGGCTGGGCGCATGGCGGCGGGCTTCTAACGGCTGTTGAATAAAAAAACCGGCGCTGACCCGCGGCGTTAACCGCGTGCCGCGCCGGAAGAGGGACTGTTACTTGATCGAAAAACCTAGGGCAGTGCTGCCACAACAGACAATTCGACCAGGATTTCAGGTTCGCACAACTTGGCTTCGACGGTAGCGCGGGCCGGTGCAACGCCTTTAGGCAGCCACTGATCCCAGACGCTGTTCATGCCGGTAAAGTCGGCATCAATGTCTTTGAGGTAGATGGTTACCGACAGGATGTTGCTTTTGTCGGTACCCGCCAGGTCCAGCAAGTGCTCGATGTTGGCCAGTGTTTCACGGGTTTGCTGCTCAATCCCGGCGTTCATGTCGTCACCGACTTGACCAGACAGGTAAACAGTACCGTTATGGGCAACGATCTGGCTCATGCGTTCATTGGTGAGCTGGCGCTGGATTGCCATGTTTTGCAGTCTCCTGGTGGTTGCCGTAGCGGGAAATATCAAGGCCTTCGGCGCTGATTTGTGGTGTCTTCCTGGCCATCACATCCGCAAGGAAGCGACCGGAGCCGCAGGCCATGGTCCAACCGAGCGTGCCATGACCGGTGTTCAGGAACAGGTTTTTGAACGGGGTCGCACCCACAATCGGCGTGCCGTCCGGCGTAGTAGGACGCAAGCCGGTCCAGAAGCTGGCCTGGCTCAAGTCACCGCCCTGAGGATAAAGGTCGTTGACGATCATCTCCAGGGTTTCGCGTCGGCGCGGGTTCAGCGACAGATCGAAGCCGGCGATTTCAGCCATGCCGCCAACACGGATACGGTTGTCGAAACGGGTGATCGCGACCTTGTAGGTCTCGTCGAGAATAGTCGACGTCGGGGCCATGTCCGGATTGGTGATCGGGATGGTCAGCGAGTAACCCTTGAGCGGGTAAACCGGGGCCTTGATGCCCAGCGGCTTGAGCATCTGCGGCGAGTAGCTGCCGAGTGCCAGCACGTAGCGATCAGCGGTTTCGAGCTTGCCGTCGATCATTACGCCATTGATGCGGTCGCCTGCGTAGTCCAGACGCTGGATGTCTTGACCGAAGCGGAATTCAACACCCAGGTTCTTGGCCATTTCGGCCAGGCGGGTGGTAAACATCTGACAGTCGCCGGTCTGGTCATTGGGCAGACGCAGGGCGCCGGCCAGAATGTCGGTCACGTTGGCCAGTGCGGGTTCAACCCGGGCGATACCTGCACGGTCGAGCAGTTCGAACGGAACGCCGGATTCCTTGAGAACCGCGATGTCCTTGGCCGCGCCATCCAGTTGGGCCTGGGTGCGGAACAATTGAGTGGTGCCCAGGTTGCGAGCCTCGTAGGCGATACCGGTTTCGGCGCGCAGTTCGTCGAGGCAATCACGGCTGTACTCGGACAGGCGAACCATGCGCTCCTTGTTCACGGCATAGCGGCTGGCGGTGCAATTGCGCAGCATTTGCGCCATCCACAGGTATTGGTCGATGTTGGCAGTGGCCTTGATTGCCAGGGGCGCGTGGCGCTCCAGCAGCCATTTGATTGCCTTCAGCGGCACGCCCGGCGCTGCCCACGGGGAAGCGTAGCCTGGCGACACCTGGCCGGCGTTGGCAAAGCTGGTTTCCATTGCAACGGCTGGCTGACGGTCAACGACGACCACATCGAAACCGGCTCGGGCCAGATAATAGGCGCTGGCAGTACCAATAACGCCGCCACCCAATACCATAACTCGCATATTCATATCCCTCATCGCGGCCAGCCGCAGACGTTTATTGTTCAGAGCGAAGATGAGCGCAGTATATGAAGCATTGAGTAGTGGAATTCACTGTATAAGCAGCTATATTTGGCGACAATTCTCGGGCACAACCCTTTTCACGGAGGAGAATCTCCTATGCGTACAAATCACCAAACAAAACGTGAATTGGACAAGATTGACCGCAATATTTTGCGCATCCTTCAGGTCGATGGCCGCATCTCGTTTACCGAGCTGGGAGAGAAGGTCGGGCTGTCCACTACGCCCTGTACAGAACGGGTAAGAAGGCTGGAGCGTGAAGGCATCATCATGGGCTATAACGCCCGGCTCAACCCGCAGCACTTGCAGGGCAGCCTGCTGGTTTTTGTTGAGATCAGCCTGGACTACAAGTCTGGCGACACCTTTGATGAATTTCGCCGCGCGGTGCTGAAGTTACCTCACGTGCTGGAGTGTCATCTGGTGTCGGGAGATTTCGACTATCTGGTCAAGGCGCGGATCAGCGAGATGGCTTCATACCGCAAGTTGCTGGGCGACATCCTGCTCAAATTGCCCCACGTGCGTGAGTCCAAGAGCTATATCGTGATGGAAGAAGTGAAAGAGAGCCTGAACCTGCCGATTGCCGATTGAACCCTGCGGGCTTAAACCAGCACCTGGCGCGTACTGGCGATGTATTCATGCACCAGCTTCTCAGCGCTGGGATGAATCATCTCCACCGGGCGTCGGCCGTTGGGGCAGGGCAGTGTGGGCGTGGTGCCGAACAGGCGACAGATCAATGGTCGCTCTTCATACACCGTGCAGCCATTGGGTCCCAGGTGCACACAGTCAAGCTCGTCCATCGCGGCTTCCTGCTCGGCGGCAGTCTTGCGCGGCAAGCGGGCCATTTCTTCGGAGGAGGTGGTCACCGGTCCGCAGCAGTCATGGCAACCCGGCACGCAGTCAAACGAGGGGATTTGCTGCCTGAGAAAGCGGATCTTGTGACTGTTGCAGCTCATCCAGAACGTACCGATTTTGAAAAGGCCGCAAAGTCTGCCTGAAAACCCCGGCTCTAGACAGGGCCGTCCAGCTGTTCTTGCCCCGTGGGAATGGCCCGGCTTATGCTCCGTCAAATTTTCCAAACATCAATAATCAGGATTCGCCCATGAGCGCCCCGGTTCAGCGCAGCCAGCACACCGCCTCTTATTACGCCGCCAGCAGCCTGCCGCAGCCCGATCATCCGGTGCTGCAGGGTGATGTGGTGGCGGATGTGTGCGTGGTGGGTGGCGGCTTTTCCGGGCTCAACACCGCGTTGGAGCTTGCCGAGCGCGGCATGAGCGTCGTTTTGCTCGAGGCTCACAAGATCGGCTGGGGCGCCAGCGGGCGCAATGGCGGTCAATTGATTCGCGGTGTCGGCCATGGCCTTGAGCAGTTTGAAGGGGTTATCGGCAAAGACGGCGTACGGCAGATGAAGTTGATGGGGCTGGAGGCGGTGGAAATCGTTCGCCGTCGCGTAGAGCGCTTCAATATCGCCTGCGACCTGACATGGGGCTACTGCGATCTGGCCAACAAGCCGCGTGACCTTGAAGGTTTTGCCGAAGAAGCCCAGGAACTGCGGGGTTTGGGCTATCGCCACGAAGTCCGTCTGCTGCAAGCCAGCGAGGTGCATAGCGTGGTGGGCTCGGATCGTTATGTCGGCGGCCTGATCGATATGGGCTCGGGGCATTTGCATCCACTCAACCTGGCGCTGGGCGAAGCGGCGGCAGCTGCGCAGCTGGGCGTGAAGCTATTTGAAAACTCCACCGTGACCCGTATCGATTATGGCCCTGAAGTAAGGGTACACACGGCGCAGGGCTCGGTACGGGCCAAAAGCCTGGTGCTGGGCTGCAACGCCTATTTAAAAGACCTGAATCCGCAACTGAGTGGCAAGGTACTGCCTGCGGGCAGCTACATCATCGCCACCGAGCCGCTGAGCGAAGCCCAGGCCCACGCCTTGCTGCCGCAGAACATGGCGGTGTGTGATCAGCGGGTGGCGCTGGATTACTACAGGTTATCGGCGGATCGACGTTTGCTGTTTGGGGGGGCTTGTCACTATTCGGGTCGCGATCCTCAAGACATTGCGGCGTATATGCGGCCCAAAATGCTTGAGGTGTTCCCGCACCTCAACGACGTGAAAATCGATTACCAGTGGGGCGGCATGATCGGCATTGGCGCCAACCGCTTGCCGCAAATCGGCCGCCTGCAAGAGCAGCCCAATGTGTATTACGCCCAGGCGTATTCAGGGCATGGGGTCAACGCGACTCACCTGGCGGGCAGGTTGCTGGCCGAAGCCATCAGTGGTCAGCACAGCGACGGTTTTGACCTGTTCGCCAAAGTCCCGCACATCACCTTCCCTGGCGGCAAATACCTGCGCTCGCCGTTGCTGGCGCTGGGGATGCTGTGGCATCGGATCAAAGAGCTGCGTTAAAACGGTGGGAGCAAGCTCCCTTGCACACAGCGCAGTATTCACGAACGCCAAAAAGGTTTGCAGCCTTCGCGTCGGGCCATTTCGCGGCTCAGGCCCACGTCACGCAGTTGATTCTCGTCAAGGTTGAGCAGCACGCGGCGGCTGCGTGCGCGGTGCCAGAACAGGCTCCAGCGCCCCAGCGCTGCAGGGGCGTTAATGATTTCCCTGGCCTCGTGTTCGGCCAGTAATTGTTGGCTGTGCAGCGTCAGGCGGACATCGCTCAAACCATTCATCAGACAGCTCCTTTTGACTCGATTACCATGAGTCAGCATGATGGCCTTACGCTCAAAACCATGACAGATTCAGCAAAGTCATTTTATATACATACAGATACGGCCTTTTAGACGCTGAATCCTCGGTTTTCAGCTCATCTGTACTGGTCAGCACTCCTGGAGTCCGGCAATGTCCCTTTACGTCAATCTCGCTGACCTGCTCGGTACGCGCATCGAACAGGGCTTTTATCGTCCTGGCGACCGATTGCCATCAGTGCGGGCGCTAAGCGCCGAGCATGGCGTGAGCCTGAGCACGGTGCAGCAGGCGTATCGGTTGCTGGAAGACAATGGGCTGGCTTCGCCACGCCCCAAGTCCGGGTACTTCGTGCCAATGGAACGTGAGCTGCCTGCCTTGCCGGGCATGGGTAAACCGGCTCAGCGGCCGGTGGAAATTTCCCAGTGGGAACAAGTGCTGGAACTGGTGCGTTCCGTGCCGCAGAAGGACGTGATCCAGTTGGGACGGGGCATGCCTGACGTCACTACGCCAACTATCAAGCTGCTGTTGCGCAGCCTGGCGCAAATCAGTCGTCGCCTGGATTTGCCCGGTCTGTATTACGACAACGTGTACGGGGTGCTGGGCCTGCGTGAGCAGTTGGCGCGTCTGTTGCTCGATTCGGGCTGCCAGCTGGGTGCTGAAGACCTGGTGATCACTACCGGCTGCCATGAGGCGCTGTCGTGCAGTATTCGCGCGGTGTGTGAGCCGGGTGACATCGTGGCGGTCGATTCGCCGAGTTTTCATGGCGCCATGCAAACCCTCAAGGGGTTGGGCATGAAGGCGCTCGAGATCCCTACCGATCCGCTGACCGGCATCAGTCTCGAGGCGCTGGAGCTGGCGCTGGAGCAGTGGCCGATCAAGGCGATCCAGATTACGCCCAGCTGTAACAACCCGCTGGGCTACATCATGCCCGAGGCTCGCAAGCGGGCGCTGGTGATACTGGCTCAGCGTTTTGATGTGGCGATTATCGAAGACGATGTGTACGGCGAACTGGCTTATACCTATCCGCGTCCGCGCACGATCAAATCCTTCGACGATGATGGGCGGGTCTTGCTGTGCAGCTCATTTTCCAAAACCCTGGCGCCCGGCTTGCGCGTTGGCTGGGTCGCGCCGGGTCGTTATCTGGAGCGGGTGCTGCACATGAAATACATCAGCACCGGTTCCACAGCGCCACAGCCGCAACTGGCCATTGCCGACTTTTTAAAGAACGGCCATTTCGAACCGCACCTGCGCAAAATGCGCAGCCAATATCAGCGCAATCGAGACCTGATGCTGGGCTGGATCAGTCGCTACTTTCCACCCGGCACTCGCGCCAGTCGGCCCCAAGGCAGTTTTATGCTCTGGCTGGAGCTGCCGGAAGGGTTTGACAGCTTGCGCCTCAACCGCGCGCTGCTGGATCAGGGGGTGCAGATTGCGGTGGGCAGTATTTTCTCTGCCTCGGGCAAATACCGTAACTGCTTGCGCATGAACTACGCTGCAAAGCCTACGCCTCAGGTTGAGGAGGCGGTGCGCAAGGTCGGGATGGCGGCCAGTAAACTGTTGGCAGAAGCTGTTTAATCACCCTGTGACGTCTGGCCCGAGGCTCTACACGTTGAAATCACTCTGTGCATTGTTTTTGGCTGTATTGCTGGGAGGTTGTGCCACTTTGGACGTGCCCCGTGAGCCAACCCAGGCGTTGCCAGCCGCAGACTCGGCCTTTGGCCGCTCCATCCAGGCCCAGGCCGCGCCCTATCAGGGTCGCTCCGGATTTCGCCTGCTGCCCAACAGCGGCGAAGCGTTCAGGGCCCGTGCAGAGCTGATCCGCAATGCGCAAAGCAGCCTCGACTTGCAGTACTACATCGTCCACGACGGGTTGAGTACGCGCATGCTGATTGATGAACTGCTCAAGGCGGCAGATCGCGGCGTGCGCGTGCGGATCCTGCTCGATGACACCGCCAGTGATGGCCTGGACGATATCCTGGCGACACTTGCGGCCCATCCCAATATCCAGATCCGGCTGTTCAATCCTCTGCAGTTGGGGCGCAGCACGGGCGTGACCCGAGCCATGGGGCGGCTGTTCAACCTCTCGCGCCAGCACCGGCGCATGCACAACAAACTCTGGCTGGCCGATAACAGCGTGGCGATTGTGGGTGGGCGCAATCTGGGTGATGAGTATTTCGATGCCAAGCCCGAGCTGAACTTCACCGATATCGACCTGCTCAGCGTTGGCCCGGTGGCAGAACAATTGGGGCACGGTTTCGATCAATACTGGAACAGCGCCCTCAGCCAGCCGATTGGTGATTTTGTCTCGTCGAAACTGTCTGTGCATGAATTGGGCAAGGCGCGTAAAAAACTCGAGGCCTCGCTCAAGCGGGCGCAGCAACGCAACCCGGCGCTTTATCAAGAGTTGGCATCCTATGAGACCAACCCGCAGCTGGATGTTTGGCGCAAAGAGCTGATCTGGGCCTGGAATCAGGCGCTGTGGGATGCGCCGAGCAAGGTACTGGCCAGGGGGGAGCCAGACTCCCACTTGTTGCTGACCACGCAGTTGGCGCCGGAGCTGGCGGGAGTGAACCAGGAACTGATCCTGATCTCGGCCTATTTTGTGCCGGGTGAAACCGGGTTGGTGTACCTGACGGGTCGAGCGGATGCGGGGGTCGATGTACGTTTATTGACCAACTCACTGGAAGCGACGGACGTACCCGCTGTTCACGGCGGCTACGCCCCTTATCGCAAAGCGTTGCTGGAACACGGGGTCAAACTGTTTGAACTGCGTCGCCAGCCGGGTAGCAACGGAGGCAGTGGACTGCACCTGTTCAAGCACGGGATGAGTTCGGATTCGAGCCTGCACAGCAAGGCGATGATTTTTGACCAGCAGAAATCATTTATTGGCTCTTTCAATTTCGACCCGCGTTCGGGGTTGTGGAACACCGAGGTCGGTGTGTTGGTGGACAGCCCGGAACTGGCCGCCGAAACCCGCAAGCTGGCCCTGCAAGGCATGGCTCCGGCCTTGAGCTATGAGCCAAGGCTTGAGCAGGGCAAGCTTGTCTGGGTGACTGAAGACAACGGCCAGTTGCACACCTTGCATCGGGAGCCGGGCAACTGGTGGCGGCGGCTCAATGCCTGGTTCAGCAAGCGTGTGGGGCTGGAAAAGATGCTATGAAGCCGTTGCTTGCTCCGCGCCGAATGCTCCCTGGCGCAACACCAGAATCACCAGTACCAGCGCGCCTGCGGCCATGAACAGCGGCAAGGCGTGCCCGCTGATCCACTGGCTGCCCGCACCGGCGGCCAATGGCCCGATCAGGCAGCCGATACCCCACAGTTGCGCGACGTGGGCGTTGGCGCGCACCAGGGCATCGTCACGGTAGCGCTCGCCGATCAGGATCAGTGACAAGGTGAACAAGCCGCCGGCACTGGCACCGAAGATCACCCACAGCGGCCAGATCAGCAGGGTATTGAGCAAGAACGGCACCGCCAGGCTCGACAGCATCAGCAGTACTGCGCAGCCGGTAAACAGCGAACGGCGGGACAGACGGTCGGCCAGCGCCCCTATCGGCAATTGCAGCAGGGCATCGCCCACCACAACGGTGCTGACCATCGCCAGTGCAATATCAGCGGTAAAGCCCTGGCGCAGGCAGTAGATGGGCAGAAGCGTAAGAATCATTGCCTCAAAAGCAGCAAACAGCGCTACGGCCCACGCAATAGCCGGTAAGCCTCGACAGAATCCCAGTAAATCCTTGAAGGTCACGCTGCAGGATTCGGTGGTGGGTGCGCCGTCGCGACCCATGAGCAGTAAAGGCGCAAGGGTCAGCAATGCAACGCCGATCCAGAAACCGTAGTCATCTTCAGAGCCGACCAGGCCCAGCAGCAGTGGCCCGGACAATTGGCTCAAGGCATAGGCCGAGCCATACAGCGCGACCAGGCGGCCGCGCCATTGCTCGACTACCAGCTGGTTGATCCAGCTTTCGCCGAGAATAAAAATAATCGTGAGTACCACGCCGATCAGCAGGCGCAGTACCAGCCACACCGGATAGCTGGGCAGTAACGCCAGCAGCCCGATGGACAGCGCCCCACACCACAGACACAGGCGCATCAGGCCGGGTGTGCCAAAGCGTGCAGCCAGCTTGCTTGCCAGGCTGGCGCCGACCAGCACACCTATCGCCGGCATGGCGGCCATGACGCCAATTGCGAACCCGCCATAACCCCAGCTTTCAAGCCGAAACGATACCAGCGGCATGCTCACGCCCAGTGCCAGGCCGACACTGAGAACCGAGGCCAGAACGGCGAAATACGTCGCCCAACGCATGTCTGTGCTCCAAATGTGTGGTGTAAAAACCAGTGTGGGAGCGGGCTTGCCCGCGATGAAGGCACCGGGGTCTGTCAGTCAGACCTCAATGCTGCCATCGCGGGCAAGCCCGCTCCCACAGGGTGTTGCGTTAAGGCTGTTACAGCTTGATCCAAGTGGATTTCAGCTCTGTGTATTTGTCGAACGCGTGCAACGACTTGTCACGCCCGTTGCCCGACTGTTTGAAGCCGCCAAACGGTGCGGTCATGTCGCCGCCATCGTACTGGTTGACCCACACGCTGCCGGCGCGCAGGGCTTTGGCGGTCAGGTGAGCCTTGGAGATGTCAGCTGTCCACACTGCTGCGGCCAGGCCGTAGGGCGTGTCGTTGGCGATCTGAATGGCTTCTTCGGCACTGTCGAAGGTGATCACCGACAGCACGGGACCGAAGATTTCTTCCTGGGCGATTTTCATCGCATTGCTCACGCCATCGAAAATCGTCGGTTCAACGTAGGTGCCGCCGGTTTCCTGCAGGATTTGTTTGCCGCCTGCTACCAGTTTTGCGCCTTCGCTGTGGCCGGACTCGATGTACGACAGCACGGTGTTCATTTGCTGGGTATCAACCAGAGCGCCCACGGTGGTTTCCGGGTCCAGCGGGTTGCCGGGCTTCCAGCCTTTGAGGGCCTGGATCACCAGCGGCAGGAATTTGTCCTTGATCGAGCGCTCCACCAGCAGGCGCGAACCGGCTGTGCACACTTCACCCTGGTTGAAGGCAATGGCGCTGGCAGCGGATTCGGCCGCAGCCTGCAGGTCCGGTGCGTCGGCGAAGACGATGTTCGGGCTCTTGCCACCCGCTTCAAGCCAGACGCGCTTCATGTTGGATTCGCCGGAATAGATCATCAGTTGCTTGGCGATCTTGGTCGAGCCGGTGAATACCAGGGTGTCGACATCCATGTGCAGGGCCAGGGCCTTGCCGACGGTATGGCCATAGCCTGGCAGCACGTTGAGTACGCCCGCAGGAATACCGGCTTCAACGGCCAGAGCTGCGATACGGATGGCAGTCAGTGGGGATTTTTCAGACGGCTTGAGGATCACCGAGTTACCGGTCGACAGAGCCGGACCGAGTTTCCAGCAGGCCATCATCAACGGGAAGTTCCACGGCACGATCGCGGCGACAACGCCAACGGCTTCGCGGGTCACCAGGCCCAGTTGGTTGTGGGGGGTGGCAGCGACTTCGTCGTAGATCTTGTCGATGGCTTCACCGCTCCAGCTCAGCGCGCCGGCGGCACCTGGCACGTCGATGCCCAGGGAGTCACTGATCGGCTTGCCCATATCCAGGGTTTCAAGAAGGGCCAGTTCTTCGGCGTTTTGTTTCAGCAGGCCGGCAAAGCGGATCATCGTGGCCTTGCGCTTGGCCGGGGCCAGGCGGGACCAGACACCGGACTCAAACGTCTGGCGTGCATTGTCTACGGCTCTCTGGGCGTCAGCGCTATCGCAGCTGGCAATTTTGCCCAGCAAACGGCCATCGACCGGGCTCAGACACTCGAACGTTTCATTGGAGACCGCATCGGTGTACTCACCATTGATGTAGGCACGGCCTTCGATTTTCAGCTCTTGGGCCCGTTGTTCCCAATCAGCACGCGTCAGGGTGGTCATTCGAGTGTCCTCCTCTTATTGAAATGGAAGCGTCACCCTAAACCAGTGGCCCAGGAACTTTCAATATATTTGACACATGAGTCGCAAACGGCATGGCTTGTTCGTTTTAATAAACATAGACTTTGGTTTTTCTGGCCACATACACCGCAATTTCGGGGGGACAAGAACCATGAGCATCGCAACCATCGTCGATTTCAGCACTGCCAACACCCAGGCTGACCGCTTCAGCCCGGCACCGGAAAAGGTGCTCAAGGGCGCTCCCGAACAAGTTATCCACAACCATTACAACAGCCCGTGCGGACAAATGAGTGCGGGCGTGTGGGAAGGTGCTGTGGGTCAATGGACGGTCAATTACACCGAGCATGAATACTGCGAGATTGTGCAGGGCGTTTCTGTCTTGCGTGACCATGACGGTAACGCCAAGACCCTCCGGGCCGGTGATCGTTTTGTCATCCCGGCAGGGTTTCGCGGGACGTGGGAAGTGCTTGAACCATGTCGGAAGATTTACGTGGTGTTTGAACAGAAGGTTTGAAACCGCTGATCCAGAGCGCTTTAAGAGCTCTGCCTGATATTGAAGGCGGGGCTTTTTTATGGGCATTTGCCGCACCTTGAAAGACAAACCAGGAAACACGTCGCCGCGGATATGGGCGTCAAAGTGAGCCAGTCTTTGGAGGGCAAGGCGTTGCGGTGCCAAATACTCATGGACGAGCAGGCACTGTCAGCCCCCGCACTCACAATGGCTTTTTTAACAAGGATGAATCATGTCGAAGACTACTGTTTCCAAAAGTGCCGCGCTGGCGGCAAGCATGATGCTCGCAGCGTTTTCACTGCCTGCGATGGCTGCTGAAGAGGGCCTGTGCGATAAGAATCTGGCGCTCAACTATGTGGTTGCACCAGAAGTGACGCCGCAGTTGGTGGAGTTGTGGCGCAACACTTACGGCGCTCGGGAGGTCCGCGTGGAGGTCCCTGGCAAGGGCTATACCAAGGAGTTCAACAGCTATCGCCTTAGGGTGTTGGTCAATGAAGGCAACAAGCTCAGCTCGCTGAGCTGTGGTTGAACAGGGTGCGGTAACGGTGCGTAAGTGCAGCTAAACCGCAGGCAACAAAAAAGGCCCGTATCGTGAGATATGGGCCTTTTTTGTAAGAAGAAAAACCAATTACTTGATTTTGGCTTCTTTGTAGATCACGTGCTTGCGAACCCGCGGATCGAATTTTTTGATTTCGATTTTGTCCGGAGTGGTGCGCTTGTTCTTATCAGTGGTGTAGAAATGGCCTGTACCAGCGCTCGACACCAAACGGATCAATTCACGCATGATTAGCTCCCTTAGATCTTGCCAGCACGGCGGATTTCGGCCAGCACGACAGTAATGCCACGCTTGTCGATGATACGCATGCCTTTAGCAGATACGCGCAGACGAACAAAACGTTTCTCTTCTTCAACCCAGAAGCGGTGATGCTGCAGGTTCGGCAGGAAACGACGACGGGTTTTGTTATTTGCGTGGGAAATGTTATTCCCAGTCACCGGACCCTTACCGGTAACTTGACAGACTCTCGACATGCCTCAGCCCTCTAAAACCACATGCCCAACCCGGCATGGGTTGGCCGCTTAATCTCTCAGTCATGGCGCCAGGCGCCGCGTTTCTTTAAGGGTCTTACCGGCTACACCTACAAACGCAGGAACCGGGCCCCTAGAAAAGAGCGCTGCTTTATACCAGAAAGACTAAAGAGCAACAACAGGCAGTGTGATTTGCTGTAATTAATGAAGCCGCCATTTTAACGCCAATCCACGCGGCGTCTATGCCTTAAAGCGTTTTACCGCTCGTCGCGGGGAGAAGATTTTCAGGCGAAGTGTGTACCTGTAATCGCTGCCGAAGGCTGCGGAAAGGTCCGTACAGACCCGGGAAAACGGGTTGCTTCGCAACCCTTCGCAGCCTTCGGCAGCGACTACGGGGCTTCAAACGCTATTAAAAAGTAGTCATTTGAGTAGCGGAACACTAGGGTAGGACTTTTCCAGACTGCACTTGCAGATGGGCCTCATCGACTTGTAAAGGAAACAGATCATGCGCCTTGCTGCCGTCCCCTTTTTGCTCACCTTTTGCCTGACCCCACTGGTGCAGGCGGCCACTTTGAGCGTTTGCACCGAGGCCAGCCCCGAAGGGTTCGATGTGGTGCAGTACAACTCGCTCAGTACCACCAATGCCTCGGCAGACGTGCTGATGAACCGCCTGGTGGACTTTGACGCCCAAGCCGCCAAGCTGGTGCCGGGTTTGGCGCAAAGCTGGTCAGTGTCCCCTGATGGCCTTGTGTACGACTTTAAGCTGCGTCCTGGCGTCAAGTTTCACAGCACGCCCTATTTCACCCCGAGCCGAGCGTTGAATGCCGATGACGTGCGTTTCAGCTTCGAGCGCATGCTCGATCCTGCCAACCCTTGGCACAAGGTGGCTCAAAGCGGTTTCCCCCATGCCCAGTCCTTGCAGTTGCCTGAGCTGATAAAAAAGATCGAGACGCCGGACCCGCTGACAGTTCGCTTCACTCTCAGCCGTCCTGACTCCACCTTTCTGCCAGCACTGAGCATGGGTTTTGCGTCGATTTACTCGGCCGAATACGCCGACAAACTGATGAAAGCCGGCACCCCGGAGCTGATGAACAGTCAGCCGATCGGCACCGGACCTTTTATATTCAGCCGTTTCCAGAAAGATGCGGTAGTGCGTTACAAGGCCAATCCTGACTACTTCGCAGGCAAACCCGCTGTGGATGGGCTGATTTTTGCCATCACGCCGGACGCTAACGTGCGGCTACAAAAATTGCGCCGCAATGAGTGCCAGATTGCGCTATCGCCCAAGCCACTGGACGTGGCGGCAGCGATCAAGGACCCCGCGTTGTCGGTCACGCAAACCCCTGCCTTCATGACCGCGTTTGTGGCCATCAACAGCCAGCATCCGCCTCTGGACAAGCCTGAGGTGCGCCAGGCCATCAATCTGGCTTTCGACAAGGACACTTATCTCAAGGCCGTGTTTGAAAACAGCGCCCAGGCTGCCAACGGTATTTACCCGGCCACAACCTGGAGCTTCGCCAAGGATTTGCCGGGGTATGCCCACGACCCTCAAAAAGCCCGCGAACTCCTGGCCAAGGCTGGCTTCAAGGACGGTTTTAAAACCACCATCTGGACGCGTCCGACGGGCAGCGTGCTCAATCCGAACCCAAGTCTGGGGGCGCAGTTGTTGCAGGCCGATCTGGCCAAGATCGGTATCCAGGCCGACATTCGAGTGATCGAGTGGGGTGAGCTGATTCGCCGCGCCAAGGCGGGTGAGCACGACCTGCTGTTTATGGGCTGGGCCGGTGATAACGGCGATCCTGACAATTTCCTGACGCCACAGTTTTCATGTGCGGCGGTGAAGTCCGGGACCAACTTTGCCCGTTATTGCGACAAGGCTCTGGACAGTTTGATCAGCGAAGGCAAAACCCTGACCGATCAGGACAAACGCAGTGCCTTGTATCAGAAGGCCCAGGCGCAGATCCAGCAGCAGGCGCTGTGGCTGCCGCTGGCGCATCCGACAGCCTACGCACTTACCCGTAAAGACGTTCAAGGCTATCAGGTGAGTCCTTTTGGGCGTCAGGACTTTTCGACGGTCAGCGTTAAGCCTTGAACGCTACATCCAGCCGTGTTCAACCATTGAAAGGGGTTGGCCGTCGCCGATAATGAAATGATCCAGCACCCGCACTTCGATCAGATCCAGCGCCTGGATCAAGCGTTTGGTCAACGTGCGGTCGGCCTGGCTGGGCTCGCTGATGCCTGAAGGGTGGTTGTGGCAAAAAATTACCGCTGCCGCGTTGTGTGTGAGGGCCCGCTTGACCACTTGGCGCGGGTAAACACTGGCGCTGTCGATCGAGCCTCTGAAGAGCACTTCGAAGGCGAGCATGCGGTGTTTGGAGTCCAGAAACAGGCAGCCAAAGACCTCATGAGGCTCATGGCGCAGCAGCGATTTCAGATAATC
The DNA here is from genome assembly GCF_037055275.1 of Pseudomonas sp. ML2-2023-3. NCBI lineage: Bacteria > Pseudomonadati > Pseudomonadota > Gammaproteobacteria > Pseudomonadales > Pseudomonadaceae > Pseudomonas > Pseudomonas sp. ML2-2023-3. The sequence goes on from NZ_CP146343.1 coordinate 831,395, forward strand.
CCGTACCGCTTGCGGGCTTTCCAGAGCGCTGTCCCGGCGCAGGCGTTCTGCCAGGTGGCGACGGCTCATTTCGAGTACCGCCTGCAACTGGCTGAACTTGGCGGGCCCCAGTCCGAGATGGCGGCAGAATCCGCGAATGTCGGCTTCCAGCAAGGCCCGCAAACTGCCGAATTCAGTGAGTAAATGACGGGCCAGATCGACTGCGCTTTTGCCTGAAACCCCCGTGCGCAAGAAAATGGCCAGCAACTCGGCGTCGGAAAGACTGGATGAGCCGTGCTCCAAAAGCTTCTCTCGCGGGCGCTCCGCCGCAGGCCAATTACGAATGCTCATAACACCTCCTTGTGAGTGGGCGCCGCTGTTCCCTGGCAGGCGCTGTGTTATCTTAGCCCATCATTTTTGCGTGGCATTTGGCCATTTTTCACGCAGTCATCATCGAACTAAAAGGCAGGCCTATGCAGCGGCTGTATCGAAAACGCATTGTTTTGGGCGTCGGCGGCGGCATCGCGGCTTACAAGAGTGCAGAGCTGGTTCGTCGTCTGCTGGACCAAGGCGCAGAAGTACGGGTTGTCATGACCCGCGGCGGCAGCGAATTCATTACGCCTCTGACCATGCAGGCGTTATCCGGGCACCCCGTTCATCTGGATTTGCTCGACCCTGCGGCTGAAGCAGCCATGGGCCACATCGAACTGGCCAAGTGGGCCGATCTGGTGCTGATTGCACCTGCGACCGCTGACCTGATCGCCCGCCTTGCCCAAGGCCTGGCAAATGACCTGTTGACCACGCTGGTGCTCGCCACTGATGCAACGGTGGCCATTGCGCCGGCGATGAACCAGGCCATGTGGCGTGATCCGGCCACCCAGGCCAATACACGGCTGCTTGAAAGCCGTGGTCTGCGTGTGTTTGGCCCGGCCTCCGGGAGCCAGGCCTGTGGCGATGTGGGCTTTGGCCGCATGCTCGAAGCCGATGATCTGGTGCACTGCGCCGCCGAGTGTTTCCAGCGTCAGCTGCTGACCGGCAGGCACGTACTGATTACCGCAGGCCCGACCCAGGAAAACATCGACCCGGTGCGTTACATCACCAACCACAGCTCCGGGAAAATGGGCTTTGCCCTGGCCGAAGCGGCGGTTGAAGCGGGTGCCCGCGTGACCCTGATTACCGGCCCGGTTCATTTGCCGACCCCTGATCGGGTCAGCCGCATCGACGTGGTCAGTGCCCGTGACATGCTCGCTGCCTGTGAGGCGGCGATTCCTTGTGACGTGTTTATCGCTTCTGCTGCTGTTGCGGACTACCGCCCGGAAGTAGTCGCCCCGCAAAAACTCAAGAAAGACCCTACCAAGGGCGACGGCTTGTTGCTGCAGATGGTGCGCAATCCAGACATTCTGGCCACCATCGCTTCGCGTCCTGATCGCCCTTTTAGTGTCGGCTTCGCCGCAGAAACCGAGCATCTGCTCGATTACGCTGCCCGCAAGCTCAAAGACAAAAACCTCGACCTGATTGTTGCCAACGATGTGGCTAACCCCAGCATTGGCTTCAACAGTGAGGAGAACGCGTGCAGCGTGATTGACCGCGAACTGCACGCCACTGTGTTTGCCCAGACCAGCAAGGGCAAGATTGCCCGCCAGCTGATCACTTTTATCGCCGAACGTCTGAGCCAGGTTTAACTCGTATGCACGCTTTGCAAGCCAAGATCCTCGATCCACGCATTGGTAACGAATTCCCGCTGCCGCAGTACGCCACTCCAGGCTCCGCAGGCCTGGACCTGCGCGCCATGCTTAAACAAGACACCGTTCTGGAGCCAGGCCAGACCCTGCTGATCCCGACGGGCCTGTCGGTCTATATCGGCGATCCCGGCCTTGCCGCCCTGATCCTGCCGCGCTCGGGCCTGGGCCACAAGCATGGCATCGTGCTGGGCAACCTGGTCGGCCTGATCGACTCCGATTACCAGGGCGAACTGATGGTGTCGTGCTGGAACCGTGGCCAGACCGCCTTCAACATCACTATCGGCGAGCGCATTGCTCAATTGGTACTGGTGCCGGTGGTGCAGGCGCACTTTGAGCTGGTCGAAGAGTTCGACGAAAGCCAGCGCGGTGCTGGCGGCTTTGGTCACTCAGGCAAGCTCTGACCGTGCAATATCAGGTCAGGCGCTCTGCCTGGCCTGATCAGTTCGGCGTGGTAATTCAGGATGAAATTCACGCAGATGTATTTACCCTCTTTGTTGTCCACATTGATGTCGCCCCCTCCCGAATCCTCAGAACATGGAGTCCCCACTGCAATGATTAGCCAAGCTTCGGTCGCCCCCCAATTTCCTGACAGCATTTTTCGCGCGTACGACATTCGTGGCGTGGTCCCCCAAACCTTGACCGCCGAAACTGCGTATTGGATTGGCCGAGCCATTGGAGCCGAGAGTCTGGCCAAGGACGAGCCCAATGTGTCAGTGGGTCGGGACGGTCGTTTGTCCGGCCCTGAGCTGGTCGAGCGTTTGATCCAGGGTGTGGCGGACAGTGGCTGCAAGGTCAGCGATGTGGGGTTGGTACCAACGCCTGCGCTGTATTACGCGGCTAACGTGTTGGCTGGTAAGTCGGGGGTGATGCTCACGGGCAGCCACAACCCGTCGAACTATAACGGATTTAAAATCGTAATCGCGGGCGATACTCTGGCCAACGAACAAATTCAGGCACTGCACACGCGTTTGAAAACCAACGATCTGAGCTGGGGCGAGGGCAGTATCGAGCGTGTAGATATTCTTTCGCCCTACGCTGATGTAATTACACAGGACATCAAGCTGGCCAGGCGTTTGAAAGTGGTGGTGGATTGCGGCAACGGTGCTGCGGGAGTGATTGCCCCGCAACTGATCGAGGCTCTAGGCTGTGAAGTGATTCCTTTGTTCTGTGAGGTGGATGGGAACTTTCCTAATCACCATCCGGACCCGGGAAAACCGGAAAATCTGGTGGACTTGATCGCCAAGGTCAAAGAAACCAACGCTGATGTAGGGCTTGCCTTTGATGGTGATGGCGACCGCGTGGGTGTGGTGACTAACACAGGCACCATGGTGTTCCCGGATCGTTTGCTGATGCTGTTTGCCCAAGATGTACTTGAACGCAATCCTGCGGCCGAGATCATTTTCGATGTGAAATGCACACGCCGCTTGGCGCCTTGGATCGAAGAGTATGGTGGCCGGCCGCTGATGTGGAAAACCGGCCACTCGTTGATCAAAAAGAAGATGAAGGAAACCGGTGCCCTGCTGGCAGGCGAGATGAGCGGGCATATCTTTTTCAAGGAGCGCTGGTTCGGTTTCGACGACGGCATTTACAGCGCTGCGCGCCTGCTGGAGATCCTCAGCAAGCGCCAGGAGACGGCTGAAGAGCTGTTTGAGGCCTTCCCGAACGATATTTCTACGCCAGAGATCAATATCGATGTGACGGATGAGAGCAAATTCAGCATCATTGACGCTCTGCACGACGCCCAATGGGGTGACGCCGCCGAGCTGACATCCATTGATGGTGTGCGGGTTGATTACCCTCATGGCTGGGGCCTGGTTCGCGCATCCAACACCACTCCGGTGCTGGTGCTGCGATTCGAGGCCCAAACCGAGGCCGAACTGCAACGCATCAAGGACGTCTTTCACGCTCAACTGAAGCGTGTGGCCCCTGATCTTCCACTACCGTTTTGATCGACTTGTTCTACCGGAGCCCTGAATGACCCTCGAACGTGATGCCGCCTCCAACGTCGCCAAGGTTTTGTCCGAAGCGCTGCCCTACATTCGCCGTTACGTCGGCAAGACGCTGGTGATCAAGTACGGCGGCAACGCTATGGAAAACGACGAACTGAAAACCGGTTTTGCCCGTGACATCGTGTTGATGAAGGCCGTGGGTATCAACCCGGTCGTGGTACACGGTGGCGGGCCGCAAATCGGTGATTTGCTCAAGCGTTTGTCCATCGAAAGTCATTTCATCGACGGGATGCGCGTGACTGACTCGCAAACCATGGATGTGGTGGAGATGGTGCTTGGCGGTCATGTGAACAAGGAAATCGTTAACCTGATCAACCGTCATGGCGGCAGCGCCATCGGTCTGACCGGCAAGGACGCGACCCTGATTCGCGCCAAGAAAATGGTCGTGACACGTCAAACGCCAGAAATGACCAAGCCTGAAATCATCGACTTCGGTCATGTGGGTGAGGTCATCGACATCAATACCGACCTGTTGCACATGCTGACCAAGGGCGATTTCATCCCGGTCATCGCACCAATCGGTGTGGGCGCCAATGGCGAGTCCTACAACATCAACGCTGATCTGGTGGCGGGCAAGGTTGCCGAAGCCCTCAAGGCCGAGAAGCTGATGTTGCTGACCAACATTGCAGGCTTGATGGACAAGGAAGGCAAGGTGCTGACCGGTCTGACAACTGCTCAGGTGGATGACCTGATTGCCGACGGCACCATTTACGGCGGCATGCTGCCAAAAATCCGCTGCGCGCTGGAAGCCGTGCAAGGTGGCGTGACGACTGCGCATATTGTCGACGGTCGTGTACCGAATGCCGTGTTGCTGGAAATCTTCACCGACACCGGTGTGGGCACGCTGATCACCAACAGCAAACCGCTGTAGGCAGAACTGAAAAAGCCCCGCCCGGCAATCGCCGGGCGGGGCTTTTTTATGGCCGGGGGTTAAATCCCGTACTGCGCCCGGTACGCTTCAACAGCTGGCAGGTACTGCTTGAGCGTTTCGTCTTCGGCCAGGAACTGCAGAACCTGGTTCAACGAAACGATGCTGATCACCGGAATGCCGAAGTCGCGCTCGACTTCCTGGATGGCCGACAGCTCGCCATTGCCGCGCTCCTGGCGGTTCAAGGCAATCATCACGCCTGCTGCCTTGGCGCCTTGGGCCTGAATGATCTGCATGACTTCACGGATGGCGGTGCCGGCCGTGATCACGTCGTCGATGATCAGGATATCGCCTTCGAGCGGCGAGCCAACCAGGCTGCCACCTTCGCCGTGGGCCTTGGCTTCCTTGCGGTTGAAGCACCACGGCATGTCGCGGTCGTGGTGCTCGGCCAGTGCTACGGCCGTGGTCGCAGCCAAGGGAATACCCTTGTAGGCCGGGCCAAAGAGCACATCGAAGGAAATGCCGCTGTCAACGATGGCAGCCGCATAGAAGCGCCCCAGTTGAGCCAGCGCAGAACCTGTATTGAACAGGCCGGCATTGAAGAAGTAAGGACTGGTACGCCCCGACTTCAGGGTGAACTCACCGAAGCGCAGGACGCCGCGATCGATGGCAAAACGGATGAAGTCGCGCTGATACGCTTGCATGAAAAAAGCCCCAGATACCACGGATTTAGCTAATTAGTAAGACCGCGTGTATCATACACGCACGTGATTTTTGGGGCCATTTATGCGGATCATCAGTGTGAACGTCAATGGTATTCAGACGGCAGTCGAGCGCGGTTTGCTCAGTTGGCTGCAAGCTCAGAATGCCGACGTTATCTGCCTGCAGGACACCCGCGCCTCCGCCTTTGAACTGGACGATCCAGCTTACCAGCTCGATGGCTACTTTCTTTATGCCTGCGAAGCTGAAGTCCCTGCCCAAGGCGGTGTGGCTTTGTATTCGCGGTTGCAACCGAAAGCAGTCATCACTGGGCTTGGCTTCGAGACGGCCGATCGCTACGGGCGCTACCTGCAAGCCGATTTCGATAAGGTCAGCATCGCGACCTTGTTGCTCCCTTCGGGGCAGAATGGCGATGAAGACTTGAACCAGAAGTTCAAGCTAATGGACGACTTTGCGCGCTACCTTGATAAGCAGCGTCGCAAGCGTCGTGAGTACATCTACTGCGGCTCGTTGTATGTGGCGCAGCAGAAGCTCGACATTAAAAACTGGCGTGACAGCCAGCAATCGCCTGGTTTCCTGGCGCCTGAACGGGCCTGGATGGATGAGATTGTCGGCAACATGGGCTATGTCGATGCCCTGCGCGAAGTCAGTCGTGAGGGCGATCAGTACAGCTGGTGGCCGGACAACGAACAAGCCGAGATGCTTAATCTGGGCTGGCGTTTCGACTACCAGTTGCTGACACCAGGCTTGCGTCGCTTTGTACGAAGCGCTCGCTTGCCGCGTCAGCCACGGTTTTCGCAACATGCGCCATTGATCGTGGACTACGACTGGACACTGACTATCTAAGTGTTTGTCGCCGTCATAAAAAATGCCCGTATCGAAAGATACGGGCATTTTTTTGTGCGCAACCCACAAGGTAAATATGTTACTTCAATGGGCGCCAGGTGAAGGGGTAGCGGTACACCACCCCGTCATTGGCCTTCACGCCTGCGATCACCACCAGCACCACGGCACCGATCAGCACCAGGCCGAGCAAGGCGAAGCCGACCAGTATGAACATCAGCACGTAGCAAATGGCAGACGCAATCGCCACGGTGATCTGAAAGTTCAGTGCTTCCTTGCCCTGGTCGTCGATAAAGGGATCGCTTTCACGCTTGAGCTGCCACAGGATCAGTGGGCCGATCAGGCTGCCAAACGGAAACCACATCCCGAGAAACGCCGAAAAGTGACAAAACATGGCCCATTTACGAGCGTCGCGGCTCGGTTGGGGTTTTGAAAGGTCCAGCTCACTCATAGCGTTCTCCGGTGGGTCGTTTGAAGGCTTTGACAATCAATCCGGCTGTTTAGTCCGCCAATGCCGCTTGCTGCAGGGCGAAAATTTCATTCATGCCTTTTTGAGCCAGTGCGAGCATGGCGTTCAGCTCTTCAGGCTGGAACGGCGCGCCTTCTGCAGTGCCCTGAACTTCGATGAAGCCACCGCTGCTGGTCATCACAACGTTGAGATCGGTTTCGGCTGCCGAGTCTTCAGGGTAGTCCAGGTCAAGGACCGGTACGCCCTGGTACATGCCGACCGATACCGCTGCGATCATTTGCTTGATAGGGTCGCCGCCTTTGAGGCCGCCACGCTTTTTGATGATTTTCAGTGCGTCTACCAGTGCAACCATGGCGCCAGTGATGGACGCGGTGCGGGTGCCGCCATCTGCCTGGATCACGTCGCAGTCGACGTACAGCGTGATATCGCCCAGCTTGGACATATCCAGCGCTGCGCGCAGGGAACGACCGATCAGGCGCTGGATTTCCAGGGTGCGCCCGCCTTGCTTGCCGCGGCTGGCTTCGCGTTGGTTACGGTCGCCGGTGGCGCGTGGCAGCATGCCGTATTCGGCAGTCAACCAGCCCTGGCCCTGGCCTTTAAGGAAGCGCGGTACGCCGTTCTCGACGCTGACGGTGCAGATGACTTTGGTGTCACCGAACTCGACCAGTACAGAACCCTCTGCGTGTTTGGTGTAGTTGCGGGTGATGCGGATCGGACGGAGCTGATCGGCAACGCGACCACTTGGACGTTTCATGTGGGATACCTGTACGGGACGGAAAACTGCCGAACATTATAAAGGAAAGGCTATGGCGGTGCAGGACGCGTCGGCTTGTCATCAGGTTGAACGTATTTACGACCGACGTCATTTGGGGCCACCGGCTGCACTGCGTTACAATCGGCGGTCTTAATTGCCGTCAGGCTTAATTCATTGAATCGCGAGGTACCGTCCATGGTGCATAGCATGACCGCCTTTGCCCGCGTCGAAAGCGCCGGCACTCAGGGCACCCTGAGTTGGGAGCTGCGCTCGGTCAACAGCCGCTACCTGGAGCCGCACCTGCGACTGCCTGAATCTTTCCGTGACCTCGAAGGTGCGGTGCGTGAAGCGCTGCGTCAGGGGATTTCCCGGGGAAAGCTGGAATGCACATTGCGTTTCACCGAAGAAACCACTGGCAAGCCGCTGCAGGTCGACCGTGAACGTGCCGCGCAACTGGTGGCCGCAGCCGAGACCATTGCCAGCCTGATCAAGCAGCCAGCACCGCTCAATCCACTGGAAGTGCTGGCCTGGCCCGGCGTTCTGGTGGCGGATGCAAGCGACCCGCAAGCTTTGAATACCCAGGCCCTTGCATTGTTCAAGCAAGGCCTTCAAGAACTCAAGAACGGCCGCGAGCGCGAAGGCGCGGAGCTGGCCCGTTTGATCAGCGAGCGTTTGACGGCGATTGAAGGCGACGTCGAAACCTTGCGTGAGCTGGTGCCACAGATGCTCGCCACCCAGCGCCAAAAGGTGCTCGATCGTTTTGCCGATATGAAGGCTGAGCTTGATCCGCAGCGTCTTGAGCAAGAAATGGTCATGCTGGCGCAAAAAAGCGACGTGGCCGAAGAGCTGGACCGCCTGAGCACTCACATTCTTGAAGTGCGGCGTGTGCTCAAGTCGGGTGGTGCTGCGGGTCGCCGTCTGGACTTCCTGATGCAAGAACTGAATCGCGAGGCCAATACCCTGGGCTCCAAGGCATTCGATCCACGCAGCACTCAAGCAGCGGTCAACCTCAAGGTGTTGATCGAGCAGATGCGTGAACAAGTACAGAATATTGAGTAAGGCATCCCCTGACATGAACCACAGCACTGGCACCCTTTATATCGTTTCTGCCCCTTCTGGCGCAGGCAAGACCAGCCTGGTCAAAGCGTTGATCGACGTTGAGCCGCAGATCCGGGTTTCGGTTTCGCACACGACCCGCGCCATGCGCCCAGGTGAAGTGAATGGCGTGAACTATCATTTCGTCGAGCGCGAAGAGTTCGTGAAAATGATCGAACACGGTGACTTCCTGGAGCGCGCCGAGGTCTTCGGCAACCTTTACGGCACCTCGCAAAGCCATTTGCAGCAGACACTGGATGAAGGTCACGACCTGATTCTGGAAATCGACTGGCAGGGTGCGGAGCAGGTCCGCAAGTTGATGCCGCAGGCGCGTTCGATCTTTATCCTGCCGCCAAGCCAGGAAGCCCTGCGTCAGCGTCTGGACAACCGCGGCCAGGACAGCGACGAAATCATTGATGGCCGGATGCGCGAAGCCGTGAGTGAAATGAGCCACTATGTCGACTATGACTATCTGATCATCAATGACGATTTTGCTCTGGCACTCGAGGACCTGAAGGCCATTTTTCGCGCCAATCGGCTCCAGCAAAAACGTCAACAGCAGCGTTTTGGCAAATTACTGGCCGAACTGCTCGGTTAAACAGCACTTCCCAAAACCCCTGTAAGGGCTTTACATTGGCGCTTACAGAGGTTTTTGGGACAGTGGCCGAAAAATCAGCGCTTCCCTAATGGCTGGTGATTTTTTAAACTGTTCAGTCCGCTCGCCCATCCGGGCAGCGCGCATATTGCATTTGCTACGAGGAAGACCATGGCCCGCGTAACCGTTGAAGACTGTCTAGAACACGTGGATAACCGCTTTGAGCTGGTCATGCTCTCTACCAAGCGTGCCCGTCAACTGGCCACCGGCGGTAAAGAGCCACTGGTGCAGTGGGAAAACGACAAGCCTACCGTTGTTGCCCTGCGTGAAATCGCAGAAGGCCTGATGAGCTACGAGTTTATCGCCAACGCTGAAATCGTCGAAGACGAACCGCTGTTCGCAGCGTTCGAGGACGAGTCCAACGAGGCGAACTAAGCCTATGCCCGGTCGACGTAGCACGGCGAAGGGTAAAAAGTTTTGGCAGGAGGTTTCCTCATGCCGAGCATAGACGCCCTCGCCGATCGCTTGTCGGCGTACCTCGGCCCGGACCAGGTCAATCTGGTCCGCCGGGCGTACTTCTACGCAGAACAAGCCCACGACGGCCAACGCCGACGTAGCGGCGAGCCTTATGTCACGCACCCGCTGGCAGTGGCAAACATCCTTGCCGACATGCATATGGACCATCAAAGCCTGATGGCGGCCATGCTGCATGACGTAATTGAAGACACCGGTATTGCCAAGGAAGCGCTTGTCGCGCAGTTCGGCGAAACCGTGGCCGATCTGGTCGATGGAGTCAGCAAGCTGACTCAGATGAACTTCGAAACCAAGGCCGAAGCCCAGGCTGAAAACTTCCAGAAGATGGCCATGGCCATGGCGCGCGATATCCGCGTGATCCTGGTTAAGCTGGCCGATCGTCTGCACAACATGCGTACCCTCGAAGTGCTGTCCGGCGAAAAACGCCGACGGATTGCCAAGGAAACCCTGGAAATCTACGCGCCCATTGCCAATCGGCTGGGTATGCACAGCATTCGTATCGAATTCGAAGACCTCGGTTTCAAGGCGATGTACCCGATGCGCTCCGCGCGCATTTATCAGGCGGTAAAGCGCGCCCGGGGCAATCGCAAGGAAATCGTCAACAAAATTGAAGAGTCGCTCAGCCACTGCCTGGCCATCGATGGCATTCAGGGCGAAGTCAGCGGCCGTCAAAAACACATCTACGGCATCTACAAGAAGATGCGCGGCAAGCGCCGGGCCTTCAACGAGATCATGGATGTTTACGCGTTCCGGATCATCGTAGACAAGGTCGATACCTGCTACCGCGTGCTGGGTGCTGTACATAATTTGTACAAACCCCTGCCGGGGCGTTTCAAGGACTACATCGCCATTCCCAAGGCCAACGGCTATCAGTCGTTGCATACCACGCTGTTTGGCATGCATGGCGTACCGATCGAAATTCAGATCCGTACCCGTGAAATGGAAGAAATGGCCAACAACGGTATCGCTGCCCACTGGTTGTACAAATCCAGTGGCGACGAGCAGCACACGGGCACTCACGCCCGGGCGCGGCAGTGGGTCAAGGGCGTGCTGGAAATGCAGCAGCGCGCAGGCAACTCCCTCGAATTTATCGAAAGCGTGAAGATCGACCTGTTCCCGGACGAGGTCTACGTGTTCACGCCCAAAGGCCGGATCATGGAGCTGCCCAAAGGCTCCACAGCGGTCGATTTTGCTTACGCGGTTCACACCGATGTCGGCAACAGCTGCATTGCGTGCCGGATCAACCGTCGTCTCGCGCCGCTGTCCGAGCCGCTGCAAAGTGGCTCCACGGTCGAAATCGTCAGTGCTCCCGGTGCCCGTCCCAACCCGGCCTGGCTCAATTTTGTGGTGACTGGCAAGGCGCGTACGCACATTCGTCATGCTCTCAAACTGCAACGCCGCTCCGAGTCGGTCAATCTGGGCGAGCGCTTGCTGAACAAGGTGCTTAACGGCTTCAACAGCTCGCTGGACAAGATTGCGGCCGAGCGCGTTCAGGCGATGCTCCAGGAATACCGCCTGGAGCAAATCGAAGACCTGCTCGAAGACATCGGGCTGGGCAATCGCATGGCCTACGTGGTGGCCCGGCGTCTGCTGGGCGAAGGCGAGGCGCTGCCGAGCCCTGAAGGTCCGCTGGCGATTCGCGGTACAGAAGGTTTGGTGCTCAGCTACGCCAAATGCTGTACGCCGATCCCGGGGGATCCGATTGTTGGCCATCTGTCGGCAGGCAAAGGCATGGTTGTGCACCTGGACAACTGCCGCAATATCAGTGAAATCCGCCACAACCCCGAAAAGTGCATCCAGCTGTCGTGGGCCAAGGACGTTACCGGCGAATTCAACGTCGAATTGCGCGTCGAGCTGGAACACCAGCGCGGCCTGATTGCGCTGCTGGCCAGTAGCGTCAACGCCGCCGACGGCAACATCGAAAAGATCAGCATGGACGAACGCGATGGTCGCATCAGCGTGGTCCAACTGGTGGTCAGCGTGCACGACCGTGTGCACCTGGCTCGCGTGATCAAAAAACTGCGCGCCCTTACCGGGGTTATCCGCATCACTCGTATGCGTGCGTAGCCATCTAATTACAAGGAGTCACCCATGTCCAAGACTGTTATCACCAGCGACAAGGCACCTGCTGCAATCGGTACTTACTCTCAGGCGATCAAAGCTGGCAATACTGTCTACATGTCCGGTCAAATCCCGCTGGACCCAAAAACCATGGAACTGGTTGAAGGTTTTGAAGCCCAGACCATTCAGGTATTCGAAAACCTGAAGTCGGTAGCTGAAGCCGCTGGTGGTTCGTTCAAGGACATCGTCAAGCTGAACATCTTCCTGACTGACCTGAGCCATTTCGCCAAGGTCAACGAGATCATGGGCACATACTTCGAACAGCCTTACCCGGCCCGCGCCGCCATCGGTGTTGCCGCCCTGCCAAAGGGTTCGCAGGTAGAGATGGACGCTATTCTGGTAATCGAGTAACACCCTCGGCGCAGCGTTTTCATGCTGCGCCACCCCCCGCTCTTCCTTGTTTCAAAAGGACCCCGCCATGCGCAAAGCGCTCGTGTTGTCACTGCTCACTTTTGTTTTGGGTGGTTGTGCCAGCGTACCCGCCCACCGCGACATCAGTGGTGTCTGGATCAATCAGGCCGCGATCGACGCAGCTGCCAATGGTGGCAACTTGCGCGAAGCCCTGCTGGCCTATGGGCCGAACCTGGAATGGGACATCGACGTCAAAAACGCCACCGCTCACTACACCAACGGCTTTGAGTCAGTGGAAGGCAAACTGCTGCCTGCCGATGATGGCATGTGGCAAGTCAGCTTGTATGGCAGTGAATCCACCGGCTTGAGCCTGGAAGGAGAAACGCTGATCCAGGCCGAGACGGAAGCAGAGCCGCGCCAGCCTTTTGTGCGCTCACAGGTCAACGTTGCAAGCGACGCGCCACTGGGTACGAGTTTTGAGGCGGCGCTCAACTCCGCTTATATGGGCGGGCAGTGGCGTGTCGTCAGTGGTGTGGGCCAGGGCAACCCTGTGACGTTTTCAGCGAACGGTCAGGTCAAGGGCCTGCCCAATATCCAGCGTTACGTGTTGTGCCTGGCGGGCGATTGCGCCTCGATGAGCGGCGAGTACGACAGCCTCTGGTTGCAGCAGGGTGAGTTGGGAGCGGCGCACATTTTTGTCCGCGATGGCCGCAAACTGGAAATCTTCCAGGCGCTGGATGCTTCTGCTCCGGATGACATGCCCCAGTTTTACCCGGGCAAGCGCGAGTGGTTGTTAGAGAAGCTGTTGCCCAATTAAATGCTGTGTGGGAGCGGGCTTGCTCGCGATCCAGTCGGCGCGGTCTGCCAAGCAAATGGCGGCGATATCATCGCGAGCAAGCCCGCTCCCACAAAGAACCCAGCCAACATCAAGCCTCAGTCCTTCTCCCCCAGAATCTCGGCATACCCCTCGCGAAAGCTTGAGTAGCGCGGCTCCCAGCCCAGCGCCTTGGCGCGTGCGTTGCTGCAACGCTTGCTGCCTGCCCGGCGGACGCTTGTCTCGGCAGCCCATTCAGTCACGCCCAGGCGCTCGCGCAGCCAGCTCACTACCTCGGCCAATGGCACCGGCGCGTTGTCGACACCGATGTAGCAGTCATCCAGGGCTTTACCCTGGCGGTCTGCCTCAAGCAAAAAGGCCAGAAGCCCGCCTGCGTCATCGGCATGGATACGGTTGCCATACATCGGCGGGTCGGTGGGCACGCGATAACCTTTGCGCACCTGCCCCAGCATCCATTCACGGCCAGGCCCGTAGATCCCGGTCAGGCGCACGACGCTGGCCGCGATACCGCTGCTGATCGCCACCTGCTCAGCCTCGAGCATGATCCGCCCCGAGTAGGCTGTTGCCTGGGCTGGGGACGTTTCGTCCACCCACTCCCCATCCTTTTGGGCAAAAACGCTGCTGCTGGACACAAACAACAGGCGCTTTGGCCGCTGGCCGTTCTGCTCAAGCCAGCCCAAGGTGTTTTTCAATCCGTCGACATAGGCCGCCTGATAACCCGCCTCGTCATGATCGGTCGCAGCCGCGCTGTACACCAGATAGTCGATCTGGCCGGTTGGCCAGTGCGCCGGGCATTGCTCACTGAACAAGTCGCCCGCTACCCCGATGACACCCGCAGGCAAACGGTCGATGGAGCGTCGCAGGCCATACACCTGCCAGTCATCACCGAGCAACTGAGTGGCCAGGCGGCTGCCGATATCACCGCATCCGGCGATCAATACAGAAGCTTTTGGCATCGCAAAATTCCTAATGAAAAGTTACAAAACGACGTGATTTGACACGACCTAAGTCGTGACTTTCGAAAAAAACAGATGCTATTGCTTTTGTTAACAAGAATTACTTGCAATAATAACGCATCATTTTGCCCTTGGTCTTACACCGCGTTGTAGGGCATTACCTCATTACTTTCCTCAGGTCCGGCTAGCATGACACGCAATCATCCCACCGCTTCGCCAACCCAGCCTTTGAGCCCAACACGCGTCTGGCGTGGGGTTGCGGCGCTGATGTTCAGCTTGATGTTGGCACCTGTCGCGGCCTTTGCCGACGAGCCTGCTGCCCCTGCCGTTCAGGCTGCTACTGCAGCTGCTGCCCCTGCACCTGTCGCTACCCCGGGTGCGACTGATCCTACACTGGTTGAGGGCGCTGTTGCCCCGGCCGATGACGCGCCGCAAATTGTTGCCGAAGAAGAAAACAGCCTGGGCATGGCCCATGATCTGTCGCCTTGGGGCATGTACAAGAACGCGGACATCGTCGTCAAAATCGTGATGATCGGTCTGGCTATCGCTTCGATCATCACCTGGACCATCTGGATTGCCAAAGGCTTTGAAGTGCTGGGCGCCAAGCGTCGTCTGCGCGTTGAAATCGCCAACCTGAAAAAAGCCCGCACCCTTAAAGAAGCCAGCGACACTGCGGCCAAGGAAGGCACGCTGGCCCACCTGCTGGTCCAGGACGCCCTTGAAGAAATGCGCCTGTCGGCCAATAGCCGCGAAAAAGAAGGCATCAAGGAGCGTGTGAGCTTCCGTCTTGAGCGTCTGGTAGCCGCGTGCGGTCGTAACATGAGCAGCGGCACGGGCGTACTTGCCACCATTGGTTCCACTGCACCGTTCGTAGGTCTGTTCGGTACGGTATGGGGCATCATGAACAGCTTCATCGGTATCGCCAAAACCCAGACCACCAACCTGGCCGTTGTTGCGCCGGGTATTGCCGAAGCCCTGCTGGCCACGGCACTGGGTCTGGTTGCCGCGATCCCTGCCGTAGTGATTTACAACGTTTTCGCCCGCTCCATCACCGGCTACAAAGCCCAGGTGGCTGATGCGTCTGCTGAAGTGTTGCTGTTGGTTAGCCGTGACCTCGATCACCTGCCGCCTGAGCGTAGCTCGCAACCGCACATGGTGAAAGTGGGGTAATCGGCCATGGGCCTGCATTTAAAAGAAGGCGATGACGATCTCGCCGAGAACCATGAAATTAACGTCACCCCTTTTATCGACGTGATGCTGGTACTGCTGATCATCTTCATGGTGGCAGCACCGCTGGCCACTGTGGATATCAAGGTTGACCTGCCCGCTTCGACGGCCAAACCGGCGCCTCGCCCCGAGAAACCCGTGTTCCTCAGCGTCAAGGCTGACCAGCGGCTGTATCTGGGCGAAGAACCGGTCACGGTTGAAGCGTTGGGCCCGACCCTGGATGCCAGGACCCACAACAACAAAGACACGACGATCTTCTTCCAGGCCGACAAGGGCGTGGACTACGGTGACTTGATGAGCGTGATGGATGCTTTGCGCGCAGCCGGTTACTTGAAGGTGGGTCTGGTCGGACTTGAGACGGCAGCCAAGAAATGACCATAGCGCGCCAAAAGATGACGCGTTACGCAACCAGCCTGGCCGTGGTATTGGGTGTCCATGCAGTGGCAGTGATTCTTGCCCTGCAATGGTCCAGCCCGCGCGCGATCGAACTTCCGCCGCAAGCGATGATGGTTGATCTGGCACCACTGCCGGCACCGCCTCCTCCTGCGCCGCCAAAAGTGGTGACACCGCCACAACCGCCGGCGCCAGTGGAAGAGTTGCCGATACCCAAGCTGGCCGAAGCGCCCAAGCCGAAGATTTCTGTACCCAAGCCGGTCAAGCCCAAGCAAAAGCCTCAGCCGCCCAAGCCTGTGGAAAAACCGGACCCGGTCAAAGAGAAACCTTCAGAAGAGAAACCCAGCGACGCGACGCCGACCAAGAACACCAGCGAGAAATCCGCTGCACCGGCCCCGGGGCCGTCTGCGCAACAACTGGCGGCCAAAGCCAGTTGGGAAGGCACCTTGCTCAGTCACTTGGGCAAGTACAAGAAGTACCCGCCTGCTGCGCAATCCCGTGGCAAGGAAGGCCTGAACCGTCTGCGCTTCGTGGTGGATGCTGAAGGCAAGGTACTGTCCTACGAGTTGGTAGGGCGTTCCGGCAATGCTGATCTGGACAGGGCGACCCTGGAAATGATTCGCCGGGCACAGCCATTGCCCAAGCCGCCGCCCGAGATGCTGACCAATGGCAGCATCGAGATCGTGGCACCCTTCGTTTATTCCATCGATAAACGTCGGCGATAACACCGCAAAGGGCACCTCAGGGTGCCCTTTGTGCATCTGCGAGCAAGATAAATCAGCCCTGCCTTTGATTAGCGACTGTAGCTCTTGGGGCAATGTCTGATAACGTGCGTCTATCGATTGCAGCCGCTATGCTTGGCCCGCAACCACAGGGACGCACGCTATGACGCTTACAGAATTACGCTACATCGTTACCCTCGCCCAAGAGCAACATTTCGGCCACGCTGCCGAACGTTGCCACGTCAGCCAGCCGACCCTGTCGGTGGGTGTGAAAAAACTGGAAGACGAACTCGGTGTGCTGATTTTTGAGCGCAGCAAAAGTGCGGTACGCGTAACCCCGGTGGGTGAAAGTATCGTGGCTCAGGCACAAAAAGTGCTGGAGCAGGCGCAAGGTATTCGCGAGTTGGCACAGGCGGGCAAAAACCAGCTGACGGCCCCGCTCAAGGTCGGCGCGATCTACACCGTGGGCCCGTACCTGTTCCCGCACCTGATTCCACAACTGCACCGGGTTGCCCCGCAGATGCCGTTGTATATCGAAGAAAACTTCACCCACGTCCTGCGCGACAAGCTGCGTAACGGTGAGCTGGACGCGATCATCATTGCGCTGCCGTTTCAGGAAGCCGACGTGCTGACCTTGCCGCTGTACGACGAGCCGTTTTACGTGCTGATGCCCAGTGAGCACCCGTGGACCAAAAAAGAGACCATCGACGCCAGCCTGCTGAACGACAAGAGCCTGCTGTTGCTGGGCGAAGGTCACTGTTTCCGCGATCAGGTCCTGGAAGCGTGCCCGACCGTGGCCAAAGGCAATGATGGCGCCATGCACACGACGGTTGAGTCCAGCTCGCTGGAAACCATCCGCCACATGGTCGCGTCCGGCCTGGGTATCTCGATTCTTCCGTTGTCGGCCGTCGACAGTCATCACTACGCACCCGGTATCCTGGCTGTGCGCCCGTTGACCCCGCCGGTGCCGTTCCGAACCGTCGCCATTGCCTGGCGCGCCAGCTTCCCGCGGCCCAAGGCAATTGAAATCCTCGCCGACTCGATCCGCCTGTGCTCGGTGGCCAAGCCGCCTGCTGAGAAGTAATTACGCCGATGACCGAGTTGTCGAAAGTGTCGGTCACTGCGCTCAAGGGCGTGGGCGAGGCCATGGCCGAGAAACTGGCCAAGGTCGGACTGGAAAACGTCCAGGACGTGCTGTTCCATTTGCCGCTGCGCTATCAGGACCGGACCCGCGTGGTGCCGATTGGCGCCTTGCGCCCCGGTCAGGATGCGGTGGTTGAAGGACGGGTTATCGGTGCCGATGTGGTCATGGGCAAGCGCCGCAGCTTGCTGGTGCGCATCAACGATGGCACTGGCGGCCTGAGCCTGCGCTTCTATCACTTCAGCAATGCGCAAAAGGAAAGCCTCAAGCGCGGCACTGAAGTGCGCTGCTACGGCGAGGCCCGGCCAGGAGCCTCGGGGCTGGAAATCTACCACCCCGAATACCGCGCCATTACCGGTGACGAACCGCCGCCCGTCGATACCACCCTGACGCCGATTTATCCCACCACCGAAGGCCTGACCCAGCAGCGCCTGCGCCAGTTAAGCCAGCAAAGCCTGGCCATGCTTGGCCCGAGCAGCCTGCCCGACTGGTTGCCGCCGGAACTGGCCAAGGACTATCAACTGGCCCCACTCGACCAGGCCATTCGTTATCTGCATCAGCCGCCCGCCGATGCCGATGTTGAAGAACTTGCCCTGGGCCATCACTGGGCGCAGCACCGCCTGGCCTTTGAAGAGCTGTTGACTCATCAACTGTCCCAGCAGCGCTTGCGCGAGAGCCTGCGCTCCCAGCAGGCGCCCGCACTGCCCAAGGCCACAAAACTGCCGGTGCAGTTTCTTGCCAATCTGGGCTTCCCGCCGACGGGAGCCCAGGCTCGGGTCGGCAACGAAATTGCCTATGACCTCAGTCAGCCCGAACCCATGCTGCGCCTGATTCAGGGCGACGTAGGCTCCGGCAAGACGGTGGTTGCGGCGATGGCGGCATTGCAGGCGCTTGAGGCGGGATATCAGGTGGCATTGATGGCACCGACTGAAATCCTTGCCGAGCAGCACTTCATCAACTTCAAACGCTGGCTGGAGCCTCTTGGGCTGGAGGTCGCGTGGCTGGCCGGCAAGCTCAAAGGCAAGGCTCGCGTGACGGCGATGGAGCAAATCGCCAGTGGCGTGCCCATGGTCGTGGGTACCCATGCGTTGTTTCAGGACCATGTGCAGTTCCACAATCTGGCGCTGGTCATCATCGACGAACAGCACCGCTTTGGCGTGCAGCAACGTCTGGCCCTGCGCAACAAGGGCGTGGGTGGTGTGATGTGTCCGCACCAGTTGATCATGACCGCTACCCCTATTCCGCGCACTCTGGCCATGAGCGCTTACGCCGACCTCGACACCTCGATTCTCGACGAACTGCCCCCTGGTCGAACCCCGGTCAACACCGTACTGGTGGTCGACACGCGACGCATCGAAGTGATTGAGCGAGTGCGTGCCGCCTGCGCTCAGGGGCGACAGGCCTATTGGGTCTGCACCTTGATCGAAGAATCCGAAGAGATGACCTGTCAGGCCGCTGAAACCACCTTTGAAGACCTTTCCAGTGCCTTGGGAGAGTTGCGCGTGGGTCTGATCCACGGGCGCATGAAAGCGGCTGAAAAAGCGGCTGTCATGGCCCAGTTCAAGGCCGGTGAACTGCAGTTGCTGGTGGCGACCACGGTCATTGAAGTGGGCGTCGACGTGCCCAATGCCAGCCTGATGATCATCGAAAACCCTGAGCGGCTGGGTCTGTCACAACTTCACCAACTGCGTGGGCGTGTAGGCCGTGGCAGCGCCGCGAGCCATTGCGTGCTGCTGTATCACCCGCCGCTGTCGCAAATTGGCCGCCAGCGTCTGGGCATCATGCGCGAGACCAACGACGGCTTTGTGATCGCCGAAAAAGACCTGGAACTGCGCGGCCCTGGAGAAATGCTGGGCACCCGCCAGACTGGCCTTTTGCAATTCAAGGTTGCCGACCTGATGCGCGATGCCGACCTGCTGCCCGCCGTACGGGAGGCCGCTCAGGCATTGATTGAGCGCTGGCCTGGGCATGTCAGCCCCTTGCTGGATCGGTGGCTGCGTCACGGCCAGCAATACGGACAGGTTTAAAACACTATTCAGTAAATGGTCCGGCTGCCGATCTAGTAACGGCTTATCAAATTTGAGTTGTACAGAACGGAAGCAGACCATGACTGAAGTTGCCAGCGCCCCTGCCGTTGCGAGTACGCCGTCTGTTATCGGGCGCTTGCTCGGTGACTTGGCTATCGCCTATCGCGAAGTCCCTGACCACCCGGCGCTCGATCCCGCGCGCAAGGTCCAGGCTGTACTGCTCGATGACGCGGTCGGCATCCTCATGGTGCTGTTCACGCAGAGCCATTTGCTGGATCTGAACCGTCTGGCTGACTTGATCGGGCGCCGCATGACCGCCGTTGCCCCCGATCGCCTGCAGGCCATGCTCGACAAACATGGCCTGAGCCTGTTGCCAGGGCTGCCAGCGCTGATCAACTCGCCCTGCCTGTACGAAGAGCAATTGCTGCAACAACCCACACTGCTGATTAGCGCAGGTGAGCCGGGGCGGTTGCTGGAAATCACTCGGGAAGATTTCAAATACCTGCTCAAAAATGCCAGCGTCGGTCGCTTTGGCGAGCCCCTGAGTGCGATCAAACTTGATTACACAGGGGACGATGGCGAGGCCATCACCCGAGCCGTTCAGGCATTCACGGCACGCCGGATTCAGCAGCGGCTCGAAGCGACCATCGAGTTGCCACCGTTGGCTGAGAGCGTGCGCAGAATGATGCGGCTGCGTTCCGATCCCGATGTCACCATCGATGAGATCACCAGTGTTGTTGAAACCGACCCGGCACTCGCGGCACAAGTCATGAGCTGGGCGTCGTCGTCGTACTACGCATCACAAAGCAAGATTCGCTCGGTCGAAGACGCCATTGTGCGAGTGCTGGGGGTCGACCTGGTGATCAACCTGGCGCTCAGCCTGTCGTTGGGCAAAAGTCTGAGCCTGCCCAAGGACAATCCGCAATCGAGCACACCCTACTGGCAACAATCGATCTATACCGCAGCGGTGATTGAAGGGCTGACCCGCGCCATGCCTCGGGAACTGCGTCCTGAAGTCGGCATGACTTACCTGGGCGGGCTGTTGCACAACTTTGGTTACTTGCTGTTGGCCTATGTGTTTCCGCCGCATTTTTCGCTGATTTGCCGTCATCTCGAGGTTAACCCGCATGTCAGCCATAGCCTGATTGAACAGCATTTGCTGGGCATCAGCCGTGAGCAAATGGGGGCCTGGTTGATGCGATTTTGGGGCATGCCTGAGGAGCTGGCGATTGCGGTGCGCTTTCAACATGATCCGGCCTACATCGGTACCGATGCCCACTATCCGAATCTGGTGTGCGTAGCGCTGGGGTTACTGCAAAACCGCGGAATTGGGCATGGTGCGTGTGCGCCGCTGCCAGATGCGTTGTTTGAGCGTCTGGGGGTATCGCGGGACAAGGCCGAAGCGGTCGTCAGCAAAGTACTGGAGGCTGAAGTGTTGCTGCGTGAAATGGCAGCGCAGTTCGGTCAGGCCTGAAGCCCGGTCTGCACCATTTCAGTAGCCGCTGAGGAGCGAAGCGAGGCTGCGATCGGCTGCGAAGCAGTCGTAAAGCCAACCTTCACTATTTGTCAGGAAAATCGCGTACTCAGGTTTTGCGATCGCTGCGCAATCGATCGCAGCCTCGCGGAGCTCGTCAGCGGCTACAAATATCCGAGACCTACGCCTTCGTCTTCTTACGCGGCTTGAGGTATTTGGTCAGGCCCTGGAACCAGATCACCAGCGCCGGGTTGCCCTTGATCTGAATCGACTTGTCCTGAATCCCGGTCATGAACGCCAGTTGCTTGTTCTTCGCTTGCAGCGTGGCGAAGCCGTAGGCGGCATCCTTAAAGGCGATGGCAAACGCAGGCTCGGGGTACAGGCCGCCGTGGCTGGTGATGCGCTGGTTTTTGACCTTGAAGTGACGGGCCACTTTGCCATCGAGGGTTTGCAGCTGGAACACCAGATCCTTATCAGCCAGCTGTTGCTGGAAAGCAGGATTCTTACGGCTGGCTCTGCCCATTAGAAAGCCAAGCATCCAGAGCAGAAAACGAAATTTCATGTACGCGGCCTCGGGGGAATAAAAAATGGCCGGCGCAGTGTAACGATTTGAGCGAAGAACGCCACATGTCTGCATGGATGGGCGTAGATGGGGTAGGTTTTGCCACTTATGGCCGCATAATCGACCCGAATACAGTCAAGAATGGGCCGCCAGGATCGCCAGCTTGCCCATTCTTCATGTCGCCAAGGGCTTAAGGGTTAACGCTGTCCTTGAGGAACTTGCCCGGCTTGAACGCTACCGTGTTGCTGGCCTTGATGGTGACCGGCTGACCGGTTTGCGGGTTTTGTCCGGTACGGGCACCGCGATGACGCTGAATAAAGGTACCAAAGCCGACCAGCGTGACGCTGTCTTTGCGATGCAGGGCCTGGGTGATTTCTTCCAGCACTGCATTGAGTACGCGGTTGGCTTGTTCTTTGGTGAGGTCGGCCTTTTCAGCAATAGCGGCGGCGAGATCTGGTTTACGCATGATGAAGCCTCATTGACGGTTTTTTGTTGTTATGTCCGTGCTGCTCTCTATGGAGCAGCGCCCAAGGCGCCGCAGGCTCTAAACTGCGGCAGACCGGTGTGAGAATGGCATGCGGTCAAGGCCGGCGCCAGCCTCTGCACAGGCTTTGTTGAGTCAAGGCAGTGCCATATCCGACAGAGTGCACCGTGTTTACGCCAAAAGTGCAGGCAGCTCTTTGTTCAGTGCGAGTTTTTCGCGAACGGCTTCGCCGGTCAGGGCATAGCCGAGCAATTTGCCATCGGCATCGCGGCACAGCGCCTTGATATCGGCGCCCTGACCTTCCACGGTCCACACGCCGTCACGGCCGCGCGGCACAGGTGATACCACCAGCGGGCAAACCGGGGTCTTAACGGTAATGGGCATAGCGCCATAACTGACCGTCGTCGGGTTGCCTGCCAGCGTTTGCGCCAGTGCACGGGCGCAGCTCATGAGCGGCATCACGTACAACAGATTCAAGCCATCGACCTCGGCACAGTCACCCAGTGCGTAGATGTTGGGGTGGGATGTTTGAAGCTGGCGATCGACTTCGACCCCGCGATTGACCTTGATCCCGGCTGCGGCCGCCATATCGATGCGTGGGCGCAAACCGATGGCTGACACAACGACATCACACTGGACTACGCTGCCATCCGACAAATGCGCGTCGAGCCCGGCATCGGTGCGTTGCAGTCGAGTCAACACCGGCCCCAGATGAAAGCGTGCACCCAGGCTCTCTAGGCCTGACTGGACCGCAGCCGCGGCAGCGGGATGCAGCAGGGTTGGCATCACTTGCTCACAGGGCGCGACCAGATCGACCTCATAGCCCCCTGCGATCAGGTCATTGGCAAACTCACAGCCGATCAAGCCAGCCCCCAGGATCAGTACCCGGCGCTTGCCTGCCGCCGCGGCCCTAAAGCGCGCGTAATCTTCAAGATCATTGATCGGGAAAATGGCGTCCTGGGCATCGCCCTCTACCGGCACCTGCACCGTTTGTGCGCCCCACGCCAGGATCAGGTCGCGATAGGGCACGGCTTCTTCGCCAATCCACAATTGCTTGTGGCCCGGGTCGATCCCGCTGATGCGAGTGTGGGTGCGCACCTGGGCCTTGAGTTGTTCGGCCATCGCCTGGGGCGTTGCCATGCTCAGGCCATCGGCTTCCTTGTTCTTGCCAAAGCCGGTAGACAGCATGGGCTTGGAGTAGGAGCGCCCGTCATCGGCCGTGATCAGCAGCAGTGGGGTTTCGCTGTCCAGCTTGCGAAACTCGCGGGCCAGGTTATAGCCAGCCAGCCCGGTGCCAACGATCACGACAGGTGCGTTCATTCCAATCTCCAAAAGTGAATCAGGTTTTAAAAGGGTCGATCAGTTGATTTCAATCATCTCGAAATCCATTTTGCCGACGCCGCAGTCCGGGCACAGCCAGTCTTCAGGTACGTCTTGCCACAGGGTGCCCGGGGCGATGCCATCGTCCGGCCAGCCGTCGGCTTCGTTATAAATCAGTCCACATACAATGCATTGCCACTTTTTCATCGGGGTACTTCCTAGAGGTTCAGGCTTGGACGAGACCACAGACTTATCAACAACCGCCGAGTTGCTCGTCAAATTCAGGGCGTTTTGTACTGATGACCACAGGCAGATGCAAGCACCAATACTGCCAAAAGGCCCAAGGCCGCTCAATCAGGGACCGGCGTGATAAGCTCGCCGACCTCAATGGCTGCCAATTATGACCCACTGTGCCGCACATAACTTCTGCGCTTGTCTCCCCCGTCTGGCTTGAGCAAGGCCAACTTCCTGCCCTGCCTGACGCACAAATGTTCGACTGGCTGTTTGATGAGGGTTCTCTGACCCGGCGTCTCACTGCGATTTCAGACGATTCCTTCAGCGTGCTTCCACTTTTTGAGGGCTGGCAGATGTTGCGCCCGGACGAATGTGCTGCACTTGAACTGCCCCAGGGCATTCAGGGCTGGGTGCGTGAAGTGTATTTGCGCGGGCACGGCCAGCCGTGGGTGTTTGCTCGCAGCGTGGCGGCCAAAAGCTCGCTGCAAGAGGGCGGCCTGAATATGGACGAGCTGGGCACCCGCTCATTGGGCGAGTTGCTGTTTAGCGATCAGGCCTTTGAGCGTGGGGCGCTGCAGGTGTGTCACTACCCGCGCCACTGGTTGCCACGGGTCGACCAGGTCGATCACCTGTGGGCCCGCCGCTCGCGCTTTGTTCGCGGGGCACTGAGTGTGCTGGTGGCCGAAGTGTTTTTACCCAAACTGTGGACCGCCCTCAGTGCCCGGTCGGAGAACAACTGATGTACATGCGCCTGCTCAAATCACTCAACCGGTTGAACCCTCGCGCCTGGGACTTCATCCAGCTGACCCGCATGGACAAGCCCATCGGCATCTACCTGTTGCTGTGGCCGACCCTGTGGGCACTGTGGGTTGCCGCCAAAGGTGTGCCCTCGCTAAGTAATCTGCTGATCTTTGTATTCGGCGTGATCCTGACGCGAGCGGGCGGCTGCGTGATCAACGACTTCGCCGATCGCAAGGTGGATGGTCACGTAAAAAGAACGGAACAACGGCCGATGGCCAGCGGAAAAATCAGCAGCAAAGAGGCGTTGGTGTTTTTTGCCCTGCTGATGGGGCTCAGCTTCCTGCTGGTGCTGTGCACCAATGCACCGACCATCTGGTTGTCATTCGGCGCGCTGGCACTGGCCGCGACCTACCCGTTCATGAAGCGCTATACCTACTACCCGCAAGTGGTACTGGGTGCTGCGTTCTCGTGGGGCATCCCGATGGCCTTCACCGCCGAAACCGGCAGTTTGCCTGCTGCGGCATGGTTGCTGTACATCGCCAACCTGCTGTGGACGGTGGGCTACGACACTTACTACGCCATGACCGACCGCGAAGACGACCTGAAAATCGGTGTCAAATCCACGGCGATCCTGTTTGGCGATGCTGATCGCGTGATTATCCTGAGCCTGCAGGGTCTGGCCCTGGGCTGTCTGCTGCTGGCAGGTTCGCACTTTGAACTGGGCGGCTGGTTCCACCTTGGGCTGTTGGGCGCGGCGGCGTGTTTTGTGTGGGAGTTCTGGTACACCCGCGACCGTGATCCGCAGCGCTGCTTTAAAGCTTTCCTGCATAACCACTGGGCAGGCTTGTCGATTTTTGTGGGGATCGTGCTGGATTACGCACTGCGCTAGCCAAAAGTGATGTGTAGCCGCTGAGGAGCGCAGCGACCGTAAATCCTCCATCCGGGTTTCCCTGAGACGGTGCAGTGTCCGGTTTTACGACGGCTACGCCGCCGAACGCAGCCTCGCTGCGCTCCTCAGCGGCTACAGAAAACTTCAACTCTCACCGCACCGGCATCAGCCGCAAGGTGCTGCGGGTGTTGAGCTGGATTTCGGCTTCGTCCATATGAGGCTTGTCGTAGTCGCCTTCGATGTAGGACTCGGCCTGATCACGGTAGTGTTTGTCGAAGGGCACGCCGCTTTGACCCACCGGGTTGATGGTCAGCCCGTGGGCCGGGTCGGCAAAGTCGATCAAGCGCCGCGTTGATGGGCCGTAGGTCACCGGCCACGGTGCGTTGCCGAGTTTGGCGCTGAGGTTGTTCGGCACTTCGTGACTGCCGGGAGCGGCGAAGGGACCGACGTTGAACAGCCAGTCCAGAGGCTTTTGTCGACCCAGCGGGTGCTCGTGGGTCAGGGTGTGGGCCCGGCCCCAGCGCCATTGTCCGGGGTCGTCGCCCAGGACGGCCTTCAAGTGGGCAATGCTGGCCTGCCAGGCCACTTTGACCGTGTCAGCGCGGCTCTCTTTTTGCGGTGTCGTGCGGTTGTCCCACCACGGCGAGTCCGGGCTTGCGGCCAGGCGTGGCAAGGCTGCATCAACCACTCGCGTCGTCAGCAGGGTGTCAAAAAAGGCGTCGCCCAATTTGTCGCGCATGGTGGCTTCAGTGAGGCTGTACAAGAACTGGTTGAACACGGTGGCGGCAATCGAATCGAGCGGGTAATCACCTGTCCATTGCGCCAGTTGTTCTACCAGTTTGCGCTCGGCTGGAACCGTGACGACTTCGCGCAGTACGGGCAACAGGGGTTTGAGCACACGCTGGCCGTAGTCTGTGGCGGTTCCCAGTTGCAGGGCCTGGCTGTTTTTGAGGTTCCACTTCACGCTGTTATCGCTGAGCTGGCGATTTAGCTGCTGGCCACGGTCCGCCAGGTTGTAGTAACCGGGAATCTCGATGCCAGCAGGGGATAACGGCTGGAAGTTGGCTGACACGATATAGCCTCGTGCCGGGTTTTCTTCCTGGGGGTTGGCGCTGAACGGGTAGAAACCGTCCTTGTCAGCCTGGTTGGTGCTGCCGTCCAGAATGAACGCCGGGTTGACCCCGGCCGGGCGCTTGGGTAATTGCGCCGCTGCCCACCAGCCGATATCGCCCTTGGCGTTGGCCCATAGCAGATTGAGTCCCGGCGCCTGAATAAAGGTTGCGGCCGTGCGCGCCTTGCTCAGGCTGTCGGCACGGTTGAGCTGATAGAAGCCTTCCAGGATCGGATTTTTCGTTTCCAGAAAACCCCACCACATCGCGATCGGCGTGTTGCCCGCCGTTGCGCCCAGCACGTCATTGATGATCGGCCCGTGGGGTGATTGGCGCAGTGTAAGCGTGACCGGTGCCTCGCCCTTGACGGCAATCTGCTGCTCGGTGCGGGTCATGTCGACCCACTGGCCGTGGTACCAGACCTGATTGGGATTGTCGGGGTTGGTCTTCTCGGCGATCAGGTCCAGATCGTCGTTCTGGAACATGGTCAGGCTCCAGCCGAAATCCCGGTTGTTGCCCAAAAAGGCGAACGGAACCAGGGCTTGATGGTAGCCGTACAGCTCAAAATCCGGTGCCGAAAGCTGTGCTTCGTACCACACAGAGGGTGTCGAAAAGCGGATGTGCGGGTCGCCAGCCAGCAGCGGTTTGCCACTTTGGGTGCGTTTGCCCGCCACCACCCATGCATTGCTGCCCTCGAACTGTGGCAAGCCTGTCTGGCTCAGGGCCTGATCGCTCAGTCGGGCCAGCGCTCCCAGGGTTTTCCAGTCGTTGGCCGCCAGTGCCGGGGCCAATACGCCCTGGGGTTGCCAGTCGAGGTCGAAGATTTTCAGGTAGTCGCTGCCCAGTTGATCGCGCACGTACGTCAGCAGCGGTTCGGTACGAAAGGCGGCGGCAAAACTGTAGGCCATGTAACCGGCAACGCTGATGGTGTCTTCGGCGGTAAAGGGCCGTGGCGTGATGCCCAGCAGGTCGAACTCCACGGGGTTTGGATTGTTGGCCTGGAACTGATTGATCCCGTCCAGATACGCCTGCAAGGCCAGAAAAGCCGGGGATTGAGGATCCAGCTCCGTCAGGTAACTGGCAGCCCGCTCGCGGATGCGCAGGCTGCGAAACAGTTTGTCAGTATCGACCAGCTTGGGCCCCAGCACCTCGGCCAGCTCACCCCGCGCCAGGCGACGCATGATTTCCATCTGAAACAGCCGGTCCTGGGCCTGCACATAGCCCAGGGCGCGATACAGGTCAGCCTGGTTGCCAGCCCGAATATGCGGCACCCCGCGCTCGTCATAACGCACCGTGACCGGCCCCTGCAGTGCAGCAAGCCCGACCTGGCCCTGGCGTGTCGGCAGTTTGCTTTGCACGTACCAGAACCCGCCCCCTGCGATGGACGCGACGACAAGAGCGATGAGGGTCAGGCTGCGTTTCATGGAACTACTCCTTGTTCTGCTCAAGTGCACCGGTACGCTATCAACGTGCGGCGTTATCAGCCTGCCACGGGCAATAGCAGCCCACGGCCATGGTGTGGGTGGCCTTGACTGGACGGCCTTCGCTCAGGGCTTGCAGGATGGGTTCGATAAAGCTGTTGCTGGCGTTGCAGGTGGCACCTTCGCTGTAGGGACCGAAGTAGGCGAGTTGGCCGCTGCGGTCCCAGATGGCCACGGCCGGGCTGGCGCCCAGGCGTTCGGCGCCGGGCAGGCTGGCCAAGGGCTTGATGGCGCCCAGGGTGGAGGGCAACTGACCTTGAGTGCCGGGCTTTTTCACTGAGTAGAACTCGACACCTTGCGGGACGTAATGGGCCAGCAGTTCACCGAGATGCTGCTGGTTGCCAACGTTACACGGGCAGGCCGGGTCCCAGAAATGCACCACGCGAATCGCACCCGGGCCGGACAGTTCGCCAGGCAGGCTCAGTACGTCGCCTGCAAATAGCGCGGTTTGATCGCTGAAAGCGCGAATGTAGCGGCCCTGGAACCAGTCGTAAGCGAGCCACAACCCCACTGCGCAGATCAGCGTCAGCAGGCAGGCCAACAGAGTTTTCAGCGTGGGCACCGGCATGCAAAAGCTCCTTGAAGGTCGCGTAGCTTGCCATGCCTGACCTGACAGATGAATATCGATGGTCTATAAAGCCTGTTTTGCGCCTGTGCGCCCTGTCTGGAAGCCCTTATGCCTGCCCCGTTTGCCCCCGATTCCTTGCGCGCCAGCTTGCAGCCGTTGGCCGCGGCTCAACCGTTATCGAGAGAGGGTCTGGCGTATCAGCACTTTTATGGGCTGGATTTTCCTCTGCGTCCGGCTGCGGTCAAACGCCAGTTGGGTCGCTTTAGCGCTGGCGGCTTCGAACTGGTCAGTCAGGTGTGGTGGCCCGACACCCCGCCTGTGGCGACCCTGTTTGTGATTCACGGTTTTTATGACCACATGGGGCTGTATCGGCATGTGATCGAGTGGGGATTGAACCGGGGGTTTGCCGTGATTGCCTGTGACCTGCCGGGGCATGGGCTGTCGAGTGGAGAGCGGGCCAGCATCGATGATTTCACGCAGTACCAGGCAGTCCTGCAAGGGTTGTTTATCGAGGCGCAATCGTTGCAATTACCCCAGCCTTGGCACCTGTGCGGGCAAAGCACGGGCGGGGCGATTGTCCTCGATCACTTGCTGAACCACGAGGAGCACAGCCCGGCTCAAGGGCAGGCCATTTTGCTCTCGCCACTGGTTCGCCCCAAAGGCTGGGGCTGGTCAAAGTTCAGTTATTACTTGCTGCGCCCTTTCGTCAAAGGGATTGCCCGGCGCTTTAGCGAGAACTCCAACGACCCGAATTTCCTGGCATTTCTGCAAGCCGATCCGCTGCAGCCGGTACGTTTGCCAACGGCGTGGGTGGGGGCACTGGCGCGCTGGATTCCGCGTATTGAAGGCGCATCACCGAGTGTGCGCCAGCCGTTGGTGATTCAGGGCGAAGCCGACAAGACGGTGGACTGGCAACATAACCTTGAGGTACTGAACGCGAGGTTCAAGCAGCCGCAGATACTGCTATTACCTGAAGCGCGCCACCATCTGGCGAATGAAACGGCAGAAATCCGCGCGAGGTATTTTGCGTTTCTGGATAAGTTCTTTTGAACTTGATAGTGAGCCTGTAGGGCTTAAGCCTACTGGCTCAGGTTTGAGGTACTTTGCCCGACTGCCAACCCGGCGCGGATCGCGGCCAGAGCTGCCTGGTAATAGGTCTTGCCTTCAGGTGACTCAGCAAAGGTGACGAATTCTTCCAGCTCCGGGTCAGACAGGTCGCGATACACGTAGAGCAACGTGTTATCCAGCTCACCGGCGATCTGGTCCATCAACCGCTGGCGCTGGCCATTCAACATGCTTTGCGCCTGCCCGCCACCCAGCAGCCCCGGGATCATCGAGCTCAAGCTGTCGGCGGCAACGCCAGCAATGGCCAGGCTGACTTCAGCTCCGGCTTCACGGGCAGGCAGTGCGCGGGATAAATGATTGATCAGCAACTGACGAGTGGCGCTGGCTTCCATGCGCGGCAAGCCTTGTGCGTGCTTGGCCAGTTGATCGCGGCGTGTGGCCAGCAGTTCGGCGGCCACGATCTTGCGACCCAGCGGCGACTGAAAAAAGGCCAGGGCAGGATCAGGATCTGGCAGGTGTTTGCGCATCTGGTCCCTGGCCCGTTGGTCCATTGCATCAGGCGCAAAACGCTGGTTGCTGTTGTTGACCAGTGCCTGATAGACCGCAGGCGGCAAGTTGTTGCTGTAGCGCTGCTGAGCGGCGCTCAGGGCATCATTGAAATGCGCGCGTTGCTGCGGCCAGCCGGCGACCGTAAACAGATCATCAAGGTTATCTGCCCATGCGGGTAACGTACAAAACATCATTAACAGTAAAAACAAGCGGCGCATGAGGGGCTCCTGTCTGCAGGGCGCTATTGTCCGGGTGTGGCGTAGGACTTGTCGAGAATTCGTCTCGCTCTAATGGGCTTTAAATGCACAGGTGAAATTTTTCGACGTTGCCGGCCAGACGGAGCTGTCAGATTTTGAGGCGGCTCGATACTATGCGCGCCATGCCAATACCCTCTGATCACCCGCTGTTTCTACGCATCGTCGACGACCTGTACGCGCAGGGATGGTCACAGCAAACTATTTTCCTGCCCGAGGCTTTGACCCTCGAGCTGGCGGCTGAGTGCCATAAACGTTCTGCTGAAGGTGAACTCACTCCCGCAGCGGTTGGACGCGGCCTGACCCAGGAGGTTCGCGAGGGTATACGGGGTGACCATATCCAATGGTTGGAGCCGGGAGAGGCTTTGGCCTGTGACAGTTATCTGGAGTTAATGGAAAGCCTGCGAATCGCCATGAATCGCAGGCTTTTTTTGGGCCTGGAGGACTTTGAAAGTCACTTTGCGCTGTACCCGCCCGGTGCGTTCTACCTCAAGCATCTGGACCGCTTTCGCGACGATGACAGGCGCATGGTGTCGGCCGTGGTGTACCTCAATCAGAGCTGGCTGCCCGAGCACGGTGGGCATTTGCGCATGTACCTCGAAGGAAATGTCGACTATGACGTGTTGCCGACCGGTGGTTGTCTGGTGGTGTTCCTCTCGGGTGAGATCCCCCACGAAGTGATGCCAGCGACCCGTGACCGTTTGTCGTTGACCGGTTGGTTTCGTCGTCGTGCCACCGAGATAGTTCTATGAGCCACAAACTGTTGATCAGCCGCTGCCTGCTGGGCCATCCCGTGCGCTACGACGGCGGCGCCAGCGGCCCGTATGCGCAATTGGCCCGGTGGCAGGCTGAAGGTCGGGTCATTGCCTTGTGCCCGGAAGTGGCGGGTGGTTTGCCGACACCCCGTGCGCCGGCGGAAATCCCCGGCGGCCAAGGAGTTGAAGTGCTTGCGGGCAGAGCGCCGGTGATGACTGTCGAAGGCGAGGATGTGACCGCAGCCTTTTTATCCGGGGCCCGGCAGGCGCTGGCGCTGGTGACGCAGCACGGCATCCGCATCGCCATCCTCAAGGCCAACAGCCCGTCTTGCGGCAATGTGCAGACGTATGACGGCAGTTTTGGCGGCGTGAAGGTCGAAGGTCAGGGCGTGACGGCGGCGTTATTGATCGGTGCCGGGGTTCAGGTGTTCAGTGAACTGGAGCTGGAAGACGCGGCAAAAGCGCTGGCAGCCCTGGATTTGTAGTCCGTTGCTGAAAGTTGCTACGGGTTGTGTATTTTCAGCAGGATTTGAGTTCAGGTAACATTCGTCTCCACTTTGCCCAGGGATATACCGATGACTGACAAGCCTAAACCACAGCCCTCGGCCGCGGCTGAAAGTGCTGATACAGCACTGCACCATATCGTTGATGGCTTTCTGCACTTTCATCACGAAATCTTCCCTGAACAAGAAGCCTTTTTCAAAAAACTCGCCACGGCACAAAGCCCGCGTGCGATGTTTATTGCCTGTGCCGATTCGCGAATCGTGCCGGAGCTGATTACCCAGAGCGCGCCGGGTGATTTGTTCGTGACCCGTAACGTTGGCAACGTCGTACCGCCATACGGTCAGATGAACGGCGGTGTTTCGACGGCCATCGAGTACGCGGTGCTGGCACTGGGCGTGCAGCACATCATCATTTGCGGGCATTCCGATTGCGGCGCGATGCGTGCAGTGCTCAACCCCGCCAGCCTGAAAAAAATGCCGACGGTAAAAGCCTGGTTGCACCACGTTGAAGTGGCCAAGACCATGGTTCAGGACAATTGCAATTGCGCCAACGAAGCCGAAAGCATGCACGTACTGACCGAAGAGAACGTGATTGCCCAGTTGCAGCACTTGCGCACGCATCCGTCGGTGGCGTCACGAATGGCCAACGGGCATCTGTTTATTCATGGCTGGGTTTACGATATCG
The DNA here is from genome assembly GCF_037055275.1 of Pseudomonas sp. ML2-2023-3. Lineage (NCBI taxonomy): Bacteria > Pseudomonadati > Pseudomonadota > Gammaproteobacteria > Pseudomonadales > Pseudomonadaceae > Pseudomonas > Pseudomonas sp. ML2-2023-3. Next base: position 863,449 of record NZ_CP146343.1, read on the forward strand.
AAACCAGTCAGATCAAGGCCTACGACGCCGACAAGGGCGCCTTCCTGCCGCTGGATGGCACCACTGCGATCCCGAGCGCGACGCCTAAAGCACGGTTTTAAACGGCGCGACACTTGTAGCCGCTGACGAGGCACGAAGGCTGCGATCGGCGGCGTAGCCGTCGTAAAGACGAATTGCACAGTGTGTCAGGCAGAACTTGCACTCAGGCTCTGCGCCGCCGAACGCAGCCTCGCTACGCTCCTCAGCGGCTACAAGCTTGTGATTACAACGCCAACCCGACACCCAATTGCTTGGACAGGCAAGGCCAGCGCTTCCAGGCCGCGCCGGTCTCGGGGCTGGTCAGGCGCTCGCGGTAGGCTTCGACCGATTCCAGAGCGAAGCTTTCGTCATTGAGCATCAGGTCAACAGCGTGATGCACGGCGGCGTCCAGCTGGTTGGCAAAGTCTTCGCCAATCAATTGGTGGGCAATCAGGTTGGCCACCGTCATGTCCAGCGGGATCAGTGGCTGCTGGAAGTGCTTGATGTAGAGGTCGTTGACCTCTTCGACCAGACGGTGCGCCAGGTAAGCCTCATCCAGCAAACCCTCAAGGCCTTCGTGACCCGCGAGCAGTGGCAGTGGCTGGGCAAAAAACTGTTCGGCGATTTTCAGTATCGGCTTGATTTGCGATTCGATACCGGCCTCGCGAGCAACCTCATTGGCCGCATCGAGCAAGTCGGGCACCTGGTCGATGTAGGCGCTGACGAAACGTGTCATCACCAGATTGCGGTCGACTTCAGGCAGTTGAATGGCGGTGTGAAGGTGTGGCAATTGAGCGGCCAGATGCTTGGCGAGCAGGCCCGTTTCGGCCTCATGTTCTTGGGCACGCGAGATCTGCACGCGGATGGCGGCGGTGTTCATTGGAACTCCAGGGGGGGTGCTAGGCAGGGAAGTACTTTAAAAGTAGCCCTCCTCAAGTCAAGGAGAGGCTTTTTTTCAGGGGGAGTATTGTTATTCATTTTATGACCGGGCAGTGAGTGCCATTTGTCGATGGGGGGTTATTTCATTGTTTTTGCCCCTCCCATTGCGGGGTTGGACTCGGTGTCTATACTCGTTTTTGTAACCGTTTTTTGATGACGCCCGACTGCTTGAGCAGACGAGGCTCGGCGGTAAGAGTTCGCAGGTTTTGAAACCGCCCCCTTGTAGCGCTGCCCGTAACACAGATGCAGACCGGCGCAATAACAAGAAAAATAAAGGGGAGCACCGCGATGCGACATCCACATCTATGGATGGGTTTGCTGTTGTGGTCAGTGTTCGGCCAGGCTCACGCGGCCTGGACAGTGAACATGTCGCCTGGGGCGACCGAAGTCAGTCATGCGGTCTTCGACCTGCACATGATCATCTTCTGGATCTGCGTGGTGATCGGCATCATCGTCTTCGGTGCCATGTTCTGGTCAATGATCGTTCACCGTCGCTCCACCGGCCAGGTGGCGGCCAAGTTCCATGAGAGCACCACGGTCGAAATTCTCTGGACCGTAATCCCTCTGGTCATCCTGATCGCGATGGCCGTGCCTGCGACCAGGACCCTGATCAATATCTATGACAGCAGTGATTCGGATGTGGATATCCAGGTCACCGGCTATCAGTGGAAGTGGCATTACAAATACCTGGGCCAGGACGTCGAATTCTTCAGCAACCTGGCCACACCCGCCGATCAAATCCATAACCAGGCCCCCAAGGGCGAGCACTACTTGCTCGAAGTCGATGAGCCACTGGTGTTGCCCATTGGCGCCAAAGTGCGGTTTTTGGTGACCTCGGCCGACGTTATTCACTCCTGGTGGGTGCCTGCCTTTGCGGTCAAGCGTGATGCCATTCCGGGCTTTATCAACGAAGCCTGGACCCGCGTCGAGAAGCCCGGCATCTATCGAGGCCAATGCGCCGAGCTGTGCGGCAAGGATCACGGGTTTATGCCGATTGTGGTCGATGTCAAAACCCGTGCGGACTACGACGCCTGGCTGGCCGAGCGCAAGGCCCAGGCCGCGCAGCTCAAGGAGCTGACCAGCAAGGACTGGACCCTCGACGAGCTGGTGGCTCGTGGCGACAAGGTCTATCACACCGCCTGCGTAGCCTGTCACCAGGCCGAAGGTCAGGGTCTGCCGCCCATGTTCCCGGCGCTCAAGGGTTCACCGATTGCCACCGGCCCGGCCGCCGATCACCTGCACCGCGTGTTCTTCGGCAAGCCGGGCACGGCCATGGCCGCTTTCGGCAAGCAGTTGTCCGAAGTGGATATCGCCGCCGTCGTGACCTATGAACGCAACGCCTGGGGCAACAACAAGGGCGACATGGTGACGCCAAAAGACGTGCTGGCGCTCAAACAGGCGCAAGGCAAGTGAGCCGCTCAGTGACGTGCGCACGCAACGGTCGGGGGCAATGTGCCGCTGGCTTCTTGGTCCAGCTGTTTGCAGGAGTCAGGACATGAGTGCTGTTATCGATGACCACGGACATGCAGACGGCCAGGCCCATGGTCCGGCCAAAGGCCTGATGCGCTGGGTGTTGACCACCAACCACAAAGACATCGGTACCTTGTACCTGTGGTTCAGCTTCTGCATGTTCCTGCTCGGCGGCTCGTTTGCGATGGTCATTCGCGCCGAGCTGTTCCAGCCCGGCCTGCAGATTGTGGCTCCGGCCTTTTTCAACCAGATGACCACCATGCATGGACTGATCATGGTGTTCGGCGCGGTGATGCCCGCGTTTGTCGGCCTGGCCAACTGGATGATTCCGTTGATGATCGGCGCACCCGACATGGCCTTGCCGAGGATGAACAACTTCAGCTTCTGGCTGCTCCCCGCAGCGTTCCTGCTGCTGGTATCGACCTTGTTTACCGCCGGTGGCGGGCCTAATTTCGGCTGGACGTTCTATGCGCCACTGTCCACAACGTACGCACCCGAAAGCGTGACTTACTTTATTTTTGCCATCCATTTGATGGGTATCAGTTCAATCATGGGCGCGATTAACGTGATCGCCACCATCCTGAATTTGCGTGCCCCCGGCATGACCTTGATGAAAATGCCGCTGTTTGTCTGGACCTGGCTGATCACGGCCTTCTTGCTGATCGCGGTCATGCCGGTGCTGGCGGGCGTGGTGACCATGATGTTGATGGACATCCACTTTGGCACCAGCTTTTTCAGCGCGGCCGGTGGCGGAGACCCGGTGTTGTTCCAGCACGTGTTCTGGTTCTTCGGGCACCCCGAGGTGTACATCATGATCCTGCCGGCCTTCGGTGCCGTCAGCTCGATCATCCCGACCTTCTCGCGCAAGCCGCTGTTCGGCTATACCTCGATGGTCTACGCCACGGCCAGCATCGCATTCCTGTCGTTTATCGTGTGGGCGCACCACATGTTTGTGGTCGGCATTCCGTTGGTGGGCGAGCTGTTCTTCATGTACGCCACGTTGCTGATCGCGGTGCCGACCGGGGTCAAGGTGTTCAACTGGGCCAGCACCATGTGGCAAGGCTCGCTGACCTTTGAAACACCGATGCTGTTCGCCGTGGCCTTTGTGATCCTGTTCACCATTGGCGGGTTTTCCGGGTTGATGCTGGCCATTGCGCCAGCGGACTTCCAGTACCACGACACCTATTTCGTGGTGGCGCATTTCCACTATGTGCTGGTACCGGGAGCAATCTTCGGGATCTTCGCGTCGACCTACTACTGGTTGCCGAAATGGACCGGTCACATGTACGACGAAACCTTGGGCAAGCTGCATTTCTGGCTGTCGTTTGTGGGCATGAACCTGACCTTCTTCCCGATGCACTTTGTGGGGCTGGCGGGCATGCCGCGGCGGATTCCGGACTACAACCTGCAATTTGCCGACTTCAACATGGTGTCGTCGATTGGCGGATTCATGTTTGGCGTTACGCAGTTTCTGTTCCTGTTTATCGTCATCAAATGCATTCGCGGCGGCCCGAAAGCACCGGCCAAACCGTGGGACGGTGCCGAGGGTCTGGAGTGGAGCGTGCCTTCACCTGCGCCTTACCACACCTTTACGACGCCTCCGGAGATCAAGTGAACATCCCTGCAGGAGACGGTCATGACTGAGTCCTCTTCCATCAAGCGCCTGGTCCTGCGCCTGTCACTGATGGTGGTGGTGATGTTCGCCTTCGGCTTTGCGCTGGTACCTATTTACGACGTGATGTGCAGGGCCTTCGGTATCAACGGCAAGACTGCCGGGCAGTACGAAGGTGAGCAGGTGGTGGACCCGAGTCGTCAGGTACGGGTGCAGTTTCTGTCCACCAATGCCATCGACATGGTGTGGGACTTTTATCCCAAGGGCGATCAGTTGGTGGTCAACCCCGGCTCGGTCAACGAGATGGTCTTTGTGGCCTACAACCCCACCGACCACCCCATGTCGGCGCAGGCGGTGCCGAGTATTTCTCCCGCCGAAGCGGCTCAGTACTTTCACAAAACCGAGTGTTTTTGCTTTACCCAGCAGGTGCTGCAACCGGGTGAACGGATCGAGATGCCGATGCGCTTTATCGTCGATCGGGCCATGCCCAAGGATGTGAAACACCTGACGCTGGCCTACACGCTGTTCGATATCACCGCTCGCCATCCGCCCGTCGCCGCTATCGCTGGCAAGGACGCTGACCAGCCTTCCCGATAAGGAGAAAGCCCCATGGCAACTCATGATCAGTACTACGTCCCGGCGCAAAGCAAGTGGCCGATCATTGCCACGATCGGCTTGCTGGTCACGGTGTATGGCCTGGGGACCTGGTTCAACGATCTGAAGGCGGCGCGGCCTGAATCCCATGGCCCGCTGATCTTCTTTGTCGGCGCCCTGATAGTGGCCTACATGATGTTTGGCTGGTTCGGCGCGGTTATCAAGGAGAGCCGCGCCGGGCTCTACAGCTCGCAACTGGACCGTTCGTTCCGTTGGGGCATGACCTGGTTTATTTTTTCCGAGGTGATGTTCTTTCTCGCGTTTTTTGGCGCGCTGTTTTATGTACGCCACTTTGCGGGCCCCTGGCTGGGTGGCGAAGGCAGCAAGGGAGTGGCGCACATGTTGTGGCCTGACTTTCAATTTGCCTGGCCGCTGCTGCACACCCCCGACCCGGCCCTCTACCCGCCGCCCAAAGGCACCATCAGCCCTTGGGGCTTGCCACTGCTCAACACAGTGCTGCTGGTCAGTTCCAGCATCACGCTCACCATTGCCCACTACGCACTGAACAAAGGTCATCGCGGGGCACTCAAGTTCTGGTTGGCCGTCACGGTGCTGCTGGGCGCCGGTTTTCTGGGGTTCCAGGCCGAAGAGTATGTCCACGCGTACAAAGAGCTGGGGCTAACCCTGGGCTCCGGGATCTACGGTGCGACTTTCTTCATGCTCACCGGTTTTCACGGCGCCCACGTGACCATTGGTGCACTGATTCTGCTGATCATGCTGATTCGTATCGTTCGAGGGCATTTCACTGCCGAGCACCAGTTCGGCTTCCAGGCCGCAACGTGGTACTGGCACTTTGTGGACGTGGTCTGGCTCGGCCTGTTCTTGTTTGTCTACGTGCTATGACGCGCTTTCGTCCCGGTGTTGCACCCACCCTGGTGGTGCTGGCACTGCTGCCTGTGCTGGTGTTTCTGGGGTTCTGGCAGCTTGGCCGCGGTGAGCAGAAACGCGTGTTGCTCGACAGCTACGCCGAGCGCCAGGTGGCCGCGCCGGTAACGGTCGGGCAATTGCTGACCCTGGACGGCCCTGCCTTTCGCCGTGTGCAGTTGCGCGGGCATCTGGATGGGCAACACAGCCTGTTGCTGGACAACCGCGTACGGGACGGCAAGGTCGGCGTCGAGCTGCTGCAACCTTTTCAGGATCAGGCCAGCGGCCAGTGGCTGCTGCTCAATCGTGGCTGGTTGCCGTGGCCGAGCCGCCAGACACCGCCCGTGTTCGCCACCCCCGATCAGATACTGGACGTTCAGGCCTGGGTCTATGAGTCTCCGGGCACGCCCTTTCAGTTACACGCCGATCCGTCGGACGCGCCCTGGCCACGACTGGTAACGGCCGTGATGCCTGACAAATTGTGGGCCGAGCTGGGCCGCGAAGGTTTTGCCGATGAGGTGCGTATCGCCCCCGGCCCCGCAGCGTATCAGGCCGACTGGCCGCTGATCTCCACGGGCATGGGCCCGGAGAAACACACCGCTTATGCCGTGCAGTGGTTCGCGATGGCGCTGGCCTTGCTCGGTCTTTATCTGTACCTCGGTTGGCACACTGCTCAGGAGAAACGCCATGGGAACGGCCATCAATCAGCCTGATACCGCACGCGTCCCGTCCACGGCTACACGTCGGCGCGGACGGTTGCAGCTGATCCTTATTTTGCTGCTTACCGTTGGCCCCATGGTGTTGGCCACGGGCATGTACAAACTCAAATTCTGGGTGCCCGACAGCCGCAGCTATCACGGTGAGCTGATTGGCGACGGGCAAAGCCGGGCCGCCCTTGGGGTGGCGGCCGATGAGCAACGCTGGCAATTGCTGGTGACCGCGCCACAAGCCTGCGAGGCGGATTGCCAGCAACTGGTGTATCTGGCCCGCCAACTGCAAATCGGCCTGGGCCGCGATGCGTCCCGTGCAACCCACGGGCTGGCGGTCGCACAGCCGGTGGACGCGGCCTACGCCGCCAAGCTGCAACTCGAGTATCCGCAGTTACAGCGCTACACCCTGGACGTGCCGACTTATACACAGGGCGCCGAGGGCAACGGTGCCGCGCAACTGTGGATCATCGACCCCCACGGCAATCTGGTGCTGCGCTACGGCCCCGGGGTTATCGGCAAGGACGTGCTCAACGACCTGCGCCTGCTGCTCAAGCTGTCCAATATCGGATAGGGGCTCTGTCATGGCCAAAGCTGGATTTCGCCTCGCGTTGTTTGCCACCTTGCTGGCGCTGGTGGTGGTGCTGCTCGGCGCCTACACCCGCCTGACCCACGCCGGGCTCGGCTGCCCGGACTGGCCCGGCTGCTATGGCTTTATCAGCGTGCCCAAGACCGAGGCGCAACTGGCCCATGCCGAACTGCATTTTCCCGATACTCCGGTGGAGGCTGACAAGGGCTGGAGCGAGATGACCCATCGTTATTTCGCCGGCACGCTGGGCTTATTGATCGTGCTGTTGGCGGCACGGGCCTGGCGGCAACGGCATGTGCCGGATCAACCGCTCAAGCTGCCGCTGTTCATTTTGCTGGTGGTGATTGCCCAAGCGGCTTTTGGCATGTGGACGGTGACGCTCAAATTGTGGCCGCAGGTGGTCACGGGCCATTTGCTGGGCGGTTTTGCGACCTTGAGCCTGCTGTTTTTGCTGACCCTGCGCCTGTCCGGCGTCTTGCCCGCGCTGGCTGTGCCCCGTCGCTTGCAGCGCTGGGCCACGGCCGGGTTGGTGCTGGCGATCATGCAAATCGCGCTGGGGGGGTGGGTCAGTTCCAACTATGCCGCCGTGGCCTGTGTCGACGTGCCGACCTGTCACGGCCAGTGGTGGCCCGAAGCTGACTTTGCCAATGGCTTTCACCTGACTCAGCACATCGGTCCCAACTACCTTGGCGGGCAACTGGACAGTGAGGCCCGTACGGCGATCCACCTCACCCATCGTCTGGGCGCGCTGTTGCTGACCCTGGTGTTGCTGGGCCTGGCCTGGCAGTTGCGCAGGGTCGGCATGACCCGCCTGGCGGGGTTGCTGCTGGTGGCGCTGGCGGTGCAAATCAGTCTGGGGCTCAGCAATGTACTGTTTGGCTTGCCGCTGGCGGTGGCGGTGGCACACAACGCCGGTGGCGCGGCGTTACTGATGACGCTGGTACTGGTCAACTACCACGCGCGTACGGCCCTGGTCAGGGTCCGGGCCCCGCGCTTTGCCCGCTGGACCTACAGCCTGAAAGGAGAACAGCCGTGGCGACCTTGATTGGCGAACGGGCGCAGCAAGCGTTGTGGCGCGATTATCTGGAACTGACCAAACCCAAAGTGCTGGTACTGATGTTGATTACCTCGCTGGTGGGCATGTTCTTGGCGACCCGTGCCGGAGTGCCCTGGACAGTACTGATCTTCGGAAATCTGGGGATTGGACTGTGTGCAGGCGGGGCTGCGGCGGTCAATCATGTGGTGGACCGGCGCATTGACGCCGTCATGGCCCGCACCCATAAACGCCCGCTGGCGCAGGGGCGTGTGTCACCGCTTGGCGCGCTGTCATTCGCCCTGTTGCTGGCCTTGGCGGGCATGGGGCTGCTGCTGACGTTTACCAATCCCCTCACCGCCTGGCTGACGCTGGCGTCTTTGCTGGGTTACGCGGTGATTTACACCGGTTTTTTGAAGCGGGCCACGCCGCAGAATATTGTGATCGGCGGGCTGGCCGGTGCGGCGCCGCCATTGTTGGGGTGGGTGGCAGTCACGGGGCACGTCACCGCCGAGCCGCTGCTGCTGGTGCTGATTATCTTCGCCTGGACCCCGCCGCATTTTTGGGCGCTGGCCATTCATCGCAAGGAGGAATACGCCAAGGCTGATATCCCGATGTTGCCGGTGACCCATGGCGAGCACTACACCAAGGTGCATATCGTGCTGTACACCTTCGTGCTGCTGGCAGTCAGCCTGCTGCCGTTTGTGATTCACATGAGCGGCTTGCTCTATCTGGCGTGTGCGCTAGGGTTGGGCGCACGCTTTCTGCATTGGGCGTGGGTGTTGTACCGTGGCACCCAGCCGCACGCGGCGATCAACACGTTCAAGTACTCTATCTATTACCTGTTCTTGCTGTTTATCGCGCTGCTTGTCGATCACTACCTAGTGTTGAACCTATGACTAAAACTCAAAAAACCGTCTATATCCTCGTTGCGCTGGTGGCGTTGGTCATGGGCCTGACGTTTAACAAAATGATGTCGGGTAAAAGTCAGGGCGACAACACGTCTCTGATTGATGCGGGGATCATTTTGCTGCCGCAAAGCCGTCAGTTGCCGCAGGTGACAATGACCAACCAGGACGGCCAGCCGGTGGTGATGAACGAGCTGAAAGGCAAGTGGAGCCTGCTGTTTTTTGGCTACACCTTCTGCCCGGACATTTGCCCGACCACCCTCGCCCAGTTGCGTCAGATCAAAAGCGAGCTGCCTAAAGAGGTGCAGGACAAACTGCAAATCGTGCTGGTCAGCGTCGACCCCAATCGCGATACGCCGCAACAGCTCAAGCAGTACCTGGGCTACTTTGACCCGCAGTTTGTGGGCCTGACGTCGGGCTCCATCGATGAACTGCAAACACTGGCCAACGCGGTGAGCATTCCATTTATTCCGGCGGATACCAGCAAGCCGAACTACACGGTGGATCACAGTGGAAATCTGGCGCTGATCGGGCCGGACGGCACTCAGCGAGGTTTTATCCGCGCACCGTTCAACAACCAGAAGATGGTTGCCCAGTTGCCGGGGTTGGTTGAGCGCAAGTAAAGGAAAGAAGCCTGTAGTCGCTGCCGCAGGCTGCGAAGGGGGGGCGAAGCCCCCCGTTTTCTCGAAGGCTTGGAAACTCCCTCCGCAGTTTGCGGCAGCGACTACTGGTAATGCTTAGAACGCCGGAACGATGGCGCCTTTGTATTTTTCCAGAATGAAGGCTTTCACTTCCGGGGTATGCAGGGCTGCAACCAGCTTTTGCATGTCAGCCGAATCTTTATCGTCCGGGCGAGCTACCAGAATGTTCACGTAAGGCGAGTCGCTACCTTCGATGACCAGTGCGTCTTTTTCCGGGTTCAGCTTGGCTTCCAGCGCGTAGTTGGTGTTGATCAGCGCCAGATCAACCTGGGTCAGCACGCGCGGAATGGTGGCGGCTTCCAGTTCGCGGAACTTCAGGTTTTTAGGGTTCGCGGTGATGTCCTTGACCGTGGACAGGATGTTGGTCGAGTCCTTGAGCTTGATCAGGCCAGCCTTGTCCAGCAGCAGCAGCGCACGGCCGCCATTGGTGGCGTCGTTGGGGATGACAACGGTGCTGCCATCCTTGAGTTCATCAAGTTTTTTGTACTTGCTCGAGTAAGCACCCAGCGGTTCAAGGTGAACGGCTGCAACGCTGACCAGGTGGGTGCCCTTGGCCTTGTTGAACTCATCCAGGTACGGCTGGTGCTGGAAGAAGTTGGCGTCCAGGCGTTTTTCGGCCACTTGTACGTTTGGCTGGATGTAGTCGGTGAAGACCTTGACCTTGAGGTTGACGCCCTCTTTGGCCAATGCAGGTTTCACGAACTCCAGGATCTCGGCGTGCGGCACCGGGGAAGCGGCTACCGACAGGTCGCCCGCGTGGGCCGAAAACGCCGCAACAGCGGCCACAGCAGCAAATAACTTCTTCATTCAGCAACTCCTTGTGAATACCTGGGTTCAGGTATCTGCCAGCCGTGGGCTGGCGGTTACGTTTATTGACGCGGGTCGCGTTTACTTGCGTGAAAAGTGAACCACCAGCCTGTCGCCAACGGTTTGCAGAATTTGCACCAAAATCAGCAACAGCACCACTGTGACGATCATCACGTCAGGCTGGAAGCGCTGATAACCGAACCGGATGGCCAAATCCCCCAGACCGCCAGCGCCAACCACGCCCGCCATTGCGGTGTAGCCCACCAGCGTAATTGCCGTCACCGTGATCGCGGCAAAAATGCCGGGGCGCGCTTCGGGCAACAAGGCATTGGTAATGATCTGGCGCGTATTGGCGCCCATAGCCTGAGTGGCTTCGATGATGCCGCGATCCACTTCCCGAAAGGCTGTTTCTATCAAGCGGGCAAAGAACGGTGTGGCGCCCACCACCAATGGTGGAATGGCGCCGGCAACACCCAGTGAGGTTCCTGTGATCACCACGGTGAGCGGGATCATGACGACCAGCAAAATGATGAACGGCAGCGAGCGCAGGATGTTCACCACAAAAGACAGCGCGCCATACAGGGCTTTCTGTTCAAGAAGCTGGCGCGGGCTGCACAGGAACAGCAGGATGCCCAGTGGCAGGCCGAGCAATACCGTGAACAGCAGCGAACCGCCGAGCATGATCATGGTGTCGCCGGTGGCTAGCCATATTTCGTACCAATCAATGTTGGAGAAGAAGCCCAGGAAGGATTCCATTAGCGCAGCACCTCCATATGAACGTCAGCAGCAACGAAGCTGGCGAACGCCGCTTCCATGTCGCCACCGGTGATGGCGAGGGTCAGTTGCCCATAAGGGGTGTCTTTGATGCGGTCAATGCGGCCGGCCAGGATGCTGTAGTCCACACCCGTTTCGCGGGCGATGGTGCCCAGCAGAGGCGCGTAAGTAGATTCGCCCTGGAAGGTCAGGCGGACGATGCGGCCAGGTACATGAGCGAAATCGTCGCGCTGCTCACTCTCGTCGATCTGCTCGTCTTCTTGCACAAAACGCTTGGTGGTCGGGTGCTTGGGGTGCAGGAACACCTCGGCCACCGGACCTTGCTCGACGATAACGCCAGCATCCATCACCGCCACTTCGTCACACACACGACGGATGACATCCATCTCATGGGTGATCAGCACGATGGTCAGCTTCAGCTCGCGGTTGATCTCGGCCAGCAGTTGCAACACAGAGGCGGTGGTTTGCGGGTCGAGGGCACTGGTGGCCTCGTCGCACAGCAATACTTTGGGTTTGGTGGCCAGGGCACGGGCAATGCCCACACGCTGTTTCTGGCCGCCCGACAGTTGCGCCGGGTACTTTTTGGCGTGATCAGACAGACCTACGCGTTCGAGCAATTCAGCGACGCGCTGATCAATAGCACTGCGGGACAATTCACCGGCAAGTGTCAGAGGCATTGCAACGTTGTCGGCCACAGTCTTGGAGGCCAGCAGGTTGAAGTGCTGGAAGATCATGCCCACTTGCTGACGGAAGCGGCGCAGGCCGTTGGCGTCCATTGCGGTCACGTCTTCGTTGTCGACGATGATCTTGCCGCCGCTCGGGGTTTCAAGGCGGTTGATCAGGCGCAGCAATGTACTTTTACCCGCACCGGAGTGGCCAATCAGGCCGAACACCTTGCCGCTCTCAACACGCAAACTGGTGGAGTGCAGCGCGGGAATGTCCTTACCGGCAACCCGGTAAGTTTTATGAACGTTATGAAACTCAATCACGTAGCGAACCTTGTGGGCGCGTAAATAGAAGTTCAGCGGTAAGCCGGGCACGCATCTTATCGTGCTCGCATATGCTTGACTTAGCATTTATTAATGGGCATTCCTTTGATTTTGGAATAAGAAATCAAAGGTCAGAAAATGCTAATCGCCGCGTGTGCCAGTGTTGCGCTAGGGCGCAATACTCTGGGTTGGCACAGGCGGCGACTTTTTGTATCAAGGCTTGCGCGGTGTCAGTACCAATTGCGCAGGCACATGGCGAATGATCTGACGCTCAAGGCTCAGGTCAAACCCGGGGTCGAGCTTTTTAACGCGCTTGCTGATCAGTGTGGCCAGCCACGGGTAGTCCGCCGTACGCGGAACCTGCAGGCTGACGGCACACTGGTAATTGACGATATCTTGCGCGATCAAATCCAGTTGATGGCGAAGTTTCGCACTATCGGTGATGTTCAGCGCTACGGTGGTGCTCAGGGCCGCCGGGTCGATCACCTTGGCCGGTGGACGGGCTTCAGCTGCCTTGAGGGCTGCCTCGGCTTTATCCAGCTCGGCCTTGCGTGCCTGGGCAATGGCGCTGTTGACGCCGCCCGTCAGCGCAGGTGCTTTGGGCATCAGGGCGCGGGCACGGCTCAGGGCTGTGGCTGCGGCGTTGACGTCACCTTTTTGCAGAACGATCTGGCTGCGCTGCAGGTAGGCTTCGGCCAGTTGGCGCTGGTACTGCACCCATTGCGGATCATCCGGCGTCTGGGCCTGCAAGGTGCTCAGTTGGTCTTCAGCGGTCGCGAGTTCGCTGCTGGCCAGGTTTTGCTCCAGCTGTGCGATGGCCGCAGCGCGAGCGTCAACGGCAGTAGTATCGGCCGACGGCGTGCTTTGGCAGGCGCCCAGCAGCAAGGAAAATGCGGCCAGGAGCAAGTAACGGAAGTTGAACAGCTTCATTCCTGCGGCTCTCTAAGTGCGCAAAAAACAAGCAAGTCTACACCCCTCGACGGGGCAGAACAAAACTCAGCAAAAACAGTGCAGCGGCACACACCACAATCGATGGCCCCGCTGGCGTGTCCTTGAACCATGACAAGGCCAGGCCACCACACACGGCCAGTATTCCCAGGGCACTGGCGCCCAGTGCCATTTGCTCCGGAGAGCGCGCATGGCGTTGGGCCGCTGCTGCCGGAATGATCAGCAGGGAGGTGATCAACAGCACGCCGACGATCTTCATCGCCACAGCGATCACCACGGCGATCAAAAGCATCAGGGTCAAGCGTAACGCGGCCACTGGCAAACCTTCCACCGTGGCCAGTTCTTCGTGAACAGTAATCGCCAGCAACGGCCGCCACAGCGCAACCAGAAGCGCCAGTACCGCAGCGCTGCCGCCCAGAATCCACATCAGGTCGGTAGGGCTGATGGCCAGTAGGTCGCCAAACAAATACGCCATCAGATCAATCCGAACTTCATGCATGAAGCTTAGTACGACCAGCCCGAGGGACAAGGTACTCGGGGCGAGAATTCCGAGCAACGTGTCGGATGCCAACGATTGGCGTTGCTGAAGCGTGACCAGCAGCACGGCCAGCAGCAGGCAGCCCACGGTCACGGCAATGGTGGGGCTGATGTCCAGCAAGAAACCCATCGCTACACCCAGCAGGGCCGCATGGGACAACGTGTCGCCGAAGTAGGCCATGCGCCGCCACACCACGAACGAACCCAGAGGTCCTGCAACTATTGCCAAAGCCAGACCTGCCAGCAGGGCGTAAAGCAGAAAATCAGCCATGCTTGCAGCCTTCTCCGTGAACGTGGGCGGATGCCGCCGTGGTGTTTTCGTTGACCACCGAACCATGCAAGTCATGGGCGTGGTCGTGATGGTGGTGATAAATCGCCAGGCTTTGTGCGTTTTTGCCAAACAGCTCGACAAAGGCCGGGTCGCCGCTCACCTGCTCAGGATGGCCTGAACAGCAGACGTGGCGATTAAGGCACACCACCTGATCGGTTGTGCTCATCACCAGATGCAAATCGTGGGAAACCATCAGCACGCCGCAACCGTGGCGGTCGCGCAGGCGGGTGATCAGGGCATACAGCTCCGATTGGCCAGCCACGTCCACGCCTTGAACCGGTTCGTCGAGCACCAGCAATTCGGGTTTGCGCAGCAGGGCACGGGCCAGCAGCACACGTTGCATTTCACCGCCTGAAACGCTTTGCACCGGGCTGTCGATCACCTTCTCGGCGCCGACTTCCTTCAGTGCCTCAAGGGCCTGGGCGCGATCTACGCCGGGCACCAGGCGCAAAAAGCGCAGCACCGACAGTGGCAGTGTCGGGTCAACGTGCAGCTTCTGGGGCATGTAGCCAACACGCAGTTTAGGCTTGCGCCAGACACTGCCGCTGGTGGGCTTGAGCAGGCCGAGTACGGCCTTGACCAACGTGGTTTTACCCGCGCCGTTGGGGCCGATCAGGGTCACGATCTGGCCCGGCTCAACGCTCAGCTCAATATTGTCGAGTACGTTTTGCCCGGAATACGTCACGGTGACGTGTTGCAGGCGAATCAGTGCAGTGCTCATCAGGCCTCCCGGCAACCCGAACACAAACCGACCACTTCGACGGTCTGGCCTTCGACAGTAAAGCCGACATCCCGTGCGCTGTTGATAATCGCGTCACTGATGGATTTTTGTTCAAGTTCGATGGCGGCGTGGCACGTGCGGCAAATCAGGAACTGGCCCTGATGCGGATGCTCGGGATGGCTACAGCCGACAAAGGCATTGAGCGACGAGATGCGGTGCACCAGGCCATTGTCGAGCAGGAAGTCCAGGGCGCGATAAACGGTCGGCGGCGCGGCGCGGCGACCGTCCTGCTCGCTGAGCACGGCCAGAATGTCGTAGGCGCCCAGCGGCTTGTGGCTCTGCCACACCAGTTCCAGCACCCGACGTCGCAAAGCGGTCAGGCGCAGGCCTTTTTGCGCACACAGAACATCGGCCTCAGTAAGCGCACTGTGGACACAATGAGAATGGTCATGGGGACGACTGGCAAGCGGTGTTATAGGCATGGGCGGCGACGATTTTTGAGAGAGACGTTATTATGTTACCTGTTTCAGCCACCATGAGTGCTCATCGTGCCCCGTCTTTTTTCCCTTTTTCTAGCTCTAAGTGCCAGTTTGCTTGTGATTAACCCGGCTCAGGCCGAGGTGAGCGTGCTGACCAGCATCAAGCCCTTGCAACTGATTGCCGCTGCCGTACAGGACGGCGTAGGGCACCCGGAGGTACTTTTGCCTCCCAATGCTTCGCCGCATAACTATGCGTTGCGACCATCCGACGTACGGCGTGTGCAGTCGGCGGATCTCTTGTACTGGATCGGTCCGGACATGGAGGGTTTTTTGCCGCGGGTGATCAAGACTCGCACCTTGCCATCAGTGACGGTGCAAACCCTGCCGGGTTTGAAGCTGCGTCATTTCGCCGAAGATAGTCATTCCCACGAAGAAGATGCCGCCGAACATGATCACGATCATCGTCCTGGCACACTGGATGCGCATTTGTGGCTGGCGCCGGACAATGCACGGGTGATTGCTGCAAAAATGGCCGCTGACTTGAGCGAAAAAGACCCCGCCAATGCGGCCAGATACCAGGGCAACCTCAAGGCTTTCAATGAGCGTCTGGACGAATTGAATGCGCGCTTGAAAGCCCGCATGGCCGGAATTGCCGACAAGCCGTTCTTCGTCTTCCATGAAGGCTACGATTATTTCGAAAGCGCTTACGGTCTTAAGCACACGGGTACGTTCAGCGTGGCTTCGGAAGTGCAGCCGGGCGCTCAACACGTAGCGGCCATGCGCAAGCGTTTGCAGGAAGTGGGCAAGACGTGCGTGTTCAGCGACCCTCCTCTGCGTCCGCGTCTGGCTGACACCCTGACGGCCGGCTTGCCGGTCAAGTTGGCGGAGCTGGATGCATTGGGCGGCTATACCCCCGCGACGGCGCAGGGCTACGAGCAGTTGCTGGAAAAGCTGGGCAATGACCTGGCGGGGTGTCTGGAAAGCTTGTAAGCCGACTCTCACAGATTGTGTGGCGTTCACAAAAGTTGCAGCTTGCCAGAACCTATGTGGGAGCGGGCTTGCTCGCGATTGGATCGACGCGTCTGTTCAGATACACCGCGCCTTTTGAATCGCGAGCAAGCCCGCTCCCACAATTGATTTCAGTGTTTGTTACAACGCGAACGGCAGTTGTACGGTCACCGTCTGACGCAATGCCAGGCGTTTTTCAAATTCGCCCGGATCGTGAATCAGCACGTCCTGACCGGCAAAGGTCTGAGCGGCGATGAGGCGCGACAGCCAGAATCTCACGCACGCAACGCGCAACATGGTTGGCCACAACTCGGCTTCAGCAGCCGTGAACGGGCGCAGTGCCGCATAGGCGCCGAGCAGGGCGCGCGCGCGCGGGGCGTCGATCTGACCTTCTTCGTCAGCACACCAGTCATTCAGGGCGATCGCCACGTCGTACAGCATTGGACCTGAGCAGGCGTTGTAAAAGTCGATCAGCCCCGTCAGATGAGTGCCTTCAAACATCGCGTTGTCGCGAAACAGGTCGCCGTGCAGGTTGGCCCGGGGCAGTGCCAGGATCTGTGCCTTGCGCTCAGTGATTTCCTGTAGCGCCTTTTGCAGCAAATCTGCCGAGTCAGGCGACAAATCAGCCATCAGGGCGGGTCCTTCAGCCAGCATCCAGTCCAGGCCGCGGTCTGTCTTGCGCTCCAGTACCTTGTTGCGCGTGGCTGTGTGCAAGTGACCGAGCAATTCCCCGACCTGGGCGCAATGCTGGGCGTTGGCCTCACGAATATGCTTGCCCGCCAGGCGTGGTTGCAGCAATGCCGGTTTGCCCTTGAGTTCGCGCAGGGCCAGGCCGTCAACGGTGCGCAGGGCAAAAGGCACCGGAAGGTCGGCGTCATGCAGCACATCCAGCAGCTCGATAAAGAACGGCATTTCTTTGACCGGGCCGCGCTCAACCAGGGTCAGGACATATTCACCCTTCTCCAGGCTGATGAAGTAGTTGGTATTTTCGCTTCCCGCGGCAATTCCCTGGAAATCGAGCAGGCGGCCGAGTTCGTAAGGCGCAAGGAAGGTTTCCAACTCGCTGCGAGTCAGTGGGGTGAATACAGACATGATTTAAATTGCCAGTACGGGCGCCGTGCGAGGCGGCGCCAATTAAAGTTAAGACGCTACTTCCATTCGAAGATTTTCCACGAAGGAATCAGCATATCCGGCTGGTCGGAACGGATGTAATTGGCATCAGTACCATCAGCCCGCACCAGAAAGTACGGTTTGCCCCCTTTTGGGGTGACCTTGATGGCGTACAGGAAACCGTTTTGACGGTATTCCTGAATGGTTTTATCGCCTTCCGTGCGAATGGTTACATCTGGATCGGCGGTGACTGCTTCATCGGCTGCAAAGGTTACCAGCGGAGTGAATGCAAACAAACCGGTCAGCAACAGGCGATTGAGTGTACGCATGATAACCTTGTCCCTTTGTCGTCATTGGTCCGGACATTCTAGCGCCGGACTCGCCGAAAAGGTTGATCCTGCTCATGAGCCAAGCTCCCCTCGTCCTGGTGGACGGTTCTTCATATTTGTACCGCGCCTTTCACGCGCTTCCGCCGCTGACTACGTCCAAGGGTCTGCCGACAGGCGCCGTAAAGGGCGTGTTGAACATGCTCAAAAGCCTGCGCAAGCAGTATCCGGACAGCCCGTTCGCGGTGGTTTTCGATGCCAAGGGCGGGACATTTCGCGATGACATGTACGCCGAATACAAGGCCAATCGTCCGAGCATGCCCGATGACATGCGGGTGCAAATCGAGCCGTTGCACGCCAGTGTGATCGCGCTGGGCTTCCCTTTGCTGTGCGTTGAAGGCGTTGAAGCGGACGATGTCATCGGCACGCTGGCCCGCAGCAGCGCAGCAGCAGACCGACCAGTGGTTATCTCGACCGGTGACAAGGACATGGCCCAACTGGTTGATGGCCACATCACCCTGGTCAACACCATGACCGGCAGCGTGATGGACATCGAGGGCGTCAAAGAGAAATTTGGCGTCTCGCCCGAGCAAATCATCGATTACCTCGCACTGATGGGCGATTCGTCCGACAACATTCCAGGCGTTCCGGGGATTGGTCCAAAGACCGCGTCTGGCTTGCTGGTGGGTGTAGGCGGTGGCCTTTCTGATCTGTACGAAAAGCTCGATATCGTGCCGACCCTGCCCATTCGTGGCGCAAAAAACCTGCCCGCCAAACTCGAAGAACACCGGGAAATGGCATTTTTGTCGTATCAGCTGGCGACCATCAAGGTCGATGTGCCGCTGGATATCGGCCTGGAAGACTTGCACCTCAAGGCGCCGGACTGCGAAAAACTGATTGAGCTGTACACCGAGCTGGAATTCAAAAGCTGGATTGCCGATGTTGAGCGCGAGGCCAAGCGCGCCGGTCAGGTGATCGTGCAGGAAGAGCTGCCCGCCTCAACGGATGAACAGCACTACGAGACCATTCTCGATCAGGCCCGTTTTGACGTATGGCTGAAGAAGCTCAACGATGCGAAATTGATTGCCTTTGACACCGAAACCACCGGTCTGGACGCCCAGCAAGCACAGCTGGTGGGGCTCTCGTTTGCAGTCAAGCCGGGCGAAGCTGCCTATATTCCGTTGACCCACTCCTATATGGGTGTGCCGGAGCAACTGGATCGCGACACCGTCCTGCGTGCCCTCAAACCGTTGCTGGAAGACCCGAGTAAAGCCAAGGTCGGGCAACACGCCAAGTACGACATGAATATCCTGGCCAACTGCGCCATCGGTGGCGATCAGGCGTGCGGGATCATGGTGCAGGGCGTTGCCTTCGACACCATGCTTGAGTCCTATGTGCTGGACTCCACAGGCAGCCGTCACGACATGGACAGCCTGGCCCTCAAGTACCTGGGGCACACCACCACCAGTTTTCAGGACATAGCCGGCAAAGGCGTCAAGCAGCTGACCTTTGACCAGATTTCCCTGGAGCAGGCAGGGCCGTATGCTGCCGAAGATGCCGACGTGACCTTACGCCTGCACCATGTGCTGCACGAAAAACTGGCAGCGATTCCTGGCCTGAACAGCGTGCTGACAGACATCGAGATGCCGCTGGTGCCGGTGCTGGCGCGTATTGAACGCCAGGGCGCGCTGGTAGATGCCAACCTGCTGGGCATTCAAAGCGTTGAGCTGGGTGACAAGCTGGTTGCACTTGAGCGTGAGGCTTTTGCCATTGCCGGTGAGGAATTCAACCTGAGTTCACCTAAGCAACTGGGTGTGATTCTGTACGAAAAACTCGGTTTGCCGATTATCAGCAAAACAGCCAAAGGCCAGCCTTCGACTGCCGAAGCCGTGCTGGCTGAACTGGCCGAGCAGGATTTCCCGTTGCCCAAGGTGCTGATGCAGTACCGCTCGATGAGCAAACTGAAAAGCACCTACACCGATCGGCTACCTGAGCAGATCAATCCGCGTACGGGGCGCATTCATACGTCCTACCACCAGGCTGTTACGGCGACCGGGCGTTTGTCTTCAAGTGATCCAAACTTGCAGAACATTCCGATTCGTACCGCCGAAGGTCGTCGGATTCGTCAGGCGTTCGTTGCTCCAAAAGGCTACAAACTGCTGGCGGCGGACTACTCGCAAATCGAACTGCGGATCATGGCTCATCTGGCCAAGGACGAAGGTTTGCTGCATGCCTTCCGCAACAATCTGGATGTGCACAGCGCTACGGCGGCCGAAGTTTTTGGGGTTGAGCTGGGTGATGTCACCACTGATCAGCGTCGCAGCGCCAAGGCAATCAACTTTGGCCTGATCTATGGCATGAGTGCCTTTGGCCTTGCCAAGCAGATCGGTGTCGATCGCAAACAGTCACAGGCCTATATCGACCGCTATTTCGCGCGGTATCCGGGGGTGCTGGATTACATGGAGCGCACGCGGACTCAGGCCGCCGAGCAAGGCTATGTCGAGACCATTTTTGGCCGTCGCCTGTACTTGCCGGAAATCAACGCGAAAAACCCTGCGCTGCGCAAAGGCGCCGAGCGTACGGCCATCAACGCCCCTATGCAGGGCACCGCAGCCGATATCATCAAAAAAGCGATGGTGGCTGTGGACAACTGGTTGAGTGCGTCCGGCCTTGATGCCCGCGTCATCCTGCAGGTACACGATGAATTGGTGCTTGAAGTGCGTGAAGACCTAGTGGATCAGGTGCGCGACGAAGTACGTGTGCACATGAGCGAAGCGGCGAAGCTGGATGTGCCACTGGTGGTTGAGGTGGGCGTGGGCAATAACTGGGATGAGGCGCACTAAAACTGCCGAGCCTGGGTAGTCGCTGCCGAGGCACGCAGGCTGCGAGCCCTTGATCTTTGTTGATCTTTAAGGGCTCGCAGCCTGCGTGCCTCGGCAGCGACTGCACGTTTTTACGGCTTGGCGCCTGGTCTGCAAGCGGGCTTATTCCAAATCGTTTTTAGCCTCCGGGAACTAAATCTGCCAATCACCACTCAGATTTATTGAATGGGTGGTGAAGCCCTTCAATGCTCCTAATGTTGTGTTAAGTGTTGGCAGATATCTGGACCCCGCCCTAGCGGTCCAGTACTTGAACCCCGGACCTCCTTCCCCCCATGCGAAGTCCGGGGTTTTTTTTGCCCGGCTTTTTTACTCGCCAGCCTCGACCAGCTCTTCGCCTTTGTTCGGCAGTTCCATCCAGCGTGCAAGGACGGTGTACGCCTCTTCCAGGCCCATGCGCTTAGGGGTGGAGAATAGCTGGATAGTGACTGCGTCGCCCCACTGCTTGCGAATATCCGACTGAATTTTGAGCAGCGTATTTTTTGCAGCGCCGTACGTCAGTTTGTCGGCTTTGGTCAGCAAAATATGCATCGGCATGCCGCTCGACACGGTCCAATCGAGCATCAACAGGTCGAAATCGGTCATTGGATGACGGATATCCATCATCAAAATCACACCCTTGAGGCTTTCACGGCTGCCGAAATAGGCTTCAAGGTGACGCTGCCAGTGCAGCTTCAGCGGGATCGGTACCTTGGCGTAGCCGTAGCCGGGCAGGTCGACCAGGCGACGTTCTTCGTCCAGCTGGAAGAAGTTCAGCAACTGGGTGCGCCCTGGCGTTTTTGACGTACGCGCCAGGCTGGCGTGGGTCAAAGTGTTGAGTGCGCTGGACTTGCCGGCGTTTGAGCGGCCTGCAAACGCGACTTCGTAGCCTTCGTCATCGGGGCATTGATCGACTTTGGCAGCGCTGAGCATGAAGGTAGCCTGTTGGCACAGACCTAGAATGGGGTTCTTGAGTTGCATGGGATTTCCGATGTGAGCGGCGTCAGGAATGGACGCGGCGAGCGTGTCGTTTCCGTTTCAGTGACGCCAGTATATAATGCCGCAGATTTTGTGTGCGCTTTGTCCCAGCGTAGGATGAAGAACACGGGAGTGAAAAAACCAGGTTGCGCATTAGAACGCAGCAAGCTCCCAACCCTGAAAAGGTCGTTTTATGACGAAATGGCTGCTAGTTACCGGTGTCTTGAGGCCACGTTACAGCATTCAGGCTACACAGGATCCGGAAGCCGTGTACAACCGCGTTTGTATTGTCTGCCATGCTGGCCAGCAGTAAGGCCAAGGTTTGAGCAAGGTATGGAGGCGCTGGTGCAACACGTGACCCAGGGTTTCAAGGCGATGCCGCCGCGTGGTTTGTGCATGGACTGCAGTGTCGAGGATTACCGATCTGTCCTACAGTGGATAGGCGAGTGAGCCCGGCCCATAACTCTTTAACCCTTAGCCGTAGTTGGATTAGCTGATGAACAAATTACTCGTGAGTCTGCTGTTGACCTTGGGTGTCACCGGTATTGCCCAGGCTGCAGGCACCGCTGTTGTAGGCGATGCTGCTGCAGGTCAGGCAAAAACCGCTGTGTGTGGCGCTTGTCACGGTCCAGACGGCAATAGCATGGCCCCAAACTTCCCAAAACTGGCCGGGCAAGGTGATCGTTACCTGCTCAAGCAGTTGCATGAAATCAAGGACGGCAAGCGTCAGGTGCTGGAAATGACCGGCCTGCTGACAAACCTGAACGATCAGGACCTTGCCGATATCGCGGCGTACTACTCAAGCCAGAAAAACTCGGTTGGCGCTGCTGACCCGGCACTGGTTGCCCAGGGTGAAGCCCTGTTCCGCGGCGGCAACCTTGAGAAAGGCATGCCAGCATGCACCGGTTGCCACTCCCCGGATGGCCAGGGTAACGCGGCTGCAGGCTTCCCGCATCTGGGCGGTCAGCATGCAAGTTATATCGAGAAGCAACTGACAGACTTCCGTGAAGGCGATCGCACCAACGATGGTGACTCGATGATCATGCGCGGCATTGCGGCCAAGATGAGTAACAAGGACATCAAGGCGCTGGCCAGCTATATTCAGGGTCTGCACTAAGGCCGTTACGATCGGTGGAGACAGTCCTTGAAACGACTGGTCATCTTAACGATCGTTTAATCCTTGAATGTGAACCTCAAAGGGCAGCTTCGGCTGCCCTTTTTCATGGCGTCTACCGTTACACTATCGAACTCAAGTCAGCGCGGGCCTGTCTGAATACAGGTCACGTTGAAACGACCTTATCTGCCCAGGAGTAAAGCATGCGTAATCTGATTCTCAGCGCCGCTCTCGTCAGTGCCAGCCTTTTTGGCATGACCGCTCAAGCTGCCGAACCGCTTGAGGCGGGTAAACAATATGTAGAGCTGAGCAGCGCCGTTCCGGTTGCAGTGCCTGGCAAGATCGAAGTTGTCGAACTGTTCTGGTATGGCTGCCCGCATTGCTTTGCATTCGAGCCAACCATCAACCCTTGGGCTGAAAAGTTGCCGGCTGATGTGAACTTTGTACGTATCCCTGCCATGTTTGGCGGGATCTGGAATGTTCACGGTCAACTGTTCATCACCCTGGAAGCCATGGGTGTAGAAAACAAGGTTCACAAGGCTGTTTTCCAGGCGATCCATGACGGCAAAAAGCTGGCTACCCCGGAAGAAATGGCTGAGTTCCTGGCAGGCGAGGGCATCGATAAAGACAAGTTCCTGAGCACCTATAACTCGTTCGCCGTTAAGGGCAAGGTTGAGGATGCCAAGAAAAAGGCCCAGGCCTATCAGATCTCCGGTGTACCGACCATGGTCGTTAACGGCAAGTATCGCTTTGACCTGGGCACTGCCGGCGGTCCTGAGGGCGCATTGAGTGTTGCCGATCAGTTGATCGCCAAAGAGCGCGCGGCGAGCGCCAAGAACTAAGCGGCGCCCGCCCCCGTGCGTCGCTGGAAAAGCGAGCGAATCGTTGGTCTGCACGAACCGCAGATCAATGAGGACCATCTGGCAACCTGCGGGATGCCGGATGATCGGCGTCTGCGATTGCTCAGTTTCAATATTCAGGTCGGTAACAGCACTCAAGGTTACCGACACTACCTGACCCGCAGCTGGCAGCATGTGCTGCCACACAAGGGGCGGGCCGGTAATCTGGAGCGCATAGGCGACTTGCTGGGCGACTTCGATCTGGTTGCCCTGCAAGAGGCGGACGGTGGCAGCCACCGCTCCGGCTACGTCAATCAGGTCAAGTACCTGGCCCAACAGGGCGAATTCCCCTACTGGTATCAACAACTCAATCGCAATCTGGGTCGCCTGGCCCAGCACAGTAACGGGATGCTGAGTCGTCTGCGTCCTAGTGCAATTGAGGATCATCCCTTGCCCGGCCCTGCGGGTCGTGGCGCCATTCTGGTGCGTTTCGGTGATGGCCCAGATGCATTGGTGGTCGTGGTCATGCACCTGGCGCTGGGGACAAAAACCCGCACCCGACAGCTGGCTTACATTCGTGAGCTGATTGGCGGGTATCAGCATCAAGTGTTGATGGGCGACATGAATACCCATGCCAACGACCTGCTGCATACATCGCCTCTGCGCGACCTGGGGTTGCTGGCACCGCAAATGGAGGCCACTTTCCCCAGTTGGCGTCCACAACGCTGTCTTGATCATATTCTGCTCAGTCCCAGCCTGACCCTTGAGCGGGTGCAGGTGCTGGACCAGCCTATTTCAGACCACTTGCCTGTGGCGGTTGATATCCGTTTGCCAGGCTCGGTGGGTGTTGATTCACAGATTGCCTTGCGACCCACAGACAGTGGGCCCCTGGCATGAGTGACGAAGCTGCGCGCTGGAAAGAGAAATACCTTAAAAGTGTTGAGCAGCAAGACAAGCTGGAGCGTCGCTGGAATGCACGCCTCGACTTGCTGCGCCGTGGACTGGTACGCAGCACCCTGGCGGCAGAAGGCACTGATCGCACCGTCGATCAGTGCATGAAGGAAATGCGCGAAGTGGTGCGCACCAATGAGATGGACGCTGCCCTGGCCGCCTTGCTGCCTCGTCTGGAAAAGGCTGTCCTCGACTCTGAACAGCGTCGCGAAACCCGGGTTGAGCAAGTCGGTGTAGCGCTCAACACCCTGGTCACACAACTGCAAGCTTTGCCGTTGCCCCGTGAAGTCAGCAAACCGCTCAAGGCATTTGCCAAGCAGCTCGACAACCGGGTGGCCCATGCCCGTGAAATACCGCTGTTGCTTGACGAGCTAAGCCGCTTGCAGGGACAGGCTCTGGCGCAGCAAGACAATGGCGCAGAACCGCCCAGACCGGGCTTGTTGCAGCGGCTGTTCGGGGGGCACGACGCCGATAAAACCCAGGGCGAGCCCCCTGAACCTGCGCCGGCAGTTCCCGAGGTGCAGCCGGCACGTATCATGGCGCCCCCGGTTGTTGCCAAACCACTTGAAGCCTCTTCGCCAGAGGTGAAGCCGCGGCTGGCAGTTGAAGTGGCCTCTCCACACATCAACGCCCCGCAGCCCAAGACGGAGTCTTTGGCCGACGCCGAGCTCTTTTCGTCCCATGCACCCGAGCCGCAGGTTGTTGGTGAGCCTGAAGAGCCGGAGCCGGAGCCGGAGCCGGAGCCGGGCGGTGCGCTTGAGTCCGTTGTCGCGCAGGTCGACGCTGAAAATAATGTCCTCCACGTGCCGCCTGAGCCTTCCACCCTTGAAATGGCGGGCAGTCCCGAGTCGGTTGAGGGTGAGATTGACGCCGTCTATGCCCTGCCCGAAAGCCCCGAGCCGTCTTACAGTTCGGTGGCGGTGCATATTGAATCCACACTGCTCGGTCTGCTCAACGATCTATCCCTGCCCGAACATCACCGGCCGCAGGCCGAAGCCATGCGCAAGCGTCTCGAAAAGGGACTGAACTGGTACGAATTACTGCCGATTCTCGATGATCTTGCAGTCTTGATGCTAGCCATTACCGATAGCGGCCAGCATGAGTTTGAAGCGTATCTCAAGCAACTCAACGGGCGCCTTGAGTCGTTCCAGAACAACCTTCAGGCGGCCAGTGAAGGCCATGCCGAAGGACGGTCTGCCGCGGACGACCTGCACTCCCGGTTGCTTGAGCACGTTGATGGTTTGCAAAACAGCGTGCAAGACGCCGTTGACCTGAACAGCCTCAAGCACCTTCTGGAAAACCGCCTGGAAGGGTTGCTGGGCACGATGGATCAGCACCAGCAACAGCGAAATGCCCGTGAACAGGAGCTTTCAGCCCACCTGCAAGGGTTGGCCGAGCGCATAACCCACATGGAGCAGCAGGCCCAGGACTACCGCGAACACCTTGAGGAGCAGCGCCAGAAAGCATTGATAGACCCTCTGACCGGCCTGCCTAACAGG
Organism: Pseudomonas sp. ML2-2023-3; assembly: GCF_037055275.1. Lineage (NCBI taxonomy): Bacteria > Pseudomonadati > Pseudomonadota > Gammaproteobacteria > Pseudomonadales > Pseudomonadaceae > Pseudomonas > Pseudomonas sp. ML2-2023-3. Next base: position 889,213 of record NZ_CP146343.1, read on the forward strand.
GCGGCATGGGGTGAGCGCCTGCAATTTGAAGTGGAGCAGTGGCAAGTTCATGGCAACCCGTTGCTGATTGCCATGCTCGACCTCGATCACTTCAAGCGTATCAATGATGGCTATGGCCACCTGGCTGGCGACAAGGTGCTCAAGATCATCGCCGCACAGTTGCGCAAACACCTGCTTCCCAGCGATTTTGTTGCCCGTTTTGGTGGCGAAGAGTTCGTGCTGCTGATGCCCGGTACAACACTGGCTGACGGCCTGCAGCGGGCCGAAAGGCTTCGGGCGGCCATCGAGGCGTGTCCGTTCCATTTCAAGGGCGAGCCTGTGACTCTGACGGCCTCCATCGGTGTGTCGGCGTTCAAGGCGGGTGATCGCAGCGAGCACGTGATCAAGCGGGCAGATGAGGCGCTGTATCGGGTCAAGGCTAATGGGCGTAATGGCGTTGATCCGTGTCCATCAACTACTGACTTCATCCTTTAAATAAACACTGTCGATTGAAAGTATCTAAGCAAAGCGTGCTGGGAGTCGTAATAGCTTTCCAGCTGCCCAGTAGTACTTATCGGTTTTTAAACAGTATTGCTTAATGATGTTTGTTGATTCTTGACGTGCGAAGGGTGAGCGACTTATATGAAATAACAGGCTGTTTCAGGTTGCTCTAAGGGTGGCCGCAGCACTGTCATCTGTTTATAGGTCGGATGTTTATTGAGAGCGCCATGCCTGCGTGTTCAGGCTGTGTGGTGCCCTGCGCGACTCAAAAGGTAATATATGAAAACGTTAATTTCCTTGTTGTCCGCTCTTGTTTTACTGGTGGGCGCTATTGCGGTTAATGCGGCGGATAAAACTTCTCTGTATTCAGCGTATATCAACAAAGATGGAACCCTGGCAACGCAGTCGCCTTATTGGATTGACCGTATTGAATATTCCAGTCAGCCCGATTATGCAGCCAGTTATAAAGTGAAGTTGAGGCCCGGCAGCTTCCAAAAAGTGCCAAAGTTTTGTGTGGTGTCGGCCGATGATAAATCAAGTTATGAGCACACGCTTTATGGCATGGCAAAGTTGTCGGGTAAACCGACCCGTGAAGAGGTCAATGTGATCGGCCTGATGCTGGGGCTCGATGGGCCGTCGGGCGACTCATCGACAAGCTTTTATCTGGTGTGCGGTAAATAGCCGCTTTCCTCCTGCTCGTGCGCGAGCAGGGGGCTCGTTTCAACTCGCTGCCCTGGTACAGCTGCGCGACACGGGCAGTGAGGTATGCTTGATCATTAATTTTCAGCTGTGTTGTCTTTGCCCATGAAATTTTTAACGTTGATCTTGTCCATCGTTTTGCTGGCCGGGTGTGCCAGTGGCCCTCCCATGGACACCCGCCATCCGTCGGTCAACTACGACAGCCGCGTGCAGTTTGTGGTGCTTCATTACACCTCGACCTCTCTGGAGCGCTCTCTGGAGCTGTTGACCCATGGTCCTGTCAGCAGCCATTACCTGATAGGTGATACCCCGCCAACGATCTACAAGCTGGTGGACGAAAACCAGCGCGCCTGGCATGCCGGTGAAAGCCAATGGAAAGGCCGGACATGGTTAAACTCCAGCTCCATCGGCATTGAAATCGTCAACAAGGGTTTTCGTGACACCCCGCAAGGGCGGGTCTGGTATCCCTACACCGAAGGTCAGGTCCAGTCGCTTATTGCACTGCTCAAAGACATTTCGACACGCTACAAGATCGACCCTCGCAACATCATTGGCCACAGCGACATAGCCCCATTGCGCAAGCTGGACCCCGGGCCGCTTTTCCCCTGGAAGCGACTGGCCGAGGCAGGCTTTGGTATCTGGCCAAATGCTCAAGCCGTCGCCCGTGAGCAAGCCCTGTATGCCAGCAATGTGCCGAGCATTACCTGGTTTCAGCAGCAACTGGCGTTATTGGGCTACGAAACGCCGCAAACCGGGGAGCTGGATGTTGCGACTCGCCACGTGTTGTCCGCGTTTCAAATGCACTTCAGGCCTGCATTATTTGATGGCACGCCGGATGCTGAGAGTGCGGCAATCTTGAAAGTGTTGAATACGCAAAAGCACTGATAACCCGTGAGGGCTACAGTAGCGGTAGCGCCATGTAAAACTGCGTGCCTTGGCCGGGACGCGAGTACACACCGATGCGCCCGCCATGCAGTTGCACAATCTCTTTGCACAGCGCCAAACCAAGCCCGGCCCCGCCCTTTTTGCGACCCACCTGCACAAAGGGTTCAAAAATACGGCCTTGCTGGCTATAGGCAATACCTTCGCCATTGTCTTCGATACTGATGATTACCCGCTCACCATGGCGCCGGGCCTGAAGTCTGATCTGGCCACCACTGGGGGTATGGCGCAAGGCGTTGTCCAGCAGATTATCCAGCACACGTTCAAGCTGGACTTGATCGGCACTGAGCACAGGCAGAGGCTGTTGCAGTTCGACCAATAGCTCGATATTCCTCGCGGTGGCGGGTTCTGCGAAGCGTGCGCGTGCGTCTTCGAGCATCTGGCCGAGGTCACAGGGGGTCAGCGTCAGCTTTTGCATGCCGTTTTGATAACGAGAGAAGTTCAGCAGGTCATTGATCAGCTGCATCAGGCGCTGCATTTCTTCGTTTACGGTGTTGAGCAAATCGGTTTCGCGCGATTGCGGATCAAAGCGCGCGCGCTCCAGAAACAACCCGAACGCCATGTGCATGCCGGTGACGGGGGTACGCAGCTCATGGGACGCCCGCAGTACGAACTCGCTGCGTACACGCTCAAAAGCGCGTTGCTCGGTGACATCATGGAGCACCATGACCGCGCCAAGAATCGGACCTTTGGGTTGGCTGACCGGGGTCAGGCTATAGGTCAGCAGACGGTTCTCGCCCTCGATGTCGACACTCAAATCTTCCGGTAACCGTTCAAGGCTGCCACCTCGCAGCACCGTTTGCAGTTGCTGGTCGAGTTCGGGGCGTTGCAACGCTTCGCCCAGTGGCTGGCCCAGGCGGCTTTCGTCCCAGCCCAGTTGCCGCTGTGCCACCGGATTCAAATGCTCGAGTCGACCCTGCTGATCAATCATCAACAACCCGTCATCAATACTGTCGAGCACTGCCTGCAGCCGTTGCTGGCCCGCCAGCAGCTCGTCGATATTGGTTGCCTGATGTTGGCGCAAGGCTTCGGCCATCGTGCCGAAGCGCCGTGTCAGCAGGTTCATTTCAGTGGCCGAAGAGAGCGGCAGTACCACCTCAAAGTTACCTTTGCCAATATTGTCGGCGGCTTTGGCCAGCGCCTCGATGGGGGCACCAAAACGCCTGGCAATGCCGTGGGCGGTAACAAAGCCGATGATGAGCACCGCAAGGCCGACCAGGCCCAGCAGGGAAGCGATGATTATGGCGCGATCACGGGCGGCGGCCTGTGCGGCATAAATGGTATCCAGTGCTCGGCGGTGTTCGGTGATCAGGCCATTGCGCAACTGATTGAAGCGATTTGAAAGTTCGTTGTCAGTGCTCAGATTGAGTGACGCGCTATTGGCTTGATGGAACGCTTCCAAAAAACTGCCGTAATCTTTGCGTGCCTGAGCAAAGCCGCTGTGCAGATCGTTTTTGCGCTCATGCTCGATGCCCTCGTCGAGCAGGGTCAGATACTCCTGGCTAGAGGCTTGCAGCGCCTGCGGGTCTGGATTGTTGCGCAGCATCAGGATCAATTGATCACCCAGGGACTGCCGCAGCTTGAGCCCCAGATCCAGAGTGATGAAGTTGTTGCGTATCAGAGCCTCCTGGCTCTTGGCCATCTGCATCACGCTGACAACGCCAAGCAAAAGCCCGAGCAACGCCACTGTGATCAGTGCAGAGATGCTAAGGAACAGACGGGTACGCAGCTTGATCGCAAGTCTCATCGGATGCTCACAGGTTGTACTGCTTACGTTTGCGATACAGCGTCGAGGCATCAATACCCAAGGTTTTTGCCGCCTGATCCAGTGTTTCGCTGGTAGCCAGAACGGCGCCGATATGGGCTTTTTCCAGTTGGTCCAGGCTTAATGCCGCACCAATGCGCGGGGCATTGGGTGTGGTCTGTTCGGCCATGCCCAAGTGGCTGACTTCGACCACTTCCTGGGGACAAATGATACTGGCGCGCTCAACCACGTTGCGCAACTCTCGAATATTACCCGGCCAGCGGTAGTTGGACAGCGCCAGGCGGGCTTCCTGGCTGAAGCCCCGGGCAGGTCGGGCGTATTCCTTGACGAAGCGGGCCAGAAAGCGATCGGCCAGGGTCAGGATATCTTCACTGCGCTCGCGTAACGGCGGCAGATGCAAGGTGATTACGTTCAGGCGATAGAGCAGGTCTTCACGAAAGCGACCATCACGCACCATGTCTTCAAGGTTGAGGTTGGTGGCGGCCAGAATCCTTACATCGGCGCGGCGGGTCACGGGGTCGCCCACGCGTTCGTATTCCTTGTCTTGAATAAAGCGCAGTAGTTTTGGCTGGAGTGTCAGTGGGAAGTCACCGATCTCATCCAGGAACAATGTACCGCCGTCAGCCTGGTTAACCCGGCCCAGTGTGCTTTCACTGGCACCGGTGAACGCTCCGCGGGTATGGCCGAACAGCTCGCTTTCCATCAACTCGGCCGTTAGGGACGGGCAGTTAATAGTCACGCACGATTTTTTGGCCCGTTTGCTCCAGCCATGAATCGCCCGTGCCAACTCGCCCTTACCAGTGCCGGATTCACCGAGAATCAAGATGTTGGCATCAGTGCCAGCGACCTGACGTGCCGTTTCCAGTACCGCCATCATGGCTGGGCTGTGGGAGTCCAGGCCGTCCTTTGGCTTGCGCACTTCACCTTCCAGGGCTTCAAGACGGGCGGACAACTGGCGCACTTCCAACTGTTTGGCCGTCGCCAGACGCAACTGGTCAGGGCTGCACGGTTTGACCAGATAGTCCGCGGCACCGGCCTGAATCGCATCCACTGCGGTGTCGACCGCCGAGTGGGCGGTGACAATCACCACGCGCATCCATGGAGCTTGAATGCGCATCTGGGCCAACACATCCAGGCCGTTGTCTTCGCCCAGGCGCAAATCGAGGAAACACAGATCGAACACCTGACGTTGCAGGAGCGAGTCTGCCTGTGCCGCGCTGTTGGCGGTGGCAACGGTGTAACCCTCGTCTTCGAGGCAATAGCGGAATGTGCGCAGGATGGCAGATTCATCATCGACCAGCAGAATGCGGCCCTGGTGCTCTTTGGCTGATTCCATGTCCTGCGTTCCTTTATGAGTGATCTTGGTTAGTGTCGGAATAATCGGGCAAGTTGCATGATTTTTCAGGATTCATTCCGAGGCTAGCACTGAAGGCAGTCTGTTGCCCGGAGTAACTGACTGATTTTAAAGCTGAATAGGCTGAATATCAGGTCTTGATCGATCGTGGGAATTTACCCTCGTAGCATCTGACTCGCGGAGCGAGGCTGCGGGGTTTGCGTGGCAGCGGGATCGTGCATAACGCACGACGGGCATTGGGGCTATCGTGCAGGATGCGCGTAAAAGCGGCCTTTTAAAACAACTAAGTATTTGATTTATATATGTTTTATATCGATTCGAAAACTGGCATGGCACCTGCAATTACCTTTGTATAGAGCGTCGCGGCTTGCGACTTATCCACACATTGACCACCGGGTGGCAGGAGTTTGAACATGAATCGTCAACAATTCTCCAACATGCGTGTTTCGTCATTGCATCTACAGCAGGGTTTGTTTGCCAGCCTTGCCTTGTCGGTGACATTGATCGGTGGTCAACAGTGGAGCCGATTGGAAGCCGCGCCGCAGCCCGTTGCGACCGTTCTGCACTCTGCCGCCCCACAGCAGCATTTCAAGGCTTACGGATCTGTGACTGACTCCGCTGGCCGTTACGAACTGGCGGCTTCGGACGAGACACAAATAGCCAACACTCAACCTGCACCGGAACGTTGGGTGTTTTGAGTGTTCACAACCTTGAGGCCCTGATCGGGCATCGAGCTATACAAGCGGCATCATCCTGTTTCGCACAGTAATAAGGAGAATCACCATGTTGAGTTGGGCAATTACCTTCCTGATTATCGCCATCATCGCTGCAGTTTTGGGCTTCGGTGGTATTGCGGGCACCGCGACCGGCATCGCCAAGATCCTCTTTGTCGTGTTCCTGGTCATGTTTGTGGTGTCCTTCATCTTTGGTCGTCGCGGTCGAGGCTAGGCATGTTCGCCCCATCCTTTAAGGAAGTGGTCGCTGTCCTGTTAATAACAGGCGGCGACCGAGGGGTATGAAACCGGTTACAGGCTTTAATGATGCCAAGGTTTTGCCTTGGTTTTTTTGTGCCTGAAGAAAATCATCCGGTATACGTAATGCCTTATCAGGGTTCATTTTTTTGAAAACAAATGTGGCCTGAACGGTGCTTCGAAACGTCGACCGTATATCGACAAACAGAAAAATAGCCCGGACTTATATCTGATTTGTGTTGTCGGATATTTCTTGGATATATGCGGCTTTATGCCACTCCCTTCTTGGCTAAAAAGACCTTGAAACAGCCGGTCTACGGCGCTTATGTCGTCTATTCTGTGGAATCGCAGGGGGGGCGATTTGAGGTCTTGTCGGACAAAACCCATGCCGATTCGGCATAGGGTAGGCGTTTACGGCATTAGACGGCCACCTCATGCATGGGAATAGTTGCGCCTTTTTTCGCCTGCCAAAGAGCCTTTCTGGCTCGGTTTGGGCGACCTTCTACGGGGGTGGCGGTTTCTGATTTTTGCGCTTTCGAGCGCTCTATTCTGAGCCTCTGCCCGAGTCCACTTGAAGTAAGGGTAATGACATGAAGAAGGCAAAACTTAGCCTCGCCTGGCAGATCCTGATTGGTCTGGTCCTCGGGATTGCAATCGGCGCGCTGCTCAACCATTTCAGTGCTGAAAAGGCCTGGTGGATCAGTAACGTTCTGCAACCTGCCGGCGATATCTTTATCCGTCTGATCAAGATGATCGTAATCCCAATCGTGATTTCTTCACTGGTTGTCGGGATTGCAGGCGTGGGAGATGCGAAGAAACTCGGTCGTATCGGTTTTAAAACCATCATTTACTTCGAGGTGGTCACCACCATCGCGATTTTGGTCGGCCTGGTGCTGGCCAACGTGTTCCAGCCAGGTGCCGGGATCGACATGAGCACCCTGGGCACAGTCGATATTTCGAAGTATGCGGCCACGGCGGCTGAGGTCACCCATGAACATGCGTTCATCGAGACCATCCTCAACCTGATCCCATCCAACATCTTCGCGGCCATGGCTCGCGGTGAGATGCTGCCGATCATCTTCTTCTCGGTGCTCTTCGGTCTCGGTTTGTCGAGCCTGAACGCCGAGCTGCGCGACCCGCTGGTGAAAACCTTCCAGGGCGTGTCCGAGTCGATGTTCAAAGTCACTCACATGATCATGAACTACGCGCCAATCGGTGTGTTTGCCCTGATCGCCGTGACCGTCGCCAACTTCGGCTTCGCCTCCCTGGTGCCACTGGCCAAGCTGGTGGTGCTGGTTTACGCGGCCATCCTGTTCTTCGCCTTTGCGGTACTGGGCCTGATCGCCAAGCTGTTCGGCTTCTCCGTGATCAAGCTGATGCGCATCTTCAAAGACGAACTGGTACTGGCTTACTCCACCGCCAGCTCCGAAACCGTGCTGCCGCGCGTGATCGAGAAGATGGAAGCCTACGGCGCACCGAAAGCGATTTGCAGCTTTGTGGTACCGACCGGCTACTCGTTCAACCTTGACGGTTCGACCCTGTACCAGAGCATCGCGGCAATCTTTATCGCTCAGTTGTATGGCATCGACCTGTCGCTCAGCCAGCAACTGCTGCTGGTATTGACCCTGATGGTCACCTCCAAAGGCATCGCCGGTGTGCCGGGCGTGTCCTTCGTGGTGCTGCTGGCCACGCTGGGCAGCGTGGGTATCCCGCTGGAAGGTCTGGCCTTTATCGCCGGTGTTGACCGTGTGATGGACATGGCCCGTACGGCCCTGAACGTGATCGGTAACGCCCTGGCGGTACTGGTAATTTCCCGTTGGGAAGGCATGTACGACGACGCCAAGGGCGAGCGCTACTGGAACTCGCTGCCGCACTGGCGCAGCAAGGAAGCCCTGCCAAAAGGTGAGTAACCTCGCCTGGTAGTGCAACTCCCACAAACCCCGGCCCAGGCCGGGGTTTGTTGTTTCTGGGGGTAGGCCGCTATCATTCGCACCATCTTCCAGGAGTTTTCTTGATGCTCAACGGCCTATGGCTCAGCTTTTTCGTCGTCGCTACGGTGTCGGCGCTCGCCCAATGGCTGGTGGGGGGCAATGCGGGGATCTTCTCCGCGATCGTGGAAAGCATCTTCGCCATGGCCAAGTTGTCGGTCGAAGTGATGATTTTGCTCTTCGGCACACTGACGTTATGGCTGGGCTTTTTGCGTATTGCCGAAAAGGCCGGGATCGTCGACTGGCTGGGCAGGGCGCTGGGGCCGCTGTTCAAGCGCCTGATGCCGGAAGTCCCGCCCGGCCACCCGGCGCTGGGCTTTATCACCCTTAACTTTGCCGCCAACGGCCTGGGGCTGGACAACGCTGCCACTCCCATCGGCCTCAAAGCCATGCGCGCCCTGCAAGAACTCAACCCGAGCCCGACCAGTGCCAGCAATGCGCAAATCCTGTTTCTGGTGCTCAACGCCTCGTCCCTGACCCTGTTGCCGGTCACCATCTTTATGTATCGCGCCCAGCAAGGGGCTCCTGACCCGACGCTGGTGTTCCTGCCGATCCTGCTGGCGACCAGTGCCTCAACCCTGGTCGGGCTGCTATCGGTGGCCGTGGTGCAGCGCCTGCGCCTGTGGGACCCGGTGGTGCTGGCGTACCTGGTGCCTGGCGCGTTGATCCTGGGCGGCTTCATGGCGCTGCTGGCGACCCTGTCGGCCACGGCGCTGGCCAGCCTGTCCTCAATCCTGGGCAACCTCACCCTGTTTGGGCTGATCATGTTGTTTCTGGTGATTGGTGCCTTGCGCAAGGTCAAGGTTTACGAAGCGTTCGTTGAAGGGGCCAAGGAAGGCTTCGACGTGGCAAAAAACCTGCTGCCATATCTGGTGGCGATGCTGTGTGCAGTGGGGGTGTTGCGGGCATCCGGGGCCCTGGACTTTGGCCTGGACGGCATTCGTCATGTGGTCGAGTGGTTGGGTTGGGACACCCGTTTTGTCGACGCTTTGCCCACGGCGATGGTCAAGCCTTTCTCGGGCAGTGCTGCACGGGCGTTGCTGATCGAAACCATGCAGACCCAGGGTGTGGACAGCTTCCCGGCGCTGGTGGCGGCCACGGTGCAGGGCAGTACTGAAACCACCTTCTATGTACTGGCGGTGTACTTCGGTGCCGTGGGTATCCAGCGAGCCCGGCATGCGGTGAGCTGCGCCTTGCTGGCTGAACTGGCGGGTGTCGTGGCCGCTATTTTGGTGTGCTACTGGTTCTTTGGCTAAGAGCACACCGTTTACAGCGACTACAGGGCTTGTGCAGCGGGCTTGCGCCACACACTCACCAGCCACGGCTGCTGGTCACGGGGCAAGCCCGCCGGGCGATAGTAGTGTTCAAGTTCGGCAAAACCGGCTGCCATCAGCATCGCACGCCAGTTCTCCAGATCGTGATAAGCGCCATAACGTTCACCGTTCCAGCCTTCACGGTTGTCGCCGCGAGGGTTGGAACTGAGCAGTACGCCCCCGGGTTTCAAGGTAGCGTGCAGCTTGCCCAGTACCTGGCCCAGTTCCTGGGTCGGCACATGGAACAACGAGGCGTTGGCAAAAATGCCGTCGAAGCGCTCAGCGGGCAAATCAAGCTTGAGAAAGTCCTGGTGCCACACTTCGCAGCCGCTGTCCTCGCGGGCCATTTGAGTGAAACGCTCGGTGCCGTCCAGCCCGACCGCGACATGACCCAGCCGGGTGAAGGTTTGCAGGTCGCGACCCGGACCACAGCCAAAATCCAGAATCGAAAACGGCGAACAGCCCTGGATATGCCGCAGCAGAGCGTTGATGTTCTGGCTCACGTCGTGGTCGCGGGTGCCTTCACGGAAGCCTTCGGCACTCTGTTGATAGTGGCCAAGTGTGATGGCAGCAATCTGTTCGAGGGTCTTTGGATCGAGGGTCATCGCAGGCTCAGTCGGCGTCAGTCAGGCCGCCGACTATACCTCAGCGTTTGTTCAGTGCCAGGGCCAGGCGGTCGCCGCCGAGCTGAATCACGGCCACTAAAATCACCAGCAATACGATCACGGTCAACATCACTTGCGAGTCGAAGCGCTGATAGCCGTAGCGGTATGCAATGTCACCCAACCCGCCTGCACCGATCGCGCCAGCCATTGCCGAAGAGTTGATCATGGTCACCAGGGTGATGGTAAAACCGCCGACGATACCGGGTAAGGCTTCGGGCAACAGCACATGCCAGATGATGTGATGACGCTTGCAGCCCATCGCCTGGGCGGCTTCGATTAATCCGTGATCAACTTCGCGCAGGCTGACTTCGGCAATCCGGGCAAAAAACGGTGTAGCCGCGATGGTCAGTGGTACGACTGCAGCCCAGACCCCGTAGGTAGTGCCTACAATCAGGCGGGTAAACGGGATCAGCGCCACCATCAAAATCAGAAAGGGAATTGAGCGAAACAGATTCACGAACGCCCCCAATGCCTTGTTCAGCGCCGGGGCTTCATAAATGCCACCCTTGCCGCTGGTGACCAGAATCACCGCCAGCGGAATACCCAGGATCAGCGCGATCAGCGAAGACACACCGACCATCAAGAAGGTGTCGATCACCCCCTGCCATAAACGATCAAATCCCATAACCCACCACCTCGACCTGTTGTGCCCATTGACCGGCGCGCTTGCGCAGTTCGTCCACGCCCAGGGACGTGCTGGTCACGCTGAGCAGCAGTTGGCCCAGGGCATGGCCCTGGATGTGCTCGACACCGCCGTGCAGCAGTCGCACCTGCCCACCCAGGGCGCTGAACAACGCGCCAAGATCCGGCTCTTGCGCCTGGTTGCCGGTGAAACGCAGACGCAGGATCACGCTGGATTGCGAAGACAGCGGTTGCGCGCAAATACGCTTTTGCAGGGCTTCGGGCAGGGTGTCTTGCAGCGGCGCGAGCAGGGTTTTGCTGACATCGTGCTGCGGGTCGCCAAACACTTGCCACACCGGTCCTTGCTCCACCACCCGGCCTTGCTCAAGCACCACTACGCGGTGGCAAATATCCCGAATCACAGCCATTTCATGGGTGATGAGGATGATGGTCAGGCCCAGGCGCTGATTGATTTCGCGCAGCAAGCCCAGAATCGACTGCGTGGTTTCGGGGTCCAGCGCCGAGGTGGCTTCGTCGCAGAGCAGAATCGCCGGGTCGTGAACCAGCGCCCGGGCAATGCCGACCCGCTGTTTCTGCCCGCCCGAGAGCTGCGCCGGGTAGGCCGTGTGCTTGCCTTGCAGGCCGACCAGCTCCAGCAGTTCGCGGACTTTCTGCTCGCGTTGCAGCTTGGGAACCCCCGCCACCTTGAGCGGCAGTTCGACGTTCTGCCACACGGTCTTGGCCGACATCAGGTTGAAGTGCTGGAAAATCATGCCGATCTTGCGCCGCAGCGCGACCAGTATGTCTTCGTCAAAACCGGCGATATCCACCTGGTCAATCAGCACGCGTCCGCTGCTGGGGTGTTCGAGGCGGTTGATGGTACGAATCAGCGACGACTTGCCCGCGCCGCTGCGGCCAATAATGCCGAAAATTTCCCCTCGTTGAATCGCCAGGTCGATGCCTTTGAGGGCATCCACCGGGCCCTGGCGGCCCTCATAGGTTTTGCCGATACCGATAAAACGCACATGGGCGTGGCTCAGCTCGGGGTGCAGTTCGGTGTGGTTCGCGCTGGGCTGCGGCTGATCGAGCCGCTCGCGAGCAATGGCCACGCTCATGATCAGCCTCCCCAGCCGGGTTGGTACAGGTTGCCGTAGGTCTTATCCAGTTGGGCCTTGACCACGGGGGAGTGCTGATAAATGTCGATGAACTTGGCCAGGCGCGGGTCGTCCTTGTTTTTAGGCTGGATCACGAACTGAATCACGTACTCGGGGTGATCGATGCCGTCGAACAGCAACGCCGACTCGGCATCAAAGGTCTTGGCCAGGCGGATGTAGGCAGGGTAGCCCTGAACCAGATCGGCATCGTCGTAGGCACGCACCAGTTGCACGGCTTCAACCTGCAGGATTTTGATCTTCTTCGGGTTGGCGATGATGTCTTCTTCGGTGGCCTTGTAGCCGACGCCGGGCTTGAGGGTAATCAACCCGGCCTTGGCCAGCAGTTGCAGGCCGCGCCCGCTGTTGATCGGGTCGTTGGCGATGGCGACAGTGGCGCCTTCAGGCAAGGCGTTGAGGCTTTTGTATTTTTTCGAATACAGGCCCACGTTGTTGATGATGCCTTTGGCGTAAGGCGTCAGGTCAAACCCGGCAGCGGCCTTGGTGTTTTCCAGAAAGGGGATGTGCTGGAAGTAGTTCACGTCGATATCGCCACTGGCCAGGCTGACGTTAGGTGCGATCCAGTCGGTGAACTCCACCAGTTCGACCTTGAGCCCTTGCTTGTCGGCCTCGGCCACTGCGGTTTCCAGCGGGATGGCGAAAGCGGCGGTGGTGCCGACCTTGAGGGGCTTGTCGGCTGCGTGGATGAGGCCGCTAAACAGCCCGAGGGCCAGAACCAGTGCGTGTTTTTTGTTCATGGTGTTTTCTCAGTCAAATAGTCGGAATTCGAACCCTGTAGTCGCTGCCGAAGGCTGCGAAGGGTTGCTCCGCAACCCGTTTTCTCGAAATCCCCGCAGGCCTGATCGCAGCCTGCGGCAGCGACTACAGGTCTTGATATCTGTAAGCCGCGCCGGTATGGCGTTGTGGCAAGTGCGCATCCCCGTCGACAAACAGCTTTTGCCGCAGGCTGCCGGTGTCATAAGCGGTTTTATAGGAGCCCCTGCGTTGCAGTTCGGGGACCACCAGGTCGATAAAATCGACGTAGCTTTCAGGGGTGACGATGCGGGTCAGGTTGAAGCCATCGAGGCCGGTTTCTGCGATCCACGACTCCAGTTCATCAGCCACGTGTTCCGGCGAACCCACCAGGGTGATGTAGCGCCCGCCCAGCGCGTGCTGTTCGAGCAACTTGCGCCGGGTCCAGTCATTGTTTTGCAGCACTTTGGTCGCCGACTGGATCGCGTTGCTCTTCACGTACTGGATCGGCTCGTCCAGTTCATAGTCGGCAAAGTCGATGCCCGTGGAGCTGGAAAAGTGCGCCACTCCCGCTTCGGCGCTGGCATAGCGCAAGTACTCGTCACGCTTTGCCTGCGCCTGTGCCTCGGTCGGTGCAACGATCACGTTGAGGCCCATGAACAATTTGATGTCGTCAGGGTTGCGGCCCGCCGCCACGGCGCTGGCGCGAACCTTGTCGACCTGGGCTTTGGTGGCGGCCTTGGTCTGGCCACTGATAAACACGCACTCGGCATGGCGCCCGGCAAATACCAGCCCGCGATCCGAGCTGCCCGCCTGAAACAGGACCGGGGTGCGCTGGGGCGACGGCTCGCAGAGGTGATACCCCTCCACCTGATAGAACTCACCGTCGTGTTTGACCTTGTGAACCTTGTCGGGCCGGGCGTAGATGCGCTGCACCGGGTCATTGATCACGGCGTCGTTTTCCCAGCTGCCCTCCCAGAGCTTGTAAAGCACTTGCAGGTACTCATCGGCCTGATCGTAGCGACGGTCGTGCTCGACTTGCTCGGTCAGGCCCATGGCCTTGGCAGCGCTGTCGAGGTAGCCAGTGACAATATTCCAGCCGACGCGGCCGCGGGTCAGGTGATCCAGAGTCGACATGCGGCGCGCGAATAAATACGGGGTTTCGTAGGTCAGGTTGGCGGTCAGGCCAAAGCCGAGGTTTTTGGTGACGGCAGCCATCGCCGAAACCAGCAGCAGCGGGTCGTTAACCGGCAACTGGATCGCCTCTTTGAGGGGGACATCAACCGACTGTTGATAAACGTCGTACACGCCCACGATGTCAGCGATGAACAGCCCGTCAAACAGTCCTCGTTCCAATAGCTGAGCCAGCTCTGTCCAGTACTCCAGGGTGTTGAAGGTGGTCGAGTTGTCCCGTGGGTGCGTCCACAGCCCGTGATTGATATGGCCAATGCAGTTCATGTTGAAGGCATTGATCAGGATCTTTTTTTTACTCATCAAATGGTCCCCCGCAGTGGCGGGTTGGCATCGTTGAGGTAGTAGTTGCCCACGGCGTGGTACTTCCAGCGCACCGGGTCATGCAGCGTATGGACCCGGGCATTGCGCCAGTGGCGGTCGAGACCGTGCTCGGCCAGGGTGGCCTGGCTGCCCGCCAGCTCGAACAGAGTGCTGCCCGCGGCCAGGGAAATTTCAGTGCTCAGGGCTCGCGCCTCAGCGATGGCTATCGAGGCGGCTGCCACGGTGCTGGCGCTGGTGTCGGTCTGGGCGCTGTCGAGGAATTCCCCGGCCCGCTCCAGCAGGGCCTCGGCAGCATGCAGGCGCACACTCAAGTGGCCGAAGCTTTTCAGGGTCAGGGGGTCTTCGCTGGCGATATCGGTGGTGGCGTCGATCCAGGGCCGGGTTTTGGTACGCACAAAATTCAGGGCGTCTTCAAAGGCGGCGCGGGCAATACCGGTGTCGATGGCCGCGTGCAGAATCTGCGCCAGCGGGCCAACCGGGGTCGGACGCTCGAAGGCGCTTTGAAACGGGATCACGTCCTGGGTGGCGACCGATACGTTGTCGAATACCACCGAGCCGCTGCCCGTGGTGCGCTGGCCAAAGCCGCTCCAGTCGTCGATCACGCTCAGGCCGTCGCTGTCGCGGTGGACAAATGCCAGGTGCTGGATACCGTTATCGTCCACCACCGAGGTAGGAATCCGCTGCGCATACAGTGCGCCGGTGGCGTAGAACTTGCGGCCGGTGATGCGATAGCCGTGTTCGGCCTTGGCCAGGTGGGTGGTGCGATCGTGTGCAGTCTTGGTGCCGATTTCGGCCAGGGCATTGCCGAAGCGTTGCCCGGCCAGCACTTCGGCATACAGCCGCTGCTTTTGCTCGTGAGTGCCATTGACCCGAAGAACTTCAAGGGCATAAAAGTGATTCTGCGGGATTTGCCCCAGCGAGGCATCGGCCGCAGCGATCAACGCGACAACCTGGGCCAGGGTGACATTGGACACACCGGCACCGCCGTAGGCCTTGGGCACGGTGATGCCCCACAGGCCGGTGTGGGAAAACAGTTCCAGCTCATCAAAAGGCAGGCGTCGCTCACGATCGCGCAGTGCGCTGTCGCGTTTGAAATGCGCCGCCAGCTCACGGGCTACGCTCAGGGCCTCGGCATCGCTGTGGATAACCGGGACCTGTTTGGATATCAGTGACATGGGTGTCTCCAGGGTCAGATCCAGGAATGCCGGGCAGGCAAGGTGCCGTTGAGGCGGTAAGCGCCAATGGCGTGGTACTTCCAGCGCACCGGGTCGTGCAGGGTATGCACCCGGGCGTTGCGCCAGTGGCGGTCGAGGTTGAATTCGGCAAGGGTGGCGCGGCTGCCGGCGAGTTCGAAGAGCTTTTCGCTGGCCAGCAACGACAGCTCGGTGGTCAACACTTTGGCCTCGGCCACGGCAATGGATGCGCGGGCAGCGGCGTGAGCGTCAATCGCAGCGGCGCTGACTTCGTCCAGCACGCGACCGGCTTTGCGCAGCAGGGCCTCGGCGGCGTGCAACTCAATGTGCAGCTTGCCGATGTCGGCGATCACGTAAGGGTCATCGCTGTTGCGTTCGACCTTGGCGTCGATCCACGGGCGTGAGCGTTCGCGCACAAAACTGATGGTGTCGGCGATGGCGCCCCGGGCAATGCCCAGATCGATGGCCGCCTGGATCAACTGCGACACAGCGCCTTGAATATTGGGCGCATCGTTGAGGCGCGAACTGTCGACCACCAGTTCGGCTTCAACTCGAACATTGTTGAGCAGTACGGTGCCGCTGGCGGTGGTGCGCTGACCAAATCCGGACCAGTCATCGACAACGCGCAAGCCCGGTGTGCCGCGACGTACAAAGGCCATGACCGGCTTGCCGTGATCGTTGATTGCCTTAACCGCAATCCAGTGGGCGAACAGGGCCCCGGTGGAATAAAACTTCTGTCCGTTGATGACGAAATCGTCCCCATCGGCGGTGATCCGGGCCTTCAGGTCGAGGGTGTTTTTGCTGCCGCGTTCCGGACCTGCATTGCCGATGCGCCAGCCTTGCAGCACGCTGGCGAACAGTTGTTCTTTTTGCGCCTGGGTGGCCGTGGCAGCGATCAGGCTGAGAATGCCGACCTGATTCTGCGGGATCTGCCCCAGCGCCGGATCGGCAGCCGAGATAATCGCGAACACTTCGGCCAAGGTCACGAATGACACCTTGGGCCCGCCAAACTCGCGGCCAATGGAGATACTTCCCAGGCCACTACGGGTAAAGGCTTCTATATGCGACCACGGCAGCTTGCGTTGCTGGTCGCGTTTGCCCGCGTGTTCCCGTGCGCTGGCAGCCAGCGCTCGGGCGGCTTCAAGGGCTTCGTTGTCGGTGCGCAGAACTTGCGCTGCCAGCAACAGAGGCGCGACATCCTGGTCGCTTTGCAGGTGTGCATTGGCCAGATTGGACATTAGTACCGCTCCTTGGCTGCACTCAATGCCCTGGCGTTATGCACAAGGGTGATTGTTTTACGGACCATACCTACCTCACGTTTCATGGGAGCGCCGCTTGAGCGGCGCGGATAAAAGCAGAGAGTCCGGTGGTCCGGTCTATATACCCTAATCGAGTATAAAAATTAAAAGAACTAACTTTTAGGAATATGAATAGATGATTCCATTGCGTCCCCGGCCCTAGCTGCGCCAGTCGGGGTGTGTCTCTGCCGCGTGCAGTGCCTCCCCTGGTGTGGGCTTTAGATAGCGTTTTGCAGCGCCTACCTTGAGTATTCGTGCGGGCGCCCAGCGCGAATTGTTGCCTGCACGGTCGATCACGCAGTAGGTGACTTCCAGTTTGGAGTCTTCGCCGCCTTCCTGAATGATGTGTGGGGGGACGAACACGCCCACAGGCTTGTCGATATCCACCTGGCGCAGTTTGGGCAGGTCCAGGCGTACGTCGCCCCACAGCAGGGTGATCGCGTCTTCGCAGGCCATGTTGCGGTAGGGCTCGATGGTCACGGGTACGCCGCGTCTCATCTGGCTGGAGTTAACCCCGTAACGCTGGATAGGCTTGGGAATGATGAGTGGGGCGAGGCCCTGATTTTCATCGCCGACGGCTTCCCCGCCCGGGCAGTCAAGTTTGACAAATACCTTGAGCTGGGCAGAAAGAGCAGGGGTACTGCCGATATGCATCACACGGTAATAAAGACGTGCCGAGCCACTTTGAATGAAACTTTCAGGCACTCTTAACAGCACAGGATGGCCAATGTCAGTGTTTAGAATTTTCTGCGAGGTTACATAACAGCTGTCCCAAAACAACTCGATGAGGTCCCCTTCCTCCATGTTTTTATAAGGCGTTATTGTGATAAGCAAATGTTCGGCGGCCCGTGCGCAGATCGTGTTTTTTTCAGGGTTGGAAAGTGCAGGAGGCGCAAGTTTGTTTATGCATGAGGTAAAGGGCATATATAAAAGATTCCTTTCTGGCTGGTCAGTGGGCGACAGGCGTCGCACAGGCGAGTTCCGGGCCTGGTGCCGTGTGGTGCAGGGCCTGTGATGAATGTGGAGTGGTGGGCTGGTGTTAGCTGCACAGTAGGCGATCGATATATAACTACTTCAGTAAGTCAGCCGAGCCGGTTGTTTTATTAGATAAGAGCCTGGGAGTATGAGTGTCAAGGGAGAATGGAGTGCGTTTGAATGTCTTTGGGTTATTCGGAAATCTCCTACTGGTAGAGCGTGCAGGTAATGAAAGGCAAGTGCTAGTTGTTCGGTATTAGTGTCTGTGTGGTACTAAAAGTTATAGAGAGTCAGGTCCGAGAATGGAGGGCGTCTATTTTTATAGCTGTGAAGTGACCCGCGCTGTCGATAAATGGCACTCGTTCAATCAGCAAGGACCAGTGCCATCAAGTTTTTTGGCATTTTTACTATTAATTTCACACGCCTTTTGCATAATCATTGCGCGCGAGGCAGTCGGTTTGCCCGCTTTGTGATGTCCAGCATCAGCCAAATCTCATGGAAGCCCACTCAAATGGCAACAGACCCTCAGTTGATTCCGCCTCTCCCCAAGTCCTCTCGCTTGCGCATGCGCTGGTATTACTGGTTATTGCTGCTTGGCGCATTGCTCTATGGATTGGCGTCGATCATGCATTGGGATGACCGCGGTGCATTGTGGGTGCTGGAGCGGTTTGAAAGCCCGTCTGAGCAGAACGAAAGTGTGTGGCTGCCTGACTACACGGCGGTGATTGATGCCAAGGTGCTGCCGGGGATGGAAAAGGACGAAGCATCAGATCTGGCTTATAACCCGCTGAGCAAAACGCTGTTTTCGGTGATGGGCAAGAATCCGTTCCTGGTGGAACTGACCCTTGATGGCGATGTGCTGCGTAAAATTCCGCTGGTGGGCTGGAGCAACCCCGAAGGCCTGACGGTGATGGAAAACGGTCTGCTGGCCATTGTTGACGAGCGTGAGCATATGCTGAGCATCGTTAATATCGATGCCGACACCAAAACCTTGAACATTGCCGACTTCCCCAAGTACGACCTGGGCCCGTCGAAAAACCAGAACAAGGCGTTTGAAGCCATTGCCTGGGATCCACGCCGCCAGCAGCTGTTGCTGGGTGAGGAGCGTCCACCGCAGTTGTTTGTATGGAGAAGCGATGGCGGCCAGGTACTCACCGGCAGCAAGCAAAAAGTACCCAGCGATGAACTGGATCTGCGCAATCTGTCTGCCCTGAGCATTGACCCGCGCACGGGGCACACACTGGTGCTGTCGGCTGATTCGCACATGCTCCTTGAACTTGATGAGCTGGGCGAGCAAGTCAGTTTCATGACCTTGCTTGGCGGTTTCAACGGTCTCAAGAACACCATTCCCCGGGCCGAAGGGGTCGCGATCGATGAGCACGGTACGCTCTACATGGTGAGCGAGCCGAACCTGTTTTATCGTTTCGAGAAAAAGGCCAGGTAACCAGCCGTCTTGCGCGCCAGACACGTTGTGTATTGAGGGTTAAGGTTGAGTTCAGGCAGTGGTGGTATTTCTCCTGCCTGATTTTTTAGAGTTCGACCTCAATGCGCCGTGTCAGCCGTCCTTTTGCTCTTGTTCTGGGTGTAATACTCGTGGCTCTTGTGGCCGCCGGATTCGCCGCGCAACACTTTCGAATCTTTGAACGAGCCTGGTTTCAGGCCAGCCAGCTGTGGCAACCCGCCGATCCGGCTGCGATCAATCTGGGCGAGTACCGCGCCGTGCTGCAAGGCAAGGTGATCGAGGGACTTGAGGACGATGTGTCGGCCCTGACCTACGATCCGCTGCGCAAAAGCCTGTTCACCGTCACCAATAAAAAAGCCGAGCTGGTCGAGCTGTCCCTCGATGGTCGTCTCTTGCGGCGCATCGCGCTGGTCGGGTTTGGCGACGCCGAGGCCGTTGAGTTTATTGGCGAGAACACTTACGTCATCACCGATGAGCGTCAACAGCGGCTGATCAAGGTAAGGATCGATGACAGCACCCAGGTGCTGGATGCCAAAGATGCGGAGCAATTGACGCTGGGGATCAACCGGTTGGGCAACAAGGGCTTTGAAGGCCTGGCCTATGACTCTGTGGGCAAGCGCCTGTTTGTGGCAAAGGAGCGCGACCCGATGTTGATTTATGAGGTGCGCGGCTTTCCTCAGGCCAATGCGCAGCAACCTTACGCCACCCATGTGGTGACCAACCCGCGACGTGATGCGCGATTGTTTGTGCGGGATTTGTCGAGCTTGCAGTTTGACGAACGCACCGGGCACTTGCTGGCGCTGTCGGATGAGTCCAGGTTGTTGCTGGAGCTGGACCTGGAGGGGCGCCCGATCAGTGTGTTGTCGCTGAAAAAGGGCCGTCATGGCCTGAAGAAATCAGTACCGCAGGCAGAAGGTGTGGCCATGGACGAAGACGGGACGGTGTACGTGGTGAGTGAGCCGAATTTGTTTTACGTGTTCAAAAAAACCTGATTTGTAGTCGCTGCCGCAGGCTGCGATGGGTTTGGTGCGCCACTGCGACGCAGCGACCCTGCTTAAAAGCGAAGGCCCTGCGGTCCTTATCGCAGCCTGCGGCAGCGGCTACAAGTTTTGCAGTTACTTGCTCAGGGTTTTGACGCCTTCAGGCGTACCCAGCAACAGCAGGTCAGCCGGGCGGGCGGCGAACAGGCCGTTGGTCACGACGCCAACAATGGCGTTGATCTGACGCTCCAGCTCAACCGGGTTGATGATCTGCATGTTGAACACGTCGATGATGATATTGCCGTTGTCCGTCACCACGCCTTCGCGGTAGACCGGATCGCCACCCAGCTTGACCAGTTCGCGGGCCACGTGGCTGCGGGCCATCGGGATCACTTCAACCGGCAGCGGGAACGCCCCCAGTACCGGAACCAGTTTGCTGGCGTCGGCGATGCAGATAAAGGTCTTGGCCACGGCCGCCACGATCTTCTCGCGGGTCAGGGCTGCGCCACCGCCTTTGATCAGGTTCAGGTTTTCGTCGCTTTCATCGGCGCCATCAACGTAGAACTCCAGGTCGCTGACTGTGTTCAGCTCATACACCGGAATGCCGTGGCCCTTGAGGCGGGCAGCGGTGGCTTCCGAGCTGGCCACGGCGCCGTCGAATGCGCCCTTGTGCTGGGCCAGGGCGTCGATGAAGCAGTTGGCCGTGGAGCCGGTGCCGACCCCGACGATGCTCTTGTCATCCAGTTTTGGAAGGATGAAGTCGACTGCAGCCTGGGCTACGGCCTGTTTGAGTTGATCCTGGGTCATGCGGGCTCCGGGGCGGGAAGGTTAAACAAACAGAAGGGCGCAAGTATAACCCAAGCATGTAAAACCTTTGGATTCGTATGGTCGCCCGCGTAAACGCTGGGGTAGACTCCTTGGTCCCTGCCAACCCGCCCAGTGAAGCTTTCCGATGCTCGAACAGTACGTTAAGAAGATCCTAAACTCGCGTGTTTATGACGTTGCCGTAGAAACCCCGTTGCAGCTGGCCAACCAGCTGACCGAGCGGTTGGGCAACCAGATTTGGCTCAAGCGTGAAGATTTGCAGCCGGTGTATTCGTTCAAGATTCGTGGCGCTTACAACAAGCTGATGCACTTGAGCGACGCCGAGCGCGCTTGCGGTGTGGTCACGGCCTCTGCTGGCAACCACGCTCAGGGCCTGGCCCTGGCGGCCAAGGTACTGGGTGTCAAAGCCACTATCGTCATGCCAAAAACCACTCCTGAGATCAAGGTCGAAGGCGTGCGTTCCCGTGGCGGCATTGTGGTGCTGCACGGCGATTCTTTCCCGGAAGCCCTGGCCTACTCGCTGCAACTGGTTGAGCAAAAAGGCTACGTCTACGTCCATCCCTACGATGACCCGCACACCATTGCCGGGCAGGGCACCGTGGCGATGGAAATTCTGCGCCAGCACCCGGCGCCGCTGGATGCGATTTTCGTCCCGGTGGGCGGTGGCGGGCTGATTGCCGGTATTGCGGCGTACGTGAAATATCTGCGTCCGGATATCAAGATCATTGGTGTCGAGCCCGATGACTCCAACTGCCTGCAAGCTGCGATGGCGGCAGGCGAGCGCGTAGTGCTGCCAACGGTGGGGATTTTTGCCGACGGTGTTGCTGTGGGCCAGATTGGCCAGTACACGTTTGACATCTGCAAAGACTATGTGGATGAAGTGATCACCGTCAGCACTGACGAGATCTGTGCGGCAATCAAGGATATCTTCGACGATACCCGATCGATCACCGAACCTGCCGGCGCGTTGGGTGTGGCCGGGATCAAGAAGTACGTTGAGCAACGGGGCGTACGTGGCCAGACCCTGGTGGCGATCGATTCCGGGGCCAACGTCAACTTCGATCGTTTGCGCCATGTGGCCGAGCGTGCAGAGCTGGGTGAAGGCCGCGAAGCCATCATCGCCGTGACGATTCCAGAAGAAGCAGGCAGCTTCAAGGCGTTTTGCCAGGCCATCGGCAAGCGTCAGATCACCGAATTCAACTACCGCTACCACACCGGCAGCGAAGCGCACATTTTCGTGGGTGTGCAGACTCATCCTGAAAACGACCCGCGCAGCGCACTGCTGGCCAGCCTGACAGAGCAAGGCTTTCCGGTGGTCGACCTGACCGAGAACGAACTGGCCAAGCTGCACATCCGCCATATGGTGGGCGGGCATGCGGCGAAGGTCAGTGATGAGTTGCTGTTCCGTTTCGAGTTTCCGGAGCGTCCGGGTGCGCTGTTCAACTTCCTGAACAAACTGGGCGGGCGCTGGAATATTTCGATGTTCCACTACCGCAACCACGGTGCGGCCGATGGTCGGGTCATGGCTGGCCTGCAAGTGCCTGCCGACGAACGCCATCTGGTGCCGGCGGCACTGGCTGAAATCGGTTATCCGTATTGGGATGAGAGCGATAACCCGGCCTATCAGCTGTTTCTTGGCTGATAGCCGCTACGCTGATTGAACGGCTCAAGGGATTAACATATGGAAACGTTCACAGCGTTAAAACTGCTGCATGGCGTGTCGACACTGCTGCTGTTTGTCAGCGCCATTGCCTTGCTGGTCCTGGTGATTCGTCGTTGGCGTGCAGGGGACAAGAACCTGTCGGGCGGGCTGGTGCAGCGGCCCTGGAGCTTTGTCTGGGCGTTGATGGGGGTGTGCTTGCTGGCGTTGCCGGTCAGTGGCTGGTTTCTGGTGCACTTGGCCGGTTGGCCCCTGAGCCAATTGTGGTTACTGGCGGGCAGCTGTTTGTATGTGCTTGGCAGCTTGAGCTGGTTATGGCTGGTGGTGCGCCTCAACCGGCTGCGGTTGGGACGAATGGCCAGGTATCCGGGCTTTACGCTGGTTTTGGCGATTTTTTGTGCCGTCTGTTTTATCGCCATTGCCGGGCTGATGGGCGCCAAGCCGGTTTAAGAACACTTGCTTGTGTGGGAGCGAGCAAGCCCGCTCCCACACAGGTTGTGTGTCAGTCGCGCAGCGAGATGACTTCCCAGCCACGCTTGATGGCCTCGGCTCGCAAGTTTGGATCAGGGTCCACCGCCACCGGATGGTCAACCTGCTCCAGCAACGGCAAGTCGTTCATCGAGTCGCTGTAGAAGTAGCTGTCTTCAAGGCTGTAGCCGTTTTCGGCCATCCAGCGGTTCAGGCGCGTGACCTTGCCTTCACGGAAGCACGGTACGTCGGTGCTGCGTCCGGTGTAGCGGCCATCGACGATTTCGCACTCGGTGGCAATCAGATGTTCCACGCCAAGTTTCTGGGCAATGGGGGCCGTGACCACGCGGTTGGTGGCGGTGATGATCACCAGCGTGTCGCCTGCTTCACGGTGCTTGGCAAGCAGGGCCTGGGCCTTGGGCAGCATCAGGCCGTCGATGCAGTCGCGCATGAACTCGCGGTGCCACTGATCCAGTTGCGCCATGTCATGGCGGCCAAAGATTTCCATGCTGAAATTAAGATAGGCAGCGTTGTCGAGCTTGCCGGCCAGGTAATCCTGGTAGAACTCGTCGTTGCGCGCCTTGTAGGCGTCGCCATCGAGAATGCCCCGTTGGCACAGGTAGTCGCCCCAGGCGTGATCGCTGTCACCGCCCAGAAGGGTGTTGTCCAAGTCGAATAAAGCCAGACGCATTGAGGTTACCCGTTGAGTTGCCTGAGAAAAGGCCACAAGAATACGGTCTTTTAATAAGAGTGCACATAAGGCAGGAAGGCGCGTTGCTGCTTTCACAACCTTTGTGGAACAATGCGGTGACATGCGTTTGCGAGGTTGTTGCCGTGATCGACCCCGATGGTTTCCGCCCTAATGTCGGGATTATTCTGACAAATGACGCTGGTCAGGTACTTTGGGCTCGCCGTATCAATCAAGACGCCTGGCAGTTTCCACAGGGAGGCATCAACCCTGATGAGACGCCGGAAGACGCCTTGTACCGTGAGCTGAACGAAGAAGTTGGCCTTGAACGCGAAGATGTAGAAATACTCGCCTGCACGCGAGGCTGGTTGCGTTATCGTTTGCCGCAACGACTGGTGCGTACCCACAGCCAACCGCTGTGTATCGGCCAGAAGCAAAAGTGGTTTTTGCTGCGCCTGGTCTCTAACGAGCAACGGGTGCGGATGGATTTGACCGGTAAACCGGAGTTCGATGGCTGGCGTTGGGTCAGTTATTGGTACCCGTTGGGCCAGGTGGTGACATTCAAGCGCGAGGTCTACCGTCGCGCTCTCAAAGAGCTTGCCCCGCGCCTTTTAACGCGCGCCTGACACGGAGTTCGACCCCGAGCCATGCTCAATACGCTGCGCAAGATCGTCCAGGAAGTTAACTCCGCCAAGGATCTCAAGGCGGCGTTGGGGATTATTGTGTTGCGCGTCAAAGAGGCCATGAGCAGCCAGGTCTGCTCGGTCTATTTGCTTGATCCAGAGACCAACCGCTTTGTCCTGATGGCCACCGAGGGCTTGAACAAGCGCTCGATCGGCAAAGTCAGCATGGCGCCCAACGAAGGCCTTGTGGGCCTTGTGGGCACCCGTGAAGAGCCTCTGAACCTCGAAAACGCCGCCGATCACCCGCGCTATCGCTACTTTGCCGAAACCGGAGAGGAGCGCTATGCCTCTTTCCTGGGTGCGCCGATCATCCACCACCGCCGTGTGGTCGGGGTTCTGGTCATCCAGCAAAAGGAGCGTCGCCAGTTCGATGAGGGTGAAGAAGCCTTCCTGGTGACCATGAGCGCCCAGTTGGCAGGGGTTATTGCCCATGCCGAAGCCACGGGGTCGATTCGCGGCCTGGGCCGTCAGGGCAAGGGTATTCAGGAAGCCAAGTTCGTCGGCGTGCCGGGTTCTCCGGGTGCGGCGGTGGGTACTGCCGTCGTCATGTTGCCTCCGGCGGATCTGGACGTGGTGCCCGACAAGGCCATCACCGATATTCCTGCCGAAATCGCGCTGTTCAAAACAGCCCTCGAAGGCGTGCGCAACGACATGCGCGCCGTGTCGAAAAAACTCGCCACGCAGTTACGCCCCGAAGAGCAGGCGCTGTTCGACGTGTACCTGATGATGCTCGACGATGCGTCGCTGGGCAGCGAAGTCAAAAATGTCATCAAGACCGGTCAGTGGGCCCAGGGCGCGCTGCGTCAGGTGGTGACTGATCACGTCAACCGTTTTGAATTGATGGACGACGACTACCTGCGCGAGCGGGCGTCGGATGTGCGCGACCTCGGTCGTCGCCTGCTGGCCTACTTGCAGCATGATCGCCAGCAGAGCATGGTCTACCCCGACAACACCATTCTGGTCAGCGAAGAACTGACCGCCACCATGCTCGGCGAAGTGCCTGAGGGCAAGCTGATCGGCCTGGTGTCGGTACTGGGTTCGGGCAACTCCCACGTGGCCATTCTGGCACGGGCCATGGGCATTCCTACGGTCATGGGCCTGGTCGATCTGCCGTACTCCAAGGTCGACGGCATCCAGATGATCGTCGATGGCTATCACGGCGAGGTCTACACCAACCCCAGCGAAGTGTTGCGCAAGCAATACGCCGAGGTTGTCGAAGAAGAACGCCAGTTGTCCCTGGGGCTGGACGCCCTGCGCGAGCTGCCGTGCATCACCCCGGACGGGCATCGCATGCCGCTGTGGGTCAACACCGGCCTGCTGGCCGATGTGGCGCGTGCGCAGCAGCGTGGCGCCGAAGGCGTAGGTCTGTACCGCACCGAAGTGCCGTTCATGATCAACCAGCGCTTTCCAAGCGAAAAGGAGCAGCTGGCGATTTATCGCGAGCAACTCGCCGCCTTCCATCCGCAACCGGTGACGATGCGCAGCCTGGACATTGGCGGCGACAAGTCACTGTCGTACTTCCCGATCAAGGAAGACAACCCGTTCCTCGGCTGGCGCGGGATTCGCGTCACCCTCGACCACCCTGAAATCTTTCTGGTTCAGGCCCGGGCCATGCTCAAGGCCAGTGAAGGCCTGAACAACCTGCGCATTTTGCTGCCGATGATCTCCGGCACCCATGAGCTCGAAGAAGCCCTGCACCTGTTGCACCGTGCCTGGGGTGAAGTGCGTGACGAAGGGACCGACGTGCCGATGCCGCCCATCGGCGTGATGATCGAAATCCCGGCGGCGGTCTATCAGACCAAGGAGCTGGCGCGCCAGGTGGACTTCCTGTCGGTGGGTTCCAACGACCTGACTCAATACCTGCTGGCCGTGGACCGTAACAACCCACGGGTCGCGGATTTGTACGACTACCTGCACCCGGCCGTACTGCAAGCCCTGCAATCGGTCGTGCGCGACGCCCACGCTGAAGGCAAGCCGGCGAGTATCTGCGGTGAAATGGCCGGTGATCCGGCGGCTGCGATTCTGCTGATGGCGATGGGTTTTGACAGCCTGTCGATGAACGCCACCAACCTGCCAAAAGTGAAGTGGATGCTGCGCCAGGTCAGCCTGAGCCGCGCCAAGGAACTGTTGGCTGAAGTGATGACCATCGACAACCCGCAGGTTATTCGCAGCACCATCCACCTGGCCCTGAAAAATATGGGTCTGACGCGGATGATGAACCCGGCGGCAATCAAGCCGTATTGAGAAGCGGCGACGTGTGGGAGCGGGCTTGCTCGCGATAGATTCAACTCGGTCAATCAGTCAGACCGTGGTGTCTGTATCGCGAACAAGTCCGCTCCCACAGGGTTTATGCCCTCAGGCTTCTATCCTCACTTCCCCCAGCCGCCCCCCGAGCGGTCCGAAGCTGTGCTCCACCACCAACCTTGAACCGTCAGCATTGATGATCAGCGCCGTGCTGGCGCGAGTGCCGTAGCTGGGACTGGCAATGAACACACTCGACAGCAGGCTTTCTGTGGCCAGCCCCACACCGGTATCCGGCAGTTCGCTAAAGGGTGCGGTTTGCGAGTCTTTGAGCAAGGCCAGCAGGGCTTGCGGTTGCGGGTCGTCGAGTACCTCGGCCAGCGCTGCCTTGGCCTTCATCAGCTTGGGCCAGGGAGTGTCGAGCCCGGCATTCGACAATCCATAAATACCTTCGCTCAGCGGCTGTGGCGCCAGGTCTTTGGAGTTGAAGTGCCAGAGTTGATCGCGGGTGCCCAAAAGCAGGTTAAAGCCGGCATATTCGACGGAACGTCGCCCAACTTGCGTGAAGTACTCTGCAATGGACTGGTTGCCGGTCAAGAAGTCCGCCACCAATTCACCTCGTGAACGCCGCGAAGGTGGCTTGTGGGGTTCGCGGATATTGGTCAGTGCCGCAAAGCGCCCGTCAGCACCAATCCCCAGCCAGGTTCCGCCCGCCTCAAGGTCGCGGCCAGCATACACCTGGGGCGCATTGGCCCATTGGGCAAAGGGTTTGGCGGGGCGCGCATAAAACTCATCGCGGTTGGCCGCAACGACCAAAGGCTGTGCATGGCCGGGGCGCCAGGCGAAGACAATCAGACACATGGGCAGTCCTTAATGTTTTTTTAATCACTCTACTTATAGATTGCTCAGGCCGGTCGCGCCATACCACTGCAGCGCAGTGGAGCCAAAGCCCTTGCTCCGTTACCATGCGGATCAAATTTGGGGGGCGTCATGGAATTTCTGCTCTATCTGGTGCTGGGAGGTTTTGCGGGCGTGCTGGCCGGGCTGTTCGGGGTCGGTGGCGGAATAATCATCGTGCCGGTGCTGGTGTTCAGCTTCACCTTGCAGGGTTTTGACAGCGAGGTGCTGACCCATCTGGCCGTGGGTACGTCATTGGCCACGATCATTTTTACCTCGATCAACTCGATTCGTGAGCACAACCGCAAAGGCGCCGTGCGCTGGCCGCTGTTTGTCTGGATGACACTGGGCATTCTGATAGGCGCGGGTATTGGTGCGATCACGGCAGAAGCGATTGCCGGTCCTCACTTGCAGAAAATTATTGGCGTGTTCGCCCTGCTGATTGCCGTGCAAATGGCCCTGGGGTTGCAGCCCAAGGCCAGCGGCACGGTGCCGGGCAAGTTCGGTCTGACCCTGGCGGGCACCGTGATTGGCTGGGCTTCGGCGATTTTCGGCATCGGTGGTGGTTCGCTGACCGTGCCATTCCTGAGCTGGCGCAGTGTGCCGATGCAGCAAGCCGTAGCCACCTCGGCGGCCTGCGGATTGCCGATTGCGCTGGTGGGTGCATTAAGTTTCATGATCATTGGCTGGCATAACCCCGACCTGCCCGCGCATAGTCTCGGTTTTGTCTACTTGCCGGCGCTGCTCGGGATTGCCCTGACCAGCATGTTTTTCGCCCGTTTTGGTGCGCGACTGGCCCACAAGCTTTCGCCACGCCTGCTGAAACGGCTGTTTGCCGCACTGTTGTTCTGTGTCGGTTTGAGTTTCCTGATCTAACAAGGAGTCGCAATGCTGCCTTACCCGCAGATTGACCCGGTGGCACTGGCCATCGGACCGCTGAAAATCCATTGGTATGGCTTGATGTACCTGATCGGCATTGGCGCTGCCTGGCTGATCCTGTCGCGACGCCTTAACCGCTTCGACCCGACCTGGACCAAGGAGAAACTCTCCGACCTGGTGTTCTGGGTGGCCATGGGCGTGATTGTCGGGGGGCGTTTGGGCTATGTGCTGTTTTACGACCTGAGCGCCTACATCGCCAACCCGCTGCTGATTTTTGAAGTGTGGAAAGGCGGCATGGCGTTCCACGGTGGCCTGATCGGCGTGATGCTGGCTGTCTGGTGGTTCGGCAAGCGCAACGGCAAATCGTTCTTCCAGATCATGGACTTTATCGCCCCTGTGGTGCCGATTGGCCTGGGTGCGGGGCGTATCGGCAACTTCATCAACGCCGAACTGTGGGGCAAGGCCAGTGATGTGCCGTGGGCGATGATCTTCCCTACCGACCCGCAGCAACTGGCGCGCCATCCGTCGCAGCTTTATCAGTTTGCGCTGGAAGGTGTGGCACTGTTCCTGATTCTTTGGCTGTACTCGCGTAAACCTCGGCCAACCATGGCGGTGTCCGGGATGTTCGCCCTGTTCTACGGCATCTTCCGCTTTATCGTCGAATTCGTCCGTGTACCGGATGCCCAGCTAGGCTATCTGGCGTTCGGCTGGGTGACGATGGGGCAAATTCTCTGCATCCCGATGATCGCGGGCGGCCTGTTCCTGATCTGGTGGGCTTACCACCGCGATCCAGCGGCTAACAAAGCTGCGCTTTAAATTCGAATCGCAGGGCGCACAACGCCCTGCATTCAAACGGTAGGAAAACCATGAAGCAATATCTCGACCTCGTTGCCAACGTCATCAAAAACGGCACCCTGCAAGCCAACCGCACCGGCGTGAAGACCATCAGTCTGCCCGGCGCCATGTTGCGCTATGACCTCAAGGAAGGCTTCCCGGCCATCACCACCCGACGCATGGCGTTCAAATCTGCCATTGGCGAGATGTGCGGCTTCCTGCGTCCGGTCAACAGCGCCGCCGATTTCCGTGCGCTGGGTTGCAAGGTGTGGGACCAGAACGCCAACGAAAACGCCCAGTGGCTGGCCAACCCGTTCCGCCAGGGTGAAGACGACCTGGGCGAAATCTACGGCGTGCAATGGCGCA
The DNA here is from genome assembly GCF_037055275.1 of Pseudomonas sp. ML2-2023-3. Classification (NCBI taxonomy): domain Bacteria; kingdom Pseudomonadati; phylum Pseudomonadota; class Gammaproteobacteria; order Pseudomonadales; family Pseudomonadaceae; genus Pseudomonas; species Pseudomonas sp. ML2-2023-3. The sequence goes on from NZ_CP146343.1 coordinate 918,879, forward strand.
AATGGCCGGCTTACAAGCAAATCGAGCGCAGCAACCAGGCGGCTATCGAGTTGTGCCTGAGCCAGGGCTATCGCCAGATTGCCGAAGGTGAAGAAGACGGTCAGGCCTACTTGGTGCTGTACAAAGCCATTGATCAGGTGCGCCAGTGTGTCGACACCATCATCAATGACCCGGGCAGCCGCCGTATTCTGTTCCACGGCTGGAACTGTGCCCAGCTCGACGAAATGGCCCTGCCGCCGTGCCATTTGCTGTATCAGTTCCACCCGAATGTCGAGACCAGGGAAATTTCCCTGACTCTGTACATCCGTTCCAACGACCTGGGCCTGGGCACACCGTTCAACCTGACCGAAGGTGCTGCACTGCTGAGCCTCATCGGCCGTCTGACCGGGTACACGCCACGTTGGTTCACCTACTTCATCGGCGATGCCCATGTGTATGAAAACCACCTGGACATGCTCAATGAGCAACTGACCCGTGAACCGTTCCCGATGCCTAAACTGGTGATCTCGGATCGCGTGCCGGAATTCGCCAAGACGGGCGTGTATCAGCCGGAGTGGCTGGGCCTGATCGAGCCGAGCGACTTCAGCCTCGAAGGCTATCAGCACCACGCGCCAATGACCGCGCCGATGGCGGTGTAAACCTTCAACGCCAACCCTGTAGTCGCTGCCGCAGGCTGCGATCGAGCCCGAAGGGGTCGCGCTTTTTCAAGAGCGAAGGTCCTTCGGCCCTTGTCGCAGCCTGCGGCAGCGGCTACAGGGTGGTGTCAATGCCCGTGGCTTCTGCCTACATGGCTGGGTTCGCCTTCCGGCGTGCTGACCGATCCGCTGACTTCCAGCTGCTGCAAAATTCCGCAATGTTCCCCGTTCGGCCCTTCGCCACACCGTTGGCGCAGGTCGAGCAGTTGTGTCTGCAAGGCCAGCAAGCCGTCGATCCGTGCCTTGACGTGATGAATATGCTCGTCGATCAGTGCGTTCACGCTTTCGCACTGGTCCTGCGGGCTGTCGCGCAGGTTGAGCAGGCTGCGGATTTCTTCGAGGGTCATGTCCAGGCTGCGGCAATTGCGGATGAACGTCAGCCGCTCCACGTGAGCCTGGGTGTACAAGCGGTAATTGCCTTCACTGCGCGCGGGCTCCGGCAGCAACCCTTCGCGCTCGTAATAACGGATGGTTTCGACCTGACAATCGGTCAATTTAGCCAGTTCACCAATTTTCATCGCGTTTATCTCCGAAAGGTTGCTTGACCCTATAGTGGCTACAGGGTCTTTACTTGGCAACAGGCACCTTTTCCGGACGCAACCTGATGAGCGATTCCATTCACACCCCGCACAAGCACGACCACGATCATGGCAAAAAGCATGACCACGCCAGTCATGGCCACAGCTGCTGTTCGACCGCGGCGGGCCCCAGCGTGATCAAGCTCGGCGCTGCCCCTACGGCGGGGGCTCGGCTGAGCAACTTTCGTATCGAAGCAATGGATTGCCCTACCGAGCAAACGCTGATCCAGAACAAGCTGGGGAAGCTGGCGGGTGTGCAGCAGCTGGAATTCAACCTGATCAACCGGGTGCTGGGCGTGACCCACGACCTGCCGTCGACCGAACCGATTATCGCGGCGATCAAATCCCTTGGCATGGTGGCCGACCCCATTGAGTCCGGGGCAGAGGCGGCCCCGGCTGCGCCACCCGTCAAAAAACACTGGTGGCCGCTGGCGGTAGCCGGTGTGGGGGCACTGGCGGCGGAAGTCCTGCACTTCACCGATGCGGCGCCTACGTGGGTGATCGCGCTGGTGGCCTTGGTGTCGATCCTCAGCGGCGGCCTGACCACCTACAAAAAGGGCTGGATTGCCCTGAAAAACCTCAACCTGAATATCAATGCGTTGATGAGCATTGCGGTGACTGGCGCGGTGTTGATCGGTCAGTGGCCAGAAGCTGCCATGGTGATGTTCCTGTTTACCGTGGCTGAGTTGATCGAGGCCAAATCCCTCGACCGCGCACGCAATGCCATCAGCGGACTGATGCAAATGGCACCGGACAAGGCCACCGTGCAACAGGCGGATGGCAGCTGGATCGAGCTTGAGGTCAAAGACATCGCGCTTGGCGCCATCGTGCGGGTGCGCCCAGGCGAGCGGATCGGCCTGGACGGCGAAGTGATCGCGGGCAGTTCGACGATCGATCAGGCGCCGATCACCGGTGAAAGCCTGCCCATCGAGAAGACAGTGGGCGATAAAGTCTTCGCGGGCACCATCAACCAGGCCGGTGCCCTGGAGTACCGGGTGACGGCAGCGGCCAACAACTCGACGCTGGCGCGGATCATTCACGCCGTGGAGCAAGCCCAGGGCGCTCGGGCGCCAACCCAGCGCTTCGTCGACAGCTTCTCGAAAATCTATACCCCGCTGGTGTTCGTTTTCGCCTTGGCAGTGGCTGTGATTCCGCCCCTGTTCATGGGCGGCGTCTGGTTCGACTGGATCTATCGCGCACTGGTGCTGCTGGTCGTGGCCTGCCCGTGTGCGCTGGTGATCTCGACACCGGTCACCATCGTCAGCGGCCTGGCGGCAGCGGCCCGCAAGGGGATTTTGGTCAAGGGCGGTGTGTACCTGGAAAGCGGCCACAAACTCGACTTTCTGGCGCTCGACAAGACGGGCACCATCACCCACGGCAAACCGGTGCAAACCGATTACCTGCCCCTTGAACCGTTGGTCACCGACAGCGCCGTGTTGTTGGCCGCAAGCCTGGCCTCGCGCTCCGATCACCCGGTCTCACTGGCGGTCGCCACTGCGGCTGTGGATAAAAACCTGCAACTGAGCGCTGTGGATAACTTCGCCGCCCTGGCGGGTCGCGGTGTGCGTGGCGAGATAGACGGCAAGCTTTACCACTTGGGCAACCACCGACTGGTAGAGGAACTGGGCCTGTGCTCGCCTGCCCTTGAAGAAAAGCTGTTTGCCCTGGAAGAGCAGGGTAAAACAGTCATCTTACTGTGCGACAACTCAGGCCCGATGGCGCTTTTCGCGGTAGCAGACACCGTCAAGGAGACCAGCCGCGAAGCGATTCGGGAATTGCATGAGCTGGGCATCAAAACCTTGATGCTTACCGGCGACAACCCGCACACCGCCAGTGCCATTGCGGCCCAGGTCGGCATCGACGAAGCGCAAGGCAACTTGCTGCCGGAGGACAAGCTCAAGGCGATCGAAGCCCTGTATGCCAAGGGGCATCACGTGGGCATGGTGGGTGACGGAATCAACGACGCCCCCGCCCTGGCCCGCGCCGAGATTGGTTTTGCGATGGCTGCTGCGGGCACGGATACTGCGATTGAGACGGCCGATGTCGCCCTGATGGACGACGATCTGCGCAAGATCCCGGCATTCATTCGCCTGTCACGCCAGACCTCCAGCATCCTCAAGCAGAACATTGCCCTGGCATTGGTCATCAAAGCGATCTTTCTTGCGGTAACCTTCCTCGGTATGGCCACCATGTGGATGGCCGTGTTTGCCGACATGGGCGTGAGTCTGTTGGTGGTGTTCAACGGTTTGCGCCTGTTGCGCAAATAGAGCAAGAGAGGCCGCTGTGCTGAGTGCCGAGCTGAAAGCGTTTTACCGGGTGGCCCAGTTGGGCAGCATTACTCAGGCCGCAAAAAAGCTCGGGCTTAGCCAGCCGACCGTGACCACGCAGATCCGTAACCTCGAAAGCCAGTACGCCGTGGAGCTGTTCTACCGTGGCGGCCGGCGCCTGACACTCAGCGATGAGGGCGTGCGTCTGCTGCCGATGGTCAAGGCGCTGCTCCAGCAAGAAGCCGACATCGAGTTCTTTTTGCGCAACAGCGGCCAGGGCAACGGCACCTTGCGTATCGCCGCCACGGCACCGTATTACATCCTCGATCTGGTGAAGGCCTTTCGCGAACGCTTGCCGCAGATCGAAGTGTCGGTGGACATCGGCAATTCCCAGCAGGTGCTTGAAGCGCTGGATGAATACCGGGTCGACATTGCGGCCTCGTCGCAATTACTCGAAGACCCGCGCCTGATTCGCCGCGTACTCGGCGCCGATCCGCTGGTGCTGGCGGTGCATCGCAATCACCCGCTGGCCAACCTTGAGCACGTGCCGTTGAGTGCGCTGGCCGGGCATTGTCTGTTGATGCGCGAACAGGGTTCGACCACGCGCAAGTTGACGGAAGAACTGCTTGAAAGCGCCGGTGTCAGCTTTGGCCCGCTGCTGGAAATCGGTAGCCGGGAATCGATCCGCGAGGCCGTGCTGCGCAACATCGGCATCAGCATCATTGCCCGGCAAGAAGTGCCCCACGACCCGCAGCTCCGGGTGCTGACCCTGGAAAATGCGCCGGTCATCCACGAATACCTGTACTGCCTCAAAGAGCGTAAATCGGCGCGTTTGCCAGCGGCTTTTCTGGGGCTGGCGCAAGAGATGGCCCCGGCCTGAGGCTTTTGTAGTCGCTGCCGAAGGCTGCGATAAGGGCCAAAGGACCTTCGTACGTGAAACAGCGCGACCCCTGCGGGCTCGATCGCAGCCTTCACTACCCAAATCCACCAATACCACTATCGGCAGCTTTGGCCTTGCTGCCATATCCTGTACGCATTGCGTCTCTAGGATGACCCCCATCTGCTTGATGAGGTGCATCCATGAACAGCTCGAACGCAACCGCTTTGACCCAACCCGGCGTACCGATGAGGGTGCGCAATGTCAGCAAACGCTTTGGCGCCTTTACCGCGCTGGACAGCGTCTCGCTGGAGGTGGCCGCAGGGGAACTGGTGTGCCTGCTCGGGCCGTCAGGTTGCGGCAAGACCACGCTGCTGCGGTGCATTGCGGGGCTTGAACGCCAGGACGACGGCGCGCTGTATCTGGGTGATCGCGATGTGTCCGAGCTGGCACCGCAAGCCCGTGACTACGGGATTCTGTTTCAGTCCTACGCCTTGTTTCCCAATCTGACCGTTGAAGCCAACATCGCTTATGGCCTGGCGGGCAGCAATCGTGATGTGGTGCGCAAGCGCGTTGGCGACATGCTCGAACTGGTGGGCCTGACCGGCAGCGAAAAGAAATACCCGGGGCAGTTGTCGGGTGGCCAGCAACAGCGCGTTGCCCTGGCCCGCGCCCTGGCTCCTTCGCCGTCCTTGTTGTTGCTCGACGAGCCGATGTCGGCACTGGATGCCCGTGTGCGTGAGCACTTGTGTACCGAACTGCGCCAACTCCAGCGCAGCCTGGGCATCACTACGCTGATGGTGACGCACAACCAGGACGAGGCCATGTTGATGGCCGACCGCATTGCCGTGATGAACAACGGTAAGGTCGAGCAATACGCCACCCCGCAGGAAATCTACGACAAACCGGCCACCCCGTTCGTGGCCGAGTTTGTGGGGCAGGGCAACTGGCTGCCGTTCCAGCGCAACAGCGCCAGCCACGCCCAGGTCGGCGGGATGAACATGCGCCTGGCAGACGATGCCGGGCGTGCCGCCTCGGGCCGTCTGTTTTGTCGCCCTGAAGCCATCAGCGTGAACCCGGTGCTGCATCAGGAAAATCTGTTCCCGGCGCGGGTGCGAGAAATCACCTTTCTGGGCAATCGTTGCCGCATGAGTTTTGAACTCAACCACTTGCCGGGCCATGCGCTGACTGCCGAAGTCGGTAGCCAGGACTTGCCGCGCCTTGGCGCCCCGGACATTTTCGTCGCCCTGCCCCCGGGCAGCTTGCAGGTGTTTGCCTGAGATGGCTGCTGATATGGCCCTGCCACTGCCCGGCAACCTGCCCCGCAAGACTACCCGCGCTGAGCTCGGCGACCGCATTTTTGTAGTCGGCGGCAAACTGCTTTTACTGCTGCTGCTGGGGGTTGCCGTGTTGATGCCGTTGCTGGCGATCTTCTGGCGCGGCTTGAGCGCCGAAGAGGGGCAGGGCGGTGGTTGGGTTGCCGCTCGGGAGCTGGTCACCAGCGATAATTTCCACTGGCTGGTGGGCAATAGCCTCAAAGTGGCGCTCAGCGTAGCGGCCATTGTCGTGCCGCTGGCCTATCTGTTTGCCTACGCCCTGCAACGCACCCTGATCCCCGGCAAACGCATCTGGCGCGGCATGTCCCTGTTGCCGCTGATGGCTCCGTCGATGTTGCCCGGCATTGCACTGGTCTACCTGTTCGGTAATCAGGGCATGTTGCGCGGGCTGATTTCGGACAACATCTACGGCTTCTGGGGAATCGTGCTCGGCGAAGTGATTTATACCTTCCCCCACGCGTTGATGATTTTGCTGTCGGCCTTGTCGCTGGCCGATGCACGTTTGTTTGATGCGGCATCGAGCATGGGTGCCGGGCCATTCAAAGCCTTTCGCAGCATCACCTGGCCGGGCACCCGGCAGGCGGTGTTCGCAGCGTTCTGCCTGGTGTTCACCCTGACCATCACTGACTTCGGGGTGCCTGTGGTGGTGGGCGGTGACTATCAAGTGCTGGCGCTGGAAGCCTACAAGGCCGTGGTCGGTCAGCAGCAATTCGGTCGCGGTGCCCTGATCGGCATGGTCTTGTTGCTGCCTGCGCTGTTCAGCTTCGGGGTCGATGCCTGGCTGCGCCGCCAGCACGGCGATGCCATGAGCGGCCGCGCCCAAGTGTTCAAGCCCATGCCTTCCAAGGTGCGTGACCGCTGCTACCTGGCCATCGTGCTGCTGATCTGCGCCATCCTGCTGCTGGTGTTCGGCATGGCCGTGTACTCGTCGCTGGTCACGTTCTGGCCGTACAACCTGTCGTTGTCGCTCAAGCACTACCAGTTCGGCGACACGGCCGGCGGCGGCTGGCTGGCCTATCGCAACAGCGTGACGATGGCGCTGTGCACGGCCTTGATCGGCAGTGCAGTCATCTTCACCGGTGCCTACCTGATGGAGAAAACCAGGGGCCAGAAGGGACTGACCCTGGCCCTGCGCATGCTCAGCTTCGTGCCGATGGCGGTGCCCGGCCTGGTGCTTGGCCTGGGCTACGTGTTCTTTTTCAATTTGCCCGGCAACCCGCTTCACGTGCTCTACGGCACCATGACCCTGCTGGTGGTGTGCACCATTGCTCATTATTTGACCACCGCACAAATGACCGCCACCACTGCGCTGCGCCAGCTCGACGGCGAATTCGAAGCGGCCGCGCTGTCGCTGAAAGCGCCGCTGTACCGCCATTACTGGCGCGTCACCGTGCCGATCTGCCTGCCAGCGCTGCTGGACATCATCCGCTACCTGTTTGTCTCGGCGATGACCACCGTTTCGGCGGCGATCTTCCTCTACAGCCCCGACACCATCCTTGCAGCGGTGGCGGTGCTGAACATGGACGACGCCGGCAACGTGGGCGGCGCGGCGGCCATGTCGACCCTGATCCTGTTCACCTCGGCGGGTGTGTTCCTGCTGCTGGCCCGGGCTTCGCGCGGCTTGCTGAGCCGCTCCCAGGCCTGGCGCCAGGGCGCTCCTGCGCAATGATGCGTGCCCACACAACTCTGCCCCTACAACCGTAAAGGAACCGCACCATGTTCAAGCCACTTGCCCTTGCCGCTGCTGTCCTCACCGCTTTTAGCTTCAATGCGTTTGCTGCGAAAACCGAGCTGACCGTATACACGGCCCTCGAAGCCGAGCAGCTCAAGACCTATAAGCAGGCTTTCGAGAAGGCCAACCCGGACGTTGAGATCAAGTGGGTGCGCGATTCCACGGGCATCATCACGGCCAAACTGCTGGCTGAAAAAGCCCGCCCGCAAGCCGATGCCGTATGGGGCCTGGCTGCGTCCAGCCTGGCGATCCTGGATCAGCAAGGCATGCTGCAAAGCTACGCGCCCAAGGATCTGGCCAAGATTGGCGTCAACTACCGCGATGCTGCCAATCCGCCTGCCTGGGTGGGGATGGACGTGTGGGCTGCGACCATTTGCTTCAACACCATCGAAGCCGAGAAACAGGGCCTGACCAAGCCGGTGAGCTGGCAAGACCTGACCAAGCCCGAGTACAAGGGCAAGATCGTCATGCCCAACCCGGCTTCATCCGGTACCGGCTTTCTGGACGTGAGCGCGTGGTTGCAGACCTTTGGCGAGAAGCAGGGTTGGCAGTACATGGACGACCTGCACCAGAACATCGGCCAGTACGTTCACTCCGGCTCCAAGCCTTGCAAGTTGGCCGCTTCGGGGGAATTCCCGATCGGTATTTCGTTTGAATATCCGGCGGTACAGCTCAAGCGCCAGGGTGCCCCGCTGGACATCGTGTTGCCAAAAGAAGGCCTGGGTTGGGAAATCGAAGCCACTGCCGTGATCAAGGGGACGCCCCACGAAGAAGCCGCCAAGAAGCTGGCTGACTTCTCCGCCAGCCCCGCAGCGATGGAGCTTTATAAAGAGAACTTCGCCGTACTCGCCCAGCCCGGCATTGCCAAGCCACAGACCGAACTGCCAGCCGACTACGAGCAGCGCCTGATCAAGAACGACTTCGCCTGGGCCTCGCAGAACCGCGACAGCATCCTGGCCGAGTGGCGCAAACGCTATGACGGCAAGTCCGAGAAAGCGGCGCAGTAGTTTTGTAGCCACAAAAGACCTGTGGGGGCGGGCTTGCCCGCGATTGGATCGCTGCGGTTGGACAGCCGCACCGCGCGTTTGTATCGCGAGCAAGTCCGCTCCCACAAGGGAAGTGAAGTTGCCCTTCAGGACATCGTGATGACTCAACCAATCCTTATCGTCGGCGCTGGCATTCTGGGCTTGTCCCACGCCTACGCCGCTGCAAGACGCGGGCTCAAGGTGCGCGTATTCGAGCGTACGGCTACGCCCTTGGGCGCTTCGGTGCGCAACTTTGGCCAGGCCCTGGTCACCGGCCAACCGCCCGGCGTGATGCTTGATCTGGCCCGGGCCAGCCGCCCTGTCTGGGCCGACTGGGCGCAGCGTGCCGGTTTCGAGCTCAAGCGTAATGGCTCATACCTGTTCGCCCGCACCGAAGCCGAAGAGCACCTGCTGGACGCCTTTTGCCAAGGCCGCGCTAGCGAATTCGGCTATCGTGCCGAACTGTTGCGCGGCGCAGACCTGGACGCGCTGTACGGCGGTCAATTCAGCCATCACCGTGCTGCATTGCACGGTCTGGACGATCAGCAGGTCTATTCCCGGGAAGCGATCCCGGCATTGATTGCGTATCTGCAGCGTGACCTGGGGGTCGAGTTTCATTTTTCGACCCTGGTACGCGAGGTCGAGCCCGGTCAAGTCCACACCACGGCGGGCAGTTTCAAGGGCTCGCAGGTGATCGTGTGTTCGGGGCACGATTACCTGACTTTACTGGCCGAGCCGCTGGCCCGGCTCAATCCGCAGATTTGCCGACTGCAAATGCTGCGTGTGAGACCCAAGGTCGATTTGAAGTTGCAGCACGCCCTGCTGACCGGGCTCAGCTGTGTGCATTACGGTGCCTTTGCCGACTTGCCACAAGCAGCGGCGGTGCAGGACGAAATCCTGCGAGCCAGCCCCCATCTGGATCAGCACGGCATACATCTGCTGATCAGCCCAACGCCCTATGGTGACTTGATTGTCGGCGATTCTCACGATTACAGCCGGGATCCAACACCCTTTAACGGTGAACAGGTTGATAACTGGATGCTACAGCTGTGCGAGGAAACCCTTGGTTGTGAAGTCCGGGTGGTTGAGCGTTGGCAGGGTGTCTATGGGGCAAAAGGGGCCAAGCCGTTCACCTGGCTGGAGGTGGAACCGGGGCTGAATGCGGCGCTGATGCACACCGGCGTGGGCATGAGCGTGGGTCCGGCGATGGCCGAGGGCAATATCGCCCGGATGCTGGAGAACATGTGATGACAGCTGCGCAGCAAGTGGTTGAAGAGGTGTTTGGCTTGTATCGGCAATATGGCACCGACGATTACATCGGCGAGCCGGTGTCCCAGATCGAGCATATGTCCCAGGCCGCACAGTTAGCGTTGGCCGAAGGCTGTGACGATGAAGTGGTATTGGCGGCGTTCTTTCACGATATTGGCCACTTCTGCGTCAATGATGCAAAGAACATGGAGGGCTATGGCGTGGTCAGCCATGAGCGGGTGGGCGCCAATTATTTGCGCCGTGCAGGTTTCAGCGAGCGGGTGGCCAGGCTGGTGGAATACCACGTACAGGCCAAGCGCTACCTGACCTTGCGTCAGCCGGGGTACTACGACTTGCTGAGCGAGGCCAGCATTCGCACGCTGGGGTATCAGGGCGGGGTGATGAGCGAGGCCGAGGCGGATGCATTCGAGCAAGATCCGCTGTGTGCGTTGAGCCTGCGCATGCGGGTCTGGGATGAGCAGGCCAAACAAGAGCATGTCCCCATCATTGACCTGCAAATCCTGAAGGACAAGGCCATCCGCCTGCTGAACAGTTAAAGACCCGCTCCCACAGAAAATGTCTTCAGATGTGTGTGGCCAGCCACTCGATCTGTTCCTGGCGCTCGGCCTGGTTCAACTTCGGATGGGGGTTCAGAGACGACCATTGCGGGTGCGCACGGGCTTTGTTCAGGGCTTCGGGCAATTTGCCTTCGCGCCAGGTTTTGTCCTGTGGGGTGGCGACCTTGATGCTGTCGACAGCGGCATGCCCGCGGGCATTGAGGGCGTGCAGCAATTGCCGTTGGCGCAAGGCCAGCAGGCGCAACACGCTGTCGTCCACGGTCAATTCACGCTGGCCCTTGAGTTTGCCCAGCAAGCGGCTGCCATAGCTGCGTGCGGTCTGCAGCGCACCACCGGCAATGGCGCCGGCCAATGCGGCCGCACCCAGGGTCAGGCCTCCGACCATCAAGTCCACACCGGCCCCGGCCGCCGCGCCTGCAGCAATCCCGCTACCGACCCGCACACCCAGTTGCTTGAGGGTTTCGGGGTTGAACAAGTCATCGCCCCAGCGCCCGTCGAGCAACGGCAAATCGCTGGCCGCCGCATCGCTGGTACGAAAGCCATACAGTTTGAGCATGGCTTCAACGCAGCGCTGCTCACGCTGGCGGATGGCTTCGCGCAGTTGCTGGATGGCCTGTTGTTCGGCGGCTTTTTCGCTGATCACGCTACGACGGCATGCGGCGCAGTCGATCAGCAACTCGGCGATCAAGCGCAGCGCACTGTGCTTGCGGGCTTCTCGTTGAGCCTCCTGGTCTGTAATCAGTCGCTGCAACGCCTCCCGTGAATGTTCCAGCAGCAGGGCCAGGCTTTCATACAAGCGGCGCTCGCCATCTTCGGGCGGGGCCACGCTGTCAAACCGCACCAGAGCATGCAAACCAAGGCGTGCCAGGGCTTCGCGCCATTCAGGCTCGCGGTGCTGCGGGCTGCTGACAAAATTGAGCACCGGCAGCAGCGGCTTGCCGCAACTGGCCAGCACACTGAGTTCGTCACGGTACTTGGCCAGGACCGGCTCACGGGCGTCGATCACATACAACCCCGCGTCCGATGCCAGCAGTTGGCGCAGTACCTTGGCCTCCTGCTCAAAACGCTGGCGTGCCTCGCTGCCTTCAAGAAACCGGGCCACCCGCGCCGGGCCATCAAGGCGTTCGCCGGGGTGGTCGAGACGCTCAAGGTAGTCGAGCAGGGCGATGGCATCTTCAAGCCCCGGGGTGTCGTAAAGCTCCAGCAGGGGCTCGCCGTCTACCGACAATCGCGCACCTTCGACATGGCGCGTGGTACTGGGACGATGGGACACCTCGCCAAAGCCGACATCCCGGGTCAGGGTGCGCAGCAAAGAGGTTTTGCCGACATTGGTGTGGCCGACTACGGCCAGCGTCAGTGGCTTAGTCATGGCCTGTCTCCAGCCAGTTCAAGGGGGCAGTGGCGGCGAACGGCAGCCCCAGTTGCTGCAGCGCAGTGTGCCAGTCACCCAGGCGGTCGGCGTCCAGCGCCTGGCCGGGCGGGGCTTGCAGCAGCCACACGCGGGTCTCGCTGGCACTGCGGGCCAGTTCGCCGATCAGCGCCAGGCTGCCGCGGTCCGGCGAGCGCCGCGGGTCGCAAGCGATGGCAAGCCGGGCCGGAGGGAAGCGGGTCATTTGTTCGAGCAGTTTTTGCCGGGACTCGCGGCTGTCGAGAATGCCCGCATCCTTGACCGTGGGCGGCAAGGTGGGTGGCCACGGATGCTGGTCGTCCAGCTCAATGGCCACGATCAATGCGCCATCGGTGTGCAGGTCGCTGTGCCCGCCCTGCACGCTGTGCAATTGCTCGGGGGCGATGTCGTTGACGCCCAGGCGTTCGCTGCTGGGCATCAGCCGTTCGCGCAACTGGCTGTAGCCGGGCAGGTTGAGATCCAGCTCCAGAGCGTTGCGCCCGGTTCTCCAGCGCCACAGGCACAAGGCTGCCAGAAGCAGGCGCGGCAGTACGCCGTAAATCAGTACCACGCCAACCAGCCAGACCGCCCAGGCCTGACGCACCAGTTCGTTGTTGTAGAGGCTGGTATCGTTGCTGATGCGGATCATCTCTACGGTCGGCACGCTCATGCCCAGCCAGTTGGGCAATGCGCCAAGGGCGCGGGTGGCGGCGACAAAGACGTCGGCGCCCAGAATAGTGGTCTCCCAGATAAACCCGTAGCGGCGGGTGGCCATCAGCAACAGCATCATCACCAGCGCGCTGAGCATTGCCAGTAGCCACAGGCCATTGACCAGTGTGCCGAGCGCCCAGCGATTGAGTTTGCGCCGTTGCAGCAACAGCAATAACGCGGGAGCCAATTGCGCGGCCTTGGCGTCACGGGCGAGTTTTTCACTGAGCCACAGCCACAGGCGGCCGAGGCTGGCGCCGTGTTCACCGGCAAACAGCAGGCCGGTTGCCCAGCTCAGAAGCAGTATCAGGTTGAGCCCCAGCAGGCTGCCCAGTGCCCAGAACACATTGACCGGGGTTTGCCCGTCGCCCAGGGCCGCAAATGCAAGGCCGGCGCCGCTGATCACGGCCAGAACGGCCAGCACCAGCAACGCCAGCCGGGCGCCTTGCAGCCAGTGCTGCATGGCACTGAGCAAACCATCGCGTTCGGCCAGCCACAGGGCACGGTTTTGCAGGCGTGTGGATAAGTCGCCAGCCGTGGTTCGGGCACGGCGATTGGCTTCCAGGTCGTCCAGCGGGCCTGCGTGTTCTTCGCGCAGGCGCACGGTCTCGGTCAACCAGAGGCGTTGTAATGGGGAAAGTTGAGTCACGCGACATTCCATTCAAGTGAACAAGGAGCATAACCGCTGTTAGTCAGGCGGGGTACTGTCGGCGCAGGTCGCTCTGGTATCCTCGGCGCCATGAAAAAATCACTCCCCCTAAGCCTGATCGCGGCACTCGCTGAAAACCGCGTGATCGGCGTCGACAACAGCATGCCGTGGCATTTGCCTGCGGATTTCAAATACTTCAAGGCCACCACCCTGGGCAAGCCGATCATCATGGGTCGCAAAACCTGGGATTCCCTGGGGCGCCCGTTGCCGGGTCGATTGAACCTGGTGGTCAGTCGTCAGGCCGATTTGCAGCTCGAAGGTGCCGAGGTGTTTGCATCGCTTGAAGCCGCGGTTGAGCGTGCCGAGCAGTGGGCAACCGAGCAGGGCGTAAGCGAAGTCATGTTGATTGGCGGCGCGCAGTTGTACACCCAGGGCCTGGCGGATGCCGACCGGTTGTACCTGACGCGGGTGGGGATGAGCCCGGAAGGCGATGCGTGGTTCCCTGAGTTTGATCAGGCGCAATGGAAGCGGGTGTCAGAAGAACTGCATGCCGCCGCGGATGACAAGCCGGCGTTCAGCTTTGAGGTGTGGGAAAGGGTTTAAGGCAAGCCCGCACCCACAAGCGTGGGCGCGGGGTCAGTCAGGTGTTACGCGTGCGCCAGATCACCATGGTCGTCTTCAGCCAGAATGGCCTTGTCGGTCTGGTGCAGAATCTGGCTGGTCACCGTACCGGCGACCATCGAACCGCTGACGTTCAGCGCCGTGCGGCCCATGTCGATCAGTGGCTCAACCGAAATCAGCAACGCCACCAGCGATACCGGCAAGCCCATCGCGGGCAATACGATCAGTGCCGCGAAGGTCGCACCACCGCCCACACCGGCCACGCCCACTGAACTCAAGGTCACAATCGCTACCAGCGACGCGATCCACACCGGGTCCAGCGGGTTGATGCCAACGGTCGGAGCAACCATCACCGCCAACATGGCCGGGTACAGGCCGGCACAGCCGTTCTGGCCAATGGTGGCGCCAAACGAGGCGGCAAAGCTGGCGATGGAAGATGGAATCCCCAGGCGACGGGTTTGCGCTTCAATGCTCAGCGGGATGCTGGCCGCGCTCGAACGGCTGGTGAAAGCAAACGTCAGTACTGGCCATACCTTGCGGAAAAAGCGCAGCGGGTTAACGCCGGATACCGACAGGATCACGCCATGAATCACGAACATCAGGGCCAGGGCGATGTAGGACACCACCACAAAGCTGCCCAGTTTGATGATGTCTTGCACGTTGGACATGGCGACCACTTTGGTCATCAGGGCCAGAACACCATACGGGGTCAGTTTCATCACCAGGCGCACCAGGCGCATCACCCAGGCTTGCAGGGTGTCGATGGCGCTGAGGATCTTGCCGCCTTTTTCCGGTTCATCCTTGAACAGCTGCAGTGCAGCAATACCCAGGAATGCAGCGAAAATCACCACGCTGATGATCGAGGTCGGCTTGGCTCGGGCCAGGTCGGCAAACGGGTTCTGCGGGATAAACGACAGCAGCAACTGCGGCACGTTCAGGTCCGAAACCTTGCCCACGTAGTCGCTCTGGATCACTTGCAGGCGGCTCATTTCAGCCGCGCCCGCCACCAGGCCATCGGCGGTCAGGCCGAACAGGTTGGTCAGGCCGATGCCCACCAGCGCTGCGATCATGGTGGTGAACAGCAGTGTGCCGATGGTCAGGAAGCTGATCTTGCCCAGGGATGAGGCGTTATGCAGTCGGGCCACAGCGCTGAGAATCGATGCGAAAACCAGCGGGATCACGATCATTTGCAGCAGTTGCACGTAGCCGCTGCCTACCAGATCGAACCAGCCGATGGACGTTTTCAGGGTAGGGCTATCAGCACCGTAGGTCATGTGCAGGCACAGACCGAAGACCACGCCGAGAACCAGTGCCAGCAAGACTTTTTTAGCCAGGCTCCACGCGGTGTGGCGGGTCAGCGACAGGCCAAACAGCAACGCGAGGAACACCAGCAGATTGAGGATCAGCGGGAAATTCATGAAAACTCCGAGGGGACGACGTGCATCAGTATTTGTATGCAGCTATTGCGAACCGGAAAGCGTAACAGTTTGAAATAACAGGAAATATACCGTTGTGGAATGACAACCTTTGTTTTTGGAATAAGGCGGTGGCGCATTCACGACGATAGCCGTCGTGTCCGAATCAAAAATTGTCACACAGGTTTGTTAGCTTCGATGCCTTTGACGTGGAGCATAGCTGATGAAACTGACCGCCAAGTTGATCGCTGCAACCCTGTGTCTGGGCCTGACGGGGCAGGCACTGGCCACAGAATTGGAACACTGGCCCGCTGATCAGGCCAGGCAACTGGAGGCCATGATCGCCGCCAACGCGAACAAGGGTAACTTCGCGGTCTTTGACATGGACAACACCAGCTATCGCAACGATCTGGAAGAGGCCCTGCTGCCTTATATGGAGAACAAGGGCCTCATCACCCGCGAAAGCCTGGACCCGTCACTCAAACTGATCCCGTTCAAAGACACCGCTGACCACAAGGAAAGCCTGTTCAGTTACTACTACCGCCTGTGTGAAATCGACGACATGGTCTGCTACCCGTGGGTGGCCCAGGTGTTTTCCGGTTTCACCCTGCAACAGCTCAAGGGTTACGTGGATGAGTTGATGGCGTCGGGCAAGCCGGTGCCGGTGACTTACTTCGAGGGCGATGTGGTCAAGAACTCAGAGGTTCAGCCGCCCAAGGTGTTTACCGGTCAGGTCGAGCTGTTCAACAAACTGATGGAAAACGGCATCGAGGTCTACGTGATGACGGCTGCCTCGGAAGAGCTGGTGCGCATGGTGGCGGCCGATCCCAAGTACGGTTACAACGTCAAGCCGCAGAACGTGATTGGCGTGACCACCTTGCTCAAGGACCGTAAAACCGGGGAGCTGACCACGGCACGCAAGCAGATCAGTGCGGGCACCTATAACGAAAAAGCCAACCTTGGGCTGGAACTGACGCCTTACCTGTGGACACCGGCGACGTGGATGGCGGGCAAGCAAGCGGCGATCCTGACCTATATTGATCAATGGAAAAAACCGGTGCTGGTGGGCGGTGATACGCCGTCCAGTGATGGCTACATGTTGTTTCACGGGGTTGACGTCGCCAAGGGCGGGATTCACCTGTGGGTCAACCGCAAGGACAAATACATGGCGCAGCTGGAAGGCATGATGGCCAAAAACGCAGCGGCCCAGGCCAAGGAAGGTTTGCCGGTGACGGCGGACAAGAACTGGGTGATCGTCAAGCCTGACCAGATCCAGTAATTCCTGTGGGAGCGGGCAAGCCCGCTCCCACAAGGGTGGTTATGTTGCCCATAAAAAATCCCGGCACCTGGCCGGGATTTTTGTTGTTGCAGGGTGGCTTACGGCACCAGCTTGTCCAGCAATGCTTTGTCACGCACCGCGCCCTTGTCGGCGCTGGTGGCCAGCAAGGCGTAGGCCTTGAGGGCGGTGGTGACTTTGCGCGGACGCACTTCAACCGGCTTCCAGCCTTTCTTGTCTTGCGCGGCACGGCGTGTCGCCATCTCTTCGTCGCTGATCAGCAGGTTGATCGAGCGGTTTGGAATGTCGATCAGCACTTTGTCGCCGTCCTGCACCAGACCGATCGCGCCGCCAGCCGCCGCTTCCGGCGAAGCATGGCCGATGGACAGGCCCGAAGTACCGCCCGAGAAGCGGCCATCGGTGAGCAGGGCGCAAGCTTTGCCCAGGCCTTTGGATTTCAGGTAGGACGTCGGGTAAAGCATCTCTTGCATGCCCGGGCCGCCTTTCGGGCCTTCGTAGCGGATGATCACGATGTCACCGGCCTGCACTTCGTCCGCCAGAATGCCGCGCACGGCGCTGTCCTGGCTTTCGAAGATCTTGGCATTGCCTTCGAACACGTGGATCGATTCGTCTACGCCCGCCGTTTTAACGACACAACCATCCAGCGCGATGTTGCCGTACAGCACGGCCAGGCCGCCTTCTTGCGAGTAGGCATGCTCGACACTGCGGATACAGCCGTTTTCACGGTCGTCGTCCAGGGTGTCCCAGCGGGTCGACTGGCTGAACGCGGTTTGGGTTGGAATACCGGCCGGGCCTGCACGGAAGAAGGTATGCACGGCTTCGTCGTCAGTCTGGGTGATGTCCCACTTGGCGATGCCTTCAGCCAGGGTCTTGCTGTGTACGGTCGGCAGGTCGGTGTGCAGCAGGCCGCCACGGGCCAGCGAACCGAGGATGGAGAAAATGCCGCCGGCGCGGTGCACGTCTTCCATGTGGTACTTCTGGATGTTCGGCGCCACTTTGCACAGCTGCGGCACGTGACGCGACAGGCGGTCGATGTCTTTCAGGTCGAAGTCGATCTCGGCCTCTTGGGCAGCGGCCAGCAAGTGCAGGATGGTGTTGGTCGACCCACCCATGGCGATGTCCAGCGTCATGGCGTTTTCGAATGCCTTGAAGTTGGCGATGTTGCGCGGCAGTACCGATTCGTCGTTCTCGACGTAGTACTGGCGGCACAGGTCGACGATGGTGCGGCCAGCCTGCAGGAACAGCTGCTCGCGGTCGCTGTGGGTCGCCAGTGCCGAGCCGTTTCCCGGCAGGGCCAGGCCCAGGGCTTCGGTCAGGCAGTTCATCGAGTTGGCGGTGAACATGCCGGAGCACGAACCACAGGTTGGGCAAGCGCTGCGCTCGTACTCGGCAACCTTCTCGTCAGAAGCGCTGGAGTCGGCCGCGATGACCATGGCATCTACCAGGTCCAGGCCGTGGCTGGCGAGCTTGGTCTTGCCCGCTTCCATAGGGCCACCGGAAACGAAAATCACCGGGATGTTGAGGCGCAACGAGGCCATCAGCATGCCAGGGGTGATCTTGTCGCAGTTGGAGATGCACACAATGGCGTCGGCGCAGTGGGCGTTGACCATGTACTCGACGGAGTCGGCGATGATCTCGCGGCTCGGCAGCGAGTACAGCATGCCGTCATGGCCCATGGCGATGCCGTCGTCTACGGCAATGGTGTTGAATTCCTTGGCAACGCCGCCAGCGCGCTCGATCTCGCGGGCAACCAGTTGACCCATGTCCTTCAGGTGGACGTGGCCGGGTACGAACTGGGTAAAGGAGTTGGCAATGGCGATGATCGGCTTCTTGAAGTCGGCATCTTTCATCCCCGTGGCGCGCCACAAAGCGCGGGCACCGGCCATGTTGCGGCCGTGGGTGGAGGTTTTCGAACGATAGTCAGGCATGGAACAACTCCGGGCGGCTAATCAGGTAACAAACAGGGAAGTGAGCTTCTAATGACTGGCAGACCACACAGAAAATGACTACGTGTCAGCTAGCTGCCTTAAACGCTGCGGGATCGCCGCGCGCCTGGGCCTGAGCTCATAAACCCGCCGGGGATGATTGGCGATGAATCCGTCGATTCTACACGGCTGGCGGGCGGAGGGAATGGGCAGGGCAGTTACTCCGGAGCACAAATGAGCGACTCGCAGTAACGCACTCGCTGTTCACGGTCAATCGGGCATTGAGTAAGTCCAGGCCTGCCTTTGTGTAAGAAACAGTATTTTTTGAAAGTGACCGGGCCATTTAACGAAATTCAAGCAATAGTGTTCGAATGGTTTTTCAGTGAGGACTCTAAATGCTGACGCTCAACCGCTCCGTCAAAGCCAGCCTGGTGATCGGTCTGACACAAGGGCTGCTGCTCTGGCTGGCCAGTACTTTGCCCCAGTCCGGGGTCAGGATCGCTTTGGCTACAGCCGTGCTGGTGGGCGGCATCAATCTGCTGCTGTTGGGTGACAGCGTGCGCCAGCGCGGTACGGCATGGCTGGTGATCGGACTCACGGCCGTCTTGACGGCCATCAGTACCTGGGTATTTCTGGACGGTGACAGGCAGTTATTCAACAACAGGTGGCTGACCGGGAGTTGGGTGTTCTTCTCGCTGGTGGTCGCTTACGTCTGTACCGCTTTTATCCTCAGTTGGCCGACCCGTGAGGGGCGGTATCCGCGTTATGAGGACCTGTTCCGCCATGCCTGGGACACGGTGTTTATCGTGCTGCTGGGGCTGCTGCTGAATGCGGTGTTCTGGGGATTGCTGTGGCTGTGGGGCAGTCTGTTCAAGATGCTCGGGATTGTGGTGCTCAATAAACTGTTCTCAACCGAGGGGTTTATTTGCGTCAGTTCGGCGATGGTATTTGCCCTGGGCGTGAATATGGGGCGCGAGAATGATCGTGTCATCGGCATGCTGCGCGGGCTTTTGCTCACGCTCTGCCGTTTTCTGCTGCCCCTGGGGGCGCTGATTGCCATTGTGTTCACCCTGGCGTTGCCATTTACCGGGCTGGAGCCGATCTGGGACACCGGGTATTCGACGCCGATCATGCTGTGGCTGGTGGCGGTCAATCTGTTCTTGCTCAATGGTGTTTTCCAGGACGGCACCCAGGGCAGCGGTTATGCGGTGTGGCTCAAGCGTGTGGTCGACCTGTGTCTGCTGTGCTTGCCGGTGCTGGTGTTGCTGGCAGGGTATTCGACCTGGCTACGCATCGAGCAGTACGGCCTGACGCCTTCCCGTGTGCTGGCAATGTTGCTGGTCGCGGTGATATTTGCCCACAGCCTGGCTGCGGTCTGGGCGGTGGTGGTGCCGCAGCGCCAGTGGCTGTGGAGTTTGCGTCTCACCAACCCGGTCATCGCGCTGGGGACGGTGGTGCTGTTGCTGGCCATTCATACGCCGTGGTTCAGCCCGCTGAATTTCAGTGCAAATAATCAGGTGGCTCGCGTGCTGAGTGGCAAGACGGCGGTAGAGAACTTTGATGCCGACACCTTGCGCTATCAGCTGGGCCTGCCCGGCAAGCAGGCGTTTGACGAGTTGCTGGTGCAAGTGGAGCAAGGCCAGGTATTGACGCCGCCTGAGCGGCAAGCGTTGCTCAAGCGCCTCAAAAGTGTCGACACGGGCGAGGGCAAGCGGGCGCCGAAAGAGAAAACCCTGGAATGGATTGGCCCTGTAGTTGAAGGCAGTGATCAATTTGAAGCGCCAGATTTTGGCAAGCAGGCGTGTCAGGAGCCGGGCTGTGTGTTGTGGGCCGTTGATCTGGATCGGGATGGGCAAAACGAGGTGGTGCAACTGCCCAAGCGGGGCTGGGTCAGGGAACTGGATTTTTTCAAGCGCGATGGGCAGGGCAAGTGGCAACACGCAGGCTCGTACGAGGCCGATGCCAATGCACTGGAGATGATCGAGCAGATCCGTGAAGGCAACGCGAAGGTAGTGACGCCGCGCTATCAATCATTGTTGATCAATGGCGTGGAGCTCAATCCCCGTTCGAAGGCGCAATGAACGCTAAACCCCGTAGCAGCCGTCGTTCTCGACAGCTGCTACGGGGGCAATGTGCGTCTTAGCTGTTAGGCAGCAAACGGCAGGTGATGCTCTTGATGTAGCGTGTTTCGTTGATGGCCGGGTGTACCGGGTGATCCGGACCCTGGCCACCGCGTTCCAGCAGCTGGATGTTGCGATCCAGATGACGGGCGCTGGTTAGCAGAATGTTCTGCAGGTCGTCTTCCGGCAGGTGCATCGAGCACGATGCGCTGACCAGAATCCCGTCCTTGGTGAGCAGGCGCATGGCTTGCTCATTCAGGCGGCGGTAGGCACCTTCGCCGTTTTTCAGGTCTTTTTTGCGTTTGATGAAGGCCGGCGGATCAGCAACGATCACGTCGAAACGCTCTTCGTTGGCTTTGAGTTCCTTGAGGGCTTCAAACACGTCGCCTTCCATGCAGGTGACTCGCTCGGCAAAACCGTTCAGGGCAGCGTTGCGCTCAACACCGTCGAGGGCGAACGATGAAGCGTCGACACAGGTCACTTCGCTGGCGCCGAAAGCAGCCGCCTGAATACCCCAGCCACCGATGTAGCTGAACAGGTCCAGGACTTTTTTGCCTTTGACGTAAGGCGCCAGGCGGGCACGGTTCATGCGGTGGTCGTAGAACCAGCCGGTTTTCTGACCGGTCATGACCGGCGCTTCGAACTTGACGCCGTTCTCTTCCAGGGCAACCCACTCCGGCACCAGGCCGAACACGGTTTCGACGTAGCGCTCAAGGCCTTCAGCGTCGCGGGCAGCCGAGTCGTTCTTGAACAGGATGCCGCTTGGCTTGAGGACTTGCACCAGCGCTGCGATCACGTCGTCTTTGTGCTGTTCCATGGTGGCCGAGGCCAGCTGGACCACCAGGATGTCACCGAAACGGTCGACTACCAGGCCCGGCAGCAGGTCTGAATCGCCGTAAACCAGGCGGTAGTAAGGCTTGTCGAACAGGCGGTCGCGCAGGGACAGGGCCATGTTCAGGCGGTGAACCAGCAGCGATTTGTCCAATGGCAGCTTGATGTCGCGTGACAGCAGGCGTGCACAGATCAGGTTGTTGGGGCTCATGGCAACGATGCCCAGCGGCTTGCCGCCGGCGGTTTCGAGTACCGCTTGGTCGCCGGCCTTAAAACCGTTCAGCGGTGTGGCGGCTACATCGATTTCGTTGCTGTAGACCCACAAGTGGCCGGCGCGCAGGCGTCGATCGGCATTGGCTTTAAGGCGCAGGCTTGGCAGGGACATGACGTCGCTCCGGGTATTGAAAAGGGCGCGATTATAGCCTTAGACGTAACCTTGAGGCTTGGCTGATTCACCGCATTGCGTCGGATCACGGAGCTAGTCGCGCAGAAATTTCCGTTAGAATCGCCAGCTATTCCAGAGTACGGAGCCCCCATGCCTGAATTACCTGAAGTCGAAACCACCCGGCGTGGCATCGCCCCGCACCTTGAGGGGCAGCGGGTCAGCCGGGTGATTGTACGCGAGCGCCGTCTGCGCTGGCCGATCCCCGAAGACCTTGATGTGCGCCTGTCAGGGCAGCGCATTGTGCTGGTCGAGCGCCGGGCCAAGTACTTGCTGATCAACGCCGAGGTGGGGACGCTGATCAGCCATTTGGGCATGTCCGGCAACTTGCGGCTGGTGGAGGCGGGCTTGCCCGCTGCCAAACATGAGCATGTGGACATTGAACTGGAGTCCGGGCTGGCCTTGCGTTACACCGACCCGCGCCGGTTCGGGGCAATGCTCTGGAGTCTGGATCCGTTGAACCACGAGCTGCTGGTGCGCCTGGGGCCGGAGCCGCTGACGGACCTGTTTGATGGCGATCGACTGTTTCAGCTGTCGCGCAAGCGTTCGATGGCGGTCAAGCCGTTCATCATGGACAACGCGGTGGTGGTGGGCGTGGGCAATATTTACGCGACTGAAGCATTGTTTGCTGCCGGGATCGACCCGCGTCGCGAGGCCAAGAGTATTTCCCGTGCGCGCTATTTGAAGCTGGCGATTGAGATCAAGCGGATTTTGACCGCCGCCATCGAGCGTGGTGGCACGACCTTGCGCGACTTTATCGGTGGCGATGGCCAGCCCGGTTACTTCCAGCAGGAACTGTTCGTGTACGGGCGCGGGTATGAGCCCTGCAAGATCTGCGGCACTGAACTGCGTGATGTAAAGCTGGGTCAGCGCGCCAGCGTGTTCTGCCCGCGTTGCCAGACGTAGTCACCAGTCCTGCGCTGAAAGCTTGTGGGAGCGGGCTTGCTCGCGATGCAACCACCTCGGTCGAACGGGTCGATCGCAGTGAATCTATCGCGAGCAAGACCGCTCCCACACAAATCGCATAGACGATGAATCAGGCCTTCCCGGTAATTGCCCGGTACTTTTCCATCAGCTGTTCTTCGGTTTCCGGGTGGGCTTCATCCAGCGGGATGCAGTCAACCGGGCAAACCTGTTGGCATTGCGGTTCGTCGTAGTGGCCAACGCACTGGGTACACAGGTTGGGGTCGATCACGTAGATCTCTTCGCCCTGGGAAATGGCAGCGTTCGGACACTCGGGTTCGCAGACGTCGCAGTTAATGCAATCGTCGGTGATGATCAGGGACATGGGTACTCCGGCCGGGGCGGTCGGCCCGGGCAACTGAAATCGAATGCGGCAATTGTGCCGCATTGGCGCCCGCAGTGCACGCGGGCGCCGCTTCAGTGGTTATTTCTTGCGAAAACGCTCGGTCAGGGCATCAGCCACGGCCGGGTGTACGAATTTGTTGATATCGCCGCCCAATGCTGCGATTTCGCGCACCAGCGTCGACGATATGAACGAATAACGCTCTGACGGCGTGAGGAACAGACTTTCGACATCGGGGGCCAGTTGGCGATTCATGTTCGCCAGCTGAAACTCGTATTCGAAGTCCGACACGGCACGCAGGCCACGCAGAAAGACATTGGCGTTCTGTTCTTTGGCGAAATGCGCGAGCAGCGTCGAGAAACCGACCACCTCAACATTGGGCAGGTGTTTGGTGACTTCACGAGCCAGCTCCACACGCTGTTCCAGTGGGAATAGCGGGTTTTTCTTGGTGCTGGCAGCGACAGCAATGATCACGTGATCGAACAGGCGCGAAGCGCGTTCGACCAGATCGCCATGGCCCTTGGTAATAGGGTCGAATGTACCTGGGTACAACACTCGGTTCATCGCGTCGTCCTGGCGGGAATCCGTTGGGGAGTCGGATGGTATCGCAGCATTACCGGTCGGCCAAGTCGCCATTCGAAGAAGAAAGCACTATAGACGCGACGAATTAACTGCTTTTTCATGAACTTTTAAGGCGTTCGGCCAGTTGCGTCGCGAGTTTTGCTGTCAATCCGTACACCGATAATTGTGGGTTGGCACCAATGCTGGTGGGGAATAATGAGCCGTCGTGGACCGATACATTGCGCAATTGATGATGGCGGCCGAGGCTGTCGGTGACGGCCATCTGCGGATTTTCACCCATTGAACATCCGCCCATCACATGGGCACTGGCCAGGCGGGTTCGATACAACTCAAGGCTCAAACTGTCGATCTGGTCACGTGTTTCGCGAAGGCGTGTCATGTAGCGCGCATCGCTGTGCAATGGCATGACTGCGCTGGCACCCGCCGCAAACTGGATTTCGGCCATGCTGTGGAAGGCGCGCTTGAGCCCCTCCCAGCCGTAGGGCGTGAGGGTGTAATCGAGCACCGGACTGTCATCGCTGCGCAACTCGACACTGCCACCAGGGCTGTCAGGATGAAAACCGTCGCGCATCAGCGCCAGCATCATGTGGGTAGTGGGCAGTTTGGCCATTTGTTCAGCACTGCTCTGGCCAAAGCCTGAAAACAAGGTGGCGGCCAATGCCGGGTGCAGCGGTGGCACTTCGAGTTTGTAGCCCATAGGGCCTTTGGGACCGTCTTTCCATTGAAAGTGATCTGAGTAAATCGACTGCGGCGCACCGTAGAAAGGATTGATTGCAGTAGGAAATTGCGCTGCGGAGAAGTTGACCAGATGCAGAAATGTCCGCTTGCCCAGTCGCTTGTGTGGGTCGGGTGCGTCGGAGCGCATCAGCAGGCCGGGCGTATTGATGCCACCGCCTGCCAGAACGTAGTGGCGGGCCTTGACCGTAATCGTGTGGCCGTTGGGGGTTACGCAGCGGCTGTCCATTGCCTGGCACTCCAGGCCGGTGACATGGTCGCCACTGATGGATAACCGCCACGCGCGGGCCAGATACAGCAGTTCGCCGCCGTTCTCCAGAGTCGCGGGAATGGTTGTGACCAGCATTGATTGTTTGGCGTTGGTCGGGCAGCCCATGCCGCAATAGCCCAGGTTCCAGCAGCCCCGCACGTTGCGGGGGATCACATGCCAGCTGTAGCCGAGCTTTTCGCAGCCGTTGCGGATCACTTCGTTGTTGGCGTTGGGCGGGACTTGCCAGGGCGCAACACCCAGGCGCTGCTCCATGTGTTCGAACCAGGGAGCCATCTGTTCCTCGCTGTGGCCTGCGACTGCGTGCTCGCGGGCCCAGTGCTCCAGGGTGGGCGCCGGGGTGCGAAAGCTGGAGGTCCAGTTCACCAGCGTGGTGCCGCCCACGGCCCGGCCTTGAAGAATGCTGATGGCGCCGTCTTTGCTCATGCGCCCCACACCTTCCTGATACAGGCTGGCGTAGGCCTCGTCCTCGAGCAGCTTGAAATCGCTGCTGGTCTTGAGCGGCCCTTCTTCGATCAGTAGGACCTTGTAGCCCGCTGCGCTGAGGATTTCAGCCGTGGTGCCGCCTCCTGCACCGCTGCCGACAATGGCGACGTCTGCCTCCAGTGTCAGGTCGCCCTCCAGTTGCGAGCCATCATGGGTTTTCCAGCCTCGGGCCAGGCCTTCGCGAAACGGATCGGTTACGGGCATCAGGGTTACTCGAGATGAGTGCGGGAACGTAAGTGTTTTTATATTTTTGGCGGACCCGGGTAGCCGCAGGCCGCCCATGATTGCGGGCACTCGTACCAACTCATCATGACCAGCTGCACCAGCGAGCCATGACCCATTTTCAGCAAGCCCAGGCTGCTGTTTTGCCAGCGCTGGAGAAAGTGCCGGATCTGCTCGGGGCTGGCGTTTTCCCAGCGACCCCAAACCCCGGTCAACGGGCCGCGTGTCATGGGCATGGCCAGCACGTCGAACAGTTGTTGGGTAAGGCTGAGCAGCGCGGGAGACAAGTGGTTGAGGTTGTCGTCCAGAGTGTTCAGCGTGGCCTTCGTAGCGTCGGGCATTGAGGACGCAGGCACGCTGCCAGCGAGCATGACCGGGATCAGCGCGCGCAAAAAAATCAGGTCGCTGCTGCGCAATACCGCAAAGCCACTGGCGCTGCTGCTGGCCGAGCAACCGCTAAGGCTGGCACTTAGCCCGGCAGTCGCCAGTAATGCACTGGCACATGCACCGACCTTCAAGACCCCGCGACGTGAAAGCAGGGCGTTCTCGACACTGAGTACAGGCATGGCCAAGGCTCCGCTAGCGGATGAACAGTTTCTGGATCAGGCGCACCAACTGCCGGCCGTAAGGCGGGTAGATCATCAGCGAGCTGTTCCAGCGCTGTTTGACCAGGACCCCTTTGGCCTTGCTGAAGGTCAGAAACCCTTCGTGACCATGGTAATGGCCCATGCCCGAGTGCCCGACCCCGCCAAAAGGCAGGTCGTCGATGGCCACGTGCAGCAGTGTTTCATTGATGCTGACACCGCCCGAGTGGGTGTGCTGGATGACGCGCTGTTGCTCGGCCTTGTTGTAGCCAAAGTAATAAAGCGCCAAGGGGCGAGGTCTGGCGTTGATGTACGCCAATGCCTGATCGAGATGGGTATAGGTCACGACGGGCAGCAGCGGGCCAAAGATCTCGTCCTGCATGACCTGCATGTCGTCGCTGACCTCCAGCACCAGTGCGTGGGGCATGCGTCGCCCCTGGCCTTGTTCATATAACGGAACCAGGCGTGCGCCCTTGAGGGTCGCATCGGCTTGCAGTCGTTCAAGGCGCGCCACCTGGCGTTCGTTGATGATTGCGGTGTAGTCCGGGTTATCGATCAGGGTCGGATAAAAGCTGTGGACCGCCTGGCGGTAGGCGTCGATAAAACCGTCGACCCGGTCCTGGGGTACCAGCACGTAATCCGGGGCGATGCAGGTCTGTCCCGCGTTCAGGGTCTTGCCCCAGGCGATGCGCTGGGCGGCATCCTTGAGCGGTACATCGGCCGACACAATGGCAGGAGATTTGCCGCCCAGTTCCAGGGTGACGGGGGTCAGGTTTTCAGCGGCCGCGCGCATCACCTGCTTGCCCACGTGGGTGGAACCGGTGAACAGCAAGTGATCAAACCCCAGGCTGGAGAACGCTACAGCCACATCGGCTTCGCCCAGCACCACCGTCACCATGTCTTCGGGAAAGATGCGCCCCAGCAAATCCTTGAGCAAACGCCCTGTGGCCGGGGTGAACTCGCTGAGCTTGAGCATGACCCGGTTGCCGGCGGCCAATGCCCCGACCAAAGGGCCAATTGCCAGGTACAGCGGGTAGTTCCACGGCACGATAATTCCGACCACGCCCAGTGGCTGGTACACCACCTTGGCGCTGGCGGGGATAAACATCATGCCGACGCTGCGCGTTGAAGGCTTCATCCAGCGCTTGAGGTGTCTGAGGGTGTAATCAATGCTGTGCAGGCAAGGCATCAGCTCGGCAAACAAGGTTTCGTCCGGACTGCGATGGCTGAAATCCTGACTGATGGCGTCGATCAAGACTTCACGCTCGGCACTGAGCAGTTGGCGCAGACTTTTTAACCATTGCTGGCGTTGCGCAAGAGGTGCAAACGGATGGGCTGCGTAGGCCTGACGCTGTTTGTCGAGCAGTGAATTGAGCTCATCCTGAAGGGCTGAGACGTTGTGATCGTAGGCACTGTCGACAGACATGGTTGCTCCAGGCGTTTTTTCTATGGGTTTTTATCGTTGGAGAGCAGGGATGTTTTTAGAGCTTGTGCTCTAAGTTGTCAATCGCCGGGCCTGTCACCCGTGTTGTTTATCGATTCAAGGTTAGGCCGTAAGATGCCTTTCGTTTTTAAATTAAGCGCAAGCCCATGGCCATACGACTAAAAACCAGCCAGCGCATCGCCAATAGCAGCCTGGAGCTTTTTAACCAGCTGGGCGAACGCAGTGTCAGTACCAACCACATTGCGGCCCATATGGAAATTTCGCCGGGCAATCTGTATTACCACTTCCCGAACAAGCAGGCGATCATCTCGGTGTTGTTCAGTGAGTACGAAGCACTGGTGTTGAGTTTTTTACACCCGCCAGAAGGGCGTTTGCCCACCGTTGCCGACAAGCGCCATTACTTGCAGCAACTGCTGGATGCCATGTGGCGCTACCGTTTTTTGTACCGCGACATTGAGCATTTACTGCACAGCGATTCGGAACTGGCCATCCGCTATCGACGCTTTTCACAGCACTGCCTGACTCAGGCGCAGGCGATCTATGCCGGATTCGTCGAGGCCGAAATCTTGCGTATGACCTCCCAGCAAATCGAATCCTTGAGCCTTAACGCGTGGATTATTCTTACCTCGTGGGTCGGATTTTTATGCACCACCCGTGAGAACAGTGAGCAGCTCAGCGAGCAGGCGATCAAGCGTGGTGTGTATCAACTGCTGGTGCTGGAGGCGGGGTTTGTCACCGACCAGGCCCGTGAAGCAGTCGATGAACTGATCAAGGAATATTACGTTCCCCTGGAACATGCGCTGTACGCTCAATAACTGCATTTCACCCCCTCACAGGAGTTCACTATGCCCGTTGCGCAACTGATCAGCCCTCAAGCCCTGAATGAACGTCAGGCGCAGCCCGGCCTGGTTATTCTGGACTGTCGCTTTGCCCTGGAAGACCCGGATTATGGCCGTTGCAGTTATGCCGAAGGGCACATTGCCGGCGCACAGTTTGCCGACCTTGAGCGTGACCTGAGCGGGCCGGTGATCAAGGGCGTGACAGGTCGCCATCCGCTGCCCGATCCGCGCACCCTTGTGGAGCGACTGCGCACCTGGGGTGTAAATGCCGACAGCGATGTGGTGCTGTATGACGATGGTCCCGGTGCCTTTGCTGCTCGGGCATGGTGGTTGCTGACCTGGCTGGGCAAGCGCGACGGCGTGTTTATCCTGGATGGCGGCCTCAAGGCCTGGCATGGAGCGGGCTTTCCCCTGAGCCTGGATGCGGCTCCGACGTTGCGCGGCACGTTCGAAGGTAAACCTGACAGCCATATGCTGCTCAGCGCGGAGCAACTGCAAAAGCGCCTTGGCAAACCGCAGATGACCTTGATCGATGCCCGTGCGCAGCCGCGCTTTCGAGGCGAGGTGGAGCCCATCGATCCTGTTGCCGGACATATTCCAGGCGCGCAATGCGCAGCGTTCAGCGAAAACCTCGATAGCACGGGGCGTTTTTTGCCTGCCGAGCAACTCAAGCAGCGGTTCGCCGAAAAACTGGGGGATCGCTCGCCCGATGAACTGGTGGCCTATTGCGGGTCCGGTGTGACGGCGTGTCATAACCTTTTTGCGCTGGGGCTGGCGGGTTATCCGCTGGGCAAGCTCTATGCGGGCTCGTGGAGTGAGTGGATCAACGATCCGGCGCGTGGCATTGCTACCGGCGATTGATCAACCGAGGGCGGTTTAGTGTGTGGGAGCGGGCTGCAATCATCGGCGGTCCGAGTTGGCACTGGCCAAGCGATACGCACCAGGGCCAACGCCATAGACCTTCTTGAATTGCCGACTCAGGTGGCTCTGGTCGGCAAAACCCAATTGCGTCGCCACTTGTAGCGGCAAGCAGCCTTGTTGCAACAAGGCCCGGGCATGGGCGATGCGCTGCTGCATCAGCCAGGTGTGTGGCGGCATGCCAGTGGCTCGTTGAAACACCCGGGCAAAGTGGAACGCAGACAAGTTGACCGCTGCGGCGAGCTCTTCCAGTGAGGGTGGCTCTGCCAGCCGGGCGTTTAACAGTTCCTTGGCCCGGCTTACGGCACGATGCTCGACGCCGGGTTTTGCCGGCATCGGCAGGCGGGCATGGCGATTGAGCAGGGCTAGCATCATCTGGCGCCATACAGTTTGCTGGTGCAAGGCGGTTTCTGGCCCTTCCAGCAATTGATGCAGCCGGAACAACCCGTGAAACAGGTCGCTGTCGTACAGCAATGTGTCATTGAAGGTCGGCAAGTGCGTGGCGGGCAGTTCGAGTTCTTCGAGCAATTGTTGAATTTGCGCGTTGTCCGGGTAAAAAGCCCGGTAGCGCCAGCCCGCATCATGACCTTTGTGCCCATTGTGGACTTCGTCCGGGTTGATCAGCACCAGCGTGCCCGTGGCGGCCAGGTGTTCGGCGCCCCGATAGCGATAACGCTGGGCGCCCTCGACGATCATGCCGATCACAAAACCATCATGCACATGGGGCACGAAGCGGTGCTCGATATAGCGCGCCGTGAGCAATTCGACGCCCGTCAGGGGCTGCGTCTGCCAGAAGCGAATCGACTCACCCTGCTGTGCGTCCATTACTCGGACTCAAGCCGCAGCGCGGCCAGCCATTGGGGAATCCGTCGCTCAAGGTAGTAACCCGGCCTGGTCGGCGTACCTTCCAAAAAGCCGACATGTCCGCCTTTGGCGTGCAATTCAAGTTGCGTGCTGGGCGACAGCTCGCTGGTTTCAGGGATGCTGTGCTTGAACACGAACGGATCGTCCGTGGACTGGATAATCAGGGTTGGGGTGTCGATAGTACCGAGGAAGTAACGACTGGAGGCGCGACGGTAGTAATCATCGACGTTGAGATAGCCGTTAAGGGGGGCTGTCACACGGTCATCGAATTCCCAGAAGGTGCGCATCTTGCCCAGCGTCTTCACTGAACCCAGCTCGGCCAGTCTGGCCAGGCCTTCGTGTTGAGCATCGAGCTGGAACCGGTGCTTTTTGACTTTGACGTAGGCCAGCATCTCGCGCATGAAATGAGCCTGGTAGACCCTCGAAAACCCGAGGCCGATCCGGTCTGCACACTGGTCAAGACGGAACGGTACCGATACGGCGACGGCACCTTGCAAGCCACTATCGTGGCCGCTTTCGCCCAGATACTTGAGCAGCACATTGCCCCCCAGCGAATAGCCCACGGCATACAGCGGCGCCAACGGGTGTGTGGCGCGCAAATGCGCCACGGCCTCGGCCAGGTCTTCGCTGGCGCCTGAATGATAGCTGCGAGCCAACAGGTTGGGTTCGCCCGAGCAGCCTCTCCAGTTCAGTGCAGCACTGGTCCAGCCGCGTGCGGCAAGGGCGTTTTGCAGCCCCAGAACATAGTGCGAACCCGATGAGCCGGTCAGGCCGTGCAGCACCAGAACGACGGGGGCATATGCCTGCGGCGTGCCGTGCCAGTCCAGATCGAGAAAGTCGCCGTCCTTGAGCCAGATGCGTTCACGCCGATGCTCGATGGCAGGTTTTGTGCGCCATAACGGCCCCCATAACGTCTGGATATGAGGATTGCCCAAACCCGGCGCCGTGACAAACGGCTTGAGGGGTAAAGCATGGCTGGCTGAAAAAGGCACGGTGGTTCTCATCGGATGACAGGTACGGCGGGTGTCTAAATTGCCACATTGCAGCCCGGCACCCAAGTGTTGCGTAATGGCCAGTTAGTTATCTGATGGTTGGCATGCAACGGGGTCCCATCAAAAGAACCGGCTGGGCTTGCGAAGGCAGGAGAGGGTGTTACGCAGGGATTTTGTGTTTGCAGGCGCGCTCAAGGCATCGCCCGGACCGTGGAGCCGCTGCCGTAGGCTGCGATAAGGGCCGAAGGGATTGCTCTTGAAAAAGAGCAATCCCTTCGGGCTCGATCGCAGCCTGCGGCAGCGGCTACAGGTTATTGTGCGGCCGCAGCCTCACGCTGCCACAGGGCGTAGTTCACGCCCCCGGCTTTTTGCTCGCGGTGCAGGCGCCAGTTGGCAGGCAGGCTCAGTTCCGATGGGCGGACTTCGCTTTCGGTGTAAACCCATGCGTCATCGGCCAGCCAGCCGCGTTGCTCCAGCAGGTCGCAGGCCGGCTTGAGCAGGTCCTTGTTGAACGGCGGGTCCAGGAAAACCACGTCGAACGTGTCAGTTGCCGTCGCGTCCAGATAACGAAGGGCGTCGGTCTGCTGCACTTCGCCGACCGTGCAGCGCAGGATGCCCATGTTCTCGCGAATGTTGGAAATCGCATCGCGGTTGCTGTCCAGTGCCACGCCTTTGGCTGCGCCGCGGGACATGGCTTCAAGGAACAGCGCGCCGCTGCCGGCGAATACGTCCAGTACCTTGGCGCCGCCGATGTGCGGGGCCAACCAGTTGAACAGGGTTTCTCGCACGCGATCCGGTGTCGGACGCAGGCCCTCTACATGGGGGAAGTCGAGCTTGCGGCTGCGCCATTCCCCGCCAATGATGCGTAACTGACCCGCACCTGAGTGCGATGTGTTTTTTGGCTTTGCCATTAATGCTCCGGAACCCCAAGAGGTTGCTCTGAAGGTTTGTCGGTAGGAGGTGGCAGTGGTTTTTGCGGCACGGTTGGGCCAGCGGTCACTACGACCATTTTGTCGGCGCTCAGGTGCTTGTTCATGGCGGCCTTGACCTGATCGGTGGTCAGGTCCTGGGATTTCTGCATGAAGGTTTCAAGATAGTCCAAAGGCAAATCATAGAAGCCCATTGCGCCAAGTTGGCCGACGATGGCTGAGTTGCTGGCAGTGGACAGCGGGAAGCTGCCTGCCAGTTCACGCTTGGCATCGTCGAGTTCTTTTTGCGTCGGACCATTTTTCAGGTAATCAGCCAAAATGTCTTGCACCAATTTGAGCGTACCTTCGCTCAATTCGGCACGGGTTTGCAGGTTGATCATGAACGGGCCACGGGCTTGCATCGGGCTGAAGCCGGAATACACGCCATAGGTCAGGCCGCGCTTTTCACGCACTTCAGTCATCAGGCGCGTGCCGAAACCGCCGCCACCCAGGATGCTGTTGCCCAAAGCCAGTGCGGCATAGTCGGGATCGTCACGGTCAATGCCCAGCTGGGACACCAGCAAGTGGGTTTGCTTGGACGGGAACTCGATGTGGGTTGCGCCGGGTTTTGGCTCGCTCGGTTGCACTGTTTTTGCAACGGCCGGGCCCTTGGGCAGCGCGGCCGAAACCTGGGCTGCGATGGCTTCTGCTTCAGCGCGAGACAGGTCGCCAACGATCGCAATGACTGCGTTGCCAGCGGTGTAGGCCTTGTTGTGGAAGGCCTTGAGTTGATCGATGGTTATAGAGGTGATGCTTTGGGCGTTGCCATCGCTGGCGTGAGCGTACGGGTGATCGCCGTACAGGCGCTTGAACAGCTCATCGCTGGCCAGTTTTCCGGGGTTTTGCTTCTGGAACTCAAAGCTGGCGAGCAACTGGTTTTTGATCCGCGCCAGGGAGTCAGCCGGGAATGTCGGCTTGCCCACCACCTCGGCGAACAGATTGAGCGCCGGAGTGCGTTTGTCCACATCGCTCAGGCTGCGCAGTGAGGCAACGGCCATATCGCGATAAGCACCATTGCCGAAGTCGGCACCCAGGCCTTCAAAGCCCTGGGCGATGGCGCCTACATCTTTGCCGGCCACGCCTTCGTTGAGCATGGCGTTGGTCAGCAGTGCCAGGCCTGGCGTGTTGTCGTCCTGGCTGCTGCCGGCGGCGAAGGTCAGGCGCAGGTCGAACATCGGCAGCTCCCGTGCTTCGACGAACAGCACTTTGGAGCCTTCGGCAGTTTTCCAGGTTTGCACGTTCAGCGCACGGTGGCTGGGAGCCTTGCCGTCGAGTTCGGCCAATGACTGGAGTTTTTGCTCGGTCTTGGCCTTGTCCAGCGCCTGGCTTGCAACCGATTGGTCGGGATTGGCAAAAAAGTAGCCGAGTGCGCCAACCAGAACGGCAGCGCTCAGACCGAGCAGGGCGAAGCGGGAGGCTTTACGCTCACTCATGGGTTTTCTCCTCGGGCAGAACATGCGCAACGCTCAGGCGGTCGCGAGTGAAATAGGTGCGGGCGGCTTGCTGGATATCGGCCGGTGTGACCTTTTGCAGGTCAGCCAGCTCGGAGTCCATCAGCTTCCAGGACAGGCCGACGGTTTCCAGTTGGCCAATCGAGGTGGCCTGGCTGGTGATCGAGTCGCGCTCGTAGACCAGGCCGGCAATCACCTGGGCACGCACGCGCTCAAGTTCTTCAGTGGTAGGCGGGGTCTTTTTCAGGTCGTCGAGCAAACGCCACAAACCCGCTTCGGCCTGGGCCATGGTGACTTTTTTCTGGCTGTTGGGCATTGCTGAAAGCATGAACAGGCTGTCGCCACGGGTGAAGGCGTTGTAGCTGGACGATGCCCCGGAGACCAGTTCTTCACCGCGCTCAAGCTGGGTCGGCATGCGTGCGCTGTAGCCGCCGTCCAGCAGCGCAGAAATCAGGCGCAGGGCATTGGCGGTGATCGGGTCTTTGGCCGTCGCAATGCTTGGCACGTTAAAGCCCAGCATCAAGCTTGGCAGTTGGGTCTGTACGTGGATCTTGAGCAGGCGCTCGCCAGGGGTTGGCAGCTCCAGCGGGATTTTGGCGACAGGAATTTCGCGTTTTGGAACAGGCCCGAAGTAGCGTTGAGCCAGGGCTTTGACTTCATCCGGGGTCACGTCGCCGACCACGACCAGCGTGGCGTTGTTGGGCGCATACCACTCTTCATACCATGCGCGCAGTTCGCCAACGCTCATGCGCTCAAGGTCCACCATCCAGCCGATGGTCGGAGTGTGGTAGCCGCTGGACGGGAAGGCCATAGCACTGAACAGCTCGTAGGCTTTGCTCATGGGCTGGTCGTCGGTGCGCAGGCGGCGTTCTTCCTTGATCACTTCGATCTCGCGCTTGAACTCTTCAGGCGGCAGGCGAAGGCTGGCCATGCGATCGGCCTCAAGTTCAAAGGCCACGCCCAGGCGGTCGCGGGCCAGCACCTGGTAATAGGCGGTGTAGTCGTCGCTGGTGAAGGCGTTTTCCTGGGCGCCAAGGTCGCGCAGGATCAACGAGGCCTCGCCGGGGCCGACCTTGTTGCTGCCCTTGAACATCATGTGCTCAAGGGCGTGGGACAGGCCGGTCTTGCCGGGCGTCTCGAAACTGGAACCCACTTTGTACCAGACCTGGGAGACCACTACGGGCGCGCGATGGTCTTCGCGCACAATGACTTTCAGGCCATTGTCCAGGCGGAACTCGTGAGTAGGCTGCGGTTCGGCCGCCAGGGCCGAAAGCGGAAGTAAAACTGTGCTGAGCAACAGGCCAGCAGCGCGGCGGGCTAGATTCATTCGTTTTTTAACCTGTTGGGCTACCTGCTCGGCCTTAGCGTCTGCAGGTGAGGAGGTGCTAGGATACTGATCCGTTTTACCGGCGGCCACGCCTATCAGGCCATTTACGATCAGACTAAGGTTGATCGGGCAGTATAGGAGCCCGCTTGGAAGTGTGGATGTATCCCGGTAAATTTCGCATTTTTGCCGACTTTCCCGTGACAGACCCGAG
The DNA here is from genome assembly GCF_037055275.1 of Pseudomonas sp. ML2-2023-3. Classification (NCBI taxonomy): domain Bacteria; kingdom Pseudomonadati; phylum Pseudomonadota; class Gammaproteobacteria; order Pseudomonadales; family Pseudomonadaceae; genus Pseudomonas; species Pseudomonas sp. ML2-2023-3. The sequence goes on from NZ_CP146343.1 coordinate 953,808, forward strand.
TTAAGACGAAGTTCACGAGGTGCGTTTTACCCTCTGAACACAGTTGCGTGCGAACAAGCTGACAAAATTACAGTCTGTTTCACACCGAATATTATTTGCCGGGGCGCCACAGTGGCGCACCGCTACGATGAGATAGCCGTCCTCCATGTTTGGTTCCAACGACGACAAGAAGAACCCAGCTGCGGCTGGCGAGAAAAAAGGCCTGTTCGGATGGCTGCGCAGAAAGCCGCAGGAAACCGTCGTGGAACAGCCCGCGCCTGCGCCCGAAATTACCCCGCAGCCGTTGATTGAGGCCACTGTGGTCGTCGAGGCAACGCCTGAAGTGGTCGTCGTGGCCGCAGCACCAGCGGTTGAGCCAGCCATTGAACCGCCTGTCGCCCCTGAGGCGGCGCCCTGGCCGCCGTTGCCTGTTCCCGAAGAGCCGGTGGCACTGGTTGCCGACGTGCAAGCGCCGCATGTCGTGCCTCCGATTCCTGAGCCCGAGGTGGTTGTTCCCGAGCCGGTGATTGCCCCGGAGCCTGTGGTTGAAGAGCCCGAGGTGGTTGAACCCATCGTTGAGCCAGAGCCAGAGCCAGAGCCAGTTGCCGTTGTTGAGCCGGTCATCGTGCCAGCTCCTGTAGTGGCTGCAGCCGCTCCTGTGGTTGAAGCCCCGGTGCCGGCTCCGGTGGTTGCCGCTGAACCCAAGACAGGCTTCTTTGCCCGTCTCAAGCAAGGTCTGTCCAAGACCAGCGCCAGCATTGGCGAAGGCATGGCCAGCCTGTTTCTGGGTAAAAAGGCCATTGATGACGATTTGCTCGAAGAGATCGAAACCCGTTTGCTGACCGCCGATGTGGGCGTTGAAGCAACGTCGGTGATCATTAAAAACCTGACGCAGAAAGTCGCCCGCAAGCAATTGACCGATGCCGACGCACTGTACAAGTCGTTGCAGGACGAGCTGGCGGCCATGCTCAAGCCGGTTGAACAGCCGCTGAAAATCGAATCGCAAAACAAGCCATTCGTGATTCTGGTGGTGGGCGTCAACGGTGCCGGTAAAACCACCACCATAGGCAAGCTGGCCAAAAAGCTGCAGCTTGAAGGCAAGAAAGTCATGCTGGCGGCCGGTGATACCTTCCGCGCCGCGGCCGTTGAGCAGTTGCAGGTGTGGGGCGAGCGCAACCATATCCCGGTCATTGCCCAGCACACTGGCGCTGACTCGGCATCGGTGATTTTTGACGCCGTGCAAGCCGCCAAGGCCCGTGGCATCGACGTATTGATCGCTGATACCGCCGGTCGCCTGCACACCAAAGACAATCTGATGGAAGAACTCAAGAAAGTTCGTCGGGTTATCGGCAAGCTCGACGCCGACGCCCCGCACGAAGTGTTGCTGGTGCTTGATGCTGGCACGGGGCAGAACGCTATCAGCCAGACCAAGCAGTTTGATCAGACCGTTGCCCTCACAGGCCTGGCGCTGACCAAGCTGGACGGCACGGCCAAGGGCGGGGTGATTTTCGCCTTGGCCAAGCAATTCAATATCCCGATCCGCTTTATCGGTGTGGGTGAAGGCATTGATGATTTGCGTGACTTTGAGTCCGAACCCTTTGTCCAGGCTCTGTTTGCGGAGCGGGAGCGTCCATGATTCGTTTCGAGCAGGTCGGTAAGCGCTATCCAAATGGACACGTGGGCCTGCACGAGCTGAGCTTTCGGGTCCGTCGGGGCGAATTCCTCTTTGTGACCGGCCACTCCGGCGCAGGTAAAAGCACGCTGTTGCGCCTGCTGCTGGCGATGGAACGTCCGACCACCGGCAAGTTGCTGCTGGCCGGGCAGGACCTGGGGCAGATCAGCAATGCGCAGATTCCTTTCTTGCGTCGCCAGATCGGCGTGGTGTTCCAGAACCACCAGCTGTTGTTTGATCGCACGGTGTTCAACAACGTCGCCTTGCCGCTGCAGATTCTCGGGTTGTCCAAACCTGAAATCGCCAAGCGAGTCGACTCGGCGCTGGAGCGTGTTGCGCTGTCGGACAAAACCGATCTTTATCCAGGTGACTTGTCCACAGGTCAGCAACAACGCGTGGGCATTGCCCGAGCCATTGTCCATCGTCCGGCCTTGCTGCTGGCCGATGAGCCCACCGGTAACCTCGATCCGCGTCTGGCGGCGGAAATCATGGGCGTATTTGAAGACATCAACCGTTTGGGCACCAGCGTACTGATCGCCAGCCATGACCTGGCCCTGATCGCACGCATGCGCCATCGTATGCTGACCTTGCAGCGCGGGCGATTGATTGGCGACGGGGAGGCCGCCGTATGAGTGCAACACGCAGCTCCAAAGTGTCCGAACGCGTAGCACCCAAGGCAGCCGATCCGCAGCCACCGAAGAAAAAACACGACGATGACGATGGTCCGACCTTTGGCATGTTGTTTCACGCCTGGGTTGAGGCCCACCGTGCAAGCTTGCTCGATAGCCTCAAGCGCCTGGGCAAGCAGCCCATTGGCAGTTTTTTTACCTGTCTGGTGATGGCCGTTGCTCTGAGTCTGCCCATGGGCTTGTCGTTGTTGCTTAACAACGTCGAGCGCTTGGGAGGTTCCTGGCAGCGTGCAGCGCAAATCTCTCTGTACTTGCAGATGGATGCCAGCAGCGAGCAGGGTGAAAAACTCAGCGATCAGATAAAAGGTATGGCGGGGGTGGCTGACGCAGAATTCATCAGCCGTGAAAAAGCTCTTGAAGAGTTCCAGCAGCAGTCTGGGCTGGGCGAAGCGCTTAAAGAACTGCCCGATAACCCGTTGCCGGGCGTAGTGCTCGTGACCCCGGCCGAGGTCGATAAAGCCACACTTGAGGCGCTTCGCGAGCGTCTTGCGCAGTTGCCAAATGTGCAACAGGCGCAACTTGATCTAGTCTGGGTCGAGCGCTTGGCGGCCATCCTGAAATTGGGTGACCGTTTTGTGTTTGGCTTGACGGTGTTGCTGGTATCAGCTTTGCTGCTGGTCATCGGTAATACGATTCGTTTGCATATCGAGAATCGTCGTATCGAAATTGAAGTCATCAAGCTGGTCGGTGGTACTGACAGCTATGTGCGCAGGCCATTTCTGTACATGGGCGCGCTGTATGGTTTCGGTGCGGGAGTGCTTTCCTGGGGCGTTTTGGCTTTCGGCCTGAATTGGCTAAACGACGCGGTGGTGGGATTGGCTGGTCTGTATGGCAGCAATTTTGCCCTGGCGGGTGTGCCGGTAGCCGATGGTCTGTCTCTCTTGCTTGGCGCGGTGTTGTTAGGGTATATCGGTGCATGGATTGCAGTCGCGCGTCACTTACGTGAGCTTTCGCCCAAGTAGTGTCTTTACACCTGTTGACCTTTTCAGCTTTTTTTGGGAACTTTTTTCCAGGTTTCCGGTCAACTTTCGCAGTGCTGAACTGCACGAGTTATGTAAGACGGAGGTTTTTTCGTATGACCACTTCTTTGCAACCTGCGTATGCGTTGGTCCCTGGTGCGAACCTTGAGGCCTATGTCAACACGGTGAACAGCATTCCACTGCTGACACCGGAGCAGGAGCGTGAACTGGCCGAGAGTCTCTATTATGAGCAGGATTTGGGGGCGGCTCGGCAGATGGTGCTCGCCCACCTGCGTTTTGTTGTACACATTGCCCGTAGTTATTCGGGCTATGGCCTGGCTCAGGCTGACCTGATCCAGGAAGGCAACGTCGGCCTGATGAAGGCGGTCAAACGCTTTAACCCTGAAATGGGCGTGCGTCTGGTGTCGTTCGCCGTTCACTGGATCAAGGCAGAGATCCACGAGTTCATTTTGCGTAACTGGCGGATCGTGAAAGTTGCGACCACCAAGGCTCAGCGCAAACTGTTCTTCAACCTGCGCAGCCAGAAAAAACGTTTGGCCTGGCTGAACAACGACGAAGTTCATCGTGTGGCTGAAAGCCTCGGCGTAGAGCCTCGCGAAGTGCGCGAGATGGAAAGCCGCCTGACCGGTCATGACATGGCCTTCGACCCGGCAGCTGAAGCTGACGACGACAGTGCATTCCAGTCGCCAGCCAACTACCTGGAAGACCATCGGTACGACCCGGCGCGCCAACTGGAAGATGCTGACTGGACCGATAACTCCACCAGCAACCTGCATGAAGCGCTGGAAGTGCTGGACGACCGCAGTCGCGACATTCTGTATCAGCGCTGGCTGGCTGAAGAGAAAGCCACGCTGCACGACCTGGCACAGAAGTACAACGTGTCTGCCGAGCGGATTCGTCAGCTTGAAAAAAGCGCGATGAACAAGCTCAAACTGTCGATTGCCGCCTAACCCGGCTCGATAAAAAAACGCCCCGGCTCGCAAGAGTCGGGGCGTTTTTGTATGTGTTGCAATTGCGTTCATTCTACGGCGCGGATGGTGTGGGGGGCTGCTTCAGTCAGCCCACGGCGCCTTGCGCGAGTTATTCAGGGTGTCGAGGTAGCTATCACCGCCCAACTGGCGCATTTGCTGGCGAATCCAGCCTGCGCGGCGGCTCACGTAGGTGCTGGGGTGGCTGGCACTCCAGTTCAGCGGGCTGGGCAGCACCGCTGCCAGGTAGCTGGCCTGCTGGGTTGAAAGGTTCTTGGCACTCACACCGAAGTGATGGCGAGCTGCCGCTTCTGCGCCGAATACGCCTTCATCCCACTCTGCACTGTTGAGATACACCTCAAGAATTCGCTGCTTGGGCCAAAGGATTTCAATCAACCCGGTAAACCAGGCTTCCAGGCCCTTGCGTAACCAGCTGCGGCCCGACCATAAAAACAGGTTCTTCGACACTTGCTGGCTCAGCGTGCTGGCGCCGCGCAATGTGCCGCCCTGCTCGTTGTGCACCAGGGCAGCGCGGATTGCACCGAAGTCGAAACCCCAGTGCTCGGGAAATTTCTGATCCTCGCCAGCCATGACTGCGACTTTGAGGTCGTTGGAGATTTCATCCCACGGCCGCCAACTGCGCTGCAGGTCGATGGGCTCACCATCGAACCAGGACTCGACCTTGCGCTCGACCATCAGTGCAGTGCCGGGTGGTGGCACCCAGCGAAAGATCAGCACCAGCAATGCGCTGCCCACTGCGAACCAGAGCAGGGCTTTAAGAAAGCGGTGAACAAGAAAACGCAGCATAGATGGCTTGGCCGAACCCGTTGAGCGGGCCATTATACAGACCCTGCGCCATTCGATGATCCTGACTGGAGTTACCCCATGCTGCGCACTTATTTGATGCTGGCCGCTTTCTTTGGCTTTACCGGTGTTGCGCTGGGCGCATTCGCCGCCCACGGCCTGAAAGGTCGCTTGAGTGAGCAGTATCTGGCTATTTTTCATACAGGTGTGACCTACCAACTGGTCCACACCCTGGCCCTTTTCGGCGTGGCATTGCTTGCCACGCATCTGCCCGGACGCCTGGTGACCTGGGCAGGTATCTGTTTCGCCCTCGGGATCGTGCTGTTCTCGGGCAGTCTGTACCTGCTGACCATGACTGGCATCAGCAAGCTGGGGATCATTACACCCTTCGGTGGCCTGGCATTTTTGGCCGGCTGGCTGTGTTTGGGGCTGGCCGCCTGGCGCCTGAGCTGAGACCACAAGATGAATGGCTTGGGTCGGCCTGACTGATCGGGCTAGAATGCTGGCCCCTTAAAATGAAGGCAGCGTCGCGCATGCTCATTCAGTTGAACGGTGAATCCTTTGAACTACCGGACGGCGAGACCGTCGCGGATCTGCTGGCACGCCAGGAGCTGACGGGCCGTCGGGTCGCGGTCGAGCTCAATCTGGACATTGTCCCGCGCAGCCAGCATGCCGAAACGGTACTCAAAGCAGGCGATCAGGTTGAAGTGGTGCACGCCATCGGTGGCGGCTAGGTTTTGCCACACACTTCACGCCCGGCCCACAGTGCACACAATTAAAGAGGATTCCCGATGAGCAACGTTCGCAGCGACAAGCCCTTTATCCTGGCTGGCCGTACCTATCAGTCGCGTTTGCTGGTAGGCACCGGCAAGTACCGTGACCTTGAAGAAACCCGCCTGGCCATCGAAGCCTCGGGTGCTGAAATCGTCACTGTTGCTGTGCGTCGCACCAACATCGGCCAGAACCCGGGCGAGCCCAACCTGCTGGACGTGTTGCCGCCGGATCGCTACACCATCCTGCCGAACACCGCCGGTTGCTATGACGCGGTCGAAGCCGTGCGCACCTGCCGCCTGGCCCGTGAACTGCTCGATGGCCACAAGCTGGTCAAGCTCGAAGTGCTGGCAGATCAGAAGACCCTGTTCCCCAACGTCATCGAAACCCTCAAGGCCGCCGAGATTCTGGTCAAGGACGGTTTTGACGTCATGGTGTACACCAGTGATGACCCGATCATTGCCCGCGAGCTTGAAGCCATGGGCTGTATTGCCGTGATGCCGCTGGCTGGCCTGATTGGTACAGGTTTGGGGATCTGCAATCCGTACAACCTGCGCATCATTCTTGAAGAAGCAAAAATTCCGGTGCTGGTCGATGCGGGTGTGGGTACTGCCTCCGACGCGACCATTGCCATGGAAATGGGCTGTGAGGCGGTGCTGATGAACTCGGCCATCGCCAACGCCCAGCACCCGATCATCATGGCCGAAGCCATGAAGCACGCCATTGTGGCGGGCCGTCTGGCGTATCTGGCCGGGCGCATGCCGAAAAAACTCTATGCCAGCGCCTCTTCGCCGCTGGATGGTCTGATCAAGTAAGAGCCACTGATGACTGAATCACTAGACACCCCAATCCCGGAAGAAGGCGAAGATCGCCAACACCGCCGCATCAAGAGTTTTGTGATGCGCGCCGGGCGCATGACCGAAGGCCAGCAACGCGGCCTCGATCAAGGCACGCCGCTCTATGTACTGCCGCTGGCTGACGCGCCGGTCGATTTTGATCAGGTGTTCGGCCGCTCCGCGCCGCGTACCCTCGAAATCGGCTTTGGCATGGGCCATTCCCTGCTGGAAATGGCGGCTGCTTCGCCTGAGCAGGACTTCATCGGGGTAGAGGTTCACCGCCCGGGTGTGGGCGCGCTGTTAAATGGCGTGCTGACCCAGGGCCTGACCAACCTGCGGGTTTACGATTGCGATGCGATCGAAGTGCTGACCCGTTGCGTGGCAGACAACAGCCTTGACCGTCTGTTGCTGTTCTTCCCGGACCCTTGGCACAAGAGCCGTCACCACAAGCGCCGGATCGTGCAAGCGTCCTTCGCCGAGCTGGTGCGCTCCAAGCTCAAGGCCGGTGGCGTGCTGCACATGGCTACCGATTGGGAACCGTACGCTGAATACATGCTGGAAGTGATGAACGTCGCGCCGGGCTACCGCAACCTGGCTGAAGATGGCCTTTGCGTGCCGCGTCCGCCTGAGCGCCCGGTGACCAAGTTCGAACGCCGCGGCGAACGTCTGGGTCATGGCGTGTGGGATTTGAAGTTCGAAAAACTGGCGTAGTCGCTGCCGAAGGCTGCGAAGGGTTGCGTAGCAACCCGTTTCTTTGAAGATCCACGAGGTAAGTGCGACGGCTTCGCCGCCGGTCGCAGCCTCGTGCCTCGGCAGCGACTACAGTCAGGTACGTCTACCCCCGTCGATCCGCCACAACCCCGATCAACACCAGCACCACCAACAACACCGGCGCCAGGCTGTAGTTGTTGAACTGGCTCAATCCGCGCTCTACCCACGGCGTGGCATAGATCAACGCAGCGCCGCTGCCGATCAGGCACAGCAAGGCCATCAGCGGAACGCGCAAGGCGCCGGCGATGCTGCCCAGACGTTGTTCGACCCAGCCCTTGAAGTCGGCACCAAACAGCACCAGCACACAGCCAATCAATGCCAGAGCGATCTCCGAGAGATGGCTGCGGCTCCAGCGCGATACGGTGGCAAGCAGGTCAAGTACCAAGTCCATTCGAGTTCCTTAGGTCAAAAAGTGCTGCAACAAGTCGTTGAGAAACAGCTGGCCCCGGGCGGTTGCCGCCAGGCGTGACGGTTCGACCTGCAATAAGCCACTTTGTTCGGCTTCTTTACGTCCAATGCTCAGGCTTTCCAGGGGCAACCCGGTGCGCTGAGGGTAGAGCACCGAGTCGACGCCATCGGTCAGGCGCAAGGCGTTCATTAGAAACTCGAAAGGTAGCTCTTCGGCTGTAAGGGTTTTCTCGCCTGCTTGAAAGTTTTTAGCTGGATTCAGGTAGTCCTTCGGCAGGCGGGTTTTCCAGGTGCGTACGATACGGCCATCGGGATGGCTCAATTTGCCGTGGGCTCCGGCGCCGATGCCGATAAAGTCGCCAAAGCTCCAGTAGTTGAGGTTATGCCGCGCCGCACGACCGGGCTGGGCATAAGCCGAAACTTCGTACTGGGCGTAGCCGTGTTCGGCGAGCAGTGCCTGGCCGGCTTCCTGAATATCCCACAAGGTGTCGTCTTCAGGCAGAACCGGCGGCTGGTTCCAGAACACGGTATTGGGTTCCAGTGTCAGTTGATACCACGACAGGTGGGTCGGCTTGAGTGCGATCGCCTGGCGCAGGTCGCCCAGGGCGTCTTCCAGCGACTGATCGGGCAAGCCGTGCATCAAGTCCAGGTTGAAATTGTCAAAGCCCGCCTGACGCGCCATCCCGGCGGCACGCACGGCCTCGTCACCGTTGTGGATGCGGCCCAGGGCCTGCAGTTTTTCTTGCTGGAAGCTCTGGATACCAATCGACAGGCGATTGATCCCCAGTTGGCGGTAGGCCACGAACTTTTCCTGCTCGAACGTACCGGGGTTGGCTTCCAGGGTGATTTCGATATCGCTGGCAAACGGGGTACGCGCTTCAACACCCTTGAGCAAGCGCCCCAGGGATTGCGCGCTGAACAGGCTGGGTGTGCCGCCGCCGAAAAATATCGAGCTCAGCTCACGGCCATAGACGGCATGCAGGTCCTGATCAAGATCGGCCAGCAGCGCGTCGACGTACTCGTCTTCGGGCAGCACCGGGCTTGCGGTGTGGGAGTTGAAGTCGCAGTACGGGCATTTGCGCACGCACCACGGGATATGGATGTACAGCGACAGGGGTGGCAATTGGCTCAGCGGCGCGCGTGGCGCCTGCTGGGTAAAGCCAGCCGCGCCCAGATAGAGCGGCTGTGGAGGTGTGTCGTGGGTCATTTCAGGCCCAAACGCTGACGCAGAAGAACCATGGCCCGGGCACGATGGCTCAGCTGGTTTTTCTCGATCGGGCTGAGTTCGGCGCTGGAGCAGTTGCGCTCCGGGACCCAGAACAGCGGGTCATAGCCAAAACCGTGTTCGCCACTGGCCACAGGCAGGATGCGCCCGTGCCACAAGCCTTCGCAGATAATCGGCAGCGGATCATCGGCGTGGCGCACCAGCGCCAGCACGCAGACAAACTGTGCGCCGCGCTCGGCTTCAGGCACGTCCTTGAGGGCGTCCAGCAGCTTGGCGTTGTTCGCCGCGTCACCTTGGCCGTCAGCGTAACGCGCCGAATAGATGCCCGGCGCGCCACCGAGAAAGTCCACCGCCAGCCCCGAATCGTCGGCCAGTGCCGGCAAACCCGAGATGCGCGCCGCATTGCGGGCTTTGAGAATCGCGTTTTCAACAAACGACAAACCGGTCTCATCCGGTTCGACGCTGCTGAACTCTCCAATCGAGCGCAACTGCACCGACTCGCCGAGCATGGCCTGAAGTTCTTTGAGTTTGCCGGCGTTGTGGCTAGCCAGTACCAGTTGCGTGAGGTTCATCATTCGATTGGAGCGACCATTTGAGAAAATTGGATGGTTTCAGAGGTTGCGCCGCCAGCCTTCACATCCACCTTGAAGGTGAAGGTTTGCGGTCCGGCTACCGGGAACTGGGCCAGATAGTTGATTTCGCCGTTCTTGCCCACCTGCCGGAACGTCAGCGGTGTCGGTTTGGCGTCGCCACTCTGGACCGTGCCCTGAACGTTGGCGGCAATGTTTTTGCCGCCCTTGTTCAGGGTGATGTTCAGGACCGCATTGGTTTTGCTGCGGGTGACTTGAAATTCGTTGGCGATGTCCGGCGTCAGGAAAGTCGACGGGAACGCGTTGTAATACACCGTTGTGTCGCCAAACGTCTGCTGACGCTGGGCAGAGGTGCCGTCACCGGCAAACGCCTGCATGCCAAAACACATTGAAAGCAGTAGTAATCCAATACGACCCATTGTCACTCTCCTTGAACTTGCTGGTTTAGACCGCGACCTGATGATCTTGAAGGCCAGGGCTGCTGACACGATAAATGCCAATCTCGCCCAACAGGTTAGGCCATATCTTGCTTGCCCACCCGTGTCGGTGTTGTTGATCCACGGCAAGACGGTTGATCACCCGGGCTTCACGACCACGGCACAGCGCTTCGAAGTCTTCGAAGGTGCAGAAGTGGATGTTCGGCGTGTTGTACCAGGTGTAGGGCAGAAAGTCGGAAACCGGCATCCGTCCCTTGCTGGCCAGGTACCAGCGGCAGCGCCAGTGGCCGAAGTTGGGGAAGGTGATGATGCATTGGCGACCCACACGCAGCATCTCGTCGAGGATCCGGTCGGGGTAATGCACGGCTTGCAGCGCCTGAGTCATGACCACGATGTCGAAACTGTTGCTGGCGAAGTTGCCCAGGCCTTTGTCGAGGTCTTGCTCGATGACGTTGATGCCCTTGGCAACGCACTCGGCGATATTGTCCGGGTCGTTTTCCAGGCCGTAGCCGGTGACTTGTTTGTTGTCGCGCAGCCAGCTCAGCAGCTCACCATCACCACAACCGAGGTCGAGCACGCGGCTGCCGGCGGGGATCCAGTCTTGGATGATTTCCAGGTCGGCTCTCATGGCGTTCTCACAGTTCTATTCGGTTCATGTAGTTGCTGAAGGCTTGCAGGTAGCGCGGAATCGGGATCAGGAAGGCGTCATGGCCCTGCGGAGCGTCGATTTCCAGATAGCACACGTCTTTTTTCGCGGCCATCAGGGCATCCACCAGCTCCCGCGAACGGGCCGGCGAGAAGCGCCAGTCGGTGGTGAACGACATCACGCAAAAGCGCGCCTTGGCACCGGCAAAGGTTTTGGCCAGGTCGTCGTCGAAATTGGCCGCGGGGTCGAAGTAGTCCAGCGCCTTGGTCATCAGCAGGTAGGTATTGGCGTCGAAACGCCCGGAGAACTCTTCACCCTGATAACGCAGGTAACTCTCGACCTGGAACTCGACGCTGTGGAAGTCGTAGTTGAGGTTTTCGTTTTTCAGGCCACGGCCGAATTTTTCACCCATCGAGTCATCGGACAGATAGGTGATGTGCCCTACCATGCGTGCCAGCATCAGGCCGCGCTTGGGGATTACGCCTTTTTCCTGGAACGAACCGCCGTGGAACTCGGGGTCGGTGAGGATGGCCTGGCGGGCGACTTCGTTGAACGCGATGTTTTGCGCAGACAATTTGGGTGCCGAGGCAATCGCCAGACAATGGCGCAGGCGATCCGGGTAGCTGATGCTCCACTGGAGCGCCTGCATGCCGCCCAGGCTGCCACCGATCACGGCGGCCCACTGGTAGATGCCCAGCCGGTCGGCCAGACGTGCCTGGCTGTGGACCCAGTCTTCGACGGTCAATACCGGGAACTCGGCGCCAAACGGGCGACCGGTTTCGGGGTTGGTGCTGCTGGGGCCGGTAGAGCCGTTGCAGCCGCCCAGATTGTTCAGGCTGACGACGAAGAACTTGTTGGTGTCGATTGGCTTGCCGGGACCGATGCAACTGTCCCACCAGCCGGGCTTGCGATCATCGGCGCTGTGATAGCCCGCCGCATGATGGTGCCCTGACAGCGCATGACAGATCAGTACCGCATTGCTGGCGGTGGCATTGAGCTGGCCGTAGGTTTCGTAAATCAGGTCGTAGGCAGGCAGCGAGCGGCCGCAGGCTAACGCCAGGGGCTCGTTGAAGTGCGCCGTTTGCGGCACAACCAGACCAACGGAATCGGGGGGAAAGGCAGCTGGCATCGACCCTGCTCTCATTTAAATGAGGCGTAAGTCTAATGAGCGGGGGACCCAGCAGCAAGCAATGGTCTGGGCTGATTTTATGAGCTGACCCAAACCTGTAGTCGCTGCCGCAGGCTGCGAAGGGGATCGTGGGCGCCCCCTGGACAACGAGTCGCTACGCAACTCTTCGCAGCCTGCGGCAGCGACTACAAATTTTGGTTCATGGCCTGGCCAGCCCCGGCAGGTCCGGCAGTTTTTTCGGGCCGTGCAAGCGCACTCGTTTCTGACGGTTCAGTTCGCCGCTGATCAGGCTTACCTGGCTTTTGGAGATGCCAAACGCCTTGGCCAGAAAAGCCATCAGGTGGGCATTGGCCTTGCCTTCTACCGGCGGGGCAGTGAGGCGGATTTTCAGACGATCACCGTGCAAGCCAGCGAACTCGTCGCTGCTGGCCTTGGGTTGCAGGTGACAGTCGAGAATCAGGTCCTCGCCGTCCCAACGGAAGTAGCCCATCAGATCAGGCCGAACAACACGACCGGCATGCCGACGTACATCGCCAATGGCGGGATCACGTAGCTCTGGATCAACTGGATGACCATGAACGCCAGGATCGGCGAGATATCCAGGCCGCCCATGCTTGGCAGGAAGCGGCGAAACGGTGCCAGTGCAGGTTCGGTGATCTGGTTGACCAGTTCAGCGCCCGGGCTGGTGCTGCCCGGTGCAACCCACGACAGGATCACGCTGATGATCATGGCGAAGAAGAACACCTTCAAAAACAGTGCGGTCACGCCAATGATCGCCCACAGCAGCAGGCCCAGCACGTTGAACGACATGTAGCTGAGCGTCAGTACCACGGCGAAAATCACCATCTGCACGACGATAGCCAGTACCAGGGACGACATGTCCAGGCCGAACAGGCTTGGAATCACCCGGCGCAGAGGCTTGAGCAAAGGCTGGGTGGCCTTGACCGTGAACTGGCACAGCGGGTTGTAGAAGTTGGCGCGCACCAGCTGCAGGATGAACCGCAGCAGTACGATCAGCAGGTAGAGGCTACCCAGGGTTTGAATTACGAAAATGGCTGCGCCATTTAGTCCTGACATCATGTGCTCCTTATTGACCCAGTTGTTCGGCCATTTCGGCCGAGCGGTGCGCGGCGGCACTCAATGCTTTTTCGACCGAGGCTGCGAAGCCGTCGGCCTGGAATGATTTGATTGCAGCTTCGGTGGTGCCGGCTGGCGAAGTCACGCGGCGGCGCAGTTCGGCGGCGTCGACATCGCTGCCCACGGCCATGTGCGCGGCGCCCAGGGCGGTCTGCTCGGCAAGCTGCTTGGCGACTTCGCGGGGCAGGCCGAGCTTGACGCCAGCCTCGGTCATGGCTTCGATCAGCAAGAAGAAGTACGCAGGACCACTGCCGGACACGGCGGTCACGGCATCGATCTGCGCTTCGGTATCAACCCACACCACAATGCCCACGGCGCTCAACAGTTGCTCAGCCAGCTGGCGTTGCTCGGCGCTGACGCCGGCGGTGGCGTACAGGCCGCTCACGCCTTTGCCCAGCAGCGCCGGGGTGTTGGGCATGCAGCGTACCAGCGGTTGGTTGCCCAGCCAGTTGAAGAGGCTGGCGCAGGTAATGCCTGCGGCAATCGATACCAGCAACTGATGTGGCAAGAGGTGCGGGCGCAGGTCCTGGCACACGGCTTTCATGGCCTGTGGCTTGACTGCGATCACAATCACATCGGCGTCTTGAATGGCTTGGGCGTTATCGGCAAACAGCTCGATATCGTGCTCGGCGGCCACTTTGGCCCGGGTCTCGGCACCGGGATCGCTGGCGCGGATCTGTGCTGCATCCAGACCTTTGGCCAACAGGCCGCCGATCAGGCTGGAAGCCATGTTGCCGGCGCCGATAAAGGCAATACGCGTTTTGCTCATAACCGATCCTTATAAAAAAAGAGAAGGCCTCTTCAGGCCTGGCCGTAATCGCGGGCGCCAAATAATGCGGTGCCAATGCGCACCCAGGTGGCACCTTGGGCAATAGCCGACTCAAGGTCGTGGCTCATGCCCATCGAAAGCGTGTCGAGCCCCATGTTCAGGCTCTCTTGCAGCGTACGTACCGTCGCAAATGCGGCGTCCTGCTCGGCGCGGTCTTGCGTTGGTTCCGGAATCGCCATCAAGCCGCGCAGTTTCAAACGGGGCAGCGCGCTGATTGCGGCCGCCAGCGCAGGCAAGTCTGCCGGGTTACAGCCCGATTTACTGGCCTCGCCACTGACATTGACCTGAATGCAGATGTTGAGCGGCGGCAAGTCTGCCGGGCGCTGGTCAGACAAGCGCTGGGCAATCTTGAGCCGGTCAACGGAATGCACCCACGCAAAATGCTCGGCGATGTCGCGCGTCTTGTTCGATTGAATGGGGCCGATGAAGTGCCAACACAAGGGCAGGTCGGCTAATTCGACCTGTTTGGCGCGGGCTTCCTGCAGGTAATTTTCGCCAAAGTCGCGAACCCCTGCGGCATAGGCTTCACGCAGTGCGGCGGCAGGTTTGGTCTTGCTGACAGCGAGCAGGTGAATGCTCGTTACATCACGTTGCACAGCCAGTGCTGCTGCACGGATGCGAGCCTCAACCTGTGCAATGTTGCCTGCTATCGTGGACATTCGTTTAGCCCGCCGTTGTGAAAGTCTGCGGCATTCTACTGGAATTGGGAGGGGGGATGGATATCGCCGACCTGTTGGCGTTAAGCGTCAACCACGGGGCTTCGGACTTGCACCTGTCAGCGGGCGTGGTGCCGATGCTGCGCATTGACGGTGACATGCAGCGTTGCGATTTGCCGGTGCTGGAGGCAGGGCAAGTGCGAAGGCTAGTCCAGGGCGTCATGAGTGAAGCACAGCGCCGAGGGTTTGAGGCGCGACTCGAAGCCGATTTTGCGTACGCCCTGCCGGGGCTGGGTCGCTTCAGGGTCAATGTTTTCGAACAGCAGCGCGGCCCCGGAGCCGTGTTTCGCCGCATAGCCGAGACAGTGCCCAGCCTTGAATCGCTGGGCCTGGGCGACGTATTCAGCCAGCTCTGCCAGGCACCCCACGGGCTGGTCCTGGTCACGGGCGCGACGGGCTCGGGCAAGACCACCACCCTGGCGGCGATGATTGATCACCTCAACCGCACCCGCCAACGGCACATCCTCACCCTTGAGGACCCGATCGAGTTTATCCACCCGCCGCGTCAGTCCCTGATCAGCCAGCGCGAGGTGCATCGCCACACCCACAGCTTTGCAGCCGCCTTGCGTTCGGCCATGCGCGAAGACCCGGATGTGATCATGCTGGGCGAGATGCGCGACCTGGACACCATCAGGCTGGCGCTGACAGCGGCAGAAACCGGGCATCTGGTGTTTGCCACGCTGCACACATCGTCGGCGGCCAAGACCATCGACCGGATGGTGGATGTGTTTCCCGGCGACGAAAAGGCAATGGTGCGCGCCATGCTCTCGGAGTCACTGCTGGCCGTGGTTTCCCAGACACTGGTGAAAAAAGCAGGAGGGGGGCGTGTGGCGGCTCACGAAATCATGCTGGCTACGCCTGCGATTCGACATCTGATTCGGGAGAACAAGGTGGCGCAGATGGTTTCAGCGATCCAGACCGGCGCAGCGGTGGGCATGCAGACGCTTGAAATGGGCCTGAACAGGCTGAGGGAGCAGGGATTGATGCAATAATCGGGTGGGGGTGTTGTTTCTGTGGGAGCGGGCTTGCTCGCGATCCAGGCGGCGCGGTTCAGCGGGTGAACCACATCGCTCCCATCGCGAGCAAGCCCGCTCCCACAGCTTTAGCGTTGTACAACCTGCAGCGGGGCTTTCTCTTTAGGTAATACGCGCTTGGCGACCACGTAGTGGCTCTGCCAGTAAGGCTTTTTCAGCGTGTCGATAGTGACCGACTTGCCGCGACGCGGAGCGTGGATGAACCGGTCGTTGCCCAGGTAGATGGCAACGTGGTTGACCTTGCGGCTCTTGATGTTGAAAAACAGCAGGTCGCCAGGCTTCAGGTCCTTGCGTTCGACCTTCTGACCATGACCACTGGCCATTTCGCTTGAAGTGCGCGGCAAGTCGACTGCTGCAACGTCATTGAAGGCATATTTGACCAGGCCGCTGCAGTCAAACCCTTTGCTTGGGCTGCTGCCGCCCCAACGATAAGGGGTGCCCAACACGTTTACAGCGCGGCTCAGGACCGTGCTGCTTTGCTTGTTGGCGGCTGCCAGTGAAGCGGTCGCAATTTTGCCTGGGGCTTTGCGATGGGCTTTACTGGCTGCAGGACGTGCTACGGTCTTGCTGTTAGAGGCAACGTAAGCGGCGCCCGCAGATGACTTTGCGGTGTAGCCGGTGAAGCCCGAAGGAAGATGTTGCTCACGATTGGTGGCGTGGGCGGCCAGTGGCAATAATAGGCAAATGGTTAGCCATGTCTTGAATATAGGACGCATTCGGCAGGGCTCAATGGTTATAAACGCGAAACTTTATAACAGCTTTTTTGTCCTTTCTCAGGCCATTTGTCAGTTGGACTATGGGGTCAAATTCCGCAAAGGTGGTGGCAAATTGTCACATGGTGACGGCGCAGGTCAGGTCCTATAAGGCTTTGCGCCATTTCTTGTAAGACACTTTTACCTTTTGCACGACAGTAAAAAAGTCACAAAAAACTTCACAATATTTTTCTATCAGCAGCAACGAGGGCATTTATGAGCGGCTATCGAGACGATATACAACGCGATACTCACAGCAAAGTGCTGGGCTACCTGCTGTGGATTTTCGGTTTTCTGGGGGCGCATCGCTTCTATTACGGCAAGCCGGTGACCGGGACGATCTGGTTTTTCACCTTGGGCTTGTTGGGAATTGGCTGGTTGATCGACTTGTTCCTGATCCCGAGCATGGACCGTGAAGCTGACTTGCGATTCACCTCAGGTGACACAGACTACAGCGTGGCCTGGATTCTGCTGACGTTTCTGGGGTTGTTCGGCGTACACCGCATGTACATGGGCAAATGGATCACCGGGATCATCTACCTGTTTACCGGTGGTTTGTTCCTGATCGGTATCCTGTATGACTTCTGGACCTTGAACGAGCAGATCTCGATCAAGAACGCAGAGCGTCGTTAAACCGTCGCACATTAAAGCCTGTGGGAGCAGGCTTGCTCGCGATTCAGGCACCTCGGTCCTTCTGAAAGACCGAGTTAATCCAATCGCGAGCAAGCCCGCTCCCACAGGGTGCACTTCAGCCTTCAGCCTTCGTAACTGATCCGACCATCCACCAGCGTGTAACGCACGGCACTCGGCAGGCAATGGCCGAGGAACGGGCAGTTATCGCCTTTGGAATGCCATTTTTCGCCGACCAGGGTCGAGGCCGCCGGGTCAAACAGCACCAGGTCTGCAGCCGAGCCTACCGCCAGCTTGCCGGCCGGTAGGCGCAGCGCCTGAGCCGGGCCTGCGCTGAGACGAGAAAGCAGTGTCGGCAAGTCCAGCAGGCCGTCTTCTACCAGGGTCATCGCCAGCGGCAGCAATACTTCAACACTGCTCATGCCCGCTTCGGTAGCCCCGAACGGTGCCAGTTTGGCGTCGCGTTCGTGGGGCTGGTGATGGCTGGAGATGGCTTGCACCACACCCGACTTCACCGCCTCGCGCAGACCATCACGGTCGGCACGGGTACGCAACGGCGGTTGCACGTGGTAAACGCTGGAGAAATCCTCCAGGGCCTCATCCGTCAAAATAAGCTGATACAGCGCCACATCGGCAGTGACCTTGAGGCCGCGTGCCTGGGCCTGGGCGATCAGGGCCACACCCCGTGCACTGGTCAGTTGACTGAAGTGGGCGCGCACACCGCTTTGCTCAACCAGCAGCAGATCCCGGGCCAGCGCCACGGTCTCGGCGGTTTCCGGGATGCCCGGCAAACCACGGAACGCGGCCATCGCGCCATCGTGGGCAATACCGCCTTCGGCCAGGTCACGGTCCTGGGAGTGGAAAATCACCGTCAGGTCGAACGTGGCCGCGTATTCCAGTGCCCGGCACAGGGTGCGGGTGTTGGTGAAGCTGTTGAGGCCATTGCCAAACGCCACACAGCCGGCGTCGCGCAAAGCGATCAGCTCTGCAAGCTGCTCGCCCTCCAGGCCCTTGCTCAGTGCGCCAATGGGGAACACTTTGCAGTTTCCGGCTTCGCGGGCGCGGTCCAGGATCAGCTCGGCCACCGCCGAGGTATCCAGTACCGGCTTGGTGTGCGGCGGGCAGCACAGGCTGGTGACGCCACCGGCTGCCGCAGCACGGGTTTCGCTGGCAATGGTGCCTTTGCGGCTGTAACCCGGTTCGCGCAGGGCGACGTTCAGGTCAACCAGGCCGGGGGCGGCTACCAGGCCCTGGGCCTCAATGGTTTGAGTCGGGGTGAAACCGGCTGGCGCTGCGCCAATGGCAATGATCTTGCCGGCTTCCAGATGCAGGTCAGTCACTTGATCCAGCTGGGTGCCCGGATCAATTACACGGGCGCCGAGAATGCTGAGCTTCACTGGGCGTTCTCCTGTTCGAATTGGCGCTGGGCGGTTTGTCCGCTCATGGTCATGGACAACACGGCCATGCGTACGGCAATGCCGTAGGTCACTTGGTTGAGAATCACCGAGTGCGGACCGTCGGCCACGGCGGACTCGATTTCGACCCCGCGGTTGATGGGGCCCGGGTGCATCACGATGCAATCGGGCTTGGCACCGGCCAGGCGTGCAGTGGTCAGGCCGAACAGGCGGTAGAACTCGCCTTCGCTCGGCAACAGGCCGCCGGACATGCGCTCGCGCTGCAGGCGCAACATGATCACCACGTCGACGTCTTTCAGGCCTTCGGTCATGTCGGTGTAGACCTTCACCCCATATTGCTCGATGCCGATCGGCAGCAAGGTCTTGGGTGCAATCACGCGGATGTCAGGGCAGCCGAGGGTCTTGAGGGCGATCATGTTCGAGCGCGCGACCCGCGAGTGCAGGATGTCGCCGACGATGGCCACCGACAGGTTCTCAAAACCGCCCTTGTGCCGACGAATGGTCAGCATGTCGAGCATGCCCTGGGTCGGGTGCGCGTGACGGCCGTCGCCACCATTGATGATCGCTACCTGAGGGCACACGTGCTCAGCAATGAAGTGGGCGGCACCGGAGTCGCCGTGGCGTACCACGAACATGTCAGCGGCCATGGCTTCAAGGTTGCGCAGGGTGTCGAGCAGGGTCTCGCCCTTGCTCGCCGACGAGGTCGACACGTTGAGCGTGATCACGTCGGCAGACAGGCGCTGGGCGGCCATTTCAAAGGTGGTACGGGTGCGAGTGGAGTTCTCGAAGAACACGTTGCATACGGTCTTGCCGCGCAGCAACGGGACTTTTTTCACCGCTCGGGCACCGACTTCAAGGAACGAGTCAGCGGTGTCGAGGATTTCAGTCAGCAGCTCGCGGCGCAAACCGTCGAGCGACAGAAAGTGGCGCAGCTGGCCCTGATCATTGAGCTGCAGCGGGCGCTTGGCGTCTGTAGGCGTCATCGCAATGGTCTCATCTCTTAATGGGCAGGAAGGGCTAGGTCTTGAAGTTCGAGTGTCAGTGGCGCAGGGCCGGACAACTTCACCCGCTCGCTCGGCTTGAGGCACAAGGTCGCCCCCACCACATCCGGCCGGATCGGCAGCTCGGCCGCGTCCAGGTCCAGCAGGCTGACCAGCGTCACGCTGGCCGGACGTCCATAGTCGAACAGTTCGTTAAGTGCCGCGCGGATGGTGCGACCGCTCATCAGCACGTCGTCGATCAGCACCAGGTGCTGGCCTTCGATTTCGAACGGCAGCTCAGAGGGACGCACTTGCGGGTGCAGGCCGTTCTGGCTGAAGTCATCGCGGTAGAACGATACGTCCAGCGTACCCAGCGGAGCATCGCTGTTGAGCGCCCGCAGCAGCGCCTGGGCAACCCAGATGCCGCCAGTGCGGATACCGATAAAATTCGGTTCAGTGATGCCGCGACGGGCAAGGTGGGCCTTGAGATCAAGGGCCATCTGGGAGATCAGTTCAGCGGGAACAGGCAGGATCATGGTGGCTCCTTTAAAGGCCCGCGCAGCAAAACGTGCAGCGGCGGGCGCAAACAACGGGGCGGGTCAAGTGATACAAGCGCCGGGTCAGTCTTGGGTTTGAGCCGGGTTTTCGTCGAGCCAGCCTTGCAGCACCAGCTTGGCGGCGATGGCATCGACGGGGTTGTCGCGGTAGCTGCCGCGCTGGCCGCCCTGGGCCCGGCGTTCGCCCTTGGCCTCGAAGGTGGTCAGGCGTTCATCGTGGGTGAAAACGGGCAGATTGAAGCGGCCATTCAGACGGTTGGCAAATTTTTGCGCACGGGCGCAGAAGTCGCTTGGGGTACCGTCCATGTTCAACGGCATGCCGACCACCATTGCGTCGGGCTGCCATTCCTTGATCAGCTTTTCAATTTCTTCCCACCTGGGAATGCCATTTTCGGCTTTCAAGTTGCATAGCTCGCGGGCTTGGCCGGTAATCATCTGGCCGACAGCGACACCGATGGATCGGGTGCCGTAGTCAAAGCCCAGCAGTAAACGAAGGCCGGCCATCAGGAATGGCCTGCTTGGGTGCTTAACAAATTGAGGTTCACTCCGAGGTGTTTCGCGGCCGCGTCGAGGCGCAGCTCGCTAGGGGTTTCAAACAGGACGTCAGCGGAATACGGGCAGGTCAGCCACGCATTGTCGACCAGTTCGGCTTCCAGCTGGCCAGCGTCCCACCCGGCATAGCCCAGGCAAATCAGGCTGCGGTTCGGGCCGTGCCCGTCGGCAATGCTGAACAGCACATCGGCCGAGGTGCTGAGGGCCAGCCCGTCAGCCAGCTCGACGGTGGCGTCAAAGCTCATTCCCGTGGGGTGCAGGACAAATCCACGGTCAGTCATCACTGGCCCACCGCCATAGATCGGAACGTGCTGGCACAGGGCCGAGGAGAGTTTTTCCGGGCGCAACTGCTCAAGAATGTCCGCCAGGCTCAGTTCCAGCGGGCGATTGATCACCAGTCCCATGGCCCCACTGGCCGTGTGCTCGACGATGTAGGTCAAGGTGTGGGCAAAATTCGGGTCGGCCATGTGCGGCATGGCGATCAGGAATTGATGCTTGAGGTAAGTCGGTGCGTGGTTTTTCATGAGTCTTAGTGTGGCGCTGGCAACGTGAACTGACAAGTTTGAGGATGATAAAAGCCCTGTAGTCGCTGCCGAAGGCTGCGATAAGGTCCGCAGGACCTTCAAAAGCCAGGGCCGCGGTGCGCCCCATCGCAGTCTTCGGCAGCGACTACAGGTTTTACCTCAGTTGCTCGAAAGCCGATCGCCTTGGGCGAACTTCCAGGTGCGGATGATTTCGAGCCGGTCGATGTCTGCCAGGTCGCCCGTGAACGGTGCAAAGGGTGCGGCCAGGCGCACGATGCGTTGAGCAGCCTGATCCAGCAGCGGCTGGCCCGATGACTCAAGCACCAGCACTTCATGCAGCGAACCGTCCCGGTTGATCGACACCAGCAGCCGCAGCTTGCCGTAGATTTTTTCGCGACGTGCCTGTTCGGGGTAATTCAGGTTGCCGATGCGCTCGATCTTCTTGCGCCAGTCCTCTTTGTACCAGGCGCCCTTGTCGCGCATGGTCGAGGCCGCACTCATGCGGTAGATCTTCGGGCGCTTGGCGTACAACTGCTGCTCGTTGGCCAGTTCGGCCTCCAGGCTGGATATCTCGCTGGACAGCTGGGAGCTGTCGAACGTTGGAATGCTGGCCTTGGGCGCGGCTTCGGTCTTGACCTTTTGCGGCTGGCTCGGCGCTTTTTTCGGGGCTGGCGCCACGGTGGTCACGGCAGCCTTGGGTGCGGTTTGGGTCTGCTCGGGCCTGGCGGCCGGCGGCGGAGTGACCTTTTTGACGCTGTTGTCCTGGAAAGGAGCAACTTCAGTGGTCTTGGGCACGGCTTTTTTATCCAGCGTGCCGCTGCCTTGCTGATTGTCCTGAGCCAGAAAGTCCGCTTTCTCCGGGGCCTTTTCGCTTTTGAATGTGGAGAGCGTGATCTCCAGGGTTTTACTGATCTGTTTGGGTTCGGTCATGCTGAAACCCACGCCCACAATCACCGCGATATGAATCAGCGCCGCCACAAACAGGGTAAATCCAAGGCGATCGGCCGCTCGCACGCCTTTATGGCTGAGTTCGGGGGGCAGGTCGCTGGGGAGTGTCATGGCAAAAAGACCAACATCGCGGGTTTCACAGGGTGCGCATGATAGCGCAATGTTGGTCTATTACTGGGTGTTGCAGATCAGCGCGCGGCGAGCTTGCGCTCAATCGCGTCCATCAGCAGGGCGCCGATATTGGTACCGAACGCATTGTCGATCTCGCGGATGCAGGTCGGGCTGGTGACGTTGATTTCGGTCAGGTGCTCACCGATCACGTCCAGGCCGACAAACAGCAGCCCTTTTTCACGCAGCGTCGGGCCTACCTGGGCTGCAATCCAGCGGTCCTTGTCGCTCAGCGGACGGGCTTCGCCCCGACCGCCTGCAGCCAGGTTGCCACGGGTTTCGCCAGCTGCCGGGATACGCGCCAGGCAATACGGAACAGGCTCGCCGTCGATCATGAGGATGCGTTTGTCGCCGTCCTTGATCGCCGGTAAATAGCCTTGTGCCATGATTTGCTGGGTGCCGTTGGCGGTCAGGGTTTCGAGAATCACCGACAGGTTCGGATCGCCCACGCGGTGACGGAAGATCGACGTTCCGCCCATGCCATCCAGGGGTTTGAGAATCACGTCACCGTGCAGGGCGGCGAACTCACGCAATACATCGGCGCGGCGGCTGACCACGGTGGGCGGCGTGCACTGGGTGAACTGGGTGGCGAACAGCTTTTCGTTGCAGTCGCGCAGGCTTTGCGGCTTGTTGACGATCAGTACGCCATCACGCTCGGCCTGCTCCAGCAGGTAGGTGGAGTACACGAACTCCATGTCGAAGGGCGGGTCCTTGCGCATCAGGATCACGTCCAGGTCGCTCAGGGCCGTGTCGGTTTCGGCGTCCAGTTCAAACCATTTTTCAGGGTTGGCGAACACCTTCAGCGGCTTCATGCGCGCCCGCGCCTTGCCTTCATTCAGGTAAAGGTCTTGCTGTTCCATGTAGAACAGGGTCCAGCCGCGATCCTGGGCGGCCAGCAACATGGCCAGCGAGCTGTCCTTTTTATAGGAGATGCCCGCAATGGGGTCCATGACAATCCCGACTCGAACGCTCATGGCAAATTCCTCAATAAATAATGGGCAAAAAGGCTCTGAAAAGTGGCGCCAGAGTGGCGCTGAGTGTGGCCCCGGTCAAGGAAAAACCACCTGCTCCAGCACGCCTTGGGCGGTTCGATAGATTGACGGTCGTGACTGTGCTAAAAAGGCTGGCACAGTGCTTTGAGCCCTTGTCCATCAAGGAGTTGGGGTTTTAAGTCGCACAGTTGTAACAAAATGGGTCGCCGTGGCGATGGTAGAGCACATATGGAAAAACATTCCAGCGCCTTGAAGGTGATGGTAATCGACGATTCGAAAACCATTCGCCGCACCGCCGAAACGCTGTTGAAAAACGTGGGCTGCGAGGTCATTACCGCCATCGACGGTTTCGATGCGCTGGCCAAGATTGTCGACCATCATCCGCACATCATCTTTGTCGACATCATGATGCCGCGTCTGGATGGCTATCAGACCTGCGCACTGATCAAGAGCAACCGGGCGTTCAAGTCGACCCCCGTGATCATGCTGTCGTCCAAGGACGGCCTGTTCGACAAGGCCAAGGGACGAATTGTGGGTTCTGATCAATTTTTGACCAAGCCCTTCAGCCGTGATGAATTGCTGAGCGCAATCAAGGCCCATGTGCCAGCCTTCAATATCGTACAAAGTGCTCAATGAAGCCCGGCCAGCCGGCCAACCACCTTATAAATGGGGAACACCATGGCTCGCATTCTGATCGTCGATGACTCGCCGACTGAAATGTACAAATTGACCGGCATGCTGGAAAAGCACGGCCATGAAGTGCTCAAGGCTGAAAACGGCGCCGACGGCGTTGCCCTGGCACGCCAGGAAAAGCCCGATGTGGTGTTGATGGACATCGTGATGCCGGGCCTCAATGGTTTTCAGGCCACGCGTCAGCTGACCAAAGATCCGGAGACCAGCTACATCCCGGTTATCGTTGTGACGACAAAGGATCAGGAAACCGACATGGTCTGGGCCCAACGACAAGGGGCCAAGGGCTACCTGACCAAGCCGGTCGATGAAGAGCAACTGATCCTCAAGGTGAAAAAAGTCCTGGAAGAAAACCCTCTAAAATGACGGCTGCCTTATGCCTGGCTCA
The DNA here is from genome assembly GCF_037055275.1 of Pseudomonas sp. ML2-2023-3. Taxonomy (NCBI): domain Bacteria; kingdom Pseudomonadati; phylum Pseudomonadota; class Gammaproteobacteria; order Pseudomonadales; family Pseudomonadaceae; genus Pseudomonas; species Pseudomonas sp. ML2-2023-3. The sequence continues at coordinate 978,025 of NZ_CP146343.1, forward strand.
CTGACGGCCTTCGAACTGCTGCTTGAAATCGACCAGCGCTGTCGCCAGCTGGCAGCGGGCCTGGTGCCTGCACAAGCGCAACTCGATACCTGGAGCGGTATCGGCTTTCGCATCGGCGAGCATTGTTTTGTGGCGCCGATGGGCGAAATTGCCGAAATCCTCCATGAGCCGCGATTCACCTTGTTGCCCGGTGTAAAGCCCTGGGTCAAGGGCGTGGCCAATCTGCGCGGGCAATTGCTGCCGGTCATGGACCTGTGCGGCTTTTTCGGGGTTGAGCTGTCGCCCTTGCGTAAACAGCGCCGGGTGCTGGTGCTGGAATATAAAGACGTGTTTGTCGGGTTGCAGGTGGACGAAGTGCAGGGCATGCAGCACTTTGCACATGCCGATCTCAATGCCGATACGCACGCGTTGCCTCATCCGATGTTCGCGCCTTATGTGCAGGGGCATTTTGCTGGCGAACACCCTTGGTGGGTATTCAGCCCTTTTGCCCTGGCTCAGGCGCCGCAATTCTGGGCGGTGGCCGTGTGATCAGGCCTCGCGCTTTAAAACGGGATCTCAGGACCTGATTGATGACCACAGCCAATACCGCTAAACCAATGGAAGGGTCGCGCAGTCGTTCGCAGATCATCGTGCTTTTTATCGCCCTGATCGTGTTCATCATGCTGTTGTTCGCCAACTTTGCTTACCTCAACACCCAATCCAACTACGACAAGCAATACATCAGCCACGCGGGTGAATTGCGTGTCCTGTCCCAGCGTATTGCCAAAAACGCCACTGAGGCCGCAGCCGGAAAGGCTGCCGCGTTCAAGTTGCTGATCGATGCGCGAAACGATTTCAGCCAGCGTTGGGGCTATCTGAAAAAAGGCGATCCGGTCACTGGCCTGCCTCCCGCGCCTCCTGCAGTCCACAAGGAAATGCAGGCGGTTCAGCGTGACTGGGAGCTGTTGCTGAGCAACGTCAACGCCATTTTGGCCAGTGAGCAAACCGTACTGTCGTTGCATCAAGTGGCCGCGACACTGGCCGAAACCGTGCCGCAGCTACAGGTCGAATACGAAAAGGTCGTCGAAATCCTGTTGCAGCGTGGCGCGCCAGCCAGCCAGGTGGCGCTGGCGCAGCGTCAGTCATTACTGGCCGAACGCATTTTAGGCGCGGTGAATACGGTGCTGGCCGGTGATGAAAATGCAGCCCAGGCCGCCGGTGCTTTCGGGCGCGATGCCAACCGCTTCGGGCAAGTGCTCAACGGCATGCTGGAAGGCAATGACGGGATGAGGATTACCCAGGTCGAAGACAAGGACGCCCGTGCCCGCTTGCAGGAAATTTCCGAGCTGTTCCAGTTTGTGTCGGGCTCAGTGGATGAAATCATTGAAACCTCGCCGCAGCTGTTCCACGTACGTGAAGCCGCCAACACCATATTCAGCCTGTCGCAAACCTTGCTTGATGAAGCGTCGACCCTGGCCAACGGCTTTGAAAATCTCGCCACCGGGCGCTCGCTCGACATCATTGGCGGTTACGTATTGGGCTTGCTGGCACTGGCATCAATCATCCTGATCGGGCTGGTGATGGTGCGCGAAACCAATCGCCAACTGCGTGAAACGGCCGAAAAGAACGAGCGCAACCAGAACGCGATCATGCGTTTGCTGGACGAAATTGCCGATCTGGCCGACGGCGACCTGACGGTGACGGCCTCTGTCACCGAAGATTTTACGGGGGCCATTGCCGACTCCATCAACTATTCGATCGACCAACTGCGCGAGCTGGTGGCCACGATCAACCACACCGCAGGTCAGGTCGCGGCAGCCGTGCAGGAAACCCAGGCAACCGCCATGCAGTTGGCCGAGGCTTCCGAGCATCAAGCCCAGCAAATTGCCGAGGCTTCGGGAGCCATCCAGCAAATGGCCCACTCCATCGATCAGGTGTCGGCCAACGCTTCGGAGTCTTCAGCGGTGGCGGAGCGCTCCGTGGCGATTGCCAACAAGGGCAACGAAGTGGTGCATAACACCATTCATGGCATGGACAACATTCGTGATCAGATCCAGGACACCGCCAAGCGGATCAAGCGGTTGGGCGAGTCTTCCCAGGAAATCGGCGACATTGTCAGCCTGATTGATGATATTGCCGATCAAACCAATATCCTGGCGTTGAACGCGGCCATCCAGGCCTCGATGGCCGGCGATGCCGGGCGCGGGTTTGCCGTGGTGGCCGACGAAGTCCAGCGCCTGGCCGAGCGCTCATCGGCGGCTACGCGGCAAATCGAAACCCTGGTGCGGGCGATTCAGGCCGACACCAACGAGGCGGTGATTTCCATGGAGCAAACCACCACCGAAGTGGTGCGCGGTGCCCGTCTGGCCCATGACGCCGGAGTGGCGCTGGAGGAGATCGAAGGCGTGTCGCAAAATCTGGCGGACCTGATTCAAAGCATCTCCAACGCCGCGCAGCAGCAGACCACTTCGGCGGCGCAGATCTCCCTGACCATGAACGTCATTCAGCAAATCACCAACCAGACCTCGTCGGGCTCCACTGCGACCGCCGACAGCATCGGTAATCTGGCCAAAATGGCCAGCCAGCTGCGGCGTTCGGTATCTGGCTTCACATTGCCTGCGCCGCCTAAAGACCTTGGTCCACAGTAATGCGCTGCAATTCTGACTGGAGTCGTTATGGTTGACCGGCACGACTATGTGGCCCTTGAGTGGGTCAAAGGCGAAATTGCCCACACGCTAAAACAGGCCCGCGTGGCGCTGGATGCCTACGCGCAACAGCCTGCCGCCGACACGCTGGAGCAATGCCTGGCCTGTATTCATCAGGTGCATGGCAGCTTGCTGATGGTCGAGTTCTACGGCGCGGCGTTGCTGGCAGAAGAGATGGAGCAGTTGGTCATTGCCTTGCAACAGGGCCGCGTCAGCCAGCTCGACGAAGCCCTGCGGTTATTGCAGCAAGCCTTCAGCCAATTGCCGTTGTACCTGGACCGAGTACACAGTGCCCGACGGGATTGGCCATTGGTGGTGTTGCCGTTGCTCAATGACTTGCGCAGCGCCCGTGGCGAAGCCCTGCTCTCGGAAACCAGTCTGTTCAGCCCGCCCTTGCAAGTGTTGCCCCCATTGGACCCGGCCGCCCTGGCCCGTTTGCTCCCCGCAGACTTGCCGCGGGAGCTGCGGATTCTGCGCCATACCTTGCAAACCGCGTTTCTGGGTTTGCGCCGTGGCGAAGCCGTGCAGGCCCATCTGGAAATGATGGCCGGGGTGTTCGCACGGCTTCAAAGCCTGTGCCTGGGTTCGCCGCTCAACGCCTTGTGGAAAATAGCCGCGGCCCTGGTCGATGGCATGCTCAAGGGGCGGGTCCCGAACAGCCCGGCCCTGCGCAGCCTGCTTAAAAAGTCCGACAAGGAACTCAAGCGCCTGCTGGAGCAAGGCATCGAGGCCGTCAATCAGCCTGCGCCCGAAGAGTTGCTCACCAGCCTGCTGTTTTACATCGCCAAGGCCGAGCATCCGACCTCGAAAATGCTCGCCCTGAAAAACCATTACGAACTGGATCAGGCCATGCCCGATGCGGCGATGGTCGATGAGGAGCGGGCGCGACTGGCTGGCCCCGACCGCGACGCGATGCGCTCAGTGGTTGCGGCATTGTGCGAAGAACTGGTGCGGGTCAAGGAACGCCTCGACCTGTTTGTGCGCAGCGACCGTTTGCACGTCTCGGAACTGAGCAGCCTGATGGCCCCGTTGCGCCAGATCGCTGACACCTTGGCGGTGCTGGGGTTTGGTCAGCCGCGCAAAGTCATCATCGATCAACTGGCGGTGATGCAAAGTCTGGCCCAGGGCCAGCGCGAGCCCACCGATGCGGTGTTGATGGATGTTGCGTCAGCCCTGCTCTACGTAGAGGCCACATTGGCTGGCATGGTTGGCAGCGTTGAGCCCTCGCAGCGCGAAGAGAGCCGTTTGCCCACCACCGACCTCATGCAGATCCATCAACTGGTGATCAAGGAGGCGCGCATCGGCCTTGAGGAAGTGAAGGATCTGATCGCCGATTACGTGATGGCCGGCCATGACCGCCTGCACTTGCAGCCACTGCCTGCGCTGATCACACAAATCCGTGGTGCGCTGGCAATGATCCCCTTGAGCCGCGCTGCCAGCCTGCTGCAAGCCTGCCATGACTATCTGTGCGAGCGCCTGCTGCAGGGGGCTGATATCCCGACAGCGCAGCAACTGGATCATCTGGCCGAAGCCCTGAGCAGCATCGAGTATTACCTGGAGCGTCTCTCCCAGGACCCGGGAGCCGCGGGCGAGCGGGTGCTGGATTGGGCCGAAAACAGTCTGGCCAGGCTGGGCTATGCCCCGGCCGAGCCTGCCGGACCGTTGCTGGATGACGCCTGCAGCCCCGCGGATCAACCGCTGATGCCGGATCTGCAGGGGAACCTGGCCGATGTGCTGGCGAGTCCGCTGTCTGCGCTCAATCCGCCTGCGCAGCACATGCCCGCCAGCCTGCTGCCGCCGCCGATGGATGAAGAGCCCCTTGATGAAGAGTTGCTGGACGTCTTTCTGGAAGAGACCGACGAAGTACTGATCACCCTGCACGATTGCCTGCCGCAATGGGTCGCCAACCCGGCGGACAGCGCCGCACTGGCAGAACTGCGCCGCGGCTTTCACACCCTCAAGGGCAGCGGGCGCATGGTGCGTGCGCTGGTGCTGGGGGAATTGGCGTGGGCGGTCGAGAACCTGCTCAATCGCGTGATTGAGCGCAGCGTGGCGCCGTCCCCGCAGATCTTTCAACTGCTTGAAGACGTGCTGGTGATGCTGCCCGAGCTGATTCAGGCGTTTGCCGAGCAAAGCCAGCGTCAGCGCGAAGACGTCGACCAACTGGCCGCTCGGGCACAGCGCCTGGCCAAAGGTGAGCCGCAGCCGCTGCTGATTGCCCAGGACGCCAGCCATTTCGACCCGCAGTTGCTGGACATCTTCCGACAGGAAGCGCAAACCCACCTTGAGCGTCTTGACCGTTTTCTGGATCGGGCCCGCGAGCAAATGCCGCTGTATGCCAGCGACGACCTGCAACTGGCCATGCACACCCTCAAAGGCAGTGCGCACATGGCGGGCGTGGTGCACATGGCCGAACTGGCGGCGCCACTGGATCATCTGGTCCGTGAGTACAAGGCCCATCATCTTGCCCTCGGGCAGGAAGAAATTGAGCTGTTGCGGGAGGCTGACGGCTTGTTGCACCGCGGCCTCAAGCAACTGGACAGTGACCAGCTGGCCGAGATCAAGGGGGCTCGCTCCCTGATCGAGCGCACCGAGCGACTGATCGCCACCCGTCTTGAAACCCTGCTCAATACGCCCACCAGCAGTTGGGTGGCCCAGCGCGACCCGCAACGGATTACCGAGTTTCTGGGCGAAAGCATGGACATCCTGTTTGACGCCGAAGAGCTGCTTAAAAACTGGCATCAGAACCCCCAGCAGCGGGAGGGCCTGGATACCCTGCTGGACCAGCTGACTGCCTTGGCCCAGGCCGCACACCTGCTGGACCTGCACCCCATTGATGCCGTGTGCGAAGCCTTGCTCGACCTGTATGGCGCCGTTGAGGAAAGCAGCCTGGCGGCCAGTGAGCGGTTCTTCGAGGCGGCCGATGATGCTCAGGAAGCGTTGATCAACATGCTCGATCAACTGGCGGCGGGGCAAGAAATCATCCCGCAGCCGGAGCTGATCCAGACCTTGCATGCGCTGCTGCACGAAGGGCTGGCGCCTGACGCCACGGGGCTGATTCGCCGTGATGGCGGCCAGACGCTGGACATCACCGAACTGGGCGCCGCGACTGACCAGTTGGGGGCGGGGCAGGACGATGATGTCGACGAGGAAATCGTCGAAATCTTTCTCGAAGAGGCGGTGGATATTCTCGACAGTGTCGGGCAGGCCCTGCAGCGTTGGCTGGTCGCCCCCGACAGCCTGGCTTCGCTGTCTTCCTTGCAGCGCGATTTGCACACCCTCAAGGGTGGGGCGCGCATGGCCGGGATCGAGCCGATTGCCGATCTGGCCCATGAGCTGGAGCACCTCTACGAAGGTCTGCTGGACCGGAGACTGAGTGAAAGCCCGGCATTGAGCCACTTGCTTGAGCGCAGCCATGAGCAACTGGCACTGATGCTCGATCAGCTCAAGCACAAGCAGCCGTTGAGCGAATCTTATGAACTGATCGAGGCCATTCGCGGGTTTCGTCTCTACAGCCATTCGCCTGTCGAACCGGGCAACACTGAAGCCGAGCCCGATGCAGCGCTGAACACGGCCGACCCTGAATTGCAGGATATCTTCCTCGACGAGGCTTTCGACATTCTCGAAAGCTCGGGCACGGCGTTATCGCGCTGGCAGGCCGACCCCCAGAATCACCTCGAGGTTGAAAACCTGCTGCGGGACCTGCATACCCTCAAAGGTGGGGCGCGGATGGTTGAGGTTGCCGCCATTGGCGACTTTGCCCATGAACTTGAAACCCTCTTCGAAGATATTTCGGCTGGCTTGCTGGCACCCAATGCCGAGCTGTTTGTGCTGCTTGAGCGTTGCCATGACCAGCTTGCACAAATGTTCGATGCGTTGCGCAGTGGCCAGCCGCTGCCTTCGCCTCAGACGCTGATAGAGAAAATCCGCAGGATTGAACGCAACACCCGTCAGGAGGCTCCCGCAGCTTCCAAGTCCGAGCCTGTGGCGCCGCCATTGCCCGAAGGTGAACGCACGGGGCTGGACACCCTCAAGGTGCCGGCCGAGTTGCTGGAAGACCTGGTCAACCTGGCAGGCGAAGCCTCGATCATCCGTGGGCGCGTTGAGCAGCAGGTCAACGATGGTCAGATCGCTCTCAACGAAATGCAGACCACCCTTGAGCGGATGCAGGACCAACTGCGTCGCCTCGACAGCGAAACCCAGGGGCGCCTGCACAGCCGCTCGCACACCGAAGCCGATGGCGTGGCTTACGACGAATTCGATCCCCTGGAGATGGACCGTCATTCCCTGCTGCAACAGCTGTCCCGTGCATTGTTCGAATCGGCTTCGGACTTGCTCGACCTCAAGGCCACACTGGCTGCGCGCAATCAGGATGCCCACGGCCTTTTGCAGAAGCAGGCGCGGGTAAACACCCAGCTGCAGGAAGGCCTGATGGGTACGCGCATGGTGCCGTTCGAGCGCGTATTGCCGCGCCTCAAGCGGGTCGTGCGCCAGGTGGCCAGTGAGCTGGGCAAGCAGGTCGAATTCAGCGTGATCAATGCCGAGGCTGAAATCGACCGCAACGTGCTTGAGCGCATGGTGGCGCCGTTGGAACACATGTTGCGCAACGCCGTCGACCACGGTCTCGAGCCAGCAGATATCCGTCACGCCAGCGGCAAGCCGGAGCAGGGATTGATCAGTCTGGAGCTGTCTTACGAAGGTGGCGACGTGGTCTTCGACATGCATGACGATGGCGCCGGCGTGCCGCTTGAAGCCGTACGCCGAAAAGCTATTTTGCGCGGCCTGCTGGATCCGCAGGCGACGATCAGCGACCGCGATGTCTTGCAGTTCATCCTGCAACCGGGGTTCTCCACCGCTGAAAAAATCACTCAGATTTCCGGCCGCGGCGTCGGCATGGACGTGGTTCACGAAGAAGTTCGGCAGTTGGGCGGCAGCATGACCATCGACTCGGTGGCCGGGCAGGGCGTGCACTTTCAGATCCGCCTGCCCTTCAGCGTCTCGCTCAACCGGGCGCTGATGGTGCAATGCGCCGACGAGCAATACGCCATTGCCCTCGACACCGTCGAAGGCATCGTGCGAGTCATGCCCAATGAGCTGGAGGGGTATTACCAGCTCAATCCCCCGCTGTATCACTACGGCGGGCAGACCTATGAGTTGCGTTATCTGGGGGAGTTGCTGCAAACCGTGGGCAAACCCAAGCTCGTGGGCGAAAGCCATTCGTTGCCGGTGTTGCTGGTGCATTGCCAGGATCAGCGCGTGGCGTTGCAAGTCGATGCGCTGGCAGGCTCGCGAGAAATCGTGGTCAAAAGCCTCGGCCCGCAATTTACCGGGGTGCAGGGGTTGTCGGGTGCGACCATTCTGGGGGATGGCCGGGTGGTGCTGATCCTCGATCTGCTGGCTTATATTCGCGCCCATCAGGCGCGTCAGCCGTTGCAGCGAGCACATCACGAAGCCGTCGGCGCGCTGGAGTTCACCCCGGCCGTACGCCCGCCGCTGGTGCTGGTGGTGGATGACTCGGTCACGGTGCGCAAAGTCACCAGTCGCCTGCTGGAGCGCAACGGCATGAACGTCATCACCGCCAAGGACGGGGTCGACGCCATGAGCGTGCTCGAAGAGCACACCCCTGACCTGATGCTGCTGGACATCGAAATGCCGCGCATGGACGGCTTCGAAGTGGCCACCCGCGTGCGCAACGACCCGCGTCTCAAAGACTTGCCGATCATCATGATCACCTCGCGCACCGGGCAAAAACACCAGAACCGTGCGATGGCCATTGGCGTCAACGACTACCTGGGCAAACCGTATCAAGAGTCGGTGTTGCTGGAGCGAATCGCCTACTGGAGCAACTTTCATGCTTGATCATCGCGTGGGCAGCCTGACCGGTTTGCTGCTGCCGCTGGCTGACCGCTATCTGCTGCTGCCCAACGTTGCCATTGCCGAACTGATCGGCTGGCAGCGCGGCGACCCCAGCAGCGACTCACCGCCCTGGCACCTGCGCCAGATCACCTGGCGCGACCACCAGTTGCCATTGATCAGCTTTGAAGCCGCCTGCGGCGGGCCGCTGGTGGTCGGTGAGCGTGCGCGGATCGTCATCCTCAACACCCTGGGCGGCGACCCGGCGCTCAAGTTTATCGCTTTGGTGGTACAAGGCATCCCGCGCTCCTATCGCCTCGACAGCCAGCTGAGCTTTGTCGACGTACCGCTCAGCCCGCTGGAGCGTGCGGCGGTGCAAGTGGGGGACCACGTGGCGAAAATCCCGGACTTGCTGGCGCTGGAAAGGTTGGTGCGCGGGGCTGCGGACTAATCCCGCTCTAACAGGTCAAGCTTGATCAGTCCCTAAAAGGGACTTATCGTTCCCTTTTTGGGACTCTTAGGCGGAGCCGTGAACATGTTATCGCTCAGTGATGCGCTCTTTACCACCACGCAGCAAAAAGTGCTGGGCCTGCTTTTTGGCAAGCCTGGCCAGAGCTTTTACGTCAATGAAATTGCACGTTGGGCAAAGGTAGGCAAAGGCAGTTTGACGCGCGAGCTGGGGCGTCTAGAGCGATCAGGCATTCTCACTGTGACCCGTCAGGGAAATCAGGCTCACTACCAGGCAAATGCACAGTGCCCGATTTATCAGGAGCTGCTGAGCATTATCCGCAAGACCTCGGGGCTCTCTGAACCGCTGCGTGTGGCACTGATGCCTTTCGCAGAACAGTTGCAATGGGCATTTGTATATGGCTCGGTTGCCAAGGATCAGGCACACGTCGGCAGCGATATCGACCTTATGCTGATGGGTGAAAACCTGCATTACAGTGACGTCATGGAGCACCTGATGCCGCTTGAAGAATCGTTGGGTCGTACCATCAACCCGACGCTCTACACCCCTCAGGACTGGGCCGCCAAGCTGGCTGCCGGAAACAGCTTTGTCGTGAGGGTTGCGCAACAGGAAAAAATCACGCTGATCGGTCATGACCCGCTGGAGCCCGTGGATGGAGAAAAATGAAAACCTGGAAAATCTGGTACGCACTGGAGGCTTGAAGGTTGAACCACCCGATCGCAAGGAGTGTGAAGGGCTGCTGCGTTCAGCGGTTGATCGCCTGAAAGATGCAGGCAGCGCCCAGTTGTCTTTCGCCAGCCGTTTCGATCTGGCCTACAACGCAGCCCACGCCATTGCACTGACCGCCTTGCGGCTGTACGGGTATCGATCAGACCGGCGTTATCTGGTTTTTCAAAGCCTGATCCATACGTCAACAATCGACAAAGTGCAGGTGCGTTTGTTTGCCTTGTGCCATGAGCGCCGTAACCTCGCGGAATACGAAGGTTACATGGACGAAGATGAGGGATTGTTGGCGAGCCTGTTGGGCAGCACGCAGCAGTTGCTTGAACAGGTGCTGATGCTGCGGTTTGAGGCATTTGGCGATTAACGAGAAGCGTCTGCAGCCAACGCTGGCGAGTTTCTGGATCATGTGGGAGCGGGCTTGCTCGCGATGCTGGCGATGCGGTCTCGTGGTGCCGCCATCACGAACATCTTGAATCGCCGCATTGCCCTTTAACTTCACACCCCTGACCCTTATCTAGTAACCGGGTGACACAGTCGCACTGTCAGTTCTTGAGGATGTTGCACATGTATCACGGTGAAAAGCTCAACGCCTGGACTCATCTGGTGGGTGCGGTTGCAGCAGCAGTGGGCAGTATCTGGTTGCTGGTGATGGCGTGCCTGGATGGCAGCCCGCAAAAGATTGTCAGTGTGGCCATTTATGGCGTCACGCTGGTGCTGTTGTACAGCGTATCGACCGTGTACCACAGCGTGCGCGGGCGCTCCAAGGTGATCATGCAAAAGTTTGATCACTTGTCGATTTACCTGCTGATCGCGGGCAGTTACACGCCGTTTTGCCTGGTCACGCTACATGGCCCGTGGGGCTGGTCGCTGTTCGGGATTGTGTGGGGCATGGCGGTGATCGGCATGCTGCAAGAGATCAAGCCACGCTCCGAGGCGCGCATTCTGTCTATCGTGATTTACGCGGTGATGGGCTGGATTGTGCTGGTGGCCGTCAAGCCGTTACTCGCGGCGCTGGGCACCGCGGGCTTTATCTGGTTGGCCACGGGTGGGGTGATGTACACCGTGGGGATTATCTTTTTTGCCCTGGACCATCGCCTGCGCCATGCCCACGGTATCTGGCATCTGTTTGTGATTGCCGGCAGCCTGCTGCACTTTGTGGCCATCGCGCATTACGTGATCTGATTCAGGGCAGTTTTTTAGTGTCACTGCGAACCTGCGCGTGACTGATCAGGGCAAAAATAAAACTGCCACCGATGATATTGCCGGCCAGGGTCGGGCCGGCAAAGATCAGCCAGAAGTCTTTCCAGGGCAGTTCCCCGGCAAACACCAGATAGGACACTTCGGCCGTGCCGACCACGATGTGGGTGAAGTCGCCCAGCGCCATCAAGTAGGTGATGAGGATGATGATCCACATCTTGGCACTCTCCATGGACGGGATCATCCACACCATGGTGGCGATCATCCAGCCCGAAACGATGCCCTTGGCAAACATCTGACTGGCGTCGTTTTCCATGACCTTGCGGCCGATTTCAAGAAAGGCCTTGTCGGTCGGCGTGTCGAAAATCGGCAGGTGCAGCATGACGTAGGCCACCAGCAGGGTGCCCATCAGGTTACCCACCAGCACCACCCCCCAGAGCCGCAGCAGGCGCCCGAAATTGTTGAGCGTGGGTTTGCTCATGATCGGCAACACGGCGGTCAGGGTGTTTTCGGTGAACAATTGCTGGCGGGAAAGGATGACGGCCAAAAAACCTGCGCAGTAGCCGAAGCTGGCGATGACCTTGAAGGCTTCGCCGTCGGGCAGGCGCGAGTTGAGCAAGCCCATGGCCATAAGCGACAGGCCCATGGTCAGTCCTGCGGCGAGTGCCGACCAGAACAGGGCGGCGATGCTGCGCTCCAGCTCCTGATCGCCCTGCAAGCGAATGATCTCGTGCAGGACGGCGGCGCGTGGTGGCTGGTTTTTGGTGACGTCGTGCTCTTCTTCAGCCGACAGGTTGGGGGTTTTGCCGGACTTTTGGGTTTCCATGAGCTTCATGACCGTTGCGTGTGTAAAGGTACGACACGCAGGGGCTGTAGCTGTTCACTCAAAACCTGTAGTCGCTGCCGAAGGCTGCGATGGGGCCGATGGGCCTCCAATTAAACGGGTTGCTGCGCAACCCTTCGCAGCCTGCGGCAGCGACTACACAGGCCAGGCATCAAACCCGGTCATCAGTCCTGAAACTGGTCTTTGACGTATTTGATCTCGGTGCGCCCGTGCGGTGCGGGCAGGCCGTCCTCGCCCAGGTTGACGAAGACCATCTTGTCCACCGTCAGGATGCTTTTGCGGGTGATCTTGTTGCGCACTTCGCAGGTCAGGGTGATCGAGGTGCGGCCAAATTCAGTGGCGGTGATGCCCAGTTCGATGATGTCGCCCTGGCGCGAAGCACTGACAAAGTTGATTTCGGAGATGTACTTGGTGACCACGCGCTGGTTGCCCAGTTGGACGATGGCGTAAATCGCGGCTTCTTCGTCGATCCAGCGCAGCAGGCTGCCACCGAACAGGGTGCCGTTGGGGTTGAGGTCTTCGGGTTTAACCCATTTGCGGGTGTGAAAATTCATATTCGCTCCTGACCGTCTTGCCTTAGATGCGGGCCATGATGTCAGACCACGGCACTTAGCTCTATTAACCTTGGACTATGGTCTCGATAGGGTCAAAGAAAAAGCCTTGGGATCACTTGCCCGGATGGCTATAATACCCCCCGTTTCAAAACGGTCATTAATACCCAGTACCGTTCCCGCCACCTGTCCGAGGGGCGCTGCAGCAGGTTCAACCTGTCAGGCTCGGATGGGGCGTTGTTTGATCAGGGTCCCCTGTTCAGGCACTAAACGCACAACGGCGCCCATTCGCGATTAAACGAATGGAGGCTCTTGATGAGCGCTATAAACACGCCTGCAGGTTTTACCGACTATAAAGTCGCTGATATGTCCCTCGCCCAATGGGGCCGTCGCGAAACGTTCATCGCCGAGTCCGAAATGCCAGCCCTGATGGGTCTGCGCCGCCGTTATGCAGCAGAACAACCGCTCAAGGGCGCGAAGATTCTGGGCTGCATTCACATGACCATCCAGACCGCCGTACTGATCGAAACCCTGGTTGCCCTGGGTGCCGAAGTGCGTTGGTCCTCGTGCAACATCTTCTCGACTCAGGATCAGGCTGCCGCTGCTATCGCTGCTGCCGGTATCCCGGTTTTCGCCTGGAAAGGCGAGACTGAAGAAGAGTACGAGTGGTGCCTTGAGCAAACCATCCTCAAAGATGGCGAGCCTTGGGATGCCAACATGATCCTCGACGACGGCGGCGATCTGACCGAGCTGCTGCACAAGAAATACCCGGCCATGCTGAAAAAGATCCACGGCGTGACTGAAGAAACCACCACCGGTGTTCACCGTCTGCTGGACATGCTGGCCAAAGGCGAGCTGATGATCCCTGCGATCAACGTCAACGACTCGGTCACCAAAAGCAAAAACGACAACAAGTACGGCTGCCGTCACAGCCTGAACGATGCCATCAAGCGTGGTACTGACCACCTGTTGTCCGGCAAGCAAGCACTGGTCATCGGCTACGGTGACGTGGGCAAGGGTTCGGCCCAGTCCCTGCGTCAGGAAGGCATGATCGTTAAAGTGTCCGAAGTTGACCCGATCTGCGCCATGCAAGCTTGCATGGACGGTTTTGAAGTGGTTTCGCCGTTCATCAACGGCCAGAACGACGGCACTGCTGCCAGCATCGATGCTGCGCTGCTGGGCAAGATCGACCTGATCGTGACCACCACCGGTAACGTCAACGTGTGCGACAAAAACATGCTGGCTGCGCTGAAAAAACGCGCCGTAGTGTGCAACATCGGTCACTTCGACAACGAAATCGACACCGCTTTCATGCGCAAGAACTGGGCATGGGAAGAAGTGAAGCCACAGGTTCACAAGGTTCACCGTACTGGCCTGGGCGAATTCGACCCACAGAACGACGACTACCTGATCCTGCTGGCCGAAGGCCGTCTGGTTAACCTGGGCAACGCCACAGGTCACCCAAGCCGCATCATGGACGGTTCGTTCGCCAACCAGGTTCTGGCCCAGATCTTCCTGTTCGCCCAGAAGTACGCTGACCTGCCAGCCGAGCTGCAAGCCGAGCGCCTGACCGTAGAAGTCCTGCCGAAGAAGCTGGACGAAGAAGTGGCCCTGGAAATGGTTCGCGGCTTCGGCGGCGTGGTCACGCAACTGACCAAGCAACAGGCTGACTACATCGGCGTTACCGTCGAAGGCCCGTTCAAGCCAGACGCTTATCGCTACTGATTAAAAAAGGCGGTCAGGCTTGCACTGACCGCCTTTTTTTTGTGTGAGTTCAGCGTCAGGGGGCATCACTGGCCTCCTTCGCGTACGCAAGGGTATTCCCATGTCTCAAGACCGTCGTTTCAGCTTCGAGTTCTTCCCGACCAAGACCGATGCTGGACATGAAAAGCTGATGAACACGGCTCGCCAACTGGCGACCTACAACCCGGATTTTTTCTCCTGCACCTATGGTGCCGGTGGCTCGACCCGCGACCGCACGATCAATACCGTGCTGCAGCTGGAGAGCGAAGTAAAAGTGCCTGCTGCACCGCACCTGTCCTGCGTGGGTGACAGCAAGGCCGATTTGCGCGGCCTGTTGGCCCAGTACAAGGCTGCAGGTATCAAACGCATTGTTGCACTGCGCGGCGACCTGCCTTCGGGTATGGGCATGGCCAGTGGTGAGCTGCGCTACGCCAATGACCTGGTGAGCTTCATTCGTGAAGAAACCGGCGATCACTTCCACATCGAAGTGGCCGCCTACCCGGAAATGCACCCGCAAGCGCGCAACTTCGAAGACGATATCAGCAACTTCGTACGCAAGGCCCAAGCTGGCGCTGACAGTGCGATCACCCAGTACTTCTTCAACGCCGACAGCTACTTCCGTTTTGTCGAGCGCGTGGAAGCTGCAGGCGTGATGGTTCCCATCGTGCCGGGCATCATGCCGATCACCAACTACAGCAAGCTGGCGCGTTTTTCTGACGCCTGTGGTGCTGAAATCCCGCGCTGGATCCGCAAGCAACTTGAAGCCTATGGCGACGATACGCAGAGCATCCAGGCGTTTGGCGAGCAGGTCATCAGCGAAATGTGCGAGCGCCTGCTTGATGGCGGCGCACCGGGGTTGCACTTCTACACCCTGAACCAGGCTGATCCGAGCCTGGCGATCTGGAACAACCTCAAGCTGCCGCGCTAAACAGAAAACGGTAGTCGCTGCCGCAGGCTGCGAGAAGGTCCGATGGGCCTTCGAGGGAACGGGTTGCTTCGCAACCCTTCGCAGCCTTCGGCAGCGACTACAGGTTTTTTGGCTCCTCTTGAAAAAACCGTTGGGCAGCATGAAATCGGCGCGCCGTGATTGCTCTGTTATACTCCGGGCTTTCCGCCAGGCTTACGCCCGGCCGCTCGTCCTTGTACAAGCCACTCAACCCCGCTACTGCGCAGCTCTTGCCCGCGCGAGCGGTGCGCATGAGCCTTGTGGACTGGAGCAGGACCGGACGGGATTGCGTCATCTTAAACGCCATTCACGCCAGGCAAGACTATCCCTTTGGGCCAAGCCCTAACTAGAACAGGATTTCTCATGTCCTTTGCTTCCCTCGGTCTCTCCGAGGCTTTAGTCCGCGCCATTGAAGCTGCGGGCTATACCGAGCCTACTCCGGTGCAACAGCGGGCCATCCCCGCCGTGTTGCAAGGTCGCGACCTGATGGTTGCGGCTCAGACAGGTACTGGTAAAACCGGCGGCTTCGCTCTTCCGATCCTGGAAAAGCTGTTTCCCAATGGCCACCCGGACAAATCCCAGCGCCACGGCCCACGCCAACCACGCGTGCTGGTCCTGACACCGACCCGCGAACTCGCCGCCCAGGTGCACGAGAGCTTCAAGCTCTATGCCCGCGATCTGAAGTTCGTCAGCGCCTGCGTGTTCGGCGGTGTGGGTACCAACCCTCAGGTCCAGGCTCTGGCCCGCGGTGTTGACGTACTGGTTGCCTGCCCGGGTCGTTTGCTCGACCTGGCCGGTCAAGGCAGCGTAGATCTGTCCCACGTTGAAATCCTGGTGCTCGACGAAGCCGACCGCATGCTCGACATGGGCTTCGTCCATGACGTGAAAAAAGTCCTCGCGCGTCTGCCAGCCAAGCGTCAAAACCTGCTGTTTTCGGCGACGTTCTCCAAGGACATCACCGATCTGGCCGGCAAGCTGCTGCGCAACCCGGAACGTATCGAAGTTACGCCACCCAACACCACGGTCGAGCGTATCGAGCAACGGGTTTTCCGTCTGCCCGCTACCCACAAGCGTGCCCTGCTGGCGCACTTGATCACCGCAGGCGCCTGGGAACAGGTTCTGGTCTTTACCCGGACCAAGCACGGTGCCAACCGTCTGGCCGAGTACCTGGACAAGCACGGCCTCAGCGCTGTGGCCATCCACGGCAACAAGAGCCAGAACGCACGAACCAAAGCCCTGGCCGACTTTAAAGCCGGTGCCGTACGCATTCTGGTAGCGACCGATATCGCCGCTCGCGGCCTGGATATCGATCAGTTGCCACACGTGGTCAACTTCGAGCTGCCAAACGTCGACGAAGATTACGTTCACCGTATCGGCCGTACTGGCCGTGCCGGTCGTTCGGGTGAGGCCATCTCGCTGGTCGCTCCGGACGAAGAAAAACTGCTGAAAAGCATCGAGCGCATGACCCGCCAGAAAATCGCCGATGGTGATCTGATGGGTTTTGACTCCAGCACCGTAGAGGCCGAAAAGCCTGAAGTACGCGAGCGTCCGGATGTGCGTAACCCGCGCAACACGCCACGCGGTCCACGTGGCGACGGTCCGGGTAACCCGGGCGGTGGCGGCGGTCGTAAAGACAAGGGCAAGGAAAAGAGCAAAGAAAAACCGGCGGCTGCTCGCAGCGAGCGTCCAGCTCGTGAGCAAAAGCCACGCGAAGCTCAGCCTGCCCGTGAGCAGCGTCAGCCAGCGCCTCGTTCAGACGCCAACCGTGCGCCGGACGAGTTCCGTGATGACGATGTGGACAACTTTGGTAACCGCGCTGATTACGTCAGCCCGTACCAGAACAAAAACAACCAGAGCCGCGGCCGTCGTCCGGGAGCTCCGGCTCAAGGCACTGGCGCAGCACCTGCCGCGCGTACCGGTGGTCGTCAGAATGCTCCGCGTACTGGCAGCGGCGCTACCACTGGCACACCGCCTGCCAAGCGCAGCGGTCCACGCAGTGGTGCCCCGCGTGACGGTCAAGCCCGTCGCGAAAACCGCCCGGCCCGTGACGATGCCCGTCAAGAGCCAGCGGTTAAAGGCCCACGTGAGAATCAGCCGAAGATCATGCACAAAGAGTCGAAAAGCGATCGCTTCCCGACGCCTGAGCAGCTCGATCAACTGCCGAACCGCCCTCGTGGCGAGAAGCCGGCACTGCTGACGCGTAACCGCTGAGTCTAAAGCGCCCTCACGGTAGAGAGGGCGCTTTTGATCCGCACAAAAAAACGCCCCGGCTTTCGCAAGCCGGGGCGTTTTTTGTTAGCCGTATAGAAGCGCTATTACTTGGCCTTCACGCCTTCGAGCGAGATATCCAGGCTCAGGGTCTGATCCTTGCTTGGGGATTTGATGCCGAAGTCGCTCAGGTTCACAGTCGTGGTCGCGTTGAAGCCAGCGCGTTCGCCACCCCATGGGTCCTTGCCTTCGCCGTTGAACGTTGCCTTGAAGGTCACAGGCTTGGTCACGCCGTGCAGGGTCAGGTCGCCTGTCACGTCAGCTGTTTTGTCGCCAGTCGGCACAACCTTGGTCGACTTGAAGGTCGCTTCCGGGTACTTGCTCACGTCCAGGAAGTCTTTGCTGGCGATGTGCTTGTCACGTTCTGCGTGGTTGGAAAACAGGCTGGCGGTTTTCAGGGTCACGTCAATCTTGCTGTCGGCAGGCTTGGCTGCATCCCACGAGAATGTGCCGCTCCAGTCCTTGAAAGTACCGTGAATGAAGCTGAAGCCCAGGTGGCTGACTTTCCAGTCGATAAAGGCGTGCTGGCCTTCCTTGTCGATGGTGTAGTCAGCAGCCATGGCCTGGCCTGCGGTCAGCAGTGCGGTACCGAGAGCGAGCGCAGCGAGGGTCTTTTTCAACATGCTTTCTTTTCCTTTTGAGTTGAGGTCGAGCATCAGGCTTTGCGCCCCAGCATACGAGTCAGGGTCGCATCACGATCTATAAAGTGGTGTTTCAAAGCGATCAGACCATGCAAACCGGCAAAAATCACCACGGTCCACGCCAGGTATAAGTGCACGACACCGGCCACATCGGCCTGGTCGGGCAGGTTGGAAATCAGTGCAGGGACTTCAAACAGGCCGAAGACCGGGATGCCCACGCCTTCTGCGGTGGAGATCAGGTAGCCGGCGATCATCACGGCAAACAGGCTCAGGTACAAAAAGCCGTGGCCGAGTTTGGCCCCAATACGCGTTGCCTTGCTGTAACTGGCCAGTGCCGGTGGCGCCGGGCTGATCCAGATCCACAGTACACGCAGCACCATCACGGCGAGCAACGTCAGGCCAATGCTTTTATGCAGGTCAGGGGCTTCTTTGCGCCAAGGGCTGTAATAGTCCAGACCGACCATCCATAAACCCAGGGCGAACAGTCCGAACACCGCGAGCGCAACGGTCCAGTGCATGAGAATGCTGACGGCACCATATCGAGAAGAAGAGTTACGTAGCTGCATTGCCAACATCCTGTAGGAACTTGGATCTAAGACTAATGGTTTACCTATCGATTGAAAGCTCATTTTTTAGCTGCAAGGTATCGATAAATACGATGTGTAGCCTGTGAGGCAATAATTAAGCAAACGTTAACAATATTTAGTGTCCTTCTTGCGGGTCTGCAAGCGTCTATACGCTGCCGGAATTTGTAATGGGTTGTGACACGCCTGCGGATTGCATAGGCTTGCGCGATTGTTTACCCGCAGATGTCGGGAACCAGCGCCAGGAGAGTGGAAATGGGCCTGAATAATCAGTGGATGCAGCGCGACCTTGCCGTGTTATGGCACCCCTGCACCCAAATGAAGGATCACGAGCAACTGCCGTTGATCCCGATCAAGCGCGGCGAAGGTGTGTGGCTTGAAGACTTCGAAGGCAAACGGTACCTGGATGCGGTGAGTTCCTGGTGGGTCAACGTGTTTGGCCACTGCAACCCGCGTATCAATCAGCGCATCAAGGATCAGGTCGATCAACTGGAGCACGTGATCCTTGCCGGTTTCAGCCATCAGCCGGTGATCGAACTGTCCGAGCGTCTGGTGAACATGACGCCTGAAGGGCTGACTCGTTGCTTCTACGCCGATAACGGATCGTCGTGTATCGAAGTTGCGCTGAAGATGAGCTTTCACTACTGGCTCAATCGCGAACAGCCGAATAAAAAACGCTTCGTGACCCTGACCAACAGCTACCACGGCGAAACCATGGCAGCCATGTCGGTGGGTGATGTGCCGTTGTTCACCGAAACCTACAAGGCGTTGCTGCTCGATACCATCAAAGTGCCTAGCCCCGATTGCTACCTGCGCCCCGAAGGCGTGAGTTGGGAAGCGCACTCGCGCACGATGTTTCTGGCCATGGAACAGATACTGGCCGAGCACCACGACACGGTTGCGGCGGTGATCGTTGAGCCGCTGATCCAGGGCGCGGGCGGCATGCGCATGTACCACCCGGTCTACCTCACACTGCTGCGCGAGGCCTGTGATCGCTACGGTGTGCACCTGATCCTCGATGAAATCGCCGTGGGCTTTGGTCGAACCGGGACGATGTTTGCCTGTGAGCAGGCGGGCATCACACCGGACTTCCTGTGCCTGTCCAAGGCGCTGACCGGTGGCTATTTGCCGCTGGCTGCATGCGTCACCACGGACGAGGTGTACAGCGCGTTTTATGATGACTACCCGACCTTGCGCGCCTTTCTGCATTCCCATAGCTACACGGGTAATCCGCTGGCCTGCGCGGCGGCCCTGGCGACGTTGGATATCTTCGAAGAAGACAACGTGATCGAAAACAACAAGGCCCTGGCGCAACGCATGGCCAGCGCCACCGCGCATCTGGTAGACCATCCCCATGTCTCGGAGGTGCGTCAGACCGGTATGGTCCTGGCCATTGAAATGGTCCAGGACAAAGCCAGCAAAACTGCATACCCGTGGCAGGAACGTCGAGGCCTGAAAGTCTTCCAGCACGCGCTGGAGCGGGGCGCGTTGTTGCGTCCATTGGGCAGCGTGGTGTATTTCTTGCCGCCTTACGTGATCACCCCGGAGCAGATCGACTTTTTGGCCGAGGTGGCCAGTGAAGGGATCGACCTTGCGACGCGCAACGACATCAGCGTGGCCGTGCCGTCGAACTTTCATCCAGACTTCCGTGACCCGGGTTAAACCGCAGCATCCCCTTGTAGTCGCTGCCGCAGGCTGCGATGGGCTGCGCAGCAGTCCTGTCCGCCCTGGAGCTCTTCGCAGCCTGCGGCAGCGACTACAAAGTACAGAGCCCTTTTCCAGAGAATATAAATGAGATTGTCCCGCTTCTTTATCGACGCTCCCTTGAGCCTTGGTGAACATGAGTTGCCTGAGGCCCAGGCGCATTACATTGGCCGCGTGCTGCGTATGGCCGAGGGCGATGCCCTGCAGGTATTCGACGGCTCGGGCCAGGAGTTTCTGGGGCGCTTGCTGGAAGTCGGCAAAAAACGCGTGCGCGTGTTGCTGGACGAAACCTTTGTCGGGCAAATCGAATCGCCATTGGCCATTCATCTCGGCCAGGGTCTGTCCCGTGGCGAGCGCATGGACTGGGCGATTCAAAAGGCCACTGAACTGGGGGTCACTGAAATCACGCCGATCATGAGCGAGCGCTGCGAAGTGCGGCTCAAGGACGAGCGCGCCGACAAGCGCCTGGCCCACTGGCGGCAAGTGGCGATCAGTGCGTGCGAGCAATGCGGCCGTTCGCGGGTGCCGGTGATTCATCCGCCAGTGCTGCTCGGCGACTGGATCAAAACCACGCAGGCTGACTTGAAACTGGTGTTGCACCCGGTATCGGAGCCCTTGGCCAGTCACGCCAGGCCTGCGACGCTGGCGTTCTTGATCGGCCCTGAAGGCGGCCTGACCGACAACGAAATCGATCTGGCCCAAGCCGCCGGCTACCAGCCTGCACGCCTTGGCCCACGGGTGCTGCGCACCGAAACCGCACCGGTGGTAGCCCTGGCCGTGGCGCAGCAGTTGTGGGGCGATTTCTAAGTCAGCCTCAGCCCTTTTTTGCTTTTGTGGGAGCGGGCTTCAATTTCAGTGGTTTCGTACGACGTTTCGCTTTCATTCTCGTGAAACATCCGAGAAGATTCCGCTCGCTTGCGCCTGTTCAAATCGGGGAATAGTCTCGGCCAATCGCTGCAAAACAGCGGTCGGGTTTAGTAGCCCGGCTTGTAAACTTGACGCAAAGCGCCATCTCTATGGTGGCCGTGCGTAGGGCACTTTCGGGTGCGCCGGTTTCCAAGTTTTCCGGTCTACTAACCTGCGTACGGCTGCCACCCATTCGTTTAGTAGCGATAAAGGGCAGCTCCATAAATTTGGAGAACCCCATGAAAAAAATCACCCCCGATCCACCCGTTTCTCCCCTCGATGCTGCTGACAGTAACGACCCGTTGCTGGATCGTATCGCCGTCGAACGTGCGCTCAATTACTACCTGCAAAACCATAAGCCTTATCGCCCTATAGGCACGGCCATGCTGGCCATCCCGGACAGTGTCAATTCAGAAGCGGCTTTGGCCCAGGCGTCAGACTTGTTGCGCTGTGCGGGTGCCTGCGCGAATGAGGCGGGGAATGGCCTGAGCGGGCCTGCGCGCGATTTGGTGTTGTCGGTCATGCACTTGGTGGAGCTGGCCAAGGGTTATGTCGACAAGTCGCTGGATACGCTGGCAACGCACGGAAGCAGCACGCGCCTGAGTGCAGCAGGCGCGTCTTGGGACAGCTGGTTTGAAGGTGAGGGTGTAACGGAAGACTTTTTTTGACGCCCTTACTCCACCGGATCACTCACCGGTTTGGCGATGATCTGTTTTAGCTCGGCGGTCATCGGGAATTCCAGGTTCAGGCCGTTGGGCGGGATCGGTTGTTCGAACCAGCGCTGGTAAATGCTGGTGATTTCACCGGACTGGTACAGGTCAGCCAGGGTCTTGTTGACCACCGCCAGGAACTGCGGGTCGTCCTTGCGCACCATGCAGCTGTAGATTTCCCGAGATTGCTCATCCCCTACAACCACCCATTTGTGCGGATCACGGGCTTTGGCGCGTTCGCCGTAAAGCAGCGCGTCGTCCATGTAAAACGCTACGGCGCGGCCGGTTTCGAGCATCTTGAAGGCTTCGCCATGGTCTTTGGCGCTGATGACGTTCATGCCCATCTTGTGGTCGGCGCTGTAGCTTTTGATGAAGCGCTCATTGGTGGTGCCAGCCGTCGTGACGACGTTCTTGTCCCGCAAATCATCGAATCCCTTGATGCCGCTGTCCTTGGCGGTCAGCAATTGGCCTTTGACGTAAATAAACCCATAGGAAAACGCCACCTGCTTTTGCCGCTCGGCGGTCACGCCGGTTGAGCCGCACTCCAGGTCAACGGTGCCGTTCTGCACCAGCGGGATACGGGTTTGCGAAGTCACCAGGTTGTATTTGACCTTCAGCGGTTTGTCGCCCACTTGCTGCTGGATACGTTCAACGATTTTGTTCGCCAACTCCACCGAATAGCCCATCGGTTTGCCGCTGTTGTCCCCGACATACGAAAACGGTACCGAGGCATCGCGATAACCCAAGGTAATACTTCCGGAGTCGGCGATTTTCTTTAGCGTGCCTTGCAGCGGCGTCTCATTGGCTTGCACGGTGTGGCTGATCAACAGGCCCAGGGTGCAACTGATCAAGGTAAGTTTTTTCATGTTGTTGTTTTCCCTTAAAACAGATTAATGACGAACGGCAATCACGCTTATTTCCACCAACACCTGAGGCCGTGCCAGTTCGGCTTGCAGGGTGGTGCGGGTAGGCGCCTTGCCTGCCGATAGCCAGGCTGACCACACGGCATTCATGGCGGCGAAGTCGCGCTGAATGTCTTGCAGGTAAATGGTGGCGTTAAGGATGTGGTCTTTGTCGCTGCCGGTTTCGGCCAGCAGTGCGTCGATCTTGCTCAAGACCTCTTGAGTCTGTGCCGTGATGTCCTCGCTTTGCGTAGGAACTTGTCCGGACAAAAATACCAGCGCCTCGAACGTCGCGGCGGCGCTCAAACGGTCATTGCTGTTGATGCGGTCAATCGTCATCGGGCATTCCTTCTGGTTGGGAGGGTGCACTCAGGCAGCCAGGCCTTGCAGGTCAATGGACGTTTTACGGTGTGCAATTAGCTCGCTCAGCAAGCGCCCGCTGCCACAGGCCAGGGTAAAGCCCAGCGCGCCGTGGCCCAGGTTGAGCCACAGGTTGCGGTAGCCACTGGCGCCAAGAATGGGAACGCCACTCGGGGTAGCAGGACGCATGCCAGCCCACTCGATAGCGTCGTGATAATCGCCCGCTTCCGGGAAAGTACTGCTGGCCAGTTGGCGCATTTGCGCCAGGCGCTTGGGGTCCAGCGAGGGATCGAAGCCGACAATGTCGACCATCGCGGCAATGCGCAATTGCTCGCCAATGCGGGCGTAGACAATTTTGCGGTCGTAGTCGGTGATGCTCACCTGTGGCGCTTTTTGCGGGTCGGTCAGGGCCAGCGTGAGGCTGTAGCCCTTGAGCGGGTACAGCGGCAGGTTCATCCCCGGCAGGCGCAGGGCCGGGCTGTTGTGCCCCGCTGCGAGCACAAGTTGATCCACTGCCAGCACCTCGTCACCCATTTCCACAGCCTGGACTTCACCGTTGGCATGACGCAGGCGGGTGACGGTTTTACCCAGCAAGAACGTGCAACGGCCACTGGCCTGCAAGCGGGCGACCAGTTGTTGGCAGAACGCGTGGCAGTCACCGACCTCTTCGCTCGGGGTGTAGATGCCTCCCACAAATGCCGAGCCTTGCAGGCCGGGTTCCAGGCTGGCGCATTCGCTGGCGGACAGCGCGTGTTGAAATGAGCTGTGGATAACTTTTTTGCGCGCTTTGTCGAAGTGGCTGCGTTCACGAAACGCCACCAGTTTGCCGTTGCGCTGCCAGGCGAAACCGTCCAGCTGATCTTCTTCGCGCCATTGCTGCAATGTGGCCTGGCTGAGCAATGCCAGACGCAGCAAATGCGCGCCATTGCGCTGGTTCACCGAACCACGGCACGCGGCTATAAACGACGCCAGCCAGCGCCATTGGGCCGGGTCCATGCGTGGGCGCAGCTTGAGCGGCGAGTCGCCGCGCAGCATCCAGCCCACCGCTTGCAAGGGCACACCGGCATCGGCCAGGGGGGCGACGTAGCGGTAGGAAAGCTGACCGCCATTGGCAAAGCTGGTCTGGCTGCCCAGGGTGGGCTGGGCCTCGATCACGCTCACGTCAAAGCCGTCGCGCACCAATGCATACGCCGTTGCCAGCCCGATAACGCCCCCGCCGATGATGCAAACTCGCTGTGCCATGTCAGTCCCTAGCCACTGTTGAACAGGCTTCAGGTTAGGGGCAGGTGACAGGCGGCGAACAATGAATAAAGATGGTCCTCCCATAAACAAAGGTTATGGACTGCTGCCATGCGCTTGCGTCATATCGAAGTGTTCCAGGCGATTCGCCAAACCGGGTCGGTGAGTGCGGCTGCCCAGTTGCTGCATGTCTCCCAGCCTGCGGTGAGCAAGGTGCTGCAACACGCTGAACAGCGGTTGGGGTTCCCGCTGTTTCTGCGGGTGCGCGGCAAGTTGCAGCCCACCCCCGAAGCGCTGTTGCTGGAGCGCGAAGTCGACAAGGTGACCGAGAGCCTGCAAGGTGTGCAGCGCCTGGCCGAAAGCCTGCGCCGTGAGCCGGGGCATCGTTTGCGTATTGGCAGCACGCCCGCGCTGGCGTTGTCACTATTGCCGCCGGTGATCAGCGAGTGGACCCGTCGTTATCCCGATATCAACTGTGAACTGGCCAGCGCCCACAGCCGTGAGCTGGTGCAGAACCTGTTGATGCGCGAACTGGACGTGGCCCTGACCTTCAAGCTGCCCGATCATCCGGGGCTCAAGGCGCGGGCGCTGGCCCACGGTGTACTCGTAGCGCTGGCGCCGCGGGGTTACTGGGCGGATGAAAGCGAAGGCGTACCGCTCGCACTGGATGAGCTGGCGGACGCGCCGTTGATCGGGCTGAGCAGTGCCGATCCGCTGTTTGCCCGGCTGGACAGCTACCTGCAAGCAGTAGAGCCACCGCCGCGCATCAGCATCGCGGTGCAGACCTATTCGCTGGCGCGGGCGATGGTGGAGTCGGGTGCGGGGTTGGCGGTGATTGATCCGTTTACGGCGTTGGGTGCTTCACGGGCAAGCACCTTGATCCGGCCCTTGAGCCCGGCGCTGCCGATTACGCTGTACGCGGTGACCCGGGCGGACGAAGCCCCGGCGCATACGCTGGAAGGGTTGCTGCAATTGTTCGCCGAGCGGGCCAGCGAGCAGTTGCAGCGGTTGGCGGGCTGATCAAACATCCGTGTAGCCGCTGCCGCAGGCTGCGATCGAGTCCAAAGGGTTCGCGTTTTTTCCAAGAGCGAAGGTCCTTCGGCCCTTATCGCAGCCTGCGGCAGCGACTACAGGTTATTTCCTGTTACTTGGGCAGTGCGTACACCACCACCTGGTCCCCTACCTGATCTTTCATGATCGAGTTGCCGCCCGCCACAAACGCCACATATTGTCGGCCTTTGTATTCATACACGGCAGGGTTGGCGACGGCAGGGGCCATGACGATGTCCGACCACAGCTCTTTGCCG
Organism: Pseudomonas sp. ML2-2023-3; assembly: GCF_037055275.1. Classification (NCBI taxonomy): domain Bacteria; kingdom Pseudomonadati; phylum Pseudomonadota; class Gammaproteobacteria; order Pseudomonadales; family Pseudomonadaceae; genus Pseudomonas; species Pseudomonas sp. ML2-2023-3. The sequence goes on from NZ_CP146343.1 coordinate 1,003,656, forward strand.
TCTTCCAGGGCATAGGCACGGACCTTGGCATCCATCGATGCACCAATGAACACCACGCCACCTGCGGTCACTGCCGGGCCACCAATGGTCGGCGAGCCCATGTCTTCAGGCATGTACCAACCCCACTGCTGGACGGCGCCCATCGGACGACGCCATTTCACGTCACCGGTGCGCATGTCGATCGCCACGATTTCACCGAAAGGCGGTGCCCAGCACGGCATGCCTGCCCAGTTCTGTGCGTTGAGCAAACTCATGCCGTAAGGCGCGCCGATCTGTGGGTAGAAGCCGTTCTCGTTGCCTGCAGTTTTGGGTTGCTTGTCGTAGGAGGCGCGGTCCCACAGCTTGATCATCTGCACAATGTGGGAGGTGTTCACAATGGCGACCTGGCTGACCGGATCAAACGCTACACCGCCCCATTGCACGCCACCGGCACTGTCCGGGTAGGCCAGTACGCCGTTGCCTTTGGTGCTGGGCGGCGAATACATGCCGTTGTATTCCAGGCCGTCCCACATTTTTGTGCACTGGCCAAAACCGACAATGTCGGCGATTTTCCAGATCGCCGGTTTTTTCGATTGATCCATCAAGGGTGCAGGCTTGGTCGGGAACGGTTGGGTTGGCGAGTACACCTCTCCAGCAGCATCACCCTGGGGTACAGGGCGTTCTTCAATCGGCCATACGTCCTCGCCGGTGCGGCGGTCAACGGTGAACAAAAAGCCCATCTTGGTCGCTTGCACCAGTGCTGCCACGGGCTTGCCGTTGACGGTGATGTCCATCAGCGTCGGGGCCGAGTTGATGTCGTAGTCCCATATGTCGTGGTGAACCCACTGACGAGACCACACGACCTTGCCGGTGTTGATATCCAGGGCCGTGGTGGAAGTGCCCAGCGGAATCGGCTTGGTCCGGTTGCCGCCCCAATAGTTGGGTGAAGGCGAGGACACGGGGATATACAGCAAGCCCAGCGCCGGGTCATACGACATGGCTGTCCAGATGTTGGCAGTGCCGGTTTTGCCTGCCTCTTCCTCGGGGATCGGCTTGAATTCCCACTCCAGCGCGCCGGTGCGGGCATTGAGGGCAAACAGTGAGCCCGGGGATTCAACTTCGTATTCCCAGTCTTTACCGGCCCAGCCCACGATCAACTTGTCACCGATGACGGTGGGTGGCTGCAACTGTGACAGCGGCCATTTCGCGTTCATGGTGTTCCATTGGTTGACGTCCACCACCCCGTTTTTGCCGAAGCCTTCGCAAGGCTTGCCGGTGTCGGCGTCTACCGCGTAGAGCTGCGCGGTCATGTTGCCCAGGTAGACGACCTTCTGGCAGGCCACGCCCGCTTGAGGGTTTTTTTCCTGCCAGTAGGCCACGCCACGTGATTTCAGCGCGGGCTGGGTTTCGGCGACCAGTTTCGACTTGGTGTCGTAGGTCCACTTTTCTTTGCCGGTCTCGGGCTCCAGGGCAATGATCCGGTAAAAAGGCGTGCCGACGTACAACGTGTCATTGGCAAAAATAGGTGTCGCGGACCAGACCGACGGCGGGATTTTGCCGGTGCCCGTGGACATGTCGCCGGTGAAGTATTCCCAGACCTTGGTCAGTTTGCCGACGTTGTCCTTGTTGATTTGAGTCAGGGGCGAATACTTTTGCGAGCTCAGTTGCCCGTGGAAACTGTCCCACTCCTTGCCGCTGGGGATCGGCAGTTTTGCGTCCTCGGCAGAGATGCTGGACGGTGCCAGCAAAGGCGGCGGGACGGTGTAGGTGTCTTGCGCGTGGACGCTGGAAACACCCGCCAGCAAGCACAAGGCCGGAGCTGTCAAAAACTGTTTTGTGATCGCGCTCATATCGCGCTCCTTGTTGGCTTGCCGGCAAAGGTTTCAATGATCACACCCAGGGCGTAGATCCCCAGAACGGCGGCGGTCCACCAACCGTGCAGCAGGCATGCGGCAAACGTTGTTCCGATCACACCGACCCAGGCCAGGAAGAGGACGAAATTTCGCAGGCCTCCCGCCCTGGCTTGAGCCAGCACCACCCCCAGGACAAACAGCACAAACTCGGCCAGCATCGCCGTCATTGCCCCCCCGGAATCTGTCACCCCGGACAAGGGAGTGAAGAACCGCCAGGCGGTAATGCCCAGAGCAATCAATGCGGTGATGATCATGATGTTGGCGCCCAGAGGGCGCCTGGGTGGTGCATAGGCAGCAGAAGTACTCATCCCGTTCCCCTTTGTGTGTCATGCCTTAAGGCCTCAGGAACGTGAGTGTAGCCAAGGCGGGGAAAAACACCGGGATCAGTGCGCGTGCTCAACCTCTACCGGCGCATCCTTGGTCACGTGCTTGACCAGTTTGCCGATGGTCAAACCCTGGAACAGGATCGAGGACAGCACCACGATGTAGGTGATACTCAGGATCAGGTCACGCTCCGGGCCCAGTGGCAATGCCAGGGCCAGCGCTACCGAAACACCGCCGCGCAGGCCACCCCAGGTCAGGATGCGGATGGTGCCCCGTGGCACGGTACGCCAGCGGCGCAGCAGGACAATGGCCGGTGCCACGGTCAAGAGGCGCGACAGCAAAATGGCCACGGCCAGAACGCTGGCCGCCAGCAAATGCAGCCATGAGAACGGCAGCAGCAACAGTTCCATGCCAATCAGCGCGAACAGCAGCGCGTTGAGCATGTCATCAAGCAACTCCCAAAAACCGTCCATGTAGCGACGGGTCATCTCGTTCATGGCCTTGTTACGGCCCAGATTACCGATGATCAGACCTGCGACAACCATCGCGATCGGCGCCGACACATGCAGTTCACTGGCCATGGCCGAGCCGCCGATCACCAGTGCCAGGGTCAGCATCACTTCGATCTGATACTGCTCGATGCTCTTGATCATCCGGTACACCAGGTAACCGATCAAACCACCGAACACCACGCCGCCGATGGCTTCGTGAACAAACAGCATGGCCGTGGCACTCAGGCTCGGGGTTTCGCCCAGTTGCAGGATGCCGAGCAACACGGTGAACACCACAACAGCGGTGCCGTCATTGAACAGCGACTCGCCCACGATGGTGGTTTTCAGCGGTTTGGAGGCGTTGGCGGTCCGCAGTACACCCAGCACGGCAATCGGGTCGGTGGGGGAGATGAGTGCGCCGAACAGCAGGCAGTACAGAAAACTGATATGCCAGCCGAACAGGGCAAAAATCCAGTACGCCAGGCTGCCGATCACGGTGGTGGCGATCAGCACACCGACGGTGGCCAGCAGGCCAATCGGCCAGCGATAGCTGCGTACATCATTGATATTGACGTGCAGGGCGCCTGCAAACAGCAGGAACGACAGCATCCAGTTCATCAGCAGATCGCCGAAGTCGATCTGGCCGATCAGTTCTTGCACGCGCTCTTCAAGGCCCGGATAACCGATAAAGCTCAAGCCTTGCAGCAGCAACGAAAACATTAGGGCAGTGACCATCACGCCAATCGTCGGCGGCAGGCCGATAAAGCGGAAGTTCACGTAAGTCAGTAGTGAGGTCAGGCAGATAAACGCAGCAACAAGCTCAAGCATCCGGGATCCTGTGGTGGCGAGAATGAATGGAAACCCGATCAGTACGGGTTATGTTTGGATGCAGGCGCGGGCATCAGGGGCACATCCCCGGGGTGTGGCAAATGGGCGCGATGTGCGAGGTCATTGACCACGCAGTTGCACTGAGGTTGCATGTGCGCACTGGCGCTGTAGCAGGCCACCCATACTCGTGTTGAAACTCTAAAAAGGAAATTCCAATGACGGTTGCCTTCTGGTGTGTGCTTATTGCCTTCTGTTTGACCTATGTGTGTACCGCTTTTGCCAAGTTCAGTGACGGCAAGTTCGGGCCCAAACAAAACCATGATCCACGTACGTTTCTGGACAACCTTCAAGGCTTTGCCAAGCGTGCCCACAGCGCCCAGCTCAACAGCTTCGAAGTGACCCCGGCCTTTGCGGCGGCGGTGATCATTGCCGATATCGTAGGGAACGCCCAGCCCGTGACCATTGATGTGCTAGCGGTTCTGTTCGTTACCAGCCGCATGCTGTACATCATCTGCTACCTGGCCGACTGGGCGATCCTGCGCTCCATCGTGTGGTTTATCGGCATGGGACTGGTGGTCAGCTTCTTTTTTGTGTCGATGTAAACGCAAGCCAATAACCAATGTGTGGGAGCGGGCTTGCTCGCGATGCAGACAATCCGGTTTGCCTGATGCACTGCGGTGATGCCATCGCGAGCCAGCCCGCTCCCACAAAGGTTTGGTTTCATTGCATGCAGGTGGTTTTACTGCGGCAGCGCCGCGCCTTTCGGCCATAGCAGCCAGATATTGCCCTTCTGCTTCATGTCGCCCGCAATCTTCCCGGCTTCAGGGCCGGTGCCCACGAAGAAATCGGCCCGCACTTCGCCAGCAATGGCGCCACCGGTGTCCTGGGCGGCTACCGGGCGTACGATGGGCTGGCCATCAGCCTGGGTGGTCGACAGCCACAGCAGGCTGCCCAGCGGGATGACCTTGCGGTCCACCGCCACGCTGTAGCCAGCCGTCAGCGGCACGTTCAGCGAGCCGCGCGGGCCTTCGTTGCTGTCCGGGTTCTGGGTGAAAAACACGTAGCTCGGGTTGCTGGCCAGCATCTCGTGGACCCGTTGCGGGTGAGCCATGGCCCAGGCGTGAATGGTGCCCATGGTCACGTCTTCTTTTTTCAGTTCGCCCTGTTCAACCAGCCAGCGGCCAATCGGTTTGTACGGATGGCCGTTCTGGTCGGCATAGCCGATGCGCAGCTGGCGGCCATTGTCGAGTTGAACCCGGCCCGAGCCCTGGATTTGCAAAAACTGCAGGTCCATCGGGTCGGTCAGCCACGCCAGTACCGGTGCTTGCAGGCCTTTGCTGTTAATGGTCTCTGCGGTGTCGTAAGGCTTGAGCACACGGCCCTCAAGGCGCCCGCGCAGGCGTTTGCCTTTGAGCTCGGGGTAGATGCTGTCCAGGTTGACCACGATCAAGTCAGCCGGTACGCCATAGATGGGTACGTTGGCGGCCTGGGTCGGCTTGAGGCTGCCGGGGTAAACCGGTTCGTAGTAACCGGTGATCAGGCCGTCGCTGCTGCCTTCGGCCGAACGCAGGCTGTACACGTCGAGATGGGTTTGCAGGAAGTTGCTGATGTCGGCCACGCTCGGGCTGGCAGGCAAGGCGGCTGCGTCGCTGCACACGGAGCCCCAGTTGGGGTCGGCCTTGAGTCGGGTACAGGCGCTGCGCCATGAAGCAAAACCGCTTTGCAGGTCGCTGCCCGTCACTTCAGGCAGTGCGCTCCAGTCAGCCTTGCTGTAGGTCGTGTGGGGTTCTGGCTGAGTGGCATTCTTGTCGGCGTCCTTGTCGGTGCCGTTACATCCGGCCAGCAACAGGGCAACGGGCAACGCCCAGGCCAGAGGCTTGAAAAATGTGTTCATGGGTGAAATTCCTTCGAGGTTTGCCGAGGCCGGATAACCCTCTGGCAATCCTTGTATTCAATAGGGGTATTGGTCTTTGCAGGTGACGCGAGGATACTGGCGACCGATTTCCGTGACCTGAAGCGACCATGACTTTTAAACGATTGACTGTTGTTGTGCTGGCCTGCCTGACGTTGTCTGCGTGTGGCGGGGTGGATCCCGATTCGCCGCTGGGCCAGCGTAAAGCGATTTTCAAGCAGATGCTAAAGACCAGCGAAGACCTGGGGGGCATGTTGCGAGGTCGGATTCCCTTTGACGGTCCGCGCTTTACCGAAGGTGCCATCAAGTTGGACGCTTTGGCTCACGAGCCGTGGAAGCATTTCCCACAGGTTAAGGAGTCCGACCTGACCAGTGCTACCGATGATGTCTGGCAAAAGCAGGAGCGTTTTCAGCAACTGGCGCGCCAGTTGGAGGGCGCAACCGGTGAGTTGGTGATCGCCAGCCAGGTACAACCCTACAAAGCCAGTAACCTGACGCCTGCCGTGCAGAAAGTGGAAGACACCTGCAGTGCGTGCCACAAGGAATTCAGGAATCACTGAGTAAAGATCAGCCGGTACCCGCCTTCTGTGGGAGCGGGCTTGCTCGCGACAAGCACGACTCGGGACTTCTGAATCACCGAGGTGCTGCCATCGCGAGCAAGCCCGCTCCCACACAGGAGATCCGTATCGCGAGACTTATTTATCCAGCTGATCCAGCGCTTCTTGCAGTTCCTTGCGCGATTCGGCCAGCTTGTTTTTGCGTTTGTCGATTTTCTCCGGGTCGCCTTTCTTCATGGCTTTGTCCAGATCAGCCTGGCGCTTGCTCACTTCGTGCTTGGCTTCCAGCACCTTGTTTTCACGTTCCTTGCGCAGGCCCGCGTCAGTGCAGTGCTCGGTGACTTCGCTCAGGGCTTTTTCCAGGCCCGCGACCTGGTTGCTGTTGCCGTGCGCGCGGGCCTGCTCAAGTTGCAGGGTGATGGCTTGTTTCTTGGCAGCGCAACCGGTCAGTTCCGGCGCTGCGTCTGCGGCCATCAGAGGCGTTGCCAGCAGGCCGCAAACAGTCAACAGGGCGAGCGGTGAAAGTAATTTCATAAATGGCTCCATGACAAAAGATGACAATTAAATAAGGCTGAAAAAACGCCACGCAAGCGCGTTTCGGCTGATCCAAACCGTGGATGTTAGCAGCATCCGCAGGCAAGCAATCCGTCGAACGTTATCCATGAGCAGCAAAAAGCCCCGAACAGTCACCTGTCCGGGGCTTCTGGTGCAGCAGGCTTAATTACAAACCGGCGGCAGCGCGCAGCTCTTCAGCGCGGTCGGTACGCTCCCACGTGAACGTGGTGAAGGTATCGTCGCCAACGGTCTTGATCTGCGGCGTACGACCGAAGTGGCCGTACGCTGCAGTTTCCTGGTACATCGGGTGCAGCAGGTCAAGCATGGTGGTGATGGCGTATGGACGCAGGTCGAATACGTCACGTACCAGCTTGATGATTTTCTCGTCGGAAATTTTGCCAGTACCAAAGGTGTTCAACGAAATCGAAGTCGGTTGAGCGACGCCGATAGCGTAGGAAACCTGAATCTCGCAGCGCTCAGCCAGGCCGGCAGCCACGATGTTCTTGGCCACGTAACGACCGGCGTAAGCAGCCGAACGGTCAACCTTGGATGGATCCTTGCCCGAGAACGCGCCGCCGCCGTGACGGGCCATGCCGCCGTAGGTGTCAACGATGATCTTGCGACCGGTCAGGCCGCAGTCGCCCACCGGGCCACCGATGATGAACTGGCCGGTAGGGTTGATGTGGAACTGGGTGTCCTTGTGCAGCAGCTCGGCTGGCAGCACGTGCTTGACGATCAGTTCCATCACGCCTTCGCGCAGGTCGGTGTACGACACTTCAGGGTTGTGCTGGGTCGACAGCACGATGGCGTCGATGGCGACAACCTTGCCGCCTTCGTAACGGCACGTTACCTGGGACTTGGCGTCCGGGCGCAGCCACGGCAGCAGGCCGGATTTACGGGCCTGGGCCTGGCGCTGTACCAGTTGGTGCGAAAAGGTGATCGGTGCAGGCATCAGCACGTCGGTTTCGTTGCTGGCGTAGCCGAACATCAGGCCCTGGTCACCGGCGCCCTGATCTTCAGGCTTGGCACGGTCAACACCCTGGTTGATGTCAGGGGACTGCTTGCCAATGATGTTCATCACGCCGCAGGTAGCACCGTCGAAGCCGACGTCGGAGCTGGTGTAGCCGATGTCGGTGATCACGTCACGAACGATCTGCTCCAGGTCGACCCAGGCCGACGTGGTGACTTCGCCCGCGATGATTGCTACGCCGGTTTTCACCAGAGTCTCGCACGCCACACGGGCGAACTTGTCTTCAGCAATGATGGCGTCCAGCACCGCGTCAGAAATCTGGTCGGCGATTTTGTCCGGATGCCCTTCAGACACGGACTCGGAGGTGAAAAGGGAGTATTCGCTCATCTCGACGGTTTCCTAATATTTACCGATGGTGAGTGTCGCCAGTTGGCCGCTGAAAGTGGCGGACCTGAAGCTGGAAACCATTACGTAAGCCTACATAGAGGCTTTCCCCGGGAACGAGTCCCGCAGCGGTGGCCCAATGGGCCAGATCATCTTGTTCAAAACCCAGCCACAAATCACCGCATGCCTCGCGGGCCCACGCCTGATTATGGCTGCACAACTCTGTTATCAGCAGGCTGCCGCCCGGCTGCAGCAAGGTTGCCAGTTGCTGAAGTGCTTCGGCCGGTGCGGCGAAATGGTGCAGGACCATGTTCACGACAACGCAGTCGGCTTGCAGCTGTGCATCGTGTAGCGCGTCGGCCAGGATCAGGCTGACGTTGTTCAGTGACTCGCGTTCACAGAGCTGGCGGGCCAGCCCAAGCATGACCGGGCTGTTGTCCAGCGCCGTGACCTGATGGAAGCGGCGAGCCAGGTCGGGCAAGAAGCTGCCATCGCCGGGACCGACTTCCAGGGCCGTGGCCGCCGGGTCGAAGCTCAGTTTGTCGAGCAGCGTCAAAACGCTGTCCCGGTATTGCGGCAAGCCGGCGATCAAATCCTGTTGAGCGCGAAACTTCTCGGCTACGCGTGAGAAAAAGTCCTGACTGGCGGCTGCACGCTGTGCATGTACTGCGCTGATTCGCGCTTGTACATCGGTGGGCAAGGTCAGGTTATCGACCTCTTCCAGCAGCGCAGCATGGAGTTTTCCGCCTGGTTGCTCGGTGTGGGGCAGGGCACGGCGATAAAAAATCGCATTGCCTTCGCGTCGTGTTGCGACCAGCCTGGCTTGAGACAGCACCTTGAGGTGATGACTCATGCCTGATTGGCCAGTGGCAAAAATCTGCGTCAGCTCCAGCACACCAAACGAATCGTTGGCCAACGCGCGCAGCACATTGAGTCGCAGCGGATCGCCTCCAGCCTTGCACAGGGCGGAGAGCTCGTCGCTATCGTCATGGCGGATTGAAGGCATGCGTAAGTTCATGGGGTCGCAGTCTAGTTACCCCGTACAGCCCCCGCAAGTTCAATATCGAAAAGTTTTGATATTGGTCGATAAGTGGCGCGTTTGTCGGAGAGTGTGTGCTTATTAACGAAACGAAATGTCCGATCCTTAACAGGTTGAACGGTTAAGCACAGGAAAAACGCCTCTTGCGACTATCTGTCATTGCCCCGAGGGCGTTGCCTGAGGGAAAATGCTCGCCTTTTTTCCGTTTCGATTTAACTTTCAATACCCAGGAGAACAGCGATGCCCAGCCGTCGTGAGCGTGCCAACGCCATTCGTGCACTCAGCATGGATGCCGTGCAAAAAGCCAACAGCGGCCATCCAGGTGCCCCTATGGGTATGGCGGATATCGCCGAAGTACTGTGGCGCGATTATCTGAAGCACAACCCGAGCAACCCTTCGTTCGCTGACCGTGACCGCTTTGTGCTGTCCAACGGCCACGGTTCGATGCTGATCTACTCGTTGCTGCACCTGACCGGCTATGACCTGTCGATCGACGACCTGAAAAACTTCCGCCAGCTGCACAGCCGCACCCCGGGTCACCCGGAGCTGGGCTACACGCCGGGCGTTGAAACCACCACTGGCCCGCTGGGTCAGGGCCTGGCCAACGCTGTGGGCTTTGCCCTGGCAGAAAAAGTCATGGGCGCTCAGTTCAACCGCCCTGGCCATAACGTCGTTGATCACCACACCTACGTGTTCCTGGGTGATGGCTGCATGATGGAAGGCATTTCCCACGAAGTTGGCTCGTTGGCCGGCACTCTGGGTCTGAGCAAGCTGATCGCGTTCTACGACGACAACGGCATCTCTATCGATGGCGAAGTTGAAGGCTGGTTCACCGACGACACGCCAAAGCGTTTCGAAGCCTACAACTGGCAAGTGATCCGTAACGTTGACGGTCACGACCCGGAAGAAATCAAGACCGCGATCGAAACCGCACGCAAAAGCGACCAGCCAACGCTGATCTGCTGCAAAACCACCATCGGTTTCGGCTCGCCGAACAAGCAGGGCAAGGAAGACTGCCACGGTGCTCCACTGGGCAACGACGAAATCGCCCTGACCCGCCAGGCCCTGAACTGGAACCACGGTCCGTTTGAAATCCCGGCTGATATCTACGCCGAATGGGATGCCAAGCAAGCCGGTGCTGCGGTTGAATCCGAGTGGGACAAGCGCTTTGCTGCCTACGCGGCCGAGTTCCCTGAGCTGGCCGGCGAGCTGTCCCGTCGCCTGAGCGGCAAACTGCCTGCTGACTTCGATGCCAAGGCCAACGCCTACATCGCTGAAGTCGCGGCCAAGGGCGAAACCATCGCCAGCCGTAAAGCCAGCCAGAACGCATTGAATGCCTTTGGCCCACTGTTGCCAGAACTGCTGGGCGGCTCCGCTGACCTGGCCGGTTCCAACCTGACCCTCTGGAAAGGCTGCAAAGGTGTTTCGGCTGAAGACGCCAGCGGCAACTACGTGTACTACGGCGTACGCGAGTTCGGCATGAGCGCCATCATGAACGGTGTTGCCCTGCACGGCGGCCTGGTGCCTTACGGCGCGACCTTCCTGATGTTCATGGAATACGCCCGCAACGCCATCCGCATGTCGGCCCTGATGAAGCAGCGCGTGATCTATGTGTTCACCCATGACTCCATCGGTCTGGGCGAAGACGGCCCGACGCACCAGCCGGTCGAGCAATTGACCAGCCTGCGTACCACGCCGAACCTGGACACCTGGCGCCCAGCCGATGCGGTGGAATCCGCAGCGGCCTGGAAATTCGCCCTGGAGCGCAACGACGGCCCGTCCGCGTTGATCTTCTCGCGTCAGAACCTGAACCACCAAACCCGTGATGCTGGCCAGATTGCCGACATCAACCGTGGTGGTTACGTGCTGAAGGATTGTGCAGGCGAGCCTGAACTGATCCTGATCTCGGCCGGTTCCGAAGTGGGCCTGGCGGTTCAGGCTTATGAGAAGCTGACCGAGCAAGGCCGCAAGGTACGTGTTGTATCGATGCCATGCACCAGCGTGTACGAAGCTCAGGATGCAGGCTACAAGCAGTCGGTTCTGCCGCTGCAGGTGAGCGCCCGTATTGCGATCGAAGCGTCCCACGCGGACTACTGGTACAAGTACGTGGGCCTGGAAGGCCGCGTCATCGGCATGACCACTTACGGCGAGTCGGCGCCTGCGCCAGCCTTGTTCGAAGAGTTCGGCTTCACCCTGGAAAACATCCTGGGTCAGGCTGACGAGTTGCTGGAAGACTAAAGCAAGCCGCGGTGGTCCTGGCTGCCGCGTTTTAGGTAGTCGCTGCCACAGGCTGCGAAGGGCTGCGTAGCAGCCCGTTTTTTTGAAGGTCGTGCGGTCTTGATCGCAGCCTTCGGCAGCGACTACAGGCTTTTAATAAGAGAACCCCATGCCCCAATCGCGTCCCTACAAAGTTGCACTCAACGGCTACGGCCGGATTGGTCGTTGCGTCCTGCGTGCGTTGTTCGAGCGAGGGGCCGCTGCCGGGTTTGAAATTGTTGCACTCAATGATTTGGCCGATATGGCCAGTCTCGAATATTTGACGCGCTTCGACTCCACCCATGGCCGGTTTCCCGGCGAGATACGGATCGAAGGCGACTGCCTGCATATCAATGGCGACTGCGTGAAAGTGTTCCGCAGTGCCACCCCCGAGGGGATCGACTGGGCTGCCCTGGGTGTTGACCTGGTGCTGGAATGCTCCGGCGTTTACAACACCCGCGCCGACGGCCAGCGTTTCCTTGATGCCGGGGCTCCCCGCGTGCTGTTTTCGCAACCGATGGCCAGTGACGCCGATGTTGACGCCACCATCGTCTACGGCGTTAACCAGCACAGCCTGACCGGCGAAGAGCGACTGGTGTCCAACGCCTCCTGCACGACCAACTGCGGCGTGCCGCTGCTGCGTTTGCTGGATGAGGCATTGGGTCTTGAGTATGTATCGATTACCACCATTCACTCGGCGATGAACGATCAGCCCGTGATCGATGCCTACCACCACGAAGATCTGCGTCGTACACGCTCGGCCTTTCAGTCGGTCATTCCGGTCTCTACCGGCCTGGCCAAGGGCATTGAGCGTTTGTTGCCGGAACTTGCCGGCCGAATTCAAGCCAAAGCGGTGCGGGTACCGACATTGAATGTGTCGTGCCTGGATATCACCCTGACCACGGCACGGGACACCGATGCCGCAGAGGTGAACCGCCTGCTGCGCGAGGCGGCCACCTGCGGCCCGCTCAAAGGCTTGTTGGCCTACACCGAGTTGCCCCACGCCAGCTGTGATTTCAACCATGACCCGCATTCGGCCATTGTCGATGCCAGCCAGACCCGCGTTTCCGGCCCCCGGCTGGTGAACCTGCTGGCCTGGTTCGACAACGAATGGGGTTTTGCCAATCGAATGATCGATGTGGCAGAGCACTATTTGCACGTTACCCACCCCAAACCCGCTCTCTAACATTAGAAACTCAGGAACTGCGACCCATGACCGTGTTGAAGATGACCGACCTCGATCTGCAAGGTAAGCGCGTACTGATCCGCGAAGACCTCAACGTCCCAGTCAAGGACGGTGTAGTCACCAGCGATGCGCGCATCCTTGCTTCGCTGCCGACCATCAAGCTGGCGTTGGAAAAAGGCGCGGCGGTTATGGTCTGCTCGCACCTGGGACGTCCGACTGAAGGTGAGTTCTCGGCTGAAAACAGCCTCAAGCCTGTAGCCGATTACTTGAGCAATGCCCTGGGCCGCGAAGTGCCGCTGGTCAGCGACTACCTCAATGGCGTCGACGTTAAAGCGGGCGACATCGTGTTGTTCGAAAACGTGCGCTTCAACAAGGGCGAAAAGAAAAACGCCGACGAGTTGGCCCAGCAATACGCCGCCCTGTGCGACGTGTTTGTGATGGATGCTTTCGGTACTGCCCACCGTGCCGAAGGCTCGACCCACGGCGTGGCCAAGTTTGCCAAGGTTGCGGCTGCTGGCCCGTTGCTGGCTGCCGAGCTGGACGCACTGGGCAAGGCACTGGGCGCCCCGGCCAAGCCGATGGCCGCTATCGTTGCCGGCTCCAAGGTGTCGACCAAGCTTGAAGTGCTCAACAGCCTGAGCCAGATCTGCGACCTGCTGATCGTGGGTGGCGGTATTGCCAACACCTTCCTGGCAGCTGCCGGGCACCCGGTTGGAAAATCGCTGTACGAACCTGATCTGCTGGACACCGCCCGCGCCATCGCCGCCAAGGTCAATGTGCCTCTGCCGACTGACGTGGTCGTGGCCAAGGAGTTCGCTGAAAGCGCTGCTGCAACCGTCAAGCTGATCGCTGATGTGGCTGCCGACGACATGATTCTGGACATTGGCCCACAAACCGCCGCGCATTTCGCCGAGCTGCTGAAGTCGTCAAAGACTATCCTGTGGAACGGCCCGGTAGGTGTGTTCGAGTTTGACCAGTTCGGTAACGGCACCAAGGTTCTGGCCCAGGCCATTGCTGACAGCGCAGCGTTCTCGATCGCGGGTGGCGGCGACACCCTCGCGGCTATCGACAAGTACGGCATTGCTGATCAAATTTCCTACATCTCCACCGGCGGTGGTGCCTTCCTTGAGTTCGTTGAAGGCAAGGTACTGCCTGCCGTCGAAATTCTGGAAAGCCGCGCCAAAGCCTGAAGGTGTTTCAGGCCCTGAAAGGAAGCATGGACATGGTCAAGTTGTTACCGCTGTTGATGATCGTGGGCTTTTTGGCCGGTTGCGCCAGTTCGGGCAAGCCGACGCCCGAAGCTGCAACCCCTGAAGAGAGTGGTTGCTACCAGGCAGACTGGCAGGCGCAAAGCGTGCCGCTGGTCAATAAACGCTCAGGTCCTGAAGCGCTGGAAAAATACGAGTCGCCCAAGGCTTCACAAGAGCGTGGGTGCCCTTGATTTGATATGGGTTTTTGCGTGGGAGCGGGCTTGCTCGCGATTGCATCACCGCGGTTCGGCAAATAGACCGAATTGCCTGCATCGCGAGCAAGCCCGCTCTCACAATCAGGCCGCATAGCTATAGCTGGAGCTGTATCGTTTCAGCTAAATCGGATTGGCAGAATGGGGCACAACCCCCGATCTGCAATAACTTGAATAGCAGCCGCCGCTACGGCAGGCTTGCACGATTAACGACCCTTGTCCGGGAGAGACACTCACAATGGCACTTATCAGCATGCGCCAGATGTTGGACCACGCCGCCGAATTCGGCTACGGCGTTCCAGCCTTCAACGTAAACAACCTTGAGCAGATGCGCGCCATTATGGAAGCCGCTGACAAGACCGACTCCCCGGTGATCGTTCAGGCTTCGGCCGGTGCGCGCAAGTACGCAGGTGCTCCCTTCCTGCGTCACCTGATCCTGGCTGCAATCGAAGAATTCCCGCATATCCCGGTGTGCATGCACCAGGACCATGGCACCAGCCCTGACGTGTGCCAGCGCTCGATCCAGCTGGGCTTCAGCTCGGTCATGATGGACGGCTCGCTGGGCGAAGACGGCAAAACCCCTACCGACTACGACTACAACGTTCGCGTTACTCAGCAAACCGTTGCCCTGGCACACGCGTGCGGTGTGTCGGTTGAAGGCGAGCTGGGCTGCCTGGGTTCGCTTGAAACCGGTATGGCTGGCGAAGAAGACGGCATCGGCGCAGAAGGCGTTCTGGATCACAGCCAGATGCTGACCGACCCGGAAGAAGCCGCTGACTTCGTCAAGCGCACTCAAGTGGATGCCCTGGCCATTGCCATCGGTACTTCCCACGGCGCTTACAAGTTCACCAAGCCACCTACTGGCGACGTGCTGGCGATCGACCGCATCAAAGAAATCCACAAGCGTATCCCGAACACTCACCTGGTGATGCACGGTTCGTCTTCTGTTCCACAAGAATGGCTGGCGATCATCAACGAGTTCGGCGGCGACATCAAAGAAACTTACGGTGTGCCGGTAGAAGAAATCGTTGAAGGCATCAAGCACGGCGTGCGCAAGGTCAACATCGACACCGATCTGCGTCTGGCATCGACTGGCGCCATGCGTCGCCTGATGGCAACCAACCCGAGCGAGTTCGACCCGCGCAAGTTCTTCGGCGCCACCGTAACGGCCATGCGTGACGTGTGTATCGCTCGTTACGAAGCCTTCGGTACTGCCGGTAACGCTTCGAAGATCAAGCCGATCTCCCTGGAAGCGATGTACCAGCGTTACCTCAAAGGTGAGCTGAACGCCAAGGTCAACTAAGACCGGCGCGTACTGAAAAGCCCGCAGCGATGCGGGCTTTTTTGTGGGTGCGATGTTTATGCAGATCGGTGTAATTGTTCCGGATCAACGCCATTGGCCTTGAGCAGGGCACTCACCAGCGAGCGGGACATCTCGACCGAATGCACCAATGACCATATCAGCCCGCGCTCGATGCCACTGGCATACTCGGTGATTTCATCCGAGACCTCTTCTGCGCTCTTGAGCATCAGCCAGATGTGAGACAAGGCCTCTATTGCCCGGATATCAGGCCGCACGGCAAAGGGTGATTTGGGGCTGACATGTTGCGCATTGGTGGGCTTGAGGCTGTCGAGGTCAACAGGCGGGGCACGGAGCACGGCATCGAGAATACGGCGGGTGGCCTCATCGTGCTGATGATCATCACGGGGGGTGTGATTTGCTTTGGGATCGTCGGGCGTCGTCTTTTTCATGTCTCTTCCACGGGGATCATCGGCGACTGGTGAAGATAGCCCCGAGGCTTTTCGGGCTGCAAGCGACGCTTGTGGGCACCGGGTTTTCTCGGAAATGTCTGGCTTATGTCCGCGTAAAAGTCTGACGTGGGCGCCTTTGGGTTGAATTCGCTACACTGGCGCCCTTCTATGCTGTGCGTTGGCGTCCCATGACCGTTCTCAAGTACCTCCAGGCCTACCCCCAGACCTTGCAAGAGCAGGTGCGCCAATTGATTGAGCGCGATCAGTTGGGCAGCTACCTGAGCGAACGCTACCCGCAGCGTCACGCGGTGCAAAGTGACAAGGCGCTGTATACCTACGCGCTGGAACTGAAGCAGGAATACCTGCGCAATGCGCCGTCCTTCGACAAGGTGCTGTTTGATAACAAGCTCGACCTGACTCACCGTGCGCTGGGGTTACATACCGCCATCTCACGGGTTCAGGGTGGCAAGCTCAAGGCCAAGAAAGAACTGCGTGTGGCCTCGTTGTTCAAGGAGGCGGCGCCTGAATTCCTGAAGATGATCGTGGTTCACGAACTGGCCCATCTC
The DNA here is from genome assembly GCF_037055275.1 of Pseudomonas sp. ML2-2023-3. Taxonomy (NCBI): domain Bacteria; kingdom Pseudomonadati; phylum Pseudomonadota; class Gammaproteobacteria; order Pseudomonadales; family Pseudomonadaceae; genus Pseudomonas; species Pseudomonas sp. ML2-2023-3. The sequence continues at coordinate 1,019,830 of NZ_CP146343.1, forward strand.
AAGGAGTCGGACCACAACAAGGCTTTTTACAAATTGTGCGAACACATGTTGCCGGGTTACCACCAGCTGGAGTTTGACTTGCGGGTGTATCTGACGTGGCGTGACTTGGCAGGAAAACCCCAACCCTGAACCCGTGTGGGAGCAGGCTTGCTCGCGATGGTATCGACGCGTCTTCCCAGAAGGACCGCAGCGCCTGAATCGCGAGCAAGCCCGCTCCCACAGAAAGCCAGCAATCATCCGCATCAGGAGTTCTGAATGGACGTCAGCAAAACCAAAAGCAGCTTTTACCGGCGCTTGTACGTGGCCTGGTTAATCGATAGCCAGATTGCCAGCAGCGTGCCCGCACTGACCGAAGTGACCGGCATGCCGCGCCGTACCGCGCAGGACACCATCGCGGCGCTGGCTGATCTGGATATTGTCTGCGAGTTCGAGCAGCAGGACGGCGCCCGTAATCATGCCGGGCGTTATCAGATTCACAGTTGGGGCCCTGTCGACAAAACCTGGGTCGGCGAGCATCTGGTGCAGATCAAGCAGGTGCTGGGTTATCCCTGAGGCGTCAGGCGCATGCCGATGTGCGGGATGTCATCTTCAAGATACATTTCGCCCTCGGCGCGAAACCCGTGTTGCCCGTAGAACGGCTGCAAGTGCGCCTGGGCGGACAAGAACACGGGCTGCCCCGACCAGTAATCCTCGATGTTTTCCAGGGCTTTCTCGATCAGGACATGCCCCAGCTTTTGCCCGCGACCCTCGGGGGCAATGATCACGCGGCCGATCACCACGTCGCCGCCCTGGGATTCAGGGTCGAGCACGCGGGCATACGCCACCAGTTGATCGTTCTGCCAGCCCATCACATGCAACGTGTCCCCCGTCAGGTCTTGCCCGTCGACGTCCTGGTAGGCGCATTTCTGCTCGACGACGAATACTTTCGAGCGCAATTCCAGAATGGCGTAGAGCTGTTCCTTGCCCAGGTCGTTGTGGTGTTTGCAGAGCCAGTCGGTGGTCACGATCGTGTCCTTCTTGGTGAGTGTATGACCCGATAGTAGGCGCGATGTGTACTCGCGCCAAGTTCTAAGGTGCCTTGACCAAATGTGCAGCCAGGGTGCGCAGCGGCCCGAGCTGACGGCAAATCAACGCCAGTTGGGTTTGCACCAGACGCTGGTTTTCATCGATCTCGTCGGGCATTTGCTCAAGCTCGCTGGCCAGTGCTTCTTCATCATCACTTTGTACCGCCACCGCCTGCTTGGACGCCAGATCCTGTGCGATCTGGTCAATGCTGTCGGCAATCCTGCGTCCGGCGCCCTCGATCAACTGTTCCCGCACTTCACCGGGCAGCTCGGTGTCACGGTGAGCGCCCAGTCCTGACAAATAGCTGAGCAAGGTGTGGGACAGCACCAGAAAGCGGAAGCCCATGTCGGCATCCTTACGGAAGTGCCCCGGTTCCATCAGCATATTGGCCAGTGTGGTCGACAGCGCCGCATCGGCGTTATGGGCGTTACGCCGCGCAAGGCGATAGGCGAGGTTGTCACTTTTGCCCTGGGCGTACTGCTGCATGATCTGGCGCAGATACTGGCTGTTGCAGCTCAAGGTATTGGCCAGTACCTGATTCAGGCGTCGGCCCTGCCAGTCCGGCAAGAACAGGAATACCGCTGCCGCCGCAATCACGCTGCCCACCAGGGTATCGAACAGTCGCGGCAGGAACAGCCCGTAGCCGTCGCCCACCTGGTTGAAGCAAAACAGGATCATCAGGGTGATGGCTGCGGTGCTCAAGGTGTAGCGCGTGGTGCGGTTGATAAAGAACACCACACCGGCCACCACCGCAAACATCGACTGCACCAGCGGGTTGGGGAACAGATCGAACAGCGCCCAGCCCACGGCCAGGCCGATGGCCGTGCCGATGATGCGCTGGCTGAATTTGCGTCGGGTGGCGCCGTAACTTGGCTGACACACGAACAGCGTGGTGAGGATGATCCAGTAACCCTGGCTCGGGTGAATCCAGTGCACCATCGCAAAACCGATGCTCAGGGCCAAAGGCAGGCGCAAGGCGTGGCGAAAGATCAGCGACGTGGGTGTGAGGTGCTGACGCAGGCGCGACCACACGTCCTTGAGGTTACGTGGCGAACGGTCCAGCAGGCTGCTGTCGGTGGCATCTGCCAGGTTGTCGGGGTTACTGGCGTCGCTCAACAAACGGTCGAGGGTGCCCAGGTTGGCGGCCAGCGCCCGCAGTGAACGCAACAGTCCGCGCCAGGCCGGGTTGCTCTGGATGCGCAAGTGTTCGAGCGAGGCGTGCAAGTCGCTCAGCGCTTCGGCAAAGCTGTCGTCGTAGACAAACGGCTGGCGCAGCTTGATCGACTCCGACAGGCGCTGACAGGCCACGCCTTGCTGGCGCAGCAGGCGTTGGCAGCGGAACATCACGTCACTGTGGAAGAAGGCTTCGGCCAGGGCGTTGTAGGGGTAGTGCGAGGAACTGGCGCGTTCGTGGATGTCCTGCGCCAGGAAGTACAGCTTGAGGTAGCGGCTGAGCTTGGAGCCCGGCCGGGAGTTGCCGACCCGGTGCAGAATGATCTCTTTGGCGGTATTGAGCGCGGCCACCACACGTCCGTTTTGCCGCGCCAGTTCCAGTCGGCCGGCTTCGACATCCAGCTTGCGGATCGGCTCGAACAGCGACGATTTGATCTTCAGGTACAGGCCCAGCTCCCAGAACAACCGCGCCAGGCTTTGCTGTACCGGTTGATTGGAAAACAGCGCCTGCCACAGTACCGACAGCATCCCGTACCAGGCCGCGCCCGCCACCAGCAGCAAGGGTTCATGCCAGAAATTGGTGACTTCGCCACCCCGCTGGTCGACGCCAATCATGGTGTACACGGCCAGAATCAGTGTGGCCGAAGCAATCGCCCCGTAGCGCTCGCCCAGCGCACCGAGCATGGTCAGGCCGAAGCTGGCCAGGGCAAGCGCGCAGACCATCAGCCAGGGATAGGGGAAGAGCAGTTCGACACTGAGTGCCGAGGCGGTGAAGCACACCAGCGTTACCAGCAAAGCGTTCAGTCGGCCTTGCCAACTGTCATCAGTCTCGGACAGCGCGCTGGCGATAATCCCCAGGAACAGCGGGATCAGCAGCGACATTTCATCCTGATACCAGCAAAAAGCCATGCTGCCGGTCAGGGCGACAAACACCCGCACGCTGTAACTGAACTTGTCCAGCGCCCACAAGCGGCGCAGGGAATGCTGAAAGCTTTTCGATGACATGGAGTGGCGGTGCCTGGCTCGTGATTCGCTAACTTGAGCCAGTTAAGACGACAGCGCAATGGCACTGTCACATCGAACACAAAATATTTTTAATGCCGCCTGGCGTTAAACGTACTGCGCCGCCGCATACCCCGAAGCCCACGCCCACTGAAAGTTGAAGCCGCCCAGGTGGCCGCTCACATCCAGCACTTCACCCACAAAGTACAGGCCGGGGCTTTTCAGCGACTCCATGGTCTTGGAAGACACTTCGCGGGTATCAACCCCGCCCAGGGTCACTTCAGCCGTGCGGTAGCCTTCGGTGCCAGCCGGTATCACTTTCCAGCTCGCCAGTTTGTCAGCCACGTGCGCCAGTTCACCCGGGGTGTACTGCTTCATGGGCTTGGACTCGAACCAGTGCTCGGCCAACAGGTTGGCCATCTTCTTGGTGAAAATCTCACCGAGCAGGGTTTTCAGTTCGCTGTTGGGGCGTTCGGCCTGCTGGGTTTGCAACCAGCTCAGCGCGTCGAGGTCGGGCAGCAGGTTGATTTCAACCGTGTCGCCGGTATTCCAGAACGACGAAATCTGCAAAATCGCCGGTCCGCTCAAGCCCCGATGGGTGAACAGGATATTTTCCCGGAAGCTCTGATCGTTGCAGCTCACCAGGCAGTCGACTGACGTGCCCGAGAGTTCGGTACAGATCTCTTTGAGCTGGTCGGTGATGGTGAACGGCACCAGGCCCGCGCGGGTGGGCAGCAAGGTGTGGCCAAATTGCCTGGCGATTTGATAGCCGAAGCCGGTGGCACCGAGCGTCGGGATCGACAGGCCGCCGGTGGCGACCACCAGCGACAGGCAGTCAATCGGCCCCAGCGTTGTGTTGAGGCTGTAACCGTTGTCGGTTTTTTCGATCTGCTCGACCGAGGTGTCCAGGTGCAGGCTGACGCCTGCTTTTTGGCACTCATCGAGGAGCATTTCCAGGATGTCGCTGGATTTGTTATCGCAGAACAGTTGGCCGAGTTTTTTCTCGTGATAGGGCACGCCGTGTTTGGCGACCATCTCGATAAAGTCCCACTGGGTGTAGCGTGCCAGGGCTGACTTGCAGAAGTGCGGGTTCTGCGACAGAAAATTGTTGGGTTCGGTGTACATGTTGGTGAAGTTGCAGCGGCCACCGCCCGACATCAGGATCTTTTTGCCCGCCTTGTTGGCGTGGTCGATGAGCATGACCTTTCGCCCGCGACCGGCAGCGGTCAGCGCGCACATCAAACCAGCGGCGCCAGCGCCAATAATCACAACGTCGGTAGAGCGCAAAGCGGTGTCCTCACAAAATTTATAGTCAATCCAAACCTAATGTGGGAGCGGGCTTGCTCGCGATTGCAGCACCCCGGTGATTCAGCTGAACCGAGTTGTTTGCATCGCGGGCAAGCCCGCTCCCACATGTGATCGCCAGTGTTCAGGCGATCTCTTACAAAACCCGAACGCGCAATACGCGGCCTTTGATTTTGCCTTCGCTCAAGCGCTGGGCAGCCTGTTTGGCCACGGTGCGGTCAACGGCCACGTAGGCCTGGAAGTCAAAGATCGCGATCTTGCCAACCTGGGCACCCGGGATGCCCGCGTCACCCGTCAGGGCACCGAGGATATCGCCCGGACGAACCTTGTCTTTACGACCGGCACCGATCACCAGCGTGCTCATGGCCGGCAGCAACGGTGCGCCGCCCTGGGAGGTCAGGGTGTCCAGGGTTTCCCAGTTCAGCGGGGCTTTCTGCAGCTGCTCGATGGCCTGGGCGCGGTGCGCTTCGGACGGGGCAACCAGGCTGATCGCAACACCTTTTTCACCAGCACGGCCGGTACGGCCAACACGGTGAATGTGGATTTCCGAATCACGGGCCAGCTCAACGTTGAGCACCATGTCCAGCGCGTCGATGTCCAGACCACGGGCCGCTACGTCGGTGGCAACCAGTACTGAAGTCGAGCGGTTGGCAAACATCGCCAGCACCTGGTCACGGTCGCGCTGTTCCAGATCGCCATGCAGGCCAACAGCCGAAATGCCTTTGGACGTCAGGTGATCAACGGTTTCCTGAACCTGCTGCTTGGTGAAGCAGAACGCTACGCAAGATTGCGGGCGGAAATGGCCCAGCACCTTGGTTACAGCGCTCATGCGCTCTTCAGGGGAGATTTCGTAGAAGCGTTGTTCGATCTGGCTGTCAGTGTGCAGCGCCTCGGCTTTTACTTGCTGAGGGTTGCGCATGAACTTGGACGACAGTTGCTTGATACCGGCCGGGTAGGTGGCCGAGAACAGTAGGGTCTGGCGACGCTCCGGGGTTTTTACAATGATGTCTTCGATGGCATCGTAGAAACCCATGTCCAGCATGCGGTCCGCTTCGTCCAGTACCAGAGTGTTCAGACCGTCCAGTACCAGCGAGCCTTTGCGCAAGTGCTGCTGAATGCGGCCCGGCGTGCCGACGATGATGTGCGCACCGTGCTCCAGCGAACCGATTTGCGGACCGAAAGACACGCCGCCACACAGGGTCAGCACTTTGATGTTGTCTTCGGCGCGGGCCAGACGGCGGATTTCCTTGGCAACCTGGTCAGCCAGTTCGCGGGTCGGGCAGATCACGAGGGCCTGGCAGCCGAAGAAGCGCGGGTTGATCGGGTTCAGCAGGCCGATGCCGAAGGCGGCAGTTTTGCCACTGCCGGTCTTGGCCTGAGCGATCAGGTCCATGCCTTTGAGGATCACCGGCAAGCTCTGCGCCTGAATCGGCGTCATCTGGGCATAACCGAGGGAGTCGAGGTTAGCCAGCATGGCGGCGGACAGAGGCAGAGTGTTAAAAGCGGTGGCAATGGTGGTCACGGGACTGGCCTGCAAAACAAAATGTCGCGCAGTGTACCAGTCCCATGCCCTTTGCCTGAACATTCTGGACGAGATGTCATCCAGTTCTGATTAAAAAGTCGCTTAATGTTCCAGGTCATGCTCCGAGTTGGCCTTGGGTTTGCGGCCGTCCTGCGGTGACAGTTGCAGGAAAATAGCCGCTGCCAGCATCGCCATGATCCCGACTGTGAGGAAGGTCAGCTGGAATGCCCCGAGCACCGTGTCCACCCCGTCGCTGCCGCCATCGCCAGTGAAGCCGCCGAGCAATGCCCCGGCGCAGGCCACGCCCAGGCTCAAGGACAATTGCGCCACCACCGACAGCAAACTGTTGCCGCTGCTGGCGCTGGCGTCATCGAGGTCGATCAGGGTGACGGTATTCATCGCGGTGAACTGCAACGAGTTGATCGCCCCCAAAACGGCCAGCATTGACAGCAACAGCGGGTAGGGCGTGTGTTCGGTGACCAGGCCCATGCTGGCCAGCATCAGGCCCAGGGCAAAGGTGTTGGCCGTGAGTACCGTGCGATACCCCGCGCGCTCGATCAGCGGTCGGGCTATCCACTTGGCCAGCATGGCGGCTGCGGCCAGTGGCAGCATGCTCATCCCGGCTTGTGACGGCGAGTAGCCCAGCGCCACTTGCAGCAGCAACGGCACCAGGAACGGTAGCGCCCCGCTGCCCAGGCGAGCAAACAGGTTACCCAGAATACCCACCGCAAAGGTTTTGGTTTTGAACAGTGCCGGCGAGAACAGCGGGTTGCTGATATTGCCCGCCCGCAACCAGTAGGCCGCCAGGCACGCCATCCCGGCGAAGAGCAGCAACATCACGCGCAAATGCGGCATGTGCAACTCGCCCAGCCCCTCCATCGCAATGGTGATAAATATCATCGCGGCGCCAAACAGCACGAAACCCAGCCCGTCGAAGCGGGTGCGCTCGCTGCCGCGCAGGTCCGGAATGAAGTGCCAGACTGCCCAGCAGCCCAGAACGCCCACCGGCAGATTGATCAGGAAAATCCAGTGCCAGCTCAGGTACTGCACCATCCAGCCGCCCATCGTGGGGCCGATCAATGGACCGAGCAGGCCCGGGATGGTGATAAACCCCATGATCCGCACCAACTCCGAGCGCGGGTAAGCCTTGAGCACCACCAGCCGTCCGATGGGCAGCATCAGCGCACCGCCCAGGCCCTGGATGATCCGTGCGCCAATCAACTCGTTGAGGGTGTTGGACAGCGCACAAAGCAACGAGCCGAAACTGAACAGCAGAATGGCGCTGAAGAAGATTTTCTTGGTGCCGAAGCGGTCGGCAATCCAGCCCGAGGCAGGGATCAGCAGGGCCACGGTAAGCATGTAGGCAACGATCACGCCTTGCATGCGCAGCGGGTTTTCTTTCAAGTCCCTGGCCATGTCGGGCAGGGCGGTGTTGAGGATGGTGCCGTCGAGCGACTGCATGAAAAACGCGATGGCCACAACCCACGGCAACCAGCGCAGGGTTTCAGGACTCAGAACCGGGCGTACGGGCATAAGACCTCTTTTTTATGATGAGCATTCTTTGTAGTCGCTGCCGAAGGCTGCGAAGGGTTGCCCAGCAACCCGTTTTCCCGAAGCCTCCACGGACTTCATCGCAGCCTTCGGCAGCGACTACAGGTATTACAGCGTCAGCGTGAGCTTCTTGACCAACGCTCCCGGCAGCAGATTCGACGCAGTCTGGCGCTGGTCGTAGGTGCTGGCCGACAGCAACAACTCACGATCTGCCGTCAGTGCCTCCAACTGCGAGCCCAGCAGACTATAGACGCTGTCATCAAAACGCATGGTGTTGACCGGGGCCTTTATCTCGCCGTTTTCGACCCAGAAGGTGGCAAAACGGGTCATGCCGGTCAGGCGCGCGGCCGGTTGGTCCGAGTAGTTCAAGTACCACAGGTTGCTGATGTACAACCCGGTGCCCAATTGCTTGAGAATATCGGCCTGCTCCAGCGTACCCGCCGCCATCGCCAGTGCGCTCGGCGCCTCGCCCTGTGGCGCGCCGTTGACCTCAAGGCCATATTCGGCAGCACTGCGCGAACCCACCAGTTGCTGGTTGGCCTTGCCGTGCTTGACCAGGGACAAGTCCTGGCGCGGATACCCTTCGCCGGAAAACGCCGGGCTCAGGGACTGGCTGACCTGCTCGTCAAATGACACCAGGGGGCTCAGTTGCGCATCACCGCCGTACAGTCGCTGCAAAGGGCTGGATTTGCTGGCCAGCGCCTGTGCCGAAAAACCGCCCCAGCACAACATGCTCATCACTTCTTCCAGCGCCGCGGGGGCCAGGTAGGCCCTGTACTCGCCGGGTGCCAGGGCATGGAGCGGGCGATCCAGAAAGCTCAGTTGCTCACGGGCCAGTTGCATGCGCTGGGCGAAACGTTCGCTGTCCCAATCGGCCCCGGCGTAGCTGGCTTTCACCGCTTGGCCGTTGCTGTGGAACAGGCTCCAGTCGAAGTTGAAACTGTTGGCCTGATGCCAGCCAAACGCACCTTCGGAACTGGCGTAGCCATAGCTGATCGGGCCGCAGGCATAAAACCCCACCAGATCGACGCCGTCGCACGCACGGCGGATTTCATCCAGGACCCGAGCGGTGTCCGGCAGTGGATGGTCCTGCACCTCATGACTGTGCCAAGGCTGGGGGTTCAGCAATAAATAAGGGTCGGCGGGCAACAACGGCAAAGTGTCACGCAGTTGTTGCACCGCGTCGGCCAGGCGCTGTTTGTCGACATCCGGCTCACCGGCCAGGGTAAGGCGGATATCCCCGTGGCGGCCGTCGTTGATCAGTTTCAGGCTCAGGCTGGCCTGCTGCACACGCCCGGCCTGGCGCACCTTGCCCTTGTTGAAACGGATGAACTCCGAGGCTTCGGCGTCGTAGCCCAGGGTGAACTGCTCTGGCGGTCGAATGGCCTTGCCCAGCCATTCGACCAACGCCTTGAACTGCTCGGCCTGACTCAATGGGGTACTCATCAGGCATCGCCTCCAAACACATCAATTTGATTGAACACGCACGCGGGTGACGCATGCCCTACGCGAATCACCTGATTGGGTTCGCCCTTGCCGCAGTTCGGCGTGCCCAGCACCTTGAAGGTACTGGCGTCACCCACGGCGCTGAGGTTGCGCCAGAACTGATCGGAAATACCCCGGTAGTTGGGGTTTTTCACCACGCCCTTGAGTTCGCCGTTCTCGATCAACTGGCCCCACTCGCAACCGAACTGGAACTTGTTGCGCGCATCGTCAATCGACCAGGAACGGTTAGTGGCCATCAGGATGCCGTGTTCAATGCCGCCAATCAGTTGAGCCATCGACTGGTCGCCAGGTTCGATATTGAGGTTGGCCATGCGGTCGATCGGAGGGCGGTTCCAGCCGCAGGCGCGGCTGTTGGCCACGCCATCAAGGCCCGACCGGAACTGCGACAGCGCACCGCCCAAAGGCCGCAGCAGCAGGCCTTCGCGGATCAGGAACTCCTTGTGGGCCGGTGTGCCGTCATCGTCGAAGCTGTAGCTGGCCAACTGCTCGGGAATGTCAGGGTCGAAGGTGACGTTCAGCAGTTTGGAACCGTACTGCAGGCTGCCAAAGTCGCTGGCCTTGACGAAGCTGGTGCCTGCGTAATTGCGCTCGTCACCGAGGATGCGGTCCAGTTCCAGCGGGTGGCCGATCGATTCGTGGATTTGCAGGATCATCTGGTCGGGCATCAGCAGCAGGTCGCGTTTGCCGCTTGGGGCATTGGGTGCCAGCAGCAATTGCAGGGCCTGGTCGGCGACCTTTGGCGCGGCTCCGATCAACCCGCAGCGGCTGATCACGTCGGCGCCACCTTGCTGACCGAAGTTTTCGCGGCCCAGGCTGCGGGTCTGGCTGTCGTTGCCGTCATAGGCGGTGACGCTGATGCCCGGGTAGACAAAACGTTGTGCCCGGCGCAACTCGGCGCCAGCGCTGTTGAGATAGATCTGCTCGACGTGATTGAGGCCCAGCGAAACGTCCCAGCTGACCAGCCGCTCGTCCTTGGGGACGGCAGCCGACTCAGCGCCCAACAGTTCAAAGCATTCGTTGAGTGACGGGAATGCTTGATCGAGATGGGGCGAGTAGTAGTCAGCGCGTTCGTGGGACACCGGCTCCTGGCTCAGATCGAGCAGGGCGTGGGCAGCAATCAGTTGAGCCTGTGCCTCGGCACGTTCCAGGGCTGCCTGCAAGCCGGCTTGCGACAGGTCATTGGTGGCGGCGTAGGCTTCGACACCCTTGAGCCGCACCGTGAGCATCGCGCCCTGATCGTGATTGAATGAAGGAGGTTCTGCGACGTTCTTGCGTACCGACAGGTATTGCCCGGACTCGCGCACATAACGCAGCGAAAAGAACTCGGCCCGGGTGCGCAACGCGCCAAAGCGTTGCTTGAGCTGAGGGTAAAAATCGAACATGCACTGACCTCCGAAAAACGGGAAACGTATCGAGGTTTGGAATAGGGGAGCGAAACGAGACAACAGAGTAGGCCTGCGTTGAGGCCGGGGGCAAGCGGGGGGGGGAAGATGAAACCAAAAACGGCAACAAACCTGTAGCCGCTGCCGAAGGCTGCGATCGGGCCCGAAGGGTTCGCTCATTTCAAAAGCGAAGGTCCTTCGGCACTTTTCGCAGCCTGCGGCAGCGACTACAGGGTGGTGTGCTTACTGCGCGGTACGGCTGACTTCACGCAGCGGCTTGCCGCGAACCGGTGCATCGCCTGCCACGTAGTAGTCGGCAGTGCTGCGCGGCAACGGCTGGCGGCCACGGATCTTGTCGGCGATTTTCTCGGCAATCATGATCGTCGGTGCGTTGAGGTTGCCAGTCGTGATCAGCGGCATGATCGACGCATCGACCACACGCAGACCCTGCATCCCATGCACGCGGCCTTCGGCGTCTACCACGGCCATCTCGTCGGTGCCCATCTTGCACGAGCAGGACGGGTGGAATGCAGTCTCGGCGTGTTCGCGGATAAAGGTATCCAGCTCTTCGTCGGTCTGCTTGTCGATGCCAGGGCTGATTTCGCGGCCACGGTACGCATCCAGCGCAGGCTGCTGCATGATTTCGCGGGTCAGGCGGATGCCGTCACGGAATTCCTGCCAGTCTTGCTCGGCTGCCATGTAGTTGAACAGGATGCTCGGGTACTCACGCGGGTCCTTGGACTTCACGTTGATCCGGCCACGGCTTGGCGAACGCATGGAGCCCATGTGCGCCTGGAAACCGTGTTCTTTTACGCCATTGCTGCCGTTGTAGTTAATCGCTACCGGCAGGAAGTGGTACTGAATGTTCGGCCATTCAAATTCTTCGCGGGTGCGGATAAAACCACCGGCTTCGAACTGGTTGCTGGCACCAATACCTTTGCCCAGGAACATCCACTCGGCGCCAATGGCCGGCTGGTTCCACCACAAGAGCGACGGGTACAGCGAAACCGGCTGGGTGCAGGCGTACTGCAGGTACAGCTCAAGGTGATCCTGCAGGTTCTGGCCAACGCCCGGCAGGTCGTGAACGACCGGAATATCGAGGCTGTTGAGCAGTTCGGCCGGGCCGACGCCGGAGCGTTGCAGCACGGTTGGCGAACCAATTGCGCCGCTGCACAGCAGCACTTCTTTACGGGCCTTGGCCTGGATGCGGGTGTCGCTGTCGCCGACCATGTAGGAAACGCCAACGGCGCGCTTGCCTTCAAAAACGATCTTGTCGGTCAGGGCGTGGGTCACGATGGTCAGCGTCGAGCGCTGCTTGGCGGTGTCCAGGTAGCCACGGGCGGTACTGGCGCGACGGCCGTTAGGCGTCACGGTGCGGTCCATCGGGCCAAAACCTTCCTGCTGATAGCCGTTCAGGTCTTCGGTACGCGGGTAGCCGGCCTGTACGCCTGCTTCAACCATGGCGTGGAACAACACGTTGTTCCCGGCTTTGGGCGTGGTCACGCTGACCGGGCCATCGCCACCGTGGTAATCGTTGGGGCCGATGTCGCGGCTTTCGGCTTTACGGAAGTACGGCAGGCAGTTCAGGTAATCCCAGTCTTCGAGGCCTGGCAGTTTTGCCCAGCCGTCGTAGTCCATCGCGTTGCCACGGATGTAGCACATGCCGTTGATCAGGGACGAACCGCCCAGCCCCTTGCCACGGCCACATTCCATGCGGCGATTGTCCATGTGTGGCTCTGGATCGGTTTCGAAGGCCCAGTTGTAGCGACGACCCTGCAGCGGGAATGCCAGGGCGGCCGGCATCTGGGTACGGAAGTCGAAACGGTAGTCCGGGCCGCCCGCTTCAAGCAGCAGCACGGTGACGCCTTGGTCTTCAGTCAGACGGGTCGCCAGGGTGTTACCGGCAGAGCCGGCACCAATGATGATGTAATCGAATTCTTGGGACATAAAATGCACCCTCTTTGAAATAAACAAGCCTGTAGTCGCTGCCGAAGGCTGCGAAGGGTTGCTCAGCAACCCGTTTTCCCGAAGCCTCCACGGACTTCATCGCAGCCTGTGGCAGCGACTACAGGTAATCGGCTGCCAATTGGGTTTAGAACACCGAGACGTAGTCGCCCAGCTCTACCTGTACCGATTTGATCCGGGTGTACTGAGCCAGCGAGCTGATGCCGTTTTCACGGCCAATGCCCGATTGCTTGTAGCCGCCTACCGGCATTTTTGCGTCGGACTCGCCCCAGGCGTTGATCCAGCAAATACCCGCTTCCAGTAGATGGATGACGCGGTGGGCGCGGTTCAGGTCCCGGGTCACGACGCCCGCAGCCAGACCGAACTCGGTGTCGTTGGCGCGGCGGATCACTTCTTCTTCGGTGTCGTAGGTGAGGATGCTCATCACCGGGCCGAAGATTTCTTCCTTGACGATGGTCATCTCGTCGGTGCAGTCGGTGAACACGGTAGGTGCCACGAATGCGCCCTTGGCCAGATCGCCCTGGGTCAGGCGTTCGCCGCCGCACAGTACGCGGGCGCCTTCTTCTTTGCCCTTGGCAATGTAGCCCAGCACACTTTCCATGTGAGCAAAGCTGACCAGCGGGCCGAAGTTGGTGTTTTCGTCTTCCGGGTTGCCGATGCGGATGCGCGCAACGCGCTCCAGGATCTTGGCTTCAAACGCAGCCTTCATGGCCGTCGGGATAAACACGCGAGTGCCGTTGGTGCACACCTGACCCGAGCTGTAGAAGTTGGCCATCATCGCGGTATCTGCGGCGCGATCCAGGTCGGCGTCGTCGAAAATGATCAGGGGCGACTTGCCGCCCAGTTCCATGGTCACGTCTTTCAAGGACGAGCTGGTGGCGCTGGCGGTGACTTTCTTGCCGGTGTCGGTGCCGCCGGTGAACGAGATTTTTTCGATGCGCGGGTGCTCGGTCAGCCAGGTACCGACTTCACGGCCACTGCCGGTCAGTACGTTGAACACGCCATCCGGCAGGCCCGCCTGGGTGAAGATCTCGGCCAGCTTGAGGGTCGTCAGGGAGGTGACTTCGCTTGGCTTGAAGATCATCGCGTTACCGGCAGCCAGTGCCGGTGCGGCTTTCCACAGGGCGATCTGGATAGGGTAGTTCCACGCGCCGATACCGGCTACAACGCCAAGCGGCTCGCGGCGGGTGTAAACGAAAGAGGTGGTGCGCAGCGGGATTTGCTCGCCTTCAATGGCGGGTGCAAGGCCTGCGTAGTATTCGAGTACATCGGCACCGGTCACGATGTCGACGTAACGGGTTTCGGAGTACGACTTGCCGGTGTCCAGGGTTTCCAGGGCGGCCAGTTCATCGTTGCGCTCGCGCAGGATTTCCACGGCGCGACGCAGGATGCGCGAGCGCTCCATGGACGTCATGGCGGCCCAGATTTTCTGGCCCTTTTCAGCGCTGACAACCGCGCGCTCGACGTCTTCTTTGGTTGCGCGTTGCACTTGAGCGAGGACTTCGCCGTTAGCCGGGTTGATGGCATCGAAAGTAGCGTCGCTACCGGCGTCGGTGTAGCCGCCGTCGATGTAGAGTTTTTGCAGTTCGAAACGGGCCATAAAATCCTCGCAAGTGCATAAGTGGTTGGCGTTGGTCGTGAGTCGGGTGCCATCTGATTGGGGCAACTCAAACTCACGACAGTTCAGGGGTTAAGCATTTATTGGGGCCTAACTCACCTGTTTCGCCAGTTGTAGATCCATGTATTCGTAGCAGATGCGTTGTGCCTGTTCGGTGTCGAACGCGTCTCCCGACAGGGCACCCCGCAACCATAGACCATCGATGAGAGCTGCCAGGCCCCGTGCTGCATTGCGGGCCTGGGCCTGCGGCATTACGCGGCGAAACTGGCAGCACAGATTGGAATACAAGCGGTGATCGTTGATCCGCTGCAATCTGTGCAACGACGGCTGGTGCATGCTGGCGGCCCAAAAGGCCAGCCAGGTTTTCATTGCCGGGCCACTGACCTGGCTGGCGTCGAAGTTGCCTTCAACAATCACCTGCAGATGAGCCCGTGGGCTGTCATCGCTTAACGCCAGGCGGCGCTCGGTGACGTTGTCGATCAAGACGTTCATCAAGTACCGCATGGTGGCGGCAATCAGACCGTTCTTGTCTTTGAAGTAGTGACTGATGATGCCGTTCGACACACCGGCCAGACGGGCAATCAGCGCAATGCTGGCATCTGCCATCCCGACCTGATCGACCGCCGTCAACGTGGCTTCGATCAACTGCTGGCGGCGTATGGGTTGCATACCGACCTTGGGCATTTCGCAAATCTCCTTGGGCCGGCGAGCAGTGCATAAGCATCACTGAACGACAGCCAGTCTATTTTGTTTTGATTGAACGTTCAATCAACAAAGAATAAGCTCTGCGACAAATAGTCGCGATTTATGTCGTTTCCTTACGCATGAATGGCGCAAAACGACACGGTAAATTCCCATGGAACCTAGGCAGAAGCAGGCTTTCGCAGGCGCTGACAGGAGGTCCAAACAGGCATAACGCACCAGACCACGCGGGGCAGCCCTTGATTTCAAGGGGACGCACACAGGTTCTGAACGCGGTCTGGGCGGGTCCGGTTTTTTAGCGGTGTCTTTATATCACTCGACCGTTGGTCGTAATCCAACCCTTTGGTCGAGTGGTGCGTTGCCTTAAGTCCTTGTCTCGCACTGCCTGGAGCACCTGTGCAATGAGTTCTGCCTCTCTTATAAAGACCCCGCCGCAAAAGGTGACGGTCAATGGTTGGGTGTTTTACACCTCCACTGCCTTGATATTGTTGTTGACTGCCATTTTGATCATTGCCCCCGAAGAAGCGGGTCGTATTCTGGGCGTTGCCCAGGAATGGCTGTCGCGCAGCTTCGGTTGGTATTACATGGTGGTGATCGCCGCTTACCTGATCTTCGTAGTCGGTCTGGCGTTTTCGTCCTACGGCAAACTGAAGCTGGGCACCAAGCAAGACACCCCGGATTTCAGCTATGGCGCCTGGGCCGGGATGTTGTTTTCGTCCGGTATCGGTATTTCCTTGCTCTATTTCGGCGCTTCCGAGCCGCTGGATCACTACTTCAACCCGCCTGAAGGCGTGTCGGGCAGCCACGAAGCCGCGCGTCAGGCGTTGCAACTGACCTTCCTGCACTGGGGCCTGCACGGCTGGGCGATTTACGCGCTGGTCGGCCTGGCCGTGGCGTATTTTGCCTACCGTCACAACCAGCCGCTGGCGCTGCGTTCGGCGCTGTATCCGTTGATGGGCGAGCGTTGGGTCAAAGGTGCTGCTGGCCATGCGGTGGACGGCTTCGGCATGTTCGTGACCCTGCTGGGGCTGGTGACCAACCTGGGCATTGGCTCGATGCAGGTGTCGTCCGGGCTTGAGAACCTGTTCGGCATGGAACACAGCAATACCAACCTGCTGATCGTGATCATCGTGATGAGCACTGTGGCCACCATCGCCGCTGTCTCTGGCGTTGAAAACGGCATCCGCCGGTTGTCCAACCTGAACATCGTGCTGTTCAGCGGCTTGCTGATTTTCGTGTTGTTGTTCGGCCCCACGCTTCACCTGCTCAACGGCTTTGTGCAAAACACCGGTGACTACCTCAACGGTATCGTCATGAAAACCTTCGACCTGTACGTGTATGAAGGCGACAGCAAGAAAACCGAGGGCTGGCTGGGCCTGTGGACCCTGTTCTACTGGGCGTGGTGGATTTCCTGGGCACCATTCGTAGGGATGTTCATCGCGCGTATTTCCCGTGGTCGTACCGTGCGTGAACTGGTGGCGGGCGTGTTGTTGATTCCGCTGGGCTTCACCCTGGCCTGGCTGTCGATCTTCGGTAACTCGGCACTGGACCTGGTGGTTAACCACGGTGCGGTGGAGTTGGGGAAAACGGCGCTTGAACAGCCGTCGATGGCTATTTACCAACTGCTTGAGCATTACCCGGCGTCGAAAATCGTCATCGGCGTGTCGATCTTTGTGGGCTTTGTGCTGTTCCTGACCCCGGCGGATTCCGGCGCGGTGATGATGGCCAACCTGTCGTGCAAAGGCGGCGATGTGGATGAGGACGCGCCGCACTGGCTGCGTATCTTCTGGTCTGCGGTGATCACTCTGGTGACCATCGGCCTGTTGTTCGCCGGTAACTTTGCGGCCATGCAAACGATGGTGGTGCTGGCCGGTCTGCCGTTTTCGGTGGTATTGGTCCTGTTTATGTTTGGCCTGCACAAAGCGATGCGCCAGGACACCCTGGTTGAGCAGGAACAAGCCGAGTTGGCCGCCCGTGGTCGTCGAGGTTTCAGCGAGCGCTTGACTGCCCAGGACCTGCAACCGACCCAGGCGGTGGTGCAGCGCTTTATGGACAAACACGTGACCCCGGCCCTGGAAGATGCGGCAGAACAGCTGCGCAGTCGGGGCTTGGAGGTGCAAACCCTGCTGGGCAGTGCCAAGCGTTGCATGGGCGTGCGGGTGGAGATGGAAGAGGGCAACCCGTTTGTCTACGAAGTCAGCCTGGACGGTTATCTGGCCGCACCGAGCGAGTCCGAACAGGATGAAGTGCGCAGTCGTTATTACCGGGCCGAGGTGTATTTGCACAACGGCAACCAGGAGTACGACCTGATGGGCTTCACCCAAGAGCAAATCGGTCGTGACGTGCTCGACCAGTTTGAAAGCCATCGCCAACTCCTTGGCAGGGTGTACAGCTAAACCGCGTGTGGGAGCGGGCTTGCTCGCGATAGCATCAACGGGGTGTACCTGATACACCGCGTTGACTGCATCGCGAGCAAGCCCGCTCCCACAGGATGAGTGCGCGTCAGCCCAGGTTCTTGCCCAACAACGCGTGATACAACTCGGTATCGCCCAGTATCCCCACCACTTTCTGGTTGTCGTGCAGCACCAGTTTGTTGCCCGTCTGGTAGCGGATTTGCAGCGCGTCGCGCATGCCAATTCCCGAATCCACCAGAGTCGGCCCCCGGCCCAGACCTTCCACCGCCTGCCCGCTGCTCCAGCGCTGCAGCTCCACGGCACCGGCGCCCTGACGCACACCCTTGATGGTGTTGCCTTCCGCCAGATCAATCCACGAATCATCCCCCGGATCGATGCACACCGAGCCGTTGATGCGCTTGCAGTTGTCCAGCGTGCGCATCAGGCTGCGCCCGCACAGAACGTTCAACGGGTTGGTGTGGGCGACGAAGGTGCGCACATAGTCGTCGGCAGGATTGAGTACGATCTCTTCGGGCTTGCTGTACTGCACGATCTTGCCGTCTTTCATGATCGCAATGCGGCTGCCCAGCTTGAGCGCTTCGTCAAGGTCATGGCTGACAAACACAATGGTCTTGTTCAGCTTGTGCTGCAGCTCCAGCAGCTCGTCTTGCAGGCCTTGGCGGATCAACGGGTCGAGGGCTGAAAAGGGTTCGTCCATCAGCAGAATATCGGCATCCATTGCCAATGCTCGCGCCAGGCCAACCCGTTGCTGCATGCCGCCGCTCAACTCATCGGGCTTTTTGTTGCGCCATTGGGTCAGACCCACCAGCTCCAGCTTTTCATCCACCAGGGTACGTCGTTCTTTCTCGGGGCGGCCCTGCATCTCCAGGCCGAAGCTGATGTTCTCGCGCACCGTCAGCCAGGGCATCAGGGCGAACTTCTGAAACACCATGGCGATGCGCTTGGTGCGCATCATTTTCAGTTCGGCGGGGGTACATGAAGCAATGTCGATCTGCTTGCCTTCGTGCTCCACATACAACTGGCCACGGCTGACCGTATTGAGTCCGTTGATGCAGCGCAACAGGCTGGACTTGCCCGAGCCGGACAAGCCCATCAGCACACAGATTTCGCCTTTGTCGATATCCAGGCTGGCCTTTTCGACGCCCACAATCTGCCCGGTCTTTTTCAGGATCTGATCCCGCGAAAGGCCTTGATCCAGCAGGCTGAGTGCCTCACGGGGGTCTTTGGCGAAGATGACGTCTACATTATCGAAACGAATAATACTCATGCGTCGGCTCCTGTCTTGGCTTCCGGCTGTTTGCAGATCCGGTCGAGCATGATTGCCAGCAGCACAATCGCCAGCCCTGCTTCAAAGCCCAGGGCAATGTCGGCGGTATTGAGTGCGTTGACCACCGGTTTGCCCAGGCCATCGGCGCCTACCAGGGCAGCGATCACCACCATCGACAGCGACAGCATGATGCATTGGGTAATCCCGGCGGCGATGCTCGGCATGGCGTGGGGCAGTTCAATGCGTGTGAGCAACTGGCGGCGTGAGCAGCCAAACGCCTTGCCGGCATCCAGCAGTTCATGGGGCACGTCGCGAATGCCCAGGTACGTCAGGCGGATGGGCGCTGCAATCGCAAACACCACCGTGGAGATCAGCCCCGGCACCACACCCAGGCCAAACAGGGTCAGGGTCGGGATCAGGTAGACGAAGGTAGGCACGGTCTGCATCAAGTCCAGTACCGGGCGCATGAAGGTATAAAACATCGGCTTGTGGGCGGCGAGAATCCCCAGCGGCACGCCGATGATCACGCACACAAAGGTCGCGAACAACACCTGGGCCAGGGTTTCCATCGTTTCTTGCCAATAACCCAGGTTCAGGATCAGCAGAAACGACATTGCCACGAAAACAGTGAGCCCCCATTTACGTTGAATAAAGTGGGCAAACAAGGCGATCAGGCCGATGAACACGAAAGGGTTGAACCAGGTCAGCGCAAACGTCACGCCGTGGATCATCGTTTCAAGTGTCAGCGCA
Organism: Pseudomonas sp. ML2-2023-3; assembly: GCF_037055275.1. Classification (NCBI taxonomy): domain Bacteria; kingdom Pseudomonadati; phylum Pseudomonadota; class Gammaproteobacteria; order Pseudomonadales; family Pseudomonadaceae; genus Pseudomonas; species Pseudomonas sp. ML2-2023-3. The sequence goes on from NZ_CP146343.1 coordinate 1,039,052, forward strand.
ATGGCATCGAAGGTGCTGGCACCGTTTTTGGTCAGCCAGTCGACGAAGCTTGCGATGTACTCGCCCAGAGGAATTTTTTGATCAATCAGCATGGTAGTGAACGTCCGCATGCAGGGGGATTAAAACGGAGCCAGGCGGGGTTGGTCGCCTGGCGCCCGCGATTACTTCGCGAGGCTGGCTTGAACGGCTGCAAGACCCGGTTTGCCATCAATCGTGGTTACACCTGCGAGCCAGGTTTGGAGCACTTGCGGGTTCTGTTTGAGCCAGGCCCTGGCGGCCACGTCCGGTTTGATCTTGTCGTCCAGGACCTTGCCCATCAGGGTGCTTTCCATGTCGAGGGTGAACACAAGATTTTTCAGCAGTTGACCGACGTTGCTGCACTCTTCGCTGTAGCCCTTGCGGGTGTTGGTATAGATGGTCGCCTGGCCATAATTGGGGCCGAAGAAGTCATCGCCGCCGGTGAGGTACTTCATTTTGAAACGGGTGTTCATCGGATGGGGTTCCCATCCCAGGAACACCACTTCAGTGCCACGGCGCTGGGCGCGATCGACCTGCGACAACATCCCGGCTTCGCTGGACTCCACGACCTTGAAGCCCGCGTCTTTCAAGCCGAACGCGTTCTTGTCGATCATGGTCTGGATCATGCGATTGCCATCGTTGCCCGGCTCGATGCCATAGATCTTGCCGTCCAGTTCCTTCTTGAATTTGGTTATATCCGAGAAGTCCTTGAGGCCCTTGTCATAGAGGGCCTGGGGGACAGCGAGGGTGTATTTGGCGTTCTCCAGGTTGGCACGCACGGTCTCGACGGTGCCCGCCTCGCGGTAAGCCTTGATGTCGTTTTCCATGGTCGGCATCCAGTTGCCCAGGAACACGTCCATGTTCTTGCCATCGGCGAGCGACTTGTACGTGACCGGTACTGAAATCATGGTGGTTTTGGTTTTGTAGCCAAGGGCCTTGAGCACTTCGCTGGTGACTGCGGTGGTGACGGTGATGTCGGTCCAGCCGACATCCGAGAAGTTGACCGTGCTGCATTGCTCCGGTTCTGCTGCCTGGGTGATGACGGGCAGACTCAGCAATGCAGCCAACAACAACGATGAGGAATGTTTCATGGAACGACTCCTGTGTGTCTGGGATGCGGTTTTCGATCGAAAGCCGCACGTATCAGTTGCGGTTGGGTGATGCACGGCAGGGGTGTTGCCGGCGCATCTTGCAATCGAGTCAGGACTGATCATGTAACAGCGAAAATCAAACGCCTACAGGGGGCGTCGCATCCAGTACAGGCAGGGTCGTATCTGATACTTGGGAGGTCGTATATAGACGTTTCATGAGTAAAAACCGCTTTTTTCATGCCTCTGCACCGTATAAAACGTCGGGGGCGCTGGCAGGCAAAGGTGAGTCGTAGCTGGACGTTTTTGCAGATCGCAAACACCCCATGATGCGGGCACACACCCTTAAGGTTCGTGCTCATGGCTATCAGCGTATTTGACCTGTTCAAGATCGGTATCGGTCCCTCAAGCTCCCACACCGTAGGCCCGATGCGGGCTGCTGCGCTGTTTGTGCAGGGTTTGCGCGAACGGGACCAACTGCAGCAGGTACATCGCATCGAAGTGCAGCTCTATGGCTCGTTGTCGGCCACCGGCATTGGCCACGGCAGTGACAGCGCGGTGATCATGGGCCTGATGGGTGAGTGGCCCGATGCAATTGATCCGGCGCAGATAGCCCCGCGCATCGCCCAGCTTCATCACAGCCAGACGCTGCTGCTGGATGGGTACATGCCGATCCCGTTCGTATGGTCGCAAGACATGCGCCTGATTGACGAAAACCTGCCGTTCCATCCCAACGCCATGACCCTGGTCGCAGAAACCGAAGCCGGTGAACTGCACCGCGACACCTACTACTCGGTGGGCGGCGGTTTTGTGGTGGACGCTGCGCAAGCGGCAAGCGGTGTGCTGGACATGGACCGCACCGAACTGCCCTACGATTTCAATTCTGCCGTCGAGTTGCTCGACTTGTGCCGCAAGCACCATCTGAGCGTGGCGGCATTGATGATGGCCAACGAACGCACATGGCGCAGCGAGGACGAAATTCGTTGTGGCCTGATCAAGCTTTGGCGCGCCATGCAGGACTGCGTTGAGCAGGGTTTGAAACACGAAGGCATCCTGCCCGGCGGCCTGAATGTGCGCCGTCGCGCTGCCCGCCTGCACCGCAGTCTGCAGGAATTGGGCAAACCCAATGTGATCGGTTCAACCCTGAGCGCCATGGAGTGGGTCAACCTGTTTGCACTGGCGGTCAACGAAGAGAATGCGGCGGGCGGGCGCATGGTGACCGCACCGACCAACGGTGCGGCGGGGATCATCCCGGCGGTGCTGCACTACTTTATGAAATTCAGCGATGAAGTGAGCGAAGCCCATGTGGTCGACTACCTGTTGAGCGCGGCGGCGATCGGCATTCTGTGCAAAAAGAATGCGTCGATTTCCGGAGCCGAAGTGGGATGTCAGGGCGAGGTCGGATCGGCCTGCGCGATGGCGGCAGCGGGGCTGGCGCAAATCCTTGGGGCGAGCCCTGAACAACTGTGCAACGCGGCTGAAATTGGCCTGGAACATAACCTGGGTTTGACCTGCGATCCGGTGGGCGGGCTGGTGCAGGTGCCGTGTATCGAGCGCAACGCCATTGCGGCGGTCAAGGCGATCAACGCGGCGCAAATGGCCTTGCGCGGTGACGGGCAGCACTTTATCTCCCTGGACCGGGTGATCCGGACCATGCGCGACACCGGCGCCGACATGCACGACAAATACAAGGAAACCTCACGGGGTGGCCTGGCGGTCAGTGCGGTGGAATGCTGAAAACCCTTGTGGGAGCGGGCTTGCTCGCGATGCAGGCGACACGGTTGGCCTGGACGCCATCGCGAGCTGGCCCGCTCCCACAGAAGAGGCACACCTGCCAGCGCTGTTTCAGCGCACGCCGACCTTTTTTGGCGCACTCGTACTTTTCGTGACATTTGATTGCAGCTCTGTTTCTGCCCCCTTCCCACAAGTGATACCAATGTGCTCAACAGCGCAGGATCACACCCGTGCAGCCCTGCTGGACCGTAGTTTTGGCACGACCTGCCTAGACCCTTTGCGACGTCGTTTTCAGACTTTATTGAATGCCCATCCAAGTTTAGGCATGGCATTTGCGTTGCCATCTAAAAGCCCCGTTCAACGAGGGCAAAAACAAGAGCCCGCGCCTGGGGCCATCACCCGCTTTGTGTGAGGAGATATCGCGATGACGTCGTTCAACTCCGGGGTCCAACCCCAGAACCGTACGCCTCAATCCATCGGCTTTCTGCTGCTGGACAATTTCACGCTCATTTCCCTGGCGTCCGCGATAGAACCCTTGCGTATGGCTAACCAGTTGTCGGGCCGTGAGTTGTATCGCTGGAGCACCCTCAGCGCGGATGGCAGCCAGGTATGGGCCAGTGATGGTCTGCAAGTGACCCCCGACGCCAGCATGCACAAGGCACCGGCGCTGGACATGGTGATCGTGTGCGGCGGTATCGGCATTCAACGCACCGTGACCCGCGAGCACGTGTCATGGCTGCAAAGCCAGGCGCGCCAGTCGCGCCGTCTGGGCGCCGTCTGTACCGGCAGCTGGGCGTTGGCGTATGCAGGCTTGCTCGATGGTTTTGATTGCAGCGTGCATTGGGAGTGTCTGGCGTCCATGCAGGAAGCCTTTCCGCGGGTTGTCATGAGCACACGCCTGTTTACCCTTGACCGCAGCCGCTTCACCAGCTCGGGGGGCACTGCGCCACTGGACATGATGCTGCACCTGATCAGCCGTGATCATGGTCGCGAACTGTCGGCCGCCATCTCGGAAATGTTTGTGTATGAGCGCATTCGCAACGAGCAGGACCACCAGCGCGTACCGCTCAAGCATATGCTGGGCACCAATCAGCCCAAGTTGCAGGAAATTGTCGCGCTGATGGAAGCCAACCTCGAAGAGCCTATCGACCTGGATGAACTGGCGGTTTACGTCACCGTATCGCGGCGCCAGTTGGAGCGCCTGTTCCAGAAGTACCTGCACTGCTCGCCGTCGCGCTACTACCTCAAGTTGAGGTTGGTGCGGGCGCGGCAGTTGCTCAAGCAAACCCCCATGTCGATCATTGAAGTGGCGGCGGTCTGCGGCTTTGTGTCCACGCCGCATTTCTCCAAGTGCTACCGCGAATACTTCGGCATTCCGCCACGGGACGAGCGTGTGGGCTCCAACACGGCACAGCAGACCACGCTTGTGCAGATCCCGCAGTCATTGTTGCTGTCCCCGCTGGCCGGGCCGATGTCCGCCTTGAATCAGGCGCGTAACGAATCGACGTTTGCCAGTGTGAGGTTGTAGCAAGCCGTTGTGGGAGCGGGCTTGCTCGCGATACAGGCACTGCGGTTCAACAGACAGACCGCATTTTCTGCATCGCGAGCAAGCCCGCTTCCATACGGCTCAGTGCAATTGCTTTTGCTTGAACGCCATCAGCCCCGGCAACAGTTGCTGATCAATGGCCTGGCGTACCGCCGGTAAAATCGTTGCGCTGCCGGTGTAGAGCTTTTCGACCATGCCCTTCAAGGCCCGGGCATTGGTTTCATTCAGCCCGCATACCGCCGCCGAGCAAGCCTGTTCGGCACTGCCCGACACCTCGAACCCCAAGGCACGCAGTTGGCCCAGCAGGTCCTGCTCATCTATCAAATCCGCGTGCATCATGGTTTGGTCCTTTTATGAAGCGCGATTGAAGTTTGATTCTGGTAGGGCTTTGGTCCGTGGGCAAGGGCGGTTTGGCGATATGTCTGATCTGCCTAAGAACAGGTCGTTTTAAGGCAAGGGCAAGGCAATCACCCGCCCCACATGCTCGGGTTTCGGGAGATCACGTTGCTGCTGCTCGATGGCCTGCAACAAGGCCAGGGTGTGTTCGCCAAACGGCGCGGAACGCGGGCCTGCCAGGTCGACATGCAACAGCATTTGCTCATTGCCCGCCAAGACCCTCTCATCACCGGCCAGGTGCAGGCTGTGATAGACATGCAGGCGTTTTTTGTCGTGGCCGATGAGTTGGGTGCGCACTTCAACCTGTGCCCCGAGTTTCACCTCGTGCAGGTAATTGAGGTGCACCTCCAGGGTGAACAGTGAATGGCCGCTGGCTTCACGGTTCTGGCTGTCGAGCCCCATGCGGTCCATCAGGGCATCGGTGGCGTAGCTGAAAATCAGCAGGTAAAAGGCGTCGCGCAAATGGCCGTTGTAATCGACCCATTCTTCAAGAATGGGGGTGCTGTAGGTGGTGAGCGCGGGCATGCTGAACCTCGTTCAATCGTTGATGGCAATGCCATGTTTGAGTTTGGTCGCGTTAACCGCTTCCATTACGGCCAGCAGGCAGTCATCACGATAGCTTTCCAACGCGCCGATGCTGTGGCTGCCCAGTTGCTCAGTGGTGCCTTCGACCACGTCGTCGATCAGTTTTTCGCTGAGCTCAGGGGCGGGCAAATACGTCCAGGGCAGTTGCAGGGCCGGGCCGAACTGATTCATGAAGTGACGCATCCCGGCATCGCCCCCCGCCAGGGTATAGGTCAAAAAGGTGCCCATGAACGACCAGCGCAAACCTGCGCCAAAGCGGATGGCGTCGTCAATCTCGCCGGTGGTGGCGACGCCGTCATTGACCAGGTGCAGCGCTTCGCGCCACAAGGCTTCAAGCAGGCGGTCGGCAATAAAGCCGGGCACTTCCTTGCGCACGTGCAAGGGGCGCATGCCCAGGGATTGATAGACCTTGATGGCCGCCTGAATGGCCTCGGGGGCGGTTTTTTGCCCGCCGACCACTTCGACCAATGGCAGCAGGTAAACCGGGTTGAACGGATGGCCGACAACACACCGCTGCGGGTGGGTGGAGGTTTCGTAGAACTCGCTGGGCAGCAGGCCCGACGTGCTGGAGCCAATCAAGGCATCGGGTTTGGCCGCAGCGCTGATTCTGCGGTGCAAATCCAGTTTGAGATCGAGCCGCTCGGGGGCGCTTTCCTGAATGAAGTCGGCCTCGCTCACGCACGCTTCGATGGTGCTGACAAAGCGCAGCCGGTCTTGGGATGCGCCTTGGGCAAGGCCGCTTTTTTCCAGCGCCGGCCAGGCCTTGGCGACGCGCTTGCGCAGGGCCGCTTCGGCGCCGGGGGCCGGGTCCCAGGCGACAACGTCAAGTCCGTGGGCAAGGGCGCGAGCGACCCAGCCGCTGCCGATGACACCGCTGCCAAGGGCGGCGAAGGTTTTGATCTCGGTAATAAACGTCATGAAAGTGTCCTGAATTGAACCGTAGGAAAACGCAAAGCCGATGGGGTTATCGGGAGGTGAGCCCCATCTTCACCCGACCTTCTGCCGGGCTCAGTACCCGGGCGCCCAAGCGACTGAGGATTTCAGTGGCGCGTTCCACCAGTTGCCCGTTAGTGGCCAGCACCCCGCGATCCAGCCACAAGTTGTCTTCCAGCCCGACCCTAACGTTGCCGCCCAGCAGCACCGCTTGCGCGGCCATCGGCATTTGCATGCGACCAATCCCGAATCCGGCCCACACCGCGTTGGCGGGCAAATTGTCGACCATGGCTTTCATGCTGGTGGTGTCCGCCGGAGCCCCCCACGGGATGCCCAGGCACAGCTGAAACAGCGGGTCATCGAGCAAGCCTTCCTTGATCATCTGTTTGGCGAACCACAGGTGGCCGGTGTCGAAAATTTCCAGTTCGGCTTTCACGCCCAGTTCCTGGATACGCTTGGCGCCCGCCCGCAGTTGCGCCGGTGTGGAGACGTAAATCGTGTCGCCGTCGCCAAAGTTCAGGGTGCCGCAATCCAGGGTGCAGATTTCCGGCAGCAACTCCTCGACGTGAGCCAGACGGGTCAGCGGCCCGACCAGATCCGTGTGGGGGCCAAACTCCATCGGGTTCTCGCCGGGGCCGATATGCAAGTCACCGCCCATGCCGGCTGTGAGGTTGACGATGATGTCGATATCCGCCTCGCGGATGCGTTCCATCAGTTCGCGGTACAGCGCCACATCGCGGCTGAACTGCCCGGTCTTTGGATCACGTACATGGCAATGCACCACCGTGGCTCCGGCCTTGGCCGCTTCCACGGCTGCTTCGGCAATTTGTTTGGGCGTGACTGGCACTAAAGGGCTGCGCCCGCTGGTGTCGCCGGCACCGGTGAGTGCGCAGGTGATGATGACGTCGTGGTTCATGGGGCATTTCCTTGGGGCGTAGAGCGCCACAACGCAGCCATCAAGGGCCGCGAAGGTGGGCTTGGTGTTTGATTATTTAGCGCTGAGCTTCAGGTGTTCGGCAGCGGGTTTGCCATCCACGGTGGTGACGCCTTCAAGCCAGCGCTGAAGGTCGTGCGGATGGTCCTTGAGCCACTGGCGGGCCGAGACTTGTGCATCCTTGTGATCGAGCAGCGGCTGCATCATGCGGCTCTCGTCCTCGGCGCTGAAGGTCAGGTTGCTGAGCAAACGGCTGACATTGGGGCAGCGGCTGGCGTAGTCCGGGGTGGTGACTGTCCATACCGTGGCCAGGCCTTCATCCGGGCCCAGGGCTCCTTCGCTGCCGGTCAGGTAAGTCATTTTCTGATTGATGTTCATCGGGTGCGGTGTCCAGCCAAAGAACACAATCGGCTCGTTGCGATTCACTGCGCGTGACACCGCCGAGAGCATCCCGGCTTCACTGGACTCCACCAGCTGGAACTTGCCCAGGCCAAACTGGTTTTTCTCGATCATGGCCTTGATCTGGGTATTGGCGCCGGACCCCGGCTCGATCCCGTAAATCTTGCCCCCCAGTTCCTTCTCGAATCTGGCGATGTCGGCAAAGCTCTTGAGCCCCTTGTCAGCCATGTAGGTTGGAACGGCGAGCATGGCCCTGGCGTCTTTAAGGCTCGGCTCGGCCAGGACCGTGACCTGTTTGGCGTCCACGAACGGGGTAATGCTCTGGTTCATGATCGGGTTCCAGTAACCCAGAAACATGTCCAGCCGCTTGTCGCGCAGGCCAGCGAAGATGATTTGCTGTGAAGCGCTGGTTTGCCTGGTTTTATAGCCGAGACCGTCGAGCAGGGTTTGCGCCATGGCGCTGGTGGCGATCACGTCGGTCCAATTGACCACGCCCATGCGTACGTTCTTGCACGATGCATCTTCAGCAGCCAGGACGCAGGGGCTCAGTACCAACAGGCAACAGCTGATCAGTCGTTTCATGGGTGGGGCCTCGGCAGGTTGTTATTGGGGGATCGGCGTCTTTGTGCGCCGTGATGCCAAGGTACGCAGGCGGCGTGCCGCGCAACCGCACTGGGGCGACGTGGTTTTGCACTGCAGCGACCTGACTGTGTTTCAATCCGTTGAACCGACTTGCGAGCGTTCCCATGGCCCAGGACTTTTACTTCCTTCTGCTGCCCGGCTTTTCATCAATGGGCTTTATTTCGGCCATCGAACCGCTGCGGGTAGCCAACCGTTTTCGCGGCGAGCTGTACCGCTGGCACGTACTCAGTTGCGAGGGGGGCGCCGTGCTCGCGAGCAACGGTATGTCGGTCAATGCCGAGGGAGGGCTGGGGGCACTTGAAGCCGGTGCGACACTGTTGGTGGTGGCCGGTTTTGACCCGCTGACCCACGTGACACCGGCGCTTAATCAGTGGTTGCGACGCCTGGACAACGACGGAGTAACCCTGGGCGCCATCGACACGGGCAGTGTGGTACTGGCGCAGGCGGGCCTGCTCGACGGCTATCGGTTGACCCTGCACTGGGAGGCGCTGGAAGCGTTCAAGGAGTCATACCCCGCATTGCACGTGACTCAGGAGCTGTTTGAAATCGACCGCCAGCGCATCACCTGTGCGGGCGGCACCGCCTCCATTGACCTGATGCTGGACCTGATCGCCCAGGCCCACGGACCGGAGTTGGCGATCCAGGTTTCCGAACAGTTCGTGCTTGGCCGCATCCGCCCGCGCAAGGATCACCAGCGCATGCAGGTCGCCAGCCGCTATGGCATCCACAATAAAAAACTGGTGCAGGTCATTGGCGAGATGGAGCAACACAGCGAGCCGCCCCTGAGCACCTCGCAACTGGCGCTTGGCATCAACGTGACCCGGCGCCAACTGGAGCGCCTGTTCCGTTTGCACCTGCACGACACCCCGCGCAACTTCTACCTGGGCCTGCGCCTGGAAAAAGCCCGGCAACTGCTGCGCCAGACCGACATGAGCGTGCTCGACATCAGCATTGCGTGCGGTTTTGAATCACCGTCCTATTTCACCCGCAGCTACCGGGCGCGGTTTGGCTGCGCGCCGAGGCAGGACCGGGTGACGGGTACTACCCCTTCAGCAACGCCGCACACGCTGCCTTGAACGCTTCATGCTGATACTTGTTCAGCGAGGCAGGCAGGTCGAAGGCGTGCTTTTTGTATTGGGCGTTGAGGGTTTGCGGGGATAGCAGCTGCACTTCGCAATCGTCCAGCAACTGGATAAGGCCTTCGATCTTGAACGTGATCGGGCCACCGGCGAACTCACCCTTTTTACTGCGCTTTTTGATCACGATCCGGGTGATGGCGTTGGCCTTCACAAAAGCGGCCATCTGCGCTGCGAAAGCTTTGACGCTGGCGGCGTCTTCATCGTCGTCCAGGGCGATTTTCTTGGTGGCGTTGGCCACATGCTCAAGGCCCTGGTTGGCGAGGGCGAAAATAGCTTCGCTGCCTTTGATTTCGATACCGCAAATAGTCATAAAAACCTGATCGATAAGTTGAACTGTTCTTGTGGGAGCGGGCTTGCTCGCGACGCAAGCGACCCGGTCTTCAGGTTGGACCGCGGTGATGCTATCGCGAGCAAGCCCGCTCCCACACCCGGAAGGGGTCAATCCTGCCCGATCGATTCCAGAAACTCAGAACGATCGTCGCTGATGCGGGCCATGCAGTCGTTTTGGGCGATGTTGAATGCCTCGGTGCCAGCAGTGGCCGGGAATACCGCAATCGCGCAATCGGCGTCGCGCTGGTGCAACCACAGCGCCTGGGCAGCCTTGATTTTGCTGAGGATGTTATTGAGCTGGGTCGCGTTATTGCCGTACAGGGTCGTCATGCGCTCCTGCAGAGCTTCGTAGTTTTCGGTCAGCAACTGCTCGGCAGCATTTTTGCTGAACACCGAACACGCCAGGGTTTGCCGGTCGTTTTCTACCGCGTCGCACGGGTTGTAGTCGGCATCATCGGCCGCATGGGCTCCGCTGGTGATCAACGCCAAGGCCAGGAGAATCGATTTCATTGCGGCTTCCTAATCCATAGATGGGGCGGATTCTGGCTTAAGCGTCGGCCAAAGAACAGTCGCGCAGCATAGGCCATGTCATCGCGGTTGCGCGCTTTGTCGTGGATTGACGCTTTCGGCAATTGCGCTGTCGCTTTTGCACCCGGCTGCTTTTAACCCCGGGCCTATGCTGGCCCCAAAGCGCCGGCAGACGATTCGGCGCAGCAAACGCCAATAAGGGGACGCCTGATGAGCCCAGCCGAGTTGCACGCAGACAGCATCGTTATCGACGGGCTGATCATTGCCAAATGGAACCGTGAACTGTTCGAAGACATGCGCAAAGGCGGCCTCACTGCTGCCAACTGCACCGTCTCGGTATGGGAAGGCTTTCAGGCCACGATCAATAACATCGTTGCCAGCCAGACCCTGATTCGCGACAACAGCGATCTGGTCATCCCGGTCAAAACCACCGCCGACATTCGCCGCGCCAAGGAACAGGGCAAAACCGGGATCATTTTCGGCTTCCAGAATGCCCATGCGTTTGAAGACCAGTTGGGCTACATCGAGATCTTCAAGCAGCTCGGGGTTGGCGTGGTGCAGATGTGCTACAACACCCAGAACCTGGTGGGCACCGGATGCTACGAGCGCGATGGCGGGCTTTCGGGTTTTGGCCGCGAAGTGGTGGCTGAAATGAACCGCGTCGGGATCATGTGCGACCTGTCCCACGTCGGCTCGAAAACCTCGGAAGAGGTGATTCTGGAATCGAAAAAACCGGTCTGCTACTCCCATTGCCTGCCGTCCGGCCTCAAAGAACACCCGCGCAACAAGTCTGATGCTGAACTCAAATTCATTGCCGACCATGGTGGTTTTGTCGGCGTGACCATGTTCGCGCCGTTTCTGGCCAAGGGTATCGATTCGACCATCGACGACTATGCCGAAGCGATCGAGTACACGATGAATATCGTCGGCGAAGACTCGATTGGCATTGGCACCGACTTTACCCAGGGCCACGGTCAGGACTTCTTCGAAATGCTGACCCACGACAAGGGCTATGCCCGCCGTCTGACCAGCTTCGGCAAGATCATCAACCCGCTGGGCATCCGTACCGTGGGCGAGTTCCCCAACCTTACCGAAACCTTGCTCAAGCGCGGTCACAGCGAGCGTGTGGTGCGCAAGATCATGGGCGAAAACTGGGTCAACGTCCTCAAAGATGTCTGGGGCGAATGAGCCGTCAACGATCACGTTTTGCGTAGTCGCTGCCGAAGGCTGCGAAGGGTTGCGCAGCAACCCGTTTCCCCAAAGACCCCACATACCTGATCGCAGCCTTCGGCAGCGACTACAGAGCCCGGGTCAAAACCGAATTTTGGAGCTGTATCCATGGCTAAAATCGCCCCGCAACTGCCTATCGAAGTCGACAGCGAAACCGGCGTCTGGACCTCAGACGCGCTGCCGATGCTCTACGTGCCACGGCACTTTTTCGTCAACAACCACATGGGGATCGAGGAAGTCCTGGGGGCTGACGCCTACGCCGAAATCCTCTACAAGGCCGGCTACAAATCCGCCTGGCACTGGTGCGAAAAAGAAGCCGAATGCCACGGCCTCGAAGGTGTCGCCGTATTCGAACACTACATGAAACGCCTGTCGCAACGCGGCTGGGGCCTGTTCACCATTCAGGACATCGACCTCGATAAAGGCACCGCCACCATCAAGCTCGAACACTCCTGTTTCGTCTACGTGTACGGCAAGGTCGGGCGCAAGGTCGACTACATGTTCACGGGCTGGTTTGCAGGCGCTATGGACCAGATTCTGCAAGCGCGCGGCAGTGATATCCGCACCGTAGCCGCACAGGTCTACAGCGGATCGGAAGAAGGCCACGACCACGGCCTGTTTGTCGTCAAGCCGTTGTAAGTCGAGGATCGGGATATGGCGTTCGAAGCAATGTTTGAGCCGATTCAAATCGGCAAACTGACCATCCGCAACCGTGTGCTCAGCACCGCACACGCCGAGGTCTATGCCACCGATGGCGGCATGACCACCGAGCGTTACGTGCAGTACTACGAGGAAAAAGCCAAGGGAGGTATCGGCCTGGCGATTTGCGGCGGTTCATCGGTGGTGGCCATCGACAGCCCGCAAGAGTGGTGGAGTTCGGTCAACCTGAGCACCGACCGCATTATCCCGCACTTCCAGAACCTGGCCGACGCCATGCACAAGCATGGCGCCAAGATCATGATCCAGATAACCCACATGGGCCGTCGGTCCCGTTGGGACGGTTTCAATTGGCCGACCCTGATGTCGCCTTCCGGCGTGCGCGAACCGGTTCACCGCGCTACCTGCAAGACCATCGAGCCTGAAGAAATCTGGCGCGTGATCGGCAACTACGCCAGCGCCGCCGGCCGGGCCAAAAAGGGCGGGCTGGACGGTGTTGAACTGTCGGCCGTGCACCAGCACATGATCGATCAGTTCTGGAGCCCGCGAGTCAACAAACGCACCGATGAGTGGGGCGGCAGCTTCGAAAATCGCATGCGCTTTGGCCTCGAAGTGCTCAAGGCGGTGCGTGCTGAAGTCGGCCCGGACTTCTGCGTGGGCATCCGCCTGTGCGGCGACGAATTCCACCCCGATGGCTTGAGCCACGAGGACATGAAGCAAATCGCCAAGTACTACGACGACACCGGCATGCTCGACTTCATCGGTGTGGTGGGTTCGGGTTGCGACACCCACAACACCCTGGCCAACGTCATCCCGAACATGAGTTATCCACCGGAGCCGTTTCTGCATTTGGCTGCGGGTATCAAGGAAGTGGTCAAGGCCCCGGTGTTGCATGCACAGAACATCAAGGACCCGAATCAGGCGACGCGGATTCTGGAGGGGGGTTACGTGGATATGGTGGGCATGACCCGCGCCCATATCGCCGACCCGCACCTGATTGCCAAGATCAAAATGGGCCAGGTGGACCAGATCAAACAGTGTGTGGGCGCCAACTACTGCATTGACCGTCAGTATCAAGGCCTGGACGTGCTGTGCATTCAAAACGCGGCCACGTCCCGTGAATACATGGGTGTGCCGCACATCATCGAAAAAACCACCGGGGTTAAACGCAAGGTGGTGATCGTCGGCGCAGGCCCTGCCGGTATGGAAGCGGCGCGGGTGGCGGCTGAACGCGGGCATGACGTGACCCTGTTCGAGAAAAAGGATGCCATCGGCGGGCAAATCACCACGGCGGCCAGAGCCCCGCAGCGTGACCAGATGGCGGGTATCACGCGCTGGTTCCAACTGGAACTGGCGCGCCTGAAGGTTGACCTGCGCCTGGGGACGGCCGCGGATGCGGCGACGATCATGGACCTGCGCCCGGACATCGTGGTGCTGGCTGTAGGCGGGCATCCGTTTGTGGAACAGAACGAACACTGGGGCGCTGCCGAAGGGCTGGTGGTGAGCAGTTGGGACGTGCTCGACGGCAAGGTCGAGCCGGGCAAGAACGTGCTGGTGTACGACACCATTTGCGAGTTCACCGGTATGTCGGTGGCCGACTACATGGCGGACAAAGGGGCTCAGGTCGAAATCGTCACCGATGACACCAAGCCTGGCGTGGCGGTTGGTGGCACGTCATTCCCGACCTACTACCGCAGCCTGTACCCCAAGGAAGTGATCATGACCGGGGACATGATGCTCGAGAAGGTCTACCGCGAGGGTGACAAGCTGATTGCCGTGCTCGAGAACGAATACACCGGGGCCAAGGAAGAGCGCGTGGTGGATCAAGTGGTGATTGAAAACGGCGTGCGCCCGGACGAAGAGCTGTATTACGGGCTCAAGCCGGACTCGCGCAACAAGGGCCAGATCGACGTCGAAGCCTTGTTCGCGATCAAGCCGCAGCCATGCCTGAGCGAAGCGGGGGACGGCTACTTGCTGTTCCGCATCGGTGACTGCGTGGCCCAGCGCAACGTGCATGCAGCGATCTATGACGCGCTGCGGTTGTGCAAGGATTTCTGATCCGATACCGAACCAATGTGGGAGCGGGCTTGCTCGCGAAAACAATCACGCGGTGTGTGAGATGCACCGTGTTGCCTGAATCGCGAGCAAGCCCGCTCCCACACTAGACCTGTGTGGTCTTTGGGAGCTTCACCATGCTGACAATCGTTCTCCCCATTCTGTTGTTCGCGGCACTGGTCCTCGCCGTGATCGGCGCCATCCGTCGAATGAACATGTGGCGCCGTGGCCGCCCGGCCAAGGTCGATTTGCTGGGTGGCCTGCTGGCCATGCCCAAGCGCTATATGGTCGACCTTCACCACGTCGTTGCCCGCGACAAATACATGGCCAACACCCACGTCGCCACCGCAGGCGGCTTTGTGCTGGCGGCGGTGCTGGCGATTCTGGTGCACGGCCTGGGGCTGCATAACCGCATCCTGGGCTATGCCTTGCTGTTCGCTACGGCGCTGATGTTTATCGGCGCGCTCTTTGTGTTCAAACGCCGCCTCAACCCACCGTCGCGCCTGTCCAAAGGCCCCTGGATGCGCCTGCCTAAAAGCCTGCTGGCGTTTGCCGCAAGCTTTTTTATGCTCACCTTGCCGGTGGCCGGCTTGCTGCCTGAAAACTTTGGTGGCTGGCTGCTGGCGGCGGTGTTGAGCGTTGGTGTGCTGTGGGGCGTGACGGAGCTGTTCTTCGGCATGACCTGGGGCGGCCCGATGAAACACGCCTTTGCCGGCGCTTTGCACCTGGCCTGGCACCGGCGTGCCGAACGCTTTGGCGGCGGTCGATCCACCGGTTTGAAACCCCTGGACCTGAATGACCGCGCCGCGCCGTTGGGGGTGGAAAAACCCGAGGACTTCACCTGGAACCAGTTGCTCGGTTTCGACGCCTGTGTGCAGTGCGGCAAGTGCGAAGCTGCGTGCCCGGCGTTTGCCGCCGGGCAGCCGCTCAACCCCAAGAAGCTGATTCAAGACATGGTGGTGGGTCTGGCAGGTGGCACCGATGCGAACTTCGCCGGCAGCCCTTACCCTGGCAAACCGATAGGTGAGCACGGCGGCAATCCCCATCAGCCCATCGTCAACGGTCTGGTCGACGCGGACACGCTCTGGTCTTGCACCACTTGCCGGGCCTGTGTCGAAGAGTGCCCGATGATGATCGAGCACGTGGATGCCATCGTCGACATGCGCCGATTCCTGACCCTGGAAAAAGGGGCAACGCCTAACAACGGTGCCCAGGTGCTGGATAACCTGATTGCCACCGACAACCCCGGCGGTTTTGCACCGGGCGGGCGGATGAACTGGGCGGCGGATTTGAACCTCGACCTGATGCGCGACAAACCCTCGGCGGACGTGCTGTTCTGGGTCGGCGACGGTGCGTTCGACATGCGCAACCAGCGAACCCTGCGCGCCTTCGTCAAAGTGCTCAAGGCCGCGAAGGTCAACTTTGCCGTGCTGGGGCTGGAAGAACGGGACAGCGGAGATGTGGCCCGGCGTCTGGGGGATGAGGCCACGTTCCAGGCCTTGGCCAAGCGCAATATCCAGACCCTTGCGCAGTACCGCTTCACGCGCATCGTCACCTGCGACCCCCACAGCTTTCATGTGCTTAAAAACGAATACGGCGCCCTTGGCGGTGACTATCTTGTGCAGCATCACAGCACATACATGGCCGAGTTGATCGACGCAGGGTTGCTCAACCTGGCTGCGGATACAGGGGGCAGCGTGACCTATCACGACCCGTGTTACCTGGGCCGCTACAACGGCGAATACGAGGCGCCGCGCGCTGTGTTGCGAGCGCTGGGCATTGAAGTCAAAGAAATGCAGCGCTCGGGGTTTCGCTCCCGTTGCTGCGGAGGCGGTGGCGGTGCTCCGATCACCGACATCCCCGGCAAACAGCGTATTCCCGACATGCGCATGGATGACATCCGCGAGACCCTCGCCGAGCGCGTGGCAGTGGGTTGTCCGCAATGCACCGTCATGCTCGAAGGCGTGGTTGAGCCCCGTCCGCTGATCAAAGACATTGCCGAACTGGTAGCCGATGCCCTGATTGAAGGCGCCGTATCTGCCCAACCGGCCAGGCGCGCAGCCCCGGAGGTGATCGCATGAGTGACATTATTCGCCGCGATCCGCGCGCCGAGTGGATCGCCCGCAACCGCCTGCACCCGTTGCACGCCGCCATGCAACCCCACCAGCAGAGCTGGATGGGGCCTAACGGCGTACTTCGCAAAAACGTGCATGGGGTAGGTTTCATCGGCCCCAACGGCATCAAGCGCATCGACCGCAGCGGCGCGCAGCAGGGAGGCACAAGCAAGCGTGCGGCCAGCGCCCAGGTGCAACTGGTGCTGCATCAAGTGTCAGCACCGGCGTTTTATATTGGCGTGGTACCGGACATGGTCGGCGGGCGCCTGAGCAGTCATGACCGCGACCTGTTGGGCCTGGCCCGGCAGTTGGCGGGTAGCGACGGCGCGGTGTTGGCGGTGGTGTTTGGCGAATCAAAAGAAACCGCTTTTGCCACGGCGGGCGTGGATCGGCTGCTGCTGCTCGACAGTGAAGGTTATGCACCGGAGCAACAGGTACTGGGGTTGCGGGCTGTGGATAACCAGTTTGCACCCAGGCATTGGTTGTTGCCTGACAGCCGCAGCGGCGGGGCGGAGTTGGGTCGGCGCTTTGCCGCAAGCTTGGGCGAACGCCCGGCCACGCGGGTGTGGCAGGTCAAGGACGGGGCTTGTGTGGGACGCGCTGGCGCGGGCCAGCAAGACGTGGCGCAGCCATTGCCGCGCTTGATCCTGGCCGCCGCCGAGTGCGCCGAACCGGTCAGCGAAACCCGTCACGAGGCCTTGGAGGTGCAGTTATCCACAGCGATTGCGAGCTGCCTGCCGCGGATTGAAGATTTGGGCGCGGTGGCGGTCGATCCGGCTGCGATACCCATGGCCGAAGCCGAATTTATCCTCAGTGGCGGTAACGGGATTAAAGACTGGGGACTTTTCCACAAGGCTGCCGTTGCCCTGGGGGCCACTGAAGGCGCTTCCCGTGTGGCGGTGGATGATGGCTTTATGGCCCGGGAGCGTCAGGTCGGTGCCAGTGGGGTTTGGGTCACGGCACGGGTCTACGTGGCGGTCGGTATCAGCGGTGCAATTCAGCATCTGCAAGGGATTGGCGCCTGCGACAAAGTGGTGGCGATCAACCTGGACCCCGGTTGCGACATGATCAAGCGCGCTGACCTGTCGGTGATTGGCGATGGAACGGCCGTGCTTGAGGCATTGATTGTGGCTGTGGATAACTGGCGCAACGCATCTTCCGGGGGGGCGGGCTTGCTCGCGAATCAGGCGACCCGGTCTGCCTGATACACCGAGGCGATCCTGCGCAGGCAGCCCGCTCCCACATTGTCTGGAGATTTATTAATGAGCATCGCCACCGTTGCACTGGTTTCAATCGGCGCCCACCCGGCTTCAGGCCGCGCCCGCCGCGCCGAGCAGGACGCCCGCGCTGTCGAACTGGGCCTGGAGCTGGCTGGGGATAACTTGCATGTGCTGCACGCTGGCAATCCCCACGAGTCCGCCTTGCGCGCCTATCTGGGCATGGGACTGGACGAGTTGCATGTGCTGGAGCAACCGGATGGCGCCGATGTGGTCCCGGTACTGCGCGATTACATCCGTGAAGCGGGCGTACAACTGGTGCTGACCGGCAGCCAGGCGGAAACCGGCGAAGGTTCTGGAATGTTGCCGTACCTGTTGGCCGAGCAACTCGGCTGGCCGCTGGTGGTGGGTGTGGCGCAGATCGAATCTATCCACAGCGGTGTGGCGCAGTTGCTGCAAGCCCTGCCTCGGGGGCAGCGTCGTCGGTTGCAAGTACGGCTGCCGTTTGTGATCACTGTGGATAACGCCGCCCCCAAGGCCCGGCAAAGCGCTTATGGCCCCGCCACCCGGGGGCTGGTCAACGCTGAAGTGGTTGAAGTCACGGTGGATGAGTTATCCACAAAGGGTGTGCTGCAACCTGCCAAGCCGCGGCCCAAGCGCTTGAAAGTGATCAAGGCCAAAAGTGGCGCAGATCGCATGAAAGCAGCCACAGCCAAGGCCGTTGGCGGCTCCGGGCAAGTACTCAAGGGTGTGAGTGCCGAAGAGGGTGCCCAGGCTATTTTGAAGCTGCTGGTTGAAGAAGGCGTGGTGCGCTGATACTTGCCCACAAAGTCTGTTAGCGCTTATGTGGATAAGTTGTTTGCTGTCGTCTAAGACCCATACAAACCGTGGCTTACAGGCTTCTGATCAAAAAACACCCAATTCATTGCTTTATCCACCGTCTGGTTGTTAAACCCTTGAATAATCGGAGCCTTAAGGGGTTTTCCACAGTGAAACGAGGCGGTGCATAAGTTGCGCACAATCTCTGTTGGTGGATATGTGGATAAGGTGTTCGCGGCTGGCTACAGGCCACGTGTTACGTGGCTTACAGTGCTCTGTACAAAAAACGATCAATTGATCATTCGGGCATAACTTGTCCACTTCCCCACAATTGCTGTGGGTGTGCCTGTGGACAAGATGTTGGTGAAGGGCTGTAGGCCTTTGAATGCATGGCCTGCAGACTGTTGGTCAAAAATTGATCATTGAGTGGCAATATCTGGTTATACAGGTGGCCCGCCGTGGCCTTGTAGCCCTGGATGAGGCCGGGCTAAAAAGGGCGCCCAAAGTCCTGTGGAGTACAGAAAATGAGCGTTTTATTTCGTCCGGCCGAGCGCGCCGATGCGCGGGAGATTGCTCGCCTGTTTCAAATTTCGTCCGAAGGATGTGCCGACTATATCTGGAGCCTGATCGCACAACCGGGGCAGGCGCTGCTGGACGTGGGTGAAATGCGTTACGCACGCGAAGGCGTTATTTTTTCCTATGAAAACTGCCTGATTGCCGAGGCCGAGGGCCAGGTGATTGGCATGATGCACAGCTTTGTGATGCATCACGACCCTGATGCCGTGGCTGAGACCGATCCGGTGTTGGCGCCTTATGCGGACATGGAAATCCCGGACACGCTGTACATCTCGAGCCTGGCCCTGCACGAGGGCTGGCGAAGTCTTGGGCTGGGAGCCCGATTCCTGCAGCACGCCAGGGAGCGCTGCGCCGAACTGGGCCTGACGGGCTTGAGCCTGATCGACTATGCGGCGAACACGGGTGCCCGCCGGTTTTATGAGCGCCATGGTTTCGAGATCGTCAAAACCTGTCAGGTCACACCCCACCCGCTGATCCGCGTGACGGGTGAGGCGTATTTGATGCTCTGGCCGTTTTCCAGCTAGCCACCTCTGCTTCCACAGGTGGGTGTCTATTGGGCAACTATGCCCTTGAGGTACGGCGCTGGCGCCGCCCCCAGGTTGTTCAGCAGCCGCTCGCTGTACCAGTCGATAAAGTTCACCACGCCAAACTCGTAGGTCTTGGAGTAAGGCCCCGGCTGGTAGGCGATTGAGTTGATGCCGCGCTGGTTCTCTTCGGCCAGCCGGCGGTCCTGGTCGTTGGTGGCGTCCCAGACCTTGCGCATGCGTTCCACGTCGTAATCCACGCCCTCAACCGCATCCTTGTGGACCAGCCATTTGGTGGTGACTATGGTTTCCTGCGCGCTGATCGGCCACACGGTAAACACAATGATGTGATCGCCCATGCAGTGGTTCCACGAGTGCGGCAGGTGCAGGATGCGCATCGAGCCCAGGTCCGGGTTTTTGATCCGTCCCATGAGTTTTGCGCAGCCTTGCTTGCCATCCAGGGTCATGGACACGGTGCCCTTGAGCAGCGGCATGCGCACAATACGGTTACGCAGGCCGAAACTGGCGTGTGCATAAGGAATCTTTTCTGCGTCCCAGGCAGCAGCCGACGCGGCTACGTGATCCTTGAATGCCTGATCGGCCCGTGGATCGGTGACGTCGTCCCACTCCAGCAGGGTCTTGAGCAGTTCGGGGTGGGACGCGTTGCAGTGATAGCACTCGCGGTTGTTTTCCAGCACCAGCTTCCAGTTGGCTTTTTCCACCAGGGTGGTCTGAATCGCCACCTTGGTGTTTTCCATGTCGTAGGGTTCCATGTAGTGGTTCAGCGTGGCCAGGAACTCGTCGATGGCAGGCGGGTTCTCGGCCAGGCTGATAAAGATGTAGCCGCCCGCGGTTTTGACGTTTACCGGCTTGAGGCCGTATTGCTTCATGTCGAAATCGGCGCCCATCTCGGTGCCGGCAAACAGCAGGCGCCCGTCCAGTTCGTAGGTCCACTGGTGGTAATGGCACACCAGCTTGGCAACCTTGCCCTTTTCGCTGGTGCACAACCGTGAGCCGCGATGGCGGCACACGTTATGAAAGGCATGCACCTGGCCTTCGGCGCCGCGAATCACGATGATCGGGTTCTTGCCTATTTGCAGGGTCAGAAAGTTGCCCTTGGCCGGGATCTCGCAGGTCATGCCTGCAATCAGCCACTCTTTCTGGAAGATCTCCTGCATGTCGATGTCGAACAGCCGCTCGTCGTTGTAAAACGGCTGCGGCAGCGAAAACGTGCGTTCGCGGTTCTGCAACATCTCGGCGGTGGCCTTGCGTGCGGGTTCCAGTGGATCGCCCAGGCTCAGGTTTGCGGTGACGTCCATCGTTGTAATCCTCATGGCCATCGTATGTGGCCTAAAAGTGGCTGATCAGGGGTGCGACGCAAGGCAAAGCATTTACGGTAGTGTGTGGCGCTGAGTGTGCGTTCGAAGTGTTGCGATGCCTTATCTGCGGGCGACATGGCCAAATCTGTTCCCGACGCGCGAGCCCCTGTTTTCAGGGGCTGGTCGCCATAAGCATGTGAATGTCGCGAATAGATAAATGGCCGCCTCGGGGCATGCGCAGAATCGCCAGCAAGAGGCCGGTTGTCGGCCGTGGAGAAACGCATGTCCAACAGCTTTCTGAACCCTGTAACCACCCAGACCTGGGCCAACGGCCGACACATCGTGCGATGCGTCAAAGTCATTCAGGAAACCTGGGACGTGCGCACCTTCTGTTTTATGGCCGACCAGCCGATTCTGTTCTTTTTCAAGCCGGGGCAGTTCGTCACCCTGGAGCTGGAAATCGATGGCGACCCGGTGATGCGCTCGTACACTATCTCCAGCTCGCCTTCGGTGCCCTACAGCTTTTCGGTGACGATCAAGCGTGTACCGGGCGGGCGGGTGTCCAACTGGCTGCACGACAACCTGCAGGAAGGCCAGGAACTGGCCGTACACGGGCCGGTCGGGCTGTTCAACGCCATTGATGCACCGAGCCCCAAGGTGCTGTACCTGAGCGGCGGCGTCGGGATTACCCCGGTCATGTCGATGGCGCGGTGGTTTTACGACACCAACGCCAATGTCGACATGGTGTTTATCCACAGCGCCCGTTCGCCCAAAGACATCATTTATCACCGCGAGCTGGAACACATGGCTTCGCGCATCGACAACTTCAGCCTGCACCTGATCTGTGAAAAACACGGGTTGGGTGAGCCGTGGGCCGGGTATCGCGGCTATCTGAACCACAAAATGCTTGAGCTGATGGCGCCCGACTTCATGGAGCGCGAGGTGTTCTGCTGCGGGCCTACGCCTTACATGAATGCGGTCAAGCGCCTGCTGGAGAACAACGGCTTTGACATGAGCCGGTATCACGAGGAGTCCTTTGGTGCGACGCCGCCCGAAGCCAGGGCCGATGCGGTGGAGCAAGCCGAGCAGGCGGCCGAGGCGCCGGAGCTGGACCTGGCGGATTTGAATCAGGTGGAATTTACCGCGTCGGGCAAGAGCATCCGCGTGGGCCCGGCCGAAACCGTGCATGCTGCGGCGGCCAAGCTGGGGCTGCTGATTCCCAAGGCGTGCGGCATGGGGATTTGCGGCACCTGCAAGGTGCTCAAGCTGGGCGGCGAAGTCGAGATGGACCACAACGGCGGCATCACCGACGAAGACGTTGCCGAAGGCTATATTTTGTCGTGCTGCAGCGTGCCCAAGGGCGATGTGCGGATCGAGTTTTAAGGTGCATTCAAGGCAGCAGGGCGACGATTGCTGTGCAAGCGGTTAGCGCCCCGATGGTTTGGTTTAGCGAGTTCATGCTGTTTCTTGCACCGCCAGCGCGGCGAGTTCGGCCTCGCGCTTGGCGATGGCCTGTTCAAGTTCCGGAGAGCGTTTGGCCCATTGTTCCGGCGGGAGGGGTTTTGACCATTCGATGATGTCGGGGTAAGGGAGGTCGGGTGGCGGGTTCAGTTTCCAGCGTTCAAGCACGTCAATCAGTAGTGTGTTGAAGATGAAAATCCCGCAAAAGCCTTCCCACAAGATTGTTACTGGCCAGCCTCTCAACTTCGCACCTTTTATGAGATCGTCCAAATAGGTCGCCCATATACCTTTGGATCTATCGAAGCGTGCTGTTTGATCTTCAACAGCATCAGGCCCAATTTCCATATAACTGCGCATGCACTCCCACAGCGCCATCGCCGTGGTGCCGCCACCGCAATTGAAGGCGAAGTAAAAGTGTTTATTGCCTTCCTTGGCCAAGGGGGCCGGGTTTTCGAAACCAACGATCAATAAACCCATCGTGTTTTTACCCGCCTGGCTTGTCGATGAGTGTTGAGTGGCGGCGGCGGTGACACTTTCCCAGGGCACAATCCAATAGTCGCCGTCTTCCATCGGTACGCAGACTTCTCGGCGTTGACGATTGAAGCGTACGGGAAGGGGGACTTCGCGGAAGAGGCCTTGGATGACAAAGCAAATAGGTATAACTGTAATACACGCTCCTAATACCAATGCGCCATAGTCATTGAAAATATAGGCCATAGAAAGAAACAGCATTACCAACGGCCAAATCGTCATCACTGCCGACCCAATGCTGTAGTTTCCAATATCAATAAACACATCGTTCTTGCGCCAAATGGTATTGAGCACATCTGAAGGTTTTCTGCCTGTCGGAATAGGCAATGGCGCCAAATAATCATCACGCGAAAAAATCCGTTTTTTGGTGGTTCCAGCCGGTGGCGTGCTCATGGCTTGTCCTTGGGTTGCAGGTAAATGGCGCCGGGATATCCCTTACCAAGGGAGTAGGTTGGCACTCGATCCAGTTCGGGGGTCGGGTCGTTACGCAGGGCTATCACCCCGTCGTTGTTGGTGAGGGTAAAAGCAACGCCCCGTTCGCCACCGACAAAGTTGTGAGCGCCCAGCATGGCAATCAAGGGTGTGCGATAGCGCAAACGAAGCGAAACAGTGGCCAGGAACGTGCTGGTTTGCTGGTTCATGCTGTTTCTTGCACCGCCAGCGCGGCGAGTTCGGCTTCGCGTTTGGCGATGGCGTGTTCAAGTTCCGGGGAGCGTTTGGCCCATTGTTCCGGCGGGAGGGGTTTTGACCATTCGATGATGTCGGGGTGGGTGAGGTCGGGTGGATAGGACAATTTCAGGTTTTGTAATTTCTCTGCGAGATAGGTTCCTAAAATCGTGATGCAAAAGATCCCCCATAAAACACCCAGCAGGTTTCCTTTGCGCAAATCAGTGATGATTGAACCGATCTGTGTTTTTTCATAGGGCGCATTACCCACTCGGCTGTCAGGTACAGCGTCCGGGCCAATTTCCATATAACTGCGCGTGCATTCCCACAGGGCCATCGCCGTCGTGCCGCCGCCGCAATTGAAGCCGAAAGAGAAGTGTTTGTTGTCTTCTTTAGCGTGCGGGTCGGGGTTTTCAAAACCGATAATTAACAAACCCATCGTATTTTTACCCGCCTGACTTGTCGATGAGTGTTGAGTGGCGGCGGCGGTGACACTTTCCCAAGGCACAATCCAATAGTCGCCGTCTTCCATCGGTACGCAGACTTCTCGGCGTTGACGGTTAAAGCGTACGGGAAGAGGGACTTCGCGAAATAGGCCTTGGATAAGCCAGTAAATAGGAATTGCCATAATACAACTCCCCAAAACTAGAGCGTCGACGTCGTTAAATATATAAGCGAGCCCCGTAAAAAGTATCACTCCAACCCATATTGTCATGGCAGCAGCACCAATGCTGTAGTTCCCTATATCAATAAATACATCGTTCTTGCGCCAAATGGTGTTTAGAACGTCTTCCGGTTTTTCTCCCGTCGGAATGGGCAATGGCGCCAAGTAGTCATCGCGTGAAAAAAACCGTTTCTTGGTGGTTCCCGCCGGTGGCGTACTCATGGCTTGTCCTTAGGTTGCAGGTATATAGCGCCGGGATGGCCCTTGCCGAGGGCGTAGGTTGGCACTCGATCCAGTTCGGGAGTCGGGTCGCTACGCAGGGCTATCACCCCGTCGTTGTTGGTGAGGGTAAAAGCAACACCCCGTTCGCCACCGACAAAGTTGTGAGCGCCCAGCATGGCAATCAAGGGTGTGCGATAGCGCAAACGAAGCGAAATAGTGGCTGGCGACGTGCTTAATACGTAAGCGCTCCATAAACCCCACATTCAAAGCGCTTAGCTGATCCCGGATGCTGTGCTCCCGATTCCCTCAGGAGCCAGCTCGCCATGATGCGACCCGATGCCAAAGTCGAAAAAGTGTATCTGTACCCCAAGCCGGTGGACTTCCGAAAATCCATCGACGGCTTGGCTGCGCTGGTCGAGCTGGATATTAAAGTCGCAGTATTCGACCCTGTGCTTTTCGTTTTCCTCAACAAGCCCCGCAACCGAGTGAAGATATTGTATTGGGAGCGCAACGGCTTCTGCCTTTGGCTCAAGCGCCTCGAGTCCGAACGATTCAAAACATCACCGGACGCCACCGACGAGGCGATCGTTCTGACCGTCCAGGAACTCAACTGGATGCTCGATGGCTTTGACCTCTGGCGCAACCGTCCTCATCAAGTTTTGACGCCGCGATTCGTAGCCTGATTCGGTATAATCCAGGGCATGAATTCCTTGCCCGAAAATCTTCCAGATGATCCCGTTCTGCTCAAGCAAATGCTTGGGCAGATGCTCGACGAGCGTCAGTTGGATAAGGGCAAGATTGTTCGGCTAGAAGAACAAAATGCCCTCCTGCTTCAGCGTCTGTTCGGACGTAAGTCCGAGCAAACAGCTGATGCGGCAACGCCGCAACTGGCCCTCTTCAATGAAGTAGAAAGCGTTGTCGAGCCTGTGGACGAAGCCTCAGATGAAGAAGTCGTTGCCCCGATCAAGCGCCGCGGCAAACGCAAGCCACTGCCCGCCGATCTGCCGCGCATCGAGATTATCCACGAACTTCCCGAACATGAACTGACGTGCGTCTGCGGCTGCCGCAAACACACTATTGGCGAAGAAGTCAGCGAGCAGCTTGAAATCGTGCCGATGCAGATCCGTGTGATCAGACACGTTCGCAAAGTTTACGGTTGCCGCGACTGCGAGATGGCGCCGGTCACTGCTGACAAGCCGGCTCAACTGATTGAAAAAAGCATGGCCAGCCCAAGTGTTCTGGCGATGCTGCTGACCACCAAGTACGTCGATGGACTACCGCTTCACCGTTTCGAAAAAGTCTTGGGCCGCCATGGTGTCGATATCCCGCGTCAGACGTTGGCACGCTGGGTTATCCAGTGCGGTGAACACTTTCAGCCGCTGCTGAATTTAATGCACGATAGCCTGTTGGGCAGCCGTGTTGTCCACTGCGATGAAACACGGGTACAGGTGTTGAAAGAGCCTGACCGAGACCCAAGCAGCCAGTCCTGGATGTGGGTGCAAACCGGCGGCCCGCCAGATAAACCAGTGATCCTTTTTGACTACTCCACCAGCCGCGCGCAGGAGGTGCCGACACGCCTGCTCGATGGTTATCGTGGCTATGTGATGACCGATGATTACGCCGGTTATAACGCGTTGGGCGCGCAGACCGGAGTCGAACGTTTGGGCTGCTGGGCGCACGCAAGGCGCAAGTTTGTTGAAGCCCAAAAAGTACAGCCGAAAGGCAAGACGGGACGTGCTGACATCGCGCTGAACCTGATCAACAAACTCTATGGTGTAGAGCGTGATCTGAAGGATGCGTGCGACGACGATCGTAAAACTGGCCGTCATGATCGGAGTCTGCCAGTGCTGGCTCAGTTAAAAAGCTGGATGGAAAAGACGCAGCCACAAGTTACGTCTCAGAACGCCTTGGGCAAGGCCATCGGCTATCTGGCGAGTAACTGGAACAAACTGGAACGGTACGCCGAGGAAGGCTATTTGCCGATCGACAACAACCTCGCCGAGCGTGCGATCAGGCCCTTCGTCATCGGAAGAAAGAACTGGTTGTTTAGCGACACCCCCAAAGGCGCGACGGCCAGTGCTCAACTTTACAGCTTGGTCGAGACTGCCAAAGCCAACGGCCAAGAGCCCTATGCGTGGCTGCGCCACGCATTAGAACGGCTGCCACTGGCGACCTCGGTTGAAGATTACGAAGCGCTGTTGCCGTGGAACTGCTCGCTGGTGTCGCCTAACTAGGCGCGTGGACTTGCCCCTACAAAACCGGACACCAACTCCCCGTTAAATTGATGCTGCCGCCAAGCGCCTGAACTCCCTCGGTGAACGGTAGTTCAAGGCGCTGTGCGGATGCTGCTCGTTGTAATGCTCGAAGGCAATTGCCAGGTTACTCAACGCCGTTTCTCGATCCGGCTTGGGCATGTGTGCCACGTAGTCACGCTTGATTGTCTTCACGAAGCTCTCTGCCATGCCGTTACTCTGTGGGCTGCGCACTGGGGTGGTCACCGGCTGCAAGCCGATCTGTCGAGCAAACAGACGCGTCTGTTCGGCGGTGTACGCCGAGCCGTTGTCGCTGAGCCACTGCACTGGCGTTGCAGGCAGTTGATCACCAAAGCGCTTTTCCACACTTTCCAGCATCAAGTCGCGGATATCATCGCCGCTGTACCCGGTCGGGCTGGCGACCCAGCCGATGGCTTCGCGATCACAGCAGTCCAGGGCGAAGGTCACGCTCAGTTTGGCGCCGTCCTCACAGCGGAACTCAAAGCCGTCCGAGCACCAACGTGTATCGCTGGTTTGCACGGCAATACGGCCTTCGTGCCGACGCGGCACGCCGGGCTGTTTGATTCGGCGCTCCAGCAGCAAGTTGTGATCACGCATGACCCGGTAAACCCGTTTCACGTTGATCGCGGGTAGCGACCGCTTTTCACGTGCACGACGCAGCAATCCCCAGACCCGACGGTAGCCATAGCTGGGCAGTTCGCTGACCTGTTGCTTGATTTCGGCCACCAACTCAGCGTCGTTCACAGGCCTGCTTCGCCGTGTCTTGGGCGATACCGATTGCTTGATTCGAACCGTTAATTGCGAGCGCGCCACACCGAGACATTCGCTGACCAGTTTCACTGGTCGTCCCCCGGCAACAAGGGTGAGTGCGCAATCCATTTTCGCGACCGGGCGATCTCCACGGCTTCTTTGAGGATTTCCGCTTCCATCGTTTTCTTGCCCAGCATCCGTTGCAGTTCACGTATCTGCTTGAGCGCATCGCTCAGCTCGGAGGCAGGCACCACCGACTCACCGGCACTGACCGCCGACAGGCTGCCTTCCTGATAAAGCTTGCGCCACAGGAACAGCTGATTGGCATTGATACCGTTGCGCCGAGCCACCACCGACACGCTTTGTCCTGGCTCAAGGCACTCGCGAACCATGGCCAGCTTTTGCTCCGGGCTCCAGCGGCGCCGCCGCTCCTGGCCCAAAAGCTTCCCACTCTTATCGTTGCTGTTAGTCATAAACATAACCGTTTGCCTATCCCTTATCGTAAGGGGGAAACGGTGTCCTGTCTTTCATGGGGCTCGTTCAGCGCGTTACCCATCTTTAAGTTGGTGGGGTTTATGGAGCGCTTACCTTAATACGTTCGACAGAGTTTTAAACGGGCCACTCAGGCGCAAGCCTTGGCCTTCCTGGAACGGTATCCATTGGCACTCGCTACTGGGCAGCCAATGAGGCGTCATGTCACGCCATGGGCGAGGGGGTTTGTAGTTATTGTGAGGGCTGTTTTTGATCAGGTAACGGTAGGCTTGGGAGTCCACTGGATCGCCCATCATGCTCAATTCAAGATAGGCGGTACCCGGTTCTGCTCCCGGCAAGTCGATGGTCAGGGCATTGATGGAGCTGACGAAGGACAGCCCAGATGGACCATTGGAACCGCCTGTCTCGGAACTGCTTTGCATGCTGACGCGGGGGCTGTACAAGATGCCGTATAGCCAGTTCAGTTCTTCTTGCTGGGCTTTGGCGGGGATGGGCTCTAAATTCCTGGCCCGTGCTTTGGACCAGCAGCAGAAATTGAGGAAGTTTTGCACCGGGGTTTGCTGAAAGAACCAACTGATCAGGTACAACACGCCCAGTGCGGCAATAATCCAGTTCAGTGGGCCCATGTACAGCGTGTAACGCATGATGGCGACTTCTACTTCGATAAAGCGTGCCAGTACTCGGGCGGTTAGACCGAAACCCAGTAGTGCCTGAGCCCCATAAGCAATTACTTGCCCTCCTACGACCGTTTGGCGCATCTCCAGCCAGGGATCGATATGTGTTTGGGCACTTTCTATCTGTCTTTGCAGTGATTTGAATTCATTTGCTGCAGCGTATGCCGACAACCCCCAAATCACCCCCCCAAACAATGTAAGAGTCGGAGCCATTGCTTGGCCCTTGCCCACTGTTTTTATCCCCAACCCCTTCCTAACCTGACTATCAACCACCGCCACCAACGCCGCCGAGGCATACAGCGAAGCCGACACCGTGTCGTTAACCCGCTGATCATCCATCCCTTCCAGCGCTGCGGCCTGGCTCAAGTAGTTGTTCGCATTGAGCGTGTTGAGCAGCAACGCCGCCAATGGCACCACGCCGCCGCTGTTGCTGATCAGCGGGGAGTTGGTCACGCGTTCCATGCGCCCGGCGCCGATGGCGTGTCCCGTGGCCTTGACCCAGTGGTTGAGGCCCTCGGCTTTTTCTCCCAGCAGGGTCCACATCTGCCTCCCCGCGTGGGTCACGGCCTGCAAGCGCGCATCGCTGCCCAGGCGTGCGGCGACGAAGATACCCACCCAGGCGCTGCTCAAGGTGGTGTCACCCTTGAGGACCAGCAGCGCCGCCGCCAACCGGTTGACCAGTACGCTCCAGGGCCCCTGGGCGTCGCGGGCCATGGCGGCGATGTCGTTGGCAATCACGGCGCTCAGGGGGGCAAACAGCTGACGGGTTGCCTCGCGGTTTTCAGAGCCCAAAGCCGCCAGTATTTCCCCCAGGCGACCGGTGCCGACAATGCCCGCATCGATCGAAGGCGTCCAGGCGTGGAACAGGTGTTTGAGCGCGCCTTCGTCGGGGGCGCGCACGTAGTCGGCATATTGCTCTGCACCCTTGGCCCGGGTGCATTGGGCGCTCAGGCAGCCGGTGGCCAGTTCGGTGAGCCACTGGCGGCTTTCAACGTCGTAGTAATCGACGAACCAGGTGCCGCTGTGGGAGCGTGTGAGGTATTGGCCTCGGTCGGCAAACAAGGCGTTGTGGCGCTGTTCGACGTGTTGGTAATGGGCCGGTGCGGTGGTGTCGAGCCAGGTGTTCATGGCCGGCAAGTCAATGTACTCGCTGACCTTGGCGCTGAAGGGGTCGTTGTCGAGGTTGGACTGTTTTTCGGCGCGGTATTGATGCACCAACGCCTGCACGTCGGTGTACAGGTCGGGCGGAATGAAGGCCCGTACGGGCTCTACGATACGTTCGATACGGGCATTACGGGCGGTCACTTCGGCTCTGCTAGGCAGGCCACCATACTGGCGGTCCCGGGTTTCGATCTTGAGTGCTTCGTCCAGTTGCTGCTGGGCGTCTAGCATGACCGTGCCCTGCTCGGGCGTGAGGCGGATGTCCCGATCCTTGTACCGGTAGCTCAGGGTGCTCGCCACCTCAGCACCCTCTTCGGTGATCAGGCTTCGAATAAAGCCGCCGATGTTCAAGCGCAGGTTATTGTCGCCCACCCATTGTTCGTGGCTCGATTCAACCCGTTCCTGCTCATGGTTGATGTCGCGCAGCACCCCCAGGTCGTCGTCCAGGCACACGAATACCGGGTAAAGCGCCCTGGCCTCAGCCGTGGCGGCCTCCAGCCAGGTCTGGGTGCCCTGGCCGTCCCACGGCTCGGCACTCCACTCGCCGGGTGCCTGGTCGGACGCATCGGGGTATTGGGCGATGATTTTTTCGCGCTCCCGGGCGCGGTGCATGGCATCGGTGTAAGCCTTGATGTTGGCCTTGGTGGGGTCTTTCATCACGGTTGCGCCCAACGCCTGGGTGTCATCGCCTCCGGCTTTTTGATAGGCCTTCATCGATTGGGCGTAGGTGTCGGGGATGAGTTCAGCCATCACCTCGGTGGCGTTTTCCAGGGGCGGACAGTGTTCGGCTTGCAGCTCGTTGGCCACGGTGCGCAAGGCCACATGGCGCATGTGCGCACTGCGTTTGGCGGGTTTTTCGCTGAGCAAGGCGCAGTGTTGCGGGTTGAGTGGGAACTCGCTGTAGAGCATCCAGGCGTCATGGATTTTGTTCAGCGTCAGCCCTGTTAGAGTGCCTTTAAGCAAGAGGGTGGAGTCGTCCTCAAGCGCCTGCGCCTGAAACCTGCCGTCGGACGACACGGCATAGCGCTGGAGCGGGCCTTTTTCCTGCCAGATATACAAAAAGCCGGCCCGAAGACGCCGGGCGGCCATGGGGTGGCTTTGGGTGGTCACGCTGGGGGAACAGCAGGGGTGAGTGGCTTGTTCCTGCGCCAGGGCGTAGCGCACGGGCACCACGAACACTTCGGGCTGGTGAGCCGGGCATGGCGTCAGAGGGCTTTTGACATCGACGTGAGGCTGGGCCCTGGCGGCGCGTTCGGCCTGCGCGGCGTTATCGATCATGGCCAGTTTTTGAGCGCTCATGCACGGGGTTCCTTATTGGTGAGCAACTGGTACGTCAGCTCGGTGTTCAGGTTATCCAGACGTTGTTCGGGGGTTACGCCGGGCTCAGCCAGTATCAGGCGATAAGCACCATGGGCCGGGCCTTGAGGAAAGTCCGTCCCCAGCACCGCTTGAAAACGCGCCCACAAAAAAATCTCATCGGCGGCGCTGTAGCCGTATCGCTCGGCAGTGTTTATGCAGTGGGCGACCCATTGTTCTGCGGTCATGTCCTGACCTTGCAGATAGTCGGGGAAGTAAGTGTCGCAATGTTCGATCAAGCGCCGGGTAAAGCCCTGTTGCTTGGCACTGTTCAAGTGATCCAGTTGTTCTGCGGGCAGACGCAGCCAGGGCGTGTCTGCATACCGCGCTGCGGGCTGATCAGGTTGGGCCTGATGAATTACTGAGTGCGCCAGTCGTATTAGTTGTATTGGCCCCATCAAGGGGGCGCGCTCATGGGCAGGCAAGTCGGCTAGCCACAAGGCGGTAATCCGGGGGTCGTAGAAACGGAATAACACCGTGACCTCGCCCTGGACGCGGGCATGGACGAGGCTGCGCACATGCTCGACTACGGTTTTTTCATCAGCCAGTGATTCCAGCCAGATCCCCGCCGTGGCGCTCCACTGCTCGGTAAAGGTGTGAGCCAGAGGGCTGTTGGGCGTCACTGGGACCAGTACTGGGCTGACTTCATCCAGCGCGCTGTAGGCGGTGCGTTGATACAGGGAATGCAATTGCACGCCGGGCGCGACCTCGAACAACCGGTGCGCCAGATTGTCGATTTGGGTGCGATCAAGTAACAGGTACGCCTGACTCATACCTTCGACTCCTCAAGCTTCTGACACACCGCACAAATAGAGGTGACCTGTTGCGTGGCCTGCCTCACGGCTGTTTTTTGCGCAGGCAATGAAGGCATCCCCCACGCACCCGCCACTACCGGAACCACCGAAGCCGCAGGCATGGCCCCTATTCCCACCGCCGGTGCGCCGCCCACGACGATGGGTTGGCTGCTGAAAATACCGCCGGCACTGATGACGATGTGTTGGCCGCCCGCTGCCAGCGTGAGGCTCATGCCTGCATCGATCACTACGTTGGCGGCGCTGAGGTGTGCCTGGCTGGTTGCCTGTATCACCAGTGAGCCATCGGCCGTGGTGCTGCTGTTACCTCGGATGGACAACAGCTCGTTGCCGCCGATCACAGTGTTGCGCAGGCCCTGGGTGGTGTGCAGTTCGTCGCCTTCAATCAGGCTGGAGCTGTTGCGGTCGACCTGCTCGAAGCGGTCGTGTTCGATCAGGCTGTGGCTGTCTCGGGTGATGTGCTCGCGGCGGTCGTTGCCAATGGTGGTGTCGCTGTTGTTGAGGATTACCTGCTCAAGGTCACGTTGGGCCCGCAGGTAGATTTTTTCCTGGCCTGCACGGTCTTCGATCAACAGTTCGTTATAGCCACCGGTGTGTGGCGAGCTTTGGCTGCGCAGCACGGTTTTGGTTTTGTGCGCCGGTAACGGGTAAGGCATCGGGTTGGTCTTATTGGGGACGCAACCGGTGATCAGCGGTTTGTCGGGGTCGCCTTCGACGTAGCTGATGACCACTTCCATGCCGATGCGCGGGATCGTCACGGCGCCGAAGTTTTCCCCGGCCCAGCTGGATGAAACCCTGACCCAGCAGCTGCTTTTTTCGCTGTTGAGTTCAGCTCGGTCCCAGGGCAGTTCAATCTTTACCCGTCCTAGCTCGTCGCAATAGATCTCTTGACCTTGGGGGCCGGTCACGCGGGCGGTTTGCGCGACCAGTGGCGCGCGGGCGGGTGGCAGGGGTGGGCGGAAGAACACGTCCCACGGTATCGCACTGAACGTGTTGCGGTAGCCCTGGGTGAAGCCGTCAGCGGGTGTTGCATCGCTGGTGATCGATTCTTCCAGCGCCTGGGGCTGCTTGCCTTCGTGGTTCACGCTGAGCAATAGCCACAGGTCGTTGCAGGCTTTGCGCGGGTGTTCGCTCAGGGTGAACAAGTGGCCACTGCGCAACGTGGGCTGATCGCTTTTGCCTTCGGCCAGTTGGTAGTCGGTTCGATGGCGTTCGAGGGCTTGCTGGGCCAACTGTTGGCCGCGCTTTTCGGTACTGATCAGTACCGGGTAGTGGTAATCCTCCAGCGCGGGGGTGAACTTGGCGGTGAAGGCATTTTCGATCAGCAGGCTTGGCCGGTTCAGGTCGTAATCACGACGGGTAACCGTGCTGGTGCGGGTACTGAAACGTTGGGAAAACTGCTCAACCACCGGGTAATCGGCGACGTTTCCGGTGCCTTGCTGGTAGGGCGTTTCGCCCAGCGCAGGAAAATAGGCCTGGCTGTCAGTGAATACCAGCAGGTGGCCGTCTTTCGTATGCTGGTGATGCCAGGCAATACCGTCTTCGGCACACAGGCGTTGCAGGAATGAATAATTGCTTTCGCCGTATTGAGTGCAGTACTCGCGCACAGGGCTGGTGCGGACATTAAAGCTAAATGCGTCAGCCTGAATACCATGGCCTTGCAGGACTTTTGCGATGATCTGCGGCACGCTGTGGTGTTGGAAGATTCGCTGGTCGTAGCTGAACTGCAAATAGTGGAGTGCGGGGACCAGGGTCAAGTGATAGTGGGTCAGGCGCTTGCCGGATTCGCCCACGCAAACATCTTCGATGCGCCCGTGTATGCCTTCGCCGTTGAGGCCAAATTGCAAAAAGGCAGGCAGGCTGAGCAATGATTCAAGATTGATGTCTGGGTTTTCACTGACCAGTTCAATGTTGATTTCGTAGAGTTGGCTAATGGCTTCAAATCCTTCAAAGCCGAGCACTTTGAAGTCGTTGCGGATATCGGGAATGTGCAGCGAGAAGTGTGCCGTGTTGGCCGGTACGAACATGCAATGACCTTCGGGGTGGGAGTTTAAATAAGGGCATTGAAAGCCTGTGGGTCAAAGAGTATGACCGATGGTTATTTGTTGTTGAAGTGCCTGGCTATATATCAAGATTTGTTTAATCTATATAAAAATTCATGTTTATCAATGGCTTGTATAAATTCAGAGGGCTGAAGTTTATTTAAATTATTTGAATTATTTTATAAAGTGCGCAAGAAGTTGCGCACTTTCTACAGGTTAATAACGGCTTGATTAGTAGCGGTAAATAAGCAAGTGGTCTTTATCCAAGTGTGCAACAAGTTGCGCACTTGGATAGATAGGGTTTGTTTTCGATGGCCATGGTGTGTCGTGTTGCAGCGTGATCAAGGGCACATTTCACTGCCGGTGAAAGCAGGTCGTGGGTGGTTTTTACCCCTTGAAACGTGCCTCTGGGTCACCGGGCGGGGAACTGAGTAGCAAATAGGCAGTCTTTAAGGCGGGTAAAGCAAGGTCGCCGCTAGCTTAGGCGGTGACTTTTCTTTATCGTACGCGCCCTCCGAAACTGCTTGAGAACACCACCATGATTGAGTCATCCCTTAGCAAACTGGAACAACTGGTCAGCGACCTGGTTCAGCAAAAGCAAGAACTGCTGGACGCCAACGAACAGCTGAGCGCTGAACTGGCTCTGGCCAAAGACGAAAACGAAAGCCTGCAACTGACCCTGATGGAACAGGAAGAGAAACAAGGCGCAACCGCAGCCCGCATTCAGGCACTGGTTGAGCGCGCGAGCCCTGTCAGCGCATGAGCGTGGACAGAGACGGAGTAAATGTCGTCTCGATTTTGGGTAACGACTACACGATCAAAGCGCCGGAGGGGGAGCAAAAGACCCTGATGGCGGCCACGGTCATGTTGAAAGCCGCCCTGGCCGAAACGAAAAGAAAGTACCCGAGCCTGATCGGGGACAAGCTGTTGGTGCTGGCAGCGCTGAATCTGTGTTCCAAGCAGATTGAGCTGCAACTGAGCCACAAACAGGAACTCGACCGTTATCAAGAGCAAGTCAGCGCCACGGTCGATGTGATTGAGCGAACGTTAGGGCAATCCTGACACTTCGCAATACTCTGTAGTCGCTGCCCAAGGCTGAAGGTCCTGCGGACCTTATCGCAGCCTTCGGCAGCGACTACAGGGAATCAGGCTGTTTTTACCCCGCCATCACTTCGCGAATATCCGCCGCCAGTTCCCGTACCCGTGCCTCTTCGGTGTCCCAGGAACACATGAAACGTGCGCCGCCTTTGCCGATAAAGGTATAGAAGCGCCAGCCCTTGGCGGTCAGCGCAGCCACGGCCGGTTCCGACAGTTGCAGGAACACGCCATTGGCTTCCACGGGGAACATCAGTTCAACCCCCGGAATGTCACTCACCAACTGGCTCAGCAACTGCGCGCAGTGGTTGGCGTGGCGTGAGTGTTTGAGCCATGCGTCGTTTTCCAGCAAGCCCACCCAGGGTGCCGACAAAAAGCGCATCTTCGACGCCAGTTGACCGGCCTGTTTGCAGCGGTAGTCGAAGTCCACCGACAGGGTGTGGTCGAAGAACAGAATCGCTTCACCCACCGCCATGCCATTTTTGGTCCCGCCAAAGCACAGTACATCCACACCGGCTTTCCAGCTCAGCTCTGCGGGCGTGCAGCCGAGGAAGGCGCATGCGTTGGAGAAGCGGGCACCGTCCATGTGCAGCAACAGGCCCAGCTCCTTGCAGGTGTCGCTGATGGCACGAATTTCTTCAGGGCGGTACACGCTGCCGACTTCCGTGGCCTGGGTGATGGTCACCACTCGCGGCTTTGGATAGTGGATGTCTTTGCGCTTGAGGGCGATTTCGCGGATCGATTCGGGGGTGATCTTGCCGTTTTCAGTGCGGGCGATCAGCAGCTTGGAGCCGTTGGAAAAGAATTCAGGCGCGCCGCATTCGTCGGTCTCGACGTGGGCGGTCTCGGAGCAGATCACGCTGTGGAAACTCTGGCACAACGATGACAGGGCCAGGGAGTTGGCCGCAGTACCGTTGAAGGCAAAATAGACTTCGCAGTCGGTTTCGAACAGTTTGCGAAAGTCGTTGGCAGCGCGCAGGGTCCACTCGTCATCGCCATAAGAGCGTTGATGACCGTGGTTGGCCAGTTCCATGGCGGTCCAGACTTCAGGGCAGATACCGGAGTAGTTGTCGCTGGCGAATTGTTGGCTCTTGTCAGTCATTTCCCGGTTCCTTGGTCGAATTGTGTCGTGCACTTTATCCAAGATTTTGTCGGGTGCACAGGCACGACTCAAAGTGCGGAAAACCCTTACAAAAGAATAGCTCAAAGTCCCGTAATAAAAGTGTGGGAGGGGGCTCGCTCGCGGTGGCATCGCCCGGGTTTGCCAGACAAACCGCGCCGCCAGTATCGCGAGCAAGCCCGCTCCTACAGGGTTATGCGAAACCATGTCGTAAACGCACCATTGCGTGGCGTCCATAGGCATTTGATCTGCCTGCGCCAGCTCTACCATCTGGCTCAAAGGGCATACGCCCCACCGAGACCAAAGGCGCGCTGGCGCTGGGAGACACGCAATGTTCAGCAAGCAGGATCAGATCCAGGGTTACGACGATGCCTTGTTAGCGGCCATGAATGCCGAAGATCAGCGCCAGGAAGATCACATCGAGCTGATTGCCTCCGAGAACTACACCAGCCAGCGTGTGATGGAGGCCCAAGGCAGCGGCCTGACCAACAAGTACGCCGAAGGCTATCCGGGCAAGCGCTATTACGGCGGCTGCGAACATGTGGATAAAGTCGAGCAGCTGGCCATCGACCGCGCCAAACAACTGTTCGGCGCCGATTATGCCAACGTGCAACCTCACTCCGGCAGCCAGGCGAATGCGGCCGTGTACCTGGCGTTGCTCAATGCCGGTGACACCGTGCTGGGCATGAGCCTGGCCCACGGCGGGCACTTGACCCACGGCGCCAGCGTCAGCTTCTCCGGCAAGTTGTACAACGCCGTGCAGTACGGCATCGACACCACCACCGGGCTGATCGACTACGACGAAGTAGAACGTCTGGCCGTTGAGCATCAGCCAAAGATGATCATTGCCGGCTTCTCGGCTTACTCCAAATTCCTCGACTTTCCGCGCTTTCGCCAGATTGCCGACAAGGTGGGTGCCTACCTGTTTGTCGACATGGCCCACGTGGCCGGCCTGGTCGCGGCGGGGCTGTACCCCAACCCGCTGCCCTACGCTGACGTGGTCACCACCACCACCCACAAAACCCTGCGCGGCCCCCGCGGCGGGTTGATCCTGGCCAAGTCCAACGAAGCCCTGGAAAAGAAACTCAACTCGGCCGTGTTCCCCGGTGGCCAGGGCGGTCCGCTGATGCATGTGATCGCGGCCAAGGCGGTGTGCTTTAAAGAAGCCCTGGAGCCGGGCTTCAAGACCTATCAAAAGCAGGTCATCGACAACGCTCAGGCGATGGCCGAAGTGTTTATCAAGCGTGGCTTCGACGTGGTCTCGGGCGGCACCGACAACCATCTGTTCCTGCTCAG
Source organism: Pseudomonas sp. ML2-2023-3 (assembly GCF_037055275.1). Classification (NCBI taxonomy): domain Bacteria; kingdom Pseudomonadati; phylum Pseudomonadota; class Gammaproteobacteria; order Pseudomonadales; family Pseudomonadaceae; genus Pseudomonas; species Pseudomonas sp. ML2-2023-3. The sequence goes on from NZ_CP146343.1 coordinate 1,076,450, forward strand.
CCTGATCCGTCAGGGCCTGACCGGCAAAGACGCCGACGCAGCCCTGGGCCGTGCTCATATCACGGTCAATAAAAATGCGGTGCCCAATGACCCGCAATCACCGTTCGTGACGTCGGGCCTGCGCATCGGTACCCCGGCAGTGACCACGCGCGGTTTCAAAGTGGCGCAGTGCACGGAACTGGCGGGCTGGATCTGCGACATCCTCGATCACCTCGGCGATGCCGATATCGAGGCCGACGTGGCACGCCAGGTGACCTCGCTGTGCAAAGACTTCCCGGTTTATCGCTGAGCGCGTTTTTGGAGTAAACCCTATGCAACGGTATTCAGGCTTCGGCCTCTTCAAACACTCCCTCAGCCACCATGAAAACTGGCAGAAGATGTGGCGCACGCCGACCCCTAAAAAGGTCTACGACGTGGTCATCGTCGGCGGTGGCGGCCACGGGCTGGCCACTGCCTACTATCTGGCCAAGGAGCACGGCATCACCAACGTGGCCGTGGTCGAGAAGGGCTGGCTGGGCGGCGGCAACACGGCGCGCAACACCACCATCGTGCGTTCCAACTATTTGTGGGACGAGTCGGCGCACCTGTACGAACACGCGATGAAGCTTTGGGAAGGCTTGTCCCAGGACTTGAACTACAACGTCATGTTCTCCCAGCGCGGTGTCTACAACCTGTGCCATACCTTGCAAGACATACGTGACTCGGAGCGCCGGGTCAGCGCCAACCGCCTCAACGGCGTGGATGGTGAACTGCTTGACGCCAAGCAAGTGGCGGACGAGATCCCGTACCTCGATTGCTCAAAAAATACCCGTTACCCGATTATCGGCGCCACCGTACAGCGCCGTGGCGGTGTGGCCCGTCACGATGCCGTGGCCTGGGGTTTTGCCCGGGCTGCGGATGCGCTGGGTGTAGACCTGATCCAGCAAACCGAAGTGCTCGGTTTTCGCAAGGAAAACGGCGTGTGCATCGGCGTTGAAACCAGCAAGGGTTTTATCGGTGCCAAGCGCGTAGGCGTGGTGACGGCCGGTAACTCCGGGCACATGGCCCGTCAGGCCGGTTTCCGCCTGCCGATTGAATCCCACCCGCTGCAAGCGCTGGTGTCGGAGCCGATCAAGCCAATCATCGACAGCGTGATCATGTCCAACGCGGTTCACGGCTACATCAGCCAGTCCGACAAGGGCGACCTGGTGATCGGTGCCGGGATCGACGGCTACAACGGCTACGGTCAGCGCGGTTCGTACCCGGTGATCGAACACACGATTCAGGCCATTGTGGAAATGTTCCCGGTGTTGTCCCGCGTGCGCATGAACCGCCAGTGGGGCGGCATCGTCGACACCACTCCCGATGCTTGCCCGATCATCTCCAAGACCCCGGTGCCGAATCTGTTCTTCAACTGCGGCTGGGGTACGGGTGGCTTCAAGGCCACGCCGGGCTCGGGCAACGTGTTTGCCGCCAGTCTGGCCAAGGGCGAGATGCACCCATTGGCTGCACCGTTTTCCATTGACCGGTTCCACACCGGCGCCCTGATCGACGAACACGGCGCTGCCGCTGTCGCCCACTAACAGGAGAAACACTCATGCTTCATATCTTCTGTCCCCATTGCGGCGAACTGCGCTCCGAAGAGGAATTCCATGCCAGCGGCCAGGCGCACATCCCGCGCCCGCTGGACCCCGCGGCCTGCACCGACGCCGAGTGGGGCGACTACCTGTTCTTTCGCGACAACCCTCGCGGCCTGCACCACGAACTGTGGAACCACGTCGCCGGTTGCCGCCAGTTCTTCAACGCCACGCGCAACACCGTGACCTACGAAATTCTTGAAACCTACCTGATTGGCACCCAGCCGCAGTTCACTGAACAGGCGGCACCACTGATCACCACGGCCACCCGCGAGCAGGGAGAAAAGGTATGAGCCAGACCCATCGCTTGCCTAATGGCGGCCGCGTAGACCGCAGCAAAGTGCTGACCTTTACCTTCAACGGTCAACAATACAAAGGCTACGAGGGCGACAGCCTGGCCGCAGCGCTGCTGGCCAATGGTGTCGACGTCATTGGTCGCAGCTTTAAATATTCCCGGCCTCGGGGCATTTATGCCGCCGGTGCCGAAGAGCCCAACGCGGTGCTGCAGATCGGCGCCACCGAAGCGACCCAGATTCCTAACGTGCGCGCTACGCAGCAGGCGTTGTACCAGGGCCTGGTTGCCACCAGCACCAACGGCTGGCCCAACGTCAACAATGATGTGATGGGGATCCTGGGCAAGGTTGGCGGCAAGCTGATGCCGCCGGGCTTCTACTACAAAACGTTCATGTACCCGCAATCGTTCTGGATGACGTACGAGAAGTACATCCGCAAGGCGGCAGGCCTGGGCCGTTCGCCGACCCAGAACGACCCCGACACCTACGACTACATGAACCATCACTGCGACGTACTGATCGTCGGCGCAGGGCCTTCAGGCCTGGCGGCGGCACTGGCTGCAGCACGCAGCGGCGCGCGGGTGATCGTGGCCGATGAGCAGGAAGAGTTTGGCGGCAGCCTGCTCGACAGCCGCGAAAGCCTGGACGGCAAACCGGCGATGGAATGGGTTGCTAAAGTCATCGCTGAACTCAAGGCATTGCCGGGCGTGACGCTTTTGCCTCGGGCGACAGTCAACGGCTATCACGACCACAACTTCCTGACCATCCACGAGCGCCTCACCGACCATCTGGGTGATCGCGCACCGATTGGCCAGGTTCGTCAGCGCATTCACCGGGTTCGGGCCAAGCGTGTAGTCCTGGCGACCGGCGCCTGCGAGCGGCCATTGGTGTACGGCAACAACGACGTGCCGGGCAATATGCTGGCGGGCGCAGTGTCGACTTACGTGCGCCGTTACGGCGTGGCACCGGGTAAAAAACTGGTGCTCAGTACCAACAATGACCACGCCTACCGCGTTGCTCTGGACTGGATCGATGCAGGCCAGCAAGTGGTGGCTGTCGCCGATGCGCGCAGCAACCCTCGCGGCGCACTGGTAGAAGCGGCGCGGGCCAAGGGCATCCGTATTCTGACCGCCAGCGCGGTGATCGAAACCCGTGGCAGCAAACACGTGACCGGTGCCCGTGTGGCCGCGATTGACCTTAAAACCAACAGTGTCGCCAGCCCCGGCGAATGGCTGGAATGCGATCTGGTTGCCACTTCGGGCGGTTACAGCCCGGTGGTGCATCTGGCCTCGCACCTGGGCGGCAAACCCACCTGGCGCGAAGATATTCTGGGTTTCGTACCCGGCGAAGCACCGCAAAAACGGGTGTGCGTGGGCGGCATCAACGGTGTCTACGGGCTGGGCGACAGCCTGGCCGATGGGTTCGAAGGGGGCGTGCGTGCTGCCAGCGAGGCCGGCTTCAAAGCGGTAGAGGGCGTGTTGCCCAAAGCCCTGAACCAGCACCAGGAGCCAACACTGGCACTGTTTCACGTGCCCCATGAAAAGGGCACTGCACGGGCGCCCAAACAATTTGTCGACCTGCAGAACGACGTCACCGCCGCGGCCATCGAACTGGCAACCCGTGAAGGTTTCGAGTCGGTCGAACACGTAAAACGCTACACCGCGCTGGGCTTCGGTACCGATCAGGGCAAGCTGGGCAACGTCAACGGGCTGGCCATCGCCGCACGCTCGCTGAATGTAACCATCCCGCAGATGGGCACCACCATGTTCCGCCCCAACTACACGCCGGTGACGTTCGGCGCCGTGGCGGGTCGCCATTGCGGGCATATTTTCGAACCGGTGCGTTACACCGCGCTGCAAGCCTGGCACGTCAAGCAGGGTGCCGAGTTTGAAGATGTGGGCCAATGGAAGCGTCCGTGGTACTTCCCGCGTAATGGCGAAGACCTGCACACAGCGGTCAAGCGCGAGTGCCAGGCGGTGCGTGACAGCGTCGGTATTCTCGATGCCTCCACCCTGGGCAAAATCGACATTCAGGGCCCGGATGCGCGGGAATTCCTTAACCGCATTTACACCAACGCCTGGACCAAGCTCGATGTGGGCAAGGCTCGCTACGGCCTGATGTGCAAAGAAGACGGCATGGTGTTCGACGACGGCGTAACGGCCTGTCTGGCCGACAATCACTTTGTCATGACCACCACCACCGGTGGCGCAGCACGGGTACTGCAATGGCTGGAAATCTACCAGCAGACCGAATGGCCTGAACTGAAGGTGTACTTCACTTCCGTGACCGACCACTACGCGACGCTGACCCTGTCCGGGCCCAACAGCCGCAAGCTGCTGAGCGAAGTCACGGATATCGATCTGGACCGTGAAGCGTTCCCGTTCATGACCTGGAAAGAAGGGCTGGTAGGCGGTGTTCCGGCGCGGGTGTTCCGCATCTCGTTTACGGGTGAGCTGTCGTACGAGGTCAATATCCAGGCGGACTACGCGATGGGCGTGCTGGAAAAAATCGTCGAGGCGGGCAAGCAATACAACCTCACCCCCTATGGCACCGAGACCATGCACGTGCTGCGGGCCGAGAAGGGTTTCATCATTGTCGGCCAGGACACCGACGGGTCCATGACCCCGGACGACTTGAACATGGGCTGGTGTGTGGGTCGTACCAAGCCGTTCTCGTGGCTCGGCTGGCGTGGCATGAACCGCGAAGACTGCGTGCGTGAACAACGCAAACAGCTGGTGGGCCTCAAGCCGGTAGATCCGACCAAGTGGCTGCCTGAGGGCGCGCAGCTGGTGTTCGATCCCAAGCAGGCAATCCCGATGACGATGGTGGGTCACGTGACCTCCAGCTATGCCCACAACTCACTGGGTTATTCGTTTGCAATGGGTGTGGTCAAGGGCGGCTTGAAGCGCATCGGCGAACGTGTGTTTTCGCCCCAGGCCGACGGCAGCGTGATCGAGGCTGAAATCGTTTCTTCGGTGTTCTTCGACCCGAAAGGCGAGCGCCAGAATATTTGAGTGACACCTGTGGCAGCGGGCTTGCCCGCGATGACGGCAGACCAAACTACACAGAATTGAGCGGGTGACCCATGACCACAGCCAACGTATACCAACAGCGCCCGGACTCGGGCGCCAAAGCCGAGTCATCGTTACACCAGGCCAATCTCGCGGGCCTGATCGGCAAGGGCCGCAAAAACCCTGGCGTGACCGTGCGCGAGAAAAAACTGCTGGGCCATTTGACCCTTCGCGGCGACGCCAAAGACCCGGCCTTTGCCGAAGGCGTGCACAAGGCCCTGGGCCTGGAATTGCCGGTGGCCCTGAGCCTGGTGGCCAAAGACGAGACATCGTTGCAATGGATGGGGCCGGATGAGTGGTTGCTGATCGTACCCGGAGGCCAGGAATTCGCCGTGGAGCAAGCGTTGCGTGCAGCACTGGCCGGGCTGCATATCTCGGTGGTCAACGTCAGCGGCGGGCAACAACTGCTGGAACTGAGCGGGCCAAAGGTGCGCGAAGTGCTGATGAAGTCCACCAGCTATGACGTCCATCCGGACAACTTCCCGGTGGGCAAGGCGGTGGGCACCGTGTTCGCCAAGTCGCAGCTGGTGATTCGCCACACGGCTGAAGACACATGGGAGCTGCTTATCCGCCGCAGCTTTTCGGACTACTGGTGGTTATGGTTGCAGGATGCAGCAGCGGAGTACGGGCTGAACGTCGAAGCGTAAATATGATCCTGCCTGCGCCTCTGTGGGAGCGGGCTTGCTCGCGATTGCAGCACCACGGTCATCCGGATGTACCGTGTTGTTTGCAGCGCGAGCAAGCCCGCTCCCACACAGGTCGTGTGCGTTCCAATACCCATCAAGGAGCACCCCATGAGCCGCGCGCCCGATACCTGGATTCTCACCGCGGACTGCCCGAGCCTGCTGGGCACGGTGGATGCGGTCACGCGTTATCTGTTCGAGCACAGTTGCTACGTCACCGAGCACCATTCCTTCGACGATCAGCGCTCGGCGCGATTCTTTATTCGCGTGGAGTTTCGTCAGCCCGACAGGTTTGACGAGCACGCCTTTCGCGCAGGCCTGGCCGAGCGTGGCCAGGCGTTCGGCATGACGTTCGAACTGACGCCACCCCATCACCGGCCCAAAGTGCTGATCATGGTGTCCAAGGCCGATCACTGCCTCAATGACCTGCTCTATCGCCAGCGCATCGGCCAGTTGTCGATGGACGTGGTGGCCGTGGTGTCCAATCACCCCGACCTGGAGCCGCTGGCAAGCTGGCACGGCATCCCTTACCACCACTTCGCTCTGGATCCGCTCAACAAACCGGCGCAAGAAGCAAAGGTGTGGCAGGTGATCGAAGACACTGGCGCCGAACTGGTGATCCTCGCCCGTTACATGCAAGTGCTGTCTCCTGAGCTGTGTCGCAAGCTCGACGGCAAGGCGATCAATATTCACCACTCCCTGCTGCCCGGTTTCAAGGGCGCCAAGCCCTACCACCAGGCCTACGAAAAGGGCGTCAAGCTGGTGGGCGCTACGGCGCACTACATCAATAACGACCTGGACGAAGGCCCGATCATTGCCCAGGGCGTGGAAGTGGTCGACCACAGCCACTATCCCGAAGACCTGATCGCCAAGGGCCGCGACATCGAGGCCCAGACGCTGGCTCGCGGTGTGGGCTATCACATAGAGCGGCGCGTTTTCCTAAATGGAGGTCGTACGGTGGTGCTGTAGGGGCGCGGCACGTTCTAAGCTGGCTGCAGCAAGTAATCTCTCCAATAACAACAAGGGTGAATACGATGGCTGACAATCGCGGTGTGGTGTACCTGGGCAATGGCCAGGTTGAAGTGCAAAGCATTCCTTTCCCGAAGATGCAAAACCCTCAAGGCAAGCCCATCCACCACGGCGTGATCCTGCGTGTGGTATCGACCAACATCTGTGGCTCCGATCAGCATATGGTGCGTGGCCGTACCACGGCGCAAACCGGGCTGGTGCTGGGCCATGAGATCACTGGCGAGGTGATCGAGGCCGGGCGCGATGTGGAGCATCTGAAAGTCGGCGACCTGGTATCGGTGCCGTTCAACGTGGCGTGCGGGCGTTGCCGCAGTTGCAAGGAGCAAAACACCGGCGTCTGTCTGACCGTCAACCCGGCCCGTCCCGGCGGTGCCTATGGGTATGTGGACATGGGCGATTGGGTCGGCGGTCAGGCTGAATATGTATTGGTGCCTTATGCCGATTTCAACCTGCTCAAGCTGCCTTATCGTGACGCGTCGATGGAAAAGATTCGTGACCTGACGTGCCTCTCCGACATCCTGCCAACCGGCTATCACGGTGCTGTCACCGCAGGTGTTGGCCCCGGCAGTACGGTCTATATCGCAGGCGCCGGCCCCGTAGGCCTGGCCGCGGCGGCTTCGGCGCGTTTGCTGGGCGCTGCGGTCGTGATCGTGGGTGACGTGAATCCGATTCGCCTGGCTCACGCCAAGGCACAGGGGTTTGAAATTGCCGACCTGTCCAAAGACACGCCATTGCACGAACAGATTGCCGAGCTGCTGGGCGAGCCGGAAGTGGATTGCGCCGTCGATGCCGTGGGCTTTGAAGCCCGGGGTCACGGGCATGACGGGGTGAAACACGAGGCGCCGGCCACGGTGCTCAACTCACTGATGGGCGTGGTGCGGGTGGCGGGCAAAATCGGTATTCCGGGGCTGTACGTCACCGAAGATCCGGGTGCCGTCGATGCAGCCGCGAAAATGGGCAGCCTGAGCATCCGCTTTGGTCTGGGCTGGGCCAAATCCCACAGCTTCCATACCGGGCAGACCCCGGTCATGAAATACAACCGCCAACTGATGCAGGCCATCATGTGGGACCGGATCAAGATCGCCGATATCGTGGGCGTTGAGGTGATCAGCCTGGACGAGGCACCACGGGGCTATGGCGAGTTCGATGCCGGTGTGCCGAAGAAGTTTGTGATCGATCCGCACCGGATGTTCAGCAAGGCTTAAAAGCCACAACTGACTGTGTAGTCGCTGCCGCAGGCTGCGATGGATTGCGCAGCGATCCTGCCTTGAAGGGCCTGAGGCCCTTATCGCAGCCTGCGGCAGCGACTACAGGTTGGTTTACAGTGTCGCCAGCGGCCCCTGATACAACACGGGGCCGGTTGGCTGCCCGGTTGGTGAGCCGCCCTGCGGCTCAAGACTCACCGCCAGTACCACCGGAACCCTGATCAATTGCTGCTGGCTCTGGCTCAGGGCTATCCGACCATCGCCATCCGCGGGGATCAGCCCCAGGGACACCGGTTTGCCCTCAACCGGAATCGCCCACAATTCCAGACTGCGTCCTGCCTCAACCGCGCTCAGCTCAAGCGGTCGAACCTTCAGGTAATCGGCGTGGGCCTCGATCCTCAGGCCGGGCTGAGCGGTGCCGCTGAGCAGAGTTGCTTTGTACTGGACGCTGTCGTGGTTGTAGAGCAGGCCCACGGTCAAGGCGACCAGCAACGAACAGGCAACCGCACCCAACCGCAGCCAGTTCCAGAACGCACGCTTTGGCGGTACATGGAGTGTTTGCGGTTCAATGCGCGCCACGATGGCGTGCCACACGTGCTCGGGCACAGGTTGCTCGATCAGGGGCTCGGTCAGTTGGGTGAGGTGGTTCTGCCAGTGGGCCAGCTCGCTACGCAGGTCGGTATCGTCCAGCAGCAGGTTTTCGAAACGTTTGCGGGCGGTGGGCGGCATCAGGCCGATGGCGTAATCGGCGGCCAGCGCACGGCGCCGTTCAGGGGTTTGATAGTTCATGACTCAAGGCACCTGCGCAGTCGCTCCATGCCCCGGCGGATCCAGGATTTGACCGACCCCAGCGGTGCATCAAGGGTGTGCGCCAGTTCGCTGGCACTCAGCCCCTGAAAATAGGCGATGGTGATGCTCTGGCGCTGCATGCCTTCCAGTCGTTCAAGGCAATGGCCAAGGGCGCTGGCCGCCCGGGCGCTGTCCAGTTGCTCATGGGCGCTGGGACTCTCATCGGCCAAGGTGTCTTGCTGCAGGTCACTCAAGGGCAGTTCGCGATGTTTGCGCAGCTGGTCGATGGCCAGGTTGCGAGTGATGGTGATCATCCAGGTCAGAGGGGCCGACAAGTGAGCTTCATAGCGGGGGGCGTTGTGCCAGATGCGCACAAAGCTTTCCTGTACCACGTCTTGCGCCAGGTCGCTGCGGCCCATGCAGCGCAGTGCCACGCTGTGCAGGCGCGGTGCCACGGTGCGGTAGAGGGTTTCGAAGGCGCGGCGATTGCCCAGTGAACATTGGGCCAAGAGCGTTGCAAGGTCATCGGCATCGGTAATTAAAATAGCCACTCTCCCGTCAAACACAGTCAGGGCATCAGACCAGTCGTCGGTTGAGGTTAGTTCAGGCTGTGTGGTTGTTCCAATCATGTGGCACCTCTGTGTCCTGTATACGCAGGCAAGGGCACAGCGGATGCAGCGGTTTTCAATTAAGATTGCGGCCCGTTTGATCCGATAGTGGCACCTGGGAACATCTGCTGGGGTTTTGGGTCATAGACATAGTTTTACCGCTCTATTGCAGGCGGTTTTTTGGTTCTGGAGGTTGAAGCGATGAATAAGTTGAGCGGCGTGGCACTGGCAACATTGATGACCGTGGCAGCGAGCCCGGTGTTTGCAGGTTTCAGCCTGAGCGACGTGGCCAACGTGGCGGCGCAAGTGCAGGGTGCCAACGGCAATGGCGCGACCACCGACAAGTCGGCGCAAGCGGTGCAAATGCTGACCAAAGTCAACGAGCTGGGTGTAAAGCCTGAGCAGGCGGCGGGCGGTATCGGCGCGATGTTGAGCCTGGCGAAAAACCAGCTGACCTCCAGCGACTATTCCGAACTGACCCAGCAAGTGCCGGGCGTCAACAAACTGGCTGGCGCCGGTGCACTGGGCCAGTTGAGCCAGTTGGGCGGCCTGCTGGGCAAATCCAGTGGCGTGTCCGAGACCGCGACCAGCGCCGTCAGCAACGTGGCCAACACCGACCAGTTGAACAGTGCATTCACAGCCCTGGGCATGCAGGACGGCATGGTTGCCAAGTTTGCCCCGGTATTGCTGGAGTACTTCAAGGGCCAGAACGTCAGCACTTCGCTGCTGAGCAAGCTGGGCAGCGCCTGGGGCGTTTAAGGCTGGCAACTTTCACACCGTATTCTCTTTAAAAGGAAGTGCCCGCATGAGGTCTGTTTTTGTGTTGCTGTCTGTATTGGCGTTGCCGGTGATGGCGGCCGAGCCGACCCTGTACGGGCGTTACGAATACATCAAGTTGCCGGAAATTGGTGAAACCCTCAAAGCCAAGATGGACACCGGTGCCCTGACGGCGTCGCTGTCGGCCAAGAACATTCAGACCTTTACCCGTGATGGTGACGAGTGGGTCCGCTTCCAACTGGCGACCGAAGGCGCGAGCAGCAAGGTGTACGAGCATAAAGTGGCGCGCATCAGCAAAATCAAGAGCCGCGCCGATGAAGATGATGAGAAAGAAGTCCCCGAAAGTGCCAAGCGCCCGGTGGTCGACCTGGAGATGTGCCTGGGTAACGTCAAGCGCACCGTGGAGGTCAACCTCACCGATCGCAGCAGCTTCAACTATCCGTTGCTGATCGGCGCCAAGGCGCTGCGCGAGTTTGGTGCCGCGGTGAACCCGGCCCGTCGTTACACGGCAGACAAGCCCGATTGCTGATTTAGGTGGGAGCGGGCTTGCTCGCGATGGTATCGACGCGCTTTAACTGCAAGACCGAGTCGATTGCATCGCAGGCAAGCCAGCTCCCGCCTGCTCAGCGCTTGAGCAAACCGCGCACACTGATCCACACCGGGATCCCCAGCCCGATCCAGCTCAAGATGTCCCACGCGCCGTCACCCAGTAGCGCGCTGAACAATCCGGTCACGCTCACAAGCCCAATGGCCAGCGGGATGGAAAACACCTTCCAGAAGTTCGACTGACGCGGCCTCATCGAGCGTTCTCCCTGGCCGCACGTCGACGCACCCACCACAGGTACAAGCCGCTGGCGAGCACCACGATGGTCAGCAGGTCGAGGGCTGCCCAGAGGACTTTCATCGGCATGCCGCCGTAGTCGCCAAAGTGCAGCGGCTGGGACATGCCCATCGCATCCATGTACCACGGCCGTCCGGCCACTGCAGTGACGGCAAGGGTGCTGGCATCGATCAATACCGGTGTCAGCAGGTGCGAGGTCAGGTGCGTGCTGCCTTTCATGAACACGGCGTAATGGTGTTCGCTGGAGAAGCGTGTGCCGGGGAAGGCGATAAAGTCCAGGCGCATGTCGGGCGCGGCTTTTGCGGCGATCTCCAGCAGTTGGCTGGCCGGGGCGAGACGGGTCAGGGGCGGGGCCTCGCGGTAGGGTTCGATCATGGCGCTGAGGCTGTCATTGCGCCAGGCGGCGATGATCAGGTCGGCGCAGGCGCTGATCACGCCGGTCACGCCCACCACCAGGGCCCAGGTCAGGGTCACGGCGCCAAGCAGGTTGTGCAGGTCGAGCCAGCGCAAGCGGGTGGACTTGTCGGTGCGCACCGTCGCGAATTCGTGGCGGCGCATGAAGGGTAGATACAGCACCGTGCCGGAGATGATCGCCAGCACAAACAGCAGACCCATGAAGGCCAGCAGCAGCTTGCCGGGCAGCCCGGCGAACATGTCTACGTGAAGGCGCAGCATGACCATCATGATCCCGCCATTGGCTGACGGAACCTCTATGGCCTCGCCGGTGCGCGCATCGAGCATAAAGGTGTGGGACGAGTTGGGCTCGGTGCCCGCGGTGGCCGCCATGATCGTGAGGGCGGCATTGGGTTCGTCTTCTTCCCAGCCGAAGTACTGCATGACCTCGCCAGGCCGATGAGCTTCGGCGGCGCGTACCAGTTGTTGCAGGTCGAGCGTCGGGGTGTCGGCGGGCAGTTCCTTGACCTGCGGCGCATCGCCCAGCAGGTGGTCGATTTCATGGTGAAAAATCAACGGCAAACCGGTCAGTGCCAGCATCAGCAAAAACGCGGTGCAAATCAGGCTGGTCCAGGTGTGGACAAAGGACCAGCGGCGGATGGTTTTGCTTTTCATGAAAATCCTGAATGCGTAAACCCTCTGTGGGAGCGGGCAAGCCCATTCCCACAGGAGTCAGGTGTCCCTTGGCGGGTTACCACTTGTAGTTGACGCTGGCCATTACGTTGCGGCGATCGCCGTAGTAGCAGTAGAAACCGTCGCAGGTCGACAGGTATTCCTTGTCGAATACGTTGTTGGCATTAACCGAGACCGTGGCACCCTTGAGCGTTTTACTGACCTTGGAGAGGTCGTAATGCACGGCTGCGTCGTAGACGGTGTAAGCATCGGTGTGCCCGTAGGAAGCATCCGGCACATAGGCCATGCTGCCGATCGCAATGTTGTCGGTTTCACCAATGTAGCGAGCGCCAAAGCCCACGCCGAAGCCATCCAGCACGCCTTTGTGCCAGGTGTAGTCAGCCCAGATGGATGCCTGATGTTCAGGCGTCAGTGGCAGTGGACGGTTCTTGTCCAGCGGGTCGGACACCTTGGTCATTTTGGTGTTGGCGTAGGTGTAGGCGGCTGTCAGCTTCAGGTTGTCGTTGACGTTGCCCACGGCCTCCAGTTCTACACCGCGTACGTTGGCTTCACCCAGTGGTCGGCTGACACCCAGGGTATCGCTGAGCACAATGTTTTTGCGGGTCAGGTCATACACGGCTGCCGTGAACAGCATCTCGGTGCCGGGTGGCTGGTACTTGAGACCCACTTCGTATTGCTTGCCTGTGCCGGGTTTGAAGGCCTTGCCGCCAAAGCCACCCGGCTCGGCCTGGAACGATTCGGCATAGGAAACGTAAGGTGTGAAGCCTGAATCGAACACATAGCTCAGCGCGGCATTGCCGGTGAAGGCGCTGTCGTCACGTTTGTCGCGAGCGTTGTTTTCGTTGTAGAACGTGGTGTCGGTGTGCAGCCAGTCCTGGCGTCCGCCCAGGGTCAAACGCCAGTTATCCAGCGCCATCTGGTCTTGCAGGTAGAGGCCGGTATCACGGGTTTTCTGGTTGTAGTCGTTATAGGCGGTGTATTGGACGTTGCTGAAGTCTTGCCCGTAGATCGGGTTGATTATGTTGCTGGCCGGGGCAGCGCCGTATTGCCATTTATAGTTGGTGTTGACGCGCTGGTGGTCGAGCCCGATCAGTACGGTGTGCTTGAGGGTGCCGGTGTTGAAGTCCGCCTGGAAGTTGTTATCCACGGCGAATTGACTGATGTCCTCGTTCACGATATTGGCGCCGCGCTGCAGAGTGCCGTCGTCGGCAACCGAACCGTAATAACCGCCTGCCGTGATGCCCTGGAAGGACAGATCACTTTTGGTGTAGCGCAGGTTCTGGCGGAACTGCCACACATCATCAAAACGGTGCTCAAAGGCGTAGCCGAGTGCGTAGTAGGTTTTGTCGTAGAACTCCCACTTTGGATCACCCAGGTTCTCGTGAAACTTCACCTTGCCCGCTGGTGAGTCCACTTTGGTGCCCTGGATCGGCAAGAACTGGCTGGTGATGCCGGTGTCGTCACGATTGAACTGGCTGAGGAACGTCAGCTTGGTGTCTTCGTTGATGTTCCAGGTCAGGCTGGGCGCGATGTTGTAGCGTTTGTCTTCGTTATGATCGATTGCAGTGTTGCTGTCGCGTACCACGCCGCTGACTCGATACAAGAATTGCCCTTCATCATCAATCGGGCCGGTGCTGTCGAAGCTGATCTGCTTGCGCTGGTAGCTGCCGACTTGTACCTGCACTTCATGGCTTGGGGTGTCTTGCGGGCGACGGCTGACCATGTCCAGCAAGCCGCCAGCAGGTGTCTGGCCGTAAACCGATGATGCCGGGCCACGGAGCAGGGCTACGCGCTCCAGGTCCCAGGTTTCCAGCTTGGGCATGGTGTAGGAACCCTTGGGCAGCGGCAGGCCGTCCAGAAACTGGGTCGGTTCAAAACCACGTACCTTCAGCCACTCCGAGCGGCTGTCGCTGCCGTAACTGCTGGCCGTAACGCCGGGCATATAGCGCACCGCGTCATCCAGGTTCTGCACTGCCCTGTCCTGCATCTGGCTGCGTGTGGCAACGGAGATGGAGCGCGGAGCTTCTGCCAAAGAGGTATCGGTTTTGGTGCCCGACGCTGTGCGCTGGGCCAGGTAGCCATCAACCGGGCCCCAGGCGCTTTCGTAATTGCCCTGGCCAGAGATAGTCGTTGCCTCCAGGGCCAACGCACCCTGGGGGATTTCGATCAGTGTGAAGCTGCCAGCAGTGCCGGGCACCAGCTGCAACCCGCTCCCCTGCAATGCTTCACGCAATGCAGTCGTGGCCTCGAACGTACCTTTGACCGGCGCCGAAGTTTTGCCCGCCAGCAAGGACGAGTCGATGGCCAGGGTGATGCCGGCCTGGCTGGCGATCTGATTCAGGGTGGCCGCCAAGGGTCCGGCGGGCAGGTTGTAGCTGCGCGCAGACGATGCCTGCTCGCCAGCAACCAGAACGGTACTGGTCAACGGGGCGCAGAGGGCGATGGCGATGGCTAACAGGCTGGGGCGCAACAACGTGTCGAGGGAGCGGGACATTCGGCGGGTTCCTGAATGGAAATGTTTCTGATGCCTCTCTGCCGGATGAGAGTTGAAAAGTGATAGGGCTGATTGAAAATAATTTAGATTCAGTTCGCCGACGGTTTGGCGCTGACGGTGATCCACCACGGGGTACGTTGCTCGATACGCACTGGCAAGGTCGGCTGCAAGGCATTGAGCGACCGTTCGATGTTGTTCAGTGGAAAGCTGCCGGTGATGCGCAGGTCGGCGACTTCGGGGCCTACGCCCAGATGGCCGACGTGATAGCGACTGAGTTCGCTGACCATGTCGGCCAGGCGCACGTTGTCCAGCACCAGCATGCCCCGCGTCCAGGCGTCTGCCCCCGGGCTGAGGGTGAGCATCTGGCCCAGGCGGTCGCGGCGCATCAGGACCTGCTGGCCTTCGCTATAGATGATGTGGTCTGCGCTGTTCTCAGGGTGTGCTTCGACTCGCGATTGCAGCACGCTCAGGCGCGTGCCGTCGTCTTCGCCCTTGACCATGAACCGTGTGCCCAGTGCGCGCAGGCTGCCGTCGCGGGTTTGCACGATAAACGGTCGAGGGTCGCCATGGCCGGTCTCAACCATGATCTCGCCTTCCTGCAGGATGATGCGTCGGGTCGTTTCATCAAACTGCACATCGACTGCGCTGTGGGTGTTGAGGTTGAGCAGCGTGCCATCGGCCAGGCGCAACTGGCGTTGTTCGCCGGTGGCGGTGCGCTGGTCGGCCATCCAGTAATCAATGGGCAGGTAGTTTTTACCGGCGAACAAGGCCAGCCCACATACCAGCGCGATACTGGCCAGGCCACTGCCGATTTTGCGCACCTGTCCCTGTACGCCGTTGCGGGCATTGAGCAAGGCGTTGCGCGCCGGGATGCTGGTAGTGCTGAAGCGCTGATCGAGCATGCCCAGTTGCAGCCACGCGCGGGCGTGTTCTTCGCTGGCGCTGTACCACTTGGCAAATTCGGCCTGCTCCACGGCACTGCCGCTGCCGCAATCCAGGCACAACTGCCAGGCGATGGCGGCGTCCAGCACCTGAGAGGAAACCGGTTTGGTGTTGGCCTGGCTCATGTCGGTTCGCCATACAAGGCGATATAGCACTGGCGGATGCCCTGGGCCAGATACTGGCGTACGCGGGGCACAGACACGCCAAGGCGTTCGGCGATTTCAGCGTGGGTCAGGCCATCCAGACGGCTGTGAAGGAAGGCTGCACGGGACTTGCTCGACAGCTTGCCCAGCAGGCGATCGATGGCCCTGAGGTCTTCAAGGATCAGGTGCTGGGCTTCGGGTGAGGGGTGTTCGGCCTCGGGGATCAGCATCAGCTCGTTGAGCCAGGCCTGCTCCAGTGCCGCGCGGCGAAAATAGTCGAACAGCAGGCCCTTGGCGATGGCCGCCAGCAATGCCCGTGGTTCGCGGGGGGCTTGCAGTCCTGGGCGGCCGAGCAGGCGCACAAAAGTGTCCTGACTCAGGTCTTCGGCCCGCTGCGGGCAGGCCACGTTACGCCGCAACCACGCCAGCAGCCAGCCGCGATGGTCGCGATAAAGCGCTCCAACCAGCTCACTGTGTGGGTTTTGGACTGACGACAAAGACATCACCGACGGCAAGTTTTAACTAACGATAATTATTCGCGATTGTGTCAGAGGGAATGGTCCTACGCAATTGACGCTCATCGGATGGCAGACCGGGAGGGGTAAAAACCATTTTTTGTGGGAGCGGGCTTGCTCGCGATGAAATCGCTGCGGTGTGTCTGATGGACCGGGTTGTTTGAATCGCGAGCAAGCCCGCTCCCACAGATTAAAAACCGTGCATCTGCTTGCGCCGTTGCCACTGGTTCAGCCGCTGTTGCAGGGCCTGGGGGGTGTCGATGCCTTGGGTGCGGGCACGGTTGAACAGGATCAACGCCAGTTCGGCGGTGGCCAGGGCATCTGCGCTGGCGTTGTGGCGGTCTTCGACCTGCAGGTTGAAGTGGTTGATCCATTGATCAAGTCCGGCTTCGCGCAGATTCACCTGGGGACAAAGCATGGGTGCCAGTGCCGCCACATCCAGAAACGGATGCTGCAAGCGGTAGCCCAGGCTGTCCTTGAGGGCACGGGCGAGCATGTGCTGGTCAAACGGCGCATGGAACGCCAGCACCGGGCTGTCGCCAACAAAATCCATGAAGTCGAGCAGGGCATCGACCGGGTCGCTGCCTGCGGCAATGGCGGCAGGCCCCAGCTCATGGAGCAACATGCTGGGGCTCAAGGGGTTGTCGGGGCGCAGCAGGGTGCGTTCAAACCCCTGGCTGAAGTCAATGGCGCCGTCCTCAATGACCACCGCACCGATCGACAGCACTTGGTCGCGATTGAGGTTCAGGCCGGTGGTTTCCAGATCGACCACCACCCAGCGTTGCGTGCGCATGGGTGTCTCGCTCAACCCGCAGGCGGTCGGCAGTCGCAGCAGGCGCTGATGCTGCTCAAGGCTGAGCACCGGTTTTTTTCGTGGCAACAACCATGACAGCAGGCTCATAGCTGATACCGCAGGGCCAGGCTGCTTTGCAGGCGCTGGGCCTGGCGCAGGGCTTCACGCAGGATGCGTCGGTCCAGCTGGTTGAGGCTGTCAGGGTCGACGCGGTTGGAGTACGCACGGTTTTCCCGGGTTTGCAGCTGGTGCTGCTGCATGCGGGTTTGCTGGATGAAGTGATAGGCCTCTTCATAGGCGGCCCCGTCCAGTGGCTCGATCACGTGCAGGGTGACCAGCTGGCGCAGACGTTCCAGGGTATTGTTGGCTTCGACCCCGTTGGCCAGCGCCAGCAAGCGCGCGCCGTCAACGAAAGGCGTGAGGCCCTGGATCTTGAGGTCGAGGGTGGCCTTGTCGCCGCCTTTGCGTTCCAGCACAAACTCACGAAAGCGCCCCACGGGCGGGCGATGACGCAGTGCGTTGTCGGCCATCATGCGCTGGAACAGACGGTTGTCGGCGACCTGTCCAAGCATGCCGCGGCGCAGTTGCTCACAGCCCTGTTCATCGCCCCAGACCACCCGCAGGTCGAAATAAATGGCGGAGGCCAGCAGGTTTTCAGGGGTGGCTTCGCGGATAAATGCGGCAAAACGGCGGGCCCACTCGGCGCGTGACAGGCACAGGTCGGGGTTGCCGGCCATGATGTTGCCCTTGCACAGGGTGAAGCCGCAGGCTGCCAGGTGCTGGTTGATCTGCTGGGCGATGGGTAGCAGGCGCTGGCGAATCTCGGCGGCCTGGGCGTCATCCCTGGCCTCGAACAGAATGCCGTTGTCCTGGTCGGTGTGCAGGGTTTGCTCGCGTCGGCCTTCACTGCCAAAACACAGCCAGGTAAACGGTACGCCGGGGTCGCCCTTGTCAGCCAGCACCAGTTCGATTACCCGGCATACGGTGTGGTCGTTGAGCTGGGTGATGATGTGGGTGATCTGCGTGGAGGACGCACCGTGGGCCAGCATGCGCTCCACCAGTTGGCCGATTTCACCGCGCAGGTTGATCAGGGTATCCAGCCGTGGCGCGTGGCGGATGGTGCGCGCCAGATGGACCAGATCGACCCGTTGCAGAGAGAACAGATCGCGTTCGGACACCACGCCACACAGGCGCTGGTCCTTGACCAGGCACACGTGGGCAATGTGCCGTTCGGTCATGGCGATGGCGGCGTCGAAGGCGCTGTTATCCGGGCTCAGGTAGAACGGGTCGGGTGTCATGTGCAGTTCGATGGCTTGCGCAAAATCCTCAATGCCATTGGCCACCACCTGACGCAGGTCGCGCAGGGTGAAAATCCCCAGGGGCGATTTGTGTTCGTCGACGATCACAATGCTGCCCACTTGCTGTTCGTGCATCAGCCGTACGGCTTCGCGCAGCGAGACGGTGGGCGCACAGGTCACAGGGTGGCGCATGGCCAGTTCGCCCAGGCGGGTATTGAGCGAGTATTGGGTGCCCAGGGTTTCAGCCGCTTTTTGCTGAACCTGCTGATTGACCTTGTCGAGCAGGCTGCTGACGCCACGCAGGGCAAAGTCGCGGAACTCGTCGGACAGGCCAAACAGTTTGATAAATGCGAGTTTGTTCAGTTGCAGGCAAAACGTGTCTTCGGCCGCGCGGTGTTCAGTGCGGGTGGCGCGCTCGCCCAGCAAGGCGGCAAGCGGGAAGCACTCGCCAGCGGTGATCTCGAAGGTGGTCTGGGCTTCTTCGCGGCCCACGTGGGTGCGCTCGCCCACCACACGGCCCTGCTTGACGATATAGAAGTGTTCCACCGGGCCGTCGGTCGGTCGGATGATGCTTTCGCCGGGGGCATAGAAGCGCAGTTGGCACTGCTCGACCAGATACGCCAGGTGAGTGTTTTCCATTTGGTTAAAGGGCGGGAATCGCTGCAAAAACTGCATGGTGCCGTGAATGTTCTGTAGCACCGCGGTTTTCCCTGCCTGGAGAAACGCATCCGATTTACTCATTACTGATACCGCGTTGTTGGTGGTTAACCGTTGTTGTTATGACCGGACAGGGCTTCGCCCCATGGCGTACTTCTATCCCTCATGCTCGGCGGTCTGCACGCGGGTGCCCATTGGACGTAAGTCTATGGGGCCAGGGTTCTGAGACGGCTTTCAAAAAGGCGGACAGGTTTTTGTACATTATTTGTACTGCAAGGCTTGGAAATGCGAATGGCTAAGTGCACATTGGCAAATGGTCAGGGATAACCGACTACGCTCTTAGGATATTTCGCCGACAAGTTTGCTTTAGAGAAACATATGACTGAGCACGACATTTTGACTGACGCCGAACGTGAGGCCTTGAAAGAGGTCATGCTGACCCCTGCTTCGGCTTCATCATGTGTGTTGATTGTTGAGGACGATCCAGTGGCTCGGGAGTTGTTGGCGGAGCTTCTGGAACTCAATGCAATCGAAAGCCTCACGGCCAGCAATGAAGAGCAGGCGCTGGCGCTGTTGGCATCGGACAAGCCGATTAACCTGATGATCACCGATTTACGCATGCTGCCCCACGATGGCTTGCACTTGATTCGCAAAGTGCGCGAGTCGGATCAGGCCACCTTGCCGATTATCATCATGTCGGGGGATGCGAGTGTGCGCGATGCCATCGATGCCATGCATCTGCATGTGGTGGACTTTCTGCTCAAGCCGATTGATACCGCCAAGTTGCTCAAGCTGATCCGTCAGGAACTGGGGATCTAGGGCTTGCTGCGGGAAGGTGGGTCAAGGCAATAAAAAAAGCCCCGAATGTTCGGGGCTTTTTTTATCGTGACGGGTTACAGGCCGTTTTTGGCCTTGAACTCGCGACGACGACGGTGCAGTACCGGCTCGGTGTAGCCGTTTGGCTGCTGGGTGCCTTCGATCACCAGTTCGATGGCCGCCTGGAAGGCGATGTTGCTGTCGAAGTTTGGCGCCAGCGGACGGTACAGCGCGTCGTTGGCGTTTTGACGATCGACCACAGGCGCCATGCGCTTGAGGCTTTCCAGGACCTGGGTTTCGCTGACGATGCCATGACGCAGCCAGTTGGCGATGTGCTGGCTGGAAATACGCAGCGTGGCACGGTCTTCCATCAGGCCGATGTCGTTAATATCCGGCACCTTCGAACAACCTACGCCCTGGTCGATCCAGCGCACCACGTAGCCCAGGATGCCCTGGGAGTTGTTGTCCAGTTCGTTCTGGATCTGTTCCGGCGTCCACTGGGGGTTCACTGCCAGCGGGATGGTCAGGATATCGTCCACCGACGCAGGGGCGCGCTTGGCCAGTTCGGCCTGACGGGCGAACACGTCAACCTTGTGGTAATGCAGCGCGTGCAAGGCGGCGGCGGTCGGCGATGGCACCCAGGCGGTGTTGGCACCGGCCAGCGGGTGAGCGATTTTCTGCTCCAGCATCGCGGCCATCAGGTCGGGCATGGCCCACATGCCTTTGCCAATTTGCGCACGGCCTTGCAGGCCAGTGCTCAAGCCGACATCGACGTTGTTGTTTTCGTAGGCCGAAATCCACTTCTCGGCTTTCATGTCGGCCTTGCGCACCATCGGCCCGGCTTCCATCGAGGTATGAATCTCATCGCCAGTACGATCCAGGAAACCGGTGTTGATGAACACCACGCGCTCGCTGGCAGCCTTGATGCACGCCTTGAGGTTGATCGTGGTGCGCCGCTCTTCGTCCATGATCCCGACTTTGAGCGTGTTGCGTGGCAACTTGAGTACGTCTTCGATACGGCCGAACAGCTCGTTGGTGAACGCGGCTTCTTCAGCGCCGTGCATCTTCGGTTTGACGATGTAGACCGAACCGGTGCGGCTGTTGCTGCGCGTGGCCTTGCCGTTGAGGCTGTGGATCGCGGCCAGGCTGGTCAGCAGGCCGTCGAGGATGCCTTCGGGTACTTCGTTGCCGTCCTTGTCGAGGATCGCATCGATGGTCATCAGGTGACCCACGTTGCGTACGAACAACAGCGAGCGGCCGTGCAGGCTGACGGTACCGCCATTTGGCGCGGTGTACTCGCGGTCCGGGTTCATGGTGCGGGTGAAGGTTTCGCCGCCCTTGGACACCTGTTCGCTGAGGTCGCCTTTCATCAGGCCCAGCCAGTTGCGGTAGATCACCACCTTGTCATCGGCATCAACGGCGGCAACCGAGTCTTCGCAGTCCATGATGGTGGTCAGGGCCGCTTCCATCAGCACGTCTTTGACGCCTGCGGCATCGGTCTGGCCGACAGGGCTTGCGGCATCGATCTGGATTTCGAAGTGCAGGCCGTTGTGCTTGAGCAGCACGGCGGTCGGTGCCGCGGTTGAGCCGTGGTAGCCGATCAGTTGCGCGGTGTCGCGCAGGCCGGTGCTGGCGCCGCCCTTGAGGGTGACCTGCAAGGCGCCGTCAACGATGGCGTAGCCGGTGGAGTCAACGTGAGTGCCGCTGGCCAGAGGCGCGGCTTCGTCGAGAAAGGCGCGGGCGAAGGCGATGACCTTGTCGCCGCGAACCTTGTTGTAGCCGCGACCCTTGGTGGCGCCATCGGCTTCGCTGATGGCATCGGTGCCGTACAGCGCGTCGTACAGCGAGCCCCAGCGGGCGTTCGAAGCGTTGAGGGCGAAGCGCGCATTCATGACCGGCACGACTAATTGCGGGCCTGCCATGCGGGCGATTTCGTCATCGACGTTTTGTGTCGTTGCCTGGAAATCTGCGGCTTCTGGCTGCAGATACCCAATATCCTGGAGGAAGGCTTTATAAGCCACGGCGTCATGGGCCTTGCCGGCCTGAGCCTGGTGCCAGGCGTCGATCCGCGCCTGCAAATCATCGCGTTTGGCGAGCAGTGCTTTGTTCTTGGGTGCCAGGTCATTGATGACCTTGTCGGCACCGGCCCAGAACTGATCGGCGGTGAGGCCGGTACCGGGGATAGCTTCGTTGTTTACGAAGTCGAACAGGACTTTGGCGACCTGCAGGCCACCGACGTGAACGTGTTCAGTCATTGCTTGCCTCACTCATTTTTATTTAAAGCCTGGAGCGCTTCTTAAAACACCGCGTGGCTCATGCTGGCGGGGTTGGACGGGGTACAGCAGACACCTTGGCGGACCATGTTGCAAGTTATGTAGTGGTCGCCGAGGCATACTACATGATCAATTGCAGATGTGAAAATCAGACCAATCACGTCGTTCTGCGACCGTTTTTACGCTATCGGTCACGCAGAAGAACAGGATGTTCTCAAGAAACATGCAGGTTGTTCCAGATAATTCTAAAAACAGTACACAATTTAATGTTTAGCGATCGGGTTTTATCTGTGTAGTCGCTGCCGAAGGCTGCGAAGGGTTGCGGAGCAACCCGTTTTCCATAGAGCGACACAACCCGCTTCGCAGCCCTCGGCAGCGACTACGAGCATTTGATGGCGGCCTATACTCATTCGATCCCCCCAACAAGAGAGACCCCCGCCATGAACCATCTTGTGATTACGGTGTTTGCCCAGGACAAGGCCGGGCAGGTCGAGCGCATTGCTCAATGCATCGCCGAGCATGGCGGTAACTGGCTGGAGAGTCGAATGTCGCGCATGGCCGGGCAATTTGCCGGAATCCTGCGCGTGGGTGTGCCCGCCGAAGCTCACGATGAGCTGGTCGATGCGTTGCAGCATCTGGGCAAGGAAGGGATTCGGGTGTTGATTGCCGAAAGCGGCATCGAGCAGTCCTGCACCTGGAAGCCCATCGCCATGGAGCTGGTGGGCAACGACCGCCCCGGCATTGTGCGCGACATCACCCGGGTGCTGACGGAGCAGGGCGTGAGCCTGGAGCGGCTGGTGACAGACGTGCGGCCCGCGCCGATGAGCAACGAGCCGCTGTTTCATGCCGAGGCCATTTTGGCGGTGCCCCTGACCTTGTCCCTAGATGTGCTGCAAAAACGTCTGGAAACCCTGGCGGATGAGCTGCTGGTGGATTTGAAGTTCAGCACCGAGGAGTAACGTCGCCGGTTCAGCTGCGCTTGCGCAGGCTGAACCAGGCATCGAGGCTGTACACCACCAGGCCGGCCCAGATAAATGCAAAGGCGATCAAGGTGCTTTCGGACAAGTGCTCGCCGTAAACCGATACCGCCAGAATCAAGACCAGCGTCGGCGCGATGTACTGCATAAAGCCTAGGGTTGTGTAGGGCAGATGCCGTGCGGCGGCGTTGAAACACACCAGGGGTATCAGCGTGGCCGGGCCTGCGGCGACCAGCAACCAGGCCTCTGAGGTGCTCCAGAAGTCGGCATGGGCGCTGTTGGCCTCGGGGTGCAGCAGCAACCAGACGATGGCCACCGGGACCAGAATCCATGTTTCGACCACGAGCCCCGGCAATGCCTTGACCGGGGCCTGTTTGCGGATCAGCCCGTAAAAACCGAAGCTCAGTGCCAGCGCCAGGGACACCCAGGGCAGACTGCCCACTTGCCATACCTGTTGTGCCACACCGACAACGGCCAGGCCCACTGCAATCCACTGCAGGCGGCGCAGGCGTTCCCCCAGCAACAACATGCCGAGCAATACGTTGACCAGTGGGTTGATGTAGTACCCCAGGCTGGCTTCGAGCATGCGGTCGTTGTTCACGGCCCACACATACGTCAGCCAGTTGGCGGCAATCAGCAGGCCACTGAAGGTCAAAACGCCAATGCGCTTGGGGTTGTCGCGCAGTTCCTGCCACCAGCCGGGGTGTTTCCACACCAGTAGCAACAGTGAACCGAACAACGCGGACCAGAGCACCCGGTTCACGATGATTTCGGCAGCCGGAACGCTGGCCAGCAGTTTGAAGTAGAGCGGGAAAAGGCCCCAGATGACATAGGCCGTGAGGCCTAAAATATACCCGCGACGCGGGTTTGCGGCTTGCATGCAGAATCCTTGCTTAGGCAACTAACAGACACGGAAGAAGCTGTGAGTGTAAGCAGGTTTTGCAGGAGTGTCCTGTGTGAGGCGGGACGTTTTCTGTAGTCGCTGCCGAAGGCTGCGAGGGGTGGCCGGCGCTCCCGGGAAAACGGGTTGCTTCGCAGCCCTTCGCAGCCTTCGGCAGCGACTACAGTGTTCACCCGGTTTTCTTAAAACAGCTTCAGCGGCTCTTCATTCAATGCCGAAAGCTGCTCGCGCAATGCCAGGATCTGGTCGCCCCAATAACGCTCGCTGCCAAACCACGGGAAGCTGTGGGGGAAGGCCGGGTCGTCCCAGCGCCGAGCCAGCCAGGCGCTGTAGTGCATCAGGCGCAAGGCGCGCAGCGGCTCGATCAGCGCCAGTTCGCGGGGGTTGAAGTCATGGAACTCGCTGTAGCCGTCCATCAGCTCTGACAGCTGGCCCAGGCATTCCTGGCGATCCCCGGCCAGCATCATCCACAGGTCCTGCACTGCAGGGCCCATGCGGCAATCGTCGAGGTCGACGATATGGAACACTTCGTCGCGGCACATCATGTTGCCGGGGTGGCAATCGCCGTGCATGCGGATGTTGGTGTGGGGGGTGGCGGCGTAGACGTCTTCGACCCGCTTGAGCAGGTCGCGGGCGACGGACTCGTAGGCCGGGAGCAGGCTGCGCGGAATGAAGTTGCCTTCAAGCAGGGTGGTCAGCGAGTCGTGACCGAAGTTTTTCACCCCCAGTGCTTCGCGGTGCTCGAACGGCTTGGTCGCGCCTACGGCATGCAGGCGACCGAGCAGTTGCCCGAGGCGATACAGCTGGTCGAGATTGCCCGGTTCTGGCGCGCGGCCACCTCGGCGTGGAAACAGGGTGAAGCGGAAACCTGCGTGTTCGAACAGGCTTTCACCGTTGTGAATCATCGGTGCGACCACCGGGACATCAAGCTCGGCCAGTTCGAAGGTGAAACGGTGTTCTTCGAGGATGGCTTCGTTGGTCCAGCGCTGCGGTCGATAGAATTTGGCGATCAGCGGTTCCGAGTCTTCGATACCTACCTGGTACACGCGATTTTCGTAGCTGTTGAGCGCGAGCACACGGGCGTCGCTCAGGAAGCCGATGCTCTCGACGGCGTCGAGCACCAGATCAGGGGTAAGTGTTGCAAACGGATGAGACATGCTGACTCCTGCGCGCAGCAGGCTGCCGCGTCCGGCCATGCATGTTAGCGCAGACCGGGGTATGGAAGGGCAGGTTAATGCACCGGCCTGTGGGAGCGGGCTTGGTCGCGATGCAGTCCTTGCGGTGTATCAGGCAAACCGCGTCGACACTGTCGCGGGCAAGCCCGCTCCCACAAAAGCGGGTTCAAGCTTTTACGCGCCGACGATACCGCCGTCTTCCCGACTGATGGCCATGACCGATGAGCGCGGTTTGCCGTTGGGCAGGTGCTCGGGGAAGGTGGAACCGCCGTTCTCGCCAGGGTGCTGAATGCCCACGAACAGGGTTTTGTGGTCGGGCGAGAAGCTGATACCGGTGACTTCGCAGCCCACCGGGCCAACCATGAAACGGCGGATTTCACCGCTGACCGGGTCGGCGCACAGCATCTGGTTATTGCCCATGCCTGCAAAGTCGCCGCTGTTGCTGGCATCACCGTCGGTCAGGATCCACAGGCGCCCTGCGTCATCGAATCCCAGGCCGTCGGGGCTGTTGAACATGTTCTGCGGGTTGATATTGGCGGAGCCGCCCTTGGGTTGTTTACCGTGAACGGCCGGATTGCCCGCCACGACGAACAGGTCCCAGTCGAAGGTGTCTGAGCCGTGATCGGCATTGCGCGCTTTCCAGCGCAGGATCTGCCCGTAGACGTTTTTCTCACGGGGATTGGGGCCGCCGACCGGTTGCCCGTCTTCGCCGCGCTTGACGTTGTTGGTCAGGGTGCAATAGACCTGGCCGTCCTTGGGGCTGACCACGATCCATTCCGGGCGGTCCATGCGGGTGGCGCCGACGGCGCTGGCGGCCATGCGTGCATGGATCAACACGTCGGCCTGGCTGGCAAAGCCGTTCGCGGCATCAACGCCGTTTTTGCCGTGGGTCAGTTCAATCCACTGACCGTGACCCTTGGGGCGATCAGGGTTGCTGTCGCCAGCGTCAAAGCGCGCCACATACAGCGTGCCGTGGTCCAGCAGGTCGCGATTGGCCTTGGGGTTCTGGTGGTCGATCTTGTCGCGGCTGATGAATTTGTAGATGAACTCGCCGCGCTCGTCGTCGCCCATGTACACCACGGCACGGCCGTCGCCGGTTTCGGCCAGGGCGGCGTTTTCGTGTTTGAAACGGCCCAGTGCGGTGCGTTTGACCGGTGTTGAAAGCGGGTCGAACGGATCGATTTCAACGACCCAGCCGTGGCGATTGAGTTCGTTGGGGTTGAGTGCCATATCGAAGCGCGGGTCGTGCTGGTGCCAGTTGATGTCTTTGCTGGCCGCGACCACGCCATAGCGCTTTTGCGCGGCATCGAACGCTTGCTTCGGGTCGGAGCTGCCGAAGCAATCGGTGAAGTTTTCTTCGCAGGTCAGGTAGGTGCCCCACGGGGTTTTGCCATTGGCGCAGTTCTGGAAGGTGCCCAGTGCGCGGGTGCCGGTCGCGTCGGCCTGGGTGCGCAGCAACTCATGACCGGCAGCGGGGCCGCTCAGGCGAATGGGCGTGTTGGCGTGGATACGTCGGTTGAAGGGAGAGCCCTGGACAAACTGCCAGCCGTCGCCCTTGCGCTGGATCTCGATCACCGACACGCCTTCAGTGGCCTGGGCCTTGTGCACTTCTTCTGCAGAAACAGGTGAACCGCCATGGGGGAAGAGGTAGCGGTAGTTGGTGTATTCGTTGTTGATCGCCATCAGGGCGCGGTTCGGATCATCCGCGAAGGCGAACAGGCTCATGCCGTCGTTGTTGTCGCCAAACTGTACTTCCTGGGCGCTGGCAGTGCCGTTGCCGGAAGGATCAAACACCGGGCCGTCGGCTTGCAGCGGCTGCCCCCAACTGATGAGCACCGAGGAGCGATAGCCGGGTGGCAGGCTGATGGTGTCAGTGGTGGCCGCATTGATGCTGTCGAAGCCCAGCAGGTTGCTGTTGGCGGCGCTGACACCGGCTGCCAGGGCACTGCGACTGAGCAGGCCACCGCCTAGAAACATCGCTGCGCCGCACAGGGCGCCAGCACTGATAAAGCCGCGACGACTCAGGCCAATGATCTGCTCAAGGTCGGTGGATTGGTTTTCTTCTAATAGGCTCATGGCTGGCTTGGCTCTTGACGGTTTTGGCAAACACCATAAGCAGCGGGTATGACAGAGATGTTTCAGTCGGGAGCGGATGCGGGAGCTGGCGGCACTTACAGCGCGGTGCCCAGCAATACCAGCGATGGCGCAAAGTGCACCTGGGCCTCGCTACCCTCGGTCAGCCCAAGTGTTTCGAGGTGTTGCGGTTCGGTCAGGGCACACAGGGTCTGGCCGCTGGGCAGGGTGATACGGACTTCGCTGGGGCCGTTGTCGGTGTGCAGGATCTGCTCGATGCGTCCGTGCAGGTGATTGTGCTCGGCGTTGGAAGGGGATGCGGCATCCAGCAGTTGCAGCCAGCCTGCCTTGATCAACGCCACTGCCTGGCTGCCGATTGCCAGTTCCAGGCGCAGGGTGCTGTCGCGGGTGATTTGTGCGTGAAGGGTCAGGCCACCGGGCAGTTCCAGCTGAATCAGATCGTTATGGCCGTGGCGGTGGATGGCAATGACGGTGCCGTGCAACTGGTTGCGGGCGCTGGTGCGCAGCATCAGGCGTCCCAGCAGGTCGAGGTCCTGAATGTCTTCGGCGGCGTCCAGCACCTGGGTTTGCAGCGCCTGCAGACGCTGATATAGCCGCAACACCCGCTCACCGGCCACGGACAGTCGAGCGCCGCCGCCGCCTTTGCCGCCGATGCTGCGCTCAACCAAGGGGGTTTGCGCCAGGTTGTTCAGTTCATCAATGGCATCCCACGCGGCTTTGTAGCTGATACCGGCGCTTTTGGCGGCGGCCGTGATCGAGCCTTGGTCAACAATGTGCTGCAGCAGCGCGATGCGTTGCGGGCGACGGACCATGTGTTGGGCGAGGAGGGCGGGCAGGTGCATGACGGAGAATTCACGAGGCAGGACGTGCCCGGAAAGTGCCTGCTCAACCGGGTGGCGTCAAGGAGGCCCGTCGGGTTTTGGCGTGCGGGCCAGGCAATACACATCGACCCGCCTGGCCCCGGCCTTGACCAGCAGCCGGGCCAGGCTCTGCGCCGTGGCGCCGGTGGTCAGCACGTCATCCACCAGCGCCAGGTGCAACCCGGTGACCTGCACGCCCGGTGCCAGCCTGAATGCTTGCAACACGTTGCGCTTGCGGTTTTTGGCGTCCAGGACTTGTTGCGCGTCCGTGTCCTGGGTACGCAGCAGCCAGTGCTCGTGTCGAGGGATGTTCAGCGCAGCACTTAGCCACTGGGCTAGCAGGGCGGCCTGGTTATAGCCGCGCTGGCGCAGACGTTTGCTGGACAAGGGCACCGGCAGCAGGAAGTCGGGTCGCGGGCTGCCGGAGTTGAAGGCATCGAGCAGCGATTGGCCGAGAAGTTCGGCTAAAAGTCGTCCATAAGGCCACTTGCTGTGATGTTTGAAACGGATGATCAGACTGTCGATCGGAAAGCTGTACACCCAGGGTGCATGCACTTGCTCATAGACTGGCGGCTGCTTGATGCAGTGGGCGCATACCAGCCCGGCCATCGGTAATGGCAATGCGCAGCGCTTGCAGCGATCAACCAGCCAGGGCAATTCCAGTTCGCAGGCGGCACACAGGGCATGGGGTGTGCAGCAGCGCTCATCACACAACAAACAGGATTGGTTATTAAATAACCAGATGTAAACCAGCTTGATCCATTGTGGTTGACAGTTCATGTCACATCCTTAAACATGCCGACATCCGTGCCGTGCCTGGGGCGTTTGCCTCAGGTTCAAGTCTAAGCATAAACAAGAGAAACGCCGATGAGCGCCAGCAGCCTTGCCAACGTGCGACATGATTGGTCTTTAGCCGAGGTCCGGGCGATGTTTACCCAGCCCTTCAATGACCTGCTTTTCGAAGCGCAGACCGTTCACCGCAAGCACTTCAATGCCAACCGGGTACAGGTTTCGACGCTGCTGTCGATCAAGACCGGCGCCTGCCCGGAAGATTGCAAATATTGTCCGCAGTCGGGCCACTACAACACTGGCCTGGCTAAAGAGAAGTTGATGCAGGTGCAGAAGGTGCTGGAAGAAGCACAGCGGGCCAAGTCCATCGGCGCTACCCGTTTCTGCATGGGCGCCGCGTGGAAGCACCCGTCGGCCAAAGACATGCCCTACGTACTGGAAATGGTCAAAGGGGTGAAGGCCATGGGGCTGGAAACCTGCATGACCCTGGGCAAGCTCGATCAGGAGCAAACCGCAGCGTTGGCCCACGCAGGTCTGGATTACTACAACCACAACCTCGACACCTCGCCCGAGTTCTACACCAGCATCATCACCACCCGTACTTACAGCGAACGCCTGCAAACCTTGAGTTACGTGCGTGATAGCGGGATGAAAATCTGCTCCGGCGGGATTCTGGGCATGGGCGAGTCGCTGGACGACCGCGCCAACCTGCTGATCCAGTTGGCCAATCTGCCTGAGCACCCAGAGTCGGTGCCGATCAACATGCTGGTGAAAGTGGCCGGCACGCCGATGGAAAACACAGAAGACATCGACCCGTTTGACTTCATCCGCATGCTGGCGGTGGCGCGGATCATGATGCCGCACAGCCATGTACGCCTGTCGGCGGGCCGTGAGGCAATGAACGAGCAAATGCAGGCACTGGCGTTCTTTGCCGGGGCCAACTCGATTTTCTACGGCGACAAATTGCTGACCACGGCCAACCCTCAGGCGGACAAGGACAT
The DNA here is from genome assembly GCF_037055275.1 of Pseudomonas sp. ML2-2023-3. Classification (NCBI taxonomy): domain Bacteria; kingdom Pseudomonadati; phylum Pseudomonadota; class Gammaproteobacteria; order Pseudomonadales; family Pseudomonadaceae; genus Pseudomonas; species Pseudomonas sp. ML2-2023-3. The sequence goes on from NZ_CP146343.1 coordinate 1,106,176, forward strand.
GCAGCTGTTCAGCCGTCTGGGCATCTTGCCCGAGGCGGGTGAAGACCATGCGGACGAGGTGCATCAGGCCGTGATCGAGCATGCGCTCAGGGATCAGAAATCCAGCGAGCAGTTTTATAACGCTGTGGTTTAACCCACACATTCCCGTAGCCGCTGCCGCAGGACCTTAGCTTTCAATACCGAAGCCGGGGCCGCTTCGCTGCCCATCGCAGCGTGCGGCAGCGGCTACAAGGGATTACAGTCAGCATGCCATTTGATCTAAACGCCCGCCTGGCCGTTCGCCGTGCCGACAATCTGTACCGTCATCGACCGCTGCTGGAAAGCCCTCAAGGGCCGCAAGTGGTGGTCGACGGGCAGCCTTTGCTCGCCTTCTGCAACAACGACTATCTGGGGCTGGCCAATCATCCGCAGGTCATCGAAGCCTGGCAGGCCGGTGCTTCACGCTGGGGGGTGGGGGGAGGGGCGTCCCATCTGGTCATCGGCCACAGCACCCCGCATCACGCACTGGAAGAAGCCCTCGCCGAGTTCACCGGCCGTGAGCGGGCACTGCTGTTCAGCAACGGCTATATGGCCAATATGGGCGCCGTCACGGCGCTGGTGGGCCAGGGCGATACGGTGCTGGAAGACCGTCTGAACCATGCCTCGTTACTGGATGCCGGTTTGCTGAGCGGCGCGCGCTTCAATCGCTATTTGCATAACGACGCGGTCAGCCTGACCAAGCGCCTTGAGAAAGCCTGCGGCAATACGCTGGTGGTGACGGATGGCGTATTCAGCATGGACGGCGATCTGGCCGACTTGCCTGCGCTGGCCCGTGAAGCCAGGGCCAAAGGCGCCTGGTTGATGGTGGACGATGCCCACGGCTTTGGCCCCTTGGGTGCCAATGGCGGCGGGATTGTCGAGCACTTCGGCTTGAGTGCGGACGATGTGCCGGTGCTGGTCGGGACGCTCGGCAAGGCATTTGGCACCAGCGGTGCATTTGTCGCGGGCAGCGAAGAGCTGATCGAAAGCTTGATCCAGTTCGCCCGGCCTTACATCTACACCACCAGCCAGCCCCCTGCCCTGGCCTGCGCAACGTTGAAAAGCCTTGAACTGCTGCGCACCGAGCATTGGCGACGTGAGCACCTGAACACCTTGATAGGCCAGTTTCGTCGTGGCGCCGAGCAAATCGGCTTGCAGTTGATGGACAGCTTTACCCCGATCCAGCCGATCATGGTGGGCGACAGTGGCCGGGCCATTCGCCTGTCGCAGAGGCTGCGCGAGCGCGGTTTGCTGGTGACGGCCATTCGTCCGCCAACCGTGCCTGCAGGCAGTGCACGCTTGCGCGTGACCTTGTCGGCCGCTCACACAGAGGCACAGGTGCAGCTATTGTTAAGTGCACTCGAAGACTGTTGGCAGACGTTGGAGCCAGATCATGCGTGATCGTTTGGTTTTGTTGCCGGGCTGGGGCCTGGGGGTGTCACCCCTGGAGCCTCTGGCCCAGGCATTGCGCGCTCTGGACGAGCACTTGCGGGTTGAGATCGAACCGCTGCCGGTGCTGCTGTCTGTCGATCTTGAAGACTGGCTCGACGAGCTCGATTCGACCCTGCCCGACAACGTATGGCTGGGCGGCTGGTCACTGGGCGGGATGCTCGCCAGTGAGTTGGCGGCACGCCGGGGCGACCGTTGCTGTGGCCTGGTGACATTGGCCAGCAACCCGAGTTTTGTCAGTCGCGAGGACTGGCCGAGCGCCATGCCCGTGTCGACGTTCGAACCGTTCCTCAGCGGTTTTCGCGATGCACCCAACACCACCCTCAAACGCTTTTGCCTGTTGTGCAGCCAAGGCTCGCCTGAGTCTCGGGCACTGGCCGGGCTGCTGTTGGGCGCAGCGCCCCACGCTCAACCCGATACCCTGCTGGCCGGTCTTGAACTGTTGGGCAAGCTGGATGCCCGTGATGCCTTGCAACGTTTTAGCGGGCCGCAACTGCATCTGTTTGCCGGGCTTGATGCGCTGGTGCCGGTGCAGGCAGCGACCGATGTGCTGGCGTTATTACCCGATGTCGAAGTGGGTCTGATTGAACAGGCCTGTCATGCTTTTTTACTGGAGGCTCCCCACGAATTGGCGGCGGCAATCCAGGCGTTTTTACACGAGTCGGGCGATGAATGATTTAAGTATTGCGATGCTTGCGGCCAGTTTGCCGGACAAGCGTCAGGTAGCGGTCTCGTTTTCCCGTGCGGCTGCCAGTTACGACAGTGTCGCCGAGCTGCAACGGGCCGTTGGCCATGAATTGATCGCCCGGCTGCCGGCCGGTCTCAGTCCGCAACGCTGGCTGGACCTGGGCAGTGGCACGGGCTATTTCAGTCGCGTGTTGGGTCAGCGTTTTGTCGATAGCCAGGGGCTGGCGGTAGACATTGCCCAGGGCATGCTGGCGTACGCCCGCCCACTGGGAGGTGCGCAACACTTCATTGCTGGCGATGCCGAAAGCCTGCCGCTGCAATCCAATAGTTGCGATGTGATTTTCTCCAGCCTCGCGCTGCAATGGTGTGCGGACTTCAGGGCGGTACTGAACGAGGCCCACCGTGTACTCAAGCCTGGCGGGGTGCTGGCGTTTGCCAGTTTGTGTGCGGGCACCTTGAGTGAGTTGCGCGACAGTTGGCGAGCGGTCGACGGTCAGGTTCACGTCAATCGTTTCCGTGAGTTCCAGACCTATGAGCAGTTGTGTGCCAACAGTGGAATGCAGGTGCTCGGCTTGCACAAACAGCCCCATGTGCTGCACTACGCTCAGGTTCGCCAGTTAACCCATGAACTTAAAGCGCTGGGTGCGCACAATCTGAACCCCGGTCGTCCTGAAGGATTGAGTGGCCGGGCGCGGCTTCAGGGGATGGTTGGCGCCTATGAGAAATTTCGTCAGCCGCTCGGGTTGCCGGCGACGTATCAAGTGGTCTACGGCATTTTGGAGAAAGCGCGATGAGCCCTGCGTACTTCATTACCGGTACTGATACCGATGTGGGTAAAACCACGGTGGCGGCAGGTCTTCTGTATGCCGCCCGCATCTCAGGGCTGAGCACTGCGGCGGGCAAGCCGGTGGCGTCCGGGTGTGAAATCACGCCACAGGGCCTGCGCAATGCAGACGCGCTGGCGCTGATGGCCGAAAGCTCGATCAAGCTCAGTTATGACGAGGTCAATCCGATAGCCTTCGAACCGGCTATCGCTCCGCATATCGCTGCGCGCGAAGCCGGGGTGGTGTTGACGGTTCGTTCGCTGCTGGAACCCATGCAGCACATTTTGGCCAGGCAGGCAGATTTCACCCTGATCGAAGGCGCGGGTGGCTGGCGCGTGCCGCTTTCAGGGCAAGACAGCTTGTCGGATTTGGCTCAAGCGCTGGATCTCCCGGTGATTTTGGTGGTGGGCGTGCGTTTGGGGTGTATCAGCCATGCGTTACTGACCGCCGAAGCGATTGCACGGGATGGCCTGCAACTGGCTGGCTGGGTGGCCAATATCATTGGTCCGAAAACTTCACGCCTGGAAGAGAACCTCGCCACGTTGGCCGAGCGTTTGCCCGCACCCTGCCTGGGTCGTGTGCCAAAGCTGAAATCGGCATCGGCGCAGTCCGTGGCTGAATATCTGCAACTGGATCTGCTGGACTGACAGCAGTTCCCACAAATCAATCCTCCTTTGCCTACGAGCCGACCTAAGACGAACGGCGGCTTCGCGCTGCTTGACAATAAATAGGCGTAAACGTATGTTTCAAACACCTGTTTGACCGCCATAACAAATCCACGCGGTCGTTCATCCCCGGATTCATCAGCAGAGGTTTATCGCTATGCCTGACTACAAGGCCCCCTTGCGTGATATTCGCTTCGTTCGTGACGAACTGCTCGGTTACGAAGCGCATTATCAGAGCCTGCCGGCTTGCCAGGACGCTACTCCAGATATGGTTGACGCCATTCTTGAAGAAGGCGCCAAGTTTTGTGAGCAGGTGCTGGCACCTCTGAACCGCGTGGGTGACATCGAAGGCTGCACCTGGAGTGAATCCGGCGTTAAAACCCCTACCGGTTTTAAAGAAGCCTACAAACAATTCGTTGAAGGCGGCTGGCCGAGCCTGGCCCATGACGTAGAACACGGCGGCCAGGGCCTGCCGGAGTCGCTGGGTCTGGCAGTCAGTGAAATGGTTGGCGCTGCCAACTGGTCGTGGGGCATGTACCCGGGCCTGTCCCACGGTGCGATGAACACCATCTCCGAGCACGGTACTCCCGAGCAGCAAGCCACTTACCTGAGCAAGCTGGTGACTGGCGAGTGGACCGGCACCATGTGCCTGACCGAATCCCATTGCGGTACTGACCTGGGCCTGTTGCGCACCAAGGCCGAACCTCAGGCTGACGGTTCATACAAGATTTCGGGCACCAAGATCTTCATCTCGGCTGGCGAGCACGACATGGCCGACAACATCGTCCATATCGTTCTGGCCCGCCTGCCGGATGCACCGGCTGGCACCAAAGGCATTTCGCTGTTCATCGTTCCCAAGTTCAACGCCAACGCCGATGGCAGCCTGGGTGAGCGCAACGCCGTGTCCTGTGGTTCGCTTGAGCACAAAATGGGCATCCACGGTAACGCGACCTGCGTGATGAACTTCGACGGCGCGACAGGTTTCCTGATCGGCCCGCCGAACAAAGGCCTGAACTGCATGTTCACCTTTATGAACACCGCACGTCTGGGCACCGCTTTGCAGGGCTTGTCCCACGCCGAAATCGGTTTCCAGGGCGGCCTGAAATACGCCCGTGACCGTCTGCAAATGCGTTCGCTGACCGGACCAAAAGCCCCTGAAAAGGCGGCTGACCCGATCATCGTTCACCCGGACGTACGTCGCATGCTGTTGACCATGAAGGCATTCGCCGAAGGCAACCGTGCGATGGTTTACTTCACCGCAAAGCAAGTCGACATCGTGAAATACGGCGTTGATGAAGAAGAGAAAAAGAAAGCCGACGCACTGCTGGCCTTCATGACTCCGATCGCCAAAGCGTTCATGACTGAAGTAGGTTTTGAGTCCGCCAACCACGGCGTTCAAATCTACGGCGGCCACGGCTTTATCGCTGAGTGGGGCATGGAGCAGAACGTTCGCGACAGCCGCATTTCGATGCTGTACGAAGGCACCACCGGTATCCAGGCACTCGACCTGCTGGGCCGTAAAGTGTTGATGACCCAAGGCGAAGCCCTCAAGGGTTTCACCAAAATCGTCCACAAGTTTTGCCAGAGCAACGAAGGCAATGAAGCGCTGAATGAATTCGTCACGCCACTGGCTGCACTGAACAAGGAATGGGGCGAGCTGACCATGAAGGTCGGTATGGCAGCCATGAAGGACCGTGAAGAAGTGGGTGCGGCTTCGGTCGATTACCTGATGTATTCCGGTTATGCATGCCTGGCGTACTTCTGGGCTGACATGGCCCGTCTGGCGGCTGAAAAGCTGGCGGCCGGCACGTCCGAAGAAGCGTTCTACAAAGCCAAGCTGCAAACTGCGCGCTTCTACTTCCAGCGCATCCTGCCGCGCACACGCGCACACGTTGCCACCATGCTGTCGGGCGCTGCCAACCTGATGGACATGAAAGAAGAAGACTTCGACCTGGGCTACTAAGTCCTGGCGGGTCATCTTGCAAAGCCGCTTCTCCTTTTGGGGAGGCGGCTTTTTTTTGGGTGGGCACATGTGGGAGCGGGCTTGCTCGCGATGGCATCACCACGGTCTTCCTGAAACACCGCGCCGCCTGAATCGCGAGCAAGCCCGCTCCCACAAAAAATATATGACCGTATGTATGTTTTCGGTCACAGCATGACCCTATGTATCGCCGTTGTCGTTAAGCTAGACTGGGTCCTACATTAATCGCCGTTTACAGATTACGAGGTTTTCCATGGCTGACTACAAAGCGCCCCTGCGCGATATGCGCTTCGTCCTCAATGAAGTGTTCGAGGTCGCTACACTTTGGGCGCAATTGCCTGCGTTGGCAGACACCGTGGATGCTGAAACGGTAGAAGCCATTCTTGAAGAGGCGGGCAAGGTCACCGCTAAAAGCATCGCGCCGCTGAGCCGAAGCGGTGATGAAGAAGGTTGTCACTGGGACAATGGTGCGGTGACCACCCCCGCAGGTTTCGTCGATGCCTATCGCACCTACGCCGAAGGCGGCTGGGTCGGCGTAGGCGGTGATCCACAGTTCGGCGGCATGGGGATGCCCAAGGCGGTGTCGGCCCAGGTCGAAGAAATGATCAACTCCTCCGGCCTGTCCTTCGGCCTGTATCCGATGTTGACCGCCGGCGCCTGTGTGTCGATCAACGCCCACGCCAGCGAAGAACTGAAAGCCACCTATCTGCCCAATATGTATTCGGGCGTGTGGGCCGGTTCCATGTGCTTGACCGAACCCCATGCCGGGACGGATCTGGGGATCATTCGCACCAAAGCCGAACCTCAAGTGGATGGCTCTTATAAAGTCAGTGGCACCAAAATCTTCATCACTGGCGGCGAACACGACCTGACGGAAAACATCATCCACCTGGTGCTGGCCAAATTGCCGGATGCGCCTGCCGGGCCCAAAGGCATTTCGCTGTTCCTGGTGCCGAAGTTCATGGTCAACGCCGATGGCAGCCTGGGTGATCGCAACCCGGTTACCTGCGGCTCGATTGAACACAAAATGGGCATTCAGGCGTCTGCCACCTGCGTGATGAACTTCGATGAAGCCGTCGGCTACCTGGTGGGCGAGCCCAACCGTGGCCTGGCTGCGATGTTCACCATGATGAATTATGAACGCCTGGGGGTTGGCATTCAGGGTCTTGCCTGCGGCGAGCGCTCATACCAGAACGCGGTTGAATATGCCCGCGACCGCCTTCAAGGGCGTGCTGCAACCGGCGCTCAAGCCCCGGGCAAAGTGGCGGATCCGATCATCGTGCACGCGGACGTGCGCCGCATGCTGCTGACCATGAAGGCTTCGAACGAAGGGGGTCGAGCCTTTTCGACGTATGTTGCCAATCAGTTGGACATTGCCAAGTTCAGCGAAGACCCATCGGCGCGTGAGCGGGCTGATGGCCTGGTTGCCTTGCTGACGCCTGTGGCCAAAGCCTTCCTGACGGATCTTGGGCTTGAAACCACGGTGCACGGTCAGCAAGTGTTCGGCGGTCATGGCTACATTCGTGAGTGGGGCCAGGAGCAACTGGTGCGTGATGTGCGTATTACCCAGATCTACGAAGGCACCAATGGTATCCAGGCGCTGGATCTGGTGGGGCGCAAGATCGTGGGTAACCAGGGTGTTTACTATCGCCAGTTCGCTGACGAGATTCGTCAGTTCATCGCCTCGGCCAACAGCGATCTGAATGAGTTCACCCAGCCATTGGCGTCGGCTTTGGACACACTTGATCAGTTGACAGCCTGGGTGCTGGACCGCTCGCAAAACAACCCGAACGAGATCGGAGCCGCATCGGTCGAGTACCTTCAAGTTTTTGGTTACACGACGTATGCGTACATGTGGGCGTTGATGGCCAGGGCCGCGTTGGGCAAAGAGGCCGATGAAGCCTTTTATGCCAGCAAACTGGGCACTGCACGCTTCTACTTCGCACGTTTGCTGCCGCGGATCCATTCATTGAGCGCGTCGGTGAAGGCGGGCAGCGATTCCCTTTATCTGCTGGACGAGGCACATTTTTAAAGGGTTTATTAATTTGTAAGCATTTGCTTACATTGCATGCTGACAATCTCCCATATCGCCAGATTGGATCCAGAGGTAATCTACTTTCCATGGACGTAGAGCAGGAAGCTCAAAGCAACAACAGGGACACGTAGGATTCTGCCAGGATGGCGGAGTGAAAAGGATGTCAGGGAAACAGTCTGTAAAACCCCGCCTCGGCGGGGTTTTCTTTTTTGTGCGTCAGAATTTTTACTTTGACGTTAGATCCCTCCGTAGCAGCTGCTACGCGGCTACAACGTTTGTTCATTGCTCTGCATCACATCCTCAAGCAGCGTGCGTAATAGCCCCAATGTGGCTTGCTGACGCTGCACATCACGGCACACCAGCCCGACCTTCAGCGGTACGCGAGGCTCACTCAGGGGTTTCCACAGCAATGTCTGGTCGTCATGTTGATGGCGCGAGCGCCCCGGCAATACGGTGGCCAGTTTGCTGTGGGGCAGGCTGTCGAGGATCCCGGCCATGGTATTCAACTCGGCCTGGACCTGCGGTCGACGGCCGAGGTTGGCGAGCTGGGTTTGCCAGATCTGGCGCACCTGAAACTCTTCCCCCAGCAACAGCATCGGCAGCTCTGCGGCCTGGCTCAGTGAAACCTTCTTGAATTCACGCAGCGGATGATCAGCCGGGATGACCAATTGAAGCTCGTCTTCGTACAGCATCATGCCGTGCAGGCCTGGCTGGCGTGGCGGCAGGTAGCTGATACCAATATCGAGTGAGCCATTGAGCAGGCGCCGTTCGATCTCGATGCCGGTCAACTCGTAAATCTGTACCACCAAATGGGGTTGGGCCTGGCGCACACGCTCCAGCATGTGCGGGACGAGGCTGGTGTGCACGGTTTGCAACACGCCGATGGCAATCGTGCGCAGGGCCTGGCCCTGGAAATGGTGCAAGGCCTCCTTGGCCCGCTGCAAACCATCGAGCAGTGGCAAGGCGTGGTTGTACAACGTGTGCGCTGCAAGCGTGGGCAGCAGGCGTTTGCTGCTGCGCTCAAAAAGGCTGACATCGAGGTTGTGTTCGAGCTGGCGGATCTGCTGCGAAAGGGCTGGCTGCGAGATAGAAAGACGCTCGGCAGCACGGCCCACATGGCCTTCTTCATAGACCGCGACGAAATAACGCAGTTGCTTGAAATCCATAAGTAATACTTATCGAAAATGCTTAAAAAACGAAATGGCCCATTGGCCTTGAGGCGCCTAGTCTACGCCCATTCCACAAGGCTCATCGAGCCAGAGAGGCTGATGTGCAGCGGCGTTTTACATAGGCAGGGCAATAAACCCATCGAGAGGTTTACCTTCTATATGAACAGCCGCAGGTTGCAAATCGAATCTGTTTATGGTCACAAGGTCCGCGTGCATGAACCTGTTTAACCTGCGTCGTCATTCCCCCAGTCTTGAAGAGATGGCTGCGCATTCGACACCCTCGATATCTGGCAACCACCCTTCCCGTGAGTACCTTATGCCTTGCGTTGAGCGCGAAGCCCATGTGTTTGTGCGCGGACAAGGTTCGTGGATGTGGGACAGCGACAGCCGTGCGTACCTGGATTTCACCCAGGGCGGGGCGGCCAATAGCCTGGGCCATAGCCCGGCGGTGCTGGTCAAGGCGATGGCTGACCAAGCGCAATCCTTGATGAACCCAGGTGCGGGTTTTTTAAACCGGGGGATGCTGGATTTGGCGCATCGTTTGTGTGAAAGCACTGGCAGCGATCAAGTGCATTTGCTCAATACCGGGGCTGAGGCCAACGAGGGCGCAATCAAGCTGGCGCGCAAATGGGGGCAACTGCATCGCGGGGGCGCACACCGGATTATCACGGCCAGCCGCAGTTGTCATGGTCGCAGTTTTGGTGCGATGTCGGCCTCGGGCAGCGCGACGGTGGATAACCGTTTCGAGCCGCAACTGCCGGGTTTTATCAATGTGCCGTTCAACGACTTGCCCGCGTTGCATGCGGCCGTCGATGCACAGACCGTGGCAATCATGCTGGAACCGGTGCAAAGCGAAGCCGGCGTGATCCCGGCAACCGAGCATTACCTCAAGGGTGTGGAGCGTTTGTGCCGCGAGTTGGGGATTTTGCTGATTCTGGATGAAGTCCAGACCGGTATGGGCCGTTGCGGCACGTTGCTGGCGGAGCAGAATTACGGCATTCGCGCCGACATCATCACCCTGGGCAAGGGCCTGGGCGGGGGAGTGCCACTGGCTGCGCTGCTGGCTCGCGGCAAGGCATGCTGCCTGGCGCCAGGCGAACTGGGCGGCACCCATCATGGCAATGCCTTGATGACCGCAGCAGGCTTGGCAGTGCTCGACACGATGCTGGAGAAGGGCTTTTTGCAGCAGGTCCGTGACGCGGGGCAGCACTTGCGCGAAGGCCTGGGCCGTTTGGCCAATAGTTATGCACAGGGTGAATTGCGTGGGCAGGGTCTGCTGTGGGGGCTGACCTTATCGGACGACTCGGCCCAGGCGGTGGTCAAGGCGGCGCTGTACGAGGGGCTGCTGATCAGCGCGCCGCAACCTGATTGCCTGCGGTTTACCCCGGCACTGTGCGTCAGCAAGGGCAACATAGATGAAATGCTGCTGCGTCTGGCCCGGGCCTTTGCCCGTGTTCGCACGGCTCAGTTGCAGTGCCGTCGCGGTGTTGCGGTCTGACTGCATCTGCCACACAGAATTTAAAGAACCGTCTCGCGGTATAACGCGTCGCCCTGTGCCTGATTTCTTCGGCACGGGGCGTTTTTTTTGTCTGTGGATAAGTGCTGACTGAACCTTTGGCCTGAGCTCGCAGTCGATTGTCGGTAGGGCTTGATTGAGCCCGCCAATCATTGGGAGCTGTGAATATGGACCTTATCAAAATCATCTTCGCCATCCTGCTTCCGCCGTTGGGCGTATTTATGCAAGTGGGTTTTGCAGGGGCATTTTGGCTGAATATTCTGCTGACGTTGTGCGGTTACATTCCGGGGATCGTGCACGCGGTGTGGATTATCGCCAAGCGCTAGTGCGGCAACTGATTCGGGTGGGAGCGGGCTTGCTCGCGATTCAGGCAACTCGGTCTATCAGGCAGGTTGAGTTGATGCTATCGCGAGCAGCCCGCTCCCACGGGATCAGTGCGTCAATAATTGGCTGTAAAACAACCATTCCTGTTCCAGTGCGTGGGCCTGGTTGCTGGCCTTGCGAAAACCGTGGCGCTCGTCGGGGTAGTAATGGGCCTTGGCCGGGATGCCGTTGGCTTGCAAGGCCAGGAGCATGTCCCGGGTTTGTTGCGGCACCACGACAGCGTCCAGTTCACCCTGGAAGAAAATCACCGGCACCCTGATCTGGCTGGCGTGTAACAGTGGGGTGCGAGCCGCGTAGCGCTGGGCATCGCGCTCCGGATCGCCGATCAGCCAGTCCAGGTAATCACCTTCAAACTTGTGTGTGGCACGGGCCAGGGCAATCGGGTCGCTGACGCCATACAGGCTGGCACCTGCCCGAAATACGTTGTTGAACGCCAACGCGCACAGCGTGGTGTAACCACCTGCACTGCCACCGCGAATAAATGCCTTGCCGGGGTCAATCAGTCCTTGGTCGGCGAGATAGCTGACCACCGCGCAGGCGTCTTCCACATCCACCTCTCCCCATTTCAGATGCAGGGATTGCCGATAGGCACGGCCATAGCCGCTGCTGCCGCGATAGTTGAGGTCGGCCACGGCAAAGCCGCGCTGGGTCCAGTATTGGATACGCGGGTCGAGCATCGGGTAGCAGGCAGACGTCGGGCCGCCGTGGATAAACACCACCACGGGCGGTTTGATTTCGCCCTGCATCGAGGGGTAGAAAAAACCGTGTGCCTGGCCCCCGCCTGAGGGATAGCACAGGGTCTGCGGACGGCTGATGTGCTCGGGAGGCAGCGGCGCAACGCCACCGGCCAGCACGTCGACGCGGTGGTCGGTGCGACTGATGCGCACCACTGCCGATGGGTAGACAGGCGACGCGGCAATGCAATAGATGAACTCATCATTCAGTGCCAGGCTGCGAAAGCGACTGTATTCGCCGGTGAAGTCGTCAATGGTGCCGTCAGCCGTGCGGATGCCCAAATGCCCGAAACCAGCCTCGGTCCAACTGGCGAGGTAGGCCTGCTCGCCCATCGGCAGCCAGGTGCTGGCGCCCAATTGCCAAGGTGCAGGGGCATGATCGGCGTGGGCGCTGGGTGCAGGCATCAGGCCCTCACCCGACTCGGCCCACGGCTGCCAGAACCCCGCGCGGTCGGTCAGGCAATGCAGGCGATTGTGTTCGTCGAAGCGCGGTTGTTGCAGCGATTCTTCTGCGAGATCGCCCGCCAGGCAATGCGCGGGGTTCCAGCGCCCAGCGGTTTGGCCTTCAGCCAGCATCAAGCGGGTCGAGGTCCACGGCTGATGGGGACGACTCCATTCGATCCAGGCCAGGCGCTGGCCGTCGGGGCTCGGTGTGGGCGCTGCGTAGAAGTCGGCCCCTTCGGCCAGAACCTGGCGCTCCAGGGTGCTCAGGTCGATGCTGACCAGTCGATGTTGATCGAGGTGTTCTTCGACAGCCAGCACCTGGTCCGCAGCAAACTGCACGTCGCCATAACGGCAGGCGCCCTGGGTCAGGGGCTGCGGGGCAGTGCCGTCCAGAGCTTGCCGGTACAGCTGCTGGTCGGCCTCGTTGACGAACACCACGGCGTCATCACTCAGGCAAAACGCGCCGCCGCCGTACTCGTAGACCCGGCTGCGTACGCTGAAACCGTCGGGCGTCAGGCAGCGGGCCTCGCCGTCGCGCCAGTGCCAGATGCGACAGGCAGCATCCTGTGGTCGGTATTCGTTCCAGAACAGGCCCTGTAGGCCGACGCGCAATTCTGCGAAATCGACCCCGGCGGCCACAGCGAGCGCGGCGCTGAACGGTTCAGCCTTTAGCGATGAGACGTGAGTTTCGTTCATTTCGGAAGGCCAATTGTTCAATGGTCTGGGTGGCGTGCTCTGCTTCTTCGCGCGCCTTGAGAATCAGGTCGTGTTGGGGCGATTTACTGCAGACCGGGTCGGCGTTACTAGCGTCCCCGGTGAGCATAAAGGCCTGGCAACGGCAGCCGCCGAAGTCCTTTTCTTTCTCGTCGCACGAGCGGCAAGGCTCGGGCATCCAGTCATAACCGCGAAAACGGTTGAAGCCAAACGAGTCGTACCAGATGTGCTGCATGGTGTGGTCGCGCACATTGGGAAACTCGACCGGCATTTGCCGTGCACCATGACACGGCAGGGCCGTGCCGTCAGGCGTCACGGTCAAAAAGATGCTGCCCCAGCCGTTCATGCAGGCTTTTGGGCGTTCTTCGTAATAATCCGGGGTGACGAAAATCAGCTTGCAGGGGTGGCCCTGGGCTTCAAGTTTGGCGCGGTATTCATTGGTGATGCGCTCAGCACGGACAAGCTGCTCTTTGGTCGGCAGCAAGCCGACGCGGTTGAGCTGGGCCCAGCCGTAAAACTGACAGGTGGCAAGCTCAACAAAGTCGGCCTCAAGGGCGATGCACAGCTCGATGATGCGGTCGATTTTGTCGATATTGTGCCGATGGGTGACGAAGTTCAGCACCATCGGATAGCCGTGTGCCTTCACGGCGCGGGCCATTTCGAGCTTTTGCGCGAAGGCTTTTTTCGAGCCGGCCAGCAGGTTGTTCACTTGCTCGTCACTGGCCTGGAAGCTGATCTGGATGTGGTCCAGCCCGGCTTTTTTGAAGTCGCTGATCTTTTGCTCGGTCAAGCCAATGCCCGAGGTGATCAGGTTGGTGTAAAAGCCCAGCTTGCGGGCTTCGCCGATCAGCTCGGCCAGGTCCTGACGTACCAGTGGCTCGCCCCCGGAGAAGCCCAGTTGGGCAGCCCCCATCTCCCGTGCCTCACGAAAAACCTTGATCCACTGCTCGGTGCTCAGCTCTTTGCCTTGCTGGGCAAAGTCCAGCGGGTTGGAGCAGTACGGGCATTGCAGCGGGCAGCGATAGGTCAGTTCGGCCAGCAACCACAGCGGCAAGCCCACTTCGGGCTTGGGTGGCAACGCCATCGGGCTGTCAGGCGAGTTCGATCCAGTGCTCTGCACGAGCGACCTCCATAAATTGCTCGATGTCTGCACCGAGCTCGGGTACGCCGGGGAACTGTTTGTCCAGTTCGCCAATGATGGCCGCGACATCGCGCTGGCCGTCGATCAGGCCGCCAATCAGTGCGGCACTGTCATTGAGTTTGATCATGCCTTCGGGGTACAGCAGCACGTGGCCTTTTTGCGCCGGTTCGTACTGAAAACGGTAGCCGGTGCGCCAGGTCGGGACTTTGCTGCGATCAAAGCTCATAGGGTGATTCCTTTATGCCAGACACGTTCGCGGGTCACGCTGTGGTACGGCGGGCGGTCAAGCTCGTAGGCCATGGTCATGGCATCGAGCATGCTCCAAAGAATGTCGAGTTTGAACTGCAGAATTTCCAGCATGCGCTGCTGGCCTTCGTAGGTGGTGTAGTGCTGCAGGGTAATCGCCAGCCCGTGCTCCACGTCGCGCCGAGCCTGGCCCAGGCGGGTGCGGAAGTACTCGTAGCCGGCCGGGTCGATCCACGGATAGTGCTGGGGCCAACTGTCCAGGCGCGACTGATGGATCTGCGGCGCGAACATCTCGGTCAGCGAGCTGCTGGCGGCTTCCTCCCAACTGGCGCGGCGGGCGAAGTTGACGTAGGCGTCCACCGCGAAGCGCACGCCGGGCAGTACCAGTTCCTGGGATCGCAGTTGGTCCGGGTCCAGGCCGACGGCCTGGCCCAAACGCAGCCAGGCCTCGATGCCGCCGTCTTCGCCGGGGGCTCCGTCGTGGTCTAGCAGGCGCTGAATCCACTCGCGGCGCACTTCGCGGTCCGGGCAGTTGGCCAGGATGGCGGCGTCCTTGAGCGGAATATTGACCTGATAGTAGAAGCGGTTGGCGACCCAGCCCTGAATCTGCTCGCGGGTCGCGCGGCCTTCGTACATCGCCACCTGATAGGGGTGGTAGATGTGGTAATAAGCGCCTTTGGCACGCAGCGCGGCCTCGAATTCGGCGGTGGAGAGTGGGGCTTGGGTCATCTGGTGCCTCCGGAAAGTATTCTATGTAGTCGCTGCCGCAGGCTGCGATATGGACCGCAGGGTCTTCGAGAAAACGGGTTGCTGCGCAACCCTTCGCAGCCTTCGGCAGCGACTACAAGGTTCAGCTTTTACAACTCGATACTCATGCCATCAAAGGCGACTTCAACGCCCCGGCGGGCCAGTTCGGCACGCTCGGCGGAGTCTTCGTCGAGGATCGGATTGGTGTTGTTGATGTGGATAAGGACTTTGCGCTGCCCGGGCAGTTGCTCAAGCACTTCGAGCATGCCGCCGGGGCCATTTTGCGCCAGGTGGCCCATCTCGCGGCCAGTGCGGGTGCCGACGCCACGACGTTGCATCTCGTCGTCGTCCCACATCGTGCCGTCCACCAGCAGGCAATCGCTGCCCGCCATGATGTCCAGCAACGGTGCATCGACTTTGCCCAGCCCCGGGGCGTAGAACAGTTTGCCGCCGGTGCGCAGGTCTTCGACGATCAGGCCAATGTTGTCGCCCGGTTGCGGGTCGAAACGGTGTGGCGAATACGGCGGCGCCGCACTGCGCAACGGCAGCGGGCTGAAACGCAGGTTGGGGCAGGCCGGGATGGTGAACGAGCCTTCAAGCTCGATACGGTTCCAGTTCAGGCCACCGTTCCAGTGCTTGAGCATGGTGAACAGCGGGAAGCCTGTGCTCAGGTCTTCGTGGACCATGTCGGTGCACCACACATCATGGGGGCAACCTTCGCGCAGGCTGAGCAGGCCGGTGGTGTGATCGATCTGGCTGTCCATCAGGATGATCGCGCTGATCCCGGTATCACGCAGGGCGCGGCCCGGCTGCATCGGGGCGAAGCTTTGCAGTTGCGCACGAATATCGGGCGAGGTGTTGCACAGCACCCAGTTCACACCGTCATCGGAAATCGCAATGGAGGACTGAGTGCGGGCGGTGGCACGCAGGGTGCCATCACGAAAACCCGCGCAGTTGACGCAGTTGCAGTTCCACTGCGGGAATCCACCGCCAGCGGCGGAGCCTAGAATCTGGACGAACATGGCGTGTTCTCTTGCGATGCTGAAAATAAAAACGCCCCGGCGAACCGAGGCGTTGGGCTGCTCTGCTGGGCTCTTTTACTCAAGAGGCCGGGCAGATCAACGGCTTGCGAAGTACATGGTGACTTCAAAGCCAATGCGCAGATCGGTGTAAGCAGGTTTAGTCCAAGCCATGAGGTGACTCCTTCAGTGAGTGGGTGAATGGGTGTCTCTTGATTAGTCCAGCTCCCGAGGGAGTTGTTCAAACGCTTAGGTGACTATGTTACTAAATTTGACGGTTTTTGAACGCTCAATGTCGAAGAAAGCCCGTTACGTGGTTGGTAACGATCAGCTTCTCCCTTGATAAAACGTTTCAGTCTCCGGGCTTGTGGCCAAGCATAACCAACGGCTTTGCGGCGAGTTAATGTGCTCGGCCGCCTTCAGTGTAGTGCCTTGATCCAGCGCCATAAGTGCTGTGTAGAGGGCTGTCAGGTAATCCGACGGGTGGCCCGCCAGTTTGGCTTGCCATAACAATTCACCGGCCTGGAACACCCCCAGGGCCTCGGTCGAGAATTGTTGTGCCAAGGCAGTACGGGCTTGGGTGAAAGATATTTCATCCAGCGTCGAGATCAATTCCGGCAAATCCACGAGGAAATTCTGGATGTGCTCAAAGATCTGCGTCGTTGAGGTGTGAGGCGATTGCACCCCGAACAGCAGCCCGGTTTGACCATTGATTTGGCGCAGGCCGCTGAACACGGCATAACCCAATTGCAACTCGACCCGCAGGCGTTGATAAAACGGGGTTTGCATCACTTGGGCGAGCATGCGCCAGGCGGCTTCGTCAGCCAGCGTTGCCTCGGGGGTCGGGCAAAACAGGATGAGCGCGTGTTCGCTGGAATCACAGGCTTCGGTGTGCCAATGGCGTTGGGCTGGCTGCTCGCCATGCTGCGCCAGATGCGCATCCGGTGTGCCGGGAACCTTGTGCAGTACAGGTGTGATCAAGGCCTGCGTGGCGGCGGGCAGGCCGACAGCCAAGCCGTCCCAGTGCGCCTTGGACCAGTCGTGTTGCAGATCGTTGAGTGCAGACTCGCTGGCTGGCTGGCACAGCTCGGGCAGGCGTTTGATCAGTTGGCGAATCGGCATCAAGGTGGCGCCAGGGGACAGGTTGCCCGGAGGCTTGGCCGATGGTGCGCTGAGCACACGCAGCGCGTGCTCGAGAATGGCGGGCATTGGCTCGTGGAAACCGGACATTTTCAGCAGCCAGTCATTGCCTGACCCATTGAGCGACACTTCAACCCCAGCCTGTCTGGCATCGAGTATCAGCGAGCGCAGGCTGTTTTCCAGTGACGCCGGCAGATCGTCAGCTGGCTTTGCGGGCAGACGCCAGCGCAGGTAAATCGCCGCTTCGCCGCTGTGACTGGGCACTGCGGTGCTGAAACTCATGGCAGACACGTCGCGGCGAGTGCGCAAGCGGTCCTGGGCAAAAGTACGCAAGCCACGGTGAGCGCTGGTTTGTCCGCGAATCAGGCCGGCGCTGACCGGCTCTTTCGCCGCGTGCAGATACGGATTGGGTGCAGGCAAATGCCAGGCCTGTTGCGATGACGGCATGGGCGCAGGTTGTATCTGCTCGAGCACAGCCTTGAGGGTTATTACGCCCTGATCCGACAGGCCGGGGGCACGTTGCTCGCAATCACGGCGGGCCAGTTCCAGCGCGCCACTGACGTCTTGCTGACGCTGCTGCAGAAGGTGGAACTCCTCACGCAGCGTGGGCCAGTCCTGCTGTGCGCTGAAGAACGCCAGCCAGTCATGGAACGTGTCGCGAATCTGCATGGCCTGCGGGGCAATATCGGTGGTGGCTTTGAACTCGATCTGCAGCAGTGCCTGGCTCTTGAAGTGATAGAGCGGTGTGGCTTTCAGGGTGTCGACCAACCCCTGTTCGCGTAATTGTGCGAGCAGGCCGCCGGGCTTGTCTGCGTTGATCCAGTGGCACAGAAAATCCAGGGCCTGGGCGGACTCTGGCGGCAACTGTTCCAAGGCGAACATCAGGCTCAGGGACGGGCCGTCCATGTGTTGATACTGGGGTTCAACGCCGGTCAGCAGCGCTGGCGGGCAAGCCTGCAGCAGGGTGTCGCCTGGGCGCAACACAGCGCTGCAACGTTCAGCCAGGACGATCAAGTCTTGGGTTGATTGCGGACCGCTCAGACTCAAGGTCATTTGCCCGGTCTGATAGAACCCTTGGTAAAAGTCTTCCAGGGCTTGCCGAAAGCTTGCGCGCGGCACGGGCAGGCTGTAACGGTTGCCTGCATGGAATGCCCGCAGCGGATGAGCAGGGTTCAGTGGCTGAAATAACTTCATCTCCCGCTGGGCAGACGTTTCGCGGGCCCAGGCGATAAATTCGGCGTGCAGCACTTCACGTTCGCGAAGCTGGTCATCCAGAGCCATGCGCGGATGGGCGAGCATGTCGCACAAACGCTCAAGCCCGCCGTCAAAGGCGGCCGGTGGCAGCTCGAAAAAGAAGTCGGTATGTCGCTCGCAGGTTTTGGCATTGACCTGGCCGCCGTGGCGCTGCACGTAAGCCATCAGGTTATCTGCCGCCGGGAAGCGCGCGGTGCCCAGAAACAGCAAGTGCTCCAGGAAATGCGCGAGGCCGGGCCACGCTGCGGGCACATCGTGGCTGCCTGCGGCAACCCGTATAACGGCCGCACAGCGCTTGAGGCGCGGCTCATGGCGCACGCAGAGGGTCAGACCGTTTTCAAGTGTCTGACGTTGGGGGTGAGGGTGATTCAGCGCAGGCATGGGCACTTCCGGAACAGAGATGCGCTCATGCTAGCGGATTTAGCGCTTGCTCAGCTCGCGATAAAGTTCGGGGCGACGGTCCGCCAGGTAAAAATTCCCGGTTTTGGCATCCGCCAGTTGCTGACGTTGCAAGGTCGCAATCAGCAGGCTTTGCTCATGCCCGGCCAGCGCTATTTGCTTGCCGTCGGGCGCGGCGATACTGCTTTGGCCGCAGTAATGGATCTCGCCTTCATGCCCGCAATAGTTGGCGTAGGCCACATAGCACTGGTTCTCGAAGGCGCGGCAGCGCACCGTGACATCGGCGATGAAGTCGTAGGGCGCCATATTGGCGGTGGGTACCACAATCAACTCGGCACCGGCCAGCGCCAGGCGGCGGGTGTTCTCCGGGAATTCAAGGTCGTAGCAAATCAGCAGGCCAAGCTTCCAGCCATTGAGTTCGATGACCGGGAATGAATCGGGGCCTTTGCTGAACATCGAGTGATCGAGTTCGCCGAACAGGTGGGTTTTACGGTAGTTGCACAGGCTTTTGCCGTGGGCGTCGATCAACTGCACGCTGTTGTAGATCTGCCCGTCTGCACCGCGTTCGGGGTAGCCGTAGGCAATGGCCATGCCAGTGGCTTTTGCCAGTTCACCAATCTGTCTGGCGGCGTCGCCGTCGTGGGTTTGCGCGAGTCTGGCCACGGCCTGGGCGCCGATGTTGTAGCCCGTGAGGAACATTTCGGGTAGAACCAGCAGGTCGATGTTTTCGGCTTGCCGTGCAATGTCATTCAAGCGCTGCAGATTGCCCGCGACATCCAGGGGCAGAGGCGTGCATTGGTAAAGGGCGACGCGCATGGGGTTCTCCTGGTGGTCAAATTTCCCGTTGAAACTGCCGCTGACAAATTTCGTAGCAACTGCCGAAGGCTGCGTCCGGCGACGCAGTCGTCGTAAATCCAGGTACTGCGGTGAGACAGATGGATCTGGGACTTGGATTTTACGATTGCTACGCAATCGGACGTAGCCTTCGGCAACGGCTACGAAAGCGGTTTGAGGTCTCCCACAGGGATCAATCCGGCAATGCAATCGGGCCGATTTCGTGGAACACATCGCCCGGCCCGGGGTTGGCCGCGTGGGTACTGCCGCCAAAGTGGGTCATGATGCCCCACACCGCGTTCAATGAAGTCTGTACTGCACCTTCCACCCAGGCCGGGGTCCACGACACGTCGTCGCCAGCGATAAAGATCCCCCGCTGTTCGCCGGGCATGTCCTGCTGCATGAAGTGCGCGTACATGCGCTGGTTGTAACGGTAATGCCCCGGCAGTGCGCCCTTGAAGGCACCCAGAAAGTGCGGGTCGGCTTCCCACGACACCGTGATCGGATCGCCGATGATGCGGCTGGCGATGTCCACTTTGGGGTAAATCTTTTTCAACGAATCGAGGGCCAGCTTCACGCGCTTTTCCACCGGGTGCGGGAGCATTTTCAGCGCATCGCTCATCCACGAGTACGACAGGCAAATCACCCCCGGCTTGTCGTCACCGTTGTCGAACAGGTAAGTGCCGCGGGTCAGGCGATCGGTGAGAGTCATGCTCATCAGGTCACGGCCAGTCTCGGGGTCTTTGTCTTTCCAGAACGGGCGGTCGACCATGACAAAGGTTTTGGAGGATTGCATGTAGCGTGTACGGTCCAGTGCCATCCACACTTTTTGGGAGAACAGCGACTCTTCACATTCGATCTGGGTGGTCAGCAGCCAGCTTTGACAGGTCACCAGCACCGCTTCATATGGACGAGTCACCCCGAGTATGTCGGTGACGGAAAACATCCCGTCCTCTGAACGAGAGATGGCCTTGACCCCGGTACGTGGTGCGCCGTGGTGGAGCGAACTCAGACTGGTGCCAGCAGGCCAATGGGCGCAGCGCTCGGGCGCGTGACGCCAGATCCCCAGGGGTACTTGCTCAACACCGCCAACCACCAGGTGTTGGTGATCGTCGCAGTTGGTCATCACCACACGGAAAATCTCGAGCATCGAGTTGGGGAAGTCGGAGTCCCAGCCACCGGTGCCGAACCCCACCTGGCCAAACACTTCGCGGTGCTGGAACGACAGCTTGGCGAAGGCCTTGGACGTGGCGACGAAGTCGTAGAACGTGCGGTCGTCCCACAGGGGAACCAGGGTGTTCCACAGCTCTTTCAGGCGAGGCACGTCTCGGTCGCGGATGGCCTGCTGAATATCGCCAAAGCGCGAGCCCGCTTCCAGTGCGTCCGCCCAGGCATCGGCCACTTCCTGAAACAGCGCAGGCAGGTCCGCCAGTTTTTGTGCGTAGAAAGTCTGGCCTTCAAGGTCAATCACGGTGCTGCCCGAAGCGGGCGTCAGCGGGTTGGGGAAGGGTTTGGTCTCCAGGCCCAGCTTGTCGACGTAGTGATAAAACGCCGTGGAAGACACAGGGAAACGCATGCCGCCGAGTTCGGCGATAACCCCTTCGCTGCCCTCAAAGGCTTGCGAGCGCAGACGTCCGCCCATCTTCGACGCTTCATACACCACGGGTTTGAGACCCAGTTTCATCAGCTCATAAGCCGCCACCATCCCGGCCATCCCGGCGCCGACAATCGCCACCTCAGCTCCAAGCTTGTGTGCCGGGATGCTGCCCAGGCCCGCCGGGTGTTCGATCCAGTCATCAAAGGCAAACGGAAAGTCCGGGCCGAAGATGGTGATGGGTTTTTTGCCGTCGTTAGGGTGGCGATTATTCTTGTTCATGGCTGACCTTGCTGGCGACTCACGCATAACGTTGAGTATAGGAAAAGACAGGCACCATGATAGGGAGCGTGGAACACGGTAATAAGACGCAAACTGTCGTCGTTATGGCTTTTGTTTAGTCAATGTGACGAAGCTGGCAGTCGAAGTGACTTATCCGCGATCAACTTTGCTGCTGAGGATGATGGAGGTGGTGGTTTTCTCGACGCCCTCGACGCTGCCGATCTGGTCGAGCAATTGGTCCAGTTGCTCGGGAGAATCACTGCGCAGCCAGGCCACGTAATCGAACTCGCCACTGACCGCGCACAGTTGCTGCACCTGGGCCATTGCGCTCAAGCGCCGGACCACCTCTTTGCCTGAGCGTGGCTGTACGGTAATCCCGACATAAGCCTGCAAACCGCCATCAATCAAGCGCTGCCCCAGGCGAACCCCGTAACCGGTGATCACCGACGTTTTCTCCAGTCGTGCCAGCCGAGATGTCACGGTGGTGCGCGCAATTCCCAACTGGCGAGCCAGCATCGCAACGCTTTCCCGTGCATTGAGCTGCAAGGCCGCAATCAATTGGCGGTCGATTTCATCCAGCGCGGGAGGGCGGGTATCAGGCACGTGAAGCTCCAAAGGCATGGGCGTGGTGGGCGGTCATGGTACAGGGCTGCGGCACCACTTTGCTGGCGGGCGGATTTTAAGAGTGAGCGCCGGGGGTTGTCACACTTTGTCCAATCTACAGGGGTGTAGATGATTACGATTCTCTTTTAAGTTGAATCATAAGGACGCTTCATGCATTCGTCTCTTCGCTTTCACCCATTGCCCCTGTGGGTTCGTCTGGCCTTGGCTGCAGGCGCATCCTGCACGCTGGGGACTTCTGCCCAGGCGGCAGATCCGCAAGCACTGACCCTTGATGAAATGGTCGTTACGGCTTCCGGTTACGAGCAGAGCATCGAGGATGCGCCCGCCTCGATCACGGTGATTGATGGGGAGACGCTTCGGCGCAAATCCTATCGGGACCTGGGCGACGCCGTGCGTGACGTTGAAGGTGTAGTGGTCAACGGCGGGGCCAATGAGACGGATATCTCCATTCGTGGCATGCCAGCCGATTACACCCTGATTCTGGTCGATGGCAAACGCCAGAGCGCCCGTGAGTCGCGGGTCAACGGCAACAGCGGTTATGAGCAGAGCTTCGTGCCGCCAGCCGCGGCCATTGAGCGCATCGAGGTGGTTCGAGGGCCGATGTCATCGCTGTATGGCTCGGATGCCATTGGCGGGGTGATTAACGTGATCACCCGCAAAGTGTCGCCCCAGTGGGGCGGCTCTGTGGGCTACGACTACTCGGCGCGCCAGCACAGCGACCAGGGGAATGCCCGCCAGACACAGTTCTACCTCAGTGGTCCGCTGCGCGAGGATTTTCTCGGTTTGCAGGTCTGGGGCCGTTATCTGGACCGCCAGGCGGACGACGACATCGAGCAAACCAATGGTTTCAGCAATGCCGATCATCGTGACCTGACCGCGCGGCTGGCATTCACCCCGACAGTCGACCACGACATCCTGCTGGAAGCGGGCGCCACGCGCCTCAAGAACGGCGATGGCGTGAGCGCAAACTGGGCCACCCGCGAACAAGAGAACAATCGCGATCACTGGTCGCTGTCACACCAGGGGCGCTGGGGCTGGGCGACGTCGGACATGGCGTTGTTCCAGGAAACGTCCAGCCGCGAGGGCAAGGCGACACCTGCGCAAACGGATATCTACGGCCGCAAGCCCGAGATCAAGAGCACGGTGTTTGACGCCAAACTGGTGGTGCCGACTGCGCACAATGTCAGCACCGTCGGCGTGCAGTGGAATGAAAGCCAGCTGACCGACTGGAACCAGGGCCTGGGTGATCGCGTCGATTACGAGTTCTCAGTGGTACAGAAGGCCGTGTTTGCCGAAAACGAATGGGCGATGACCGATACCTTTGCCCTGACCACAGGATTGCGCCTGGACCACCACGAACAGTACGGCACCCACGCCAATCCGCGAATCTACGGGGTGTGGCGCGCAACCGACAACTGGACCCTCAAGGGCGGCATCGCCCGTGGCTTCAAGGCGCCGGAGCTGCGTGCCGTGGTCAAGGACTACGCCTACCTGCGCCGCAATCGCTTCGTGATGTTTGGCAACCCGGACCTCAAGCCCGAGTCGAGCACCAACTACGAAATGTCCGCGCTGTGGTCCAATCGCGACAATTTGTCGGCAGGCGCGACGGTGTTTTACAACGACTTCAAAGACAAACTCTCTACCGTCACCACTGATGAGCGATGGAATGGCTACATCGTCATGGATCGCGTCAATGTCGACAAGGCCGTGATCCAGGGCGTTGAGCTGACCGGTCAATGGGATGTCAGCGACAGCGTCTTGCTCAAGGCCAACTACACCTACACCGACTCTGAACAGAAAAGCGGCGCCAACGCCGGCGCCCCACTGGCGTTGACGCCCAAACAGAAAGCCAACGTGCGCGGCGAGTGGGTGGTGACGGACCGTGCCCAGGCCTGGGCGTCCGTCAGCTATTACGGTGAAGAAACCGGCAACACCCTGGCTGACGTGCCTGCACCGGGTTACACCACGGCTGATATCGGCGGCTCTTACGAACTCACAGACTCGATCACGTTGAACAGCTCACTGAACAACCTGACGGACAAGCGTCTGGACGACGAAACCTACGGCACGGTGAACTACGGTCGCACCTTGTGGATGGGGGCTACGCTGAACTTCTGACCAGGGCCATCGGCAGCCTGACCACGGCGCACAACCCGGCGGGCGGTCGATTTTCCAGCAGCAGTTCGCCGCCGTGGGCTTGCACGCAGGCGCGGGCGATGGCCAGGCCCAGGCCGATGCCGCCATTGTGAGAACCGTCGGCGGCGCCAAACTGTACGAAGGGCTCGAACACTTTGCTGAGCCATTCTTGCGGCAGGCCCTGGCCGTGATCGAGAATTTCCAGTCGCAGGGTGCCGGGGTCCTCCTGGTACAGCGTCAACGTGGCATCTGCGGCGTGACGCAGTGCGTTGTCGATCAGGTTGGTCAAGGCCCGCTTCAACGCCAGGGGACGGCAGGTGAGCATGATCGGCGCCGAGCCTGACCAGGTGACCGGCTGCTTCATGAGTCGGTAGCGCTTGGCCAGATCCTCCAGCATGTCATTCAGCACGATTGTCAGCGTGGGCTCCTGCACGGCATCGTCACGAACGAAGTTGAGGGTTGCGCCCACCATCGCACTCAACTCATCCAGGCTTTCGAGCATGTCCTCGCGGGCCGGGCTCTCTTCCAGCAGTTCCAGCAGCAGCCGCAGTTCAGTGATGGGCGTGTTCAGGTCGTGGCTGAGCGCCGCGAGCATTCGGGTACGGCCTTCGACATGGCGGGCGATATTGGCTTGCATGGTGTTAAAGGCCGCCGTCAGGTCACGTGCTTCTTGTGGGCCGGTCAGAGGCAGTGGCGCAATCCATTCCCCGCGGCTGACGCGTTCGGTGGCCTGGGCCAGGGTCTTGACCGGACGCACTACGCG
Source organism: Pseudomonas sp. ML2-2023-3 (assembly GCF_037055275.1). Classification (NCBI taxonomy): domain Bacteria; kingdom Pseudomonadati; phylum Pseudomonadota; class Gammaproteobacteria; order Pseudomonadales; family Pseudomonadaceae; genus Pseudomonas; species Pseudomonas sp. ML2-2023-3. The sequence continues at coordinate 1,130,975 of NZ_CP146343.1, forward strand.
GCTGATGCAGAACATCACGATCAACAGCACCGGAACGGTCGTCACCGGCAGACTGTACGCCAGCATATTTCCCCATTCGTAGGCGCCTGCCGGATGTTGCAGGGCGTTGAGGTAGCGGCCGTCGGGCAATTCGATACTGCTGCGCAGCCGCAGGGGGGCCCAGCCGTCGGGGCTGAACACGCGCCCCCGGGCATGGTCGCCACTGACCCGTTCCAGTTGCATGGCCACGCGCACGTCCTGGGGCAGTTGCAGTTGCTCGCGCAGGGCGCTGGCCATTCGCTGTTCTTCGGCACGCATGGCAAAGGGTTCGACGTCGGCCTGGGTGGAGATCCAGAAACGTGCATCTGCGCTGGTGATCGCCCCCAGCAGCCGGTCGAAGACCTCGTCCTGGGCTTCCATGGCCACATGATGGGCGGTCACCAATCGCTCAAGGCTCATGGTGCGCGACAGGGGATGGATCAACGCGCCGGTATGTTGCACAAACACGATGGCGATGACATTGGAGGCGAGCAGCGCGAGCAACAACAACGCACTGAGTTGATGCAGCATCTTGCGGGGCCACAGGGCGCGCAGACGATTCATGGCGCTTGCAACGTGACATCGGCCGCAAACAGATAACCGCCGCCCCAGACCGTGCGCAGTAACTCGGGCTCCCCGGCGCTGTACGCCAGCTTGCGGCGCAGGCGACTGACCTGGCGGTCGATGGCGCGGTCGCTGACATCGCTGTCGGTGGCGGTCGTGAGATCAATCAGGCGCTCGCGAGGCAGCAGCGTATTGGGTTGGTCGAGAAACACCTGCAGCAGTTTGCTTTCCACCGTGCTGAGCACAATCTGCGCCCCTTGATCACGGGTCAGCGTGGCGTGACTGGGGTTATACAGCCAGCCAGCGAACCGATAACAGGGGCTCATCTTCAGGGCGCTTGCCGATGCAACCTGCTTCGCGGCGCCAGGACGGTGGCGACGCAACACACTGTTGATCCGCGCAACCAGCTCTCTCGGTTCAAAGGGTTTGGTCACATAGTCGTCTGCTCCCAGGTCGAGGCCACGTACCCGATCTGCCGAAGTGTCCCGGGCGGTCAGCAGAATCACCGGCGTGTCGGCGCGCCGATGCAGCCTGCTGCACAAGTCAAAGCCATCGCCATCGGGTAACGACACATCGAGAATGATCACGTCAAAGGCGTGTTGCTTGAGCAATTGCCACATGCCCGCGGCGTCCGCTGCCGTGCGCACATCAAACGTGTGGCGGCGCAGGTACGCGGCCAGCGGTTCGCGAATTTTGCGGCTGTCGTCGACGATGAGTACGCAGGGCGCCGTGTTCGGGGGAAGGGGGGTCATGGCGGGTAGAAACACCGGGAGAAACAGATGGCAATGATACTACTAATGCTTCTCAGTTGTTTTTTGCCGAGGGGGGCAATGACGTTTTTTGTGATGGGGATGAGGCGTTGACCCCGGAAATATCGGCCGCATGACGCTCTGAAAATCCGGGATGGGTATAAATGACGTCCTGTTCGTTCGTTCGTTTAGGTTCAGGGCGATGTTTTGCGACCGCGTTTGGCTTGCGAGCCGAGTAAACCGGCTACTCGGCTCGCAGGATTGAATGAAGGTCCATGGCGCGCTCAGTCAGGCGCTTTCCAGAACGGGTCGCTCTTCCAGTTCGGTGGGAAGCCCATTGCTGCCAGATTGATCTCGGGGAACTCGCTCAGCAGCTCATGTAAGCGTGTATCCCAGCTGGTATGGGGGCTGACCCGGCGCATCAGCAGATTGAGGATGCATAGCACGGTGAACATTCGGGCGTGCTGTCCGGGCTTCTGCAGGTATTGCGGCCAAAGGAAATTGACCGTTTTGGGGAGTTCAGGACGAATGCCCAGTTCTCGATTCCATAGTCGTGCGTGATGCGCGCATATATTGCGAATGGTCGTCAGGGTGTGCAGCCAGGACTGTAGCAGTGGACCGTGCAGGGCCATGCGACGGGCGATAGCTTTCTTGTCGGCATCCCGTGCCAGGCCTTTGAATAAGTGCGAGAGCTCGCCAAGGGTGATCTCTTCCATGGCGGCCCAAGCGGGCATGAGGTCAGGTGCGTTGTAGGTCAGTGTGTAATGGCGCGCATAGCTTTCCTTGGCTCGAAGGTTCTTGAGTTTTACCTTGCGAGTATCCGTTGACTGGGAAGTTTCGATGCGCTGGCATTCACGCAAATGGTCCTGACGTGCTTTTTCCTGCTTGCTGCGAATACTGTCGAGCAGCACTTGGTGACGATAATCACGCTGGAAGAAGCGCGCATCCATATACCAATGAGCCCCATGTTGAGGCCCCATGTGGTTGCTGATGGCAGCCCTGGTGGCGACTTCAATCCGTTCAATCGAATCGATAACGAGCAGCCGCAGGCGTCGGTCGAAATCATACAGACGAGTCAGCTCTTTCAACCGAGTCCCGGGTCTGAAGCCGTGCTCTGCATCGTGCGAAAGCTGGAAAGAGCGCATGTAAGGTGTCAGGCGGAAAAAACTGACTGCTTCGAGAAAGCAGTGCGCTTTTGCTTCGTCCTGAATGATGAGCCCGCGGTGCTTGAGCAGGATCAGTTGCGCAGGAATGTCTATGGCGGGCTTGCTGAAAAGCTTCATGCTGAAAAGCTACCGGGCATAAAAAACCCGCACAATTTGTGCTTAGCTGCTGAAGCAACCATAGGCATGGCGGGTGTGTTGCGGGGGGAGATTAGGCATAGTAGTGCCGTTTTGCAAGGTATTTGGCACGGCAGTGATAAGCGGACGCCGGGCGTTACAGGATGTTTGGAATGCCTGAAAACCCGCCTCAGCCCACCGTTTTCCTGTCAGGGCGATAACGTGGCTTTGTCATGCGCAAGTGACGGTAGCTTAACCAAGGTGAGACAAGGTTGACCATGGCACTGTGCATTCAATAGGCCTCCTCGGTTTTGGGCAGGGTGCGTAAAATTTTTGCAGGGGTTGGCCTGGCTGTTTAGGCGCGTGCTTTCTACAGACCGGGGAGTTGTAACCAAGTATTGAAGTGGCGAACGTCCTGCGGGTAAGATTGAGAATAATTCGCACTTACATCTGGTGGGCCGCTCGGTGCAACCTCCTTCGACCAGCAAGTTGGGCTTTTTTTTCAGCGATCATCATCGTTGGCTGCTGTCCCATATCCAGCGGCATTTGCGCAATCACGCCGATGCCGAGGACACGGTTGCCGATACGTTTTGCCAGTTACTGGTGGCACGGGTAGACCCGGACGCCATCGAGCAGCCCCGTGCCTACCTGTCGACCATTGCCCGACGCCTGATCTTCGATCGTCATCGTCGGCGCAAGCTGGAGTTGGCCTACCTCGAACGCCTGTCCATGTTGCCCGAAGCGCTGGCGCCGTCCCCGGAAGAACAATTGCTGTTGATCGAAGCCCTGGTGGCCATCGATCGGGCGATTGACGGCCTGCCGATGCTGGTCAAGGCGGCCTTCCTCTACAGCCAGCTGGATGGCCTGAGCTACGTGGAGATTGCCCGCAAGCTTGAGCTGTCCGAGCGCACGGTGAGCCGCTACATGAAGCAGGCTTTGCGTCAGTGCTATCTGAGCGAAGGTGCATCATGAGCAAGCGGCGTCTTGACCCCGTCAGCGAGCAGGCGATCGACTGGATGGTGCGCCTGCGTGCGGGCGAACCGGATGTGTCGCTGCAGAAGCGTTTCAATGCCTGGCTGGTACTCGATCCCGCCCACGCCCAGGCCTGGGCCACTTTGCAGGAGCGACTGGGTGCTTCCTTCGGTGCCGTTCGCACACTGGATCGACGGGTGCCCGGCCAGGCCGCAGAAGCGCGCCAACTATTGCTCCAACCCAAGGCTTCGCGCCGCGATGCGCTCAGGGTAATTGCAGGGCTTGGCTTGCTCGGCGGGGCTACCTGGGTCGGTGCGCGCAGCCCGTGGGGTGACTCGCTGCTGGCTGACCTGCACACCGGGCGCGGCCAGCGTCAGGACTTCACCCTGGCCGACGGCAGTCGCCTGAGCCTGAATGCCGAGAGTTCGGTGGACCTGCGCTTCGATACCCAGCGCCGCCTGGTGATTTTGCGCCACGGTGAGCTGGTGATCCAGGTCGCCGCCGATCCTCTTCGTCCGCTGAGCGTGCGCACCGCAGAAGGTGAAATTCGCGCACTGGGGACTCGATTCCTCGTGGCCCAGGAACACGGCGCCACGCGGGTAGTAGTATTGCAGCACTCGGTCAACGTCCGGCTGTTCGACGGCACCAGCATTGATTTGCAGGAAGGCCAGTCAGCCGTCATGCAAGCCGGCAACATTGCTCCGCTCGCCGGTGATCAACATCATCGGGCTGACTGGATGATCGGGCGCTTGAACGTGCTGGACGATCCGCTGGAGGCAGTCGTCAACGCACTGCGCCCTTACAGTCGCGGCTTTGTGCGGGTGGCTCCCGAGGTTCGCAACCTTCGTGTCCAGGGGGTATTCCCGCTAGAAAATCCGGATCGGGTGTTTGCGGCACTGGCAGAAACCCTGCCGATTCGTGTTGATCGCTACAGCCCCTGGTTGACATTAATTCGTGGGAAATAGCACGGCTGAAGCGTTATTTTTGAAAATCGCTCTCATTCGTGTCTGGTTTTCATTTCTCGCCCCACCTATCTCCTGACACTTTCACATTTTCAGGAGAACGCTGTGTTCAACCCGTGGCCCCATCCCCTTTGCGTTGCCGTCACCCTGGCTGCGCTGGCCAGTTCCACTCTGGCGCAAGCGCAGGATCTGACCTTCAATCTGCCGTCCGGCCCGCTCGCCAGCACCCTGAATGCCATTGCCAGCCAGAGTGGACACATCGTTTCGCTGGAGCCGTCGCTGGTAAAGGGCAAGCAGGCGCCTGCGGTGGTCGGCAAGATGCCCGCCGAGCAGGCGATGCAACAGGCATTGTCGGGCAGCGGCTTGCAACTGCGAGTGACGGGCCAGGGCAACTTCAGCGTCGAGCCGGTCATGGACAGCAATGCCGCGCTGCAACTGGGGGCTACCAACATCGTTGAACTCAGCACCGACGCCACCACCGAAGGTTCTGGCTCCTACACCTCGCGGGCGGTGACCATCGGCAAGGGCACCCACACCCTCAAGGAAATCCCGCAGTCGATCACGGTAGTGACCCGCAAACAGCTGGACGATCAAGGTCTGACAGACCTCAAGGACGCGGCCAACAAGACCACCGGACTGGTCGGCGCACAGGGCGTGGGCAAAGGCATGATCCTCAGTTCGCGCGGGTTCCAGATCGACGACTGGCAATACGACGGTGTACCGATCCCGCGCAACACCTATGCACTGGGCAACTGGGCAACCCAGGACCTGATCTTCTTCGATCGCATGGAAGTGCTGCGTGGCGCATCCGGTCTGCTGCAAGGCACCGGCAGCCCTGGTGGCGCGGTGAATCTGGTGCGCAAACGCGGGCAGATCGCACCCACTGTGACCCTCACCGGCAAGGCGGGCTCCTGGGATCATTACGGCTTGCAACTGGACGCCGGCGGCCCGCTGAACCAGACCGGCACGGTCCGTGGACGCTTCGTGGCCGACCAGGACGACAGCCACTCGTTCGTCGATTCCGCCTGGAGTAAAACCACCTCGCTGTACGGTGCCCTGGACTTCGATTTGCGTGACGACACCACCCTGGGCCTGGCGGTCAGCCACTCCAGCGGCGAATCACGGCCGATGGTTCGCGGCTTCCCGCGTTACGCTGACAGCAAGGCAATCGATCTGCCGCGCAGCACCTACACCGGCGCGAAGTGGAACCACTCTCAGATCGATGTCACCACCCTTTATGCCGATCTGGAGCACAGACTCAACGACGACTGGGCTTTCAAGGTCGGCGCCGTGCGCCAGACCGAGAGCAATATAGCCAAGAATCAGCGGGTGCAATCCACCCTCAAGGGCTTGGCCGCGGATGGCAGCGGCGTGCAGTACGCCGATTTTTACTCGGACTTCGACTCCACCAAAATCGGTCTGGACATGAACCTCACCGGCAAATTCGAAGCCTGGTCCATGCAGCAGGAGATCATGGTCGGTGGTAACTACTCGAAGCTGACCACGGACGACCAATACGCCCGTACTTTCAATGACAGCACTGACACTATTTTCGGTATCGACCATGACCGTCCTGACATCAGCTACGAAGGCCTGATTAATTCCCCAGGGGGGCAGGGCACTCCGAGCAACTATGACATTCGTCAAAAAGGGCTCTATGGCAGTTGGCGAGTCAAGCCGGTCGACTCCCTGACCCTGGTGCTGGGTTCCCGGGTCAGTTGGTACGACTACAGCTACAAGTATTGGACCCAGAAAGCGTCCGGCATTACCGCCAACCCGGACAGCACCACCAACGAAACCGGGCAAGTCACCCCTTACGCAGGCATCGTCTATGACCTGAGCCGCGAGTGGGCCGTCTACGCCAGCTACACCGACGTTTTCGAACCACAGACTGCCCGCACCGTAACGGGCCCTGTGCTCAAGCCGGTGATCGGCAGCAACTACGAAGTCGGCATCAAGGGTGAGTTGATGGACGGCCGGGTCAACACCTCCCTGGCGGTGTTCCGTTATGACCAGGAAAACCGTGCCGTCCCTGACATGCAATCGCCCCAGCTCTGCGACGGTTGGTACTGCTCAATCGCGTCAGGGAAAGTGCGCAGCCAGGGGATCGAGGCTGAAATCAGCGGTGAAGTGACCGACAGCCTGCAACTGTTTGCGGGCTACACCTACAACACCACCAAATACCTCAAAGACCCGGAAAGCGAAGGCAAAATCTTCAGTTGGTGGACGCCCAAACACATGCTGCGGGTGTGGAGCAACTACCAGTTCAGCGGTGACTGGAGCCGCGTGAGCACGGGCCTTGGCTTCACCGCTCAAACCCATACGATTGGCTATGACAGCTCCGTGAACGTGCCGGGTTACGCCGTGTGGAATGCCCGTGTCGGCTACCAGATGACGCCGGAGATCGAACTGGCAATGAACGCCAACAACCTGTTCGACAAAACCTACTTCACTGCGGGCTATAACCAGCTCAATGGCAACAACAACTACGGTGATCCGCGTAACGTAATGTTCAGCGTGAAATACACGCCAACGTTCTGATGCCGCGAATCAAGGGTGTGGACGGTTTGTGGACGGAAAGCGGTTTTCAGGGTGTTTTGAAAAGCAAAATCCCAAACCCCGGAAACACAAAAGCCGCGCAGTGCGCGGCTTTGAGTATGGTGGGCCCAGTAGGACTCGAACCTACGACCAAGGGATTATGAGTTGCTGGGCGAACTGGTATGCCTAGAGAAAGCGTTCGTAGGTGAACGTAGGTTGGCATAGCTGGATGTCCTGTAGTACGGGGTGTTAAGCGTAATTGAGCAAAAGCTTTAATATCTGAGCACTGTACCGCTTGCGTACCTTCAGGGCGTTGTGGATCCGGGATAGATTCACCTAAAGCTCCACCGTCGCCTACTACATCCGCATTGCAAACAAGGCGAAGATTGAGTCGTGTATTGCTAAGTAGTTTAGCCTTTTGAGGTGCCCTACAAATCCCCTCCTTTTCTGAGGATCTGGCAGGTACGATTATGGTTGCTTGAATCGCCCCGGGTTTTCTAGACACTCTCCAAGCTCGCTGTGTAGCGCTTTTCAAACTCTACCGGTGACAGCTGATTGTTGAAACTGTGACGTCGTTTTGGGTTGTAAAACATCTCGATGTAATCGAACACATCACCACGAGCATCTTGCCGCGTGGTATAGATTTTTCTCTTGATTCGTTCCCGTTTCAGCAGCTGGAAAAAACTCTCAGCTACGGCGTTGTCGTGGCAGTTACCTCGACGGATCATGCTCGCGATAAGGTTGTTGGCCTTTAAAAAGCTGCGCCAGTCAGAGCTGCTGTACTGGCTGCCCTGATCAGAGTGAACCATTACTTCCTGCCTCGGCTTACGCCTCCACACGGCCATCAGCAGTGCATCAATGGCCAAGTCGCTAGTCATTTGTGACTTCATTGACCAGCCAACGACTTGGCGTGAAAACAGATCGAGCACCACGGCCAAGTACAGCCAGCCTTCATAGGTTCGGATGTAGGTGATGTCGGTGACCCAGACTTTGTTGGGCTCTCTGACATCGAACTGGCGCTTCAGTAAGTTTGGTGAGTCAACCGCTGGTTTACCGCCAGATTTTCCTGGCCGCCGCCGGTACCCTGTCTGAGAACGCAAACCTTCAAAGCGCATTAACCTAGCCACCCGATGGCGGCCACAGCTCTCACCAACCTCGCGCAGGTCATCATGGATCTTGCGATAGCCATAAACATCACCGCTTTCCAGCCAGGAATGCTTGATCAAACCGAGCAGTCGTTGATCCTCCTTGGCGTGCGCAGATTTTGGTTCGGATAGCCACGCGTAGTAGCCGCTGGGATGAACCTTCAGCGTCAGGCAAAGCCGTCGAATGGAGTAGTCACCCGAAAGCAGCTTAATAAAGGCGTACTTCAGCCGCACTCCTTGGCAAAGTACGCGGCGGCCTTTTTTAAGATGTCTCGCTCCTCCGTCACCCGCTTTAGCTCAGCACGTAGGCGGCGAAGCTCAGCACTCTGATCGTCTTCCTGAACCCGCTGCTCCTGGGGCTTGGTGTAGCGCTTAATCCAGGCATAGAGGCTGTGCACGGACACGCCCAATCGCGCAGCCACCTCTGAAACAGGAAGCTGTTTTTCGGTCACTTGGTTGACCGCCTGGATTTTGAATTCTTCGGGATAACGCTGGTTGCTCATGGCACATCCTAATGGGCCTCATTTTAAGGCTTGGAGGTGTCTACGAAACTAGGGGCGATTCAGCTGTCCCCTGAATTCTTGCCCGAAACCTCGCGAAACGGTACCATTCCGCGGTATCTTTCCCTTCCTAAAGGTCTGGAGGCAGTATCTCCATAGCTCTAGAAAATGCCACCCACTCCCGTTTCAGGCGCATCGGCTAACTCAATGAATTATAAGGAATCTATCCCGGTAATTGACCTATTCGCAGGGCCGGGCGGACTAGGAGAAGGATTTTCCTCCATTGGCGGCAGTGAGAAGGGAAGGCAAAAATTTCGACTCCGCGTGTCGATAGAGAAAGATGCTATTGCACACGCTACACTGTCCCTTCGAGCGCTATTTCGCGCCTTCCCAAAAGGGGAGGTTCCTGAGGCCTACTATCAGTACGTGCGCGGCGAGATAACTCGCGACGAGCTTTTTGCTCATCCAAGCATTCCAGCTGAAGCGATAGAAGCCTCGCGAGAAGCGAAACAGGTTGAGCTAGGAAAAGTAGCGCCAGAGCAGGTTGATCAGTGGGTCCGAGACGCTTTGAACGGCGCGCAGGACTGGGTGTTAATTGGCGGCCCCCCCTGCCAGGCGTACTCCGTAGCGGGTCGAGCCCGCCGCACGAAAGAGAGCCAAGAGGCTTTCGAAAGCGACGAGAAGCACTTCCTCTATAAGGAATACCTGCGCATCATCCAAGAGTTCAAACCTACGATTTTCGTTATGGAAAACGTAAAGGGCATGCTCTCCTCCAAGCACAGCGGCTCGCATATCTTTCAACAAATTCTCAGCGACCTGTCTGCTCCCGCAGAGGGGCTGGCTTATCATATCCGGTCTTTTGTGGTGCCTGAAGATGTGGACAAGCTCAACCCTCATGACTTTGTGATTCAGGCCGAGCGCTATGGGCTTCCTCAAGCCCGTCACAGAGTGATTTTATTTGGAGTACGTGCGGACGTTGCCTCTACTTGTCCTGCACTGTTGGAGCGCCCGCAAAATCTTGTTCTAGAACGTAGTCAGGCGCCTTTCACTGTTGATCAAGCGTTATCAGGGTTGCCTCCCCTTCGGAGCGAGATTTCGCGAGGCAAAGACTCTCTCGAAGCATGGCTTGCTGCGTTACAGGAAGCGCACATACTTCTGCTACGGCATTACGTTGCAGGCAGTGGAGACTTGCTAGAAATAATGCAAAAAGCCGCGACGGACGCAGGAAGGCTTGGCTCGAGTGGCGGAAAATTTATTCCCTGGAGCGCAGTCACCAAAATGACACCTAAACAGCGGGAGTGGTACCTAGACCACCGGCTGAAAGGGGTGCTCCAGCACAAAGCCCGAAGTCACATGCGTTCCGACCTGCATAGATATATTTATGCAGCTAGTTACGCAAAGCTTCATGGAACCTCGCCAAAGATCCAGCAGTTCCCCAAGCAGTTTCTTCCTGCCCATGAAAACGTCACATCCGAGTCTGTCCCCTTCAGTGACAGATTCAGAGTCCAGATGGCTGATGGACCATCAACAACGATAGTTGCCCATATATCGAAAGATGGCCATTACTACATCCACCCTGACCCAAGCCAATGCCGCAGTCTGACGGTACGTGAGGCTGCGAGGCTGCAGACCTTCCCGGACAATTACTTTTTCGAAGGCAACACCACGCAACAGTACACTCAGATCGGAAATGCAGTTCCCCCGCTCCTAGCCCGAAAAATAGCGGCCATTGTGGCGACAGTTATTGATTCATATCGGGCGGGCAAAGTTCGCCAGAGCGCTCAGAACCTCTGATCCACTCGGACAGAGTTTCGGGCAGAGCGGCCAGCCCACCTGTATCTCTCGTCAAGCACTCCCAAACGACAAGTACTCTCCACCCTGCCTCAGCCAAGCGGTTAAGAGCTTGACGATCCCTCTCGACGTTAGCGCCAAGCTTCGCCACCCAGAATTCCGTACGAGTGGCCGGAACCCTCGCGTTTGGGCAGCCGGGATGTAGATGCCAAAAGCAACCATGTACAAAGATTACGACCCTCCATTTCGGCAGTACAATGTCGGGGGCACCCGGCAAGTCTTTCCGATGCAATCGAAAGCGGAAACCGAATTTGAAGAGAGCCCTTCTCACAAGAATTTCTGGTTTCGTATTTTTACCGCGTATCCCGGACATCATGCGACTCCGGGCGCGGGCATCGACGATATCTGTCACTGGCCTCCCCGGCGAGCCTCCGGAACATCAATAACTGGCGATGAGAAAGGTCGAGAGAACATGGCCTCAAGACACTCCGGACGCTTCGCCCACTCGGAAATCATTTTTCCATTCGCGGTTTCAAGAAGGCGGTCGTAGACCTCCCGAGCCCAAATGTTTGCTTGCTCTACAAGCTGAGGAGATATCGCTTGTCGGCTCCAAATACGATCAAGGTCAAATGGCTCCCCGTAGGTTTTGGAGATTACCGCAACGGTATAGGCTGCGACGTTTGCGAGAAACGCCGGAACCAAAGGTCGTGCGGCCTTATGGACCGTTTTGAACAGAAGAGCTTTGGCAGCAATCGATTTGAAATAAGCGACGTCAGGAGCAGGCGCTCCCGATCCGGCTTCTGAATCAGCCATGCCTGACATGAATCGGTCAAAGCATTTCTGCGAACCGAGGCTTACTACGTCTGGCTGCCCATCCCAAGCCATGAAGTACTTTGCCAGTTCGGTTTTGGTGATTCGTCTTCCTGCGGGCATGGACTCTTTCAAGGCGCGAAGCTTCGCCGGAGTCACGCCCTCCCGTGCGAGAAGAGTGTTGTAGCTGCCAGCGGCTCGTTCATAGAACCACCTTCCAGTTCCATCTGGGCAATAAACCGAAAGGGACAGTCGCTCCACATCAACATGGAAAGGCTTGTTAGCTGAAAGATCTGATTGGCGTACCGCATTTTGACTATTCGCGTAGCGTGAGATATCAGAGACTAGTGCCTCTTCTTTTGCTGGGTCCGCCTCTTTCATAACAATGATTTTTGCGGGAACACGAACTTTGCTCAGATCTATATCAGCAAATTTCTTCTTCGCAAAGAAAATAGAGGCGGTAGTCTGACCACCGTTGACAATTTGCATACCACGAAGCCAAACAATTCCGGGCGAGCCATCGCTGGCACGATCAAGCCGCATCTCATCGGCGACTAAGACGATCCCGTTGTTGTAGGCCATGAACCTCTCCGGCGCATTTCGAAGAGTGTTCTGTAAGCCAGCGTTTACGCCTTTAGCCTTGACGCTCAAAAAAGAGCGGACGTTTGCTTCCAGCAAGCGTGGACCGAACTTCTCATACACAAACCGAAGTGCCTCACCTGGGATAGCAGTCAGGGCGTAATCATAATCGCCAGTTTCCCCCGGCACGAAAACACAGGGCAGTGGCGATCCAGAAACCTCATTGAAGTCAATCATTAGCTCGTCACGCGGTTTTCCCTCCGACTTGTGACGGAATAGACGCTCGATATCCATGACTTCGAGTTTTACGTCTTTACCACCAATATCTCTGGATTTGAAACTCTTCGACTTAGCAATCCCATCAGTAAGGACGTAAACACGGACCTGCTCAAGCTCGTCGTAAATTTCCCTGATGGTTAATGCCAACGAGTGGACGTCACTGGAAGGATCCAGCTTGTCCGCAACTCTTCCTGCAGCGCACAACTCCAGAAAACGGACACACTGCGCTGCAGCGGTCTTCGTATCTTGGTCGGAGATAGAGGTTAGTGTGTAGAATCCCTCATAGAGGCTGACGAATAGATCCAGCTGGTCTGCGTCCTCAGACATTGCATAGCCGCTAAGGCGCAAATTGGCATTGCCAATCTTTCCTTGAAAGTGGCAAATCACCGGCTCGAAAGTCATTCCAGCATCAACAAGGTGCTGCATAACTACTTCGGCAAAAACAAGCTCAGCGAAAGGGGATCCCTCGCTCATCTGTGTTGCAATCTCGCCCTTGGTCTCAGCGAGAAAGTCATCAAGCGTCATGCGATAACTCCTAAAAGCTCCAGAGCCGCGTCAAGATCCGAGAGGAAGTCTTGAGCGTGGTCCAGGTTAATTTCGTAAAGAGCTCGCGTTACCCCATTGGGGACTGCCCCAGGAGTAAGGCGTGGAAAGCCCTCCGACACAGCAAGAACTCGAATTTCTTTCAGTTCAAATTTTCGACTGTATTGGATTGAGTGTGCATCGGAATAGCCAGCAGCCAACAGCTTTTCCCGGAATATATTCACTGCCCCAGAATCACCACCTAGTCGATGCTCAACTCCCGAGATTATCTCAGGCAAGCTAAGTCCCTCTTCTCTCGACGCAAACCTAAGAGCGACAAGAAATAAGGGCGATGCGACGGTGTCATCTAATTGCTCTAGGGAACCTATCTTTACAGGGAACCCCGACGAGGACATCGTAGCCTTGACCTCAATGGCCCCATATCCCAGTAAAAAGTCTTGCGGAGCATCATCAGGCCCCACCCAAGCGCTCAGCACTAAATCCGAAGTAATGTTTAAATCCAGCAGCATGGTCAAAAAAATGAGCTCTCCCGCTAATCCCAGCTCCGTTTCAGCTCCAAGATAGGGATTTCCTCGTGACATAAATCTCTGCCAAGCAATTACCCGTCCGATTAAGACACGTAACAACTGTACCTCTGAGCCGCCACCAGCCACTGCCTCATCCAGTGCACCGACGACGTCGCACACCATCGAGGCGAATAACTCCGGGCTACCTTCCGCTCTGCGGCTAAGCGCTAATCTCACTCCTTTATCTGCAACCGAGTCGGCCCTTTCGACCAAGAATCCTTTCCCCTCGGGAAGCTTCTCAGATCGAGCCAGCGCGACATACGGAAAGCAGAACAGAACGGCCTCCGAGTTCGTCGGAGAACGCCGGCCAGCTTGCACTTCAACAGGTCCGGCAGGAGGCAGGGAAATGGCACTCCATCCAGGTAACGACTCGTTACCTGAGAGCGATGACCAAGCCAGCAAAAACTCTTCACTCAGACGGGCCATATTCCTGCATCCAATAAAGAAGATTGACCTCATATTCCACGCTTATCGTGTTCTTACTTGCGGGAAATGCGATGGCAAAAGCCATAATTGGCTTAGTCCAGTCTGGAACAATAAGCCGTTGGGGGTTCTTGTCTTTATAGAAGTATGGAGTGAGCGGATAGAGCATCAGGACCCCTCGATCAGTTTCCCCACCCAGCTTTCCGCGAGCTTCGCGAATGCCCTTACCGCTGGGAAAACTCGGGGTAGATTCTCTGCCACGGGCAGGTTCTGGCTTCCATGCCGCACGAGTCAAAGCCAGAGCTTCTCGCCAGACATCGTCATCGATATCGACCCCCTCGTCCTTCGGGTCGGTGAGCACCCCAATGGCAAAATTACTAGGGTCTAATTTCTCGGGATCGTCAGGGTCTTCAGTCTTGCGAATAGAGAAATTCTTTGACGGTATGCCACCAGGGAAGGTGTGCTCGTCGCCAACCCCGTTACCTCCCCCCAATAGCGCAACGCTCCACCTACTCAACTGCCCGATATCGACCATTTTCGTTATGAACTCAGACAGCAGAGCGGCCTTGGCGCTAGTGGCATTTGGATGGGTCGTGTAAGCATCTAGAAAGGAGAGCACCATAGACACATCGACGTCTTTCCAAAGGCGAGCATTTGGCCAAGAGTCGGGCTCACCGTCTCTGTCATATTTAGGCACGATACTTGGGCCCGAAAGGGACTTAATAAGTGAGTCAGTGGCGTCGAGATTCTGCTCTTGGATTCGAGCATTGCGATGAAAAAGAATTGTCTGCGGTCGCGTGCCGCTGTAACTCAATGAAAGTGTCTGCGAGTTACGCATCTTCAGCTGTGAGGTAACCGTGAGTACCTCATGCGACATCACTTTTAGCCCGTACTGCTCGGGCGTTAGCTTGGCTTCAGCCATGAAGTCAAACTCATCCCGAAGCTCCTCCGACGCATCGGCGATGTGGCAGAACCAACTAACCAAGTCAGATGACGTATACAAACGACAAAGGTCCAAATAACCGGGGCGGTAGCCGAACCAGCGCCCCATCTGCATGAGCGTGTCGTACATTTTTGTCGTACGAACAAAGTAACTGACGCACAACCCTTCCAAGGTTAGCCCTCGAGCCAGCTTATCGCCGCCTACCGCAATAACTTTCAGCGCAGCCCCTAGCGTTGCGTAGTCGAGCGCATCCTTAGCAGTTCCATTGATTGATCTGACTTGGATGTCAGCAAGCACATTGGGCAAAACCGTTAGTATGTCATTCCAGCTCGGCATGGCTGGCGGATGCTCTTCGACCGGCGACAACTCCATCACTTGATCTCTGGTTGGAAGGAAGTCTCTATCCCAGAGCGAGCGAAGCTGACTTATGAGGTCAACCGCACCAAGGCCTCTACTGATTTTTTGCCGCATGCGGCGCACAGCTTCTTCGATCTGCTCCCGCACATGATTCTGCACGTCTACGTAGCGAGTCACGTGAACCAACATGGAGCTGTGCTGATCTTTCTGGCCCCGCAGCTCGCGAACAGCACAGGCCAACACGAAGGCACATACAGCCTCGTTCAATGACGGAGGAATGAGTTCCTGCCCGTGGTAGGTAGGGACGTGTGTTTTTTTGTGCTTCGGTGGCATCCACCCCGAATCAATTTCGGGATCGTAGTGATCAAAAATGTCTCGAGAGAGGGGAAGCGCACCCTTGCGCCCCTCCTTGGTCATTTTCCCAAACATGCGGGCAGGCCCTACATAGTTGGAAGGTGCCGCAAGGTTGATAATGAAAGACTTCGGAAATAGGTCTGGCCCTTCCTTAGCCGTAGCCCCTTTGTGATGAATGAATATATTGGCGAAAGGTGTAGCTGTGTAACCGACATAGGCTTTGCGTGTAAACGAGTGAAGCACTTGGCGAATAAGCCTGTTGATTGTCTTCGGTTGATGTTCTTCGTCGGGCGAACCCTTATCGTCAAATAATTGCTCCCCTGTATCCACAGAGGCGTTATCAGCCTCATCATCAATAACCAAGAGAGGCAGCTTCGTCACCAGTTTGCGGCCATCACTCGAATCGCTGCTGTCGGCGACACGCTTCTGAATCCAATCAAGCAAAGCGGTCAGAACTGTTTTTTGCTTCTTAACCACAAACAGCCAAGGTCGCTCTTCAGGCGAAATTCCGTGAAAGTGCTTGGCAATAGCTTTATTGAAGTCTCCGTTTTCGGCGCGCGTAGTGGCTGAGTTAGTCTTTAAATCCTCTCCAAACTCTGCGACCCCAATAGGCATTCCAGGATCACGATCAATGGTCGTTTCATAACCAAGAAAACTTTCTTCCAGTCGCATCTGTGTTTGCGAACGCAGATTGTTATGCATACCTGCTAGCACGATGATGATTTTATAGCCGGCATCAGCTGCCTTACATACAAGCCCTGAGTAGTTGCTGGTTTTGCCCGACTGTACGTGCCCGACGACAAGACCTCTCCTATCCCAGCTATCGCCACGCAGGGGGTCTTCCAGCAGACCAAGTATGTCGTCAGTAGCTTCATCGAGCCCATCAACAACCGTATCGGAGAGCTTTGATTCCAAATAGTCTCTGTACCGCCTCCAATAGTGCCAATCTTGTTTGCGGGCGGAAGTGAGCCAGTCAAAATGTCCCGTGTTGTCCTTAAGCGTCGTCGCTTTACCAACCCAATGACTGAAGCGTTGGATCAACGTAACAACCGCTTTTCCTTCATCCACATCAGAAAAGGATTCCCCCGCAAACATGGCCGTCGCGAGCTTGACCTTCTCGGCGATGAACGCGGGCGTAATTTTCGACTTGTCCTTCTCTGCCTTCACCAACCGCTGTGCAGTAGCTATGACGTTTTCCAACAGCTCCTTTTGTGCTGCTGCCTCTTCCGCTGAAGTCATTCCGAGCCTCCCAATTTGGCGACCAACGCTGGGTATTTTTGAAATGGAACGGTTCTGAGCATCGACTTACGCGCCTCTTCGACACTCAACCCTTTACGATTCCTCAAATCATTAAAAAAGACGCTTGCGACTTCAATGACGGCCGCATTTGGCTCTCCTTCAAAATCGGTTCTAGGCGTTTCCTTGTTTTCCGCGGTATCCAACCAAATGCGCTGGACTGGCACTGTCTCTTCAACGACGCGAAGCATCGCTCGGACAAGATCAGCGCGAGCACCAACTGCTTCGATAACAGCCGCAACCGCAGGGTGGCCATTGTCGATGCGATAACGCACACCATCTTTGAGCCTCTCAACACGCCACGCTTGCTCAAGCGGAGGGCCGGCCGAGACAGGCACCGACGCGCCGCGAAAAGCGAAGACCCGTCGGGCTCTCCCTCTCGTATCCTCGGCCAGCTTAGTAAGCCAAGCCCGAACAGTTACGGGGGGTCTGGCAGTTGATTTTTTAACATCGATTTTCCAGTCAGCATCCGCGGTGTTAGGGATATCCAGCCTTATCCGTGCAAGTCGATGCGATTCCTCTCGATTCCAGGCCCGTCCTTGCCCAAGTCCCAGCCAACCACCAGCCAGAAGGAGGCGACGGTTCCGGTACACATAGAAACCCTGCTGTGAAGTCCAACCCTCCGGCCCGCCCGCTTTGCGAAACTGCTCCTCAGTGAGACGATCTTTATGGGGGAGAACATGACATTGCACCTCGATTGCCAAGATTTTGGCTACAGGCGAATGCCAAGGCTTAGCAGGATGCCCAATCATAAAGGGATCCCAAGGGCTCAGCTTCTGGTCGTTTATAAACAGTTGGAGGGAGGGGTTCGGTCCCTCAATAAGCCGATGGAAAACCATCGATAGCCGCATTTCCACATCATCTATAAGGTCGGCGAAGTGATCCAAGCTGTAGCCTGGCGTGACTATTCGATCTAGGCATTCCCACAAAACAAGCGTCCCGGAGGTGACCGAACTCATTGAAGCAATCGATGCCTCGGAACCATTGGCAGGTCCTTCAAACATTAGCCAGCCAAGATCTGGAGCGGCAGCAATTGCGTCTAAATCCCATCGCAGACAGGAGGCTTGCTCATTCAGCATCTTGGATACGACGGTAAGACGACGGCACTGGGAAAATGAAGCTGTTTTCAAACCCATACCAAAGCGTCCAAGATCTGTAGCAGAGCGCTCCTCAAGCGGATTCCTTGCCCCGAGGGTCATCGCAGACTCAAGCTCAGAGTCGCTCATTCCTCGACCATCATCCAAAATCGAAATCTTGCTACGTTCGCCGGCCCAGTCAAACCGCACATGGATATTGGACGCCCCAGCAGATATACCGTTATCAATAACGTCTGCCAGCGCTGAAGCAGTTGTGTATCCAAGCCCCCTGAGCGCCTCAAGCATCGCGCCAGCTCTCGGGGGCGCACTTCTAGTTCTCTCGCTCATTTGAGGTAATCAACTCCGGACAAAATAATGAGCCCTAAGACAAAAGGGCGCGCTCCGACGACATCTCTTGGGATGGTGCCCCAGGTAAATCATCTGGTTCTACCTCAGCATCTTCGGGCGAGCTGATGTCCGATTCATCCATGTTTGCTCGCTTAGAAGCGGGAAGAGTGGAGCTAGTCTGAGGGGGCGTCGAGTCATCTACCTGAGACACTTCGAATTGATCTCCGATATAAGGACCAAGCTTGTCCCTCTTGGCTGGGGTAGACAGCTTTCTCAGAGCTTTCGACTCTATTTGCCTTATTCGCTCGCGTGTAACTTCAAACCTGCTTCCTATCTCCTCTAACGTCATCGCCTCTTCTTGCCCCAGGCCAAAACGGAGTATGACAACGTCAGCAGAACGCTGATCGAGCCCGCTGATCATTTCGAGAAGAATGGCTCGGAGGGAGGCATGCTCCGCGGCCAAAGCCGGATCAGACGATTCCATTTCCGGAACGACTCGCACCAATGGGATGTCGGAGTTTGGGAGGCAATCGTCGAGGCTGGTAATCTCCGCAACTGTGTTCAGCAGAAGCTTGATCTTCTCCAAAGGCACTCCGGAACGAATAGAGATTTCCCGCTCGGTCTCTACTTTCCCGGTGCGCCCCTCCAGCTCAGCCCGTTCCTTTAGCGTCTTGCGGGCCAGCTCCTGCATATGTACCGGAACTCGAATGGCTCGCGCTGTATTGGCAATAGAGCGAGAAATTTGTTGCCGAATCCACCAGGTAGCGTAAGTGGAGAACCTGAAACCTTTCCTCCAATCAAAACGCTCTACAGCCTTCATCAAACCGATATTCCCTTCCTGCACCAAGTCATCGGGCGGAACATCTGACCACAGGTATTTTCTGGCGATAGAAAACGCCAGCCGAAGATTGGCGAGGATCATCTTCTCGCGGGCGGCCTCTTGGCGACGAATAGCGGAAGAAAATAAGGAGCTGATCGGATCCGCGTCGGAGTATTTCGAGAGTTCCAGCAAGAACCCGCGAAGCAAGCCAGCGCTGCCTAAAGCGACTCGGACTTTTGGTTGATCGCCAACAGCCAACCGTGCTTCAGAAACAGCCGCCACAAAGGCTGCCGCGTCCGGCTCAAGCTCTTCTTCATCAAATTCATCGTCAAGCAATGTACTGTCGGATTTGGCTTCGACATCCGGCGAGGCATCCCTTCCAGAGCTGAACGTTTCGTAATCTGCCTCCCCGCTTATAACTTTTTCGGCAGCCTCAAAAATGCGCGCGAGACCATACGGCCATGATGAAAGAGCATCGAGAGCGAGACTTCCGGCTTCCTCCATCTCTTTGCCTAAAGCAATCTCCTCATCAGCTCGAAGTAACTTGGCCTTAAACGACTTGACGTAGTGTCGTAGAGGGTCGTTTTTGCCAGAAGCTAGGTCCTCCGTATAT
Source organism: Pseudomonas sp. ML2-2023-3 (assembly GCF_037055275.1). Lineage (NCBI taxonomy): Bacteria > Pseudomonadati > Pseudomonadota > Gammaproteobacteria > Pseudomonadales > Pseudomonadaceae > Pseudomonas > Pseudomonas sp. ML2-2023-3. Next base: position 1,150,501 of record NZ_CP146343.1, read on the forward strand.
TCCAATACCTCAGCCAGTAAATGCTCTTCATCGCTAGTAGGGGTGCCCAGAAAGGAAGAGTCATCCAAGCCTTCTCCTTCAAAGATCCGAACACTGAGATCGCTCAAAACAAAGTGAAGTAGGTTTTCAAACTCCTCGTTGCGCGATCCGTCTGGACGGAGACATAGCTGTATAAGAGCTCCCTCCGGGACCCCTCCTTCCCGTATGCCTTGAAACAGCATGCCTCGGATTCCCTCATCGTGATCGCGCACGAGGGGAAGGGAGCGCTCAGGAAGAAATAGCTCGATGTCGTCCCAGCTTTCGTCTGTATCAATCGCCTTATGGAGGCCAATAAGCACCTGCAGCTCGGTGACGCTTAGGGCAATAGATTCGTTCCCTGCCGGGGCCTCGGTCTCAGATTCAGCCTCCCAAAAACTTTCGAACTCCGACTCTAGAGGCTGATCGTCGAGCTCCAGAATGTGTACCGGGGCGCTCGAACCACAAAAATAAACGGGAGAAGGACTCAAGACTTCGAGCACTCCAGCGGGCTTGAGCTCTCCTAATATCTCGAAGTCTTTAGGTTTCTCAACTGTTGGATCCAGATCTCTAGAATCGAGCTCATTCGAGCTTTGCGTTACTGGAGGAGTTGCTTCCGAGAAAAGCATCGGGCCTAGACCTAAATCCAGAGGGACAGCTCCATCCTCCCCTTGACTGAGCGCCACCGGCCGAGGAAAGCTTTCCAGTATTGCAATACATTCTGGACAACCTCCTTTCAACGCATGGGCGAGCGCGCTTCGGCCCTCGGCATCGATAAGTTCTGGGCTAGCACCTGCATCCAACAGTAAACGAAGAACCCCCTTTTTCTTGCGAGCTGCTGCGAGCATCAAAGGCGTACAGCCGCTGCCATCACGGGCATCGAGATTGTCCCCCCTGGAGATGTGAAGCCTGACGGCGACCTCCACTCCAGCGATTGTGGCCATGCGAAGTAAAGGATTCAGAATAGCCATCTCAAATCCTAAACATTCGAGCACCCTCCTGCACCGAACATTCGGCGAAGAAGATCGGACAGAAGAGTTTTAAGCAGGTCGGTATTCGATGAGAGGATGACTTCATGCCAATTTTTCAATCCTTTGCGGTATGAGTGCTCACACCACCCCTTACTAACGTGAAGGTGCCCCTTAACGGAGTTGTGGGTGCCTATAGGTTGGGACTCGTCACCCCGTTTCTGAGCTTGAAAGCTGTAGCTGCCGAAGATGCGAATGTGGTCACAATATCCACTAGATACAAGCAGGTAAAGAATTCCATCTCCGATTGTTACATCTTGAGCTGTGCGTACACCTAACCGGCGCTCTGCCTATCCTGCACTAGTGCTCCACCGTCTTTCAAATTTGTTCATGAACAAGGAAAAACCGTAGTGGAGATGGCGTTGTGTAGTACAGCTTTCCGGTGAAAGCCTATCCTGCACTAGATCTCCATGCGCTTGAATCCTTGTTCATGAACAAGCTTTGGGCGCCTATTGACCGGCGAAAAGCCTATCCTGCATTAGTGTTCCACGGGATTTAGTACTTGTTCATGAACAAGCTTTTTCCGGTTCGATGCACGCACGCCTGCAATGAAAATATGGGCATCTGTGGATCTCATTTCACTGAGCGTGTTCTAGCCGCGAGGTCGCTACAAATTCTTCCAGATCAATCTCGCCGCTGATGTAACGCTCGCCGAGGCGTTTCATACCGTCAGTGATTTCAAATGCAGACAGGTTTGTTGAGGCGTTGGCAAAGGTTACGGCTTCCCTTCGCTTGCTCCGCTCAGCCTCCGAGAGTTGGTATACCTTGGGATGGTCAATTCCAGCTGACAGTTCGATTGTAGTGGTCTAATGAAACCGGACACCCTTTTAGGCGAGAATGCTCGCCAGATCGAGGTGTCAGATGACCAAACAACGCCGTACCTTTTCCGCTGAATTCAAACGCGAGGCTGCCGACCTCGTGCTCAAGCAAAACTACAGCTTCATCGAAGCCAGTCGTTCACTGAGTGTTGGTGAGTCGGCGCTGCGCCGCTGGGTCGACCAGCTTCAGCAAGAGCGCACCGGCGTCACGCCCCAGAGCAAGGCCCTGACACCAGAGCAGCAAAAAATCCAGGAGTTGGAAGCTCGGATTGCTCGCCTCGAGCGCGAGAAATCAATATTAAAAAAGGCTACCGCGCTCTTGATGTCGGAAGATCTCGAGCGTACGCGCTGATCAATCAGCTAAGCGTCCATGAGCCTGTTGACTGCTTGTGCGAGGCGTTTGAGGTCGCTCGTTCGGGGTACTACGCGCATCGTCTAAGGCGGCGAACACCAGATGTTGAGCGGCTCAGGCTGCGTAGCCGAGTGAGCGAGTTGTTCACCCAGGGCCGAAGTGCTCCCGGCAGTCGAAGCATCACGTTGATGATGCAAGAAGAAGGTGAGCAAATTGGACGGTTTAAGGTACGCAGGCTGATGCGTGAGCTGGAGTTGGTCAGCAAGCAGCCAGGATCACACGCCTATAAAAAGGCGACAGTCGAGCGGCCGGATATCCCAAATATATTGAACCGAGAATTTGATGTCGAAGCGCCCAACCAGGTCTGGTGCGGCGACATCACCTACATCTGGGCACAGGGGAAATGGCACTACCTTGCGGTTGTCATGGATCTTTACGCTCGCCGAGTGGTGGGCTGGGCGTTATCAGAAAAGCCGGATGCAGACTTGGTGATCAAGGCGTTGGATGTGGCTTACGAGCAGCGTGGCAAGCCGCAAGGCCTGCTATTTCACTCAGACCAGGGATCCCAATATGGCAGCCGCAACTTTCGCCAGCGGCTGTGGCGTTATCGCATGCGTCAGAGTATGAGCCGCCGAGGAAACTGCTGGGATAATGCGCCGATGGAGCGGGTTTTTCGCAGCTTGAAAACAGAGTGGATACCAACCACTGGCTACATGACCGGCCACCAGGCTCAGAGAGATATTAGCCAGTACCTGATGCATCACTACAACTGGATCCGACCTCATCAATTTAACGATGGATTGGCCCCAGCGAAAACGGAAGAAAAACTCAAAACCGTGTCCGGGATGAGTTGACCACTACATCGAGACCAATCCTCCGCATCACGCTTGGTGCGGAAGGTTTTAGCCACGGTAGGCCAGCCAGTTTTGCGAATCAGGGCCTTCCAGGTGCCGGAAGGTGTTTTGACGAGTGTTGCCATGAGAGGTTGCTCCTAGGCGGCTGGCGAACCAGCACTGTACCTAATTTGTACCCTTGGAGCGTAGGACTGTAAAAACAGTGACCACTCCAGAAACACGAAAGCCGCGCAGTGCGCGGCTTTGAGTATGGTGGGCCCAGTAGGACTCGAACCTACGACCAAGGGATTATGAGTCCCCTGCTCTAACCAACTGAGCTATAGGCCCTCAGTAGGCCGCGGATTATAACGACGGTTTCTCGGTAGTGCTATCCGAAAAATCTGAAATAGGCATACGAAGGAAGGTTGCTGCGAATTTTTCAGCAGACAGAGGGGGGCTGACGATGGCGCCCTGGATTTGTTCGCAACCGGCTTGGGCCAGGAATGTACGCTGTGCCCCGGTTTCTACGCCGTCCGCGATGATGGTCAATTGCAGGCTGTGCCCCAGTGTAATGATGGCGCGAACAATAGCGGCATCGTGTGCGTCATCGGGCAGGCCCTTGATAAAAGACGAGTCGATTTTCAGCGTGTCCAGCGGCAAGCGCTTGAGGTAGCTGAGGGACGAGTTGCCGGTGCCGAAATCGTCAATGGACAGTCTTACCCCCAGTTGTTTGAGTCGATGCAGGGCTTCACAGGCTTCTTCGGCCTGGCACGTAATAAAGCTTTCAGTGATTTTAAGTTGCAGGTAGCCGGGCTTGAGCATGCAAGTCTTGAGCAGGTGCTGTACGTGCTCCAGTAACCCGGGTTGGTGCAGTTGAGCGCTTGCGAGGTTGACTGAGATCGCTCCAAAGGGGACGTACACCTGGTTCCATGAGTGCAGTTGCTGGCAGGCGCGTTCAAGCATCCAATCCCCTATTTGTATGATCATGCCGTTTTCTTCGGCCAGATGAATCAAGCGCTCGTGGGGGATTTCTCCGAGTATGGGGTGGATCCAGTGCAGCAGAGCTTCGGCCCCGACCACGCTGCAGTCATCCAGGCTGATTTTGGGTAGGTACAACAGTGATACCTGGCCGCGTTCCAGGGCTCGGCGCAGCTCATGGCTCAGGACGACCCGCGCACTGGCTTGTGAACCAAGGTCGTGGCTGTAGCGTTCGACGCGGTTGCGCCCTTTGAGTTTGGAGTGGTACATCGCCAGGTCGGCATTTTTGACGAGTGTGGCGACGTCGTCGCCATCGTCCGGGAATACGCTGGTGCCGATGCTGGCGCTGATGAAAAGCTCGTGCTCGCCTGCCAGGAAGGGTGCGTTGAAACACGCCAGCAACTTGTTGGCAATCATTTGCGCATCGTTGGCTTGTTTGAGCCCGGGCAGCAAAATGATGAACTCATCCCCGCCCAGGCGGGCCACTGTGTCGATGTCGCGCAGCTGTTCCTTGAGGCGGGTTGCGATGCCTTTCAGCAGAAGGTCGCCCACTGGATGCCCGAGGCTGTCGTTGATGTTTTTGAATCGATCAAGGTCCAGAAACAGCACGGCACTGCGCTGGCCGTTTCGCCTCTGATCGGCCAGTACCTCGCATAACCGGTTTTCAAACAGTAAACGGTTGGGAAGGTTGGTCAGCGGGTCGTGGTGAGCCTGGTGGTCAAGGCGTGCCTGAGCATGTTTGAGGCTGGAAATATCAGAAAATACGGCCACAAAGTGGGTGATCAGGTTGTCGCTGTTGCGCACGGCGCTAATGGTCAACCAGTTGGGGTAGATTTCGCCATTTTTGCGTTTGTTGCTGATTTCGCCCTGCCAGTTGTCGGCGTTCGACAGTTGATGCCACATGGCTGCAAAAAATACCCTGTCGTGTTGGCCTGACGCCAGGATTCTCGGAGTCTGACCCAGTGCTTCACTCTCGCTGTAGCCGGTGATTTCGGTGAAGGCCCGGTTCACTGCAGTGATTTTTTGCTGGGGGTCGGTAAAGATGATGCCTTCGGCCGTGCTTTCAAAGACGGTGGCCGTTTGCAGGAGTTTTTCCTGCATCTGGTGACGTTCGGTGATGTCGTGAATGATGGTCAGAATGCAGTGTTCAGCTCCGATCATCAGTGGGTAGCTGGAGATCTCACAGAGGCGAATGTGCCCGTCTTTATGACGGAAGTTACAGCTGAAGTCCCTTACAAAGCCGTCCTGTTCCAGTAGCCGCAGTACTTCGCGCCGCTGTTGAAAATCCACCCATAGATGCAGGTCAAATGTTGAGTGGTGCAAGGCGCTGGCATTGTCATAACCACTGAGACGGCTGAAGCCTTCGTTTATCTCTATCAACAGGCCGTCACTTTTTCGGCTCACTAACAGGCCATTGGGTGAGGCATGGAATACTTTGGCGAACTTTTCTTCGGATAAGCGCAAGGCCTCCTCGGTTTGCTTGGTTTCGCTGATATTGATCATCAGGCCGCGCAGTATGACCTGCAGGTTATGGGTTGTGATGCTGGCGATGTCGCGCAGCCACAGCGTGCTGCCGTCAGCGGTGATCACGCGATAGTCCAGGCTGTGGTCGCAGTTGGCGTTGATTGCCTTTTCGCGGTAGTCCCGGGCTCGGGCCAGGTCGTCGGGGTGCAGGATTCGATTCCAGAAGCCCAGACTTAGCCAGTCGGCAATCGGGTAGCCCAGCAAAGCCTCGGCCTGGGGGGAGACATAGGTATAGGTGTCGCCGTCCAGTGGTGCCTCCCAGGCGATAGCTGAAAGGCTTTCAATCATTCCCCTGTAGTGATGCTCGCTGCTGCGCAGCTCCTGTTCCAGGGCCGTTCGCCGGGAAATTTCAGAGCTCAGGCGCCGATTGATGCGCACGACGATGAGCAGCACGGTGATCAATAGCAGCGCGCCGGGAAGGACATACACCAGCAAGGTGCGCCACAAGGCCCGGTAATCACTGATGTTGCCGACCCAGTGCTGCTGAATGCTTTCGGTTTCACTGAGGCTTATGTCAGCCAGCACCTTGTCCAGCAGTTCGAGCAGTACAGTCTGACTTTTGGGAACGGCCATTGCCAGCTGAAAGCGAAAAGGCGTTTCGCCACTGACGTAAAGACCATCGAGTTTGAGCTGGCGCAGGCTCCATACGCTGGAAGCCAGGTCACCGACCATCGCATCGACCTGATCCGTGGCCAGTGCCTGCAGGGCCGAACTGACGTTGGGCAGTGCGACGATGTTCAGGTCCGGGTATTGCGCGCGCAGAAGCTCATGGGGGGCGTAGTTTTCAATGACGCCGACCCTGAGGCCGTAGAGGTCTTCGATGTTTTTCGGTGACGCGCCACCCTTGTGGGCGAGGATGACGATGGGGAAGTCCAGATAGGGCCGGGTAAACGCCAGGTACTTTTGACGTTCAGGTGTCGACATGATGCCGGGCAGCAAGTCGATCTTGCCTTCTTTGGTCTGTTCCAGCACTTCGCTCCAGCTTGGAGCTGCCACCGGTTTGAAGGTTATACCCAGCCGGTCGCTGATCAGCTGTATGTAATCGGCGGCAAGGCCCTTGTAGTTGCCTTCCTGATCGCGGAACTCAAAGGGCGGCCACGTGGTGTCGATACCCAGGAGCAGCTCAGGATGGTCTTTGAGCCACTGTTGTTCATTATCGGTGAACGTCAGGGCATGGGAGCCCGTAGTCCAAACGACAAGCGACAGTAGCAGGATGGCCAGCAATCGTGACATGCGCGTCTCTTCAAAACGCCTGGATGCATCCAGTGTAGTCGGGCTGTGGCAGGGGGAGGGAGCAGGAAGGGTCTTGGCTATAAAGCAAAACCCCCGGCAGGGCCGGGGGTTTTGTTATCACTCGTCGAGGAAGGAGCGCAAATGCTCGCTTCTCGTCGGGTGGCGCAGCTTGCGCAACGCTTTGGCTTCGATCTGACGAATCCGTTCACGGGTAACGTCGAACTGTTTACCAACCTCCTCGAGGGTGTGGTCGGTATTCATGTCGATACCGAAACGCATGCGCAGTACCTTGGCTTCACGGGCTGTGAGGCCGCCGAGTACATCGCGTGTCGCTTCTTTAAGGCTCTCAACAGTGGCTACATCGATTGGCGACTGCATGGTCGAGTCTTCGATGAAGTCACCCAGATGGGAGTCTTCGTCATCACCGATCGGGGTTTCCATGGAGATCGGCTCTTTAGCGATCTTCAATACCTTACGGATTTTATCCTCTGGCATTTCCATGCGTTCGCCCAGCTCTTCCGGGGTCGGTTCGCGACCCATTTCCTGCAACATCTGGCGGGAAATACGGTTGAGCTTGTTGATCGTCTCGATCATGTGCACCGGAATACGGATGGTGCGGGCCTGGTCGGCGATCGAGCGAGTGATCGCCTGACGGATCCACCAGGTGGCATAAGTCGAGAATTTGTAGCCGCGGCGGTATTCAAACTTGTCTACCGCTTTCATCAAGCCGATGTTGCCTTCCTGGATCAGATCGAGGAACTGCAAGCCACGGTTGGTGTACTTCTTGGCGATGGAGATAACCAGACGCAAGTTGGCTTCAACCATTTCTTTCTTCGCGCGGCGGGCCTTGGCCTCACCGATCGACATACGACGGTTGATGTCCTTGATCTCGGCAATCTTCAGGCCGGTTTCTGCTTCCAGGGCAGACAGCTTTTGCTGGCAACGGATGATGTCCGGTTGCAGGCGACCAATGGCTTCAGCATATTTGCTTTTGCCTTTGGCCAGCGCGTCGCTCCAGCTTTCGTCGACTTCGTTGCCCGGGAACAGGCGCAGGAAATCGGTACGCGGCATGCGTGCATCACGTACACACAGCTGCATGATGGCGCGCTCTTGTGCACGCAGACGCTCCAGGGCGCTGCGAACACGCTCAACCAGGCCTTCGAATTGCTTCGGGACCAGTTTGATCGGCATGAACAGCTCTGCCAGTGCAACCAGCTCGGCAATTGCCTGCTTGCTGCCACGGCCGTGCTTTTTCAGTGCCTTGCGAGCGAGTTCCATCTGATCGGAAACGGCGCCAAAGCGCTGAGCCGCGATGATCGGATCGGGGCCGCTTTCGACCTCTTCCTCTTCTTCGCTGGACTCTTCCTTATCGTCCTCTTCGTCATCACCTTCGGCTTTCACCTTTGGGTCGACAGGAGGCGGCACTTCGGCTGCAGGCGGCGCAATACCATCGTCCGGGTCGATATAACCGCTCAGAACGTCGGACAGGCGACCACCTTCGGTGGTGACGCGAGTGTACTCGGAGAGAATATGGTCAACCGTGCCAGGGAAGTGCGCAATTGCGCCCATCACTTCACGGATGCCTTCTTCGATACGCTTGGCGATTTCGATTTCGCCTTCACGTGTCAGCAGTTCTACCGTGCCCATTTCACGCATATACATGCGCACAGGGTCGGTAGTACGACCAATGTCGGTCTCTACTGCCGCCAACGCGGCAGCTGCTTCTTCAGCAGCTGCTTCGTCGGTGTCGGCATCGGCCAACATAAGGGCGTCCGCATCCGGAGCACTCTCGTGTACGGGGATCCCCATGTCATTAATCATGCGGATGATGTCTTCCACTTGCTCCGGATCTGAAATATCTTCGGGCAGGTGGTCGTTGACCTCTGCGTAAGTCAGATACTTCTGCTCACGGCCGAGGGTGATCAACTCTTTGATACGAGACTGCTGTTGCGCTTTTCCGGACATAACACCCTATCCACTGAAGGTCTTGGCGGGCAAAAAACAAGCCGAGGATTATACCTTAGCTATGACCTCACGCGCCAGTTGAGGTCGGGTTTGATGCGGGATTATTGCGACTTAGAAGGTCGCGTAACTGATTTTTTTCCTCGCTACTTAGCTCGCCTTGACGTGCTTTTCGAAGAAGTTGCTCTAGATTTCGCTCGCGTTGACGAGCTGACAAGCTAGTTATGGTGTCGAAAAACTGTTGTTCAAGGTTATCGGCATCAATTAGCCATTCCTTTTCCAGCAGTCTTTGCAGCAAGCGGCCCTGTTCAGTGCCGTGCCAGCGGGACAGTAGCTGTATAGAGCTTAGCTTAGGATTTTTCTGTACGGCCTCTACCAGCGCAATCAGTAACTGATTGTTAGTCTGGTCTTCTGCAGCAAAGTGCCCGGCATCCTCAACTTTTTTGGCCAGTTGCGGATGGTGCAGCAGGGTGCGCAGGGCTGTCAGTGTGGGCGGTTCAACGCCTACGGGGATCCAGGCCTGCTCGCGTTCGCCGCCACGCTTGCCTTTTTTGTCCCAGGGTTTGTTTTCCCACTTTTTACCGCCAGCGCCAGGCTTTTTCGGCGTCCATTCCTGTTGCGGGATGTACATGTCCGGTTGCTGGAAGTCGCTGTAGTCGGGCATTGCATCGTAATCAATGCCGGGGTCGTAGGTCGGTTGAGCCTGGGGCTTCGCAGGTGCGTTTTGCGCCAGCTGGCTGACGGTCTCGCTGGTCAGGCCGGTAATTTCGCTCAGGCGCTGGCGCATCAAGGTCCGCAGGTTGGCACCCGGGACTTTGTCGATCAGCGGTGCTGCCAGCGTGGCCATATGGGCTTTGCCTTCTAGCGAGCGCGGGTCTGCTTCTTCGGTTAACTGCTGGAAGAAGTAATCGGCCAGTGGTTGTGCGTGCTGGTTGATGCGTGCCTTGAAGGCGTCGGTACCTTCGGAGCGCACCAGTGTGTCCGGGTCCTCGCCTTCAGGCAGAAACAAAAAGCGCGCGCGCCGTCCATCCTGCAGGCAAGGGAGTGTGGCCTCCAGTGCGCGCCAGGCAGCATTGCGGCCTGCCTGGTCGCCGTCAAAGCAGAACAAAACACTGGGTACCACGCGGAACAAGCGCTTCATGTGTTCTTCACTGGTGGCGGTGCCCAGTGTTGCGACGGCATTGCGCAGGCCTTGCTGGGCCAGGGCAATGACGTCCATGTAGCCTTCAACCACGATGATTTCGTCGAGGCTGCGATTGAACTTGCGTGCTTCGAACAGCCCGTACAGTTCCTGGCCTTTATGAAAGACCGGCGTTTCCGGGGAGTTCAGGTATTTGGGTTTGTCATCGCCCAGGACCCTGCCACCAAAGGCGATGATGCGGCCACGACTGTCGCGGATCGGAAACATGACGCGATCACGAAAGCGGTCATAGCGCTTGCCGGTCTCGGCGTTTTCCACCAGCAAGCCCGCATCGATCATGGCTTTTTGCTGCAGTGTGTCGCTGCTTAGGTGTTTGTACAGATTGTCCCAGCCTGGCGGGGCGAATCCGAGACCGAAGTCGCGGGCGATTTCGCCGGTCAGGCCGCGGCCCTTCAGGTAGTCCACAGCAGCTTTGCGTGCAGGATGGGTTTTTAATGCCTGGCGATAAAAATCGGCAGCCGCGGTCAGAAGTGGATAGAGCGGAGAGTCAGTTGGCTGCCGCGGCTTGTGTGGGCGGCCACTTTCTTCTCGCGGGATCTCCATGCCGGCGGCTTTGGCCAGTTCTTCGACGGCCTGGGGGAAATCCAGGTTGTCGTGGTCCATGATGAAGCCGAGGGCGTTGCCGCCCGCGCCGCAGCCAAAGCAGTAATAGAACTGTTTGTCGGGGCTGACGCTGAAAGACGGCGTTTTTTCTTTGTGGAAGGGGCAGCAGGCCGCGTAATTTTTGCCGGCTTTCTTCATTTGCACGCGAGAGCTGACGACATCGACGATATCGGTACGGTTCAGAAGGTCGTCAATAAAGCTCTGGGGGATTAACCCGGCCATGGCGTTCTCGTCATCACTGCGCAGAAATGGGTCCGTATAAAGGGCTTGGACATCGCGCGTGCAGGCGAATGCACTGCTCGATCGTGGGGCGTCAGCTCAATTATTTCGGGGAAGTGTATCTGTCGAAACCCGGTCTGCTCATTTTAAACAGAGTGAATGGGATCGGTAATTTTCACGCTCTGAGTCCGGCACTGACCAATGGCTGGTCTCGGATAGCTCATAAGCAGGCACTGGAGAGGTGCCTTGGGCTGATCGTCTTTAGGGAAAATCAGAGAGGTGTGCTCGTCGGTAGCCTTGGAAGGCTCGTCAGTAAAGACGTGCACCGCTGGCTATTAGGCCAGGTCTGACGTGATGTAACGCTTGTCGCGGTCGCATCTGCGGCCTTGACGATAAAGCATGTAACCTTCAACAACTGCCTACGGCCCGGCTTTAGGCCGGGCTTGGCAGAAGCGTGCTACGAACGTCTGTGTATTAGTACAGACGAACGGCGCGGCGCTGCTCGCGCTGAACTTTCTTCGCGTGACGCTTAACAGCAGCTGCTGCTTTGCGTTTACGCTCGGAAGTCGGCTTCTCGTAAAATTCGCGGCTGCGAACTTCAGCCAGAACACCGGCTTTTTCGCAGGAGCGCTTGAAACGACGCAGAGCTACGTCGAAGGGTTCGTTCTCTTTTACTTTGACGGCTGGCATCCAGAGCTACCTTCATTCATTACCGGGGTCAACGTCTCAAGGCAAAAATTGCGTTGAAAGACGTCGGTTTTTAAGGGTTGCGGATGTTAACCCCTCATCGCCCGGAATGCAAAGCCTCTGATCGAAAACCGCTGGCCGGGGGCGGGAGTGGCGACTATTATGCGCGCCTTCGAATTTAGCCTCTACAAGGCGTAAACCCATGCTAGTACTGGGATTAGAAACCTCCTGCGACGAAACCGGCGTCGCGCTATACGACAGTGAGCGCGGGCTTTTGGCCGATGCACTGTTCAGTCAGATCGACCTTCACCGCGCCTATGGCGGTGTGGTGCCGGAGCTGGCTTCAAGGGATCACGTCAAGCGCATGCTGCCCTTGATTCGTCAGGTGCTGGCCGAAGCCGATTGTGTGCCGACCGAGATCGACGCAATAGCCTACACGGCGGGTCCAGGATTGGTCGGAGCCCTTCTGGTTGGGGCTTCTTGCGCTCAGGCGCTGGCTTTTGCCTGGGGTATTCCGGCCCTCGGTGTCCATCACATGGAAGGCCATTTATTGGCTCCGATGCTGGAAGAACAGCCTCCGGAATTTCCGTTCGTCGCTTTGTTGGTGTCGGGCGGTCACACGCAGCTGGTTCGCGTTGATGGTATCGGCCAGTACGAGTTGCTGGGCGAGACGCTGGACGATGCTGCGGGTGAGGCGTTCGACAAGACCGCGAAGATGATGGGGCTCAACTATCCAGGTGGCCCTGAGATCGCGCGTCTGGCCGCTCAGGGCGTTGCGGGGCGTTTTGTATTCCCTCGCCCCATGACTGATCGTCCGGGGCTGCAGTTCAGCTTCAGCGGCCTCAAAACCTTCGCCCTGAACACTTGGCAGCGCTGTGTGGCCGCGGGCGACGATACCGAGCAAACCCGTTGCGATATTTCCCTGGCGTTCCAGCAGGCTGTGGTCGAGACGCTGACGATCAAGTGCAAGCGCGCCTTGAAGCACGCGGGCATGAAGCGCCTGGTGATTGCTGGTGGTGTGAGCGCCAACAAGGCGTTGCGTGTATCCCTGGAAAAAATGCTCGGCGAGATGAAGGGTAACGTTTACTACGCTCGCCCGGAATTTTGCACGGATAATGGCGCGATGATTGCGTTTGCTGGTTGCCAGCGTTTGCAGGCTGGCCAGCACGAAACATTGGCAATCAGCGTGCAGGCACGCTGGCCGATGGAGCAGTTGAAGCCCCTGTGAGAGCCGGGGTTGGATCGAGCGTGAGGTTTTTTCACGGGCAAGATTCAGAAATGGCGTTCGCGCCCAGCCATCAGGTCGCGTAAATTGCCGCGGTGGCGCCAGACAATCAGTGCCGTCAGGACGCTCATGGGCAGCAGGGCGGCAGGCTCTTGCCAGGCCAGCAATGGCAGGGTCAGGGGTGTGGCGATCAACGCCGCCAGTGAGCTGGTACGGGTCAGCTGAAAGGTTAGCAGCCATGCTGCGACAGCCAGCAATGCCGCGGGAGGGTATAGCCCCAGTAGCATGCCGGCAGCCGTGGCGACACCTTTGCCGCCGCGAAAGCGGAAGTACGCAGGGTACATGTGTCCTACGACGGCGCAGCTACCGATCCAGGCTTGGTCCTGGAGCGAGAAATCCAGTTGGCAGGCCAGAAGGACGGGTAAAAGCCCCTTGCACAGGTCGCCGAGCAAGGTCAGGACGGCAAGTTTTTTGCCAGCCAGACGCAACATGTTGGTTGCGCCGGCATTGCCGGAGCCACTCATTCGCGGATCGGGAGTTCCCGTCAGGCGGCTGAGCAAAATGGCAAAGGACAGAGAGCCAAGCAGGTAGGCGAGGATCGCCAGTAACCAAAACATGCTAACTATTCCGGGCGAGGACGCCCTGATTCTAACGGCGCATTGCGCCCTTGTCGTGCTGCGGAGAAGAGTGCTTGGACAGAGTGTTTATCGAAGGCCTGGAAGTCGACACCGTAATTGGTGCTTATGACTGGGAGCGCGGCATCCGTCAGTGCCTGCGCCTTGACCTGAGTTTTGCGTGGGATAACCGTCCGGCTGCCGCTGGCGATGACCTGACGCTGGCTCTCGATTATGCGAGCGTTTCCACGCGTATTCAGGCATTTGCCGAGCACGCTCAATTTCAACTGGTGGAAACCTTTGCGGAGCGTCTGGCAGAGGTGTTGATGAGTGAGTTCAACATTCCCTGGCTGCACCTCAAGCTGACCAAGCCCGGCGCCGTTGCGGCGGCCACAGGGGTTGGCGTGGAGATTGAGCGCGGATGTCGCTAACTCAGGTTTATCTCGGGCTGGGCAGTAATGTCGAGCGCGAAAAGCATTTGCTGGCGGGGCTTGATGCACTGACCGGTTTTTTGCGCGATATGTGTTGCTCTGCGGTTTTCGAAAGTCAGCCTGTGGGTATCAAAAGCGGGCCTTTTTTCAATCTGGTGGTGGCGGCGAAAACCGATTTGCCACTGATTGAGTTGAGTCGGCGATTGAAGCTGATCGAAGCTGATAACGGACGTTATGCTCAAGATCGTAAAGGATTGCCACTGGATATCGACGTGCTGTTTTACGGTGACCTGGTGGGTAGTTTTGACGGATTGACCTTGCCCCGTGCCGAGATTCTCAAGAATGCTTTTGTGTTGTGGCCGCTATCATTGATAGCGCCAGACAAAGTGCATCCAGGTGTGGGCAAGACCCTTGCTCAGTTGTGGGCAGAGGCACAGATCGATCAAGTGCTCGCACCTGCTGCGTTTGAATGGCGGGGTGAGCAGTTGACGCCGCTGGAGATGCTGGCAGGCTGAAGGTCGTTTGAATGTGCAGCAGGGTGCTGCTTTTTTGTGGGAGCGGGCTTGCTCGCGATACTGGCGCTGCGGTCTTTGCGTCAGACCGCATTGATGCCATCGCGAGCAAGCCCGCTCCCACAATATTTGCGCTACACGGCATCCTTGTAGGCTTGCAGTGCCTTGAGCCGCTCGTGCTTCAGGGCCTCACCCAGTTCTGGGCCTTTGAAGCCCTGCTCCAGCAGTGGTTGCACGGCCACGGCCAGTGCGGCCCGTGCAGCGCCGCGCAGGTAGTCAGCTTGCGGATACGGCCGGTTTTCCAGGCCAAGACGCCCTTTGGCGTCCATCTCGCATGCCACGATAAACTCCTCGAATCGCTGCGGGCGGCGGTACACGTCAAAGCGCTGCAGTAACTCGAGTAGCGTCGAAGCCTTGAGCTCAAGAGCACGATGGCCGTGGGTGTGGTACTCGCCCACCAGCAATGCCAATTCCTGGCAATCCCTTGGCACTTTGTAGCGATCATTTACGGCTTTGATCAGGCGTAGTCCTTTGTGCTCGTGGGCAATGTGTCTTGGCCAGTCTTTCTCCGGCGTAAGCCCCTTGCCAAGGTCGTGCAGAAGGCACGCCCAGCGAACGGTCAGCGGTTGCTTGTGCAGCGCCGATTGCTCCAGCACGCTCAGGGTATGCACGCCGCTGTCGATTTCCGGGTGGTGGGCAGGGGGTTGTGGCACACCAAACAGTGCATTCACCTCTGGCAGCAGCACCTCCAGTGCGTCACAACTGCGCAGCACTTCAATAAATACCTGAGGTTGGTCTTCCATCAGGGCGCGGGAAATTTCTTTCCAGCAGCGCTCGGGGGTCAAGGCTTGCAGCTCGCCGGATCTGGACAGCTGGCGCATCAATTCCAGCGTTTCTGGTGCGATGTTGAAACCAAGGCTCGCGTAGCGTGCTGCGAAGCGGGCCACACGCAGGACTCTGAGAGGATCTTCGGCAAATGCGGGGGAAACGTGGCGTAAAACACGGTCTTCAAGATCGCGCTGACCATTGTAAGGGTCAGTTATATTGCCAGCATCGTCCTCAGCCATTGCGTTGATGGTCAGGTCGCGGCGTATCAGGTCTTCTTCCAGGGTGACGTCGGGGCTGGCATGAAAAATAAAGCCGCCATAACCATGACCGCTTTTACGCTCTGTACGTGCCAGAGCGTATTCGTCGCCGGTTTTGGGGTGAAGAAATACCGGGAAGTCTGAACCTACAGGGCGATACCCCAAGGCTTGCATTTGTTCGGCTGTTGCGCCAACGACTACCCAGTCAATATCGGTGACAGGCTTGCCCAGCAGGCGATCACGTACAGCGCCGCCAACTTTATAGATCTGCATAAAAAACCTCCGTTAGCACGACAGGATAGCGCGTGTGCCGTGTTAACGGAGGCTTGTGTGCATTACAGGTGAATGGCGCCCATATCCAGTCGGCCGCGATCATTGTCGCCGTGATCGCCTTTTGGTGGGACATGATGGACTTTCACGACCTGGTCGCCTTGCAGTGTTTCAAGATGGATATCGAAGCCCCACAAGCGGTGCAGGTGTTTCAAGACCTCGTCGGTTGATTCGCCCAAGGGTTTGCGGTCATGTTGCTGGTGGCGCAGGGTCAGGGAGCGGTCGCCACGGCGGTCGATACTCCAGATTTGTATGTTGGGTTCACGATTGCCCAGGTTGTACTGGGCAGCCAGGGTTTCACGAATGATGCGGTAACCGTTCTCGTCGTGAATGGCGGGTACCAGCAAGTCGTCTTTTTGATCGTCGTCCATGATGCTGAACAATTTCAGATCGCGGATTACTTTGGGTGACAGGTATTGCAGGATAAAACTCTCGTCCTTGAAACTGCTCATGGCGAACTTGATGCTTGATAGCCAGTCGCTGCCTGCCAGGTCAGGGAACCAGTAACGGTCCTCGTCGGTTGGGTGTTCGCAAATGCGCCGGATGTCGCAATACATTGCAAACCCCAGTGCGTAGGGGTTGATGCCGCTGTAGTAAGGGCTGTCAAAGCCGGGTTGGAACACCACGCTGGTGTGGGAAATGAGGAACTCCATCATGAAGCCTTCGGTCACCAGGCCTTCGTCGTAGAGGTCGTTCATCAAGGTGTAGTGCCAGAAAGTAGCCCAGCCCTCGTTCATCACTTGCGTTTGCCGTTGTGGGTAAAAGTACTGTGCAATCTTGCGCACGATACGCACAACTTCGCGTTGCCAGGGCTCCAGCAGCGGCGCGTGTTTTTCTATGAAATAGAGGATGTTTTCCTGAGGTTCGTCGGGGAAGCGCGCGTTATCTTTCTCGCTTAGTTTGTCTGCGCTTTTAGGGATGGTGCGCCACAAATCGTTAATCTGCTTTTGCAGATGCTCTTCGCGCTCTTTTTGGCGACGGCGTTCCTCTTCAGCTGAAATCGGATCGGGTCGTTTGTAGCGGTCTACACCGTAGTTCATCAAGGCATGGCAGGAGTCGAGCAGGTCTTCGACCGCATCGATGCCGTGGCGCTCCTCACATTGCATGATGTACTGCTTGGCGAACACCAGGTAGTCGATGATCGAACTGGCGTCCGTCCAGGTGCGAAACAGGTAGTTACCCTTGAAGAAGCTGTTATGCCCATAGCACGCATGGGCCACCACCAGTGCTTGCATGCAGATGGTGTTTTCTTCCATCAGGTAAGCAATGCACGGGTCAGAGTTGATGACGATTTCGTAGGCCAGCCCCATCTGCCCACGGGTGTATGACTTTTCGGTGCTCAAAAAGTGTTTGCCATAGGACCAGTGGTGATACCCCAGCGGCATGCCCACTGAAGCGTAGGCGTCCATCATCTGTTCGGCAGTAATCACTTCGATCTGGTTGGGATAGGTATCCAGCGCATAGCGTTCGGCCAGGCGACCGATTTCACGGTCGTAAGCCTGGATCAGGTCAAAGGTCCACTCTGAGCCAGTGGAGATGGGTTGGCGTTTATTCTCTTTGGCGGTCATGTCACTAACCTGCGCTGGAAGAGTTCACGGAAGACCGGATAAATATCGCCGGCCGAGACCAGTTGTTGCTGCGCGAAGGTGTCGGAAAACGCCTCGCTGATGCGTTCGTATTCGTACCAGAGGGCCTGATGTTCGCGCGGTGTAATCTCTACATAAGTGTAGTACTGCACGAATGGCATGATCTGGTTGATCAGAATGTCGCGGCAAATGGGTGAGTCATCGTTCCAGTTATCCCCGTCAGAGGCTTGCGCTGCGTAGATATTCCACTCGTTGGTGGGGTAGCGCTCGGCCATGATCTCCTGCATCAGTTTGAGTGCGCTTGAGACGATGGTGCCGCCGGTTTCTCTTGAGTAGAAAAACTCCTCTTCATCCACTTCGCGTGCACTGGTGTGGTGGCGAATAAACACGACGTCGATTTTGTCGTAGTTCCGCTTCAGGAACAGGTACAGCAAGATGAAAAATCGTTTGGCGATGTCTTTCGTGGCTTGGGTCATGGAGCCAGAAACGTCCATCAGGCAGAACATGACGGCCTTGGAGCTGGGGTTGGGTTGCTTGACCAGCAGGTTGTACTTGAGGTCAAAGGTATCGAGGAAAGGTACGCGGTGAATTCGTGCGCTAAGTTTCTCGATTTCGGCCTCTACGGCTTTGATATCGCCGAAGTTATCGGGCTCTTCGCGCTTTAATCGTTCCAGCTCAGCCTTGGCCTCCCTGAGTTTTGCCCGACTGCTGCCTGAAAGGGCAATGCGCCGGGCGTGAGCTGAGCGCAAGGTACGAATGATATTGATGCGAGACGGGTTGCCCTCGTTGCTGATACCGGCGCGTACGGTTTTAAAGGTGTCAGTTCCGGTCAGGTTGCGTTTGACCAGATTGGGGAGTTCAAGGTCTTCGAACATGAATTCGAGGAACTCTTCCTGGGTAATCTGGAATACGAACTCATCCATGCCTTCGCCGGAATTGCCAGCTTTTCCGGGTCCACCGCCGCCGCCCGCTCCGCCTTGAGGCCGGGGAATGTGTTCGCCGCTGGTGAACTCCTTGTTGCCAGGGTGAACTACGGTTTGCTTGCCACCGCGCCCATGGTGAAGCACCGGCTCATCGATATCGCGGCCGGGAATGCTGATTTGCTCGCCATGTTCCATATCCGTTATGGAGCGGCGGCCCACGGCCTCTTCTACGGCCTTTTTGATGTGGTCACGGTAGCGCCGCAGAAAGCGCTGACGGTTTACCGTGCTCTTGTTCTTGCCATTGAGGCGTCGGTCGATCACATAGCTCATTAGGCCCTCCGGGCAGCTTCAAGTTGTGAGCTGCAAGCTGCAAGTCCAGGCAATTGCGCGTGCCTGGTCCTTGCAGCTTGAGGCTTGAGGCTTACAGCTGCCTCACTGCGACTTGCGGACCCGCAGGTACCACTCGGAGAGCAGCCGTACTTGTTTGTCGGTATAGCCGCGTTCGACCATTCGAGTGACGAAGTCGTTGTGTTTCTGTTGGTCCTCTTTGCTCGCCTTGGCGTTGAAACTGATAACCGGCAGCAGGTCCTCGGTGTTGGAGAACATTTTCTTCTCGATCACCACGCGCAACTTCTCGTAGCTGAGCCAGGTAGGGTTCTTGCCGTTGTTGTTGGCACGGGCACGCAGAACGAAATTGACGATTTCGTTGCGGAAATCTTTCGGATTGCTGATGCCGGCCGGTTTTTCGATTTTTTCCAGTTCTTCGTTCAGGGCTACGCGGTTGAGGATCTCACCGGTTTCCGGATCGCGGTATTCCTGGTCCTGAATCCAGAAGTCGGCGTACAGCACGTAGCGATCGAAGATGTTTTGCCCGTATTCGCTGTAGGACTCCAGGTAAGCCGTCTGGATTTCCTTGCCGATAAACTCGATGTAGCGCGGCGCCAGGTATTCCTTGAGGAAGCGCAGGTAGCGCTCACGGGTTTCGGCCTGGAACTGTTCCTGCTCGATCTGCTGTTCGAGTACATAGAGCAGGTGAACGGGGTTTGCTGCAATTTCGTGGGGATCGAAGTTGAATACCTTGGACAGGATCTTGAACGCGAATCGGGTCGAAAGCCCGTTCATGCCTTCGTCGACGCCCGCGTTGTCGCGGTATTCCTGAATGGATTTGGCTTTCGGATCGGTGTCCTTGAGGTTCTCACCGTCATATACCCGCATCTTGGAGTAGATGTTGGAGTTTTCCGGTTCTTTGAGGCGCGAAAGAACAGTGAACTGGGCCAGCATTTTCAAGGTGTCGGGTGCGCAATGGGCTTTGGCCAGTGAGCTGTTGAACAGCAGTTTGTCGTAGATTTTTACTTCGTCACTGACGCGCAGGCAGTACGGCACTTTGACGATGTAGATCCGGTCGATAAACGCTTCGTTGTTCTTGTTGTTGCGGAAGGTGTGCCACTCCGATTCGTTTGAGTGGGCCAACAGGATACCGGTAAACGGAATGGCCCCCAGACCTTCGGTACTGTTGTAGTTGCCTTCTTGAGTGGCAGTCAGCAGTGGATGCAGCACCTTGATCGGCGCCTTGAACATCTCCACGAATTCCATCAGGCCCTGGTTGGACCGGCACAGCGCGCCCGAATAGCTGTAGGCATCGGCGTCGTTCTGCGGGAATTCTTCCAGTTTTCGAATATCAACCTTGCCGACCAGGGCTGAAATGTCCTGGTTGTTTTCATCGCCGGGTTCGGTTTTGGCGACACCGATCTGGTTGAGAATCGAGGGATAGAGTTTCACTACGCGGAACTGGCTGATGTCACCACCAAATTCGGCCAGACGCTTGGTGGCCCACGGCGACATGATGGTACTCAAGTAGCGTTTCGGGATGCCGAAATCTTCTTCGAGGATCGCGCCATCTTCTGTGGCGTTGAACAGCCCCAAAGGCGATTCGAAGACCGGCGAGCCCTTGATCGCATAGAAGGGCACCTTTTCGATCAGTTGCTTTAGCTTTTCGGCAAGGGATGACTTGCCGCCCCCGACCGGGCCCAGCAGGTAGAGGATTTGTTTCTTCTCTTCCAGGCCCTGCGCAGCATGGCGGAAGTAGGAGACGATCTGGTCAATGCATTCTTCCATCCCATGGAAGTCTTCAAAGGCCGGATAACGACGAATCACCTTGTTGGAGAAGATTCGTGACAGACGAGAGTCGTTTGAGGTGTCCAGCAGTTCCGGTTCACCAATGGCCAGCAGTAGCCTTTCAGCAGCAGAGGCATAAGTGCTTTTGTCTTGCTTGCACAGCTCCAGATACTCCTGGAGCGTGAGCTCTTCCTGGCGTGTGGATTCAAAGCGTTGTTGGAAGTGGCTAAAAATACTCATGACGTCACCTCGCTCGATACGTGGAGTCGGCGATAGATCGGTCAGTTCGAGTGCTGGCATGCAGCAGCATTTCAGCTGCTGTGTACCCCCCAGGACACCATCAAGGTGGCTAAGCCCTTGAAGTTACTACCGATGATCCATTCGCCGGTGTACCGGCTCTCCCCAGATTTGGATGGCCTGAGGTAAAGGATAGTTGGTAATCCGGGAGGTCAAGGCGAGATGCATGAATTGTTGCGCCTGACCGTTGGTCAGGAAGGGCGCCAGCCCTCTGATACCGGGGGCTGGCGCTGAAAAAAATATTATTCGGCAGTGCTTTGCGCGGTTTCGTTCGGATAAGTTGCACGCCACAGCTCGAAGCCGCCATCAAGGCTGTAGACCTCGCTAAAACCCTGGCTCACCAAATACGCCGCGGCGCTTTGGCTGGAGTTGCCGTGGTAACAGGCAACGATCAGAGGGGCGTCGAGGTCGGCGTTGGCGATGAAGTCATGCAGTGAGTGGTTGTCCAGGTGCTTCGCGCCGCTGATATGACTGGCGGCAAAGGCCTGTGGATCACGCACATCAACTACGACGGCGCCTTGTTCGCGCAAGGCCTGGGCCTGCTCTGGCGGGATACGTTTGAATTCGGTCATGGGGAGATTCCTGTGGCCTGACAGCGGGCGCGGTTAGCTGGCGCCCAAGGGTTGGGAAGGTGGGGCGGTTTGCAGGGCGATGGAGGGCGCCGCAAGGGCCGGGTCGTCGCAATCGCAGATCAGGCGCTGACCGGTATCGACGTTGAGCAGAGTCATGGCGCCTCCCCAGACACAGCCAGTATCGAGAGCGAAGATGCCAGGCTCCTTGCAGTTGCCTTCCAGCGCTGCCCAATGCCCAAAGATGATCTTGAGCCCTTGGGTTTTGCGTTCTTTATAACTGAACCAAGGCGCGTAGCCTGGCGGTGCGCTACCGATGCCTTCTTTGCTTTTGAGGTCGAGCTTGCCTTCTCGGGTACAAAAACGCATCCGGGTGAAATAGTTGGTAATAACCCGTAAACGGGTGACGCCCGTCAGCTCGTTGTCCCACTTGGCAGGGTCGTTGCCGTACATACCGTCAAGGTAAGGCCCGATGAGGTTGTCATCACGCAACGCATGTTCAACTTCACTGGCACACTTGAGGGCTTTTTTCAGTGTCCACTGCGGCGGTATTCCGGCATGCACCAGTGCAATATTGCGCTCGGCATCGTGATGCAGAAGAGGTTGCTGGCGTAACCAGCTCAGCAGTTCATCACAATCGGGAGCCTGGAGGATTTCACGCAGGGTATCGCCTTTTTTCAGGCGCTCGGCGTTATGGCCCACGGCCAGCAGGTGTAGGTCATGGTTGCCCAGCACGCACACCAGTGATTCTCGCATGCGGTACAAAAAGCGCAGGGTTTCCAGCGATTCCGGGCCACGGTTGACCAGGTCGCCCACCAGCCAGAGCTTGTCTCTGTCAGGGGCGAAGGCTACGCGTTCGAGCAGGCGTTTGAGAGGCTTCAAGCAGCCTTGCAGATCGCCAACGGCATATACCGCCATCAGTGCAGGGCCCCGGGGACCGCAAGGCGGAAGGGCGCAATGACGGCTTTGAACTCATGACCGTCGTCGGCATGCATCAGGTAGCTGCCTTGCATGGTGCCGACTTTGGTCGTGATGACCGAACCGCTGCTGTAGGAATGCTCGCTACCGGGGGCGATTGTAGGTTGCAAACCCACAACGCCAGCGCCACGAACTTCTTCTACATGGCCATCGCCGTCGGTGATTACCCAATGCCGGGACAGCAGTTTTGCGGGTATTGAGCCGTTATTGCGCACCGTGATGGTATAGGCAAAGGCAAAACGCTGATGTTCAGGCTGCGATTGTTCTGGCAGGTAACGCGTGACGACACTGACGTCGACCAGGTAGCGGGGATCGTGCATGCGAGAGGCCTTACGTGAAAGCGAAGACACAGTTCGGGATAAAACTGATGCCTGAGTCTAGGCCAAACAACGTGTACTAGGCCAGACGTTGCGTCCGGCCCAGTACCCGTTTTTCTCGGCAATCAGTCGGCAGAGGGCGCTACGACAGGCTGTTCGCTGAGCTTGTCGGCCAGGCGCACAAAGGCGGCAAGGTCGAGTTGCTCCGGACGTTTGCTGCCATCAACGCCAGCGGCTTCGATTTCATCGTTGCTGAGCAAGGCTTTGAGGGTGTTGCGCAGGGTTTTACGACGCTGGTTGAATGCTTCACGAACCACGCGTTCAAGCAGTCGATGGTCCTTGGCTGGATGTGGCAGCACTTCGTGCGGCACCAGTCGGACAATTGCCGAATCAACTTTTGGCGGCGGATTGAATGCACCTGGGCCTACGTTGAACAGGTGTTCGACGCGGCAGTGGTACTGGACCATGATCGAAAGACGACCCCAGTCGCCACCGCCAGGACCGGCGGCCATGCGTTCAACCACTTCTTTTTGCAGCATGAAGTGCATGTCGCGGATCAGGTCGGCATTTTTCAGCAGGTGAAAAATCAGCGGTGTGGAGATGTTGTACGGCAGGTTGCCGACTACTCGCAGAGTACGGGGTGCAGCGTTGAGGCTTTTGAAGTCGAACTTCAGCGCGTCACCCTGGTGCAGGGTGAAGTTGCTCATCCCTGCGAATTGCCGATTGAGGATCGGGATCAGGTCTTTGTCGAGTTCCACGACGTCAAGTTGACCACCGCTGTTGAGAATGCCTTCGGTCAGGGCCCCCTGGCCCGGGCCGATTTCCAGCAGGCGATCGTCAGCCTTGGCGTGGATGGCGCGCAGGATACGGTCAATAACGCCTGCATCGTGCAGGAAGTTCTGGCCAAAGCGCTTGCGCGCCTTGTGTTGGTATTGCTCGTTCATATACGGGTCTCGGCCATCTGGTAGGCGGTTTCCAGGGCGACTTGCAGGCTGCCGGTGTCGATTTTGCCGCTACCTGCCAGATCCAGGGCGGTACCGTGGTCGACAGAGGTGCGGATAATCGGTAAGCCCAGGGTGATGTTGACTGCGGCACCAAACCCTTTGTACTTGAGTACGGGCAGGCCTTGGTCGTGGTACATCGCCAGCACTGCGTCGCAGTGTTCCAGATATTTGGGGGTAAACAGAGTGTCGGCAGGCAGCGGGCCACGCAGGTCCATGCCCTCGCTGCGCAGGCGCTCCAGGGTTGGTTCGATGATGTCGATTTCTTCATGGCCCAAGTGCCCGCCTTCACCGGCATGGGGGTTTAGCCCGCAGACCAGGATACGCGGTTGGGCAATG
This sequence comes from Pseudomonas sp. ML2-2023-3, assembly GCF_037055275.1. Lineage (NCBI taxonomy): Bacteria > Pseudomonadati > Pseudomonadota > Gammaproteobacteria > Pseudomonadales > Pseudomonadaceae > Pseudomonas > Pseudomonas sp. ML2-2023-3. The sequence continues at coordinate 1,174,276 of NZ_CP146343.1, forward strand.
CCGAATTTTTGTTGCAGGTCGGCGTGCAGGATACGGGTAACCCGCATCAGTCGCTCGGAGGTGATTGCATCGCTGACCTGACGAAGTGGCAGGTGAGTCGTGACCAGAGCTACGCGCAGTCCGTGAGTGGCAAGCATCATTACCACTTGCTCGGTATGAGTCAGGTCAGCGAGGAATTCGGTGTGGCCAGAAAACGGAATGCCCGCTTCGTTAATCACGCCTTTGTGCACGGGGGCGGTGATCATTCCTGCAAAGTCGCCACTCAGGCAGCCTTGGGCGGCGCGGGTCAGGGTTTGCAGCACAAAGGCTGCGTTGGCCTTGTCCAGCGTGCCAGCGGTGACGGTGGCATTCAGGGGGGTATCCCACACGTACAAACTGCCTGCAGGCGCCGGTTGTTCGGGCCAGTTGCCAGGCCCTACAGACAGCAGGCTGACAGCCACACCGAGCTGCGCTGCCCGCTCAAGGAGCAGGTCGCGGCTGGTGATGGCAATCAGGGGGTGTGGCTGTTGCTGCGAGGCGAGCAGCAGGCACAGGTCTGGACCTATGCCTGCCGGTTCACCGGGTGTCAGGGCAAAGCGCTGTGCTTTCACTGCGCGGCCTGATCTGCGCTGTCAGTTCCGGTTGCGCCTGGCAGCTTGATTTCAACATAGGCTTCGTCGCGGATCTGACGCAGCCAGGATTGCAGCTCTTCGTCGTACTTGCGGTTACGCAAAGCGTTCATTGCCTGTTGCTCGCGTGCCTGGGTGGTGCTGTCAGTGGCGCGACGGCCAAGGACTTCCAGTACATGCCAGCCGTATTGGCTTTTGAAGGGTTTGGACAGCACGCCTTGTGGTGTGTCGGCCATTGCTTCGCGGAACTCGGGTACCAGCGAGTTGGGGTCAACCCAGTTCAGATCGCCGCCGTTAAGAGCGGAACCCGGGTCTTCGGAGTAGTTTTTAGCCAACTCTGCAAAGTCTTCGCCGGCGCTGATGCGCTCGTAAAGTTTCTCTGCCAGCGCCTTGGTGGCCGCTTCGCTGCGAATTTCGCTTGGTTTGATCAGGATGTGGCGAACATGCACTTCGTCCACAACCACTGTTTCGCCGCCGCGTTTTGCATTCAGCTTGAGGATGATGAAGCCGCCAGGCGTACGCACTGGCGGTGTTACGTCACCCACAGGCATCTCGCTGAGCATGCGGTCAAAAGGAGGTGGCAGTTGAGCTGCTTTACGCCAGCCCATGTCGCCGCCTTCCAGTGCAGTGTCGCTGCCGGAGCGAGCGATAGCCATTTGCCCGAAGTCCGCGCCTTGCTTGAGCTTGTTGTAGACATCTTCGGCTTGCTTGGCGGCGTTCTGGATGGCATCTGAACTCGCGCTCTCAGGCGTTGGAATCAGGATGTTGGCCAGGTTGTATTCTTCGGACATCTGCATTTTGCCCAGATCCGAAGCCAGGAAGTTTTTCACTTCCTGATCCGTTACCTGGATGCGCTCAGCCACACGACGTTGACGCACACGGCTGATGATCATCTCGCGACGTACCTGCTCGCGGGCATCTTCATAAGACAGGCCGTCGCGGGCCAAAGCCTGGCGGAACTGTTCGATGGTCATGTTATTGCGCTGGGCAATGGTGCCGATGGCCTGGTTCAGTTCTTCATCCGTGATACGGATGCCTGAACGCTCGCCGATCTGCAGTTGCAGGTTTTCGACGATCAGGCGTTCAAGCACCTGCTGGTCCAGAACGCTGGCAGGGGGAACACCCTGGCCACGCTTGGCGATGGTTTGCTGAACTTCGTGGACGCGCTGATCCAGTTGGCTCTGCATGATCACGTCGTTATCGACAATGGCCACCACTTTATCCAGGGGTTGTACCGCAGCGCTGGCTGCAGTACCCAGGAACAACGCGCCCAGCATTAGCGGGCGCAGACACTCAGAAAGCTTGATCTTCACGTTCACGATAACCTTGGATGCCTTTGTCGAGGAAGCTCTCTACTTTGGTGCCAACAACGCCACCGAGACCTTTCAGCACAACTTGGAGGAAGAGACCATGGTCGCCCTTCTCGTTAAGAGGGGCTGCTTGGGTGTACTCGTCGTTGGATACCCAATAACGGCTGATCAGACGAAGCTTCCAGCAGCAGTTGTCGTACTCGAAACCACCGAAGGCTTCCAGGGTACGGTTGCGGTTGTAGTCGTACTGCCAGCGGCTGATGGCATTCCATTGAGGCACGATCGGCCAGATAACCGAGAAGTCGTGCTGCTGAATTTTGTAGTAATCCTTGATGTAACCCGGTTGACCCGGGGTTCCGAAATCACCACCACCAACGATCCACTTGCCGGTGTACTGGTCGTAGCGAACCTGGTCGTTGCGATAGCGATAGCCGATGTTGACGACCTTGTTCGGGTTGTCTTCAGGCTGGTAATGCATCATCGCACTGCCAGAACGCGGGCTGCGGCTTTCCGGGTCCCAGTTGTAGTCGGCAGTGGCCCGCCAGTCGCGGTTGAAGCGATAGGCGTACTCCAGCGCATACGGCGACATGCTGGAAGTTGCATCCTTGCGGTCGTCTTCAATGCCAGGCAACTGAACCTTGCGGTCCTTGAAGTAGTAGGCCTGGCCCACGCTGATGCGTTGACGTTCAAAACCGTTGTCTTCGATCAGGCGGCTGGTCAGACCCAGTGACAGCTTGTTCTCGTCACCGACGCGGTCAGTACCGGTGAAGCGGTTGTCACGCCACAACGAGGAATAGCTGAAGGTGCTTTCGCTGGTGTCGAAAATCGGGATGTTGTCCTGATTGCGCTCAGGGACATACAGATAGAACGCACGCGGCTCCAGGGTCTGGCGGTAGTTGGTGCCGAACCAGTTGGTGTTGCGGTCGAAGTACAGCCCGCTGTCGACGCTTGCGATTGGCACACTGCGGCTAACCGAACTGTCGAATTTTCCACCTGCAGTGGCCAATTGGGTCTTGCCGGTACCATCCAGATCCAGGTCGTACTGGGTGTACATGTACTTGAGGGACGGCGTGAGGTAGCCGTAGCTCCAGTTCAGCGGCAGGCTGACACTCGGGGCCAGGTTCATGCGCGTACCGTTGGCTCGAGCCAGACCCGTTACGTTAGTGTCCAGGCGATCATCAGTAGTACCATTTTCGTTGGTGTACTGACCGTTTTCGAGGCTGCGATCGAATCGAACCAGCTCGGTGTTGTAGGCGATGTTCAGGCCGCCCGGTTGCTGTGGCAGTTCACCATTAAGGGTCAGTTGCGGCAGCATGTTGTAAGGCGTGATCTGAGTAACAGTGGCCAGTTGATAGGCCTGTGCGTTCAGCTTGGCGGTATAGCTGTCGCCACGATAGCTGACGGCACCTTGCTGGTTAACGTAATCACGGCTTTCAACGCCGATCTGATCACTTTCCAGGTCCTGGAAGTAATACGGGTCGCTGATTTTGGTGTAGTCGACTTCGGTCAGTACACGGGAATCGAGGCCACTCTTGTGCTGCCAGTTGAGCATGTAGCGCTTGTCGGTGTAGTCGGTCTGGCGCTTGCGGTCGTCGTTATCGTCGTTGAGGTACGCGGCACCGAACTGGCCTTCGCTGGACTCGGTCAGGTAACGGAACTCGCCTTCCATCAACAAGCCGCGCTTGGTCATGTAGCGCGGGTACAACGTGGCATCGTAGTTGGGTGCCAGGTTGAAGTAGTACGGGGTCACGAGCATGAAGCCGGTGTCGGAGCTGCTGCTGAAGGACGGCGGCAGGAAACCGGACTGACGGCGATCGTCGATCGGGAAGTAGATGTACGGGGTGTAGAACACCGGAATGTCCTTGACCCGCAGCGTCACGTTGGTCGCCGTACCGAAACCGGTAGCCGGGTTCAACGTGATGTTGTTGCCCTTGAGTTGCCAGGCGTTGCTGCTGGGTTCGCACGTGGTGTACGTACCATCCTTGAGGCGGATGATCGAGTCTTCGGCACGCTTGGCGTACAGCGCACTGCCGCGAATGCGCGACTTGTGCAGCACGTATTCGGCGTTGTCGACCTTGGCCGCACCCGTGTCCAGTTGAACATCGGCGTGGTCGCCTACGATCAGGGCCCCGTTGTCGCGCAGGCGAACCTTGCCATTGAGCTCGCCACGACTTTCAGCCTGATACAGGCTGGCTTCGTCGGCTTCGATCTGCATGCTGCCCTGACGCATTACGACGTCACCGGCCAGGGTCGCGACCTGCTCTTCCTGCTGATAGCGGGAGGCCTTGGCGCCGATAAAGGTCGGGGAATCGCTTTTGCTGGTCGTGTCGTTCATGCCCGGACGGATGGGCTCTACGTACGAACCGGCGCAGTACGGACCGGTTTCGGCCAGTTGCGCTGCGGTCAGTTTGTCACGTGGCACCCAGTCGAGATGGCTGTAGTCGTCACTGCGCGCTTTTAGCGCACGGCCTTTGGCCTCAGTCACCAGCGGGGCCTGTTTGACCTGCTCGCTGGTTTCACCGCTTGCACCTACAGACCCGTCGGCATGGGCCGGACGCGGTGGCAGTTGCGCCACGCTGTTTTTTGGTGCGCAATCCCAGCCACCCGAAGCCGACACGGAACAGTCATACTGCTCCTCGGCAAACGCGAACGGCGTGGCTAGAGGTTGCATGGCCAGCAAACTGCCGGTTACCAGCAACGGAAATTTTTTACGAAACGCGGGGGATTTCAATGCCATCTTATTAGTCCGGGCTTCCTGCGTGCCATCAGCCCGCGGTGGGGGACCGCACGCCTATCGATGGTCTGGAAAAGATTCTGGATAATAAAGCATGACCCGCTTGACGGCTAGCACCGTCGGAGACCCTTGTAATGCCTGACCAAGATGTACGCTTGCAACACCTGAAAGTTTGGCTGGATGAGCAGTTGGCAACCTTGTTCGCGAATGAGGGGTGGGGTGCTTTGCCCCCGGCCACGCTGACTGCTGCCAGTAGCGATGCGAGTTTCAGACGCTATTTTCGCTGGGAAGGCGAGGGTCGCAGTTTTGTCGTCATGGATGCGCCGCCGCCCCAGGAAAACTGCAAACCTTTCGTCGATATTGCCGATTTGTTGCGTACTTGCCAGATAAACGTACCGAAAGTTTATGCCCAGGACCTCGATCGCGGCTTTCTTTTGCTCAACGATCTGGGCAATAAAACCTTTCTCGACGTGATTAACAGCACCAATGCCGATGAGCTGTTCAAGGATGCGATCGAAGCCTTGCTGGCGTTTCAGCAACTGCCGATGGTCGAGCCGTTGCCCAGCTATGACGTGGCCTTGTTGCGCCGCGAGCTTGAGCTGTTCCCCGAGTGGTACGTACGGGCTCACCTGGGTGTTGACTTCAATGAACAGCAACTGGCTGCCTGGCAACGGGTCAGCACACTGCTGATCGACAGTGCGCTGGCACAGCCCAAGGTGCTGGTGCACCGCGACTTTATGCCACGCAACCTGATGCTCAGTATTCCCAATCCCGGTGTGCTGGACTTTCAGGACGCCGTGTATGGCCCGGTGACGTATGACATCACCTGCCTGTTCAAGGACGCCTTTCTGAGCTGGCCCGAAGAGCGCGTGCGTGCCTGGCTGCAGGATTACTGGAAGCTGGCATTGCCCCTGGGCATCCCGGTGCAATCGAACTTTGAAGAGTTCCTGCGCGCCAGCGACCTGATGGGTGTGCAGCGGCACTTGAAAGTGATCGGCATTTTTGCACGCATTTGTCACCGTGATGGCAAACCGCGCTACCTGGCCGATGTGCCGCGCTTCTTCTCTTATATAGAAGGCGTGTTGGCGCGGCGTCCTGAGTTGGCCGAGTTGGGTGAGCTGTTCGCCAGCCTTGGACTCGTCAGCGAGGCCGATGCATGAAAGCGATGATTCTGGCTGCCGGCAAGGGCGAGCGCTTGCGGCCACTGACCCTGCACACACCAAAGCCATTGATTTGCGCTGGCGGTGTGCCACTTATCGAGTACCACTTGCGGGCACTGGCGGCGGCGGGGTTTACCGAGATCGTGATCAATCACGCTTGGCTGGGCCAGCAAATTGAAGATCACCTGGGGGACGGTTCGCGCTTTGGCGTCAGCATCCGTTACTCCCCTGAGGGCGAGCCACTTGAAACCGGTGGCGGGATTTTCAAGGCGTTGCCATTGTTGGGTACTGAACCTTTTGCGGTAGTGAACGGTGATATCTGGACCGATTACGACTTTGGCGCCTTGCGTCAACCGCTGACGGGGCTGGCCCACCTGGTATTGGTGGATAACCCGGCGCATCACCCCACCGGTGATTTCTGCCTGAACGGCAAGCAGGTTGAAGATGGTGTGCCAGGTAGCGATACGTTGACCTACAGCGGTATTGCCGTGCTCCACCCGGAGTTGTTCAGGGAATGCACGGCAGGTGCTTTCAAGCTGGCACCTCTGTTGCGCAAGGCGATGGTTGCAGGGCAAGTAACGGGTGAGCGTTTGCTCGGGCACTGGGTCGATGTGGGCACACATGAACGTCTGGCCGAGGTCGAGTCGCTGATTGAGAGCTCCCGCTAAAATGCTGTGGCCAGGGACTCTCGTTGGAGCCGGAGCGGGTTTTTTTATAGCCAGCATTCCGGGGGCCATGCTCGGGGCTTTATTGGGGCAAGCGCTGGACCGGCGCTTGCAGCTGCACAGTTGGGCGCATTTGCTTGAGCGCCTGGGTGCCCGGCCGGTGTTGCGCAACGATGAGCTGTTATTTGTGCTGCTCGGTCGACTGGCGAAAAGTGGAGGGCGAGTCGTGGACAGGCACATCGAGCAGGCGCGGCTTGAAATGCGTCAGCTCGACATGGAGCCCGCAGCCCAGAAGCGTGCTATTGCGGCGTTCAATCGCGGCAAGTCAGGTAATGATTCGTTGCGCGGCTACCTGCGGCGTCTTAAAGCTCAGCCCCATGCGGCAGAAGGTGTGTTGCGCGCCTGCTGGCGGATGATACTGGCTGATGGCCGCGTTGCGCCCCAGGAGCGTGAGTTGATCACGCGCTGGGGGAACTGGCTGGGCTGGACACGGCAACAGGTTCTGGCACTGGGGGGCGAATATGACGCCCCTAAAAAGCCGGTGGCGACTCGCGCCGGGACTTATCAGCAATCGCTGACCTTGCTTGGGGTTACGGCTACCAGTGATCCTGCGCAGATCAAACGTGCCTATCGACGATTGCTCAGCCGTCACCATCCGGACAAGGTTGCTGGCACAGGTGCCAGTACGCTGCAGGTAAGAGAGGCCACGGAAAAAACCCGTGAGCTGCATCAGGCCTACGCCTTTATCCGTGAACAGCACGGTTTTTAACGGCGCTTACTTGTCCACAGGCTGGGGGCTGAGCCAGCCGCGAACACGACGAAACAGTTGCTCCTGTTCGCCATCCCGATTTCCCGGGATGGCGAATAATCCTACCTGCTTGAAATTCGAACCGTTGGCTCGCTTGCTTGCCTGCAATCGTTGCAAGGCGGCTTCGCGGGCAAGTGGCTGGTCCTTGTAGAAAATATCCAGCAGTGCCACGTCGAGGGCGGGTGTCAGTTGGCTCAGCTCTGACTTTGCCTGGGCGGGTGTGTGCGCAGAAATCATGACCAGTTTCTGAATCTGGGCCGGGTGCTTTGCGCTGATATAGCGCGATGCCCAGTAGGCGCCTGAGCCGTGGCCGAGCAAAACAATACTGCGCATGTTTTGTTTCTGGGCAAAGGAGATGGCCGCGTCGATGCGGGCAAAGATGCGCTCGGCATCCGCTTCGCTCAAAGCATCAACGGTTTCAATGCTCTCGGGCTCCGGGCTTTCGGTGCCTGCACTGGCCGCCTGCTCGATGGGTTTGGCTGTGGTGCTGGCTGCTTTGCTGCTACTGTCTGTCGCTAATGTCGTAGGAGTTTTTTCTGGTTCGTCTTCCCGCGCCTGACTGGCTTCGCTTTGCATGTCCGGCAAGCTCAGGCTCAGGCTGGCCCAGTTGGCGTCCGGCAGCTTGTTGCGCAGAGGGCCGACAACCAGCGGCCAGTCGGCGGTTTCACCGGCCCCGGGAATAATGATCACCGCACCTTGAGGGGCGGTGCTGTTGGCGGGTTTCCAGAGGGCAAGAAAGCTGTCGCCCGGGGCTTGAAGCTGTTGCTGTTCGTGTTGCGGAACCTGTCGCTCAAGAGCCGCCGCGTCTTCCTGGCTACGCTCGGGCAGCGGTTCACGCACGGCAGGTTTGGGCTGGGCCTCGGCCTCGGCTTCTGTTGCAAACACTGGCGAGGCGAGTGGCAATAGCAGCGACATGTACAAGGCCGGTAGTACCAGACGATAAGAAAACATCAGTGATTCCAGGCCAGAAGTAGTCCCGGCAGCGTAATGGGTTGATCAGTATTTGTCAGGGTGTGAGCGTTTAGATGAGACGTTTTTGCTATCTGTGGGTTATCGGCTGGTTATGGCTGCCCTTAATGGGCAATGCGGCGCCTGTGCCTGCGGCCCAATTGTCGGCGGATCAGCGCGAGTGGCTGGCCCGGCACAAGGAGCTTCGGGTAGGACTTGTCTTGCAGGCGCCCTATGCCAAGTTTGATCAACGGTTACAGCAGCTTTCGGGCGCCAACGTCGAGCTGATGAAGTGGCTGGCCCAGGCGCTGGATGTTGAGCTGATATGGCGTAACTATCAGGACCTGGCGCAACTGGAGCAAGCTGCCCGCGCCGGAGAAATCGATCTTGTGCCCGGCTTGACCCAGACCCCGGCCGGTTTGCGGTTGTGGCAGTTTTCCGATCCTTACATGCGTGTGCCGCAGTTGTTGGTGGGCACACGTAATGGCACCGGTTCGGTGGACCTGGAACGAGTCGACAGCCAGACCCGGGTCGCGGTGCGCATGCCCAGCGCCACGGCCGATTTTTTGCGCAGCAGTTACCCCGGCCTCAACCTGCAAGGTGTGCCGCTGGAGCGTCAGGCTCTGCAACTGCTGCTCAGTCAGCAAGCGACTTATGCCGTTATCGATGAGGCCCAGCTCAGTCGTTTGTCGGTCGAGCCGGAGTTCGCGGAGCTGGCCGTGGTGGGTGATGTCGGCTTGCCGCAGCTGTTGCGGGTTGCGACGCGCCGCGACTGGCCCCAATTGGCCGACATCGTTGAGCGCGGGCTGCATGCGATCCCGGCGCGGGACATGGAGCAACTGCACAGCCGCTGGCTGCAGCCCAAGTATCCGCACCTTGGGCCATCGCCCGGCTTTTGGCAGAACCTGAGTTTACTGATGGGTGCGTTGTTGCTGGCCAGCATGGCGATTGTGGTGTGGCAGCGTCGCCAGCAAACGGCCCTGGAGCGCGCGTTACTCAGCGCCCGCGAAGATCTTGTCGTGCGCACGGCCAGTGCCCAGGCGCTGCGCTTGAGCCAGTTCTCAATCGACCAAAGCCCGGTGGGTATCTTGTGGGTCAATTGGGACAGCCACGTGCGCTATGCCAATCGAGCGGCTGAAGACATGCTCGGCTATCAGCCGGGTGCCGTGCTGGATCGACCGTTAAGCGATTTTGAACCGGGTCTGAACATGGACCGTTGGCTGAATATGTGGCGGCGTGCGCGCAATCACAAAGAGGGTGTTCACCGCAGTGAAACCCTATGCGTGCGGGCCGATGGCAGTGAGTTTCCCGCCGATGTGACCTTGAGCTTTCTGCGCTTTCAGACGTCGGAGTACTTGGTCGTGTACCTCAATGACATCACTGAGCGGCACCGGGTACAGGCCGCCTTGCAAGAAAGTGATGCGCGCTTGCAGGGCATTGCTGCCAACGTACCGGGGCTGGTCTTTCGTCTGGAGCGTTCGTTGCTGACGGGTGAACTGGATTTCCCCTATATCAGTGAGGGCAGCGAAAGCCTTGCCGGTTTTTCTCCGGCAACACTGCGCCTGCGCGAGGTAGGCCTGCGTAGCCTGGTGCATCCTGATGACAGGGCTGACTACCATCGTGTGCAGGACATGGCGCTCGACAGCGACAGTGACTGGTCATGGCAGGGTCGGATATTGACCCGTCAGGGGCAGCAGCGTTGGGCCGAAATCAAGGCGATAACCCGTCGCCTGGATGATGGCACCGTAGTATGGGATGGCATTGTCTGGGATATCAGCGAAAGCAAGCGCATTGAACTTGAGCTGGACAGTTCCCGCGGGCAGTTGCGTGAATTGTCGGCGCACCTCGAAAGTGTGCGCGAAGAAGAGAAAGCGCGCATCGCCCGTGAGGTTCATGATGAGCTGGGGCAGATGTTGACGGTGCTTAAACTGGAAACCTCGATGTGCGAGCTGGCTTACGCGCAGCTTGATCCGGGGTTGAATGAGCGGCTCAACAGCATGAAAAGGCTGATTGCCCAGCTCTTTCAGTTGGTGCGCGATGTGGCCACGTCACTGCGACCACCGATTCTGGATGCAGGTATCAGTTCGGCCATCGAGTGGCAGGCCAGGCGCTTTGAAGCGCGCACGCACATCCCGTGTCTGGTGCAGGTGCCGGAGCACTTGCCGCCGCTTGGAGCGGCCAAGGAAGTGGGCTTGTTTCGTATCTTGCAAGAAGCGCTGACCAATGTGATGCGCCATGCTCACGCGCACACGGTTGAGCTGACCTTGAGTGTGGAAGGCAAGGAGCTGTGCCTGAACATCAGTGATGATGGGCAAGGCTTTGTGCCTGACACTGGCAGGCCGACGTCCTTCGGCGTCGTGGGGATGCGTGAGCGGGTCTTGATGCTGGGCGGAACCTTGTCTCTGCACAGTGTTCCGGGGGAGGGGACGACCCTGATTGTACGCGTGCCTTTGGTTGATAAAAGTTGATGAGGAATTGCCCGTGATTCGTGTACTGGTAGCGGAAGACCACACCATTGTGCGTGAAGGGATCAAGCAATTGATCGGCCTGGCCAAAGACCTGCTGGTGGTGGGTGAGGCCAGCAATGGGGAGCAGTTGCTGGAAACCTTGCGTCATGTGCCGTGCGAAGTCGTGCTGCTGGACATCTCCATGCCCGGGGTCAATGGCCTTGAGGCGATACCGCGTATTCGGGCCTTGAACAATCCACCGGCAATCCTGGTGTTGTCGATGCACGATGAAGCGCAAATGGCGGCGCGGGCGCTGAAGTTTGGGGCGGCGGGTTATGCCACCAAAGACAGCGACCCGGCGCTATTGCTGATGGCGATCCGCAAGGTGGCGGCAGGGGGGCGCTATATCGACCCGGACCTGGCTGACCGCATGGTGTTTGAAGTGGGCCTGACCGATTCGCGCCCTTTGCATGCCTTGCTGTCCGAGCGTGAATTTTCGGTGTTCAAGCGCCTGGCCCAGGGCGTTAACGTCAATGACATTGCCCAGCAGCTGGCGCTGAGCAGCAAGACCATCAGCACCCACAAGGCGCGCCTGATGCAAAAGCTCAACGTCACGTCGCTGGCCGAGTTGGTGAAATACGCGATGGAGCACAAGTTGTTGTAACGACTTGCCTTGTTCCCGTAGTCGCTGCCGATGGCTGCGAAGGAGATCGCAGGGTCTTCAAGAAAACGGGTTGCTCCGCAACCCTTCGCAGCCTTCGGCAGCGACTACAGGGACAAGGGTCATGCCTGTTTGCGACATTTTTGGCTGCCAGCCTTTAGCAAGTGCGTACGGGTGTCCTGATCACCATCCTGATCACGACATCTCTGTAGGGCAATCCCTACCCAAAGCCTTCCAGACTCCTGATGTGAATCTCTCTCACCCCCCGATTTCTGTGGGGTAGCCGCTTCTTTAGTCTTGGGCTACGGCAGTCCAAAACAAAAGGTGTGGTTATGAGTGAGGTCGGTGCAAGCGCTGGGGCGGATGAGATTCTGGTCAGCTTTCGTGGCGTGCAAAAGAGCTACGACGGTGAAAACCTGATCGTCAAAGATCTCAATCTGGAGATTCGCAAAGGCGAGTTCCTGACCTTGCTCGGGCCTTCCGGTTCGGGCAAAACCACCAGCCTGATGATGCTGGCCGGTTTCGAGACGCCAACCGCCGGTGAGATTTTGCTGGCCGGACGTTCGATCAATAACGTGCCGCCGCACAAGCGCGACATCGGCATGGTGTTTCAAAACTATGCGCTGTTCCCGCACATGACCGTGGCCGAAAACCTCGGCTTTCCCCTGTCGGTACGCGGGCTGAACCGAACCGATATCAGTGAGCGGGTCAAGCGGGTACTGAGCATGGTTCAGCTCGACGCCTTCGCCCAGCGTTACCCGGCCCAGCTGTCTGGCGGCCAGCAACAGCGTGTGGCGCTGGCCCGTGCGCTGGTGTTCGAGCCACAGCTGGTGCTGATGGACGAACCTTTGGGGGCTCTGGACAAGCAACTGCGTGAACACATGCAGATGGAAATCAAACACCTGCACCAACGCCTGGGCGTGACCGTGGTCTACGTGACCCACGACCAGGGTGAAGCGCTGACCATGTCCGACCGCGTTGCCGTGTTCCACCAGGGTGAAATCCAGCAAATCGCCCCGCCGCGCATGCTCTATGAAGAGCCAAAAAATACTTTTGTTGCCAACTTTATCGGCGAGAACAACCGCCTCAATGGCCGCCTGCTCAGCCAGGACGGCGATCGCTGCGTAGTCGAGCTGAGCCGGGGCGAGAAAGTCCAGGCACTGGCGGTGAATGTCGGTCGTACAGGTGATCCGGTCACCCTGTCGATTCGCCCTGAACGTATCAGCCTCAATGGTTCCAGCGAGTCGTGCGCCAATCGGTTCTCGGGTCGGGTTGAGGAGTTTATCTACCTGGGCGACCACGTCCGGGTGCGCCTGGAAGTCTGCGGCATGAACGATTTCTTTGTGAAACAGCCGATTGCCGAGCTGGACCCCACCCTGGCCGTCGGCGACGTCGTGCCGCTGGGCTGGCAGGTCGAACATGTACGTGCGCTGGACCCTCTCTTAGAGGCGAATTGATCGCCCCGGCTTCACCAACCCTGCACAGTGGAGAATAACAATGCATACATCCTTCAAGTTCACGGCCTTAAGTCTGGGCCTGATGTTTGCGGCCAATGCACTGGCCGCAACCGATCTGACCGTGGTGTCGTTTGGCGGCGCAAACAAGGCCGCCCAGGTCAAAGCGTTTTACGCCCCTTGGGAAGCCAAGGGCGACGGCAAGATCATTGCCGGGGAATACAACGGTGAAATGGCCAAGATCAAGGCCATGGTCGACACCAAAAGCATCTCCTGGGACCTGGTAGAAGTGGAATCTCCGGAGCTGTCCCGCGGTTGCGACGAGGATATGTTCGAACCCCTGGACCCGGCGTTGTTCGGCAATCCTGATCAATACGTCAAAGGCGCGATTCAGTCCTGTGGGGCGGGCTTCTTTGTGTGGTCCACCGTTCTGGCCTACAACGCCGACAAACTGAAAACCGCGCCAACCAGCTGGGTGGATTTCTGGGACACCAAGACCTTCCCGGGTAAACGCGGGCTGCGCAAAGGCGCCAAGTACACCCTGGAATTCGCGTTGATGGCTGATGGCGTCGCGCCCAAGGATGTGTACACCGTGCTGGCGAGCAAGGACGGTCAGAACCGTGCCTTTAAAAAGCTCGATGAGCTCAAACCGAGCATTCAATGGTGGGAAGCGGGCGCTCAGCCGCCTCAATACCTGGCCTCTGGCGATGTGGTGATGAGCTCGGCCTACAACGGTCGAATCGCTGCCGTGCAAAAAGAAAGCAATCTGAAAATCGTGTGGAACGGCGGCATCTACGATTTTGATGCATGGGCCATCCCTAAAGGCCTGGGCAAAGCCAAGGCGGACGCGGCGAAGAAGTTCATGGCGTTCACCCTGCTGCCACAACAGCAAAGCGTCTATTCGCAAAACATCGCTTACGGCCCGGCCAACAAGGAGGCGATGCCATTGCTGCCTAAAGAGGTTCAGGCCGACATGCCTACAGCCCCGCAAAACATCGCCAACCAGGTGCAGATCGATGTCAGCTTCTGGGCTGACAACGGCGAGCAACTGGAACAGCGTTTCAACGCCTGGGCTGCCAAGTAAGCAGCGCTGACATGCGGTGCGATCCATTGGGTCGCACCGCCATCGTTTAAAGTTTTTCGGAGTTCGCCATGGCCGTCGCCGTTCCCCTGAACGAGGTCTCCAGCCCCACCTTGAAGAAGCGCTTGGCGCATGCCGAGCGGATCAACCGCTGGAAGGCGCAGGCGCTGATTGCCCCCTTGGTGATCTTTTTGCTGCTGGTGTTTCTGGTACCGATTGCGGCATTGCTCTACAAAAGTGTCGGTAACCCGGAGGTGGTCGAAGGTTTGCCGCGCACGGTGGTTGCCGTGGAGAGCTGGGATGGCAAGGGCTTGCCCGCCGAGCCCGTGTACAAGGCCCTCAGTGAAGACTTGGCCGAAGCCCGCAAGAATCAAGTCTTGGGCGATTTGTCCAAGCGTCTGAATATGGAATTGGCCGGCTATCGCAGCCTGTTGATGAAAACCGCCAAGGCGCTGCCATTCAAGGCGGCCCCTGAGTCTTACAAAGATGCGATGGAAGTGATTGATGAACGTTGGGGCGACCCGGCGTACTGGCAGGCGATCAAGCGCAACAGCTCCAGTGTGACTGCGTTTTATCTGCTGGCGGCGGTCGATCACCGCATCGATGATCTGGGTGAAATCGCCCAGGCCACTCCCGATCAGTCGATCTACCTGGACATCTTCGCCCGTACCTTCTGGATGGGCTTTGTGATCACCTGTATTTGTCTGGTGCTGGCCTACCCGTTGGCGTATTTGCTGGCCAACCTGCCAACACGGCAAAGCAACCTGTTGATGATTCTGGTGCTGTTGCCATTCTGGACCTCGGTGCTGGTGCGGGTCGCGTCCTGGATTGTGTTGCTGCAGTCAGGCGGTCTGATCAACAGCGCGTTGCTCAGCATGGGTTTGATCGACAAGCCGCTGGAGCTGGTGTTTAACCGCACCGGGGTTTACATCGCGATGGTGCACATTCTGTTGCCGTTCATGATCCTGCCAATCTACAGCGTGATGAAAGGCATATCGCCTACCTATATGCGTGCAGCCATCTCGCTGGGTTGTCATCCGTTTGCGAGCTTCTGGCGGGTGTACTTCCCGCAGACCTACGCCGGTATAGGAGCAGGTTGCTTGCTGGTGTTCATCATTGCTATTGGCTACTACATCACCCCGGCCTTGCTCGGCAGCCCGAATGACCAGATGGTCAGCTACTTCGTGGCGTTCTACACCAACACCAGCATCAACTGGGGCATGGCCACAGCATTGGGCGGCTTGTTATTGCTGGCTACCGTCGTGCTGTACCTGATGTACAACTGGCTGGTAGGCGCCAGCCGCCTGCGTTTGAGTTAAGGAGAGCGCCATGCTGAGCCCCTATATGTCACCCGTTGAGCGGGTCTGGTTCTACAGCTTGCGCATTCTTTGCGGGCTGATTCTGTTGTTCCTGATTTTACCGGTGCTGGTGATTATTCCGTTGTCGTTCAACTCGGGCAGTTTCCTGGTGTATCCGTTGCAGGGTTTTTCGCTGCACTGGTATCAGGATTTCTTCGCCTCAGCGGAGTGGATGCGTGCCCTGAAAAACAGCGTGATCGTGGCCCCGTTGGCGACCGTGCTGGCGATGGTATTCGGCACGCTGGCGGCGATCGGCCTGACCCGAAGTGACTTTCCGGGCAAGGCACTGGTGATGGCCCTGGTGATTTCGCCGATGGTGGTGCCGGTGGTGATCATTGGTGTGGCCAGTTACCTGTTTTTTGCGCCGCTGGGACTGGGTAACAGCTACATCTCGCTGATCGTGGTGCATGCGGTCTTGGGTGTGCCGTTTGTGATCATTACCGTGTCGGCGACATTGCAGGGCTTCAACCACAATCTGGTTCGGGCGGCTGCCAGCCTGGGAGCTTCACCGTTGACGGCCTTTCGCCGAGTGACATTGCCACTCATTGCCCCGGGGGTGATTTCGGGGGCGTTGTTTGCCTTTGCGACCTCGTTTGATGAAGTAGTGGTCACCCTGTTTCTGGCTGGCCCTGAACAGGCGACCTTGCCACGGCAGATGTTCAGCGGCATCCGCGAAAACCTCAGCCCGACCATTGCTGCGGCTGCGACCTTGCTGATTGCGTTTTCGGTGGTGTTGTTGCTTACGCTTGAATGGCTGCGCGGGCGTAGCGAGAAGCTACGCACGGCACAGGCCTAGAACCAGCAAGCATCCCACAAGGGGTAATCACCGATCCGCGTGGTCAATTGGGCGCGGATCGGGTTTTTGATGATGTAGCGGGCGGCGGCCTTGAGGTCATCTTCCTGGCGCAAAGCGCGGTCGTGGTAACCCTTTTGCCATAACCGGCTTGCGGATTGGGCGGCCCGGTTGACGGCGACGCTGCTGCGCGACTTGATGCGGCACATCAGTTCACCCAGGGTTTTACGGCGTAGCTCTACCAGCCAATGACAATGGTCGGGCATGACCACCCAGGCGATTGAATGGACGATGCCTTCGTCATGGGCTTGCCTGAGTTGTGTGACGACGAGACGCCCTAAATGGAAATCGCTGAAAATCGGGCGTCTGCGATCGGTGACGGTTGTGAGCAGGTAAATACGGCCAGGTTCGGAGTAGCGGCCTTTTAGTAGTTGGTTGCTGGTAAACACTCGTGGCATTCCTTTGCCCTCGACGCAGTGGGTATTTGTTTAACCTAGATGGCTAACGAGGGAGTGGCTTGATCCTTTATTCGCAAAATATTGCAGAAAAGTGCTTGGGTCCTTTTCGCAACCTTCGGCAGCGACTACAGGTTATGTGTGTCTTTGTAGTCGCTGCCGAAGGCTGCGATCGGTCGCGAAGCGACCGTAAGGCGGTGTGCGGCACATAGCCAGCGGTATACAATGCGCGCCACCGTGTTTAGCCCACTAAAAGGTGCGTCATGCAGCCCTTCGCTATTGCCCCATCGATTCTTTCCGCCGATTTCGCCCGCCTTGGCGAAGAAGTGGACAACGTACTCGCCGCGGGTGCTGATATCGTTCACTTCGATGTCATGGACAATCATTACGTACCCAACCTGACCATCGGCCCGATGGTCTGCTCCGCCCTGCGCAAGTACGGCGTCACTGCCCCTATCGATGCGCATCTGATGGTCAGCCCGGTTGACCGGATCATCGGCGACTTTATCGAAGCCGGCGCCACTTACATCACGTTCCACCCCGAAGCGACCCAGCACATCGACCGCTCCCTGCAACTGATCCGCGAAGGCGGCTGCAAGGCAGGTCTGGTGTTCAACCCGGCAACGCCGCTGGATGTGCTCAAGTACGTGATGGACAAGGTCGACATGATCTTGCTGATGAGCGTCAACCCAGGCTTTGGCGGGCAAAAATTCATCCCCGGCACCCTGAACAAGCTGCGTGAAGCCCGCGCGCTGATCGATGCATCCGGCCGCGAGATTCGCCTGGAAATCGACGGCGGCGTGAACGTTGGCAATATCCGTGAAATCGCTGAAGCCGGTGCCGACACCTTTGTCGCCGGTTCCGCCATTTTCAACACGCCAAACTACGAAGAAGTCATTCAGAAAATGCGTGCCGAGCTTGCGTTGGCCCGCCCATGAGCCGCTTTGAGCAGCTACTTCAGGGCCAGCTGCCAAAATTGGTGATGTTCGATCTGGATGGCACCCTGATTGACTCGGTACCGGATTTGGCAGAGGCCGTGGAGACCATGCTGCTCAAGCTGGGTCGACCACCCGCCGGGATTGAAAACGTGCGGTTGTGGATCGGTAATGGTGCGCCGATGCTGGTGCGCCGTGCCCTGGCCGGCAATATGGACGGCAGCGGTGTTGATGACGCGCAGGCCGAGCAGGCACTGGAGATTTTCATGGAGGCCTACGACGGCGGCCATGAACACACCAAGGTCTATCCCGGTGTGCGCGAAAGCCTCAAGTGGCTGCAAAAGCAGGGCGTTGAAATGGCCCTGATCACCAACAAACCCGAGCGCTTTGTCGCGCCCTTGCTTGATGAGCTGAAGCTGGGGCGGTTTTTTCGCTGGATTATCGGTGGCGACACCCTGCCACAGAAAAAACCTGACCCGGCCGCGCTGTTGTTCGTGATGAAAATGGCTGGCGCCACCCCGGCCCAGTCGATGTTTGTCGGCGACTCTCGCAATGACGTACTGGCGGCCAAGGCTGCCGGCGTTCGTTGCGTCGCGTTGAGCTACGGCTACAACCACGGTCGTCCGATTGAAGAAGAGTCACCGGATATGGTGATTGGCAACCTGCAAGAACTGATAGCCGGTTGCTTAGATTCTGCGCCTGAGATAACGTTGGGCAATTCTGTTTCCCCCTCTCGAAGAGATTCTATCGTGGTGGTCACTCGCAAACTCTGGATGAAAGTTATCAAGGCCCTGGCCCGTTGGCGTTGGCGCGCCTGACTTGAATCTGGCCGCATAGTCGGCACGTTTGCATACCTGACCGTTTTACCCTCAGACCACGAGGCACCTCATGATCCGCGAAGAATTCCTGCGTTTGGCCGCTGCCGGCTACAACCGTATCCCCCTTGCACGCGAAACCCTGGCTGATTTCGACACACCGCTGTCGATCTACCTGAAGCTGGCCGATAAGCCCAACTCCTATTTGCTGGAGTCGGTGCAGGGCGGCGAAAAGTGGGGGCGTTATTCGATCATTGGCTTGCCATGCCGCACGGTGCTGCGGGTGCATGATCACCAGATCAGCGTGACCCATGACGGTGTCGAGATTGAAGCCTGCGAAGCGCAAGATCCGCTGACGTTCGTTGAAGAATTCAAGGCCCGTTACAACGTGCCGACCATTGCCGGTTTGCCGCGCTTCAACGGTGGCCTGGTGGGGTATTTCGGTTATGACTGCGTGCGTTATGTGGAGACGCGTCTGGGCAAATGCCCGAACCCGGATCCGCTGGGCGTGCCGGATATCCTGCTGATGGTGTCTGACGCCGTGGTGGTGTTCGATAACCTGGCCGGCAAGATGCACGCGATCGTGCTGGTCGATCCGGCGCAGCCTGATGCTTATGAAGAAGGTCAGGCCCGGCTCGAGGCCCTGCTTGAACAGCTGCGTCAGCCGATTACCCCGCGTCGTGGCCTGGACTTCACGGCACAGCAAGCGGCTGATCCGGTGTTCCGTTCCAGCTTCACCCAGAACGACTACGAGAAAGCCGTCGACACGATCAAGGACTACATCCTCGCAGGCGATTGCATGCAAGTGGTGCCATCGCAGCGCATGTCCATAGACTTCAAGGCCGCGCCGATCGATTTGTATCGCGCGCTGCGTTGCTTCAACCCGACGCCTTACATGTACTTCTTCAACTTTGGCGACTTCCACGTCGTGGGCAGCTCGCCAGAAGTGCTGGTGCGGGTTGAAGACAACCTGATTACCGTGCGCCCGATTGCCGGAACCCGCCCCCGTGGTGCCACCGAAGAGGCCGATCTGGCGCTCGAAGAGGACCTGCTCAGTGATGACAAGGAAATCGCCGAGCACTTGATGCTGATCGACCTGGGGCGTAACGACACGGGCCGTGTCTCTGAAATCGGCTCGGTCAAGCTCACCGAAAAAATGGTGATCGAGCGTTACTCCAACGTGATGCACATTGTGTCCAACGTGACAGGCCAGCTGAAAAGCGGGCTGACGGCGATGGATGCATTGCGGGCAATTCTGCCGGCGGGTACGTTGTCCGGCGCGCCTAAAATCCGTGCGATGGAAATCATCGACGAGCTGGAACCGGTCAAGCGTGGTGTCTATGGCGGCGCGGTCGGTTATTTCGCCTGGAACGGCAATATGGACACGGCAATCGCCATCCGCACGGCTGTGATCAAGAACGGTGAACTGCACGTGCAGGCTGGCGGCGGCATTGTCGCTGACTCGGTCCCGGCCCTTGAGTGGGAAGAGACGCTGAACAAGCGTCGCGCCATGTTCCGGGCCGTGGTACTGGCCGAGCAGACTCCACGGGATTGATGTGGGAGCGGACTTGCTCGCGATGCTGGGTCCCCGGTCTGTCTGATTGACCGAGGCGATGCCAGCGCGAGCAAGTCCCCTCCTGCTGGTTGTGTCATCAGAAGTTCAGGCTGACCCCGAGGTTGGCTCCCTGTTGAGCCACCCCATCACCCTTCCTCACGTTATAAGCCGCCTGCAGCATAAGGTCGGCGGTCAGTCTGTGGCTGATCCCCAGGCTGACACGGTCAAGGTTGCTTTGCGGTGTATAGCCTTCGAGTGTGAAGCTGTTGTTGGGCAGGCTGTTCAGCGCGATGCTCAGGCGCTGGGTCGCATTCTGGAACTCGTGCTCGTGGACGGCTTCGCCAAACACCCGGGTCTGCGGGGTGAACTGGTAGCTGGCGAGTACGCCCGCGCCAAGTCGATTTGAAACGAGTGTCTGCTCTTCGTAGTTCAATGCGGTCGAACGCCGCCCTTTTTCTGCATAGCGATTAACCTCTACTCGCGAGTAGTCGGCGCTGATAAAAGGCGACAGGTGCCACGAAGCCGAGGCCTGTGCGATGTCATAACCCAGACGTGTGCTCAATGCCCGGAGGTGGCCGTCGGCTTGCCCTTTCTCCACCCCCTCACTCACGCCTAGCGCGAACTTTCGGTTGAGGCTGTCGTAATCGAGCCTGCCCAAGGTCAGGGCGGCGTCACCCCACCAATGATTGTGTTGGTACTGAGCAAAGACACTGCCCAGGTAGCTATTGAGTTTGTAGTCCGATTCGTTGGCGCCCGTTTCGAGGCGTTGTCGGTAAAATCCGGATGCCACGCCCAGTCGCCAGTGTTCATCCAGTCGATAGCTGGTGCCGATATTGACGTTATAGCCCCGGCCATCCGCACTGACTGAGGTGTGCTGCTCGTCAATATTCAAACGTTGCCCGCCACCCGCAACGAACGCTCTCCATTGCCCTGTGGCTTGCCATTGAAGGTTGTCGCTCCCCCACTGGGTGCGCAGTTGGTCCTGGTGGGCATTCAGCGTGCCTTGGGCCATCACGGGTAACAGCGTCACCTCCCACGGGGCGGCCAGCAATGAGTAGGCATAGTCGGCGATTAAGCGTTGTCCCGCTTCGGTGGGGTGGACCGAGTCGTTGAACAACAGCCTGGCTGGGTCGGGGGTCGGGCTATTGATGCCGTACTGCGGGTTCTCTGTGCATTCGTCACCGCTGAAGCAAGTGGCCACGAGGTTGTGCCCGGTGGCCAGGCCAAAACGGGCGGGATCGGAGACCGCTTCCCGGAACAGGAGCGGGACATTGAGGGGGATGATTTCGGCGTCTATCTGGCTGAGTTGATGGGCCAGTTCGGTGTTGAACACCGCGCTGAGGTAGCTGCTGCCAGCTTGTGCCGGTGTGTCGTAAATGGCCGGGGTCAGGCCCAGGTCAGGCAACAGCCAGACCATGATGTAACGCGCTCCGGCCTGTTGCAGGGCGAAGGCGCTGTCTGCCAGATTCTGCGCGGCTTTAGCTGCCTCGGCGGGGTTTCTTACTCTCTCATCGAGGAAGTCGTTGCCGCCGCCCGAGATGAAATACAACGCTTTGGGGTCGGCTTTGAAACCGTTTTCCACAAGGTAGCCGCGTCGGCTGCGTAATACGGTCCCCCCAAGAAACCAGCCTTGCGGTACGGCTACCTTCGATACTTTGGTAATGGAGTTAAAAATCTGGTCCGTACGGTAGCCGCCGACCGCCCAGTTGTTACCATCGGGGTCGCCGGTGAATGCGTTGCCCGGTGATGTGGACGGGCTCAAGTCGCCGGGCGCGATGCTCAGTTTTTCACCCAAAATCATCGGTGCTACTGCCGAGTAAGTTTCACCCCTGTAGGTAGGCCCGCTGCGATTGGTAAAACGCATGCCGCTGCCGGTATCAGGAAAATGCCCCGAGTCACTCAAACTGTCGCCGAACACGATCATCGTGGAGTAGGGGGTTGGGGCGGCGAGTACGCGTTCGCTAACGAAGGACAGGATGCATCCCGCCAGGGGGATGAGTAGTGAAAGTCTGCGCATGAGGAGGTCTATTTTTATTGTTGGGAGCGCGGACACTATCAAAACAATTCGTATTAAGTGTTTCGTGTCAAATAAAGACACAAAGTATTGTCCGTATGTTTTTCCCCGTATTTGCTGCCCCGTGTTGCGCCTTCTGCGAGGCTACGTTACTGTGCCCTGACGTAGAAATGAGACCCTTCCTGTGTTGATCATCAGCAAACTCTTTATGCGAGTTCTCAAGGCCCACGGCCGTTGGCGTTGGCGCGCCTAATATTTCTCTGCCGGCCACGCCGGACCTGCCCCCTGCGTTTTCATGAATGGCTGCCCCTCGGTTGGTGTGTTCAAACCAGCAACTGAAACTGCGGGCACAGGATTCTGAAAACAGTTTTGAATGTCAGTGAATTCAGAGGTTTAGCAACATGCTGCTGATGATCGATAATTACGACTCTTTTACTTACAACGTTGTGCAATACCTCGGCGAGCTGGGTGCAGAGGTCAAGGTGGTGCGCAACGATGAATTGACCGTGGCCCAGATCGAAGCGCTCAAGCCCGAGCGCATTGTGGTCTCGCCCGGCCCTTGCACGCCGAACGAGGCGGGTATTTCCCTCGAAGCCATCAAGCACTTTGCCGGCAAGCTGCCGATCCTGGGCGTGTGCCTGGGCCATCAGTCCATCGGCCAGGCATTTGGCGGCGATGTGGTCCGCGCCCGGCAAGTGATGCATGGCAAGACCAGCCCGGTGTATCACCTCGATACAGGGGTATTCCAGGGCCTGAACAATCCGCTGACCGTGACCCGTTACCACTCGCTGGTGGTCAAGCGTGAAACCCTGCCGGACTGTCTGGAACTGACCGCCTGGACTCAGCTCGAAGATGGCTCGGTGGACGAGATCATGGGCCTGCGCCACAAGACGCTGAATATCGAAGGGGTGCAATTTCACCCTGAGTCGATCCTGACCGAGCAAGGTCATGAGCTGTTTGCGAATTTTCTAAAACAAACCGGCGGCACGCGCTAAGGACTTTATATGGATATCAAGACAGCCCTGAGCCGTATCGTCGGCCACCTCGACCTGACCACCGATGAGATGCGCGACGTAATGCGCGACATCATGACCGGTCAATGCACCGAAGCGCAGATTGGCGCATTCATGATGGGCATGCGCATGAAAAGCGAAAGCATCGACGAAATCGTCGGTGCCGTGACTGTCATGCGCGAACTGGCAGACAAGGTTGAGCTCAAGACGCTGGACGGCGTGGTCGATATCGTTGGTACCGGCGGCGATGGTGCGAACATTTTCAACGTGTCCACCGCTTCGGCGCTGGTGATTTCCGCGGCGGGTTGCACGGTGGCCAAGCATGGCAACCGCGCGGTGTCCGGTAAAAGCGGCAGTGCTGACCTGCTGGAAGCGGCCGGTGTGTATTTGAACCTGACCCCGGTTCAAGTCGCCCGATGCATCGACAGCGTGGGCATCGGCTTTATGTTTGCCCAATGCCATCATGGCGCCATGAAGCATGCGGCTATTCCGCGTCGCGACCTTGGCTTGCGAACCCTGTTCAATATGCTTGGCCCGCTTACGAATCCGGCTGGTGTGTTGCATCAAGTGGTCGGTGTGTTCAACCAGGCGCTGTGCCGTCCCTTGGCTGAAGTGCTGCAGCGTCTGGGCAGCAAGCATGTGCTGGTGGTGCACTCGCAAGACGGCCTGGATGAATTCAGCCTGGCAGCGCCGACCTTTGTGGCAGAGCTGAAAAACGGTGAGATCACCGAGTATTGGGTTCAGCCTGAAGATTTTGGCATCAAGAGCCAGAGCCTGTTCGGCCTGGTAGTAGACAGCCCCGAGCAATCGTTGGAGTTGATCCGCGATGCGTTGGGTCGTCGCAAAACCGAAGCGGGCCAGAAAGCCGCCGAAATGATTGTGCTCAATGCTGGCGCAGCGCTTTATGCCGCGGACCTTGCCTACACTCTCAAAGAGGGTGTGGAGTTGGCCCATGATGCGCTGCACACCGGATTGGCCCGCGAGAAGCTCGAAGAGCTGGGCGCGTTTACCGCGATTTTCAAGCAGGAGAATGAAGCATGAGTGTGCCAACCGTTCTGGAAAATATTCTGGCGCGTAAAGTTCAAGAGGTTGCCGAGCGCAGCGCGCGCGTGAGCCTGGCCGAGCTTGAACGTTTGGCCGCTCAGGCGGATCCTGTTCGCGGCTTTGCCAATGCCTTGCTGGCGCAGGCCAAGAAAAAACAGCCTGCAGTGATTGCCGAAATCAAAAAGGCGTCGCCGAGCAAAGGCGTGATTCGCGAGCACTTCGTGCCTGCCGACATTGCCAGGAGCTATCAGTCGGGCGGTGCGACGTGTCTATCCGTGCTGACTGATATCGATTACTTCCAGGGTGCCGACGCGTACCTGCAGCAGGCCCGTGCGGCCTGTACCTTGCCGGTGATCCGCAAGGATTTCATGATCGACCCTTATCAAATCGTCGAAGCCCGTGCCTTGGGGGCCGATTGCGTGCTGTTGATCGTGTCCGCCCTGGACGACGTGAAGATGGCAGAGCTGGCAGCCGTCGCCAAAAGCGTCGGGCTTGATGTGTTGGTTGAAGTGCATGATGGCGACGAGCTTGAGCGCGCACTTAAAACCCTTGATACGCCGTTGGTGGGCATCAACAACCGCAACCTGCACACTTTTGAAGTCAGCCTGGAAACGACTCTGGATCTGTTGCCCCGTGTACCGCGTGATCGCCTGGTGATTACCGAGAGCGGGATTCTCAACCGTGCGGATGTCGAGCTGATGGAAATCAGCGAGGTGTATTCGTTCCTCGTTGGTGAAGCCTTTATGCGCGCCGAGAACCCGGGCAATGAACTGCAGCGTCTGTTTTTCCCGGAGCGCGTTGTGCCAGTGACGGGTTCGACTCTGGATTGACTCATCCCCTTGTGGGAGCGGGCTTGCTCGCGATAGCAGCCCCGCGATTTTCCTGGCAGGCTGCGGCGCCTCAAGCCCGCTCCAACAGCGATCGAACCTGTATCTGCAGCGTCTGACAAGGAATCCCATGGCACCCATCCAGCACCTCACCGTCGAAGCCGGCCTCAAGGCCGAGCAGGATTTACTGGCCTCGGTCTGTGCCGCAGAGCTGGAGGCAGGGGTGCTGTTCTGGCAGCCCACGGATCGGGCGCTGGTCATGCCGCGGCGACTGAGTCGCTTGCCGGGTTTTGAGCAGGCCAGTATTGAGTTGGCTGCCAGCGGCTGGCCGGTTCTGTTGCGTGAGACGGGCGGCGAGCCTGTCCCGCAGTCCGCCTCGACGGTCAATATTGCACTGGTTTATGCGCCTTTATGCAGTGAAGGCGATCATGGGCGTATCGAAACGGCCTATCGCCGTTTGTGCGAGCCGATTTGCGATTTGCTGATGCAGTTGGGTGGCACCGCTTCTTTGGGCGAAGTTGAGGGTGCGTTCTGTGATGGGCGTTTTAACGTCAATCTCAATGCCCGGAAACTGGTGGGAACCGCTCAGCGCTGGCGTCAGAGTCAAGGCGGGCAGCGGCCTGTCGGTTTGGTTCATGGTGCATTGCTGGTAGAGAACGAGCGTGAGTCGATGGTGGCGGCGGTCAATCGTTTCAATCAGTTGTGTGATCTTGAGCAACGCTGTCTTGCCGACAGTCACATCGCTTTGCACGAAGCGTTTGCGGCCCCCGACTTCTTTGAGCGCTTGAGTGCCAGTTATCAACAGATCCTGGCGCCCTTGCTCAAGTCTTAACGTGTACCGAACACCACCATGGTTTTGCCTTTGACGTTTACCAGGTTCTGTTCTTCCAGACCTTTTAGTACGCGTCCTACCATCTCTCGAGAACAACCGACGATTCTACCGATTTCCTGACGGGTGATCTTGATTTGCATGCCGTCCGGATGGGTCATGGCATCGGGTTGTTTGCACAGCTCAAGCAGGCAGCGCGCAACCCTTCCTGTGACATCAAAGAATGCCAAGTCACCGACCTTGCGCGTAGTGTTGCGCAGGCGTTGTGCTATTTGGCCACTTAGCGCGTAAAGAATCTCTGGCTCTTGCTGAGTGTATTCTCTGAACTTTGGATAGCTGATCTCTGCAACTTCGCACTCGGTCTTGGCTCGAACCCATGCGCTGCGTGACTGCTCTTGTCCCGCTTGTTCAAACAGGCCCAATTCGCCAATAAAGTCTCCGCTGTTGAGATAGGCAATGATCATTTCACGACCTTCCTCGTCTTCAATCAAAACCGTTACCGAGCCTTTGATAATGAAGAACAGGGTGTGTGAAGACTCACCTGCACAAATGATATTACTCTTGGCTGGATATCGTTTGCGTTGGCAAAAAGTCAAAAACTTGTCGAGGTTCTTGATCTTGGGTATGGGAGTAAGAGCAACCATGGTTGTATCCCGAGAAGCGTACACAGTAAGGATTAAATCTATTTTTATATAGAGCGCTTTCTGGCAGGCGCCAGCGATTTGGCGCCAGCTTACCAGACAGGTTCTGTACGGATTGCAGAATTTTCGGAGTGCCAGGCCAGAGAAACGCTTCAGTGTGGTGAGTTATCAGTTTCTGACCCTGTGCTAAGCTGGCGCCCCTTTTAAATCAGTGGAGTCTGGGTGATGAAGGCACGCATTCAATGGGCTGGCGAAGCCATGTTTCTGGGCGAGTCAGGCAGCGGCCACGTCGTTGTGATGGATGGCCCGCCTGAAAGCGGTGGTCGCAATCTGGGCGTACGCCCGATGGAGATGCTGTTGTTAGGTCTCGGGGGTTGCAGCAACTTTGACGTTGTCAGCATTCTCAAGAAGTCGCGTCAGGCGGTTGAGAGCTGTGACGCGTTTCTGGAGGCAGAACGCGCCACTGAAGATCCAAAGGTTTTCACCAAAATCCATCTGCACTTTGTGGTCAAGGGCCGTGGCTTGAAAGAAGCCCAGGTCAAGCGTGCCATCGAGTTGTCGGCCGAGAAGTATTGCTCGGCATCCATCATGCTTGGCGCAGCGGGTGTTGCCATCAGCCACGATTACGAAATTATCGAGCTGGGCTGAGTCAATAAGGGTCTTGATTTAGCTAATGCCAGTCAGTAAATCGGGAAGCTGGCTCTTGTGGGAGCGGTCTTGCCCTCGATGGGAGCCGCGCGGTTTGACTCTCAGGCCGCGTCGCCTGCATCGCGAGCAAGCCCGCTCCCACAGGCCCCTTAACTGACACGCACATAGCCTATGTGCAAAGTCCCGCTAAAGCGGCGGTCTCTACCGAAGCTGCGATCAGATACGGTACGTACTTTTTGTCATCACCTTGGCCATCAGGCTCATGCCGAATTTGACCGGGGCTGGGAAGCGGAACCCGCCAGCATCGAGCGCAGATTCTGCGTGCTGCTCTTCGTCGATACGCATTTGCTCAAGAATCGCCCGGGACTTTTCATCCTCGACCGGCAGTTGCTCAAGATGCTCGTTCAGGTGCTTGCAAACCTGATCTTCGGTGGCCGCCACAAACCCCAGGCTGACTTTGTCGCTGATCAGTCCTGCTGCTGCGCCGATCCCGAAGGACATGCCGTAAAACAGCGGGTTCAGCACGCTGGGATGGCTACCCAGTTGGCGAATGCGTTGCTCACACCAGGCCAGGTGATCGATTTCTTCTTCAGCGGCGTGTTCCATCGCTTCGCGCACGTGCGGGAGCTTGGCTGTCAGTGCCTGACCTTGATACAAGGCTTGAGCACAGACTTCACCGGTGTGGTTGATACGCATCAGACCGGCAACATGGCGTGTAGCTTGCGGGTCTAGCGGGTTTTCAGGTTTGACTATGGCCGGTGATGGCCGATGAGGCTGGCCGCTGAATGGCAGCAGAGTGCGCAGGGCGGTATCGGCTTGTAACAGAAGACGGTCAATCGGCGAGTAGTGACGTTGGTTAGTCATGCTTACCTCCGGAAAAAATCACGGCGGTCAGTTTACCCCAATCGCGGGGGTGGAGTTTGCGTTGGATCATGGATGGATGTGGGAACCGTGCGGCTCCCACGTCAGAATCGTCTAGCAATCAGCCCGGCGGCCAATTCATCTGGCGTTGACCCAGAACGTGCATATGAATGTGGTAAACCGTTTGGCCACCCTTTTCATTGCAGTTCATCACTACGCGGAAACCGTCTTCGCAGCCCAGTTCTTTGGCAAGGCGCTGTGCCGTGAAGAGGATATGGCCTGCCAGCAGCTTGTCTTCTTCGGCCAGGTCGTTAAGCGTGCGTATCGGCTTTTTCGGGATAACCAGAAAGTGGACCGGTGCTTGTGGTGCGATGTCGTGAAAAGCGAGCACTTGATCATCTTCATAGATGATCTTTGCGGGTATTTCACGGTTGATGATCTTGGTAAACAAAGTATCCAAAGCTGTGTCTCCGTGAGTGAAGTCCGGTCTGAGTGTACTCAGGGCTGTGAGTTACGCCCAGTCGTCGTTAACGAGGGCAGTAGGATTTGTTGACCGAGGCGGCTATTTTTCGTGTCATCCAGCGAGAGAGAACACGCGGGAAGCGAGAGAGCCAGCGGTTGCGACGTCCTGGAATGATGATCGCCTTGTTTTTATCGAGCGCACGCACGGTGTAAAGCGCAACTTCTTCGGGGCTCATGGCTCCGGTGCTTTGCTTGATGGCGTCGGTATTCATTTTGGCTGCATCGAAAAAACGGGTTCGGGTAATGCCGGGGCAGAGTACCGAGACTTTAATCCCGGTTTTTTTCACTTCTTCGCGCAGGCCTTCAGAAAAATGCAGGACATACGCTTTGCTGGCGAAGTAGGTGCTCAGCCAAGGCCCGGGCTTGAACGCAGCAATTGAGGACACATTGAGAATCTGCCCGCCGCCTTGCACGGCCATCATGTTGCCAATGGCATGGCACAACCGGGTGAGTGCCAGCACGTTAAGTTCAATCAGGTCTTGTTCGGCGCTCCAGTCGTGGGCCAGGAAAGGACCGCAGGTGCCGATACCCGCGCAATTGACCAACAGGTCAATCTGACGGTCGCCTTCTTCAAGCTCCAGCAAAAAGCCTGACAGGCGCAGGGGCTCACCCAGGTCGCAGGCGCGGAACAACACCTCGACGCCGAAACGCTGGGTCAACTCAAGTGCAATGGTTTCCAGCGCATCCCGCTGGCGGGCCACCAGAATCAAACTGCGCCCGCGTCGGGCAAGAGCCTCAGCCAGCGCCAGGCCAATGCCGCTGGAGGCGCCGGTGATTAAAGCGTAACGGGTCATGCTGTTCTCCATTGCAACGGTACAGTCCGGTGACAATGATGTCCCTGGCGTTAACGCGTTCATTAAGGCGGGCAGTCTACATGCTGTTGCTGTTGACTGCGTTGATCAACGCAGTCAGCAGGCCCAAAGCAAAGAGGACAATCATTACGCAGATGCCCAGTCCAATCAAAAAGATGGTAATCGCAGCCAGAACATTGACTGCACGGCTGTTCGGCGGTGGCGGTGGCCCGTATTTATTGGGACCGGGTGTGCCGGGCATCAAGAGCATCATGAGGGACAGGATCAGATTGGCCACGGGCACCAAATGCAGTAACAGCATCCACGCGGACCAGTTGAGGTCATGCAGGCGCTGGGCGCTGATTCTCAGGCTGATGATGAAGTAGGCAAGTGTGAGCGTTGCGCCACAGGTAATGCCCAGGGTGGGGGAAACCTTGACTGCGAGCAAAACCAGAAGTGATGTCACCATGGCGATGACGGTGATTATCATGCTCCATGCCAGCAGTCGTAAACGCCCGATCCTCCCGCTGAACCCCACAGGGTCAAGCGGCGCGTACTGTTCTTGAGGTGTTTTGTTCAGGCTAAGCTCGGGCACGGTGGCTTCCTTGTCCGGGTGGAGTTAACAAAAACCCGCCGTAATGGCGGGCTTGGCAATATCAGTGATGCGGCCAATGCTGGGCGAGTTTTGAGGTGCGGCTTAGCGCCTTGCGATATTCCTCATCCAGGCGTGCGATCAACTGGTCGATTGTGGGCAGGTCGTGGATTTCTCCTGCGCCCTGGCCAGCGGACCAGACTGTTTTCCACGCCTTGGCCTCATCGGTCAGCGGCTTGAGTTTGTTACCTGCCCCCGTGTCGTTTTTGCCTTGGAGTGCAGCCAGGTCGAAACCTGCATTTTCAAGGCTTTGGCGCATAAAACTGGCGGGCACACCCGATACAGCGGGGGTGTGAATGATATCGGCGGCGCGGGATGCCAGCAGCATCTCTTTGTAAGCGTCAGGCGCATGGCTTTCTTGGGTGGCGATAAAGCGTGTACCGAGGTAGGCAAGATCAGCGCCCAGAACCTGAGTCGCGAGGATTTCGTGGCCGTGATTCAGGCACCCTGCTAAGAGTAAGGTTTTGTCGAAAAACTGCCGTATTTCGGCGACCAATGCAAAAGGGCTCCAGGTACCTGCATGTCCACCAGCGCCGGCTGCGACTGCAATCAAGCCGTCTACCCCGGCCTCTACTGCTTTCTCGGCATGACGTCGGGTGGTGACATCGTGAAATACCAGGCCACCATAGCTGTGCACGGCATCAACAACTTCTTTGACTGCCCCCAGGCTTGTGATGACGATAGGCACTTTATGTTCGATGCAAATCGCCAGATCCGCCTGCAGCCGTGGGTTGCTGTTATGCACAATCAGGTTCACGGCGTAGGGGGCAGGGTTATCCAGTCCGGCGAGTCCTGATTCTATTTCCTCAAGCCATGCCTTGAAACCGCTGCTCTCGCGCTGGTTGAGTGCAGGGAAACTGCCTACAACACCATTGCGACAGCAGGCCAGGACAAGTTGAGGGTTGGAAATCAGAAACATGGGGGCGGCTACTACCGGCAGGCGCAAGCGTTGTTCAAGCAGAGCGGGCAGTGACATGGATAACCTCGGATCGTTAAGAAGTGAGTTTAAAACGGTTTGACCACGGCCAGAATTACGATCGCCAGCAGAAACACGACCGGCACTTCGTTGAACCAGCGATAGAACACGTGGCTACGTTTGTTTTCGCCGCGGGCAAAGCGTTTTACCTGCGCCCCACACATGTGGTGATAACCAATCAACAGGATCACCAGTGTCAGCTTGACGTGCATCCAGCCCTGGCTGAAATAGCCGCTCGGGTTGAGGCTGATCAACCAGCCGCCAAAAATCAGGGTCGCAATCATTGCCGGGCCCATGATGCCGCGATACAGCTTGCGCTCCATGATGCTGAATCGCTCTTTGCTAACGGAATCTTCGCTTTGTGCGTGGTAAACAAACAGGCGAGGCAGGTAAAAGAGGCCAGCAAACCAGCAGACGATGCTGATGAGGTGGAAGGCTTTGAGCCATAGATAAAGCATTTTTAGTTATTCCCAGGTTCACGGTAGATCAAATAGTAGTAGTAGAGCGTCCGGGAGTCACCTTGGCGGTTGTCGCAGGGGCCAGGTATCCCTATTATCGAAGGCTTTCCAGTGGTTTCGTTGAGGGCAGGTTATGGTCAAGGTCGGTATTGTCGGCGGCACGGGTTACACCGGGGTCGAATTGCTGCGTTTGCTGGCACAGCACCCGCAGGCTGAAGTGGTTGTCATCACTTCTCGATCCGAGGCTGGCCTGCCAGTTGCCGATATGTATCCCAACCTGCGCGGTCATTACGACGGTTTGGCCTTCAGCGTGCCGGACACGCAAACCCTGGGAGCGTGTGATGTGGTGTTTTTTGCAACGCCCCACGGCGTAGCCCATGCGCTGGCTGGCGAACTGCTGGCTGCAGGCACCAAGGTTATCGACCTCTCGGCAGACTTCCGCTTGCAGGATGCGGATGAGTGGGCCAAGTGGTACGGCCAGCCGCACGGTGCGCCAGAGCTGCTGGATGAGGCTGTCTATGGCCTGCCGGAAGTGAACCGTGAACAGATCAAGAAGGCGCGGCTTATCGCGGTGCCGGGTTGCTATCCGACTTCTGCCCAACTGGGTTTTCTGCCTTTGCTGGAAGCCGGCCTGGCCGAGACTTCGCAGTTGATCGCTGACTGCAAGTCGGGTGTGAGCGGCGCTGGCCGGGGTGCCAGTGTAGGAGCGCTGTATGCCGAAACGTCTGAAAGCATGAAGGCGTATGCCGTGAAAGGCCATCGGCACTTGCCGGAGATCCGTCAGGGTCTGCGCCGCGCGGCAGGTAAAGAGGTGGGCCTGACCTTTGTTCCGCATCTGACGCCGATGATCCGCGGTATTCACTCCACGTTGTATGCAACCGTTGTTGATCGTTCTGTCGACTTGCAGGCTTTGTACGAAAAGCGTTACGCCAACGAGCCTTTCGTCGATGTGATGCCTGCCGGCAGCCATCCAGAAACCCGTAGCGTGCGCGGTGCCAACGTGTGCCGGATTGCGGTACATCGTCCACAGGATGGTGACCTTGTCGTGGTGTTGTCGGTGATCGACAATCTGGTCAAGGGCGCCTCTGGCCAGGCGGTGCAGAACATGAACATCATGTTCGGCCTGGATGAGCGTCTGGGCTTGTCCCACGCCGGGATGTTGCCTTAAAGCATCTGCAGGTACCCAGCACAAGCTGCAAGTGAAGAGCTCTTCACTTGCAGCTGCTACTTATGAATAGTTGACCGCTTTTCTAGGAGAAGCGGATAATGCGCGTCATCACGCATTATGGCGGCATAACGCCGGGAGATAGTCAGCATGAGCGTCGAATCCTTCACCCCCATGGCTTTGCAATTCACCGAAGGTGCTGCGCACAAGGTGAAGAGCCTGGTCGATGAAGAGGGTAATGATCGTTTGAAGTTGCGCGTTTTTGTTACGGGCGGCGGTTGTTCCGGTTTTCAGTATGGTTTCACCTTCGATGAAGAAGTGGCCGATGACGACACCCTGGTGGAGCGCGAAGGCGTGAGCCTGGTGGTCGATCCAATGAGCTTCCAGTACCTGGCGGGTGCCGAGGTGGATTATCAGGAAGGTCTGGAAGGGTCGCGTTTTGTGATCAAGAACCCCAATGCCACCACAACGTGTGGTTGCGGATCATCGTTCTCGATCTAAGCGTGTCGTACAGGCTTCAAACTCAACGCCGCGTAGATTCGCGGCGTTTTGCTGTCTGTACTGTGAGGTGGGCGGTCAGGCGGGGTAGATGGCGCCCAATATGCGCAAGCCGCGTGCGCCAGTGACGCTGGGGCGGTTGGTAGGGATGTTTTCCAGGCAGCAGTGCGCGAGCCATGCAAAGGCCATTGCTTCGACCCAGTCAGGGTCTACACCTTTGGCCTGTGTGCTGTTCACTTGGGCGGGAGCCAGCAAGTCTGCCAGTCGGGCCATCAATGCGGCATTGTGGGCTCCGCCACCGCATACCAGTAGCTCGTCCGTGTGTTGCTGGGCTGCCTTCAGGGATTGCGCGATGGTCTGTGCTGTAAGCTCCAGCAGGGTTGCCTGGACGTCTTCAGCAGGGAAAGTGGGCAGGTTGAACAGATGCTGTTTCAACCATGCGAGGTTGAATACCTCGCGGCCTGTACTCTTTGGGCCCTTGGTCTGGAAGAAAGGGTCGCTGAGCAGGGCGTTGAGCAGCAGCGGCTCAATCTTGCCGCTTGCAGCCCAGTCACCGTTGCGGTCATAGAGCTCACCGCGCTGCTCTTGTATCCAGGCATCCAGCAGGACATTACCCGGGCCGCAGTCGAATCCTGCAACGGGAGCGGTAGAAGTTATCAGGCTAAGGTTGCTGAATCCGCCTACGTTAAGCACTGCCCTGTTACCGACTTGATCCGTAAACAATGCTTCGTGGAAGGCAGGAACCAAAGGTGCTCCCTGACCTCCGGCAGCCACGTCGCGACGGCGGAAGTCACCTACGACGCAGATGTTGGTCAATTCGGCCAAGAGTGCCGGATTACCAATCTGTACGGTAAAACCGCGGGCGGGTTCGTGCCGTATGGTCTGGCCATGACTGCCGATTGCGCGGATATCTGCCGGGGACAAATGCTGTTGCTCAAGGAGCGCGTTGACGCCCTGTGCGGCCAGTTCGACCCAGTGATTCTCGGCAATTGCACAGCGGGCCACTTCATCCGGGCCGCTGGCGCACAAACCAAGTAGCTCGCTGCGCAAGGTATTCGGCATGGGAATGTAATGGGTGGCCAGCAGCCTGATGCCAGCCCCCAGCTCTATAAGGGCGATGTCCATACCGTCCAGGCTGGTTCCGGACATCACACCTATATAGAGGGCCATGGCTTAGCGCTTGCTCGAGGCCAGGAGGGTGGCCTTTTCCTGATTCATGCGAGCCATCAATGGCTGGCTTTGTTGCAGGAAGCGAGTGCGTTCAGCTTTGGCAATCGGGTCGGCCATCGGTAGTTTCTGTCCTAGTGGATCAACGTGTACGCCATTGACCTGGAACTCGTAGTGCAGATGCGGACCGGTCGAAAGGCCAGTTGTCCCGATGTAGCCAATCACTTGGCCCTGCTTGACCGAACCGCCGGTTTTGACGCCTTTGGCGAAGCCCTGCATGTGCCCGTAAAGCGTGCGGTAAGTGTTACCGTGCTGAATGATGACGGTATTGCCGTAGCCGCCACGACGACCAGCCAGCAGTACTTTGCCATCGCCGGTTGCTTTGATTGGGGTCCCGCGTGGCGCTGCGTAATCAACGCCTTTGTGGGCGCGGATCTTGTTCAGGATCGGATGCTTGCGACCTGACGAGAAACGCGAGCTGATGCGGGCAAAATCTACCGGGGTGCGGATGAATGCTTTACGCATGCTGTTGCCGTCGGCGGTGTAGTAATTGCTGTTGCCTTGCTTGTTGGTGTAACGAACGGCGGTAAAGGTTTTACCGCGGTTGGTAAAGCGCGCAGAGAGAATATTGCCAGTGCCGACGGTTTTACCGTTGATCACTTTCTGCTCATAGATCACTTCAAACTGATCGCCTGGGCGGATGTCTTGAGCGAAGTCGATGTCGTAACCAAACACCTTGGCCATATCCATCGTTGTGCTGTGCGGCAAGCCTGCGCGCTGGCCCGATACGGAAAGCGAGCTGCTGATCACGCCGTGGGCGTACGCCGTGCGCATGGTAGGCAGGGTCGTGACACGGCGAAAGGTATAACCCTTGGCGCTTTTGTTGAGGGTTATGGTCTCAAGATCGCTGACCTGACTATGCAGCTTGTTCAGTTGCAAGCCGTCAGGGCTCATTTCAAATTCGAGCTTCTGGCCGTGCTTGAGCTGGCTAAATTGCTTGGCTTGCTTGTCGCTGGCCAGTACTTCATGCACGGAGGTAGCTGGCAGGCCGACCTTCTGGAACAAGGTTGATAGCGTGTCACCCTTACTCACGATCACTTCGCGGTGGGTGGGGGCGGGTGGCGCTGCTGGTTCGACTTTGGCAGTCGCAACCGGTGCGTTGTCCTGCTGTTCAATCTGGGCAAATGGCGATGGATTCGCTTCATTTGTGGCTTGAACGAGCTCGGCAGCGTCTTGATCTTGTGTCAGTTGTTCAGCAGGTGTTTCCAGCTCCAGATTAAGCGTTGTTCTTTTGGCTTCTACTTCGCTGGAGGGAAATACCAGCAAGGCCAAGCTTAAGAGAGCGGCGATACCACTTGCGGCAAGCAGGTGGGTCTTCGGATAAAGCGGCGGCGCTTTAGGCGGTTGACTGGTCATAGATGATTTTGACTTTGAGATAAAGGATGAATTGGAAAAGATGACTGGCACAATGAATATGAAATAACTGTATAAAATATAACCAAATCGCCCTTGAAGCAAGTCCGCGAGCCATTCGCGCGCGGATAGACCGCCGTATGCCTGCCGGAACTTGTAATTAGTCCCTGATCTTGTATCGTTGGTTCCCTTTGAATTTGAGCCTTACGGGTCTGATATGAAGTCGGTTGAAGAGCAGCTAGCGCTAATAAAGCGGGGTGCCGAAGAGGTACTGGTCGAGTCTGAATTGGTCGAGAAACTCAAGCGCGGTCAGCCGTTGCGTATCAAGGCCGGATTCGACCCGACCGCACCCGATCTGCACTTGGGTCATACCGTACTCATTAACAAGCTGCGCCAGTTCCAGGAACTGGGCCATCAGGTGATCTTCCTTATAGGTGATTTCACCGGGATGATCGGTGATCCGAGCGGCAAGAGTGCTACGCGTCCACCGCTGACGCGCGAGCAGGTACTTGAAAACGCCGAGACGTATAAAACTCAGGTTTTCAAGATTCTAGATCCGGCTAAAACCGAGGTGGCATTCAACTCCACCTGGATGGATCAAATGGGGCCTGCCGACTTCATTCGCCTGACTTCCCAGTACACCGTTGCTCGCATGCTTGAGCGCGATGACTTCGACAAGCGCTACACCACCAATCAGCCAATCGCGATCCATGAGTTCCTTTACCCGTTAGTGCAAGGGTATGACTCGGTTGCATTGAAGGCGGACATTGAGCTGGGCGGTACAGATCAAAAATTCAATTTGCTGATGGGGCGTGAGCTGCAGCGCGGCTACGGTCAGGAAGCGCAATGCATTGTGACAATGCCTTTGCTTGAAGGTCTGGACGGCGTCAAGAAGATGTCCAAGTCCTTGGGTAACTATGTTGGTATCCAGGAAGCGCCGGGTGTGATGTACAGCAAGCTGGTGTCCATACCTGATGCGTTGATGTGGCGCTACTTCGAACTGCTGAGCTTTCGCTCGATGGATGAAATCGATGCGTTCAAGGCTGACGTGGAGGCGGGGGCTAACCCGCGTGATATCAAGATCAAGCTCGCCGAAGAGATCGTGGCTCGATTCCATGGTGAAGAGGCTGCGGCCAATGCGCATCGTGGCGCCGGCAATCGGATGAAGGATGGCGAGTTGCCAGACGATCTGCCCGAGGTGGAGTTGACTGCTACTGAGGATATGCCGATTGCAGCTGTTCTTAATAAAGCTGGGCTGGTTAAGAACTCAGCGGTGGCCAGAGACCTGCTGGGTTCGGGTGGTGTGCGTATAGATGGTGAGGTGGTTGATCGCTCCTATATATATGCACTGGGTTCTACCCACGTTTGTCAGGCTGGGAAGAAGGCTTTTGCGCGAATTACGCTAAAAGCTGAATAAGTAGGAAATTAGTGCTGGACGGCGCATTTTATTAGCCTATAATGCGCCCACTTCCGGCGCAGTCGAAACGGAAAACTCCTTGAGTTTCAATGAGTTGGATTGGTTTTCGGCAGTGTCAGCTTCAAGTCATCGAAGCAGGAAATGAGGTGTTGACAGCAGCGTGTAACGCTGTAGAATTCGCCTCCCGCTAACGAGAGATCGAAAGCGCAAGTGGTTGATGTTACAGAGGAAACTTTGAAAACATCTTAAAATAACCGCTTGACAGCAACAGAGGCTGCTGTAGAATGCGCGCCTCGGTTCAGCGAAAGCTAAACCAACCGCTCTTTAACAACTGAATCAAGCAATTCGTGTGGGTGCTTGTGGAGTCAGACTGATAGTCAACAAGATTATCAGCATCACAAGTTACTCCGCGAGAAATCAAAGATGTAACCAACGATTGCTGAGCCAAGTTTAGGGTTTCTTAAAAACCCAAAGATGTTTGAACTGAAGAGTTTGATCATGGCTCAGATTGAACGCTGGCGGCAGGCCTAACACATGCAAGTCGAGCGGTAGAGAGAAGCTTGCTTCTCTTGAGAGCGGCGGACGGGTGAGTAATACCTAGGAATCTGCCTGATAGTGGGGGATAACGTTCGGAAACGGACGCTAATACCGCATACGTCCTACGGGAGAAAGCAGGGGACCTTCAGGCCTTGCGCTATCAGATGAGCCTAGGTCGGATTAGCTAGTTGGTGAGGTAATGGCTCACCAAGGCTACGATCCGTAACTGGTCTGAGAGGATGATCAGTCACACTGGAACTGAGACACGGTCCAGACTCCTACGGGAGGCAGCAGTGGGGAATATTGGACAATGGGCGAAAGCCTGATCCAGCCATGCCGCGTGTGTGAAGAAGGTCTTCGGATTGTAAAGCACTTTAAGTTGGGAGGAAGGGCATTAACCTAATACGTTAGTGTTTTGACGTTACCGACAGAATAAGCACCGGCTAACTCTGTGCCAGCAGCCGCGGTAATACAGAGGGTGCAAGCGTTAATCGGAATTACTGGGCGTAAAGCGCGCGTAGGTGGTTTGTTAAGTTGAATGTGAAATCCCCGGGCTCAACCTGGGAACTGCATCCAAAACTGGCAAGCTAGAGTATGGTAGAGGGTAGTGGAATTTCCTGTGTAGCGGTGAAATGCGTAGATATAGGAAGGAACACCAGTGGCGAAGGCGACTACCTGGACTGATACTGACACTGAGGTGCGAAAGCGTGGGGAGCAAACAGGATTAGATACCCTGGTAGTCCACGCCGTAAACGATGTCAACTAGCCGTTGGGAGTCTTGAACTCTTAGTGGCGCAGCTAACGCATTAAGTTGACCGCCTGGGGAGTACGGCCGCAAGGTTAAAACTCAAATGAATTGACGGGGGCCCGCACAAGCGGTGGAGCATGTGGTTTAATTCGAAGCAACGCGAAGAACCTTACCAGGCCTTGACATCCAATGAACTTTCTAGAGATAGATTGGTGCCTTCGGGAACATTGAGACAGGTGCTGCATGGCTGTCGTCAGCTCGTGTCGTGAGATGTTGGGTTAAGTCCCGTAACGAGCGCAACCCTTGTCCTTAGTTACCAGCACGTAATGGTGGGCACTCTAAGGAGACTGCCGGTGACAAACCGGAGGAAGGTGGGGATGACGTCAAGTCATCATGGCCCTTACGGCCTGGGCTACACACGTGCTACAATGGTCGGTACAAAGGGTTGCCAAGCCGCGAGGTGGAGCTAATCCCATAAAACCGATCGTAGTCCGGATCGCAGTCTGCAACTCGACTGCGTGAAGTCGGAATCGCTAGTAATCGTGAATCAGAATGTCACGGTGAATACGTTCCCGGGCCTTGTACACACCGCCCGTCACACCATGGGAGTGGGTTGCACCAGAAGTAGCTAGTCTAACCTTCGGGAGGACGGTTACCACGGTGTGATTCATGACTGGGGTGAAGTCGTAACAAGGTAGCCGTAGGGGAACCTGCGGCTGGATCACCTCCTTAATCGACGACATCAGCTGCTCCATAAGTTCCCACACGAATTGCTTGATTCATTGTAGAAGACGATAACTGCAGAGTCGCTCTGTGGTTTTTCTGTCGTAAAGCTTAGAAATGAGCATTCCATCAAACGGTGGTGAATGTTGATTTCTGATCTTTTGATTAGATCGTTCTTTAAAAATTTGGGTATGTAATAGAAAGTTAGACTGGATAACACTTTCACTGGTGTTTATTCAGGCTAAGGTAAAATTTGTGAGCGTTCTTAATTGAACATGCGAATTTTCGGCGAATGTCGTCTTCATAGTATAACCAGATTGCTTGGGGTTATATGGTCAAGTGAAGAAGCGCATACGGTGGATGCCTTGGCAGTCAGAGGCGATGAAAGACGTGGTAGCCTGCGAAAAGCTTCGGGGAGTCGGCAAACAGACTTTGATCCGGAGATGTCTGAATGGGGGAACCCACCTAACATAAGTTAGGTATCTTAAGCTGAATACATAGGCTTAAGAAGCGAACCAGGGGAACTGAAACATCTAAGTACCCTGAGGAAAAGAAATCAACCGAGATTCCCTTAGTAGTGGCGAGCGAACGGGGACCAGCCCTTAAGCTGTATTGATGTTAGCGGAACGCTCTGGAAAGTGCGGCCATAGTGGGTGATAGCCCTGTACGCGAAAACATCTTTGCAGTGAAATCGAGTAGGACGGAGCACGAGAAACTTTGTCTGAATATGGGGGGACCATCCTCCAAGGCTAAATACTACTGACTGACCGATAGTGAACTAGTACCGTGAGGGAAAGGCGAAAAGAACCCCGGAGAGGGGAGTGAAATAGATCCTGAAACCGTATGCGTACAAGCAGTGGGAGCCCACTTTGTTGGGTGACTGCGTACCTTTTGTATAATGGGTCAGCGACTTATTTTCAGTGGCAAGCTTAACCGAATAGGGGAGGCGTAGCGAAAGCGAGTCTTAATAGGGCGTCTAGTCGCTGGGAATAGACCCGAAACCGGGCGATCTATCCATGGGCAGGTTGAAGGTTGGGTAACACTAACTGGAGGACCGAACCGACTACCGTTGAAAAGTTAGCGGATGACCTGTGGATCGGAGTGAAAGGCTAATCAAGCTCGGAGATAGCTGGTTCTCCTCGAAAGCTATTTAGGTAGCGCCTCATGTATCACTGTAGGGGGTAGAGCACTGTTTCGGCTAGGGGGTCATCCCGACTTACCAAACCGATGCAAACTCCGAATACCTACAAGTGCCGAGCATGGGAGACACACGGCGGGTGCTAACGTCCGTCGTGAAAAGGGAAACAACCCAGACCGTCAGCTAAGGTCCCAAAGTTATGGTTAAGTGGGAAACGATGTGGGAAGGCTTAGACAGCTAGGAGGTTGGCTTAGAAGCAGCCACCCTTTAAAGAAAGCGTAATAGCTCACTAGTCGAGTCGGCCTGCGCGGAAGATTTAACGGGGCTCAAACCATACACCGAAGCTACGGGTATCACTTAGGTGATGCGGTAGAGGAGCGTTCTGTAAGCCTGTGAAGGTGAGTTGAGAAGCTTGCTGGAGGTATCAGAAGTGCGAATGCTGACATGAGTAACGATAATGGGTGTGAAAAACACCCACGCCGAAAGACCAAGGTTTCCTGCGCAACGTTAATCGACGCAGGGTTAGTCGGTCCCTAAGGCGAGGCTGAAAAGCGTAGTCGATGGAAAACAGGTTAATATTCCTGTACTTCTGGTTATTGCGATGGAGGGACGGAGAAGGCTAGGCCAGCTTGGCGTTGGTTGTCCAAGTTTAAGGTGGTAGGCTGGAATCTTAGGTAAATCCGGGATTCTAAGGCCGAGAGCTGATGACGAGTTGTCTTTTAGACAACGAAGTGGTTGATGCCATGCTTCCAAGAAAAGCTTCTAAGCTTCAGGTAACCAGGAACCGTACCCCAAACCGACACAGGTGGTTGGGTAGAGAATACCAAGGCGCTTGAGAGAACTCGGGTGAAGGAACTAGGCAAAATGGCACCGTAACTTCGGGAGAAGGTGCGCCGGTGAGGGTGAAGCATTTACTGCGTAAGCCCATGCCGGTCGAAGATACCAGGCCGCTGCGACTGTTTATTAAAAACACAGCACTCTGCAAACACGAAAGTGGACGTATAGGGTGTGACGCCTGCCCGGTGCCGGAAGGTTAATTGATGGGGTTAGCTAACGCGAAGCTCTTGATCGAAGCCCCGGTAAACGGCGGCCGTAACTATAACGGTCCTAAGGTAGCGAAATTCCTTGTCGGGTAAGTTCCGACCTGCACGAATGGCGTAACGATGGCGGCGCTGTCTCCACCCGAGACTCAGTGAAATTGAAATCGCTGTGAAGATGCAGTGTATCCGCGGCTAGACGGAAAGACCCCGTGAACCTTTACTATAGCTTTGCACTGGACTTTGAATTTGCTTGTGTAGGATAGGTGGGAGGCTTTGAAGTGTGGACGCCAGTCTGCATGGAGCCAACCTTGAAATACCACCCTGGCAACTTTGAGGTTCTAACTCAGGTCCGTTATCCGGATCGAGGACAGTGTATGGTGGGTAGTTTGACTGGGGCGGTCTCCTCCTAAAGAGTAACGGAGGAGTACGAAGGTGCGCTCAGACCGGTCGGAAATCGGTCGTAGAGTATAAAGGCAAAAGCGCGCTTGACTGCGAGACAGACACGTCGAGCAGGTACGAAAGTAGGTCTTAGTGATCCGGTGGTTCTGTATGGAAGGGCCATCGCTCAACGGATAAAAGGTACTCCGGGGATAACAGGCTGATACCGCCCAAGAGTTCATATCGACGGCGGTGTTTGGCACCTCGATGTCGGCTCATCACATCCTGGGGCTGAAGCCGGTCCCAAGGGTATGGCTGTTCGCCATTTAAAGTGGTACGCGAGCTGGGTTTAGAACGTCGTGAGACAGTTCGGTCCCTATCTGCCGTGGACGTTTGAGATTTGAGAGGGGCTGCTCCTAGTACGAGAGGACCGGAGTGGACGAACCTCTGGTGTTCCGGTTGTCACGCCAGTGGCATTGCCGGGTAGCTATGTTCGGGAAAGATAACCGCTGAAAGCATCTAAGCGGGAAACTTGCCTCAAGATGAGATCTCACTGGAACCTTGAGTTCCCTAAAGGGCCGTCGAAGACTACGACGTTGATAGGTTGGGTGTGTAAGCGCTGTGAGGCGTTGAGCTAACCAATACTAATTGCCCGTGAGGCTTGACCATATAACACCCAAGCAATTTGAGTCGAAGAGACCAGATTGCGGTGTGTGAAGACGATACAGACCGAAAGTTTGCGACTCACAAAACACCAAACTATTACATACCCATTCGCTGGAGCGTAAACCGAAAGGTAAACGACCTGGCTACCGAATTTCTTGACGACCATAGAGCATTGGAACCACCTGATCCCATCCCGAACTCAGAAGTGAAACGATGCATCGCCGATGGTAGTGTGGGGTTTCCCCATGTGAGAGTAGGTCATCGTCAAGATTAAATTCCAAACCCCCTGTCTGCTCGCGCAGACAGGGGGTTTGTTTTTGGGCCGAGAAAAGTTGCAGCTATGGCTAGCCGCACTTGTTGCTGTCCCACTTTTCAGGAGCGTCTGCTGCAGTGCGTAGCAGCGTTTCTATGCAATAGCTCTCCTCATGGCTATTATGCGTGCCTCATTGTGAGGCGATACTTGCATGCTGACGTTGTTGAAACTCCTTAAAGACGGTCGATTTCATTCGGGACAAGCGCTCGGGGCTGCGCTCGGCGTTAGTCGCAGCGCTGTATGGAAGCAGCTCCAGCACTTGGAGTCAGACTTGAACTTATCAATTCATAAGGTTCGTGGTCGTGGCTATCAGTTGGCTGCCCCCCTTGAGCTGCTTGAGCTGGATCAGTTGGCAGCGAGTCCTTGGCCTGTTGCGATTAGCCACTCGTTAGACTCTACGAATGCTGAAGCCCTGCGCGCGGTTGATCGTGGTGTAACGGCGCCATTTGTAATACTGGCTGAGAGACAGACCGCAGGCAGGGGGCGACGGGGGCGTAAGTGGGTTAGTCCTTTCGCGGAGAATATTTACTACAGTCTAGTGCTCCGGATGGATGGGGGTATGCGTCAGCTGGAAGGGCTTAGCCTCGTAGTTGGCCTTGCGGTGCTGAGTGCGCTCAGAGCGGTTGGTGTCTCGGATGCGGGGCTGAAATGGCCAAATGATGTGCTAGTGAGCAACAAAAAAATTGCCGGCATCTTGCTTGAGCTGGTCGGAGATCCGGCCGACGTATGTC
Source organism: Pseudomonas sp. ML2-2023-3 (assembly GCF_037055275.1). Lineage (NCBI taxonomy): Bacteria > Pseudomonadati > Pseudomonadota > Gammaproteobacteria > Pseudomonadales > Pseudomonadaceae > Pseudomonas > Pseudomonas sp. ML2-2023-3. The sequence goes on from NZ_CP146343.1 coordinate 1,217,273, forward strand.
ATGTAGTCCTTGGTATCGGTATCAACGTTAACATGAGAGTGGCGAGTGAGGTTGATCAGGCCTGGACTTCGGTTTTTCTGGAGTCTGGAGTTGCGACTAACCGTAATGAATTAGTGTCAAAGCTCAGCGATAGCTTGCGCATGTATCTCAAGCGCCATGAGGTCTCAGGCTTTTCGGCTATTCAGTCGGAGTGGGAACAAAATCATTTGTGGCAAGGGCGTGAAGTCTCTTTGATCGCTGGGGTGCACCAGGTGAACGGTACGGTCATGGGTATTGACCGTCAGGGTGCGCTGCGTATGAGTGTAAATGGTGAGGAGAAGGTGTTCAGTGGCGGTGAGCTTAGTTTGAGGTTGCGCGATGATTCTTGAAATGGACTGTGGAAACAGTTTCATAAAATGGCGCGCTCTAGACGGCACGGTTGTAGTAAGCGGCGGAGTCGTGGACTCAGATGCTGGGCTTATGGCCGCGATACTAGCTGCTCCGGAGCTGCGCATAACCCATTGCCGCTTGGTTAGCGTGCGCAGTGATGACGAGACATCGAGTCTGGTGGCATCAATTGCCTCGATGCTCGGTGTCGGAGTGGAGTGTGCTAAACCTGCAAGGGAAGTCGCGGGTGTAAGTAACGGATATGAGGAGTTTGCTCGTTTGGGGCTGGATCGCTGGCTGGCTCTGGTTGGGGCATTTGAGCTGGCTAAGAATGCGTGCCTTGTTCTGGATTTCGGTACGGCGGTCACTGCGGACTTTGTTGCGTCCGATGGTCAGCACCTGGGAGGATTTATATGCCCTGGTATGCCCTTGATGCGGGACCAATTGCGTACGCATACGCGGCGTATCAGGTACGACGACTTTTCGGCGGAGCAGGCGTTGCTACAGCAGACTCCGGGTCGTACCACGGCTGAGGCTGTTGAGCGTGGTTGTTTGCTGATGATGAGAGGCTTCGTTTTGACCCAGCTGGAGTTGGCGCGCGAATATTGGGGGCAGGATTTTGAGGTTTTTCTCACGGGCGGTGACGCCAGTTTGGTGAGGGATATGGTGCCTGATGCTCGTTTGGTGCAAGACCTTGTATTTGTAGGCTTGGCGGTAGTGTGTCCCCTTCCTTGAGGTTCTTATGCGTTGGCTGTTTCTTCTGCTAGTTGTACTCAATATCTTTTATTACGTCTGGCATCAACAAGAGGCGCCGCCCAGGGCGAAGGAAGTCATTTCCTTGTCCTTGTATAAGGGGAACAAGCAGGACATACGCCTACTCAGTGAGGCGCGACCCAAGGTCGTCAGTGACAGTGTTTCTGGAGACCGTGTAGAAAGTCTGGAGTGCTTCTATATAAGCGGCTTATCCAGTGAAGAGCAGTTGCGCAGTCTTCAGAGCAAGCTTTCTGATGTGGATGTGCAGTCACTGCCGTCCACAGTGGTCCGAGATGATTCAGGGGGATATGTACTAAAACTCTCGCCTCAAATCGGTGCTGTGGGCACTGAAATGGCTTTGGCTAACCTTGCCAATGAATTCAATGGGTTAAAATACAAAAAAATGCGGTGTGAGGGCTTGCAGCCATCCGATAGTTTGCATAGAATGGCGCCCGCTCCACAGTGAACACCGAACAGGCTACTAGGTGTGAAGCGAGTCAAGTTGCTAACTTCCTGATTTAATTGAAGAAAGTGGTTGACATAAGGTTAGAATGGTGTAGAATTCTAGCCAGCTCAGGAGGGGTTCCCGAGCGGCCAAAGGGATCAGACTGTAAATCTGACGTCTACGACTTCGAAGGTTCGAATCCTTCCCCCTCCACCATATTCAAGCTAGAGCAGCAAGATTTGCGGGTGTAGTTTAGTGGTAGAACCTTAGCCTTCCAAGCTAATGATGCGGGTTCGATTCCCGCCACCCGCTCCAGTCTAGCTGTTTTCGCAACGTGTTTCGCTCTTGTAGCTCAGTTGGTAGAGCACACCCTTGGTAAGGGTGAGGTCAGCGGTTCAAATCCGCTCAAGAGCTCCATATAACAAGGCAGATATGAAAATATCTGCCTTTGTTTTAACAGGTGCATAGCCTGTCTGGGGTGTTTGCTGGTGGTGCTTTTGGTGCTGCTGCCCTGGTTGGTTGTTACGGTTGTGAGTAGCTCGCATTCTGCTGCTCGCTGGCAATCTCCGCTTTGATAGGGTTGGTTGCAAAAGTAATTGCATAAGTTGTTGAAAAGTCTCTCTCGTGTCGGCATAATCGGCGGCTCGATAATGTTTTAGGTCAGTAGCTCAATTGGCAGAGCGACGGTCTCCAAAACCGTAGGTTGGGGGTTCGATTCCCTCCTGACCTGCCAGATTCGCTCATTGCGTCTGGCTTTCTTTTCACAGGATCCTCTTAGATGACTCCCAAGGCTGAAGTTCAAGGCTCTCGCTTCGATCTCCTCAAGTGGCTTGTAGTGGTTGCTCTTGTGGTGGTTGGCGTTGTTGGGAATCAGTATTATTCTGGTTCGCCGATCCTGTATCGCGTCATTGCACTTCTTGTGATTGCTGCTGTTGCTGCCTATGTAGGCTTGCAGACGGCTAAAGGCAAGTCGTTCTCTGTGTTGGTGAAGGAAGCTCGTACTGAGATTCGTAAAGTCGTATGGCCAACTCGCCAAGAAACTACGCAGACCACGTTGATCGTGGTGGCTGTTGTTCTTGTTATGGCGTTGCTGTTGTGGGGTTTAGATTCCCTGCTCGGTTGGCTCGTTTCCTTGATTGTTGGCTAAGGGTGTCCCGTGGCTAAGCGTTGGTACGTAGTGCATGCTTATTCGGGTTACGAAAAGCATGTTATGCGCTCTTTGATTGAGCGTATTAAGCTGGCAGGCATGGAAGAAGGCTTCGGCGAAATTCTGGTTCCCACTGAAGAAGTGGTTGAAATGCGTAATGGCCAGAAACGCAAAAGCGAGCGTAAGTTCTTCCCTGGTTATGTGCTGGTTCAGATGGATATGAGCGAGGGTACTTGGCACTTGGTCAAGGATACTCCGCGCGTAATGGGCTTCATTGGTGGGACTGCCGACAAGCCGGCGCCGATCACTGATAAAGAGGCGGAAGCAATTCTGCGTCGTGTTGCTGATGGTAGCGACAAGCCTAAGCCAAAAACACTATTCGAACCGGGCGAAGTTGTCCGTGTTACCGACGGTCCATTTGCTGATTTCAATGGCACAGTCGAAGAAGTTAACTACGAAAAGAGCCGCATCCAAGTGGCAGTGCTCATTTTCGGTCGCTCTACTCCGGTAGAGCTAGAGTTTAGCCAGGTCGAAAAGGTCTAGTTAGACACGAATCCCAACCCCATGGTCTAGGCTGTGGGGTTTTGTCGTCACTGGGATAAACGCGCAAGTAACCGGGGAGCCTCTTTAGGCGCTTGAACCCGTAATTGGAGTGCCTCATGGCTAAGAAGATTACCGCTTACATCAAGCTGCAAGTGAAGGCCGCTCAGGCCAACCCAAGTCCACCCGTAGGCCCGGCTCTGGGTCAGCACGGCGTGAACATCATGGAATTCTGCAAAGCTTTCAACGCCCGTACTCAGGGTATTGAGCCAGGCCTGCCGACTCCAGTGATCATCACTGTATACAGCGACCGTAGCTTTACGTTCGAAACCAAGTCGACCCCTGCTTCGGTTCTGCTGAAGAAGGCTGCTGGTCTGACTAGCGGTTCCGCTCGTCCAAACACCGTTAAGGTTGGCACTGTGACTCGTGCTCAGCTGGAAGAAATCGCGAAAACCAAAAACGCGGATCTGACTGCAGCTGATATGGAAGCAGCCGTGCGTACTATCGCCGGTTCTGCTCGTAGCATGGGCCTTAACGTGGAGGGTGTGTAATGGCTAAGCTGACTAAGCGTCAAAAGGCAATCGCCGGTAAAATTGAAGCTGGCAAGTCTTACAACTTTGTAGACGCTGCTGCTTTGCTGGCTGAGCTGTCGACTGTAAAATTCAGCGAGTCTTTTGACATCGCCGTTAACCTGGGCGTAGACCCACGTAAATCTGACCAGGTTGTTCGTAGCGCTACTGTGCTGCCACACGGCACTGGCAAGACTGTACGTGTAGCTGTGTTCACTCAGGGTCCAGCTGCTGAAGCTGCTCTGGCTGCCGGCGCTGATCGCGTTGGTATGGACGACCTAGCTGCCGAAATGAAAGGCGGCGACCTGAACTATGACGTAGTTATTGCCTCCCCGGACGCAATGCGTGTTGTTGGTCAGTTGGGTCAGATCCTTGGTCCACGTGGTCTGATGCCTAACCCTAAGGTTGGTACTGTAACTCCAGACGTAGCTACCGCTGTCAAGAACGCGAAGGCTGGTCAGGTTCGTTATCGCACTGACAAAAACGGTATCATCCACACTTCCGTTGGCAAGATCGGTTTTGATGCCGTCAAGCTGAAGGAAAACGTTGAAGCCCTGATCGCTGATCTGAAGCGTATCAAGCCAGCTTCTTCGAAAGGTATTTATGTTAAGCGCGTTACCCTGAGCACCACTATGGGCCCAGGCTTGGTCATCGACCAAGGTTCTTTGGACGCGTAAGACAAATTGGCGTGCTTTTAGCTCGCCAATGAAAGATTGGGGTCCCTGCCTGGCGGGGGCTATCCAAGACCGTAGGCGGCGCAAGCCTTAAACTTCAAGCCTACGCAGATGGTGCTCCCGGTTCCTTACCGAATCAGACACCAAAACGACATCCGGCCTCGGTTGGATGAAACGGTAACATGCAGGAGTTAAACCCGTGGCAATTAAACTCGAAGACAAGAAGGCCATCGTCGCTGAAGTCAACGAGGCTGCCAAAGTTGCCCTGTCCGCTGTTGTGGCTGATGCCCGCGGTGTGACAGTAGGCGCTATGACCGGACTCCGTAAAGAGGCTCGTGAAGCTGGCGTTTACGTACGTGTTGTACGTAACACCCTGCTAAAGCGCGCTGTTGCTGACACTGAATACAGTGTCCTCAACGACGTGTTCACAGGCCCGACCTTGATCGCATTCTCGAACGAACATCCAGGCGCTGCTGCCCGTTTGTTCAAAGAGTTCGCTAAAGGTCAGGATAAGTTCGAGATCAAGGCAGCTGCGTTCGAGGGCAAGTTCCTCGCAGCTAATCAGATCGACGTACTGGCAAGTCTGCCGACCCGTGACGAAGCAATTTCTCAGCTGATGAGCGTGATTCAAGGCGCTACCAGCAAATTGGCTCGTACTCTGGCGGCACTTCGCGACCAGAAAGAAGCAGCTGCAGCCTAAGGCTGAGCAACTCCTTTCAGCGTTTATTGTTTATTTCGATGGCCGCCTAGGCTGTCACCCCAATACAGGAATTTATAGTCATGTCTCTGACTACTCAAGAAATCATCGACGCAATCGGTTCGAAATCCGTTCTGGAAATCGTTGAGCTGATCAAGGCAATGGAAGAAGCATTCGGCGTTTCTGCTGCTGCTGCTTCTGCTGGTCCTGCTGCTGCCGCTGCTGTTGTTGAAGAGCAAACTGAATTCAACGTCATGCTGCTGGAAGCTGGCGAGAAGAAAGTTAACGTGATCAAGGCTGTTCGTGAGCTGACTGGTCTGGGCCTGAAAGAAGCCAAGGCAGTTGTAGACAGCGCTCCTAGCGTTGTTCTGGAAGCTGTTGCGAAAGACGCAGCTGACAAAGCCAAGGCAGCCTTGGAAGAAGCAGGCGCTAAAGTCGAGCTGAAGTAAGCATCGACCTTGCGTCTCCAGCCCAAGCGTTAAGCTGAGGCTGATGGCTGGTGGCTCTTGCCACCGGCCTTTTTCCGTTATTGGCAGTCGACTAGGTCGATGCCTTTAACGTGCTGTAACCACCCTGTGCGGTGGAGCAAACCAAGGGGTTTGCACGATTTTCTGGCTGCTCCCGTCGGGAGAGGCCAAACAAGCAGGTGACCAAGCTGGGGAACGCTGATGGCTTACTCATATACTGAGAAAAAACGTATCCGCAAGGACTTTAGCAAGTTGCCGGACGTCATGGATGTGCCGTATCTCTTGGCAATCCAGCTGGATTCGTATCGTGAATTCTTGCAGGCGGGAGCGACTAAAGATAAGTTCCGCGACGTGGGCCTGCATGCGGCCTTCAAATCCGTTTTCCCGATCATCAGCTACTCCGGCAATGCTGCGCTGGAGTACGTCGGTTATCGCTTGGGCGAGCCGGCATTTGATGTCAAAGAATGCGTGTTGCGTGGCGTAACGTACGCCGTACCTTTGCGGGTAAAAGTTCGTTTGATCATTTTCGACAAAGAATCGTCGAACAAAGCGATCAAGGACATCAAAGAGCAAGAAGTCTACATGGGTGAAATCCCCCTGATGACTGAAAACGGTACCTTCGTAATCAACGGTACCGAGCGTGTAATTGTTTCCCAGCTGCACCGTTCCCCGGGCGTGTTCTTTGACCACGACCGCGGCAAGACGCACAGCTCCGGTAAGCTGCTTTATTCTGCGCGTATCATTCCTTACCGCGGTTCGTGGTTGGACTTTGAGTTCGATCCGAAAGACTGCGTGTTCGTGCGTATCGACCGTCGTCGCAAGCTGCCTGCATCGGTATTGCTGCGTGCGCTGGGCTATACCACTGAACAAGTGCTGGACGCGTTCTACACGACCAACGTGTTCCACGTTCAGGGCGAAAGCATTAGCCTGGAACTGGTTCCGCATCGTCTGCGCGGTGAAATCGCGGCCATCGATATTACCGATGACAAAGGCAAGGTGATTGTTGAGCAGGGTCGTCGTATTACTGCTCGCCACATCAACCAGCTGGAAAAAGCCGGTATCAAAGAGCTCGTTATGCCTCTGGACTATGTCCTGGGACGCACAACGGCCAAAGCTATCGTGCATCCGGCTACCGGCGAAATCATTGCTGAGTGCAACACCGAGCTGACGACTGAAATCCTGGCAAAAATCGCCAAGGGCCAGGTTGTTCGCATCGAGACGTTGTACACCAACGATATCGACTGTGGTCCGTTCGTTTCCGACACTCTGAAGATCGACTCCACCAGCAACCAATTGGAAGCGCTGGTCGAGATCTATCGCATGATGCGTCCAGGCGAGCCGCCAACCAAAGACGCTGCCGAGACCCTGTTCAACAACCTGTTCTTCAGCCCTGAGCGCTATGACCTGTCTGCGGTCGGCCGGATGAAGTTCAACCGTCGTATCGGTCGTACCGAGATCGAAGGTTCGGGCGTGTTGTGCAAAGAAGACATCGTTGCTGTGCTGAAGACCCTGGTCGACATCCGTAACGGTAAAGGCATCGTCGATGACATCGACCACCTGGGTAACCGTCGTGTTCGCTGTGTAGGCGAAATGGCCGAGAACCAGTTCCGCGTTGGCCTGGTGCGTGTTGAGCGTGCGGTCAAAGAGCGTCTGTCGATGGCTGAAAGCGAAGGCCTGATGCCGCAAGACCTGATCAACGCCAAGCCAGTGGCTGCGGCGGTGAAAGAGTTCTTCGGTTCGAGCCAGCTGTCCCAGTTCATGGACCAGAACAACCCTCTGTCCGAGATCACCCACAAGCGCCGTGTTTCTGCACTGGGCCCGGGCGGTTTGACGCGTGAGCGTGCCGGCTTTGAAGTTCGTGACGTACACCCGACTCACTACGGCCGTGTTTGCCCGATTGAGACGCCGGAAGGTCCGAATATTGGTCTGATCAACTCCTTGGCTGCCTATGCGCGCACCAACCAGTACGGCTTCCTTGAAAGCCCGTACCGTGTGGTTAAAGACGCACTGGTAACTGACGAGATCGTTTTCCTGTCCGCCATCGAAGAAGCCGATCACGTGATCGCTCAGGCCTCGGCCACGATGAACGACAAGAAAGTCCTGATCGACGAGCTGGTAGCTGTTCGTCACTTGAACGAATTCACCGTTAAGGCGCCGGAAGACGTCACCTTGATGGACGTATCTCCGAAGCAGGTTGTTTCGGTTGCAGCGTCGTTGATTCCGTTCCTCGAGCACGATGACGCCAACCGTGCGTTGATGGGTTCGAACATGCAGCGTCAAGCTGTACCGACCCTGCGCGCTGACAAGCCGCTGGTAGGTACTGGCATGGAGCGTAACGTAGCTCGTGACTCCGGCGTTTGCGTCGTGGCTCGTCGTGGCGGCGTGATCGACTCTGTTGATGCCAGCCGTATTGTGGTTCGTGTTGCTGATGATGAAGTTGAGACCGGCGAAGCTGGTGTTGATATCTACAACCTGACCAAGTACACCCGCTCCAACCAGAACACTTGCATCAACCAGCGTCCGCTGGTCCGCAAGGGTGATCGTGTACAGCGCAGCGACATCATGGCTGACGGTCCGTCCACCGATATGGGTGAACTGGCGTTGGGTCAGAACATGCGTATCGCGTTCATGGCCTGGAACGGTTACAACTTCGAAGACTCCATCTGCCTGTCGGAACGAGTTGTTCAAGAAGATCGCTTTACCACGATCCACATTCAGGAACTGACCTGTGTGGCACGTGACACCAAGCTTGGGCCTGAAGAGATCACTGCAGATATCCCGAACGTGGGTGAAGCTGCACTGAACAAACTGGACGAAGCCGGTATTGTTTACGTAGGTGCTGAAGTTGGCGCTGGCGACATTCTGGTAGGTAAGGTCACTCCGAAAGGCGAGACTCAGCTGACTCCAGAAGAGAAGCTGTTGCGCGCAATCTTCGGTGAAAAAGCCAGCGACGTTAAAGACACTTCCCTGCGTGTACCTACCGGTACCAAAGGTACTGTAATCGACGTACAAGTCTTCACTCGTGACGGCGTTGAGCGTGATGCTCGTGCCCTGTCGATCGAGAAGACCCAGCTGGACGAGATCCGCAAGGATCTGAACGAAGAGTTCCGTATCGTTGAAGGCGCTACTTTTGAACGTCTGCGCTCTGCTCTGGTTGGTCGTATTGCCGAGGGCGGTGCCGGTCTGAAGAAAGGCCAGGAAATCACCAATGAAATCCTGGACGGTCTTGAGCATGGTCAGTGGTTCAAACTGCGCATGGCTGAAGATGCTCTGAATGAGCAGCTTGAAAAAGCTCAGGCCTACATCATCGATCGCCGTCGTCTGCTGGATGACAAGTTCGAAGACAAGAAGCGCAAACTGCAGCAGGGCGATGACCTGGCTCCGGGCGTGCTGAAAATCGTCAAGGTTTACCTGGCAATCCGTCGTCGCATCCAGCCGGGTGACAAGATGGCTGGTCGTCACGGTAACAAAGGTGTGGTCTCCGTGATCATGCCGGTTGAAGACATGCCGTACGATGCCAATGGCACCCCGGTTGATGTGGTTCTCAACCCGTTGGGCGTACCTTCGCGTATGAACGTTGGTCAGATTCTCGAAACTCACCTGGGCCTCGCGGCTAAAGGTTTGGGCGAGAAGATCAACCTCATGATTGAAGAACAACGCAAGGTCGCTGACCTGCGCAAGTTCCTGCATGAGATCTACAACGAAATTGGCGGTCGTCAAGAAAGCCTGGATGACTTCTCCGATCAGGAAATCCTGGATCTGGCGAAGAACCTTCGTGGCGGTGTGCCGATGGCTACCCCGGTGTTCGACGGTGCCAAAGAAAGCGAAATCAAGGCAATGCTTCGTTTGGCAGATTTGCCGGACAGCGGCCAGATGACGCTGACAGACGGTCGTACCGGCAACCAGTTTGAGCGCCCGGTTACCGTTGGCTACATGTACATGCTGAAGCTGAACCACTTGGTAGACGACAAGATGCATGCTCGTTCTACCGGTTCTTACAGCCTGGTTACCCAGCAGCCGCTGGGTGGTAAGGCACAGTTCGGTGGTCAGCGTTTCGGGGAGATGGAGGTCTGGGCGCTGGAAGCCTACGGCGCGGCATACACTCTGCAAGAAATGCTCACAGTGAAGTCGGACGATGTGAACGGTCGTACCAAGATGTACAAAAACATCGTGGACGGCGATCACCGTATGGAGCCGGGCATGCCCGAGTCCTTCAACGTGTTGATCAAAGAAATTCGTTCCCTCGGCATCGATATCGATCTGGAAACCGAATAACACGTGACGCGAATCGAGAGCGGGGCTGTTTAGCCCGCTCTCTGCTCCGCCAGGAGGAAAGGCCTTGAAAGACCTACTGAATTTGCTGAAAAACCAGGGTCAAGTCGAAGAGTTCGACGCCATCCGTATTGGATTGGCATCGCCTGAGATGATCCGTTCGTGGTCGTTCGGTGAAGTTAAAAAGCCGGAAACCATCAACTACCGTACGTTCAAACCTGAGCGTGACGGCCTGTTCTGCGCCAAGATCTTTGGCCCGGTAAAGGATTACGAGTGCCTGTGCGGTAAGTACAAGCGCTTGAAGCACCGTGGTGTGATCTGTGAGAAGTGTGGCGTTGAAGTCGCACTGGCCAAGGTCCGTCGCGAGCGCATGGCTCACATCGAACTGGCTTCGCCGGTTGCTCACATCTGGTTCCTGAAATCGCTGCCGTCCCGTATCGGCTTGCTGATGGACATGACCCTGCGTGATATCGAACGCGTTCTCTACTTCGAGAGCTATGTCGTTATCGATCCAGGCATGACCACTCTGGAAAAAGGTCAGCTGCTGAACGATGAGCAGTACTTCGAAGCGCTGGAAGAGTTCGGCGACGACTTTGATGCCCGTATGGGTGCTGAAGCTGTCCGTGAACTGCTGCACGCTATCGACCTGGAACACGAGATTGGCCGTCTGCGCGAAGAAATTCCGCAAACCAACTCCGAAACCAAAATCAAGAAGCTGTCCAAGCGCCTGAAGTTGATGGAAGCCTTCCTGGGCTCCGGCAACCTTCCTGAGTGGATGGTACTGACCGTTCTGCCGGTTCTGCCGCCAGATCTGCGTCCTTTGGTTCCGCTTGATGGTGGTCGTTTCGCGACTTCCGACCTCAACGATCTGTATCGTCGGGTAATCAACCGTAACAACCGCTTGAAGCGCCTGCTTGATCTGTCCGCTCCGGACATCATCGTGCGCAACGAAAAGCGTATGTTGCAAGAAGCGGTCGATGCATTGCTCGACAACGGCCGTCGTGGTCGCGCTATTACCGGTTCGAACAAGCGCCCTCTGAAATCCTTGGCTGACATGATCAAGGGTAAGCAGGGTCGTTTCCGTCAGAACTTGCTCGGTAAGCGTGTTGACTACTCGGGTCGTTCGGTAATTACCGTAGGTCCGACCCTGCGTCTGCACCAGTGCGGTCTACCGAAGAAAATGGCTCTTGAGCTGTTCAAGCCGTTCATTTTTGGCAAGCTGGAAATGCGTGGTCTTGCTACCACCATCAAAGCAGCCAAGAAAATGGTTGAGCGCGAGTTGCCGGAAGTTTGGGACGTTCTCGCTGAAGTTATCCGCGAACACCCAGTGCTTCTCAACCGTGCACCGACTCTTCACCGTCTGGGCATCCAGGCCTTTGAACCGGTTCTGATCGAAGGTAAAGCTATCCAGCTGCACCCGTTGGTCTGTGCTGCGTACAACGCCGACTTCGACGGCGACCAAATGGCCGTGCACGTACCGCTGACGCTGGAAGCCCAGCTGGAAGCGCGTGCGTTGATGATGTCGACCAACAACATTCTGTCGCCAGCCAACGGTGAGCCAATCATCGTTCCGTCGCAGGACGTTGTATTGGGTCTGTACTACATGACTCGTGAAGCGATCAACGCCAAAGGCGAAGGTCGTGTATTCGCTGACTTGCAAGAAGTTGATCGTGTATTCCGTGCCGGCGAAGCCGCACTGCATGCCAAGGTCAAGGTTCGCATCAGTGAAACCGTCAACGATCGTGATGGCGGCAGCGTGAGCAACACTCGGATTGTCGACACCACCGTCGGCCGTGCGCTGTTGTTCCAGGTTGTGCCAAAAGGTCTGTCGTACGACGTCGTCAACTTGCCGATGAAGAAAAAAGCGATCTCCAAGCTGATCAACCAGTGCTACCGCGTGGTTGGTTTGAAAGAGACCGTGATCTTCGCTGACCAGTTGATGTACACAGGTTTTGCTTACTCGACCATTTCCGGCGTTTCCATCGGTGTTAACGACTTCGTTATCCCGGATGAAAAAGCTCGCATCATCGCGGCTGCGACCGATGAAGTGAAAGAGATCGAAAGTCAGTACGCCTCCGGCCTGGTAACCCAGGGCGAGAAGTACAACAAAGTAATCGACCTTTGGTCGAAAGCTAACGACGAAGTTTCCAAGGCAATGATGTCCAACCTCTCGAAAGAGAAGGTTATCGACCGTCACGGCGTTGAGGTTGAGCAAGAGTCGTTCAACTCGATGTACATGATGGCCGACTCCGGCGCACGGGGTTCTGCAGCGCAGATCCGTCAGCTGGCCGGTATGCGTGGTCTGATGGCCAAGCCGGACGGTTCCATCATTGAAACGCCGATTACTGCGAACTTCCGTGAAGGCCTGAGCGTACTTCAGTACTTCATCTCTACTCACGGTGCTCGTAAGGGTCTGGCGGATACCGCCTTGAAGACAGCTAACTCCGGTTATCTGACTCGTCGTCTGGTAGACGTTGCGCAAGACTTGGTTGTGACTGAAGTTGACTGCGGTACCGAACACGGTCTGCTGATGACTCCGCACATCGAAGGCGGCGACGTTGTAGAGCCGTTGGGTGAGCGCGTTCTGGGTCGAGTAATCGCCCGTGACGTGTACAAGCCGGGTACCGAGGACATTATCGTTCCTGCGGGCACTCTGGTTGACGAGAAGTGGGTTGAATTCATCGAGCTGAACAGCATCGACGAAGTAATCGTGCGTTCGCCAATCAGCTGTGAAACTCGCTTCGGTATCTGTGCCAAGTGCTACGGTCGTGACTTGGCTCGTGGTCACCAGGTGAACATCGGTGAAGCTGTCGGCGTAATCGCTGCTCAGTCGATCGGTGAGCCGGGTACACAGCTGACGATGCGTACGTTCCACATCGGTGGTGCGGCAAGCCGGACCTCTGCTGCTGACAGTGTTCAGGTGAAGAATGGCGGTACTGTCCGTCTTCATAACCTCAAGCACGTTGAGCGTGTAGATGGCTGCCTGGTAGCTGTATCCCGTTCCGGTGAGCTGGCCATCGCTGATGACTTCGGTCGTGAGCGTGAGCGCTACAAGCTGCCGTACGGCGCCGTAATTTCGGTTAAAGAAGGTGACAAGGTTGACGCTGGCTCGATCGTAGCCAAGTGGGATCCGCACACTCACCCAATCGTTACCGAAATGAAAGGTACCGTGACCTACGTGGGCATGGAAGAAGGCATCACGATCAAGCGTCAGACTGACGAATTGACCGGTATGACCAACATTGAAGTCCTCGACGCCAAAGACCGTCCAGCTGCCGGCAAGGACATCCGTCCAGCCGTTAAGATGGTTGGTGTGGATGGCAAGGATCTGCTGTTGCCTGGTACCGACGTACCGGCTCAGTACTTCCTGCCAGCCAACGCCCTGGTCGGTGTAGCGGATGGCGCGGAAATCGCGATCGGTGACGTTATCGCTCGTATTCCGCAAGAGACTTCGAAAACTCGAGACATCACCGGTGGTCTGCCACGCGTTGCTGACTTGTTCGAAGCGCGTCGTCCGAAAGAAGCCTCGATTCTGGCTGAAGTCAGCGGCACCATCGCGTTCGGTAAAGAAACCAAAGGCAAGCGCCGTCTGGTTATTACCCCGAACGACGGTACTGATCCGTACGAAGAGCTGATTCCAAAGTGGCGTCACCTGAACGTCTTCGAAGGCGAGCAAGTGAACCGCGGCGAAGTTATCTCCGACGGTCCAAGCGATCCACACGACATCCTGCGTTTGCTGGGTGTAAGTGCGCTGGCCAAGTACATCGTTAACGAGATTCAGGACGTTTACCGTCTGCAAGGCGTAAAAATCAACGATAAGCACATCGAGACCATTCTGCGTCAGATGTTGCGTAAAGTTGAGATTGCCGAGTCAGGTGATTCCACCTTCATTAAGGGCGACCAGATGGAGTTGACTCAGGTGTTGACCGAGAACGAGCGTTTGGGCGGCGAAGATAAATTCGTATCCAAGTTCACTCGCGTCCTGCTGGGTATCACCAAGGCGTCGTTGTCGACTGAGTCGTTCATTTCCGCGGCCTCTTTCCAAGAGACTACCCGCGTATTGACCGAAGCAGCGGTAACCGGCAAGCGCGACTACCTGCGTGGCCTGAAAGAAAACGTTGTCGTGGGTCGTTTGATCCCGGCAGGTACCGGTTTGGCATACCACAGCGAGCGCAAGCGCCGCCGTGAAGCTGACAAGCCGTTGCGCGTGAGCGCCAGTGAAGTGGAAGCTGCACTGACCGAAGCGCTGAACTCGAGCGGTAACTGAGTTCTGCGGTAAATGAGAGATGGGCCCCGGCAGTTCCGTTCATCGAATCGAGACATTTTGTCGGGGTTTGATGAGTGGGAAGGTCGGGGCCTTGTCTTGACTGGGGGCAAGATCCTCTTTAGACTCTTGTACCCCTAAATTTGGCGGGAATTCGTTCCTGCCATTTTGCTTTTCTTGCAAGACAATAGCGTCGCAAGACAACAGTGGAGCTAGTAGATGGCAACTATCAACCAGCTGGTACGTCAGCCGCGTAAGCGTATCGTCGAGAAATCCGACGTGCCTGCGCTGCAAAACTGCCCGCAACGTCGTGGCGTATGCACCCGTGTGTATACAACTACGCCGAAAAAACCTAACTCGGCACTGCGTAAAGTATGCCGTGTGCGCCTGACCAACGGTTTCGAGGTTTCCTCGTACATCGGTGGTGAAGGTCACAACCTGCAAGAGCACAGCGTGGTACTGATTCGTGGCGGTCGTGTAAAAGACTTGCCAGGTGTTCGTTATCACACCGTTCGCGGCTCTTTGGATACTTCCGGCGTTAAAGGTCGTAACCAAGGTCGTTCGAAGTACGGTACCAAGAAGCCGAAGTAGTATTCGGTTGCTGGTAAAAAATGCAGATTTCTTTTTTTCTGAGTCGATAAGAGTAAGGTCGGACGTGCATCTTTTGGATGTAATGGTTCCGAGCTAACCTGAAGACCGTTTGAGGGCTTATCCATGCCAAGAAGACGCGTAGCAGCCAAGCGCGATGTGCTTGACGATCCAAAATACGGAAGCCAAATCCTGGCCAAGTTCATGAACCACGTGATGGAAAGCGGCAAAAAAGCCGTTGCCGAGCGTATCGTTTATGGCGCGCTGGAAAAGGTTAAAGAACGCAAGAACAGCGATCCCCTGGAAATCTTCGAGAAAGCTCTCGACGCCATCGCTCCGCTGGTCGAAGTGAAGTCGCGCCGTGTAGGCGGTGCTACTTACCAGGTTCCGGTCGAAGTTCGCCCGTCCCGTCGTAACGCCCTGGCAATGCGCTGGTTGGTAGACTTCGCCCGTAAGCGCGGCGAGAAGTCTATGGCTCTGCGTTTGGCTGGCGAACTGTTGGACGCAGCTGAAGGTAAAGGTGCTGCTGTTAAGAAGCGTGAAGACGTGCACCGTATGGCCGAAGCTAACAAAGCTTTCTCGCACTACCGCTTCTAAATTCAGCTTCACTAATTTTGCGAGGGCTTTATGGCTCGTACTACTCCGATTAGTCGCTACCGTAACATCGGTATCGTCGCTCACGTGGATGCTGGTAAAACCACTACCACCGAGCGCGTACTGTTTTACACGGGCAAAAGTCACAAAATGGGCGAGGTGCATGATGGCGCCGCGACCACAGACTGGATGGTTCAGGAGCAGGAGCGTGGTATTACCATTACTTCTGCTGCTATCACCGCCTTCTGGAAAGGTTCTGCCAAGCAGTACAAGGACGAGCATCGCTTCAACGTAATCGATACCCCGGGCCACGTTGACTTCACTATTGAAGTTGAGCGTTCCCTGCGCGTACTCGACGGCGCTGTCGTTGTGTTCTGTGGTACCTCGGGTGTTGAGCCTCAGTCGGAAACCGTATGGCGTCAAGCCAACAAATACGGCGTTCCACGTCTTGTTTACGTAAACAAGATGGACCGTGCTGGCGCCAACTTCCTGCGCGTTATTGAGCAGATCAAGAAGCGTCTGGGCCACACTCCGGTTCCAATCCAGCTGGCTATCGGTTCCGAAGACAACTTCCAGGGTCAGATTGATCTGATCAACATGGAAGCTGTGTACTGGAACGATGCTGACAAGGGTATGGTTCCTGTTCGCAAAGAAATTCCAGCTGAGCTGAAAGATCTTGCTGACGAATGGCGCGACAACATGGTTCAGGCTGCGGCCGAGGCCAATGAAGAGCTGATGAACAAGTACCTCGAAGGTGAAGAATTCACCATCGCGGAAATCAAGGCTGCTCTGCGTCAGCGTACTATCGCTGGTGAGATCGTCTTGGCTGTTTGCGGTTCTTCCTTCAAGAACAAGGGTGTTCCCCTGGTTCTCGACGCCGTTATCGACTTCCTGCCTGCTCCGACTGATATTCCTGCCATCAAGGGTACTGACCCTGATGACGAGAGCATCGAGTTGGAGCGTCATGCTGACGACAGCGAGCCGTTCTCGGCTCTGGCGTTCAAGATCGCTACCGACCCATTCGTGGGTACCTTGACCTTCGTCCGTGTTTACTCGGGCGTGTTGAACTCCGGCGACGGCGTGATCAACTCGGTTAAAGGCAAGAAAGAGCGTGTGGGTCGTATGGTGCAAATGCACGCAAACGCCCGTGAAGAAATCAAGGAAGTACGCGCTGGTGACATCGCGGCCTTGATCGGCATGAAGGATGTCACCACTGGTGAGACTTTGTGCAACGCTGACAAGCCAATCATTCTGGTTCGCATGGACTTCCCGGAGCCGGTTATTTCGGTTGCCGTAGAGCCTAAGACCAAGGATGACCAGGAAAAAATGGGTGTTGCACTGGGCAAGCTTGCTCAGGAAGATCCATCTTTCCGCGTTAAAACTGATGAAGAGACTGGTCAGACGATCATCTCGGGCATGGGCGAGCTGCACTTGGACATCCTGGTTGACCGGATGCGCCGTGAGTTCAACGTCGAAGCCAACATCGGTAAGCCTCAGGTTTCGTATCGTGAGCGCATCACGAAGAACTGTGAGATCGAAGGCAAGTTCGTTCGTCAGTCCGGCGGTCGTGGCCAGTTTGGTCACTGCTGGATCCGTTTTGCACCTGCTGACGAAGGTCAGGAAGGTCTGCAGTTCGTGAACGAAGTGGTAGGTGGTGTGGTTCCTAAGGAATACATCCCGGCTATCCAGAAGGGCATCGAAGAGCAGATGAAGAACGGTGTTGTTGCCGGCTATCCGCTGATCGGCCTGAAGGCTACCGTGTTTGATGGTTCTTACCACGACGTCGACTCCAACGAGATGGCGTTTAAGGTGGCTGCTTCCATGGCGACCAAGCAACTGGCTACCAAAGGTGGCGGTGAGCTGCTTGAGCCGATCATGGCGGTAGAGGTTGTTACACCTGAAGACTATATGGGTGACGTGATGGGCGACTTGAATCGTCGTCGCGGCATGATCCAGGGTATGGAAGATACGGTTTCCGGCAAAGTTATTCGTGCCGAGGTTCCGTTGGGTGAAATGTTCGGTTATGCGACCGACGTTCGTTCCATGTCTCAGGGTCGCGCAAGCTACTCTATGGAATTCAAAAAATACGATACAGCTCCGGCGCACATCGTCGAAACTGTTACTAAAAAACAAGGCTGATTTAGTTCAGTCCTTTAGGCAAGGAGTTAATTGTCGTGGCTAAAGAAAAATTTGATCGTTCCCTACCGCACGTCAACGTTGGCACTATCGGTCACGTTGACCATGGTAAAACCACGCTGACTGCAGCTCTGACTCGTGTTTGCTCCGAGATTTTCGGTTCGGCAATCGTTGACTTCGATAAAATCGACAGCGCGCCAGAAGAAAAAGCTCGTGGTATCACCATCAACACTGCACACGTTGAATACAACTCGCTGATCCGTCACTACGCTCACGTTGACTGCCCAGGTCACGCTGACTATGTGAAGAACATGATCACCGGTGCTGCTCAGATGGACGGCGCTATCCTGGTTTGTTCGGCCGCTGATGGTCCGATGCCACAAACCCGTGAGCACATCCTGCTGTCCCGTCAGGTTGGCGTTCCGTACATCGTGGTTTTCCTGAACAAGGCTGACCTGGTAGACGACGCTGAGCTGCTGGAACTGGTTGAGATGGAAGTGCGCGATCTGCTGAGCACTTACGACTTCCCAGGCGACGACACTCCGATCATCATCGGTTCTGCTCGTATGGCTCTGGAAGGCAAAGACGACAACGAAATGGGCACCACTGCCGTTCGTAAACTGGTTGAAACTCTGGATACTTACATTCCGGACCCAGTTCGTGTTATCGACAAGCCGTTCCTGATGCCAATCGAAGACGTATTCTCGATCTCTGGTCGCGGTACTGTTGTAACTGGTCGTATCGAGCGCGGTATCGTTCGCGTTCAAGATCCGCTGGAAATCGTTGGTCTGCGTGACACTACTGTTACCACCTGCACCGGCGTTGAAATGTTCCGTAAGCTGCTTGACGAAGGTCGTGCTGGCGAGAACTGCGGCGTGCTGCTGCGCGGCACCAAGCGTGACGACGTAGAGCGTGGCCAGGTTCTGGTTAAGCCGGGTTCGGTTAAGCCGCACACTACCTTCGAAGCTGAAGTGTACGTGTTGAGCAAAGAAGAAGGCGGCCGTCACACTCCGTTCTTCAAAGGCTACCGTCCACAGTTCTACTTCCGGACCACTGACGTGACCGGTAACTGCGAACTGCCGGAAGGCGTTGAAATGGTAATGCCAGGCGACAACATCAAAATGGTTGTCACCCTGATCAAAACCATCGCAATGGAAGACGGTCTGCGTTTCGCAATCCGTGAAGGCGGTCGTACCGTCGGCGCTGGCGTAGTAGCCAAAATCATTGCTTAAGCTTTGATTGCCTGAAAAAGCCCCCGCTCAGCGGGGGCTTTTTTTATTGAGTTGACACCCAGTTGGGCCATCTATAGAATTGCGCCTCCTTTAAACGGGCGTATTGCGCTCGGTGGGAATAGCAATCGGAGTCTGAAATCCAATGCAAAATCAGCAAATCCGTATCAGGTTGAAGGCTTTTGACCATCGCCTGATCGACCAATCAACCCAGGAAATCGTGGAAACCGCGAAACGTACTGGTGCTCAAGTGCGTGGTCCAATTCCACTGCCTACCCGTAAAGAGCGGTTCACCGTTCTGGTCTCCCCGCACGTCAACAAAGACGCGCGTGACCAGTATGAGATCCGTACTCATAAGCGCGTTCTGGACATCGTCCAGCCAACGGATAAAACCGTTGATGCACTTATGAAGCTTGATCTTGCGGCCGGTGTGGAAGTGCAGATCAGCCTCGGCTAAGACTTGGGTCTTAGTCGTGTAACGCTCTGAAATGGGCGGCCATAGCGGGTGAAAGCCCCGTACACTCATGAGGTTTACAACATGACTATTGGTGTAGTCGGTCGTAAATGCGGTATGACCCGTATTTTCACCGAAGAAGGTGTCTCCATTCCGGTAACGGTCATTGAGATCGAGCCGAATCGCGTCACCCAGTTCAAAACTGAAGAAACCGATGGCTATCGTGCAGTGCAAGTCACTGTCGGCGAGCGTCGCGCTTCGCGTGTAACTGCTGCTCAAGCGGGTCACTTCGCTAAAGCAAACGTTGCAGCTGGTCGTACCGTAATGGAATTCCGTCTTGAAGAAGGCGAGTACCAAGCAGGCGATCTGATCAACGCTGAAATCTTCACCGCAGGTCAGATGGTCGATGTGACCGGTCAGTCCAAAGGTAAAGGCTTCCAGGGTACGATCAAGCGTTGGAATTTCCGTGGCCAAGATAACACTCACGGTAACTCCGTTTCCCACCGCGTCCCGGGCTCTATTGGCCAGTGCCAGACTCCTGGTCGTGTATTCAAGGGCAAAAAAATGTCCGGTCATATGGGCGCTGAGCGCGTGACCGTGCAGTCCCTCGAAGTAGTGCGCGTCGACGCTGAACGCAATCTGTTGTTGGTCAAGGGTGCTGTTCCTGGCGCTACTGGCGGCAACCTGGTTGTACGTCCGGCGGCCAAGGCTCGCGGTTAAGGGGAAGCTGACATGCAATTAAATGTAAATGATGCTCAAGCGATCGAAGTTTCCGAACTGACGTTTGGCGGCGAGTTCAACGAGACGCTGGTTCACCAGGCAGTCGTGGCCTACATGGCTGGCGGTCGTCAAGGTAGCAAGCAGCAAAAGACCCGTTCCGACGTTCGTGGTGGCGGTAAGCGCCCTTGGCGTCAGAAAGGTACTGGCCGTGCTCGTGCCGGTACTATCCGTAGCCCAATCTGGCGTGGCGGTGGTACTACTTTCGCAGCTCGTCCACAAGATCACTCTCAGAAGCTCAACAAGAAGATGTATCGCGCAGCAATGCGTTCCATCCTTGCTGAACTGGTTCGTACTGATCGTCTGATCGTGGTTCAGGACTTCGCAGTTGAAGCGCCGAAAACCAAAGATCTGCTGAACAAGCTGAATGGCATGGGTCTGACAGACGTCCTGATCGTGTCTGAAGTTGTTGATCAGAACCTGTACCTGGCTGCTCGTAACCTGCCACACGTTGATGTACGTGACGTGC
This sequence comes from Pseudomonas sp. ML2-2023-3, assembly GCF_037055275.1. Lineage (NCBI taxonomy): Bacteria > Pseudomonadati > Pseudomonadota > Gammaproteobacteria > Pseudomonadales > Pseudomonadaceae > Pseudomonas > Pseudomonas sp. ML2-2023-3. Next base: position 1,237,714 of record NZ_CP146343.1, read on the forward strand.
AAGGTTCCGACCCAGTTAGTCTGATCGCATACGACAAGGTGTTGATCACCGTGTCGGCCGTGAAGAAATTCGAGGAGCTGCTGGGATGAACCAGGAACGCGTATTTAAAGTTCTGCTTGGCCCGCACGTTTCCGAGAAGGCTACGGTTCTGGCAGACAAGAAAGGCCAGTTCGTTTTCAAGGTTGCTACTGATGCAACCAAGCTGGAAATCAAGAAGGCCGTCGAAAGCCTGTTCAGCGTGAAAGTTGAGCGTGTTACTACCCTGAATGTTCTGGGTAAGAGCAAGCGCACCGCTCGCGGCGTGGGCAAGCGTAATGACTGGAAGAAGGCAGTAATCTCCCTTCAGCCAGGCCAAGATCTCGATTTCAGCAGCAGTGCTGAGTAAGGAAGGGGTGCATCATGGCAATCGTTAAATGCAAACCGACTTCCCCTGGCCGCCGTCATGTGGTCAAGGTGGTCAACCAGGAGCTGCATAAAGGCGCTCCTCACGCACCGCTGCTCGAGAAGAAATCGAAGACTGGTGGTCGTAACAACAATGGCCGTATTACCACGCGTCACATCGGTGGTGGTCATAAGCAGCATTATCGTTTGGTCGACTTCCGTCGCAACGACAAAGATGGCATTCCAGCCACTGTTGAGCGTATCGAATACGATCCAAACCGTACTGCTCACATTGCTCTTATGTTGTACGCAGACGGCGAACGCCGTTACATCATCGCCCCTAAAGGCGTGAGCGCTGGCGACCAGCTGATTTCGGGTGCTTTGGCTCCGATCAAGCCAGGCAACCAGTTGCAACTGCGCAGCATTCCAGTTGGTAGCACCGTACACGGCATCGAATTGAAGCCGGGCAAAGGCGCACAAATCGCTCGTTCCGCTGGTGCTTCGGCTCAGCTGGTCGCTCGTGATGGTGTCTACGTGACCCTGCGTCTGCGTTCCGGTGAAATGCGTAAAGTATTGGCTGAATGCCGTGCAACGCTTGGCGAAGTCTCGAACTCCGAGCACAGCCTGCGTTCGCTGGGTAAAGCTGGTGCCAAACGCTGGCGTGGCGTTCGCCCAACCGTTCGTGGTGTTGCCATGAACCCGGTTGACCACCCACATGGTGGTGGTGAAGGTCGTACCTCTGGTGGTCGTCATCCGGTATCGCCATGGGGCTTCCCGACTAAGGGCGCGAAGACTCGTGGTAATAAGCGTACCGACAAAATGATCGTCCGTCGTCGCAAGTAAATAGAGGGATACGACAGTGCCACGTTCTCTGAAAAAAGGTCCTTTTATTGATCTTCACCTACTGAAGAAGATCGAAGTGGCGGCGGAAAAGAACGATCGCAAACCGGTGAAAACCTGGTCGCGTCGTTCGATGATCCTGCCACAAATGGTCGGTTTGACCATCGCTGTGCATAACGGTCGTCTTCATGTCCCAGTTCTTGTGAACGAAGACATGGTTGGCCATAAACTAGGCGAGTTTGCCGGTACCCGCACTTATCGTGGGCACGTGGCAGACAAGAAAGCCAAGCGTTAAGGGGTAAGGAACGATGGAAGTAGCCGCTAAGTTGTCGGGCGCTCGAATCTCCGCCCAGAAAGCCCGCTTGGTCGCCGACCAGATCCGCGGGAAGAAGGTGGGCGAAGCGCTCAACCTGTTGGCTTTCAGCAACAAGAAAGCCGCCGAGATCATCAAGAAAGTGCTGGAGTCGGCCGTAGCCAACGCCGAGCATAACGAAGGCGCAGACGTTGACGACCTTAAAGTCGCTACCGTTTTCGTCAACGAAGGGCGTTCGCTGAAGCGCATCATGCCGCGTGCCAAAGGCCGCGCTGATCGCATCGTCAAGCGGTCTTGCCATATCACTGTCAAGGTTGCTGACAAGTAACGGAGTCGAAGAGATGGGTCAGAAAGTACATCCCATTGGCATTCGCCTGGGAATCGTCAAGGAGCACACCTCCGTCTGGTACGCAGACGGCCGGACTTATGCGGACTACTTGTTCGCTGATCTGAAGGTGCGTGAATACCTCCAAGACAAACTAAAAAGCGCGTCCGTAAGCCGTATCGATATCCATCGTCCGGCCCAAACTGCACGTATCACCATCCACACCGCTCGTCCAGGTATCGTTATCGGGAAGAAAGGTGAAGATGTTGAGAAACTGCGTCAGGACCTGACCAAGCAAATGGGTGTGCCTGTGCACATCAATATCGAAGAGATCCGCAAGCCGGAACTCGACGGTATGCTGGTTGCGCAGAGCGTAGCTCAGCAGCTGGAGCGTCGTGTAATGTTCCGTCGCGCGATGAAACGCGCTGTACAGAACGCTATGCGCATTGGTGCCAAAGGCATCAAAATCCAAGTGAGCGGTCGTCTCGGCGGTGCTGAAATCGCACGTACTGAATGGTATCGCGAAGGTCGTGTGCCATTGCACACCCTGCGTGCCGACATCGACTATGCCAACTACGAAGCTCACACCACTTACGGTGTGATCGGTGTAAAGGTTTGGATCTTCAAAGGCGAAGTAATTGGTGGTCGCCAAGAAGAGCTGAAGCCACAAGCACCAGCGCCTCGTAAAAAAGCTGCTAAGTAAGGGGTACGCCAAATGTTACAACCTAAGCGTACGAAGTTCCGCAAGCAAATGACTGGCCACAACCGTGGCTTGGCATTGCGCGGTAGCAAAGTCAGCTTCGGCGAATATGCGCTGAAGTCTGTTGCTCGTGGTCGTCTCACCGCTCGTCAGATCGAATCAGCGCGTCGTGCACTGACCCGTCACGTTAAGCGTGGCGGTAAGATCTGGATCCGTGTATTCCCGGACAAGCCTATTTCCAAAAAGCCCCTCGAAGTTCGTATGGGTAAAGGTAAGGGTAACGTGGAATATTGGGTTGCCCAGATTCAGCCAGGCAAAGTCCTGTATGAAATCGAGGGTGTTACTGAAGAGCTGGCGCGTGAGGCTTTCGCCCTGGCTGCTGCAAAGCTGCCGCTCGCCACCTCCTTTGTTAAACGGACGGTGATGTGATGAAAGCGAATGAACTTCGTGAAAAATCCGCACAGCAGCTGAACGAGCAACTGCTCGGCTTGCTGCGCGACCAGTTCAATCTGCGTATGCAGAAAGCAACTGGCCAGTTGGGGCAGTCGCATCTGCTCTCGCAAGTTAAGCGTGACATCGCTCGCGTGAAGACTGTGCTCAAACAGCAGGCAGGTAAGTAATCATGGCTGAAGCCGAAAAGACTGTCCGTACGCTGACTGGCCGTGTTGTCAGCGACAAGATGGACAAAACCATCACCGTTTTGATCGAGCGTCGCGTTAAGCACCCGATCTACGGTAAATACGTTAAGCGTTCGACTAAGCTGCACGCGCACGACGAAACCAATCAGTGCCACATCGGCGACAAAGTCACTATTCGTGAAACTCGTCCGATGGCCAAGACCAAGTCTTGGGCACTGGTTGATGTTCTCGAACGCGCTGTGGAAGTCTAAGGACTAGGGGTCGGAGAAATTATATGATTCAGACTCAATCCATGCTCGATGTGGCCGATAACAGCGGCGCACGCCGCGTTATGTGCATCAAGGTGCTGGGTGGCTCCCATCGTCGTTACGCTGGTATCGGTGACATCATCAAAGTTACCGTGAAGGAAGCAATTCCTCGCGGTAAAGTGAAAAAAGGCCAAGTGATGACTGCTGTTGTAGTCCGCACTCGTCACGGCGTACGTCGTGCTGATGGCTCCATTATCCGCTTTGATGGCAACGCTGCTGTTCTTCTGAACAACAAGCAAGAGCCGATCGGCACCCGTATCTTTGGGCCAGTGACCCGTGAACTTCGTACTGAGAAGTTCATGAAGATCGTCTCGCTCGCCCCAGAAGTGCTGTAAGGAGATCCGACATGCAAAAGATTCGTCGTGACGACGAGATCATCGTGATCGCCGGCAAAGACAAAGGTAAGCGCGGTAAGGTGCTTAAGGTTCTCGCTAACAACCGTCTGGTTATTGGTGGTCTGAACCTGGTTAAGCGTCATACCAAGCCTAACCCGATGTCGGGCGTACAAGGCGGTATCGTCGAGAAAGAAGCTCCACTGGACGCTTCTAACGTGGCCATCTTCAACAGCGAAACCAGCAAAGCAGATCGCGTTGGTTTTAAAGTAGAAGACGGCAAAAAAATTCGTGTCTTCAAGTCGACCCAAAAAGCGGTTGATGCTTGAACACTGCTAGGTAGATGAGACCATGGCACGACTAAAAGAGATTTACCGGAAGGAAATCGCTCCGAAACTTAAGGAAGAACTTAAGCTTTCGAACGTGATGGAAGTTCCGCGCGTTACCAAAATCACCCTGAACATGGGTTTGGGCGAAGCGATCGGTGATAAGAAAATCATCGAGCACGCTGTAGCTGATTTGGAAAAAATCACGGGTCAAAAATGTGTAGTGACCTACGCTCGCAAGTCCATCGCAGGCTTTAAAGTTCGCGAAGGCTGGCCGATCGGCGTTAAGGTTACTCTGCGCCGTGAGCGTATGTATGAATTCCTGGATCGTCTGCTGTCGATCTCCCTGCCTCGGGTTCGCGACTTCCGCGGCCTGAATGCCAAGTCCTTCGATGGTCGTGGTAACTACAGCATGGGCGTTAAAGAGCAGATCATCTTCCCGGAAATCGACTACGACAAAATCGATGCCCTCCGCGGTCTGGACATTACCCTGACCACCACTGCTCGAACGGATGATGAAGGTCGCGCATTGCTGCGTGCATTCAAATTCCCGTTCCGCAACTGATTGGAGTAGGACCATGGCTAAGATGAGCATGAAAAACCGCGAGCTGAAACGTCAGCTTACGGTTGCCAAGTTCGCCAAGAAGCGTGCTGAGCTGAAAGCTATCATCGTTGATCTGAACGCAAGTCCAGAAGCACGTTGGGAAGCTCAAGTTGCTCTGCAGAAGCAGCCACGTGACGCAAGCGCTGCGCGCATGCGTAACCGCTGCCGCCTCACTGGTCGTCCGCATGGTGTTTACCGCAAGTTCGGCCTTGGCCGTAACAAATTGCGTGAAGCAGCAATGCGCGGTGACGTACCAGGTCTGGTTAAAGCCAGCTGGTAAGGCGTACAGGCAAAGTTACCCCTGTCAGGGTCGTAAGATCCTGACAGCCGGTGACCTTGAATATGAATCAAGCCCCTATTGGGGCTTGATTCATTTCTGGCGTGTGTCTAGAATGACCGGCTCGCCTGAGCCCGTGCTTTTTAAGCATTGAGTCACTCGGCGACAGTTGTAGCCGCAAGGCTAATTCTTTTTGTATCAGGAGCGTCTAGCCCATGAGTATGCAGGACCCGTTAGCGGACATGCTAACTCGAATCCGTAATGCCCAGATGGCTGAAAAGTCCGTCGTAAGCATGCCATCTTCCACGTTGAAGGTAGCTGTAGCCAAAGTTCTTAAAGACGAAGGTTACATCGCGGATTATCAGATCAGCAGCGAAATCAAACCACTGCTGTCTATCGAGCTGAAATACTTCGAAGGCCGTTCGGTTATCGAAGAAGTTAAGCGCGTTAGCCGTCCAGGCCTGCGTCAGTACAAGTCCTCCGAAGACCTGCCGAAAGTTCGTGGCGGTCTAGGTGTGTCTATCGTCTCCACCAGCAAAGGTGTGATGACGGATCGTGCTGCGCGCGCTGCCGGTGTCGGCGGCGAAGTTCTTTGCACTGTGTTCTAAGGGGGGATAAGCATGTCACGCGTCGCTAAGAACCCCGTTAAGCTGCCAGCTGGTGTCGAAGTAAAATTCGCCGGCCAACAGCTTTCGGTGAAGGGTGCCAAGGGCACTCTAGAACTGAACATCCATTCGTCCGTTGAGATTGTTGAAGAAGCTGGTGAGCTGCGTTTCGCTGCTCGCAATGGCGATCAACAAACTCGCGCAATGGCTGGTACCACTCGTGCGTTGGTAAACAACATGGTCCAAGGCGTAAGCCAAGGCTTCGAGCGTAAGCTCCAGCTGGTCGGTGTTGGTTACAAAGCGCAAGCAAAAGGCACAGTGCTGAACCTGGCTCTTGGCTTCTCGCACCCAGTGGATTACGAATTGCCGGAAGGCATCACCGCTGAGACTCCTAGCCAAACCGATATCCTGATCCGGGGTATTGATAAGCAGCTGGTAGGTCAGGTGGCCGCTGAGATCCGCGGTTTCCGTCCGCCAGAGCCTTATAAAGGCAAGGGTGTACGTTACGCGGACGAAGTCGTCCGTCGTAAAGAAGCCAAGAAGAAGTAGGGCATAGCAAATGACCGACAAAAAAGTTACTCGACTGCGTCGCGCTCGCAAAGCACGTCTGAAAATGCACGAACTAGAAGTCGTGCGTCTCTGCGTGTTCCGCTCGTCTCAGCATATATACGCCCAGGTCATCTCGGCCGACGGCAGCAAAGTCCTGGCAAGCGCCTCGACTTTGGACAAAGAACTGCGTGATGCTGCCACTGGCAACATCGACGCGGCCACAAAGGTTGGCCAGCTGGTCGCTACGCGTGCAAAAGCCGCTGGCGTCTCGCAGGTGGCTTTCGACCGCTCTGGCTTCAAGTACCACGGCCGCGTGAAAGCGCTGGCTGAGGCTGCTCGTGAAGCTGGGCTGGAGTTCTAAGTTATGTCAAATAACGACCAAAAGCGCGACGAAGGCTACATTGAGAAGCTGGTTCAAGTTAACCGCGTAGCCAAAACCGTTAAAGGCGGCCGTATCTTCACTTTCACCGCGTTGACCGTGGTTGGTGATGGTAAAGGGCGCGTTGGCTTCGGCCGTGGCAAGTCACGTGAAGTGCCTGCTGCGATCCAGAAGGCAATGGAAGCTGCTCGCCGCAACATGATTCAAGTGGACCTGAACGGCACCACTCTGCAGTACGCCATGAAATCCGCCCACGGCGCTTCCAAGGTTTACATGCAGCCTGCTTCTGAAGGTACCGGTATCATCGCTGGCGGCGCTATGCGTGCTGTCCTCGAAGTTGCTGGTGTTCAGAACGTACTGGCCAAGTGCTACGGCTCGACTAACCCGGTAAACGTGGTTCACGCCACTTTTAAAGGTTTGAAAGCTATGCAGTCTCCTGAATCTATTGCCGCCAAGCGTGGCAAAAGCGTCAAGGAGATCTTCTGATCATGGCTACCGTTAAAGTAACGCTGATCAAAAGCATGACCGGCCGTATCCCTAATCACAAACTGTGCATTAAGGGTCTGGGTCTGCGTCGCATCGGTCACACTGTAGAAGTACTTGATACTCCCGAGAATCGCGGGATGATCAACAAGGCTTACTACATGCTGCGTGTAGAGGGTTAATCGATGAAACTCAATGATCTGAGTCCAGCGCCGGGTTCCCGTCGCGAAAAGCATCGTCCGGGCCGTGGTATCGGTAGCGGTTTGGGCAAGACTGGTGGCCGTGGTCACAAAGGTCAGTCCTCCCGTTCCGGTGGCACAATTGCTCCAGGCTTTGAAGGCGGTCAACAGCCGCTGCATCGCCGTCTGCCTAAGTTCGGTTTCGTTTCCCTGAAAGCCATGGATCGCGCAGAAGTGCGTTTGTCCGAGCTGGCTAAAGTGGAAGGCGACATCGTTACTGTGCAGACCCTGAAAGATGCCAACGTGATCAACGTCAACGTGCTGCGTGTGAAAATCATGCTGTCCGGTGAAGTTACTCGCGCTGTCACAATCGGCAAGGGAATCGGCGCCACCAAAGGTGCGCGTTCGGCTATCGAAGCAGCTGGCGGCAAGTTCGAGGAATAAATGGCTAAGCAAGGTGCTCTCTCAGCGCTCAGCAAAGGCGGGTTATCCGAGCTCTGGGCTCGACTGCGTTTTCTATTCTTGGCGATTATCGTCTACCGAATAGGCGCACACATCCCAGTTCCTGGTATCAACCCGGACCGGCTGGCGGACCTGTTTCGACAGAATGAGGGGACCATACTTAGCTTGTTCAACATGTTTTCCGGCGGCGCGCTGGAGCGGATGAGTATTTTTGCGCTGGGGATCATGCCGTACATTTCGGCATCGATCATCATGCAGCTTATGTCCGCTGTCAGCCCGCAACTGGAGCAGTTGAAGAAGGAAGGTGAAGCTGGTCGTCGCAAGATAAGCCAGTACACCCGCTACCTCACTGTCGTTCTTGCTCTCGTCCAGGCTATTGGCATGTCCATTGGCTTGGCGGGGCAGGGCGTAGCGTTCACTGGTGACCTAGGCTTCCATTTCGTTGCAATAACCACTTTTGTGGCGGGTGCAATGTTCATGATGTGGCTGGGTGAGCAGATTACTGAGCGTGGTGTTGGCAACGGTATCTCGATGTTGATTTTTTCGGGTATCGTCGCCGGTCTTCCGAGAGCAATAGGGCAGTCTTTCGAGTCTGCGCGTCAGGGCGATATCAATATTTTCGCTTTGGTTGCTATCGGTTTGCTGGCAGTAGCGATTATCGGTTTCGTGGTGTTCATTGAGCGTGGTCAGCGTCGTATTGCTGTTCATTACGCCAAGCGTCAGCAGGGCCGTAAGGTTTTTGCTGCGCAGACTAGCCACCTACCGCTGAAAGTGAATATGGCCGGTGTTATTCCGGCTATTTTTGCGAGCAGCATTTTGCTGTTCCCGGCTTCGCTGGGTGCCTGGTTCGGTCAGTCTGAAGGTATGGGCTGGTTGCAGGACATCTCGCAGTCGATCGCTCCTGGTCAGCCGTTGAATATTCTGCTGTTTAGTGCAGGGATTATTTTCTTCTGCTTCTTCTATACGGCGTTGATGTTCAATCCGAAAGACGTAGCGGAAAACCTGAAGAAGTCCGGTGCCTTTATTCCGGGTATCCGTCCAGGCGAGCAGTCGGCACGCTATATTGATGGCGTTTTGACTCGTTTGACTCTGTTCGGTGCTCTTTATATGACGGCCGTGTGCCTGTTGCCCCAGTTCCTGGTGGTTGCGGCAAACGTTCCGTTCTACCTTGGCGGGACCTCGTTGCTGATCGTGGTCGTGGTTGTTATGGACTTCATGTCCCAAGTACAATCGCACCTCGTTTCGCACCAGTACGAATCCCTGATGAAGAAAGCCAACCTGAAGGGCTACGGCAGCGGCATGCTCCGCTGAAGTACTACCCCGTAAGGTGAGAGGAGTTGGTGATGAAAGTTCGTGCATCGGTGAAAAAGCTGTGCCGTAACTGCAAGATTATTCGCCGCGAAGGTGTTGTTCGGGTAATTTGCAGCGCGGAACCACGTCACAAACAGCGCCAAGGCTGAGTGTGATCTGTTTGAAGCCCAGCAGCTAGTGCGCTGCTGGGTTGATTATTTGTTATTACAGCGATATTATCTCGCGCCCTATTTCTTGGCTTCCGGGGCGTAGGTAGCTGTCAATTGGAGTCCCACTGAATGGCCCGTATTGCAGGCGTTAACATTCCAGATAACAAGCACACTGTTATCTCGCTGACCTACATCTATGGTGTTGGTCGCACTACCTCACAGAAAATCTGTGCGGATGCTGGTGTAAACCCAGCCGCTAAGATCAAGGATCTGAGCGACGAGCAGATTGAGTTGCTGCGTGGCGAAGTGGCGAAGTTCACCACTGAAGGTGACCTGCGTCGTGAAGTCAACATGAAAATCAAACGCTTGATGGACTTGGGCTGCTACCGCGGTCTGCGCCATCGTCGTGGTCTTCCAGTACGCGGTCAGCGTACCAAGACCAACGCGCGTACTCGCAAAGGTCCGCGTAAGCCGATCCGCAAGTAATCGCACCAGCGAATCGACAGGAATTTAGTCATGGCAAAACCTGCTGCTCGTCCTCGTAAGAAAATTAAAAAGACAGTGGTTGATGGCATCGCCCACATCCACGCGTCTTTCAACAACACCATCGTGACCATCACCGACCGTCAGGGTAACGCGCTTTCTTGGGCTACCTCCGGTGGTTCGGGTTTCCGCGGTTCTCGCAAGTCCACCCCGTTCGCTGCTCAAGTAGCTGCTGAACGTGCTGGTCAAGCTGCGCTGGAATATGGCCTGAAAAACCTTGACGTTAACGTTAAGGGCCCAGGTCCAGGTCGTGAGTCCGCTGTCCGTGCTTTGAACGGCTGTGGCTATAAGATCGCCAGCATCACCGACGTGACGCCTATCCCGCACAACGGGTGCCGTCCGCCGAAGAAGCGCCGCGTGTAATCCAGGAGACTGTAAAGAATGGCTCGTTACATTGGTCCAAAATGCAAACTGGCACGTCGTGAAGGCACCGATCTCTTCCTGAAGAGTGGTGTGCGCGCTATCGAATCGAAGTGCAATATTGAAGCTGCTCCAGGCATCCACGGCCAACGCCGCGGTCGCCAATCCGACTACGGTACCCAACTGCGTGAAAAGCAGAAGGTCCGTCGTATCTACGGCGTTCTCGAGCGTCAGTTCAGCGGCTACTACAAACAAGCTGCTGGCAAGAAAGGTGCAACCGGTGAAAACCTGCTGCAACTGCTCGAATGCCGCCTGGATAACGTCGTATACCGTATGGGTTTCGGTTCTACTCGTGCCGAATCTCGTCAGTTGGTATCGCACAAGTCGATCAGCGTTAACGGTCAGACCGTAAACGTTCCGTCCTACCAGGTTCGTGCTGGTGACGTGGTCGCTATCCGCGAGAAAGCAAAGAACCAGCTTCGCATTGTCCAAGCTCTCGATCTGTGTGCCCAACGTGGCCGCGTAGAATGGGTAGAAGTAGACACTGAGAAGAAGTCGGGCGTTTTCAAGAACGTTCCTGCTCGCAGTGATCTGTCCGCCGACATCAACGAAAGCCTGATTGTCGAGCTCTACTCCAAGTAAGGGCTAGAAAATAGGTGCATCCATGCAGATTTCGGTAAATGAGTTCCTGACACCTCGCCATATTGATGTGCAAGTTGTCAGTCCAACCCGCGCTAAAATCACTCTCGAGCCTCTCGAGCGTGGTTTTGGCCACACCCTGGGCAACGCGCTGCGCCGCATCCTGTTGTCCTCAATGCCAGGCTGTGCAGTAGTCGAGGCCGAGATTGACGGTGTGCTCCACGAGTACAGCGCCATCGAAGGTGTACAGGAAGACGTAATTGAAATCCTGTTGAACCTTAAAGGTCTGGCTATCAAGCTGCACGGCCGTGACGAAGTTACGCTGACCTTGTCGAAGAAGGGTTCGGGGGTGGTTACCGCTGCCGATATTCAGCTGGATCATGATGTCGAGATCGTTAATCCCGATCACGTAATCGCCAACCTGGCGTCTAACGGCGCCTTGAACATGAAGCTCACCGTAGCTCGTGGTCGTGGTTATGAACCAGCAGACTCGCGTCAGAGCGATGAAGATGAAAGCCGCAGCATTGGTCGCTTGCAGCTTGACTCTTCGTTCAGCCCGGTTCGCCGTATCGCATACGTGGTGGAAAACGCCCGTGTCGAGCAGCGTACTAACCTGGACAAGCTGGTTATTGATCTGGAAACCAACGGTACACTGGATCCTGAAGAGGCCATTCGTCGTGCTGCAACCATCCTGCAACAGCAGTTGGCTGCATTCGTCGACCTCAAAGGTGACAGCGAACCAGTGGTAATCGAACAGGAAGACGAGATCGATCCGATCCTGCTTCGTCCGGTTGACGATCTGGAACTGACCGTGCGTTCGGCCAACTGCCTTAAGGCGGAGAACATTTACTACATCGGTGACCTGATTCAGCGCACCGAAGTAGAACTGTTGAAGACTCCGAACCTGGGCAAGAAATCCTTGACTGAAATCAAGGACGTTCTGGCCTCCCGTGGTCTGTCCCTCGGCATGCGCCTCGACAACTGGCCGCCTGCAAGTCTTAAGAAGGACGACAAGGCGACTGCCTGATCGTCGTAATCACCGAACGTTGTGTTTGGTAAGGAATGAACCATGCGTCATCGTAAAAGTGGTCGTCACCTGAGCCGCACTAGCTCCCACCGCAAGGCTATGTTTCAAAACATGGCAGTGTCGTTGTTTGAGCACGAGCTGATCAAAACGACTCTGCCGAAAGCCAAAGAATTGCGTCGCGTTGCTGAGCCGCTGATTACTCTGGCCAAGAATGATTGTCTGGCTAACCGCCGTCTGGCCTTCGACCGTACGCGTTCGAAAGCCATCGTTGGTAAGCTGTTCAACGATCTGGGCAAGCGTTATGCAACTCGTGAGGGTGGCTACCTGCGCATCCTCAAGTGCGGTTTCCGCGCTGGCGACAACGCGCCTATGGCGTACGTCGAGTTGGTTGATCGTCCAGTTGGCGGTGAAGCTGTATCCGCTGAGTAAGACGTCAGTCTCTACAAAGAACCGGGCCTAGTGCCCGGTTTTTTGTGCCTGTTAGATTAGTATTCTCTATTGATTCTGATCATTTAATGCATTTGCCCGTGAGTAGATCATGGTCAATACTCCTCCTCAGCCGATTAGCCGGCAGCACAAAGACTGACTGAGGAAGCAAACACATGAGCCAGACCAAAACGCTTACAACCGCCAGCGGCGCTCCAGTTGCTGATAACCAGAATTCTCGTTCTGCTGGCCCTCGCGGCCCTTTGCTACTCGACGATTTTCATCTGATCGAGAAGCTCGCTCACTTCAACCGGGAAAACATTCCGGAGCGTCGTGTGCACGCCAAGGGTTCAGGTGCACACGGCACCTTCACACTGACCCGTGACATGGCTCAGTACAGCAGTGCCAAGCTGTTCGACACCATCGGCAAGCAAACGCCCACTTTTCTGCGTTTTTCAACCGTAGGTGGCGAACGTGGCTCGGCCGATACCGAACGCGATCCTCGCGGCTTTGCGCTTAAGTTCTACACCGAGGAAGGTAACTGGGACATCGTGGGTAACAACACCCCCGTGTTCTTCATTCGTGATCCACTTAAGTTTCCTGATTTTATCCACACCCAAAAGCGTCTGCCGCAAAGCAACCTGAAAAGCGCGCAGATGATGTGGGATTTCTGGTCGCACTCGCCGGAGTCGCTGCACCAGGTCACCATCCTGTTCTCTGATCGTGGCATTCCCGATGGCTACCGTCACATGCACGGGTTTGGCAGTCATACCTACAGCATGATCAATGCAGCGGGTGAGCGTCACTGGGTCAAATGGCACTACAAGACCAAGCAAGGTATCAAAAACCTGCCGCCTGCCGAGGCTGCACGACTTGCAGGTACTGACCCGGACTACGCACAGCGGGATTTGTTTGGTGCCATTGAGCGCGGTGATTTCCCGAAATGGCGTGTCTGCATGCAAATCATGACCGAAGCGCAAGCCGCCGCACACTACGAAAATCCGTTCGACGTGACCAAAACCTGGTCGCAGAAAGAGTTTCCATTGATTGAAATCGGTGAACTTGAGTTGAACCGTAATCCGCTCAACTACTTCGCAGAAGTCGAGCAAGCTGCGTTTGGTCCCAGCAACATGGTCCCAGGTGTCGGCTTGTCTCCGGATCGCATGCTCCAAGGCCGTGTGTTCGCTTATGCCGATGCCCATCGCTACCGTGTAGGCACCAACCATCAGCACCTGCCGATCAACGCACCACGGGTGCCTGTGCATAACTATCAGCGTGATGGCTCAATGGCTTTTGGCAATAATGGTGGTGCTGCGCCGAACTACGAGCCCAACAGCTACGCTGATGCGCCAAAACAAGCGCCGCAGTTCGCCGAGCCGCCTTTGGCCCTGAGTGGTGCGGCGGATCGTTACGATCATCGCGTTGACAGCGATTACTACAGTCACGCGGGTGCATTGTTCCGCCTGATGAATGACGAGCAGAAAGCCCTGCTCATCAATAACATCGCAGGGGCAATGGACGGGGTTTCGGCCGACGTCGTGGAGCGTCAGTTGCAACATTTCTACAATGCCGATCAGGCTTACGGTGACGGTGTCGCCAAAGCGCTGGGCGTAAAGGCTAAGTAAGTCTAAGTGAGAAGCAGAACCGCCCTCAATAGGGCGGTTTTTGCGTTATTTAGGTCTGTTTTCTCTACAAATACAGGATTTTATAGCGATTGAGCCGTGACCTCTCAGTCAGCTTGGTTCAAACTACAGGCTTTCAAGCAGGGAGATGTGCGGCGATGCAAGGGCACCCGGACGTAATCGATTACCTCAACACGTTGCTCACCGGCGAGCTGGCTGCACGTGATCAATACTTTGTCCATTCCCGCATGTACGAGGACTGGGGATTTACCAAGCTCTACGAGCGCATCAACCACGAAATGGAAGAAGAGGCACAACACGCTGATGCGTTGATGCGCCGGATTCTGATGCTTGAAGGTACTCCGCGCATGCGCCCGGATGATCTGGATGTGGGCACCACCGTGCCGGATATGTTCGCGGCTGACCTGCGCCTTGAGTACAAGGTCCGCGCTGCGCTGTGCAAAGGTATTGCACTGTGTGAGCAGCACAAGGACTACGTAAGCCGTGACATGTTGCGCATTCAGTTGGCAGACACCGAAGAAGATCACACCTACTGGCTGGAAAAACAGCTGGGCCTGATCAAAACGATAGGTCTGCAGAACTACCTGCAATCGCAGTTCTGATCGGCGTAAGCCTCAACAAAAAGCCCCTGCCATCTCACGATGGCAGGGGCTTTTTCTTACTGCGATTTAAGCTTTGTCGCGAATCAACAACGGTTTCAGATAGAAGCCCGTATGAGATTGCGACATCTCGGCTACTTCTTCCGGAGTGCCGGTTGCGATGATCTGACCACCCTTGGAACCGCCTTCAGGTCCCAGGTCAACCAGCCAGTCAGCAGTCTTGATCACATCCAGGTTGTGCTCGATCACCACCACGGTATTGCCGTGATCGCGTAGACGATGCAATACATCCAACAACTGCTGAATATCGGCAAAGTGCAAACCTGTAGTAGGTTCATCGAGGATATACAGCGTTTTACCGGTATCGCGCTTGGACAGCTCGCGGGACAGTTTCACCCGTTGTGCCTCGCCGCCTGACAGCGTTGTGGCGGACTGCCCCAGCTTGATGTATGACAGACCTACATCCATCAGCGTCTGCAGCTTACGCGCCAGGGCTGGTACTGCATCGAAGAACACGCGTGCTTCCTCAATGGTCATCTCCAGCACTTCGTGAATGCTCTTGCCCTTGTATTTGATTTCAAGGGTCTCACGGTTATAGCGCTTGCTCTTGCACACATCGCAAGGCACGTAGATGTCAGGCAGAAAGTGCATTTCTACCTTGATCAAGCCATCACCCTGACAGGCCTCGCAGCGCCCACCTTTCACGTTGAATGAAAAACGCCCTGGACCATAGCCCCGCGAGCGGGATTCCGGTACGCCGGAGAACAACTCGCGTATCGGCGTGAACAGTCCGGTATAGGTAGCAGGGTTGGAGCGTGGTGTGCGGCCAATCGGGCTCTGGTCGATGTCTACGACCTTATCCAGATGCTCCAGGCCTTTGATGCTGTCGTGAGCCGCGGCTTCCAGCGTGGTTGCGCCGTTGAGTGCCGTGGCGCTGAGCGGGTAGAGCGTGTTGTTGATCAGTGTCGACTTGCCCGAGCCCGAAACCCCGGTCACGCAGGTCAGCAGGCCTATAGGAATTTCCAGATCCACGTTGCGCAAGTTGTTGCCGCGAGCGCCCTTGAGCGACAGCGTCAGCTTCTTGTCGCGTGGGGTGCGTTTGGCCGGCACGGCGATCTTCACCCGGCCCGACAAGTACTTGCCAGTCAGCGAGTCAGGGTGCGCCATGACCTCGGCCGGTGTGCCCTGCGCGACGATATGCCCGCCATGCACGCCCGCGCCCGGGCCAATGTCCACTACGTAGTCCGCCAGACGAATTGCATCCTCGTCGTGCTCCACCACAATCACCGTGTTGCCGATATCGCGCAGATGCTTGAGGGTGCCCAGCAATCGGTCGTTATCGCGCTGATGCAGGCCAATGGAGGGCTCATCGAGGATGTACAGCACCCCGACCAGTCCTGCGCCAATCTGGCTGGCCAGACGAATACGCTGGGCTTCACCGCCAGACAACGTATCGGCACTGCGATCCAGTGAGAGATAGTCGAGCCCCACATTCACCAGAAACTGCAGACGCTCGCGGATTTCCTTGAGAATCTTGTCGGCAATTTCGCCGCGACGCCCGGTCAGGCTCAGGGTGCTGAAGTACTCGGTCGCGTCGCCAATAGGCATATTGGTCACGGCCGGGAGGGTTTTTTCGCCGACCCACACATGACGGGCTTCGCGGCGCAGACGGGTACCGCGGCAGTCCGGGCATGCCTGGGTGCTAAGGAACTTGGCCAGCTCTTCGCGCACGGTGGCCGATTCAGTTTCACGGTAGCGCCGCTCAAGGTTCGGCACGATGCCTTCAAACGGATGCGCGCGCTTAACGATGTCGCCGCGGTCATTCAGATAGCGGAAATCGACATTCTGCGTGCCGCTGCCGTACAGGATGACTTTTTGTTTGTCAGCCGCCAGCTCGCTGAACGGTACTTCAAGGCTGAAGTCGTAATGCTTGGCCAGCGCTCCCAGCATCTGGAAGTAATAAACGTTACGCCTGTCCCAGCCGCGAATCGCGCCCTCTGCCAGGGTTAGCTCGCCATTGACCAGGCGCTTGATGTCAAAAAACTGCTTGACCCCCAGGCCGTCACAGGTCGGGCATGCGCCAGCCGGGTTGTTGAAGGAGAACAGCTTGGGTTCCAGCTCGCTGATCGCGTGGCCGCAGATCGGGCAGGCGAAGCGTGCAGAGAAGATCATCTCTTCGCCCGGCTCGTCGTCCATCGGCGCGACCAGGGCAATGCCATCGGCCAGCTTCAGCGCGGTCTCGAATGATTCGGCCAGGCGCTGTTGCAGGTCAGCCCGCACTTTAAAGCGGTCGACCACCACGTCGATGGTGTGCTTCTTCTGCTTGTCGAGTTTGGGCAGTTCATCCAGCTCACAGAGCTTGCCGTTGACGCGAGCCCGCACGAAGCCCTGGGCCCGCAGCTCTTCGAATACGGAGAGGTGTTCACCCTTGCGCTCGCGAATGACCGGAGCCAGCAACATCAGTTTGCTGCCTTCAGGCTGCGCCAGCACCAGATCGACCATTTGGCTGACGGTCTGGGCTTCAAGGGGGATGTCGTGATCCGGGCAGCGGGGGATGCCGACGCGGGCGTACAGCAAGCGCAGGTAATCGTAAATTTCGGTAATGGTGCCAACCGTGGAGCGCGGGTTGTGCGAAGTCGATTTTTGCTCGATGGATATCGCTGGCGACAGACCTTCGATGGTATCGACGTCAGGCTTTTCCATCATGGAAAGGAACTGCCGCGCATAGGCGGACAACGACTCGACATAACGGCGCTGGCCTTCAGCGTACAAAGTGTCAAACGCCAGGGATGATTTGCCGGAGCCAGACAGTCCGGTGATGACGATCAGTTTGTCCCTTGGCAGGGTCAGGTCGATGTTCTTCAGGTTGTGGGTTCGTGCCCCACGTATCAGGATCTTGTCCACTGCGGCCTCGCTTGGCGGGCATAACGTAAACGAATGAGTATACGGATCTGTATGAAAGCTGTGCAGGCCTTGATGGCACGATGTCATTCAAGCAGCCTTTATAACTTTTGCGTGACAAAGCGTCGCGGCTCTCTCGCGTATGTGCTGTTACTCGATGGGACTGATAGAATCGCCGCCGGTTCACATGAGGTTTTTCCATGCACGATCCCCACAGCGAACGCATGAGTAGCGGCGAGACCCGAGCGGCAAGCGGTCTGGCCCTGGTGTTCGCCTTCCGTATGCTAGGCATGTTTATGGTGTTGCCGGTTTTGGCAACCTATGGGATGGACCTTGCCGGTGCGACGCCCGCCCTGATAGGTCTGGCAATTGGCGCTTATGGCCTGACCCAAGCCATTTTTCAGATCCCGTTTGGTGTGATTTCCGACCGTATTGGACGGCGCCCGGTCATTTATCTGGGGCTGATTGTCTTCGCCTTGGGTAGCGTGCTGGCGGCTAACTCAGATTCGATTTGGGGCGTTATCGCGGGACGAATCCTGCAGGGGGCGGGTGCAATTTCTGCTGCAGTTATGGCGCTTTTGTCTGACCTCACCCGTGAGCAGCACCGCACCAAGGCGATGGCCATGATCGGCATGACCATTGGTTTGTCATTTGCGGTTGCAATGGTCGTGGGGCCACTGCTGACCCGTGCCTTTGGTCTGTCTGGCCTGTTTCTGGCGACAGGTGCCATGGCACTGCTGGGGATCGTGATTGTCATGTTCATGGTGCCGCGCTCGACCGGGACCTTGCAGCACCGCGAGTCCGGCGTGGCCAGGCAGGCTTTGCTGCCAACCTTGCGCCATCCCGACCTGCTGCGTCTGGATCTCGGCATTTTTGTGTTGCACGCCATGTTGATGTCGAGCTTTATCGCGTTGCCGCTGGCTCTGGTCGAAAAGGCCGGACTGCCCAAGGAGCAGCACTGGTGGGTGTACCTGACAGCCTTGCTGATTTCTTTCTTCGCCATGATCCCGTTCATTATCTATGGCGAAAAGAAACGCAAAATGAAACGAGTTTTACTCGGTGCCGTCGCGACGTTGATGCTCACTGAGCTATTCTTCTGGCAGTTTGGCGACAGCTTGCGCGCATTGGTGATTGGTACCGTAGTGTTCTTTACCGCGTTCAACCTGCTTGAGGCTTCATTGCCTTCGCTGATCAGCAAAGTTTCACCGGCGGGTGGCAAGGGCACGGCGATGGGGGTCTATTCCACCAGTCAATTCCTGGGTTCGGCACTGGGTGGCATACTCGGCGGCTGGTTATTCCAGCATGGCGGTTTGTCGGTTGTGTTCCTTGGAGGCGCAGGTCTGGCTGCACTCTGGTTGGCCTTTGCTGTTACCATGCGTGAACCACCATATGTAACCAGCCTGCGCTTGCCGTTATCGCCTGAGGCGCTCCGCGAAGCAGGTCTGACCGAGCGTTTGAAGGCAGTTGCTGGCGTTACAGATGCAGTGATCGTGGCTGAAGAAGCTGCGATTTATATCAAATTGGACACCGAACTATTGGATCGCGCGACACTCGAGCAGTTGGTTAACCCAGCGCCGACGTGCGAAGCCTAGGAGAACGTTATGGCCCGTGGGGTTAACAAAGTTATATTGGTCGGCACGTGCGGCCAGGATCCCGAAGTTCGCTACTTGCCTAACGGTAATGCCGTGACCAACCTGAGTCTGGCAACCAGCGAACAGTGGACTGACAAGCAGACCGGTCAGAAAGTCGAAAAGACTGAATGGCACCGTGTATCGATGTTCGGCAAAGTTGCCGAAATCGCTGGCGAATACCTGCGCAAGGGTTCGCAGGTTTACATCGAAGGCAAGCTGCAGACCCGCGAGTGGGAAAAAGACGGTATCAAGCGTTACACCACCGAAATCGTGGTCGACATGCAAGGCACCATGCAGCTGTTGGGTGGCCGTCCACAGGGCGACCAGCAAAACCAGGGCGGTGGTAACAACTACCAGCAACAGCAATCCGCTCCGCGTCAGCAGGCTCAACGCCCTGCGCCGCAACAGCAGCCTCAGCAGCAGTCGCGTCCAGCGCCGCAACAGCAGGCACCACAACCTGCTCCGGACTTCGACAGCTTCGATGATGATATTCCATTCTGATTTGTAGCTTTCGAGCTGCATTGAAGTACTGAAAAAGGCCCGTCGCTGACACAGCGACGGGCCTTTTTTTGTGCCGCGCATTTGGAAGGGAGGGCACGGTTGACCCGTGACAGGGCGCGCTTGAGTTGCATATGAGAGAGTTTTCGCACGAAGGTGCGGGGTTAATCCGTGTATTGACTACGCTGTACCGGGAACTGCGCGTCGAGTTGCCAGCTGAATTTTTGGCTGGTTGCGATCTGCTCGCCAGACTTGTCCAGGGGGATCTCCGGGTTTGCTCACATTCAAAACAGCATGTTTGTTCCTCATCCTGTTGTTAACAGGCAACGGTATTGTTAAGGCAGCGCCTACGCTGGCCTCCATCATGAAAGCCGAAGAGTCTGACGGTAAGCCGCCGGTTCTGGTCGATGGCGGCTTGCTGGGTGCCCTGGGTGCCGGTATGGATGAGGTGCAGAGCCAGCTGGGCTCCAGCGTGGAGCAGTTGAGCGCCTGGAGTTTGCGCTCCAAGCGGGCTGCAGAAGAGGTTGAGGCCCTGGTAATCCAGGCATCGACTCATCCCTCGTGGAGCGGTGTGTGGGACTTTTTCCTGTTGTCCTTGATCTGGGCAGGCGCGTTCATCGGATTAATGCTGGCGGGACGTTGGCTGGCAATTTATCTGGGCAAGAGCCGACGCATTAACAGCCGGGAGCGGATACAAGCGTTTATCGGTTTCGGGCTGCCTTATCTGGTGCCTGCGCTGCTGAGCATAGTGTTGACGCTGTATGTCAGTCGTTTTCTGAACGACACCCTTGGCCGTTCGCTGGCGCTTAGCCTGTCCTATGCGAGCAGTGCAGGGGTGTTCTGCTCGGCACTGGTGCTGTCACTGAATACGATGTTTGAGGTGGAACACAAGCGGATCGCAGTCCAGATCATTCGCGAGTACGCCATGCGTCCGCTATTTTTCATCGGCTTTTTGGCAGCCCTGAGTGATGCCATGAACAGCCCGCAAATCACTCAGGAAATTGGCGGCAACATTACCAGTTGCCTCTCGGTTTTTTCAGGGTTGCTGGCATGCGCCATTCTGGCCTTTTTGGCAGTCCGGCTTCGCCGTCCCGTCGCTCATCTGTTTCGTAACAGGGCCTTGGCCCAGCGTCTGGGGCAGCCCGCATTGCAAGAGTCATTGCGCATTTTTTCGGTGCTCTGGTATTGGCCCCTGTTGCTGATGCTGCTGGCAACGGCACTCAACTTGCTGGGCGTGGGTGAGGGCAGTGAGCGTGCTTTGCGCAATGCGCTGCTGACATCCGGATTGCTGATCGGCACGGTATTTCTGAGTACGATTCTGCATCATTCATTTCGCACGAGAATTCGAAGCTCCGGAGCCTACAAAGATCGCTTTATAAATGTGGTTTACGCCTTGTTGCGCATTGTCCTGGCAGTGAGCTTTATTGAGCTCTTGGCGAAAATCTGGGGTTTCTCGTTGCTGGCCTTTGCATCGGACAGCAGCACCGGCAGGGTTATCAGTGACTCACTGGGGCACATCCTGCTGATTTTCCTGGTGACCTGGCTGTCATGGGTCGTGCTCGACACGGCCATTCAACAAGCACTGGAGCCCACGACCAACCGGCGTGGCACCCACGAACCCAGCACGCGGATCAAAACCATCCTGCCGTTGGCCCGCAATGCGATCAAAGTGGTGTTGGTGGTGATCTGTACCATCACCACTATGGCCAATCTGGGGGTGAACGTAGCTCCCTTCCTGGCGGGGGCCGGGGTTATCGGCCTGGCGATCGGCTTTGGCTCTCAACAGTTGGTGCAAGATGTCATTACCGGGTTGTTCATCATCATTGAAGACACCATTTCGGTCGGCGATTGGGTGGTGGTCGACTCTTCCCACGCGGGTACGGTCGAGGGGCTGACCATCCGTACGTTGCGCCTGCGGGACTCGCGAGGCTTTGTCCACTCGGTGCCGTTTGGTCAGATCAAGGCGGTGATCAACCACTCCCGGCAGTTTGCCTACGCATTTTTTTCAGTGCAGTTCACCTACGACACCGACATGGATAAAGCGACGGCTCTGATCCGGGAGGCGGGGAATCAGATCACTGGCGATCCATTGCTGAGTCTCAGCTTGCAGGGATCGTTGACCATCTTTGGTGTCGACAGCATGACCCTGGACGGGGTGACGATTACTGCGCAGTTCCGCACCCTGTCCGGGGCGCAGAACACCGTTAGCCGGGCGTTCAATGACCGGCTTAAAAAGCTTGTGGATAAGTCGCCGGACGTGCATTTTGCGCAACATTATCCACAGGGGTTTCTGATGCCCGTGCGTGAGTCGGAACAAGCATCGCAAACGGACTCTTTGGCTCAACGGCCTGCGGTATTGCTTTCAGACATCCCGCCGAGATCACAGTGAGGACCAACTGCATGGGGGCAGTTTGTCAGTGACGCGCGGGGCAGAAACCCGCAAAATGCGGCTATCTTGATCATGGTCAGCAGCTTTCACGGCTGATTTTCTGGTATACATCACCGTTCTGAATAGACTGAGTCTGCATACTTTATGCGAATGCGCCTTATGTTATTGGGCGGCGGAAATGCCCTCGGGCAGGCGCTGATTCGTCTGGGTGCCGAGGAAGACATTAATTTCCTTGCCCCGCGTCCACCGCAAGACGGTTGGGACGCCGCGAGCCTCACGCAGCTGCTCGATGACACCCGCCCGGATGCTGTCATCAACCTTGCGTACTACTTCGACTGGTTCCAGGCGCAGTCCGTGAGCGAGGCACGCCTTGGCGCCCAAGAGCGTGCTGTCGAGCGTCTGGCCGAGTTGTGCCAGCACCACAGCATCACCTTGCTGCAGCCTTCCAGCTATCGAGTTTTCGATGGGTCGCGAGCCACGGCCTACAGCGAGAAAGACGAGCCCGTTCCGCTCGGGTTGCGCGGTCAGGCCCTGTGGCGCATCGAGCAAAGTGTGAGGGCCATTTGCCCACAACACGTGCTGCTGCGTTTTGGCTGGTTACTTGATGACAGCCCCGACGGTACCCTTGGGCGGTTTCTGGCCCAGGCCGAAAAACCGGGCGAACTGCTGATGGCCGATGACCGACGGGGCAACCCGACACCGGTGGACGACGCCGCACGGGTTATTATCTCTGTACTCAAGCAGCTTGATTGTGCGGCGCCTCTGTGGGGCACTTACCACTACGCCGGACATGAAGCGACGACGCCGCTGGCGCTGGGGCAGGCGATTCTGGCCGAGGCGCGCAATCTGCACCCGCTGGCAGTTGAGGCACCTACGCCCCAGGCCCATGCCGCGCGGCCGGATGCGGCTGAAGAGCCCCAGCACGCGGTGCTGGCCTGCAAAAAAATTCTACACACCTTCGGGATCAAGCCTCGCGCATGGCGTGCGGCTCTTCCCGCTTTACTGGACAGGTTTTATCGTCATGGTTGATGCTCCCGTTTTAATCACCGGTGGCGCCGGCTTTATTGGTTCCAATCTGGTAGATGCCTTGCTGGCCAAGGGCTACTCCGTAAGAATTCTCGATGACATGTCCACAGGCAAGCGCAGCAATCTGCCAATGGACAACTCGCGTCTCGAACTGATTGAAGGTGATGTGGCTGATGCCGCACTGGTGACCAAGGCCATGGCCGGTTGCAGTGCCGTGGTTCATCTGGCAGCGGTCGCTTCGGTGCAGGCGTCGGTGGACGATCCGGTACGCACGCATCAGAGCAACTTCATCGGCACCCTGAACGTGTGCGAAGCCATGCGCGAAACGGGCATCAAGCGTGTTGTATTCGCGTCCAGTGCTGCGGTGTACGGCAATAATGGCGAAGGTGAGTCGATCGTCGAAGACACGCCAAAAGCGCCGTTGACGCCTTACGCAGCCGACAAGCTGTCCAGCGAGTACTACCTGGATTTCTACCGCCGCCAACACGGCCTGGAACCGGTCATTTTTCGCTTCTTCAATATCTTTGGTCCACGCCAGGATCCATCCTCACCGTACTCCGGCGTGATCAGCATTTTCAGCGAGCGTGCTGAAAAGGGCCTGCCCATCACCATTTTTGGCGATGGCGAGCAAACTCGTGACTTCGTGTACGTGGGGGATGTAGTCAAACTTCTGGTTCAGGCTATTGAGGCTCGGGAGGTTGAGGAGGGGGCAGTGAATGTTGGTCTGAACAAGGCCACCACCCTCAAACAAATGCTTGAAGCCCTGAGTGAAGTCGTAGGCCCACTGCCACCTATCACCTTCGGTCCGGCCCGCTCTGGCGATATCCGTCATTCCCGTGCCGATAACACCCGTCTGTTGCAGCGCTTCACGCTGGGCGAAACCACACCGATGAGTGTCGGGCTGGCGCGCCTGCTGGGCCGCTAAGGGTTTTTTGCCCACAAGAAAAGGCGCCTTTCGGGCGCCTTTTTTATGGGTGGCTGGCTTAGAACTTGTAGCCCAGGCCTACCATGTAAACCCACGGGTCTACATCAACGTTGACCTTGGCGCGTGTGCCCGGTGCAACGCCGTTGTTTTCTACGGTCGCGCGGGTATCGATATCGATATAGCGTGCCTGGGCGTTGATCATGATGTTGTCGGTCAGCATGTAGTCAGCGCCCAGCTGCCATGCCATGCCCCAGGAGTTTTTCGCCTTGAAGTTGTCGAAACCTGCGGCGCTGGCACTGCTACCGACGTGCTCGTCGTAGATCCAGGTGTAGTTGATACCGGCACCGACGTAAGGCTGGAACACCGACTTGGAGTCCAGTGGGTAGTAAACAACGCTCAGGGTCGGCGGCAAGTGCTTGAGGCTGCCCAGCTTACCGTTGGCCGCATCCAGGCCGGTGCCCTTGAGTTTGACGTCATGTTCAAACGGCGTTGCCGCCAGCAGTTCAATACCCACATGATCGGTAATCATGTAAGCAAAGTTGAGACCCAGTTGCGTGTCGCTGCTCATGGTCGCCTTGCCGCCCAGATCGGTGCCTGCCAATGGGCCCTGATCAACCTTGACGCTGGAGCTGTCGGCTTTCGGGTTTACGGTGATGGCACCGGCACGCAGGATGATGTCGCCTTCGGTGTGTGCGTGAGCAAGAGGGGCGACGACAGCGAGCGCAAGGGCGGCTGCGCTGAGCAAAGACTTGTGCATGGGAGCTCCATTGGGATATTTAAAATTTATATAACCAATGGTAATGAGCCCGCAGCTCCGTTCAGTTGACCCAGCTCAATGAAAAGATGAGGTTGTGAAAAATTCGTTAGTTGCCAAGAGTGCACGGGGCTTTTGATTTACTCAGGCAACTCGTACACCACGATTTTCTGCGCATCCATCTGATAGCCCGCATCGGCCAGTTCGCTGGTGCTGGCCTTGACCTGCATCGCGCCTACGATCCAGTACGGCTGGTACAACTCCTCGAGTTTGACGCCCTCTTTGCTGGTTACATGCACGATCTGGTTGGACGGTGGTGGTGGTACGTGGATACAGGCGCCGAAGTAGGGCACCAGTAAGAAGTCGGTGGTACGGCCGTCTTCGCTGACTTCAAGGGGCACGATATAGCCCGGCAGGCGGATCAGTTGGCCGTCCAGCGCCGGGACCACCGGCGCATTGGGCAAGTCCTGTCTGGCTGCTGGTGCGGTCTCCATGTCACCCATTTGAGACAAGTCGTGCAAGGGTGTCATGTCCGGGGCTTCAGGCGGCGCATCCGCCGGGATCATCTCTGACCATGTCAGCTCTTTTGGCTCGGCCGCCCACAGCGGTGTGGCCACCAGCAGTAACAGCGCCAGTACTGCGCGTGACAGTGCAGACCTTTTCATAAACATAAGCTCATAAACGAATGGACAGGCCATCGGCCAGCGATTGTCGGTAGGCGCGCCATGCGGGCACGCAGCCCATCAGCAGGGCCGCCGCCAGAATACCGCCCAGCAGCGTCCATTCATATTCACTTGGCCATGCCAGTGGCAAATACAGCCCGTAATTGGATTGCACGTAGCCTTGTGCAATGGCAATGCACACATACAGCAAACCAACGCCAGCAATCACTCCGGCCAATGCCAGCGCGAGCGCTTCGAAGATCAGCAGGGTTGCGATGTGCCAGGGCCGTGCGCCCACGGAGCGCAGAATCGCCATCTCGCGCCGACGCTCATTGAGGCTGGTCAAAATCGCCGTGAGCATGCCGATCAACCCGGTCAACACCACGAACAGCGAAACCACAAACAGCGCCTTTTCAGCGGTGCTCATCAGGCTCCAGAGTTCTTGCAGGGCTACGCCTGGCAAAATGGCCATCATGGGCTCGCCGCGAAACTCATTGATTTCACGTTGCAGGGCAAAGGTTGAAATCTTGCTGTTCAGGCCCAGCATGAAAGCGGTGATGGCCTGTGGCGTGAGGTCCATATTGCGTGCCTGGTCCGCGCTGACACGTCCGCTACCCTGGGCGGGCACCCCGTTATGCCAGTCGATGTGAATCGCTTCCATGCCGCCAAGACTGATATGCAGTGTGCGGTCAACCGGGGTGCCGGTGCGCTTGAGAATACCGACCACGGTGAACGGTTTGTCGTCATGCTTGACCAGGCTGATCGCTGCCACGCCATGGGCCAGCACCAGCTTGTCCCCCAGTTTGTAGTGCAGGGCCTCGGCGACTTCGGCGCCCAGTACCACCTCGAACGGATCGGTTGCAAAGGCGCGGCCATTGTCCAGTTTCAAGTTTTGCTTGTGGCCGTACTGGTAGTGCTCAAAGTAGTTCTCGTTGGTGCCCATCACCCGATAACCACGATGAGAATCGCCCAAGGACATGGGAATTGCCCATTTCACTTTCGGGTTGTTGGCGAAGTGCTCAAAGCTGTCCCAACGAATATTGTTGGTGGCATTGCCGATGCGAAACACCGAATACAACAGCAGGTTGACCGAGCCTGAGCGGGCGCCAACGATCAGGTCTGTGCCGCTGATGGTGCTTGCAAAGCTGGCCCTGGCTTCGGTGCGCACCCGCTCGACTGCCAGCAGCAGGCACACCGAAAGGGCAATGGCGAAGGCAGTCAGCAGTGCGGTAAAGCGACGGTTAGCCAGACTGGCCAGCGCTAGACGAAACAGATACATCTCAGACCTCTACCTTTGTTGCAGCGCGATTGAGTTCAGACAACGACAGGTTGCGGTCGAACAGGGGGGCCAGGCTTTGATCGTGACTGACAAACAGCAGGCTGGCGCCAGCCTCGCGGCACTCGGTAAACAGCAACTGGATAAAGGCTTCACGGGCGTCGGCATCCAGCGCGGAAGTGGGTTCGTCGGCAATCACCAGTTCGGGCTGGCCGATCAGTGCGCGGGCGGCGGCGACACGCTGCTGCTGGCCAATCGAAAGTGAATCTGCGCGTCGTTCCAGCAGCGCCGGGTCTTTGAGGCCCAAATGTGCGAGCAGGGTTTGTGCGGCGTTATCCACACTGCCATGACGCTGCACGGCACGGCTGGCGCGTAGTTTGGAAAAATGGCAAGGCAGTTCAACGTTCTCGCGAACCGATAAAAACGGCAGCAGATTGAACTGCTGAAAGATATAGCCCGTGTGATCAACCCGAAAACGATCGCGCGCCCCCGAGCCTAGCTCGCTCAGTTCCTGGCCCAGCAAGCGGATCGTGCCCCGGTTGGCTTTTTGAACCCCGCCCAGCAAGCCCAGCAGTGTGGTTTTACCGCTACCGCTGGGGCCTTTGAGAAACAGGGTTTCACCGGGTTCCAGGCGAAACGCCGGGATATCCAGCAGCACGGGGTGTCCCGGCCAGCTGAAGCTCAGGTCGCTCAGTTCGATAAGTGCTTGGGTCATGGGGGGAGGAAATCGCCTGTGTCATCGGGGGGGGTGTGTGGGAGCGGGCTTGCTCGCGATTCAGACGCTGCGGGCTTTCAGTGAAAGCACGGTGACGCCATCGCGAGCAAGCCCGCTCCCACAGAGGGGCGGGTATTTAAAACTTCAGCGTAGGTGCCTTGGCCGTCACTTCCACCGCTTGCTGACCGCTTGGGCCGATCAGTTGTACCTTGAATTTATGAGTGCCGGGGAATGTCTTGAAAAACTGGGTCAGGTCCAGGGCTTTCAGAGCATCCGGTTTGCTGCACGTAAACGCGTAGTGGGCTTCGATATCGCTATGGTGGTGCTCGCCCTTGGCTGCGCCTTCTTCAGGAGCCGGTTCGAACAACGGGCTCTTGAGCTCCTGATCGTCAGCTATGCAGCCAGCTGCCTTCGGGATGCTGAACAGTACCAGCGGGTCTTCCAGTTGTTTACGGGCCAAACTGACCTTGGCTTTATCATCTTGGGTCGTGGCCACGTGTTCAAAGCCCACCAGATTCATTGACGGACCGTCGAGGTCCAGTTCCAGTGTCTGACCGTCCAGCGCCACATTCAAGCTTCCCACGCCATGCTCATGGGGCGCCAGGCTGCCGTGTTCATGGTCGTGATCGTGATCGTGATCGTCGGCGGCGTGAGCCATCGCCAGCGGCAACAAGGCAAACGGCAAAGCAAGAAGCAAACGGCGCATGGGAGCACTCCAGCAAGAAATATGAATGTTTTGTTATGTGATCTTATAACAAGTGTTGCGAGAGTTTGCCCGTGTGCTTGGCGTTACGCAAGACGCATGGGAGCATGGCTTCATGAAATTTCAGGAGCACAACGATGGTGCGCATTCGCGGAACGATAGGTGACTGGCCGGTCGATTTGACGGTGGAGCTGGATGATAGCGATTGGGCGAAGCTGGGTGCGCAGTTGCCTGTGGGTGATGCGCCGGCCGCTGCGCCACCTGCCAAGCCCGCGAGTCAGGACGATGCGGTATGGGAAACGACCAAAGACTTGCTGCGCAAGGCTGGCCAGATGACCGGGCCTGAACTGCTGGGCCAGCTTGAAGCGCTGACCGGCAGTACGGGCGCTGGCAAGCGCTTGTTGGTGCGCCTGCGTCATTGTGCCGAGGTCAAGGTGATCAGCGGTGCAGACTCACCGATCTATAGCTGGGTTGACGGGGCGTAACAAAAACCCTGTAGCAGCTGCCGCCGAACGCAGCCTCGTTCCCTCGGCAACTGCTACAGAGATGTATCGGCGTTTAGTACAGCGCAGCAAACAGTTTGCGGCGGTACGTGGTGACCAGCGGGTGATCGTTGCCCAGCAGGTCGAACACTTGCAGCAACGTCTTGTGGGTGATGCCTTCGTTATAGCTGC
Source organism: Pseudomonas sp. ML2-2023-3 (assembly GCF_037055275.1). Classification (NCBI taxonomy): domain Bacteria; kingdom Pseudomonadati; phylum Pseudomonadota; class Gammaproteobacteria; order Pseudomonadales; family Pseudomonadaceae; genus Pseudomonas; species Pseudomonas sp. ML2-2023-3. The sequence continues at coordinate 1,266,266 of NZ_CP146343.1, forward strand.
GGTTGCGGGTAAACAACTTCAGCAAGCCGTCCAGAGCCCCTTCATATTGCTGGCGCGACAATTGCTGAATCGCCAGTTGGTACGCCGCTTCATCGTCCTGCGGGTTTTGCGCCACGCGGGTTTTCAAATCGGCAACATCCGGCAAGTCTGCCGCCTGACGCAAAAACGTCAGCTGAGCCTTGGCTCCTGCCAGTTCGGCTTTGTGCTCGTCGCTTTTGACGGCATCCAGCACGGCCTGCGCTTCAGTCAACTCACCGCGCTCGGCCAGGCAACGGCCGTACAGGATCAGTGCCTTGGCGTTGCTGTTGTCTTCGGTCAGGATACTTTTGAGCAGGGCTTCGGCATCGGCAAAACGGCTTTCGGCAAATAGCGCCTGGGCCTGTACCAGCGGGTCTTCTACCTCAGGTTCAGGCATGACCACGTGGGGGGCGAGCATGGCGCGGATCGCCGATTCAGGCTGTGCTTCCTGGAACCCGTCGACCACCTTGCCGTCCTTGAACAGCACGACCGTGGGTAAAGTCTGAATGCCGATACGGCCCACAATGTCCTGCTCGACATCGCAATTGACCTTGGCCAGCAGCAACTCGCCCTGATAGTCCTCGGCGATTTGTTCCAGGATCGGCAGCATCACCTTGCAGGGCGCGCACCACTCGGCCCAGAAATCCACCAGCACGGGCTGCTCGAAAGACGCCTGTACAACCAGTTTGTCGAAGTCAGCGGAGGTTACGTCGAAGCTGAAAGAGGGCGTAGGCTGATTCATTATGTGTCTCGAAGCAGGTAAATGAGGGCAACTATAAAGGCTGGACGCGAGCGCTGAAAGGCGTTGGTTCGCGTTGCGCGTGATACAGGCTGACGTTGCGAAATTCGTGGGGTTCGGCCAGATCGGGCAAGGTCAGTGCCTTGAGCATTTCCAGCTGCCGATACAGCGGATGCCTGAAGTCACGCACCCGGGAATCAGCGACCAGCGCCTGTTGGCCGCGGGCGAGGAAGTGATCCAGCAGCGGCAGGTTTTCGCGGTCATACAGCACGTCAGCCACCAGGATCAGGTCAAACCGGTCGGCCTCGGCAAAAAAGTCCCTGGAATAGCCGAGCTCCACATCATTGAGTTGCGCATTTGCCCGGCATGCTGCCAGCGCCAGCGGGTCAAGGTCGCAGGCCACGACTTCCAGCGCCCCGGCCCGGGCAGCAGCAATCCCCGCGACGCCGGAGCCAGCACCAAAATCCAGCACGCGCTTGCCTTTGACCCAGTGCGGCCGATCGGCCAGAAAGCGCGCCAACGCCAACCCGCTGGCCCAGCAAAACGCCCAATAGGGCGGCTCGTAGAGAATGCGCCGGGTTTCGTCAGGGGTGAAGGCGCGATCCATATTGTGCGCATCGATCAACCAGAGCTTGAGCGCGGTGTCCGGCAAGTCGGTGATGACCAGTTGCGCATCACCCAATAACTCGCCTAGCGACTGCTGCAGGTCTAGCGGTGTGTTCATGGCGCTTTGACGAGTGCCAGGGTCCCCAGCGCCTGCGTAGTGGGCTGGCTGATAATCCGTGAAGGCAGGTGCAGGATCAGTTGCCCGGACTGGCTGGCGCGTCCGCGCAGTTCGACCCGCGCACCGGCGGGGAAGGCCTCGGGGTTGAATCGCAGCTTGAATGGCAGGGCCTGGTTGTTGCCGATGATTTTGCTGCTGGCCATCAGTCCTTGGGGGCGTCCGCGGTCGTCGACGATCAGTATGGCCAGCTCAACCTCGGCGCCTGCCGGCGCGCCAGTCAGTACGCCACTCAACTCGCGCTGATACGCCGGTAGCGGGCCAAGGTCAGCCGGGGCGTCGGTTTTTGGCTGCGTCAGCACTTGGGGCTGTGCCGATTTGGGTGGCTCACTGCTACAAGCCACCAGCAAACTGGCAAGGCACAGCAAAACAAGCGTTCGTAGCGGCATACACGGCTCCAGCAGCAGGTCAGTCGATGTAACAGATGGTGTAAAACATAGTAGCCCGTCTGTATACCGTAAAGCCTATGGCTTGTCTTGCCAGTGGGATGCGCTAACATGGCGCTCCCCATTTTTGTTGGCTGCCACCATGCACTGTCCCTTCTGCGGTGCCAACGACACTAAAGTCATCGACTCGCGTCTGGTCGCCGAGGGCGACCAGGTGCGTCGCCGGCGCGAATGCCTGGCCTGTGGTGAACGTTTCACCACCTTTGAAACAGCCGAGTTGGTGTTACCCCGTCTGATCAAGCAAGACGGCAGTCGTCAGCCCTTCGACGAAGATAAGCTGCGCGCCGGCATGCAGCGGGCGCTGGAAAAGCGCCCGGTGAGTGTCGAGCGCCTTGAAGCCGCCCTTGCCCGAATCAAGCACAAGCTACGCGCCACCGGCGAACGTGAAGTCAAATCGCTGGTTGTTGGTGAACTGGTCATGGGCGAGCTGCAAAAGCTCGACGAAGTGGCCTATATCCGCTTTGCCTCGGTCTATCGACGCTTCCAGGACTTGAACGAGTTCCGCGAAGAGATCGACCGACTTGCCCGTGAGCCTTCCAAAGAATGACCCAGTCCCCTGAACAATCGATTTTAGACATCCATTACATGGCCCGCGCCATCGAGTTGGCGCGCAACGGTTTGTACACCACCCATCCCAACCCGCGTGTCGGTTGCGTGATCGTGCGTGACGGGCAGATCGTTGGCGAAGGCTGGCATGTGCGCACCGGCGAGCCCCATGCAGAAGTCCACGCCCTGCGCGCAGCGGGCGAGCTGGCCCGTGGCGCCACGGCCTATGTCACCCTTGAGCCGTGCAGCCATCACGGCCACACCCCGCCGTGCGCCGAAGGCCTGATCACGGCTGGCGTGGCGCGTGTGGTTGCGGCCATGCAGGACCCCAATCCGGAAGTCGCCGGGCGCGGCCTCAAGCGTCTGGCCGACGCCGGGATTGAAGTGCTCAGCGGTGTGCTGGAAGCCGATGCCCGGGCGCTGAACCCGGGCTTCCTGAAGCGCATGGAACATGGCCTGCCGTTTGTGCGGGTCAAGCTGGCGATGAGCCTTGATGGTCGCACCGCGATGGCCAATGGCGAAAGCCAGTGGATCACCGGTCCCGAGGCGCGCTCTGCGGTACAGCGTCTGCGGGCCCAGGCCAGCGTCGTACTGACCGGTGCCGACACGGTTCTGGCCGACGGCGCGCGCCTGACCGTGCGTGGCCCCGAGCTGGGTCTGAGCCCTGAGCTGACGGCATTGGCGCTCAGCCGGCCGCCGCTGCGGGTACTGATCGACGGGCGTTTGCGGGTGCCGCTGGATGCGCCGTTTTTCAAGGCTGGCCCGGCGCTGGTCGCCACCTGCGTGCCACCTGCCGAGCAGTACCGCACGGGGCCCGAATGCCTGGTGATCCACGGTGCCAACGGCCAGGTTGATCTGCGCAAATTGCTGGTTGCGCTGGCGGCACGCGGCGTCAACGAAGTGCTGGTCGAGGCCGGTCCGCGCCTGGCCGGGGCATTTGCCGATCAAGGCCTGGTCGATGAGTACCAGATCTTCGTCGCGGCCAAGTTCTTGGGCTCCACAGCCCGGCCACTGCTTGAGCTGCCGTTGACCCACATGAGCGAAGCACCATTGCTCAAAATCACTGAAATGCGCGCGGTGGGCGATGACTGGCGAGTCACCGCCATTCCCGTGCCGCCAGCGAGCGTATAATTCTCGGTCTTCGTTTTACGCAGGCTTTGTTCTCAAGGGGAACGCCATGTTTACCGGCATCATCGAATCCATCGGCAGCATCCGTGCATTGACCCCCAAGGGCGGTGATGTGCGAGTTTCCATCGACACCGGCAAGCTCGACCTGAGCGATGTCAAACTCGGCGACAGCATCGCGATCAATGGCGTGTGCCTGACCGCCGTTGAACTGCCGGGCAACGGCTTTGCGGCTGACGTCAGCCGCGAAACCCTGGACTGCACCGCGTTCAACGATCTGAAAAGCGGCAGCCGGGTCAACCTGGAAAAAGCCCTGACGCCGACCACGCGCCTGGGTGGTCATCTGGTGAGCGGTCACGTTGATGGCGTGGGTGAAGTGATCTCCCGTGAAGAGAACGCCCGTGCCATCGAGTTTCGTATCCGTGCGCCCAAGGAACTGGCCAAGTACATCGCCCACAAAGGCTCGATCACGGTCGACGGCACCAGCCTGACCGTGAACTCGGTCAATGGCGCCGAGTTCTCCCTGACCATCATTCCGCACACCCTGAGCGAAACCATCATGGACGACTACCGTCCGGGTCGCCGGGTCAACCTCGAAGTCGATTTGCTGGCGCGTTACCTTGAGCGTCTGCTGCTGGGCGACAAAGCCGCCGAGCCGACCTCGGGTGGCATCAGCGAAAGTTTTCTGGCCGCCAACGGCTACCTCAAATCCTGACTTAAGGGGGTGCCGCGTGGCGCTCAACAGCATCGAAGAACTGGTTGAAGACATCCGCCAAGGCAAGATGGTCATCCTCATGGATGACGAAGACCGCGAGAACGAAGGCGACCTGATCATGGCCGCCGAGTGCTGCAAGGCCGAGCACATCAACTTCATGGCGCGCTTCGCCCGTGGGCTGATCTGCATGCCGATGAGCCGCGAGCGCTGCGAGCTGCTCAAGCTGCCATTGATGGCGCCGCGCAATGGCTCCGGCTTTGGCACCAAGTTCACCGTATCGATCGAAGCGGCTACCGGCGTGACCACCGGCATTTCCGCCGCTGACCGCGCGCGCACCGTGCAAGCGGCTGCGGCCAGGGACGCCAAGGCCGAAGACATCGTCAGCCCTGGCCACATCTTCCCGCTGATGGCCCAGGCGGGCGGCACTCTGGCCCGCGCCGGTCACACCGAGGCGGCCTGCGACCTGGCGCGCATGGCCGGTTTCGAGCCAAGCGGCGTGATCTGCGAAGTGATGAACGATGACGGCACCATGGCTCGTCGTCCGGAACTGGAGACCTTTGCGGCCGAACACGGCATCAAGATCGGCACCATTGCCGACCTGATTCACTACCGGATGATCCATGAACGTACCGTTCAGCGGATTGCCGAGCAGCCACTGGACAGCGAACTGGGCCAATTCAATTTGGTGACCTATCGTGATTCAGTCGAAGGCGATGTGCACATGGCCCTGACCCTGGGCAAGATTTGCGCCGAAGAACCGACCCTGGTTCGGGTGCATAACATGGACCCGCTGCGTGACCTGCTGATGGTCAAACAGCCGGGCCGCTGGAGCTTGCGCGCCGCCATGACCGCGGTAGCAGAGGCGGGCAGTGGTGTGGTGCTGTTGTTGGGGCATCCGCTGGATGGCGACGTACTGCTGGCCAATATCCGCGAAACCGCGGACCACGCGCCGGTGAAAAAACAGACCACCTACAGCATCGTCGGTGCCGGTTCGCAGATCCTTCGTGACCTGGGCGTGCGCAAAATGCGCCTCATGAGTTCACCAATGAAGTTCAATGCCATATCCGGTTTCGATCTGGAAGTTGTAGAATACGTGCCCTCCGAATAAAGACCGGTCGTGTCCTGTCTGAAATTCGTGGCCCAATATCCTTAAAGAACGCACGCGAGTGCGTTCTGGCTCTTTAATACGAGACATACCGAATGACCCTGAAGACCATCGAAGGTACCTTCATCGCCCCCAAAGGGCGCTACGCTCTGGTAGTTGGCCGTTTCAACAGCTTTGTTGTCGAAAGCCTGGTGAGTGGTGCCGTTGATGCCCTGGTTCGCCACGGTGTGAACGAAAGCGACATCACCATCATTCGTGCGCCGGGTGCGTTCGAAATCCCGCTGGTTGCGCAAAAAGTTGCCCAGCGCAACGAGTTCGCCGCCATCATCGCCCTGGGCGCCGTGATTCGTGGCGGTACTCCGCACTTCGAATACGTTGCTGGCGAATGCACCAAGGGCTTGTCCCAGGTGTCCATGCAGTTCGGCGTACCGGTAGCATTCGGTGTACTGACTGTTGATTCGATCGAGCAAGCCATCGAGCGTTCCGGCACCAAAGCCGGCAACAAAGGCGCTGAAGCTGCCTTGTCCGCCCTTGAAATGGTCAGCCTGTTGGCACAGTTGGAGGCCAAGTGATTTCCGACGAAAGCGATCGTTTCAACCCGCGCGATCCAAAACCTGCGGACGCTGGCAAACCCTCCAAGAGCGCCAAGCGCCGTGAAGCGCGTCAACTCGCGACTCAGGCCCTGTACCAATGGCACATGGCCAAGCAGTCGTTGAACGAGATCGAAGCGCAGTTTCGCGTCGATAACGACTTCACCGACGTTGACGCCGCTTACTTCCGTGAAATCCTGCACGGCGTACCTGCGCACAAAGGCGAGATCGATGCTGCGCTGATTCCGTGCCTGGACATCACCATCGAAGAACTCGACCCGGTTGAGCTGTCCGTTCTGCGCCTGTCCACCTGGGAGCTGATCAAGCGTGTCGACGTGCCTTACCGCGTTGTGATCAACGAAGGTATCGAGCTGGCTAAAGTGTTCGGTTCCACCGACGGCCACAAGTTCGTCAACGGTGTGCTCGACAAACTGGCGCCACGCTTGCGTGAAGCTGAAGTAAAGGCTTACAAGCGCTAAACGGCGCTGTCGGCCATGGGCGAGTTTGAGCTGATCCGCAACTTCTTCGCTGCCGCGCCCTGTGCGCAGCGCGGCGAGGGTGTTGCCCTGGGGATTGGCGACGACTGCGCCCTGCTGGATGTTCCCTTCGGGGAACAGCTGGCAATTTCCACCGACACCCTGGTAGCCGGGGTGCACTTCGCAGATCCTTGCGACCCTTTCTTGCTTGGTCAGCGTTCGCTGGCGGTGGCGGCCAGCGATTTGGCGGCCATGGGCGCAACACCCCTCGCCTTTACCCTTGCCCTGACCTTGCCGACGGTTGAAGCCGATTGGTTAGAGGCGTATGCCCGCGGATTAAACATGATGGCCCAAGCCTGTGGCCTGCGCCTGATTGGCGGCGACACCACGCGCGGCCCGTTATGCCTGACGCTCACGGTGTTCGGCCGGGTACCCAACGGCCAGGCCCTGACCCGCAGCGGTGCCCGACCCGGCGACCTGTTGTGTGTGGGCGGTGAGCTGGGCAATGGGGCTGGCGCGTTGCCGCTGGTGTTGGGGCAGCGTACCGCCGAGCCGATCATCAGCGAACCGTTGCTGGCCCATTACTGGTCGCCGCAGCCGCAGCTGGCGCTGGGTCAGGCATTGCGCGGCAAAGCCACTTCGGCATTGGACATCTCCGATGGCCTGCTCGCCGACTGTGGCCATATTGCCTTGGCGTCACAGGCGGGTCTGGTGATTGAGCTGGACCGGGTGCCCGTGTCATTGGCGCTGGAAGAGTTCCTGGGCGATGGCGGTGCGCAGCAAGCGGCGTTGAGCGGGGGTGACGATTATGTTCTGGCGTTCACCTTGCCCGCGCTTGAACTGCCGACGTTGCTGGCCGATGGCTGGCCGATCCATGTGATTGGTCGCGTGGTCGAAGGGCAGGGCGTGACTCTGCTGGATACGGATGGCTCAGACATCACCCCTGCAGTGCGCGGATATCAGCATTTTCATGCTTGACCCTGTGGGAGCGGGCTTGCTCGCGATGACATCGCCACGTTCAGCCTGATACACCCCATCGCCTGTTTCGCGAGCAAATCCGCTCCCACAGGTACTGTGTGTGCCACAAGTCATCAAACTTTTAGATATTTATCCTCGGTAATTCAGCCTAAGCGTCTGTTGGAACCTCCTGTTACAATGCCGCCTCTGCGAATTTCCAGTCCTCAAACTGATCAGGAGCACACGGTGCCCGTCGTTTTCGTTGCCGCTTGCAAGTTGCCTACCCCCTTTGCCGAATTCACCATGCATGGCTTCCTTGAGAAAACCACGGGCCGTGAACACGTTGTGCTCAGTTTGGGCGACGTGGCCGATGGTGCTCCGGTGTTGGGGCGGGTTCATTCTGAATGCCTGACGGGTGATGCCCTGTTCAGCCAGCGCTGTGACTGCGGTTCTCAGCTCGAAGCGGCCTTGCAGGCCATTGCCCGCGAAGGGCGTGGAGTGCTGTTGTACCTGCGCCAGGAAGGCCGTGGCATTGGTTTGTTGAATAAAATCCGTGCCTACGAGCTGCAAGATGGAGGCGCCGATACCGTTGAAGCCAACGAGCGTCTTGGCTTTGCTGCCGACCAGCGCGATTACGCCATCTGCCTGCCGATGCTTGAGCATGTAGGTGTGCAGTCGTTGCGTTTGATGACCAACAATCCGCGCAAGGTCAAAGCCTTGACCGATATGGGTATCACCGTGGCAGAGCGTGTTCCGCTGCACACGGGGCACAACCCGCACAACAAACTGTACCTGGCGACCAAGGCCAACAAGCTCGGTCACATGATGGGCAACCAGCATCAAAACGAGGCTGACCCGGCGTGACCCGCGGTCAGCGCCGTCGGCGCCTGAGCTTCAGCTGGTGGCAACAGTTGATACTGACCCTGCTCCCGCTGGTGCTGGCCAACTGGTTTTTTGGCGACTCCGAGCCGCTGTTGCCTGATCTGACGATGCCGTTCTTTATTGCTGGCGTGGCATCCATGTTCGCGACCCTGCGCACGTTCGGGCCTTACAAACATGGCCTGATCAACCTGCAAAAAGCCCTCGACACCCCGCAAGAACCGGCGGCCTGGGATGAGCTGGCCCGTGTGCGTCATCGTGCCTTGCTGGCAGCGGGGTTGCCCACCTGGATCGCCGCCCTGGCAGTGTTTGTCGGGCTTGAAGGTGTGCCCCTGTTGCTGCTGGCCTTGTCGACGCTGGTCCTGTTTTACCTTTACCGCATTCCCCGCCAGGTCGGCTGATGCGCGTCTTGCTGGCGGCTCTGCTGCTGAGCGCCAGCATGCCTTCTCTGGCCACCCTCCGTGTGGTCAGCCTTTCACCTTCCTTGTCTGAAATGGTTGTCGAACTGGGCGCTGCCGATGTGCTGGTGGGGCGTCTGGATGCGGGCGAGCCATTACCGGAGCTGGTCAGCGTGCCCTCGGTGGGCCGCTACGGGCAATTGGACATGGAGCGCCTGCTCAGCCTTCAACCCGACCTGCTGTTGCTCTGGCCGGGCAGTGTGGGCATCGCACAGCGCGAACAGCTGCGTAACCTGAAGATTCCGACCTACATTGCTGAGCCCGGTAGCCTCGAACAATTGGCGGATCAGCTTGAAGCCCTGGCCACTGCCCTCGGGCGCCCGGCACGGGGACACCAGTTGGCTGGCCAGTTGCGTCAACGTCTTGCCGGGTTACGGGCGCAGTATCAGAGCGACAAGCCGGTGCGAGTGTTCTATCAGGTGTGGGATCAGCCTCTGTACACCATCGGTGGCGGGCAAATCATCAGTGATGCGCTGGCCGTGTGCGGGGCGAAAAATGTGTTTGACGACCTCAAGCTGCCTGCGCCGCAAGTCAGCATTGAATCCGTTCTGCAGCGCAATCCCGAGGTGATCATTGCCAGCACCCAGGCGCAGCTGGATGCCTGGAAAGCCTGGCCGCAAATTGATGCGGTCAAGCATGGGCGTTTGCTGTTGTTGGCCGACAAAGGCCTGGAACGCCCAAGCGCGCAGATGCTGGAAGCGACCGCCAGATTGTGTGAGCAGTTGATCAAGGCTCTGTAGTCGCTGCCGCAGGTGTCATAACTCGGGGGTCCAGGTGATGGCCAACTGCAAGCTGCGCCGTTCTTCCCGATAGCCGTAGTAGTTGCCGTCATAGCTGTAGAGCGCGCGGGTGAAGCGCTTGTCCAGCAGGTTGTCGACCTTCACATCGAACCGCACTTCTGAACTGGCCTGCCAGTTGCCGCGCAGTCCCAGCACGTCATACCCGCCAATGGGTTGCTTGTTGTCTTCATCGTTGAAGCTGCTACTCACCGCTTGCCAGCTGGCGCCGACCCCCATCTTGTCGAATTGCCGATCCAGATCCAGGCTTAACGTCCGGCGTGCGCGACGGCCCAACGTGTGGCCGGTGCCTTTATCGCGAGGGTCGATGATCGCGATGCCCAGACTGCTCTGCCAGCCGAACCACTCCTGCTGCAAGGCACTTTCGAAACCGGTGATGTGTGCTGCGCCGATGTTCTGCTGGATGAAGTCGGCATCGGCCACAATCGCGTCACGAATCTCGGTACGGTACAGCGAGGTTTCCAGGCGGCTGGTTTCACTCAGCTGACTGCGCCACTGCAGTTCGTAGCTCTTGGAATGTTCCGGTTTGAGATTCGGGTTGCCGAATTGTGGGTAGTACAAATCATTGAACGTAGGTGCGCGAAACCCTTCGCTGTAAGACAGCAGCACATCATTGTCGGCGTTGAGCGGTACAGTCAGGCTGGCGCTCCAGGTGTTGTGGCTGCCGAATTGCTGGTTCTGGTCGTGACGCAGGCCCAGCTCGGTCGAAAAGTAATCACCGTGGAAGCGGTGCTGGATAAAGGCGGCGCGGTTCCAGCGACTGTCCTCGTCGAAAACAGTACTGCTGCGCACGCGGTCTTCATAGGTGTCTGCGCCCAGGATCAGGGTGTTTTGATCGTCCAGCGTCAGGTTGTTTTGCCAGTTCAGCGAGTCGCGATAGGTATTGAAGCTGTAGAGGTCCGGGCTGAGCTTGTCCCGGGTTTTTTCACGGTTCTCGCTGTGGCCCAGCTCCAGGCGTGAATTCCAGCGCTCGGCGAGTTGGGCGTCGATAAAACTGGCGACGCTGCTGATATCGAAGTCGCTGTAAAGTTGCTGGCCGCTGACTGTCATGGTGCTCGGGTCCCAGCGCCCGAACGAGTTGTCGAGTTCGGTCTTGCCGATGTTCTTCATCGCCGTCAATCCGACCTCAAGGTCTTCGCTCAGGTAGTGGCTCAGATTCAGGCTGAGTGACTTGTTGCGATAAGCATCATGGTCGTTGTCGCTGGGGAAGGACTCGTGAGTACGGTTGATCCCCGCGGTCTGTTCGAGGCTGGCGCTCAAGTTGTAGCGTGTTTGCGCATCACCACCGAATATCCCGACGCTGTTGTCTGAGCTGCCATAGCTGCCCATCGCGCTGCGGACTCGAAGCTGCGGGGCCTGATTGGCGCCACGGCGAGTGAAAATCTGAATCACCCCGCCGATCGCATCACTGCCGTAGATCACTGATCGCGATCCGCGCAGCACTTCCACTCGTTCGATCTGATCGATATTCAGGTACTGCAAGTTGCTGTCGGCCGAAGTGGCATTGGCCATGCGTTGGCCGTCCACCAGCACCAGGCTTTGTGCCGACTTGGTGCCGCGAATATAAATCCCCGGCAAACCGCCGCGCCCGCCGCTGCGCGCCACTTGAACACCCGGTACCCGGCCCAGCAGGTCGGTCAGGCTGGTGGGTTGCAGGCGGTCGATATCTTCACGGGTGAACACGCTGTTGGCGCTGCTGCTGTCGGAGCGCGCTTCAACCTGACGATTGCCGGTGATCAGTGTTTGCGGGAGTTTGAGCGCGTTTTCGCGCTCGGCGGCGTTGGCCAGCAACGGGCTGCTGAGGATTAAAACCAGACGAAGGTGTTTCATGGGCTCTCGGTATCAAACCTGTAGCCGCTGCCGCAGGCTGCGATAAGGTCCGCAGGACCTTCGCTATGTAAAGCGCGATCCCTTCGGGCTCGATCGCAGCCCGAAGGCAGCGGCTACAGGTACAGGTTGGTCAGAGACCCAGCAATGCCATGCGCTGGCGCACCGAGGCTTCAATGCCTGGCGCATCCAGGCCGCACTCGGCCAGCATCTGGCTCGGTTTGGCGTGCTCAACATAGATGTCCGGCAGGCCCAGGTGCAGGACTGACTTGAGCACGTTTTCACGGGCCAGGAACTCGCTGACACCCGCACCGGCGCCACCCATGATGGCGTTTTCTTCGATGGTCACCAGCAGCTCATGGCTATCAGCCATTTCGCGTACCAGTGCTTCATCCATCGGTTTGACGAAGCGCATATCGACCACGGTGGCGTCGATTTTTTCTGCCACGAGCAAGGCTTCGGCCAGTTGCACGCCAAAAACCAGCATGGCGACCTTGGAGCCCTGGCGACGAATCACGCCTTTGCCGATTTCCAGCGGCTCAAGGTTTTTTTCGATGGGAGCGTTCGGGCCGGTCCCGCGCGGGTAGCGCACGGCCGCCGGGCCGTTGTACAGATGGCCGGTGGTGAGCATCTTGCGCAGTTCGTTCTCGTCGCTCGGGGTCATGATGACCATGCCCGGGATGCAACGCAGGAACGACAGGTCGAAGCTGCCTGCGTGGGTCGGGCCGTCTTCGCCCACCAGGCCTGCACGGTCGATGGCGAACAGTACGTCCAGATTCTGTACGGCGACGTCATGCACCAACTGGTCGTAACCGCGCTGCAGGAATGTCGAATAAATAGCCACGACAGGCTTGGCGCCTTCGCAGGCCATGCCGGCAGCGAACGTCACGGCGTGCTGTTCGGCAATCGCCACGTCGAAATAACGCTTGGGGAAACGTTCGCTGAAAGCGATCAGGTCCGAGCCTTCTTTCATGGCCGGAGTGATGCCCATCAAGCGTTCATCGGCGGCGGCCATGTCGCACAGCCACTCGCCAAAGACGGCCGAGTACTTCGGCCCGCTCGCAACTTTTGGCGCCGCTTTCGGGGCGTTCAGCGGTTCAAGCTTGGTGATGGCGTGATAGCCGATCGGGTCAGCTTCGGCGGGAGCAAAACCTTTGCCTTTCTTGGTGACGATATGCAGGAACTGCGGACCTTTGAGGTCGCGCATATTGCGCAGCGTCGCGATCAGGGTCGGCAGGTCGTGGCCATCGATAGGGCCGATGTAGTTCCAGCCCAGCTCTTCAAACAGCGTGCCGGGTACCAACATGCCCTTGGCATATTCTTCGGTACGGCGAGCGATTTCCCACGCGCCAGGCAGACGCGAGAGCACCTTTTTGCTGCCTTCGCGCATGCTGGCGTAAGTGCGGCTCGACAGGATCTTGGCCAGGTAGTTGGACAACCCCCCCACATTGCGCGAAATCGACATGTCGTTGTCGTTGAGGATCACCAACATGTTGGCATCCACTTCCGGCGCGTGGTTCAGGGCTTCAAAGGCCATGCCGGCGGTCAGCGCTCCGTCACCGATCACGGCGATCGCCTTGCGGTCGCTGTTCTGCAGGCGGGCGGCAATGGCCATGCCCAGCGCTGCGCTGATCGAGGTGCTGGAGTGGCCAACGCCAAAAGTGTCGTACTCGCTCTCGGAGCGACGCGGGAAAGCGGCTACGCCGTCTTTCTGGCGCAAGGACGCCATTTGCTCGCGACGGCCCGTGAGGATTTTGTGCGGATACGCCTGATGACCCACATCCCACACCAGTCGGTCGTCCGGGGTGTCGAACACGTAGTGCAACGCAATGGTCAGCTCAATGACACCCAGGCCGGCACCGAAATGCCCGCCCGTCTGGCCGACGGTATAGAGCAATTCCAGGCGCAACTCATCGGCCAGGGTTTCCAGCTCGGCTTCGGCCAGGCGGCGCAGGCCCGCAGGCGTGCCTGCCCGGTCGAGCAGGGGCGTAGTCGGACGGTTGCGGGGAATCTCTTGAAACGTCGTTGGCATCAGGCGAATCGTTATAGGTATAAGAAGAGGCGGCAGTTTACCTTAAGGAACGTAAGCTGCCCACGCAGTCTGGCACTCGTTAGTAAGACCTTGGCATTAGAGCTGTCAGAAATAATTACCGAGTGTGACGATTAATGGCGGCGCTCAACGATATATCGCGCCAGTTCACGCAGCGGTTCGGCGCCTGCATCAAAATGCCGCAGGGCGTTGAGTGCCTGGTCGCGCAGATCCAGTGCATAGCCTTTGGCCTGCTCCAGACCCATCAGCGCCGGGTAGGTCGGTTTGTCGCGTGCAATATCGGCGCCCTGGCGTTTGCCCAACGTCGCGGTATCGCTTTCAACATCCAGAATGTCGTCCTGAACCTGAAACGCCAGACCAATGGCTCGCGAGTAAATGTTCAGTGCCTGAAGATTTTCGGCAGTCGCGTTGCTGCTGGCCAGGGCGCCCAGTTGCACACTGGCTTCGATCAGGGCCCCGGTCTTGTGCCGATGCATGTTTTCCAGCGCCGCCTGATCGAGCTTCATGCCTACAGAACCGAGGTCAATGGCTTGGCCGCCGACCATGCCCGCCGGGCCTGCAGCCTGTGCGAGGGCAGTCACCATGCGCAAGCGCGTTTCAGCATCCAGGGTGTTGAGTCGGGGGTCTAGCAGGGCGCTGAACGCAAGGCTTTGCAAACCGTCGCCGGCCAGAATGGCGCAGGCTTCATCGAAGGCCTTGTGGGTGGTGGGCTGGCCGCGTCGCAGATCGTCATCATCCATTGCGGGCAAATCATCATGCACCAGCGAATAGGCGTGGATCAGTTCGACGGCACACGCCGCGCCATTGGCTTGCTCGGGGGCGCTGCCCAGGGCCTGGCAAGCGGCATAGGCCAGTAGCGGGCGAACGCGCTTGCCGCCATTCATGACGCTGTAGCGCATGGCCTCGTAAAGACGGGCCAGCTCAGGAGCCGGAGCAACAAGCAAACATTCAAGCGCCGCATTGACGCGGGCCTGGCTGCTGATCTGGTAAGCATCAATCATTCGGACTGTTCCGCATCAAAAGGCTCTTGTGCCAACTCACCATCACGCTCAAGCAGGATCTGGACTTTCTGCTCGGCCTGGGCCAATGCGCCCTGGCAGTCACGGGTCAGGCGGATGCCTTGTTCGAAGGCAGTCAGAGAATCTTCCAGCGACAGCTCGCCATTTTCCAGACGCTCGACCAGTGTTTGCAGGTCAGAGAGCGACTGTTCGAAATCCGGTGAAGCTTTTTTGCGGGCCATGGCGGCATTCTCGGTAGGCGTTAAAACCGGCCGACACTAGCAGACAGCGGGTTTTGGGGCAAATCGGGGGCGGCTTGCCCCCGCTTCAATTTGACCGATAAAACCCGGAAAACCGGCATGGCGACCCATTAGTCGCGCATGTACCCACCGTCCACGTCCATGATTTCGCCGCTCACAAAACTGGCCGCATCCGATGCCAGGAAACACACTGCAGCGGCAATGTCCCGCGGTGTTCCGGCACGTCCCAGGGGCATGTCTGCCAGCACCCTGGCCCGTGCGTCAGGGCTCAGTGCACTGGTCATGTCGGTATCGGTCAAGGCCGGGGAAACGGCATTGGCGGTGATATTGAACGGCCCGGCTTCACGTGCCAGGCCTTTGGTCAGTGCAATCACGCCCCCTTTGGCGGCGGCGTAGCAGCTGTTGCCCAGCAGCCCGCCACCACGTTTTCCGGCGACAGAGGCTATGTTGATGATTCGTCCCGACCGCCGGGCCATCATGCCTGGCAATACCGCCTTGGCGCAGTAGAAAACACTGTTCAGGTCGATGGCCATGACCCGTTTCCACTCGGCTGCACTCACCTGCAGCAGGGGCAAGGTCGAGACGATCCCTGCATTGTTGACCAGGATATCGACGCTGCCCAAGACCCGTTCAACCTGGCTGACCATTGCCTCCACCTGCTGTTCGTCGGCCACGTCGACCCCCAGCCCGATGGCATGGATGCCCAGTTCGCCCAGTTGGGCAACGGCACGCTCGGCGGCGCTGTGGTCGAGGTCGCAAATCGCGACCCTTGCTCCGCATTGGCCAAGGGCGACGGCGATGGCATACCCGATCCCGCGGGCAGACCCGGTGACCAGTGCGTTACGGCCCTCCAGCGAAAGGCTGATCGGCGCAAAATTGGCGGGAGCATTCATTATTATTATCCTTTGGTCTGGGCGCATGTCGGCCTTCCCCCTTGATGGAGAATGGCCGGCTCCGGTTATGTCAGTCGGTTAAGTCAGTCGGTGAAAGCAGTCAGGAAGGGGCGTAGCGGCCCAGTGCCAACTGGTCTTTGAGCGGGGCAATGTTCAGCCGCCGAAGCACGCGATACAGCGAAGGTCGGCAGATGCCCAGCGCCCGCGCCGCAGCCGTCATGTTCCAGCGGCAGTCGACGAGTACGCCCAGTACATCTTCGCGCTCACCCAGTGGGGGCGCGGGGATTCTGCCCAGGCGAATCGGTGTGACGTTGTGCGGGTGTGCACGGGACGGTTGCGCAGGCTGCTCTCCCGTTTGTGCCAGAAAATCCGCAGGCAGATCACAGCGCTGGATGCGCGCGCCTTCCATGACGGCACAGGCATAGCGAATGACGGCCCGCATCTGGCGCAGGTTGCCAGGCCAGGCATGCCCGAGGAGCAAGGTCCAGACATCGTTGGCTATCATCTGGCGCGGATCGCAGCCGGGGATCTCGGTGGCGACCATTCGGCACACCAACTCAGCACGGTCAGTGCGATCGCGCAGCGGCGGCAATTGCACCACGCCCGTGGCAATGCGATAGAACAGGTCTTCGCGAAAGCTGCCGTTCTCCACCAGTTGCGTAAGGGACTGGTGGGTCGCACAGATCAGCGCGAAATTCACCGGCACACTGCGCTCGGCACCCAAGGGGGTGATCTCGCGTTCGGCGATCACCCGTAAAAGGCGGGTCTGCTGCTCGAATGGCATGTCCCCGATTTCATCGAGGAACAAGGTGCCGCCGTCTGCCTGCGCGACCTTGCCTTTTTTGCCCCCCGGCAGGGCGCCGGAAAACGCGCCACGGGAATAACCGAACAGCTCGCTTTCGATCAGGGTTTCGGGGATGGACGCGCAGTTGAGGGCAACCATCGGCGCGGCATGGCGCCGGCTGTGTTCGTGCAGCGCACGGGCCAGCACTTCTTTACCCGTCCCTGTTTCGCCCTGGATGAGCACGGCAATGCCGCGCTCCATCAGGAGCAATGCGCGGCGAAAAGCCTGACGCACTTGCGGATCAGTGTCGTGGGAAATGTCGCATTCAGGGTGGACAGCAGTTGTACGGTCTTGGGTAAACGAAGGTTGTTCGTATACGGAAGGCATCAGCGTCACCTTTTATTATTGTATAGCTTGTGACTATGTCGACTCGCCGCACTTGTGATACAGCCGTCGATATGGCGTTAAATGACAGTAACGAGGCGCACCGATATTTTCCAATCCATAATAAATCATCCATTGATACCTTTGAGAGCATCATGATCGAGCTCCGTCACTTGAACTATTTCCGCACGCTCGCCGAAACACTGCATTTTGGTCGCGCCGCAGAACGGCTGCATATTTCGCAGCCGCCACTGTCGCGGCAAATTGCCATGTTGGAGGAGGAACTCGGGGTAAAGCTCTTTGATCGATCGAGTCGACGGGTAGAGCTGACGGAGGCTGGTCAGCGCTTTTACCTGGATACCGCCACGGTGCTGGCTGCGTTCGAACAGGCCAAGCGCAACGCCCTGGCTGCGGCGCGGGGCGCTGCGGGGGAGCTGTCAGTGGGCTTCATGATGTCAACGGCCTACAGCGTTACCCCGGCGATTACCCGGCGCTACGCGGCGCAGTTTCCCCAGGTCAGCCTCAAGCTCACCGAGACCTTGCCCCTGGACCTGGCCGAGGACATCAGCAGCGGCAACAAAGACGTTGCCATCATGTACCGCCCCCAGGACTGCTCCGGGCTCGAATCCGTGACCCTCTACCGGGAAGAAATGACCGTGGTGCTGCCGCCGGGTCATCGACTCCTCGAACAGGCCATCATCGACCCGAGCGAGCTTGCCGGGGAGACCTTCATCATCGTGCCTCGGCGGATTGCCCCGGCGCTGCACGACATGATCTACAGCTACTGCCTGCAGCACGGTGTTACGCCGAACATCGGACTGGAAATCAATATGCAGCAAACCATCGTCAACCTGGTGGGCGAAGGCCTGGGGATTGCGATCGTGCCGCGCTCGATGCGCAACATGCGCCTGACCACCACCACCTTCAAACCGTTGCGCGCTGCACCGGTGATTGAAGTGGTGGCGGTGTGGAAGGCCGACAATCACAACCCCTGTATCGAGACCTTCATCGAGAGCGCCCGACAATCCTGTGCGCTGGTGTCTTGTGAAGAGGTGGTGAGTTGAGCCGTGGTTGCTGACGGGCGCGCACCTCGACCGGTCGCAAACCCCTGAGCCCGTACACGGATCTGAAGTGACAGCTGTCTCCCTGAGTGTCTCCCGCCTGCGCTCAGGCGACAGTTGCCCCGGCAACCCTAATTCCCCTGCACCCCTTGCTGCATAAGGCCTGCGCCAACTTGGCCGGGCTTTGGCACCGCTCTTGCTATCGACCTTGCAAACACAGTTAATGCAAGGAACACCTTATGCGATCGCCTGTTATTACTGGCTGGTATCACTCGCCATTCGGCAAGTTCGACCAACTCGACCCTGAACTCATGATGGCCGAGGCCGCGTTGGGCGCGCTGGCGCACGCTGATATCGCGCCGGAGCAGATCGACTCCGTTCACGTCGGCCATTTCAACGCAGGCTTTCTCTACCAGGATTTTCCATCTGCGCTGCTGGCCAATCACATTCCGCAATTGCGCTTCACGCCTTCAGTTCGCGTGGAAAACGCCTGCTCTACCGGCTCCGCTGCCATCCACTCGGCGCTGCAGGCCGTGCTCAGCGGCCAGAGCAAGCACGCCCTGGTGGTGGGCTTCGAAAAGATGAATACGTTGCCCACCGCCGAGGTCGGCAAGATCCTGCTCAAGTGCTGTTACGCCAAGGAAGAAGCCAACATTGAGGGCGGCTTTGCAGGCGTGTTCGGCAACATTGCGCAGAGTTACTTCGACCGTTACGGCGACCAGTCCGATGCGCTGGCGATGATTGCCGCGAAGAACCATGCCAACGGTGTACTGAACCCGTACGCTCACATGCGCCGGGATTTCGGCTATGACTTCTGCCGTCATCCCTCCGAGAAAAACCCGTTTGTGGTCGGGCCACTGAAACGTACCGACTGCTCTCTGATCACCGATGGCTCGGCCGCCCTGGTGATCAGCCGCGAGGATCTGGTGGGCGGTCGCGGTCAAGCCGTGCGCTTCCGTTCTGCGGTGCAAGTCAACGACTACATGCCGCTGTCCAGGCGAGACCCGACGTTCTTCGAAGGCGCAGCCCGCGCCTGGCAGCAGGCCCTGCAAACAGCAGGCCTGAGCCTGGACGACCTGTCGCTGGTCGAGACCCACGACTGCTTCACGGTCGCTGAATTGATGGAATACGAAGCCATGGGCCTGGCCGAGCGCGGCCAGGGGGCGCGTGTCATCGCCGAAGGCATCAGTCGCAAGGACGGGCGCCTGCCGATCAACCCGTCTGGCGGCCTCAAGTCCAAGGGCCACCCGATCGGCGCCACCGGGGTGTCGATGCACGTCATGGCCGCCATGCAGCTCACGGGCCAGGCGGGGGACATGCAACTGCCCACGGCCGATCGCGCCGGCGTGTTCAACATGGGGGGCGCGGCGGTGACCAACTACGTGAGCATCCTGGAGACCGTGCAATGAAAGGTATCGACAACGTCATGAACCTGGGCGAAATGCTCAACCAGATCGCACGTCGCTATCCCGATGCGCCCGGCCTTATCCGGGGTGGACGTGAATACACCTGGAAAGAAATTTCCATGCGGGTCGATAGCGTCGCCGCCGCGTTGCGCGACCGCGGTATCGGTAAGGGCGACAAGCTGCTGGTGCATTCGCGCAATAACTTGCCGCTGTTCGAAAGTGCCTGGGTCGCGTTTCGTCTGGGCGCTGTGTGGGTCCCGACCAATGTGCGGATCACCCCGGTGGAGGCGGCTTACCTGGGCAGCTCCAGCGGCGCGGTGGCCATGCTTTACGACGAAGGTCTCGAACATTACGTCGACGCTGTGCGCGAAGCGTCGCCCAGCCTGCAGACGGTCATCGCCATCGGTCAGCCCCGCAGCGGTGAGCTGGGTTACGAGCAGTTGCTGGATGAGGGCCGCGCTTCGTATGCGGCTTTCCGTGCGGCCGAAGTGACGTACCACGACCCGCTGTGGTTCTTCTACACCTCAGGCACCACCGGCCACCCCAAGGCCGGGGTGCTGACCCACGGCCAGATGGCTTTTGTCATTACCAACCACATCGCCGACCTGATGCCCGGCCTGAACCAGCACTCGCGTTCGCTGGTGCTCGCTCCGCTCTCCCACGGCGCCGGTATCCATGCGCTGGTCAATGTCGCCCGAGGGGCTGCCTGCGTCCTGCCGGCCAGCGACAAGCTCGATTGCGATGAGGCCTGGCGCCTGGTGCAGGAGTACCGCGTGGATAACCTGTTCACCGTGCCGACCATCGTCAAAATGCTCACCGAAAGCGATGCCGTCGACCGCTACGACCACAGCAGCCTGCAACACCTGATCTACGCGGGCGCGCCGATGTACCGCGCTGATCAACGCCATGCCCTGAACAAACTGGGCAAGGTCCTGGTGCAGTATTACGGCCTGGGCGAAGTGACCGGCAACATCACCGTGCTGCCCGCCGACTGCCATGAAAGTGAAGACTCGCCAGACGCCAAGGTCGGCAGCTGCGGCTACCCTCGAACCGGCATGCAAGTGGCGATTCTCGACGAGGCGGGCAACGAACTGGACACGGGCATAGACGGTGAAATCTGCGTGCGCGGGCCCGCAGTGTTCAGCGGTTACTACAACAACCCGAAGGCCAACGAAAGCTGTTTCAAGTTCGGCTGGTTCCACACGGGTGACCTAGGCCATCTGGATGAACAGGGCTACCTGTTCATCACGGGCCGCGCTTCGGACATGTACATTTCCGGTGGGTCGAACGTGTATCCACGGGAGATCGAAGAGGCCCTGCTCAGCCATCCAGCGGTAACCGAGGCTGCGGTGCTGGGCATGCCCGACGCCAAGTGGGGGGAGTCCGGTTACGCCGTCATCGTCACCACTGCCGAGGTCACGGACGAACAACTGCTTGCCTACCTGGAGCCACGCATTGCGCGCTACAAATGGCCCAAGCGCTTTGTGCGCTGGGCCGAAATGCCCAAGTCCGGCTACGGCAAAATCGTCAAGAAGCAGATCCGTGCGCTGCTCGAAGAACGGCAGGAGGTCGCCTGATGAATGCTCATTTTGCCGAGCGCAGCGGCGTGCGCACGTTCATCCACGCAGGCCCGTCCCTGGCCCCGCGACTGCTTGACCTGGAAGTGCCCGGCAGCGAAGAGATACGCATCGTCCTGCCGCTGGGCAGTAATGTCGGCGCCAGCCTGCTCAAGGTGCTTGAAGGTCGATGCTTCGCCAGTGCCGTGGGTCGCATTGTGTGTGGCGGCGCCGCGCACCTGAGCTATCACCGCATGATCGTCACCGACAAGCCGGAGCGGCCCTATGACTACGGCCAGCCGGTGGTTCTTGAAGGACATATCACCTTTATCAGCGGCGCCATCACCGTCGGGCGCGATGTCCGGGGCGCTCCATTGCTGCACGGCCATGCCGGGTTTCTGGACAGCAATGGCGAGCAGCACGGCGGGCATCTGGTACTGGACAAACTCATCGTGGGCAGCGAGCCCATGACGATCAGTCTTTGCCTGTTCAATCAGGTGGCCTATCAGGTGCAGCCTGACGCTGAAACCCACTTCAACCTGCTTCACCCCGTTCTCCAGGAGGTGTCATGAACGTCGCTGCAGTCCAGGAATCACAAGTTCAGGGCGGCCGACTGGGCCGTCTGGTCATCGCACGCCTCAAGCCCAATGAAGACATCATCGACAGTGCCGAAGCCCTGTGCAGAGAGCACGGAATCCATCTGGCCGTGGTGCGCGGCGGTCTGGGCAGCCTGATTGATGGTCAGCTCAGCTACCAGGGCCGCGAAGGCATGATGAAGATCCCTGTCGAAGGTCCGGGGGTGGAAATCCTCAGCATCAGCGGCGAAATTCTCAGCGGTGAAAGTCGTCTGCAGGCGGTGCTAGCCGATGCGGACGGCAAGCTCTACGCCGGTCGCTTGGAGCGCGGCAAAAACCTCACGTTCATCACGGTCGAGTTGACGCTGCAGGAGTGGCTGCCCGACTGAACCCTCGCAACCCATAACAAGAAAATCGAAACCGCACACACAGGGTTGTCCCGCAGTCCTGTGTTCGCGGCCTTTCGTTCGTATTGCCACGCCCATCAGGAAAACAATAATGAAAAAAACTCCTTTCGTTCGACTGTCCATGCTCGCCACTACGGGGATTGTCCTGTCGCCCTTGGCGTATGCGGACTTCGTCAAGGACAGCAAGGCCACCCTGGGTTTTCGCAACTACTACTTCAACAATGATTACCGTGATCGCACCGGTCCCGCCGGGCAAAGCAAGACGGCGGAATGGGCTCAGGGGTTCTTCCTCGATTACAAATCCGGCTTCACCGAAGGCACCGTCGGTTTTGGACTGGACGTGCTCGGTTTGCAGGGTGTGCGCCTGGATGGCGGCAAAGGCAATCACCGCGGCAGCTCGATGATCCCTGATGATAGCGATGGCGGTGCGGTGGATGACTGGAGTCGCCTGGGGCTGACCGGGAAGATGCGCTTTTCCCAGACTGAAGCCCGTTACGGAACGCTGCAGCCGAAGTTGCCGATCCTGGTGGCCAACGATGGTCGAGTGCTGCCGCAAACCTTCGAAGGCGGCATGATTACTTCCAAAGAAGTGGACAACCTGACTCTGGTTGGCGGTCGCCTGGAACACGCCACCGGCCGCGGATCAAGCAACCGCTCGGGGTTCGCGGTTGCTGGCGGCACGCAGCAGAGCAATGAGTTCCTGTTTGCCGGTGCCGACTACAAGCTGACCAAGGACCTCACGCTGCAATACTACACATCCCGGCTGGAAGACTATTACGTGCAACATTTTGGCGGGCTGGTGCATGTGCTGCCGTTGGGCGAGGGGCAGTCGCTGACGACTGATCTGCGTTACTTCAAGACTGACGCCGACGGTCGCAACGACTCCGCCTCGGGTCGCGCAGCCGGTTATCGGGTCAGTGGCCTGGGTGATACCGCTGGCAAAATCGACAACGACACCTGGAGTGCGATGTTTACCTATGCCCTTGGGGGCAATTCTTTCCTGCTCGGTTACCAGAGTGTGTCCGACAGCGGCAACTTCGTGCAGCTCAACCAGGGCAATATCAACGAGGGGGCAGCAGGCAGCAGCATTTACCTGTTCACCGATCGCCTGATCACCAGCTTCACCCGGGCAGGTGAGCGTACGGCATTCGGGCAGTACGGCTACAACTTCGCCGGGCTGGGCATGCCGGGGCTGGTGGCGTCCGTGACCTATCTCAAAGGCACTAATATCCGCATGGCGAGCGGTGGCACCGAGAAAGAGTGGGAGCGCGACCTGGCCCTGGATTACGTGGTGCAGACCGGGACCTTCAAGGGCGTCGGGTTCAGCTGGCGTAACGGAACGATGCGCAGTGGCGTGCCCAGCGAATATGCCCAGGATCAGAACCGGGTATCCATCAACTATACCCTGGCGTTGTTCTAGTTCAGAGGGGCTCGGCTGCCAGAGCCCCTTGTTGTTTACCCATCGTTGAAATTTGATCTGCTGAGGACAGGTGTCACTTGTTGCGCTGGCCAGCGAGACAGTTGAGGGAGACACCTGTCACATCACCCGTCCTACCCTGAGTGCTGTAAGAAATTGAAACACTAGTGAGTAGGATATTTTTCCTAGTGAAAACAGCCAGTTGAATACAAACCTGGTTCCCCTCCACCAGGGCTGCGTCTTTCGTGGCACCTGAATTGCTATAGCTTGCGTATCCAGTGCCTATTTCACGGTCATTGATCCATAAAAATAATAAAGTCAGGAGAACCAAATGAGCGACTTTACTCGCCGCAATTTTCTCAAAACGGCCTCCCTTGCGTCCGCTGCCGTCGCGACCGCAGGGCTTGGCCTTTACAGCGGCAAGAGTGAGGCCGCCGAGTTCAAGCTTAAATTTGCCAACAACCTGCCTATCACCCACTCGATGAATGTGCGGGCACGGGAAATGGCCAAGGCGGTACGCGAAGAAACCAACGGTGCGGTACAGATCCAGGTATTCCCCAGCAGCCAGCTGGGCAGCGACACCGACACCCTGGCGCAGGTGCGCTCTGGCGCCGTCGACATGTTCGCCCTGTCGCCGGTGATTCTCGGCACTCTGGTGCCGTCGGTGCAGATCAGCGCGGTGGGGTTCGCGTTCAAGGATTACGATCAAGTCTGGAGCGCGATGGACGGCGAGCTGGGTGCCCACGTTCGATCTGAAATTGCCAAGACCGATACCCTGTTCGCCTTCGACAAGATCTGGGACAACGGTTTTCGGGTAACCACCACCAGTACCCGGCCGATCGTGACCCCTGACGACCTGAAGGCCATGAAACTGCGCGTGCCGCCCAGCCCGATCATCATGTCGATCTTCCGCGCATTTGAGGCCGCCCCCACCAGCATCAACTTCTCGGAAGTGTATTCGGCGCTGCAGACCCGCATTGTCGAAGGCCAGGAAAACCCCCTGACCCTGGTCTCGTCGGCCAAACTCTACGAAGTGCAAAAATACTGCTCGCTGACCAACCACGTCTGGGATGGTTTCTGGATGCTGGGCAACAATGCCTCGTTCAGCCGCCTGCCTGCGGATTTGCAAGCCATTGTCAGCAAGCACATCAACACTGCCGTCATGTCCCAGCGCAATGACCTCGCCAAGCTTCAAGGCACCATCCGCGAGACTTTGAAACAGCAGGGCCTGGAGTTGGTCGAGTCGCCGCCGGAGCCGTTCCGTGAGCGCCTGCAGTCCGCCAACTACTACGCCGACTGGCACGAAAAGTTCGGCGACGCTGCCTGGGCAATCCTCGAAAAATACTCCGGGAAACTCGCATGATGGGCGCGTCGGTGGCAGTGGCCCCCACTACTTCCATGCGCCTGCCGGCCCGGGCGCTCGTGTTTCTCAATACCTGGTGCATTCATGTGGTCGGAGCGATCACCGTTGCTCTGCTGGTGATCGAGACCTGCGTGTTGCTGGCGGGTGTGATTTCCCGCTACGTGATGCACAACCCGTTGATCTGGGCGGACGAACTGGCCTCTTCGCTGTTCATCTGGCTGGCCATGTTCGGCTCGGTGCTGGCCCTGGACCGCGGCGAACACATGCGCATGTCCGCCCTGGTGAACAAGCTTCCGGTGGCCTGGCGCGGATTCTGTGAAACGCTTTCGGCGTTGGTGGTGTGCCTGTTCGTACTGGTGATCATCGGGCCAGCCATGGAGCACTCCCATGAGCAGATGTCGATCACGACTCCGGCCCTGGGCATCCCCGACGGCTTGCGGGCTGCGGCTTTGCCGGTCGGCGCGATACTGATGCTGCTGGCTGCGGTGTCGCGCATGGCGCGGTATTCCACGATGCGCCAGTTCATGGCCGGGGTCGGCGTGGTGGCGGTCGTTGCCGCTGCTTTGTGGCTCAGCCAGCCGCTGCTGGTGGGGATGGGTAACTACAACCTGATCATCTTCTTCCTGGTGCTGCTGGGCGCCTGCGTGTTTGGTGGCATCCCGATCGCCTTCGCCTTCGGTACTGCAACCATCGCCTATCTGGCGCTGGTTACCCACGCGCCGTTGTCGATCGTGGTCGGGCGCATGGACGAAGGCATGTCGCACATGGTGCTGCTGGCGGTGCCGCTGTTCGTCATGCTGGGGGTGGTGCTGCAGCTTTCGGGCATGGCCAAGACGTTGATCGATTTCATGGCCTCACTGCTGGGGCATGTGCGGGGCGGGTTGCAGTATGTGTTGCTGGGGGCGATGTTTCTGGTATCGGGGATTTCCGGCTCCAAGGTTGCCGACATGGCAGCGGTGGCTCCGGCGCTGTTTCCTGAAATGAAGAAGCGTGGCTCCGAACCTGAAGAGCTGGCGGCGTTGCTGGCAGCCACCGGAGCCATGACCGAGACGATCCCGCCGAGCCTGGTGTTGATCACCATCGGTGCAGTCTGCAGTGTGTCCATTACGGCCTTGTTCATCGGCGGCCTGATGCCGGCGGTGGTTGCCACCGTGGTCATCGCGCTGGTGTGCTGGTGGCGTTCACGCAAGGAGGCCATGCCCACCGTCAAGCGCGCACCGCTGTCGGTCATCGCCCGTACGTTCATGATCGCCTTGCCTGCTCTGGCGCTGCCATTGCTGATTCGAGTGGCCGTGCTGGAAGGCGCAGCCACCGCCACCGAAGTCTCAACCATCGGAGTGGCTTATGTGGTGATGGTCGGACTGGTGATGCACCTGTTCATGCGCCACATCGAGTTCAGAAGGGTGTACCCGATGATGCTCGAGGCAGGGGCATTGTCCGGCTCGATTTTGCTGATCATCGGTATGGCATCTGCAATGGCCTGGGCACTCACGCAGTCCGGGTTCTCGGCCGCGCTGGTGGACCTGATCAGCGAGATTCCGGGGGGCACGATTGGCTTCATGGTCGTGACCATTCTTGTGTTCGTGATTCTGGGCAGCGTCCTGGAGGGGATCCCGGCGATCGTGCTGTTCGGTCCGCTGATGTTCCCGTTGGCGGAAATGCTCGGGATCCACCCGGTGCACTACGCGATGGTGGTGATCCTGGCCATGGGTATCGGTCTGTTCGCACCGCCTCTGGGCGTCGGTTTCTACGCTGCCTGCGCCATCAGCAAAGTGTCCTCGGACCATGTTATCCGCCGCGTCTGGGGTTACCTCGGCGCACTGATCGTGGCGTTGATCATCGTTGCCTGTTTCCCGTGGATCTCCATCGGTTTCCTTTAAGAGAGCATTTGTCATGAGCCAATTAGCGAACAGAAAAATCACGCCTGTTGCAGCGCTGGGCCGTGTGGCCCTGGTCACGGGAGCGGCGATGGGGATTGGTGCTGCCATTGCCGAACGGCTGGGGCACGACGGGCATACCGTGGTGGTTGCCGATATCAACCTGGCTGCGGCCGAAGAAATGGTTGCCGGTCTCAAGGCTCAAGGCATTGAAGCGCTGGCGCTGGCCATCGATGTGGGCGACGCGCAGTCTATTGCTGCGGCATTCGAGGAGCTGCACCAGCGCTTCGGTCGTTGCGATGTCCTGGTCAACAACGCCGGGATCGCCAAGACCCAGGCCTTCCTGGAGTGTGACCTGGCTGACTGGCAGCGGGTATTGAACATCAACCTCACCGGCTCCCTGTTGTGCGGCCAGCATGCGGCCCGCCTGATGGAGTCCAACGGCTGGGGGCGGATCATCAATGTCGCGTCCATCAGTGGAATGCGGGCGAGCATGGGTCGCACGGCTTACGGCACCTCCAAGGCGGCGATCATCGGCCTGACCCGGCAGATGGCCGTGGAGCTGGCTGACTTGGGTATCACCGTCAACGGCATCGCGCCTGGCCCGGTGGACACACCGTTGACCCAGAGGCTGCACTCGGCCAAAACCCGGGACTCCTACGCTCGGTCAGTGCCGATGCGTCGATACGGAACGCCTGCGGAAATGGCAGGGGCGGTTGCGTTTCTGGCGTCCGACGATTCTTCGTATATCAGCGGTCACGTGATTCCGGTGGACGGCGGCTACATGGCGTCGGGCATTCTGGAAATCTAAGGGACCGTGGCGCGTCCACTCAATCGGTGGACGCCGCACCTGCTTGTCAAACGCGTCGCTCCCTGAGCACTGCGCCTGCCTGATCGCGCCTGAATTTTCGGAAATACCCATGAACGCCATTGTTACGCCTTTGAATCAAGCTGCCATCCCCGACCTGATTGCCCACCTTAAAACCATCGTTGGTCCCAGCCATGTGCTGACGCAAGCCAGCGACACGGTGCGTTTTCGCCAGGGCTTTCGTTTTGGTCAGGGCAACGCCGTCGCTGTGGTATGCCCGGGTTCGTTGCTTGAGCAATGGCAGGTGGTCAAAGCCTGTGTCGGCGCCGACCTGATCGTCATCATGCAGGCGGCCAATACCGGCTTGACCGGCGGCTCGACCCCAGATGGCGTATACGATCGCAAGGTCGTGATCATCAATACCCTGCGCATGCGCAAGGTCCAGGTGATCGAGGAGGGGCGGCAGGTGATCTGTTTTCCCGGCTCAACCCTGGATCAGCTGGAAGCAGTGCTCAAGCCCCTGGGCCGCGAACCGCACTCGGTAATCGGTTCTTCGTGCATAGGGGCCTCGGTCTTCGGTGGCGTCTGCAACAACTCCGGGGGCTCGTTGATACGCCGCGGCCCGGCCTATACCGAGATGTCGCTGTATGCCCAGCTCGATGCACAGGGCCAGTTGCATCTGGTCAACCACCTGGGGGTCAATCTGGGAGATACCCCCGAGCAGATCCTGAGCAACCTGGATGCCGGTCGATACAGCGAAGCGGATATCAAGGCCGACGCCGGGCGTGGGTCCGATCATGGCTATGCGGACCATGTGCGTGATATCGACGCGTCCACACCAGCCCGGTTCAATGCGGACAAACAGCGCCTGCACGAGGCCAGCGGCAGTGCGGGCAAGTTGGCGGTGTTCGCGGTGCGCCTGGACACCTTTGCCGCCGAATGCGATACCGCGGTCTTATACATTGGCACCAACGATTCCGCCGACCTGACCGACATCCGTCGGCACATGCTCGAACATTTTTCCGAGCTGCCCATCGCCGGTGAATACATGCACCGCGATGCTTATGACGTGGCGGCTGAGTACGGGAAGGACACCTTTCTGATGATCCATCACCTGGGCACCCGGCGCCTGCCGAAAATGTTTGCCCTCAAAAGCCGGGTGGACAACTTTCTCGGGCGGTTCAGCGGGTTGCGACCGCACTTATCAGACCGCGTCCTGCAAGGCATCGCGCGATGCTTTCCCGATCACCTTCCCAAGCGCATGGCCAACTTTCGTCAGCGGTATGAGCATTACTTGATGCTCAAGGTCTCGGCGGCTTCTCTTGAACCGGCCGAGGCTTACCTGAGTCAATTGTTCGAGGGGCGCGAGGGAGATTACTTTCGCTGCACTGCAGAGGAGGGCAGCAAGGCGTTCCTGCATCGGTTCGCGGCAGCCGGTGCGGCGATTCGGTATCGGGCGATCCATGACAAAACGGTTGAAGATATCGTGGCGCTGGACATCGCCCTGGCGCGCAACGACCGCGACTGGTTCGAGACGCTACCGGCATCCATTGAGCAGCAACTGGTACTGAAGTTGTACTACGGGCATTTCTTCTGTCACGTCTTCCATCAGGATTACATCGTGCGCAAGGGCAGCGATTGCCTGGCGGTGGAGCATGCGATGTGGGCGCTTCTGGACGAGCGTGGTGCTGAATACCCGGCAGAGCATAACGTCGGCCATCTCTATCCTGCGAAACCCGATCTGAAGGCGTTCTACAAGGAGCTGGATCCGTGCAATGCCTTCAATCCGGGCGTGGGAAAAACCTCGAAGTGTCGACATTGGCAGGGAGAGGGCTGAGCGGGGCTGGTCACTTTTTTGCAGGCATTAAAAAGCCGGCTTGTGGCCGGCATTTCTTTGGTCCGCAGTTTTTCGCAGACTTCCTCGAAGCCTAGATTTTACAAGGCTTTAAGCCTACTATCAGTTCATAAGTGTCCGCCGTTGATCGCTGGAAACCGCGATTAGGGTGTGGGTCAAAGTGTGGGTCGGACTGAGGAGGCTTTATGGGCAAGCTGACGATCAAGGCAATCGAATCACTTGCCCGTTCTGGAGACGCAGGCAAAACCAACGACGGTGATGGTTTGTATTTCCAGATCAGCAAAGCTGGGGTGTCCAGTTGGATTTTCCGCTACAAGATTGAGGGCAAAGGCCGTGAAATGGGGCTGGGCCCTTATCCAACCATCACTCTTGCGAAGGCCCGCGAACTGGCGGCAGATCAACGCAAGGTCTTGGCTGCTGGCAGTGACCCTCTGGCCGCCCGTGATCTCGAGCGAGAAGTGAAGCGCGAAGCCGAGCGACAAGCACAATCGCGTCGGGTGACCTTTGAGTCGCTCGCGACCGAATACCGGAACGCTCACGGTTCCACTTGGTCGGAAAAGTGGCGTAAAGGCTGGCTGCGAAAGCTGGAGCTGTATGCCTTCCCCATCATAGGCAAGCTACCTGCTGCTGAGGTTCAGACCGAGCAGGTCCTGAAAGTACTTCGCCCAATCTGGGCAACCAAAACCCGCACCGCCGACGAGGTGCGTGGACAAATCGAGCAGGTCCTAGATGCCGCCAAGGCGCACAAGCTGCGCGATGGTGACAATCCGGCGCGCTGGCGCGGGCATCTGGACAGCCTGCTGAGCAAAGTAGAAAAGAAAAAAGCGCGCCAGCGCCAGCATTTTCCTGCGATGAAGTGGAAGGATGTGCCGACGCTTATGGTCAAGCTGGCGATGGACGAATCTCGCGCCTCTGTGGCGGCTCGACTGCTCATCCTCACTGGTGCGCGCGCACTCATGGTCCGCTTTGCAAAGTGGTCGGAGTTCGACTTGAAGGCCGGTATCTGGTCGCTGCCTGCCGAGCGGATGAAAATGCGCCAAGCCTTCAATATTCCCTTGGCTTCCGAGGTTGTCGAGCTGCTGGAAACTTTTCCGCGCGACGAGGACAGTTCGTACCTATTCCCTGGTCAAGGCAAGACTGGCGTTATGCATGCCAACGCCATCCGCAGCCTATTACATAGCCTCGGGCATGATGACGTGACCCGTCACGGCTTCCGGTCCAGCTTCCGTGACTGGGCAAGCGAATACACTCAGTATCCTCGTGAAGTCTGCGAACTGGCCTTGGCCCACGACGAGCGTGACCAGACCGAGGCCGCCTACTCCAGATCCGACTTCATCGAAAAGCGCCGCGCCTTAATGGCTGATTGGGCGAAATTTATTACCACCCCGCCAGCGGCAAACGTCATTCAAGGCGACTTCAAGCGCGCCTGATCAAGTTACGACCAGCCTAGTCCGACTGGGCGAAAAGCGGGATTACCTACCCCGTTGGCTGGTCGGCTTTTTTGTGTAGGTTGCCTGTGGAGGCGCAGCAGTGGCAAAAATTACAAGACTGCAAGATCTGCCAGGGTGGTTCGACCTGAAGAAATACAAGGGAGTTGAATCGTTCAGGGCTTTTGAGTGGATGAAACAACTGGAACGACGCAGTGATCTGCTGAGGCACTACCCTGGGGGTGACTCTTCTCAAGATGTACCGGAATTCATTCAAGACACTCTCTGCATGGTGTGGCAGCGGAGCGTGGAAGAAGGGGCAACTTAGATTTGGGAGAATCCTATAGAGGATCAATCAGAATGCATGCCAAGCAAATGGATTTCAGATGGCCCGAGTATGCCGGTCAAACCAGTCTGCATGAATGATCTTGCCTGGCAAATGGCCCGAGATAAGCAAGCGCTGATAGCGGGGAAGGTGAAGAAGAGCCATTACCATAAGTGGGCGGCAATCAATCCTGGGATTCAACCTCTGCCAGATCGGTCGCCAGCGATTCCGCTCCTGCACGGAGTTCTTCCAAGTGGCCAAACAACCCCGTTGTCCATCGACTATTTCAATGGTGCCCCTGCGTCGCCTGTCGTGCAACTTGACCTGAGCGCACCGGATAGCGTGCTGAAACAAGCATTCGCGGCGTTGCTCAAAGAGATTAGATCCAAGCAGGTCAGCGCACCACTAGGTAGGAAAAAAATGTATTACCGATGGCCGAGCTTTGGCTTGCTGCCGTATCTGGACCTTCGGATTTGGGAGCTCTTGAGCGGCAACAGCATCAATCGCCATGTCATGGCTGATGCGGTCGGGTATGTCAAAGGCGAGAGCTCGTTCAGCAAGACAGTCGTTCCACTGGCTGCTGGACTGGTACGCGACCTATCAGAGCTTCAAGCGCTGGCCGCCGTCGAGGCCGCTACGCAAGCTTCAGCTGATTCGGAGGTTGTAGCGGGCTGAAATTTTTCGGAAGTTTTTGAGAGCTAAAACTTTCCGGAAGTTTTCGCCCCCTGAAACTCGGATCGAACTCAACCGCGTTGGTGTATTGAATATGTAGCCATCCGCAGCGCCGCTGCGGAGTCGAGAGGAAGACGACGATGGCTGCAACCAACCAAGAATACGCCCAACATAAAGCCACCCAGCGCCGCATCTTGCGGCTTCCGGCTGTGAAGTCTGCAACGGGTTTGGGGCGGACCAAAATCTATGATTTGATGAAAGAGGGCCGCTTTCCGAAGGCGCGCCGCATCGCTGGTGCGCATGTTGTTGGTTGGGACTCATTGGAGGTAGATGCTTGGATTTCCGAGCAGTTGGAGTGCCAATAATGAAACACGGCCACTCTCTGCTGTTTCATGATGCTCTTGAAGCCTTTTATGGCCCACTTGATTTTCTGCCGATTCCAGATGGCAATATTCATCGCTTCCATGTCCCCGGTGATAAGCCTGGCAGTCTGAACGGCTGGTATGTGCTGTATACCGATCGCATCGCCACGGGCTGTTACGGTAGCTGGAAGGCTGGGGGTGTGTACAAATGGCACAGCCGTAAGCCGGTCAATCATCTGGAGGCACAGATGATCGTCCAGGGCTTCAAGCGGACCCAGCAGCAGCTCAAAGCCAAACAGCGTGAGCGCCAACAAGCTGCCGCCATCAAAGCTCTGCGCTTGTGGAATGCTGGCGCACCGGCTGATCCCGATCACCCCTACCTGACCCGCAAAGGTGCAAAGCCTTACATCCTGCGCCAACGCGGCGACGTACTTTTAGTACCGCTGTGCCTAGGGCGGCAGGTGGTGAGCCTGCAACGCATCCATCCGGACGGAAGTAAGGGCTTCCTGAAAGGCGGCATGATCAAGGGTTGCTACTCGCCATTGGGCATTATCACCGCTGGTCAGCCGCTGTACGAATGCGAGGGCTGGGCGACCGGCGCCACAATCCACGCCCAAACTGGGGCCGCCGTGGCTTGTGCCATGAATGCCGGCAACCTCTTGCAAGTTGGCCAACGCCTGCAACGCGAGCATTCTGAAGCCGTGCTTATCGTAGCGGGCGATGATGACCGACAGACCAAGGGTAACCCAGGCAGGACTGCCGCCACTAAGGCGGCTATCGCGCTGGGCTGCGGGCTGGTTTTCCCGCCCTGGTCTGGTGCCGAACCGATGGAACTTTCCGACTTCAACGATCTGCATCAATGGCGGAAGACCAACGCATGAACGCATCCAACGTAAGCTTGCTGGTGCCCGAAGCATTGCCTGCGCCTGACCCTATCGCAATCGCCATCTCGAAGCTCAAGCAAGATCCCGGTGCCGTGTTTGAGGTTGAGGTGCTGGTGCTTCTGCGCCTAGTACGTGAAACCGATCCGGCACGTTGGGCGCGCTGCCGGCAGGCCATCAAGGACGTTAATGTCGTAAGCATGGTCGACCTGGATAAGCTGACCGGCATCAGCAGTCCCAAAGAAACCGGTAGCGCCGACTTGTTCCCCGAGGTGATGATTTCGCCCGATTCGGTTGACGGAGCGGTACTTTTGCATGAAGTGGCAGCCGCTATCCGCCTCCACGTCATTGCCGACCCAACGACAATCCACGCTGCTGCGCTGTGGGTTGCCTTCACTTGGTTTATCGACGTGGTGGACGTGGCACCAATTGCCAACATCACAGCCCCAGAAAAGCGTTGCGGGAAGACCGTAATGCTGGGCGTGTTGGCACGGCTGGCCTGTCGTCCGCTGGCCGTTTCCAACATCGCCCCGGCTGCGCTTTTCCGTGCCTTGGAATTGTGGACGCCAACCTTGATGGTTGATGAGGTGGATGCCTTCTTGGCCGCGCATGAGGAAGCGCGCGGCATTCTGAATGCCGGCTTCACCCGTGATACGGCGTTCGTAATTCGCTGTGTGGGCGATGATCACATGCCAACCCGCTTCAACGTGTGGGGCGCCAAGGCGCTTTGTGGCATCGGCAAAATTGCCGACACTCTGGCAGATCGCAGCATTCCGCTGCGCTTGCGCCGCAAACTGCCGGGGGAGCGCACGGTGAAGATTCGCCATGCCGACCCCGCCGTCTTTGCCGAGCTGGCGGGCAAATTGGCCCGTTTCGCCATCGACAACCGGGATGCAGTACGACTCGCCAGGCCGGCAGAGATCGAAGGCTTGAACGACCGGGCCAATGATTGCTGGGAACCGCTTCTGAAGATTGCGGAAGTCGCTGGTGGTGACTGGTTGCGCCTTGCTCGTCAGTCTGCGATCACGCTTCACGGCCTGGAGGAGGAAGCTCCGAGCGCAGATGCCGAACTGCTGAACGACATTCGCACCGCTTTCACGGAAAAGCATGCGTTCAAGATGTTCGGAGAAGACCTTCTCGCTTTTTTGTTGGCTGATGAGGAAGCGCCTTGGGCAACCTGGAATCGTGGCCGCCCTATGACTCGCCGTCAGCTCACCGATCGCGTTGAGGGTTTTGGCGTTAAGTCGAAAGACGTGCGTATTGGGGTAGCTGTAAAAAAAGGCTTCGAGCGTAGCGACTTCGAAGACGTATGGAAGCGCTACCTTCCCGGCACTACCCCCGCGGCTACCGCTACAACGCTACAGACCAGCAACCATGAGGCTTTGAGCGAATTTTCGAACGCTACACAGGTCACGTCTGTAGCGAAGCAAAAAACGCTGAAAGCCAGTAGTTCCGAGGCTTGTAGCGTTGTAGCGGATCAAAAAGCGGTACAGCACGAAGACAACACAGCGGAGTACTTCTAGCCATGGCCGCCCTGGACTATTTGCGCCAGGCTGGCCTGGTCGTCGAGCTGGAGGGCAAGCGACTGCGCGTGACCCCAGCATCGCGTATCACCGACGAGCACCGCCAGTACCTGAGCGATCACCGCGCTGACCTGCTGGTCGAATTGGAAGTTGCCAACGATCCGCAGATCGCGCCAGTAGCGCAGCAGCACGAGCCGCAACATCTCATCCGCACTGCTGCGACGGCCTCACCTGAATGGCACCAGTCCCGCGACTTGTACATCGGCCATCTGATGCGCTGCGATGCCTGTCACGCACCGACTGTTCGTTACTGTGCAATAGGGGAAGCGCTGCGCCAGCGTTATGAAAACACCCAGATGGAGACGAGCGAATGAGCGACGCCCCGACAGTGAAGTTAGCCATTGAGGAAAGTGAGGACCAGATCAACGCCCGCAATTACCTGACACCGGAGTTCCTGAGCGCTGCATTGCTTGTTAGCAGTAACCTGCTCTGCAAGACGCCGGTTACCGAGGTTGTCTCCGAACTTTTTCGGCAGTCGGCTGCAATTACCCGCGGTGACATGACCCGAGCAGAAGAAATGCTGGTGGCGCAGGCACACACTTTGGACGCTCTATTCACGCATCTCGCAAGTCGGGCGCTGTCGGCCAAACACATGGGCGGGTTGGAGTCCTACATGCGTCTGGCGCTCAAGGCCCAGAACCAGGCCAGGGCTACCTTGCAGACCCTGGGCGAACTCAAAGCTCCCAAGCAGATCGCTTTCGTGAAGCAGGCGAACATCGGTAATCAGGTCCAAGTCAACAACGGTATTCAAGAGAAGCCCGCGCGCACGCGGAAAACCAAAAAAGCGCAGAACGAACTATTGGAGGTGGAGCATGGCGAACGGCTGGACACCCGAGCGACGTGCTCGGCAGGCGGAGCTGATCCGGCAATGGCGACCTTGGGAGCAAAGCACCGGGCCGCGAAGCGCCGAGGGTAAGACCGCTGCTTCTCGCAATGCCTGGACGGGCGGGATGAGGCCGCTGCTGCGAGAGCTGGCTGAAGAGCTGCGAGAGCAGGACAAGATTCGTCGCGAGATCTTGGACTGAGCGAAACGCTAGGGATGGCGCTCACTCTCAATTCACCTCATAACGGCGTGCTAAGTAGCGCCGAATCCGCTCATTGCTCCAGTCGTTGGCTCGACCGAGTATTTCGTCCCGAATGTAATCGACCACATCGTCTTGGAGCACCGGGTAGGACTCGCGATCACTTTCCGATTTGCAATCCCAATATTCGCTCTCGCGAGTCAGCAGCCAAAGAGCGTCCTACTCGTAAGGCTGCAAGCCCTCAATGCGGCCTTCGACGGAGGCGGTAATTGTGTCTTGGTAGGCGCGCCAGTAAAACGACAGTTCCCACTGCTGCTGGACGCAGATCTCTTCCCAGATGCTGCTCAGCGGCGTGTCGCCCCCCGACAACAGACAGTCCTGGATGCGCTGGAGATTACGGATACAGCCAATAGCCAGGCGCTGAGCCAAAGCCTCCCCCAGGTCACGAGTGATTCTGTGTTCTGAGAGTTCTCGTTGTCTGTTCATCCATGCTCGCCCTGTCTGATGGTCATTGTGAGAAATTGATAATTTCTTAAACCGTACGCGCGCGAAACATCACAATACGCCCCGCTATGGCATAGCCAATTGGAAGGGCCGGCGTATTACTATTTTTGATATGGAAGTTCAGAACACTACATCTGGGAGCCCTAAAAATCATCATACGGTAAAACTCTGTTTCGCAGTTTTAGACGCGAAATCTTTGAGCTTTGCTGATAGGGATGAGGTGCTTAGGCGATACAAACTTTCAGGCCAGGAGGATAGCAGGTAGATTAGCGTCTTTGCCCCGCGCTACATCGCCAGGACACCGTATTTCATGTTTGAGCAAGCCTTCAAAAATATCGACGACGCCCTCTGGAAAGAAAGCGGCTGTACCACCGAGCTCGACTACACCGAGCAAACATCCTGGCTGCTTTTTCTGAAGTACCTGGATGGGCTAGAGCAGGATAAGGCCAGCGAGGCCATGCTCGAAGGTAAGAGCTACAATTACATTCTTGACCCGGCTTACCGCTGGAGCGCCTGGGCCGCGCCGAAGGATGCCTCCGGCGGGCTTGACCACAATACCGCGCTCACGGGCGATGACTTGGTCGATTTTGTCGATCGTAAGCTTTTTCCCTATCTGCACGGCTTCAGGCAACGTGCGACGGGTCCAGACACCATTGAGTACAAGATTGGCGAGATCTTTGGCGAGATCAAAAACAAGATCCGCAGCGGGTACACCCTGCGCGACATCATTGATCACATCGACGAACTGCGTTTCCGCTCACAGGTCGAGAAGCACGAGCTCTCCGCGCTCTACGAAGAAAAGATCAAGCGCATGGGCAATGCCGGGCGCAATGGTGGCGAATACTACACTCCGCGCCCTCTAATTCGCGCCATGATCCAGGTGACTGCGCCGCAGATCGGCGAGCGCATTTATGACGGGGCTTGCGGCTCTGCCGGCTTCCTGTGCGAAGCGCACGACTACCTTAGCGCTAAGCCCAATCTGAGTACAAAAGACCTCGAAACCCTGCAGACACGAACTTTCTATGGCAAGGAAAAGAAGAGCCTCGCCTATGTGATCGCAATCATGAATCTAATCCTGCACGGTATCGAAGCCCCCAATATTCTGCACACCAACACGCTAGCTGAAAACCTCGCAGACGTGCAGGAGAAAGATCGCTTCGACTTGATTCTCGCCAACCCGCCCTTCGGCGGCAAAGAGCGACCCGAAGTACAACAGAACTTCCCGATTCGTTCGGGCGAAACCGCGTTTCTCTTCCTGCAGCACTTCATCAAGATGTTGCGGGCTGGTGGTCGCGCAGCCATCGTCATCAAGAACACCTTTCTCAGCAACGGTGAAAATGCCGCTGTGAGTCTGAGAAAGCTTCTGCTGGAGAGTTGCAATCTACATACCGTACTCGATTGCCCAGGCGGGACCTTCCTGGGGGCGGGCGTTAAAACCGTCGTGCTGTTCTTCGAGAAAGGCGCGCCTACTCGCAAAGTTTGGTACTACCAGCTCGACCCCGGTCGCAACATGGGCAAGACCAACCCGTTGAATGACGCCGATCTCGAAGAGTTCGTGGTGTTGCAGAAGAGCTTTGCAGACTCGGACAAGAGCTGGAGCGTGGACGCTGCCAGCATTGGTGCGGCCAGCTACGATCTATCGGTGAAGAACCCGAACGGCGGTGAAGAAGTTACCCACTGCAGCCCACAGGACATCTTGGATGAGATTACGGCCCTTGATGCCGTGAGCGCGGATGTGCTGGCAAGTATCAGGGGGATGCTATGAGGGCGGGGTGGCAGAAAAAGACGCTGATTGAAGCATGTCACTTTTCCAATGGTCTCTGGAAGGGCGAGAAAGAGCCATTTGTTAACGTCGGCGTGATTCGAAACACGAACTTCACGAAAGATGGCGCACTCGATGACTCAGACATTGCCTACCTTGATGTTGAAGCTAAGAAGTTTGAGAAGCGTCGCCTGCAGTTCGGCGACATTATCCTAGAAAAGTCAGGGGGAGGTCCGAAGCAGCCGGTTGGACGAGTTGTACTGTTTGATAAACAGGAAGGACTGTTTTCGTTCAGCAATTTCACGTCGGCCTTAAGGATCAAAGACCCGCAGGAACTGGATTTTCGCTTCCTGCATAAACTGCTGTACTGGACGTATTTGTGTGGCATAACCGAGAAAATGCAAAGCCATTCGACTGGCATACGCAATCTTGACGGTAACGCATACAAGGCAATTGAAATCTCTTTTCCCGCGCTCGCCGAACAGCGGCGCATTGCAGCTATCCTCGATGAAGCTTTGGCCGGCATCGCCACGGCCTGCTCCGCCGCCGAGCAAAATCGCCAAAACTCCCGGGCCCTCTTTGACAGCTGCCTCCAGGACGTCTTCAGCTTAAGGGGTAAGGGGTGGCAGGAAAAGCCGTTGTCAGAACTGTGCAACATTAAGCACGGCTTTGCTTTCAAGAGTGAGTTCTTCACTGATAAAGGGGATCATATACTTCTAACCCCTGGGAATTTCTACGAATCAGGCGGATATCGTGATCGAGGCGTAAAGCAGAAATACTATTGCGGCGATATTCCAACTGGTTTCATTCTTGAAAAGAACGACTTGCTAGTTGCTATGACAGAGCAAGCGGCAGGTTTGCTTGGCAGCCCCATTCTTGTTCCGGAACCAGGGCGCTTCCTTCATAACCAGCGTCTCGGCCTCGTCACACCAAAGACCGGTGTACCTTGGCTCAACGAATTCTTCTTTCATGTTTTCAACACGCAAGCAGTGCGCAAAGCAATTCACGGCAGTGCTTCCGGCGTAAAGGTGCGTCACACGTCACCAACCAAAATAGGTGAAGTCGTTGTCGCATTTCCCTCCTCTGTAGATGAACAAAGATGCATCGTTTCAAAACTTGAAGAGATTCAAGATGAAACCAGACACCTCGAGGCCCTCTACCAGCGTAAGCTCGAAGCGCTAGACGAGCTCAAGCGATCTCTGCTGCATCATGCCTTTTCGGGTAACTTGTAAGGAAAGGCAAGGAATGGACCCTGACTTGAAACTCTTTGGAGACACACAATGAGCCGCCTGCGCATCAATAATTTCGGTCCCATCGGCCCTGGTCTTTCGGAGAATGGTGGTTGGATCGATATCAAGCGGGTTACGGTCTTCATCGGTAATCAGGGCTCGGGTAAAAGCACTTTGGCCAAGTTGTACTCCACCTTCTCTTGGATCGAGAAAGCCTTAGTGCGGGGGGATTACGAGAAGAAGTGGTTTGAGCGAAAGGGGCGACTGAAGAGCCAATACCTGAGTTATCACCGCTTAGAAAATTACTTGGAAACGAGTGACAGGGGAAATGTCGAGATTGAATACGAGGGTGAAGCCTATGCACTCCGCTATGCGGGCGGGCAGTTGAGCATCAGGGAAACCGGACATCAAGGCTATGCTCTGCCGCAGGTTATGTATGTGCCAGCGGAGCGCAACTTCATTTCGTATGTGAGGAGCTCGAGAGAGTTAAAGCTCTCTTCCGAGTCACTGAAGGAATTCCTGACAGCATTTGATCAAGCTAAAGACAATTTGCGGGGATCGCTGAAATTACCGATCAACGATAGCGAAATTGAGTATGACAAGCTAAACGACATCCTCAATCTCAAAGGACCAGGCTACAAGCTGAGGCTGACGGATGCATCTAGCGGCTTTCAGTCTTTCGTGCCGGTGTATCTCGTAAGTCAGTACCTCGCCAATATGGTGCAAGAGCAGAGCCAGAACAGCCAACAGCCGATGAGTGCCGACGAGCTGGATCGGTTCAAGAAAGGCGTGGAAAGTGTTTTTGCCAATGAGACCCTGACGGAAGAACAAAAGCGGGCTGCGCTCTCGGTGCTTTCGGCTCGCTTCAATAAGACGGCATTCATAAACATCGTCGAGGAGCCTGAGCAGAACCTATTCCCCTCGTCGCAGTGGGACATTCTGAAAAGCCTGCTTGCTTTCAACAATCAAGGTATGCGCAACCGCCTGGTACTGACTACGCATAGTCCATACATCGTGAATTACCTCAGCCTTGCGATTCAGGGAAAGCATCTGCAGCAGCGCCTCATTGAGCAAAAGCGCGAGGATTTACTACCCGCACTTTATGAGATCGTACCTTTGCAGGCATTGTTGCTACCTGATGAGCTGGCGATCTACCAGTGCAACGAGCGTGACGGCAGTATTACCCGTTTGCCCTCTTTCGAGGGAATTCCTTCGGATCACAACCTGCTGAACGAATGGCTGCTAGCAGGGAACGAACTGTTCGACCGGTTGTTGGAACTGGAAGAGGCTATCTGAGTGGATTTCTTTAATCCAGAGTGTCAGAGCGGTCCTTTCAACCAAGTGAAGTTCGGATTGTGTGATGATCAGAACACCACTCGCGCCTATGTCGATTCCAACACTCCGTCGATATGGATTGCGACCGTTGAGAACCCCTCACAGAGCCCAGTCATATTCACGGCTATCGACAAGTGCGTCATACAGGATGGCGACGAGCCGGACCGGGGGCGCTGCGATGGCATGCTGACCACAGTTGATCTGTTGTACTTGGTGGAGTTGAAAGATCAGAGAGCACACTGGCAGCCACATGCTATTGCCCAATTGGAGTCGACGATTCTGTTTCTTCGCCAACATCACTTAGATGACCTAAGTCGCTTTCGTCACAAGAAAGCGTTCGCTTGCAACAAGCGGCACAGGGCGTTCGCGACTATCGACCACGAACTGAAGCGGCGATTCTTTCAGAGCTACGGTTTCCGAATCGACATCCAGGCAACCGTGTTGGTGCTTCCTTCTGTTTGATATTGATTTTAACGTTCCTAGAACATGGATTGTATAGCATGGGGCGGCTAAGGTTTCTTATCGATTAAAACGCCTCCTACGCCACTCACCTTATGAATTAAGGCTAAAACTAAGAATGAACGAAGCCGAAACCCGAGCCGAATACATTGACCCAGCGCTAGCTGCCGCTGGTTGGGGCGTGGTTGAAGGTAGCCGTATCCGCCGCGAGTACCCAATCACGCTGGGTCGTATTGAGGGCAATGGCAAGCGCGGTGAGGCGCTCACGGCTGACTATGTGTTGGAGTACCGCAACACCAAGCTAGCGGTGGTGGAGGCTAAGGCTTGGCATAAACCGTTGTCTGAGGGCGTTGGACAGGCCAAGAACTACGCGGGCAAGCTTTCAATTCGCTTTACCTACGCCAGCAACGGCCAGGGTGTTTACGGCATTGATATGCACACCGGCGTGGAAGGCGAACAGCCTACTTTTCCCTCACCTGAAGCACTGTGGCAGGCAACTTTCGCTGTTGAAAATGCCTGGCGCGAACGCTTTGCTGCTGTGCCCTTTGAAGACAAGGGTGGTTACTGGCAGGGCCGCTACTATCAGGACATCGCCATTGAGCGCGTGCTGGGTGCGCTTACCGAGTGGCAAGAGCGCATTCTGCTGACGCTGGCAACGGGCACTGGCAAGACTTTTATCGCGTTCCAGCTGGCGTGGAAATTGTTCCAGAGCCGTTGGAATGTTACGGACTGGAAATCGGATGGGGAACCAACACGCCGTCCACGCATCCTGTTTCTGGCTGATCGCAACATCCTCGCCGATCAGGCCTATAACGCTTTTTCAGCCTTCCCCGAAGATGCACTGCTACGCATCGCTCCGGACGAAATCAAGAAGAAAGGTAAAGTTCCTAAGAACGGCAGCATTTTTTTCACGATCTTCCAGACTTTCATGAGTGGGCCTGGTGAAACTCCTTATTTTGGTGATTACCCTCCGGAATTTTTCGACTTCATCATCATCGACGAATGCCACCGAGGTGGGGCAAATGACGAGAGCAACTGGCGCGGTATTCTCGAATACTTCTCGCCAGCCGTGCAGTTGGGCCTCACTGCGACACCGAAACGCAAGGATAACGGAGATACCTACGCCTACTTTGGCGAGCCAGTGTTCATCTACTCGCTGAAGGATGGCATAAACGATGGCTTCCTCACGCCTTTCCGCCTGAAGCAAATTGCGACCACGCTGGATGACTATGTTTTTACCGCCGACGACACTGTGGTAGAAGGCGAGATCGAGGTTGGCAAACGCTACGACGAGGCCGATTTCAACCGCATTATCGAGATCAAAGAGCGCGAGAAGAAACGCGTCGAGATTTTCATGGGAGACATCGATCAGAAGGAAAAGACCATCGTCTTTTGCGCCACGCAGACGCATGCGCTGGCAGTACGCGATCTGATCAACCAGACGAAGAAGAGCGCAGATCCGAATTACTGCCAGCGCGTGACGGCAAATGATGGCGCGTTAGGAGAGCAATGGTTGCGCGACTTTCAGGACAACGAGAAGACCATTCCGACCATTCTTACAACTTCGCAGAAGCTCTCGACCGGCGTGGATGCGCGCAATGTGCGCAACATCGTGCTGATGCGTCCGGTGAAGTCGATGATCGAGTTCAAGCAAATCATCGGACGCGGCACTCGGCTTTACGACGGCAAGGATTACTTCACGATCTACGACTTCGTGAAGGCCCATCATCATTTCAGTGATCCGGAATGGGATGGCGAGCCGGTGGAACCTGAGGCTTGTAAGAAATGCGGAAATGCATCTTGTACCTGCGAAAAGACGCCACTGAAACCCTGTGCAACCTGCGGTAATCAACTCTGCACATGCCCGAAAGAGCCGTGTCCGAAATGCGGAAACTGGCCCTGCACCTGCACGAAAAAAGCGAAGGTAAAGCTTGCAGACGGCAAGGAGCGACAAATTCAGTTCATGACTGCGACCAGTTTCTGGCATCCGGATGGCACCCCTATGTCCGCCGCACAATTTATGGAGTCACTATTCGGAAAACTGCCGGAGTTCTTCAAGGACGAGGATGAGCTGCGGGCCATATGGAGCGCTCCCGATACTCGGCGCAAGCTGCTGGACGGCCTCGCTGAGAAAGGATATGGGAAAGATCAGCTTGCTGAAATGCAGAAGATCATCCATGCCGAGAACAGCGACATCTTCGATGTGTTGGCCT
Organism: Pseudomonas sp. ML2-2023-3; assembly: GCF_037055275.1. Classification (NCBI taxonomy): domain Bacteria; kingdom Pseudomonadati; phylum Pseudomonadota; class Gammaproteobacteria; order Pseudomonadales; family Pseudomonadaceae; genus Pseudomonas; species Pseudomonas sp. ML2-2023-3. The sequence continues at coordinate 1,309,193 of NZ_CP146343.1, forward strand.
TTGTTGCCTACGCCGACACCCCACTCACCCGTGAAGAGAGGGCTGAGCGCGCGAGGATTGTGATCAGTAAGGAGTTCAGCGACAAGCAGCAGGCGTTTTTGACTTTCGTGCTCGCGCACTACGTCAGTGCCGGAGTGGATGAGCTCGACGAGATTAAACTGGGACCACTGCTGAAGCTTAAGTACAACAACGCTATTGCGGATGCATTTGCTGACCTTGGATCTCCCGATAGCGTGCGCAAAGCGTTTGTGGGCTTTCAGCAGTATCTTTACCTGAGCTAGGAAGCTTTTTTGATCTGGCCGTTTACAGGCTTGAGCTCAATCTAAATCGTTGCTGAATTCGTAGGCACCTGACCGCTGTTCTCTTGTCGTGCTGCCTGTCGTGAAGGGCAGTAATCGACCCAAAATAATAGTGGAGAGGTACCCGGCCGCCGGAGCTCGAAGCGCAGGCGGCCCGGCTGACCGAGAAGTTGGGTGTCAAATGTGCTGCGCAGCAAACTTGCAAGCGGAACAGAAACTCACAACATCAATTTCAGAAATGGAGTCTGGCTGCCCCATGCCGGCGTTGGTAAATAGATAAAAGATGTGACTACCGGACGAAGGTAAAGAAAAGTTGAGTGCTATCGTGTCTCGGTGTTTGAGTTTATTTAATGCCTGTTCAAGTGTAAGTGCGATTGGCGCAGTGCTAGATGGCATCGCGCCTTGTCCTTGGGGTAACCCTATAAACCAAGTTCGATCAGTAGGGGTGACATTCTTGAGCAAATATCCGACGGGGTTGGCAAGGGCGGCATTAAACGGCGATGTTGGCCACGAAGCCTTATCACCTCTCAACACATCACGCTGCCTTAATAACTCGTTTTGTATGTAGTCAAGGTTTTCGAATGCTTCTTGGCTGGTTTCGTAAGCTTCTTGCTTATCGCCGACTAACCAGCTTTGCTTGAATCCCGCTGATGCATTGAGTACACGACGGATGGCGTCTTTGAGGTTGCGAGGCGATTTGCCGGTTGAGTCAACAAGAAACTCGATATAGCGCTCAGTCATGGCTGTTCAGTAGTGATAAATAGTTAATGGAAAATGAGATGGAGCTGATGACGGCCATCTTTGGTGTTAATTCCTTTGGCCGACTTCTACCTGGCAAGGTGCAGCTTCGGGTCGAGCGAGGCTGTTCGTTACTATAGCGTTTGCTGTTCGGCCGCATACATGCATGTGGTCCAAACGAATGCATTGGTGGTCAAGCTGTGATGCAATTACGCACTAGAGCATAAGGTGGCCCTGGTCGTCTGTGTCACAGAAATCGAATCGACGAAGCAGTTAACCCAAAGCTTTGGTGTGGGTCAAAGTGTGGGTCAAAGATGGCGTTTCGTACACGGCCCTTGTTTTGCCTGACTTTCAGACATTAAAAAGCCGGCTTGTGGCCGGCTTCTCGGGGGCGGGTTTGGCTTATTTTTGGTAAGCCGTACTCGCCTTCAATCGGGACATCCAGCGCGTTGCGACTGGGTGTGGGGCGTGACGGCTTTTTGCGGTCTGGCCCTGCATTCCGGCTCGCCTGAAGCGAGGAGGGATGCGCAAGTGCGGGGAATCATACTGGGATTCAGGTGCTTTTCCCACTAAAAGCCCGCCTCAATGTTATTCCTCCAGCGTGTATGGCACTTGGGGGCGGCGGTTGAGCGTGGACCACCAAAATACCCATCCCAATATGCGTATCTGCTGCGCCTGAACTTCGCCGGCGCTGAACACTTCGTCCGCAGATTCCAGAGGGTTGTGGCTGCGCAAGCGCAGGCCATTGTTGGGCAGGCGGTAGACGTATTTGATTCGCAGCATGCCGTCCTGTTCGAGGGCATATAGTTCGCCGTCGACGATGTGGGTCAGGCTGCGGTCGATGGCGACAGTGGAGCCGTCCTGGATCTTGTGCGCCATGTGGTTGCCGATCATGGCAACACACAGGGCGTGGTCGGGGCTGACGTCCATGGCCTCCAGAACCGAGCAGCTCAATCGCACGGTACAGCCAGGAATGTGCATCACTCGGGTTCTGCCCGAGCCATCCGGGTGCAGGGCTTCGCTGTAGAAAGGCACTTCAACTTCGAGGCTGGCAGCAGGCTTGTGCTGCTCCGGCGCCAGGAAGGGCGCCATTTCGTCGTGGCTGTCGCCAAGCCCCGGATGCTTGTTTCCTTCGCCGGTACGCAACCAGCGGCTGTGGACGCACAGCAGCTCGGCGATTGGCTGCGAAGTCCGAAGCGGTTAAATGGCACTCCCGCAGGAGGGCTTTCAGGCGATCACCGGATGTATTCATGAACACAGAGTCTACGGGCAAGACTCGGCTGTTTAAATAAACTAAACGTTCAAAAAAGCGCTATAAAAACAAGAATTTTCCGAGTCTTTCGGCGAAATTTCCTACAAATCTTGGCTGGGCTTTTTAAATCCCGTAAACGGGTTGTTGCATTGCGTTTATACGGGCATAAAAAAACCCCGGCGAGCCGAGGTTTTTTTAACGGGTTGCTTAGCCTTTGTAGGCAGCAACCGATTTGGTGATTTCGGCGCGGGCGGCTTCAGCATCGCCCCAACCTTCGATCTTCACCCATTTGCCTTTTTCGAGATCTTTGTAGTTCTCGAAGAAGTGCTGGATTTGCTGAATCAGCAGAGGTGGCAGGTCGGTGTACTCTTTCACGTCAACGTACAGCTGGGACAGCTTGTCGTGAGGTACTGCAACAACTTTGGCATCGCCGCCGCCGTCGTCAGTCATGTGCAGGATGCCAACCGGGCGAGCACGGATAACCGAACCTGGAGCTACCGGGTAAGGGGTAACAACCAGCACGTCCAGCGGATCACCGTCGTCGGCCAGGGTGTTCGGGATAAAGCCGTAGTTGGCCGGGTAGAACATCGGGGTAGCCATGAAGCGGTCAACGAACAGGCAATCGCTGTCTTTGTCGATTTCATATTTGATCGGCGCGTGGTTAGCCGGAATCTCGATAGCGACGTAGATGTCATTCGGCAGGTCTTTGCCAGCCGGAATCTTGCTGTAGCTCATTGGGCGGTGCCCCCGTTAGTAGGCCAGTTTGGTTGGCCGATTTGGCCAAAAAGTGGCGGCGATTATAGGCGTATTCCTATAAGGACGTCACCCTTGGGCGATCAGTGCTGTGCGCGGTATTCGGGGTGTTCGCTTTGCAGCTGTTTGAGGCGTGCAAGCGTGTCCTGGCGATAAAACAGGCTCAGTTGTTGATAGACCAGCGGGTAAGCATGGTTCAACAGGTCTGGCGCGCTGAAAAAGTATTCGCTGGTGACCGCAAAGAACTCCGCCGGGTTTTCGGCTGCATACGGGTCGATCGGTGCGTGATCGGGGTTGTGGTGATCAAGATAGTGATTGAGGTGGTCGTAGGCCTGTTGCATGGCCTTGGTCCAGTCGCTGACGTGCATGCTGCTGTGCAATGGCGGCATGCCATTTGCGGCGCCGTTGAGCATGTCCAGTTTGTGGGCCAGTTCGTGGATGACCAGGTTGTAACCTTCCCAGCCGCCGCTCGACAGAACCCCGGGCCAGGCCAGAACCACCGGGCCATGTTCCCAGGCTTCACCGCTGTGATGGCCTTCCCATTCATGCTCTACGCCGCTGGAGTCACGATGGCGCTGGGGGCTGATGAAGTCGTCGGGGTACAGCACGATTTCGTGAAACCCCTGATACCAGTCCAGGTCGCCCAAGTTGAGCAGGGGCAATTGAGCCTGAGCGGCCAGCAGCAGCCGGCCTTCTTCAGTCAGTTCAACACCGGGCATCGGCGTCAGGTGCTTGTCTTTCAGAAACAGCACGCTGTTGTCGCGCAGCCATTTGTCCTGCTCGTCATCCAGGCCGTCGAGAATGCTCAACCGCTGGCGCACGCTGTGCCAGACATCGGATGCCACCGGGTGCTGCGCCAGAATCCGCTGGCGCCGCCATTCAGTTAGAGACCACATGGTAGGCGAGTCCCGATCAGGCTTTGGCTTTTGCCGGAGTGCGGCCCATGCGGCTGCGGATCACGCCGATAATCATCGGTACCAGCGACAGCAAGATGATGCCTACTACCAGCAGGGACAGGTTTTTCTTGATGAAAGGTACGTTGCCGAAGAAGTAACCCAGGGTCACGAGGCCGCCGACCCACAAGATGGTGCCAAACACGCTGAACATGAAGAAACGCGGGTAGAACATGCGTGCCACACCGGCAACAAACGGGGCGAAGGTACGGAAAATCGGCAGGAAGCGCGCCATCGTCACGGTTTTACCGCCATGACGTTCGTAGAAGTCGTGGGTTTTTTCCAGGTAGTCGCGACGGAAGATTTTCGAGTCCGGGTTACTGAACAAGCGTTCCCCTGCCGTTCGTCCGATCACGTAGTTGGTGCTGTCGCCCAGGATCGCAGCCAGCATCAGCAAGCCCCCGAGCAATACAGGGTCCATGCCGCCGCCTGCAGCTACAGCGCCTGCGATAAAGAGCAGCGAATCACCCGGCAGGAACGGCATGACCACCAGGCCGGTTTCGCAAAAAATCACCAGAAACAGGATGGCGTAGATCCATGGCCCGTAATTGTTCACCAGCATGTCGAGGTACACATCGAGGTGCAGGATAATGTCGATCGGGTTGAAATCCATGTAAAGCACCTGTGTTGATGACCCGGCTCTGCAGGTCTGTGCGGGTAGGGAGGCGTAGTTAACTACAACGAATGTAGTTTTTTCGTACTTTTTTAAAGAATTGGATTATACGGATTGAGATGAATTCTGCAGATTGAGTTTGTAGCGAGGCGTGTATTGATGTTCAAAACCCTGTAGTCGCTGCCGAGGAACGAAGGCTGCGAGCTGTTGTGGGCATAGGCATTCAAGGCTCGCGGCCTTCGTTCCTCGGCAGCGACTACACAGCCAAGCACAACCAAGCACAACCAAGCACAGCCAAGCAGAGCGAGTTTCAATCGCCCTTGAGCAGGAAATTTTCGCTGGGGGCGTCCACGTCCAGGGTCTGTACCTGTGCCTCATCCTTCAAGTTGACCCCCGACAATTGCCGACGGCAGGCTTCGCGCATCAAGTAGGCCAGCCGATGAGCGGCCATGCCATAGCTCAAGCCTTCGAGCCGTACATTGGATATGCAGTTGCGATACGCATCGGTCAGGCCGATCTTGGGCTCGTAGGTGAAGTACAGCCCCAGGCTGTCGGGTGAGCTCAGGCCGGGGCGTTCGCCGATCAGCATCACCACCATTCGTGCCCCCAGCAGTTCGCCAATTTCGTCGGCCACGGCCACACGGCCTTGCTCCACCAAAATGACGGGGGACAGTGACCAGCCTTCGGTCGCCGTGTGCTCTTCCATGCGCGCCAAAAACGGCAGGGTGTGGCGATGAACGGCCAGTGCCGACAAACCATCGGCGACCACCACTGCCACATCGATCCCCCCCGGGTTGGCCTGGGCGTAGTCGCGCAATTGCTGTGCGGAACCGTTGTTAAGCTTGCGCCCCAGGTCCGGTCGCTGCAGGTAGCTGTGGCGGTCAATGGCGGCGCTGTGCAGCAACAGGCTTTCGCGCCCGCGCTCGCTCAACTGCGCGCTCAAGCCCGGGTGATCAAACGGCAAATGCACCGCATCGCGGGCCTGGGCGTGAGCAAACTGAAAATCGAGCTGGGCCTGGGTCGGCATGCTGGTACCGGTGCGGCCCAGGGCAATCCGCGCCGGGGTCAGTCGGCGCAGTTCCAGCCACGGGTTTGGGCTGTCGGTCGGGGTGTTGGCCATGTCTAGCGACCTCCCAGGTGAGCCAGCGCCTGGCGAAATGCGGGGGGCAATTGATGACCGAACTCAATCCGGCCGTCAGCCTGAGTGAAAATTCCGACCTTGCTCAGCCACTGTTCAAACTCGGGTGCAGGCTTGAGTCCCAGGGTTTTGCGCGCATATAACGCATCATGGAAGGAAGTGGTCTGATAGTTGAGCATGATGTCGTCCGACCCTGGAATGCCCATGATGAAGTTGATCCCGGCCACGCCCAGCAGCGTCAGCAGGTTGTCCATATCATCCTGGTCCGCTTCGGCGTGGTTGGTGTAGCAGATGTCGCAGCCCATGGGCACACCCAGCAGCTTGCCGCAGAAGTGGTCCTCAAGACCGGCCCGGATAATCTGCTTGCCGTTGTACAGGTACTCGGGGCCGATAAAACCGACCACGGTATTGACCAGAAACGGCTTGAAATGCCGCGCAACCGCGTAGGCCCGCGTCTCGCAGGTCTGTTGATCCACGCCGAAATGGGCGTTGGCTGACAGCGCGCTGCCCTGGCCGGTTTCGAAATACATCAAGTTGTTGCCCAACGTGCCGCGATTGAGGCTTAAACCCGCTTCATAGCCTTCCTGCAGAACATTCAGGTTGATGCCGAAACTGGCGTTGGCCGCTTCGGTGCCTGCAATGGACTGAAACACCAGATCCAGCGGCACTCCGCGGTTGATCGCCTCGATTGACGTGGTGACGTGGGTCAGCACGCAAGACTGGGTGGGGATCTCATAGCGCTGGATGATCGCGTCGAGCATGTTCAGCAAGTCGCAGATCGAGGCGATGCTGTCGGTGGCCGGGTTGATGCCGATCATGGCGTCGCCGTTGCCGTACAGCAGCCCGTCAAGAATGCTGGCGGCAATTCCCGCCGGATCGTCGGTGGGATGGTTGGGCTGCAGGCGGGTCGAAAGCCGGCCGCGCAGGCCCATGGTGCCGCGAAACCGGGTAACGACCCGGATCTTTTGGGCCACCAGGATCAGGTCCTGCACGCGCATGATCTTCGATACGGCAGCGGCCATCTCGGGCGTCAGGCCCGGTGCCAGGGCACGCAGGCTGTGTTCATCGGCCGCGTCGCTGAGCAGCCAGTCGCGAAAACCGCCCACGGTCAGATGGCTCACTGCAGAGAAGGCTTGCAGGTCATGGCTGTCGATAATCAGCCGGGTGACTTCGTCGGACTCGTAAGGGATCAGCACTTCTTGCAGGAAATACGCGAGCGGGATATCAGCCAGCGCCATTTGTGCGGCGACGCGTTCGCCGTCGTTGAGTGCGGCCACGCCTGCCAGAAAATCCCCGGAACGTGCCGGACTGGCTTTGGCCATTACGTCTTTGAGGCTGTCGAAACGGTAGGTCTGGGTGCCAACCGCATGGGAGAAAGTTGCCATTCAGGGTGCTCCATGACGCCAGGCGCAGTGCGCCTGGCGGATTTCTCAGCGGTTAGTGCAGGGCTTTTTCAGCCTGTTGAATAGCCGCGAATTCCTCTTCCGGCGTACCGGCCACCAAGTGATGTCGGCTATAGAATGCGAAGTAGGCAATTAATACTCCATAGATCACCGCAGCGCCAATCACCACCCGTGGGTCTACCAGGAAACCGGCAACGACCGCGACGCAGGCGAGCACCAAAGCGATGCCTGAAGTGAAAATACCGCCCGGCGTACGATACGGGCGCTCCATTTTGGGGCGACGAATGCGCAGGGTGATGTGCGCGGCCATCATCAGCACGTAAGAAATCGTTGCACCAAACACCGCCACCAGAATCAGCAAGTCGCCCTGACCGGTCAGCGACAGGCCAAAACCGATAATGCCGGGAATGACCAAGGCCAGTACCGGGGCTTTGCTCTTGTTGGTTTCGGACAGTTTGCGCGGCAAGTAGCCTGCGCGGGACAAGGCGAAGATCTGACGCGAGTAGGCGTAAATGATCGAGAAGAAGCTGGCGATCAAACCGGCCAGGCCCACCAGGTTCACAAAGCCGCCCATCCAGGTGGAGCCGCCATACGCCTTGCTCAGTGCCTCAACCAGCGGGTTGCCCGAGGCCATCAAGCTGTTCGCGCCCGCGCCACCCGGGCCGATCACCAGGATTAGCAGGGCGAAGGTAGCCAGTACCAGCATGGCGCCGATCAGGCCGCGAGGCAGGTCACGCTTGGGGTTTTTGGTTTCTTCAGCAGCCAGCGGCACGCCTTCGACCGCGAGGAAAAACCAGATCGCGTAAGGAATCGCCGCCCAGACGCCGACATAACCGAACGGCAGGAAGGGACTGGCGCCCTTGGCTTCGGTGACCGGGATATCCAGCAGGTTGGCGACGCTGAAGTGCGGCACCATCGCGACCAGAAATACCCCCAGGGCAATGGCGGCCACGGCAGTGATGATAAACATCAGCTTGAGCGCTTCACCGACCCCGAAAATGTGGATGCCGATAAAGATGATGTAGAACGCCAGATAGATCATCCAGCCGCCAATCCCGAAGAGCGACTCGCAATAGGCGCCAATAAACACGGCAATGGCTGCGGGGGCGATGGCGTATTCGATCAGGATCGCGGTACCGGTCAGAAACCCGCCCCAAGGTCCGAAGGCGCTGCGTGCGAAGCCGTAGCCGCCGCCAGCGGTGGGGATCATCGAAGACAGTTCAGCCAGCGAAAAGCACATGCACAAGTACATGGTGGCCATCAGCAATGTGGCGATAAACATCCCGCCCCAGCCGCCTTGGGCCAGACCAAAGTTCCAGCCGGCATAGTCGCCGGAAATCACATAAGCCACGCCCAGGCCCACCAGCAGGACCCAGCCGGCAGCGCCTTTTTTCAGTTCTCGTTGTTGGAAATATTCGCTGCCGACCTTTTCAAAGTCGACAGAGGATGCCGCCGAAGCGGGAGTAGGTTCGCTAGGCATGGGGTTCACCTGTTCTTTTATAGTTTGAGAAAATATGACAGGGAGCAAAGCAAGAGCTGGGCCACAGGAGCTGACACATCCCTTGTAGTCGCTGCCGAAGGCTGCGATTGGACTGCGCAGGCTCCGGATAACGGGTTGCTGTGCAACCCTTCGCAGCCTGCGGCAGCGACTACAGGAATTGGGGGGGTTAGAAGAAGCCCAGCGGGTTGATGTCGTAGCTCACCAGCAGGTTTTTGGTCTGCTGATAGTGGTCGAGCATCATTTTGTGGGTCTCACGGCCAACGCCGGATTTTTTGTAACCACCGAACGCGGCGTGAGCCGGGTACAGGTGATAGCAGTTGGTCCACACACGACCGGCCTTGATTGCGCGGCCCATGCGGTAGGCGCGGTTGATGTCGCGGGTCCACAGGCCTGCACCCAGGCCGAACTCGGTGTCGTTGGCAATCGCCAGTGCTTCGGCTTCGTCTTTGAAGGTGGTGATGCTGACCACCGGGCCAAAGATTTCTTCCTGGAAAACACGCATTTTGTTGGTGCCCTTGAGCAGGGTCGGCTGGATGTAATAGCCGGTAGCCAGGTCGCCTTCGAGCTTGGCCACGGCACCGCCGGTCAGCAGTTGCGCGCCTTCTTTCTTGGCGATTTCAAGGTAGGAGAGGATTTTATCGAATTGCTGTTCGGACGCCTGGGCGCCGACCATGGTGTCCGTGTCCAGCGGGTCGCCACGCTTGATCGATTCGACCTTTTTCATCACCACTTTCATGAAGTCGTCGTAGATCGACTCTTGAATCAGTGCCCGGGATGGACACGTGCAGACTTCCCCCTGGTTGAAAAACGCCAGCACCAAGCCTTCAGCGGCTTTCTCAATGAAGGTTGGCTCTGCCTGCATGATGTCTTCGAAGAAGATGTTCGGCGATTTGCCGCCCAGCTCAACGGTCGACGGAATGATGTTCTCGGCAGCACATTTCATGATGTGCGAGCCCACTGGCGTAGAGCCGGTGAAGGCGATCTTGGCAATGCGCTTGCTGGTGGCCAGTGCTTCGCCCGCTTCTTTGCCGAACCCTTGCACCACGTTGAGCACGCCCGGTGGCAGCAGGTCGCCGATCAGTTCCATCAGCACGGTGATGCTCAGCGGAGTTTGTTCGGCGGGTTTGAGCACCACGCAGTTACCGGCAGCCAGTGCTGGCGCAAGCTTCCAGGCGGCCATCAGCAGCGGGAAGTTCCACGGGATGATCTGCCCGACCACACCCAGCGGCTCGTGGATGTGGTAGGCCACGGTATTGCCGTCAATTTCGGCGGCACTGCCTTCCTGGGCGCGGATGCAACCGGCGTAGTAACGGAAGTGGTCGGCGGCCAGGGGCACGTCGGCGTTCAGGGTTTCGCGCACGGCTTTGCCGTTGTCCCAGGTTTCGGTCACGGCCAGCAGTTCGAGGTTCTGTTCGATACGGTCAGCGATTTTCAGCAGTACCAGAGAGCGCGCCTGCACGGAGGTCGCGCCCCATGCATCGGCAGCGGCATGGGCGGCGTCGAGGGCTTTGTCGATGTCTTCTGCGGTCGAACGCGGGAATTCGGCGATGGCTTTGCCGTTCACAGGCGAGGTGTTAGTGAAGTACTGGCCTTTGACGGGCGCCACGAATTCGCCGCCGATGTAGTTACCGTAGCGGCTCTTGAACGAGACGATCGAGCCTTCTGTACCGGGTTGTGCGTAACGCATGGGGTGTGTCTCCTGGCTTTATTGTGCTTATGGGAGGACGCGCTGTGGCGCTGGCAGAAGCAGGAGCAAGGGCTGGGCCATATTTGTGAAAGCCTTGCAGGCCGGGGCTTTGCAGGTTTTAGTCGGTGGTTGGGGGAGGGCCGCTGTGACAGCTGTGACACAGAAGCTGTGACAATATGTACCGTTCTTGGCGCAACCGATGACCGGCGGGTCAGTTCGTGATTGCAAAGGGCTGCAGGCGAGAGGATGCTGGATGTTCGGTTTGGACTGGATCTCTGTAGTCGCTGAGGGCGAGTTGCCTCCGTCGAGCGGGAGACCACCGAGACAGAGCGGAGAACAATAAGAAATGCACAGTACCGATTTGAGCCGTCACGCACGGCAAGTGATTGATGTCACCCAGGGCCGCCCTCAAGGCTGTGACCCGTCTATCGTTCGCTCCTGGCAACGTTGCCTGGAGGACTACCATCTCGATCCCGCGCAGACCATTGCCCCGACCGTGCTTGAACAAGGGCGCATTCTCGAAGGCCGCGAGCGGTTGCAGCAGGTGCTGAAAATTGCCGGTCACGAAATGAACAGCCTGCATCAGCAGCTTTCCGGTGCCGGGCACGCAGTGTTGCTGACCGATGCCCGTGGCGTGATTCTCAACTGTGTCACCGCGCCTTCCGAACGCAAGGTGTTCGAGCAGGCCGGGTTGTGGCTGGGAGCTGACTGGAGCGAGGCGCGGGAGGGCACCAATGGTATCGGCACGTGCCTGGTGGAGCGTCAGGCGCTGACGATCCACCAGGACGAACACTTTCGCGGTCGGCACACCGGGCTGACCTGCTCGGCCAGTCCTGTGTTTGATCCGCAGGGCGAGTTGCTGGCGGTGCTGGATGTGTCTTCGGCACGGCATGAGGCTTCGCGTCAGAGCCAGTTTCATACAATGGCGCTGGTCAACCTGTCGGCCAAGATCATCGAGAACAGCTACTTCCTGGGGCATTTCGAAAACCAGTGGCTGTTGCGCTTTCACCTGCAGGCAGAGTCCGTCGGGCTGTTCAGTGAGGGCATGCTGGCGTTTGATGGTGACGGGATTATTTGCGCGGTTAACCAAAGTGCCTTGAACTTGCTGGGCCACGTACGTGGGGGGCTGCTTGGGCACGTGGTCGAAAGTGTTTTCGATTGCCAGCGTGATGAGCTTTTTTCTCGGGCCACTGCCCATGCGAGCACCAGTTGGCCGCTGCGCACCCGCGATGGTCGCCGACTGTTTGCGGCGCTGCGCGGCCAGCCGCGACAAGGGACTGCCCCGGTCGCCGTGCACGTTGAACCCGTTCGCGCGCGCCCAAGCGGGATTTGTCTGGGGGATGAGGCCCTGCAGGTCGATTTTCGCCGGGCGCTGCGGGTGTTTGAGCGGGATGTGCCGCTGCTGATCAACGGCGAAACCGGTTCCGGCAAGGAAGCCTTTGCCAAGGCCGTGCACCAGGCCAGTTTGCGCAGCAGCCAGCCTTTCGTGGCACTCAATTGCGCGTCGATTCCGGAGAGCCTGATCGAGAGCGAGCTGTTCGGTTATCGCGGCGGCAGCTTCACCGGGGCCCGCAAGGAAGGCATGCAAGGCAAATTGCAGCAGGCCGATGGCGGCACCTTGTTCCTCGACGAAATTGGCGATATGCCACTAGCGCTGCAAACCCGTCTATTAAGAGTGCTGGAGGACCGTCAGGTGGTGCCGATCGGGGGCGAACCGCTGGAGGTCAACGTGCGCATCATCAGCGCGACTCACCGTAACTTGCAGGAGCGGGTGGCCGACGGCAGTTTTCGCGAGGACTTGTACTACCGTCTCAACGGGCTGGAAGTCGGCCTGCCAGCGTTGCGCGATCGCACTGACAAGTCGCAGTTGCTGGACTTCTTGCTGGCAGAAGAGTCGGGCGGGCAACCGTTGCGGATCAGCCAGGGCGCGCGCGAGGCGCTGCTGGCGTTTGCCTGGCCGGGCAACGTGCGCCAATTGCGAAATGTGCTGCGCACCCTGGCGGCTTTGTGTGACGACGATGTGATCCAGTTCGGCGACTTGCCTGCCACTATTCGCCTGGCTCCGTCCAGGGTCCCCGAACCTTGTGAACACCCGCTTGAGGATGCCGAAAAGCAGGCCTTGTTGCTGGCGCTCGAACTGCACCGCTGGCACATGACCCATACGGCGCTGCAACTGGGGGTTAGCCGCAATACCCTTTATAGAAAGCTGCGCAAGCATGGGATTGAGCGCTGAGCAGAGCGACTTCACGTGTGTGGGAGCTGTGGTCTGCCTGGCAAACCGCGGTGATGTCATCGCGAGCAAGCCCGCTCCCACATGAATCATCAGGTGCGAAAAGAACCCCCCTGCGCTACCCTTCGCCGATGATTTACGAGGTCGACTATGCACATTCATATTCTTGGTATTTGCGGCACTTTCATGGGTTCGCTGGCGGTTCTGGCCAAAGAACTGGGCCATCACGTTACCGGCTCTGACGCTAACGTCTATCCGCCAATGAGCACCCAGCTGCAGGCTCAAGGTATCGAATTGACTCAGGGCTATGACCCGTCTCAGCTCGATCCGGCTCCGGATGTGGTGGTGATCGGCAACGCGCTGTCGCGGGGCAACCCGGCAGTGGAGTATGTGCTGAACAAAGGCCTGCCCTATGTCTCGGGCCCGCAATGGCTGGCCGACCATGTGCTGCAGGGTCGCTGGGTGTTGGCCGTGGCCGGCACCCACGGCAAAACCACCACCAGCAGCATGCTGGCCTGGGTCCTGGAACACGCGGGTATGGCGCCGGGGTTCCTGATTGGTGGCGTGCCGCAAAACTTTGCCGTGTCGGCCCGTTTGGGTGACACCCCGTTCTTTGTGGTGGAAGCCGACGAATATGACAGCGCGTTTTTCGACAAGCGTTCGAAATTCGTTCACTACCGTCCGCGCACGGCGATCCTGAACAATCTTGAGTTCGATCATGCCGACATCTTCCCGGACTTGCCGGCCATTGAGCGTCAATTCCATCATTTGGTGCGCACCATTCCGAGTGAAGGGCTGGTGATCCATCCGACCACAGAGCCTGCCTTGCAGCGTGTGATCGAGATGGGTTGCTGGACGCCGGTGCAAACCACGGGCGAGGGCGGCCAATGGCAAGCTCGCCTGCTCAGTGACGATGGTTCGCGTTTTGAGGTGCTGTTTGACGGCGTCCTGCAGGGCACCGTCGACTGGGACATGACCGGCCAGCACAACGTGGCCAATGCCTTGGCGACCTTGGCTGCTGCACGCCATGTGGGCGTTGTGCCGAGCCTGGCAATTGATGGCTTGAGTGCCTTCAAAAGCGTGAAACGCCGTATGGAAAAAGTCGCTGAAGTTAACGGTATTACCATCTACGACGACTTTGCCCACCACCCGACCGCGATTGCGACCACCCTCGACGGCCTGCGCAAGCGCATCGGTGATGCACCGCTGATTGCCGTGATTGAGCCGCGCTCCAATTCCATGAAGCTTGGTGCCCACCGTGATGGTCTGCCGCAAAGTGTGGTGCAGGCCGATCACGTGGTCTGGTACGCACCGGCCAATCTGGGATGGGATCTGGCGGCGACGGTTGCGTCGAGTCCTGTGCCGACCAAGGTGTGCGATTCGCTGGAAGCCATCATTGCCGAGGTCAAGGCTCAGGTTAAGCCGGGCGCCCATGTGGTGATCATGAGCAACGGTGGCTTCGGCGGCCTGCATGGCAAGCTGGCGGACGCGCTGCAATGAGCGGCCCGGAGCGTATAACCCTGGCCGTCACCGGCGCATCGGGCATGCAGTACGCCTTGCGCTTGCTCGACTGCCTGGTGCGAGAGGATCGCGAAGTGCACTTCCTGATCTCAAAGGCGGCGCAGTTGGTGATGGCCACTGAAACCGACGTCAGCCTGCCGGCCAAACCGCAGGCGATGCAGGCGTTCCTGACTGAATACACCGGGGCTGCTGCCGGACAGATTCGGGTGTACGGCAAGGAAGACTGGATGTCGCCGGTGGCTTCGGGGTCGGGAGCTCCGGCAGCGATGGTGGTGGTGCCCTGTTCGACCGGCACGCTGTCGGCGATTGCCACTGGCGCCTGCAATAACTTGGTGGAGCGGGCGGCCGATGTGACCCTCAAGGAGCGCCGCCAGTTGATTCTGGTGCCCCGTGAAGCGCCGTACTCCAGCATCCATCTGGAGAACATGCTCAAGCTGTCCAATATGGGCGCGGTGATCATGCCAGCGTCCCCCGGCTTTTATCATCAGCCACAGACCATCGATGATCTGGTGGATTTTGTGGTGGCGCGCATTCTCAACCTGCTCAATATCCCCCAGGACATGCTCCCGCGTTGGGGTGAACACCATGTGGGCGGCGATGAATAAGGCGCTGCTGGCCTTGCTGGTGGCGGCTCTGGTGTGTGGTTGCGCCAGCGTACGTACGCTGAACGCAGCCAAGTCGGGTGCTCCGATTGTCTATTCGGGCACCCGGCTTGACCTGTATGCGTTGCAGGGAGGGTGTTGCGCCAAGGATCGCTTTGGCGCCGATGCTCCGCGATATCCCGGGCTGGACCTGCCCGCCAGTGCGTTGCTCGACACGGTGGTGTTGCCGTTGTCAGTGCTGACCGTGCTGGGTGTCGGGTTTCAGGCCAGCGGCGGTTTGTAGCGAACGGGTTGCTGGCTATTTGCCCAGCTTGCGCAGTTCATCGGACTCAATCACCCGTATGCCGTCCTGCTCTTCCAGCGCCAGGCGCCAAAGGGCCCGGGCCAGTTGGCATGCTTCGATGCCGTGGTACTTGCCCGGAATCAGTTTGGATAATGGCCCCGCGATCTGCTCCGCCAGTCGCGGTTCAACGCGGTCGCCGAGCAACAGCGAAGGGCGTGCGATGGTCAGTTGCGGCCAGTTCTGGGCGCGTAGCGATTGCTCCATCTCGCCTTTGACCCGGTTATAGAACACCGAAGATTTGGGATCGGCGCCAATGGCACTGATCACAATCAGGTGCCGGGCGCCCATTTCCCGTGCCCGTTTGGCGAAAGCCACCACCATGTCATGGTCGACTGCGCGGAATGCCGCTTCCGAGCCAGCCTGTTTGATGGTGGTGCCCAGGCAGCAGAAGGCCACATCGACCCGCCCACTCAGCTGGGGCAGGAATACGGCTGGATCCCCTACCGGGTTTTCCAGGTGCGGATGCGCTGCCAGAGGCTTGCGCGAAGGGGCAAGCACTCGGGTGATGGTCGGTTCATTGAGCAGGCGGTCGAGCAACAGCTCACCCGTAAGGCCGGTGGCTCCTGCGAGCAGAATATGTGAAGGCGTCAAGTGCATAGTGTTTCTCCCTTGATACAACCAGCGTAGCCATTCCAGGGTTATTTGCTTACTGCAAAGCCTGTTTTGCTTGTTGCTGACGCAAGCGTTGCCAGTGGTTCAGAACGCCTTTTGGCGCCCAGATCTGCGGTTCAGAAGGTTCGTAGCCATCAGCCACCTCGCGCTCGGCGACATAGCCTTTGGCCAGCTTGAAGGCTTTTTGCAAATCGTCTGTCTGGTTCAGCGCCTGGGCAAACAAGGCATTGCCGAAGTAAGTGAAGTCGGCTTCTTCCGAGCAGCCGAAGGACACGCGATCAGCCTTGGATGCGGTCATGATCAGGGTCTTTTCATCCTTGAGTGCGGGGATAAAACCGCCCGAATAGCAGGATGAAATCACGATGATCTTGTCGCGGTTTTTCAGTGGGGCCAGTGCCGCCGCGAGGTCGTCGGCGGGCAGGTCTGCCAGCTCCAGACGGGGCTGATCCAGTACCAGTTCGTGTTCCTGGGTGCCGTGGCTGGTCAGGTAAATAAAGATCAGGTCTTCCGGCCCGGTACGTTCGGCCAGGGTAAGGGCTGCGCGGTGCAGGTTCTCGCGGGTGGCCATGGGACGATCGAGCAGGTGGTCGCGGTGGTTCACCAACGTGATCTGGCCACGGCTGCCAAAGCGGCTGGCGAGCATGTCGTTGACGTAGTCGGCTTCGCGCTTGAACACGCTTTGTTTGCCGTCGCCTGCCAGCACCAGGCTGTACAGCTCAATGGCCGGTGTTGAGGGTGCAATGCCTGCCAGTGCCTCGTTGAGCAGCGTGCCCTGGTTGAGTAGCCCCAGCTCCAGCGGATCGGGCAAGACCTTGCCATTGGCATCGCGTACCCGCTGGCCGTTGAGCCAGAAACCGCTTTGCACCGTGCCATCGGCCAGGGTCAGGGTGCCCTGGCCCTGATAGGTGTCTGCGGCAAACTCACCCACATAGCTGCTGGCGTCGGGCAGGCTCAAATGGCCGGGGCCGTTGAAGCGCCATTCGTTGAACATGCCGCGGTAATGGCTGCCGTCGATGCCGATCAGTTCGCCCTTGCCGGTCAGTGCACCGTCCTTGAATTCCCCGACCCAGACGTCACCGTCGGCATTTTCATAGCGGCCTTTGCCGTTCAGCTGGTTGTGCTTGAACGCGCCTTCGTACTGGTCGCCGTCTGCGCTGTTGAACACGCCGTTGCCTTCCAGCTCGCCATTGACGAACTGACCGGTAAATTCATTGCCGCTGGCATCGCTGCGCATCCCTTCGCCGTGGGGCTTGCCGTGGGCAAACTGGCCTTTGTACTGGCTGCCGTCTTCCAGTTCAAGCTGGCCGTTGCCGGAGAACTGGTCATCCTTGAACTCGCCGCGATAGCTCAAGCCTGCCTCTTTGCGAGTGCCTTCACCCTCGCGCCGCCCCTGCTTGAACCCGCCTACATAGGTGCTGTCGTGAGCGGTCAGGCTACCCTGGCCGCTAAACAGCCCTTGTTCAAAGCCGCCGCGATACACATCGCCATTGCTGGCGTGCCATTCGCCCTGGCCTTGCCACAGGCCATTTTTGAAATCCCCTGCGTACCAACTGCCGTTCGGGTAGTCGATGCGGCCCTGGCCTTGCAGCAACCCGTTGACCACTTCGCCACGATAACGCCCGCCATCGGGCAGGCGTGCGTCTGGCGGTAACAGTGATTCACCGTCACCGCAGGCCGTCAGCAGCAGGGTCAAAGCAAGGGGGGCAAATGGGCGCATAGCGGGATCCGGATAATTAAGCCACCGAGTATGCCGTAGCAATGGGGACTGTCTATAGGTCCGGATGAAACATCGACAGTTATTGCATGCCAGGGTGCAAGCCAGGGCCGTTGGTCGGCGGGACGTGCTTATAATGCGGCACAAAAAAAATCGCTGGAGAGGTGAGATGTTGTTACGCGGCTTGACTTGGCTGGTGCTGTTTCAATTGCTGGGCACTGCGCTCAATCACTTGTTCGTCCCTGTGTTGCCCGGTCCCATTATTGGGCTTGTGCTGTTGCTGGGCTTTTTGATGGTGCGGGGTCAGGTCGGCGAGCCATTGAGCGAGGCGGCCAGCAGTCTGTTGCGTTATCTACCCTTGTTGCTGGTGCCACCCGCGGTGGGCGTCATGGTGTATGCCGCCGATATTGCCGCTGACTTTTGGGCCATCGTCGGTGCGCTGGTGCTGTCGCTGTTGATCTCGATGGGGTTTGTGGGGGTGCTGATGCAGCGCCTGCTCAAGCGTCACAGCCACCCCGAGGAGCGGCCATGAGTGTTCAATGGCAAGGCGCCTGGGAGTCAGTCATCCACCATCCACTGTTTGGCATTGGCATCACCTTGGGTGCCTATCAACTGGTACTTGCCGCCTACGAAAAAACCCGCTGGCTCTTCCTGCAGCCCGTACTGGCGTCGATGCTGCTGGTGATCGGTGTATTGCTCAGTTGCGGCTTGAGCTATGCCGAGTACCGCAAAAGCACGGACATCCTGAGTATCTTGCTGGGGCCTGCGACGGTGGCGCTGGCGGTGCCGTTGTATTTGAACCTGCGGCGAATTCGTCAATTGTTCTGGCCCATTTTTACTACGCTGATGATTGGCGGTGTGTTCGCCACCGGGCTGGTGGTGGGGCTGGCCTGGTGGTTCGGGGCCGAACACATGATGCTGATGACCCTTGCGCCCAAATCGGTCACCTCGCCGATTGCCATGCTGGTGGCTGAACAGATTGGCGGTGTCGCCGCGCTGGCAGCAGTGTTTGTATTGATTACAGGGGTGATAGGCGCAATTTGCGGGCCGGCCCTGCTACAGCTTTTGGGGGTTCATAGCCCGGAGGCCCGTGGCATGGCGCTGGGCATGACGGCGCATGCAGTCGGCACGTCGGTGGCGTTGCAGGAGAGTGAAGAATGCGGCGCTTTTGCGGCGTTGGCGATGAGTCTGATGGGCGTTGCCACGGCAGTCTTCTTGCCGTTGGCCGTGACCCTCGTGGTGTAAGGGTGAGTGTATGACGTTGCCGCTGTTTCCTTTGAAGACGGTGCTGTTTCCGGGTTGTGTACTGGATTTGCAGATTTTTGAAGCGCGCTATCTGGACATGATTGCCCGCTGCATGAAGCAGGGCACGGGCTTTGGCGTGGTGTGCATCCTTGAGGGGCGAGAAGTCGGTGATGCGCCCCAGGACATCGCCGGGATCGGCTGCGAAGCGCTGATCCGCGACTTTCAGCAGCAGGACAATGGGCTGCTGGGGATTCGGGTTGAAGGCGGGCGTCGCTTTGAGGTGCTGAGCACTGAGTTGCAGCGCGACCAGTTGCTGGTAGCACAGGTCGAGTGGCTGAGCGAGATCCCCGAGCAACCGCTTCAGGACGAGGATCTGGATCTGCTGGCCTTGCTCAGGGCGCTGGCCGAGCACCCGATGGTCGCCGCTTTGAACATGAATACCGAAGTGGCCGGGCAGCAGTCATTGGCCAATCAACTGGCGTACCTGTTGCCTTTTGCCGAAGCGGACAAGATCGAACTGCTGCAGGTCGATGACCCGCAGCAGCGTCTGGACGGGATTCAAGTGTTGCTTGATGAGATCCAGGGCGAGGCGTTCAATTTATAGAGCACCTCGCGGGCGTCATGCCGTGCTCGGTTCAATAGGCGTAGCGCAGCAGCTCTTTGGACAGGTGGGCCAGCATGAAAAAGCCGTAGAGCGCAGTCACCGATGGCAAGATCAGCCACCAGATTTTCTGAGGCACGGGCTCAAGCGGCATGAATCGCTGACTCAACGCCAGGGCAAGTGCGTTGACGGTGATGGCGAGCAGGGCGCCTGCGGTGATATCGGTTGGCCAGTGAGCCCCCAGGTACACCCGCGACATCGCCACGGTAATTGCCAGCAAACACCCCAGTAGTACCCAGGTGACGCGCATGCGCTGGGGCTGATTGCGTCCGGCCAGAATCGCCAGGGCTACAAAAAACGCAAATGCCCCCGAACTGTGGCCGCTGGGCATGCTGTAGCTGGTCAACGGGTCGACCAGTACTTCGGGGCGCACCCGGGCGAAAAAGTGTTTGGTCGCTGCATTGGCCAAGGCCGTAAACAGCGTGACCCCGCCAAAGAACCACATCGCCCGCCATTGCCTTGCAAACAGCAGAATGACGCACACCAGCGCCGCCGCTAAAAACTGCGTGCGGAAGTTGCCGATTTGCGTCACCAGTACCGCCGCGGTGTCCATGGCGCTGCTACGGTGCTCTTGTACCAGCGCAGTGATGCCCTGGTCGAAAGCGGTCATGTTCGGGTAGCCAATGAAAACGGCCAGCAGCAGGGTCAGGCTTAACGCACCGATCAGGAGTGTGGCCCTGGGTTGGCGGCGGATGCTGGCATTGATGCTCAGGCCCAGCAGGGCAACCAGCCCCACAGCAACGATGGCTGCCTGAGGCCAAAAGCCCTCGGGCAGCGGCAGGCGAATGGCTGCGCCGGTTGCCCAGCCTGGCAGCAGATACGCAACCGCCCAGCCTGCACCCGCCAGCAGGCTGACGCCGATGAATCGAGGCAGCGGCATGTCGCACATCCCGGCCACCATCGGCAACATGGGGCGCAATGGGCCGATAAAACGACCAATCAACAGGCTGACAATGCCATAGCGATGGAAATAGCTCTCGGCACCGTTCATCCACTCAGGGTGGGTGCGCAAGAGTGGCAAGCGTCGAATGTTCTGGTGGAAGCGTCTGCCCAAGGCGTAAGACACCGCGTCACCCAGTAGCCCACCGAGAAATCCCAACAGCAACGTTTGGCCCAGTGACAGGGCGCCGCTGCCAGCCATCACGGCAATGGCGAACAACAGCACGGTGCCGGGAACGATGATCCCGGCAATCGCCAGGCACTCCACGCACGCCACAATAAACACCGCAAGGCCCAGCCACTGCGGGTTGGCTGTCAGCCAGCCGGTTACGCTCTCGAGCCACGGGCCCATGTTTCAATTTCCTTATTCGCTTTCAGGTTTCTTGTGGGAGCAGCAGTCTTGAAGCGGGCTCGGGTCAATGTGTGAACCCGTGTAGAGCCGGTGGGAGCCGGGCTTGCCCGCTCCCGCAACAGGGGTTACGGGTTTTGCACAATCACATAATCCTGTCCTTCGACCTGACCGCGGCGCAGGGGGTTTCGGGTGCAATGCCCGGCGTAGTCAGCGTCAACAAAGCGGTACATCAAATGCTCGTCCCGTCCGTGGGGTATGCCCAGGCGAGTGGTCTGGATGATCCGCGAAGGTTTTTCTCTGACGTCATCGACCCATAAACGTTCGGGGTCGAAACATTTTGCATCCCATACGGGGACTTTGAGGCCCAGTGCTTTGCACAGCAGGGTTTGCCCGGCGCAGAGTTTCTGCTCGGGGCGCGGGTTGCCTTGGGCATCGGGGTTGTTGAGTTGCATCTGCGCCAGGCTGTCCGGGCCCGACAGTTCATCCAGCCACGGGAAAGCCGATTTGATCAGTACCGCGTTGCCGGGGCCGTGGGCGCTAAAGTTCAGAGAATCGCCGCCACGGGCGTAATACATATAGATGTGCCCGCCATCCAGAAACAGCGCCTTGCGTTTCTCGGTGTACCCCAGCGAAGCGTGGCTGCCCTTGTCGGCCATGTAATAGGCTTCGGTTTCGATAATCCGTGCACTGAGCCACAGGCCGTTGACCCGATGGCGGATGACTTTGCCCAGCAGTTCACGAGCCAGAAGCTGGGCGTCGCGGTCGAAAAAGGCATCAGGCAGCATCATGGGCATTTTCAGGGCGGTCAGTGGATAGCTGAAAAGGGGCAGATAATAGCAAGTCATGCTTAATCGGGGCTGAACGCCGTGTATTTGTAGTCCATTTCGACCATCCGCCTGCCACCGCTGTGCGTAAGGCGGTTGGACCGCTATAATCGGCCGCTTTCCTCCCTGCCAAGACCCTTGAGACCATGACTGAGTCCGTTCTTGACTACATGACCCGACTGGGTCGCGCTGCTCGCGAAGCTTCCCGCGTGATTGGCCGTGCCAGCACTGCGCAGAAAAACCGTGCCTTGCACGGCGCTGCCGCTGCACTGGATGCCGCTCGCCTGGAACTTGTTGCCGCCAACGAACTGGACCTGGCCGCTGGCCGGGCCAACGGCCTTGAGCCGGCCATGCTGGAGCGCCTGGCGCTGACCCCTGCACGCATCGACAGCATGATTGTCGGCTTGCGTCAGGTGGCCAGCCTGCCAGACCCCATTGGCGCGATCCGCGACATGAGCTACCGCCCCTCGGGTATTCAGGTAGGCAAGATGCGCGTGCCGCTGGGTGTAGTCGGAATCATCTATGAGTCGCGTCCGAACGTGACCATTGATGCCGCCAGTCTGTGCCTGAAGTCAGGCAATGCGACGATCTTGCGCGGTGGTTCCGAAGCCATTCACTCCAACCGTGCCATTGCGGTCTGCATTCAGCGAGGGCTGGCCGAGGCCGGTCTGCCGCCAGCCGTGGTGCAAGTGGTTGAAGTGACCGACCGCGCCGCAGTGGGCGCATTGATCACCATGCCCGAGTACGTTGACGTGATCGTGCCACGGGGTGGCAAAGGCCTGATCGAGCGTGTCAGCCGTGACGCCAGGGTGCCGGTGATCAAGCATCTGGACGGGATTTGCCATGTGTACGTCAGTGCCCATGCTGATCTGGAGAAGGCCCGACGCATTGCGTTCAACGCCAAAACCTACCGTTATGGCATTTGCGGGGCGATGGAAACCCTGCTGGTGGATCAGGCGGTGGCTGCTGATTTTCTGCCGGCAATGGCTGAACAATTTCGCGCCAAGGGCGTCGAACTGCGCGGTTGCGAACGCACCCAGGCGCTGATCGACGTGGTGGCGGCGACTGAAGATGACTGGAACACCGAGTACCTGGACGCGATTTTGTCGATTCGTGTTGTCGACGGGCTTGATCAGACGATTGAACACATCAATCACTACGGCTCCCACCACACCGACTCGATCGTGACCGAACATCAGGGCGAAGCCCGGCGTTTTATGGCCGAAGTGGACTCCAGTTCCGTGATGCTCAACACACCAACCTGCTTTGCCGATGGATTTGAATACGGATTGGGTGC
Organism: Pseudomonas sp. ML2-2023-3; assembly: GCF_037055275.1. Classification (NCBI taxonomy): domain Bacteria; kingdom Pseudomonadati; phylum Pseudomonadota; class Gammaproteobacteria; order Pseudomonadales; family Pseudomonadaceae; genus Pseudomonas; species Pseudomonas sp. ML2-2023-3. Next base: position 1,331,870 of record NZ_CP146343.1, read on the forward strand.
GGAGATTGGCATTTCTACTGATAAGCTGCACGCCCGCGGACCGGTCGGTCTCGAAGGTCTGACCTGCGAGAAGTACATTGTGGTCGGTGATGGCCAGTTGCGCGGTCAGGAGCCGGTCTGACTTGGTCGCTCTTAAAGCGTCAGGGCCGGCACCGAAAATCGAAGCGTTACCCCTGCGCATAGGCGTGCTGGGTGGAACCTTCGATCCGGTGCATATCGGGCATTTGCGTGGCGGACTTGAAGTGGCTGAAATGATGGAGCTCGACGAGCTTCGTCTGACACCCAATGCCAGGCCTCCTCACCGCGATACGCCCCAGGTGTCGGCTCATGACCGTTTGGCGATGGTCGAGTGTGCTGTCGCAGGAGTGGCTACGCTGGTAGTGGACGCCCGGGAGCTGCAGCGGGACAAACCGTCCTACACGATCGATACGCTGGAACTGATGCGGGCCGAGTTGGCCGCGCACGACCAGTTGTTTTTACTGTTGGGTTGGGACGCTTTTTGCGGCCTGCCCACGTGGCATCGCTGGGAAGAGTTGCTCCAGCATTGCCATATCCTGGTGCTACAGCGCCCGGATGCCGACAGCGAACCGCCGGATGCCTTGCGCAACCTGCTGGCAGCGCGCTCGGTAAGCGACCCGCTGGCCCTGAAGGGGGCAAGCGGACAGATTGCATTCGTTTGGCAGACGCCGCTCGCGGTATCCGCCACCCAGATCCGTCAACTGCTGGCCAGCGGTAAGTCGGTACGTTACCTGGTGCCCGACGCGGTCCTGGCCTACATCGATGCGCACGGGCTTTACCGTGCGTCGAACTAAAAAGGGCGTGTTTCAAGGCGCGAATTGACGTGTATTGAAACACCCGAACATACGAGCAAAACGAGTTTTATATGACTGACAAAGATGTAAGCAAAGTAAAGCGCAAAGGCACGTTCAAAAGCGCCCCTCTGCCAGAAAAAACCTTCACCAACGAGCCGCTCAAGGGCGAAGAGCTGGTCAAGGTAGCGGTTAGCGCTCTGGAAGACGTCAAGGCCCAGGACATTCAGGTCATCGACGTTCGTGACAAGCACAGCATCACTGACTTCATGATCATCGCTACCGGTACTTCGAACCGTCAGATCGGCGCGATGCTCGACAAGATTCGTGAAGCGGTCAAGGCTCTGGGCGTCAAGCCTTTGGGCGAAGAAGGCAAGGGCGACAGCGACTGGGTTCTGCTGGACATGGACGACGTGATCGTTCACATGATGACCGCCAGTGCCCGTCAGTTCTACGACCTGGAGCGTCTGTGGGCCGGTGCTGAACAAAGCCGTGCTGGCAGTGCTGCTCACCACAGCCCGGAAAACACCCATGAGCACTTCCTGAAGCTCAACAAAGACCAAGAGTAAGGGTTCGCTGTGCGCCTGCGTTTGATCGCTGTCGGTTCACGTATGCCTAAATGGGTGGAAGAAGGCTGGCATGAATATGCCAAGCGTCTGCCATCCGAGCTGGCCCTTGAACTGGTGGAAATACCGCTCAATACCCGTGGCAAGAATGCCGACGTGGCTCGATTCATCCGACAGGAAGGCGAGGCCATGCTGGCCAAAGTCGGCCCCGGTGAGCGGATCGTAACCCTGGAAGTGCACGGCAAACCGTGGAGTACCGAGCAGCTGGCGGTTGAACTCGACCGCTGGCGCCTGGATTCGCGCACGGTGAACTTTATGGTCGGTGGCCCGGAAGGGCTGGCGCCGGAAGTCTGCGCCCGCGCTGACCAGCGCTGGTCGCTGTCGCCATTGACGTTGCCGCACCCGTTGGTAAGGATTCTGATCGGTGAGCAGTTGTATCGCGCCTGGACAGTGTTGTCCGGGCACCCGTATCACAAATAGCTCAGCGCCCTGAATGTCTCAGCCGATTCGCCTTAAAGACCACGAGAAAGACTCACGCCTTGTGCGCGGACGCGTCGTGGTCGGCGCATTTGTCGTGGTGGGATTGATCTGCGTATTGCTCGCGCGACTTTATTATCTGCAGGTGGTGCAGTACGAGTACCACTCCACCTTGTCAGAAAACAACCGGGTGCATGTGCAGCCGATCCCGCCTACACGGGGTTTGATCTTTGACCGTAATGGCGTGGTTATTGCGGACAACCGTCCCAGCTTCAGCCTGAGCATGACCCGCGAGCGCTCCGGCGACTGGCAGCAAGTGCTCGACGTCATTGTTGAAGTGCTGCAGCTTGCGCCTGAAGATCGCGCCCTGTTTGAAAAGCGCATGAAGCAGGGGCGGCGGCCATTTGAGCCGGTGCCCATTCTGTTTGAGCTTAACGAAGAGCAGATCGCCCGGATTGCTGTAAACCAGTTCCGCCTGCCCGGGGTGGAGGTGGTTGCGCAGTTGGTGCGCCATTACCCGCAAGGCGCGCACTTTGCGCACTCGGTGGGTTACATGGGGCGGATCAACGAGAAAGAGCTTAAAACCCTCGATCCGGTCAACTACAGCGGCACGCACCATATCGGCAAAACCGGCATCGAGCGTTTCTACGAAGCCGAGTTGCACGGCCAGGTGGGTTACGAAGAAGTCGAAACCAATGCCCGGGGCCGGGTATTGCGGGTGCTTAAGCGTACCGACCCGATCCCCGGCAAAGACATCGTGCTCAGCCTCGATATCAAGCTGCAAGAGGCGGCCGAAGAGGCCCTGGCAGGGCGTCGTGGCGCGGTGGTTGCACTTAACCCGATGACGGGGGAAGTGCTGGCCATGGTCAGCCAGCCGAGTTTCGACCCCAACCTGTTCGTGACCGGCATCAGCTTCAAGGCTTATGCCGAGCTGCGCGATTCGATTGATCGCCCATTGTTCAACCGCATCCTGCGCGGCCTGTATCCACCTGGTTCGACCATCAAGCCCGCCGTCGCAATTGCGGGGCTGGACAGTGGCGTGATCAGTGGTACTTCACGCGTGTATGACCCCGGCTATTACCAGTTGCCCAATTACGATCACAAATATCGTAACTGGAACCGCACCGGTGACGGCTACGTCGATCTGGACACCGCGATCATGCGCTCCAACGACACCTATTTTTATGATCTGGCCCACAAGCTGGGGATTGATCGTCTGTCGACCTACATGAATCAGTTCGGTATCGGGCGAAAGGTCTCCCTGGACATGTTCGAGGAATCCGCCGGGCTGATGCCGTCCCGCGACTGGAAACGGGCCACCCGGCGTCAGGCCTGGTTCCCCGGCGAGACGTTGATTCTGGGGATCGGTCAGGGCTACATGCAGTCCACGCCCCTGCAGCTGGCCCAGGCCACGGCGCTGATTGCCAGTAAAGGCAAGTGGATTCGTCCGCACCTGGCCAAGACCATCGAAGGCGTTCCGCCGGTGGATCCGGATCCGGTACCGGACATCGTCCTGCGTGACCCGTCCAACTGGGCCAAGGTCAACCACGGCATGCAGCAAGTGGTGCATGGCGCACGTGGCACGGCGCGGGTTGCGGGCGTTGGCGCGCAATACCTGATTGCCGGCAAAAGCGGTACGGCACAGGTGGTGGCGATCAAGCAGGGCGAAAAATACGACCGCTCCAAGGTTCAGGAGCGTCACCGTGACCACGCCTTGTTCGTCGGCTTTGCCCCGGCCAACAACCCGCAGATCACGGTCTCGGTCATGATTGAAAACGGCGAAGCCGGCAGCCGCGTAGCCTCGCCTGTGGTGCGCAAGGTCATGGACGCCTGGTTGCTGGGTGAAGACGGCAAACTCAAACCCGAGTACGGCGGTCCCGTAAAGGCAGAGGTTACGGCCAATGATCAGTAATTTTGACCGCATCCTCTCCAGCGAGGATGTGATGCGTCGGCGTGCCACGCTGCTTCAGCGTCTGCACCTGGATGGCCCGCTGCTGATTTTGCTGCTGACCCTGGCGGCCGGCAGCCTGTTTGTCCTGTATTCGGCCAGTGGCAAGAACTGGGACTTGCTCAGCAAGCAGGCGACTTCATTCGGGATCGGGCTGGTGTCGATGTTCATCATCGCTCAGCTTGAACCGCGTTTTATGGCCCGCTGGGTACCGATCGGTTATCTGGCTGGCGTGTTGCTTCTGGTGGTGGTGGACGTCATGGGCCACAACGCCATGGGCGCCACACGCTGGATCAATATTCCGGGTGTGATTCGCTTCCAGCCCTCGGAGTTCCTGAAAATCCTCATGCCGGCGACCATCGCCTGGTATCTGTCCAAGCGGACCTTGCCACCGCAACTCAAGCATGTGGCGGTCAGCCTGATGCTGATCGGGGTGCCTTTTGCCCTGATTGTGCGCCAGCCCGACCTGGGTACGGCCTTGCTGGTACTGGCGGGCGGTGCGTTCGTGCTGTTTATGGGCGGGCTGCGCTGGCGCTGGATCCTCAGCGTGCTGGCAGCGACGGTGCCCGTGGCGATTGCCATGTGGATGTTTGTGATGCACGACTATCAGAAACAGCGGGTTCTGACCTTCCTCGATCCTGAGAGCGATCCGCTGGGCACCGGATGGAACATTATCCAGTCCAAGGCCGCCATCGGCTCGGGCGGGGTGTTCGGCAAGGGCTGGCTGCTGGGCACCCAGTCGCACCTGGACTTTCTTCCCGAAAGCCACACCGACTTCATTATTGCGGTGATGGGCGAAGAGTTCGGCCTGGTCGGCATCTGCGCGTTACTGCTGATTTACTTGCTGTTGATTGGTCGCGGCCTGGTGATCACGGCCCAGGCGCAGACCCTGTTCGGCAAATTGCTGGCGGGCAGCCTGACCATGACGTTTTTTGTTTATGTTTTCGTCAACATCGGTATGGTCAGTGGCTTGCTACCGGTGGTGGGCGTGCCATTGCCATTTATCAGTTACGGCGGCACTTCGCTCGTGACGCTGTTGTCAGCGTTTGGGGTTTTGATGTCGATTCACACACATCGCAAGTGGATCGCACAAGTTTGATTAAGGTGAATTATTCAATGCAAGCAATGCGTGGCTGGGCCGCTCGATACGCGTCATGGGTGGGCCTGCTGGGTCTGTTCGGGGCAGCGCAGGGCGCGGTAGCCGGTGACTACGAAGGCTCGCCCCAGGTGGCTGAGTTCGTCGGTGAGATGACCCGCGACTACGGATTTGCCGGCGAGCAACTGATGGGCGTGTTCCGTGAGGCAGAGCGTAAACAGAGCATCCTCGATGCCATTTCTCGCCCGGCCGAACGCGTTAAACAGTGGAAAGAGTACGGCCCGATGTTCCTGACCGACGCCCGGGTTGCCCGTGGTGTGGATTTTTGGCGTGAGCACGAAGCCGTACTGGCCCGCGCCGAGCAGGAGTACGGGGTTCCGGCCCAGGTGATTGTGTCGATCATCGGCGTCGAAACCTTTTATGGCCGCAACACCGGCAACTACCGGGTGATCGATGCGCTGTCGACCCTGGGGTTCGATTACCCGCCGCGCGCCGAGTTTTTTCGCAAGGAGCTGCGTGAGTTCCTGCTGCTGACCCGCGAAGAGCAAGTTGACCCGCTCACCCTTAAAGGCTCTTATGCCGGGGCGATGGGCTTGCCGCAGTTTATGCCAAGCAGCTTTCGCGCCTATGCCGTGGACTTCGACGGTGATGGTCATATCAATATCTGGAGCAATCCGGACGATGCCATCGGCAGTGTTGCCAGCTACTTCAAGCGTCACGGCTGGGTGGCCGGTGAGCCGGTGGTGATTCGCGCCGATGTGACCGGTGATCGGGCCGATGAAGGCCTGACCCAGGGCATTGAGCCGGTCAAGACTGTCGGGGAGTTGCGAGCGCTGGGCTGGTCGAGTCATGATGCGCTGCCCGACGATATGCCGGTCACGGCGTTCCGTCTTGAAGGCGCCAATGGTCCTGAATACTGGATGGGCCTGAAGAATTTTTATGCGATCACGCGCTATAACCGAAGCGTGATGTACGCCATGGCAGTGCATCAACTGTCCGACCTGCTGGTTCAAGCACGGGGCAACAAGTAATGCCGTTTCTAGCGATCCGCACACCTTTGAAACTCGCTGCCTGCGCCGCCCTGGCGTTGCTGGTGGTGAGCTGCTCCAGCAGCCGTTCGACGACCCCGCAAACCTCTGGCGGTGTCAGTTCCAAGCCGGGCCTGGACATCAACCGCGCCCATAAAGATGGTGCGCCGTGGTGGGATGTCGACGTATCCCGTATCCCGGATGCCACGCCGACCCTGCACAGCGGTCCTTACAAGGCCGCGCCGTATTCGGTGCTGGGCAAGACCTACTTTCCGATGCAAGAGTCCAAGACCTATGTGGCTTCTGGCACTGCGTCCTGGTACGGCACCAAGTTTCACGGTCAGAACACGGCCAATGGCGAAGTGTATGACCTGTACGGCATGAGCGCGGCGCACAAAACCCTGCCGTTGCCCAGCTACGTCAAAGTGACCAACCTCGATAACGGCAAGGCCGTGGTCCTGCGGGTCAACGACCGTGGCCCGTTTTATTCGGATCGCATCATCGACCTCTCCTACGCTGCCGCCAAGAAACTGGGCTATGCCGAAACCGGTACGGCACGGGTCAAGGTTGAAGGGATTGACCCGCAAGCCTGGTGGGCCCAGCGTGGTCGTCCGGCTCCCTTGATGCTCAATGAGCCGAAAATGGCCCAGAACACCGGGCCGACCGTCTCTACCGGCAAGATTGAGCAATGGACGCCGCCGGCCCAGCAGCACGCCGCCGATGTGGTACCGGTCAGCACACTGCCCAAGGGCCAGGGTACGTATTTGCAGGTAGGCGCCTTTGCCAATCCGGACGCCGCCGAGTTGCTTCGTTCCAAGCTCAGTGGCATGGTCAGCACCCCAGTATTCATCAGCTCGATTGTGCGCAATCAGCAAACCTTGCATCGAGTGCGCCTGGGGCCCATTGCCTCGGCGGGTGAAGTACAGCAAACGCAAAACAGCGTGCGCCAGGCCAATTTGGGTCAGCCAAGCGTTGTGACGTCGGATCAGTAACACCGATCAAAGCGTTGGGCCGGAGCATCAAGGGCCCAAACGCAGTTGCAGAGGTCAAGAATAAAAGCCCTTCCAGGGGCCGGGACTGCAACTGAATACGCGGCAGTCAGTCATACGACTGCCTGTACAGTTTTGCCCGTGAGGGTAAGTTTCAATTAACAACTTCGAGAGACGGATGAACATCACCACTTTAGCCAAACGCCTGTGCCTGCTTGTACCGCTGATCGTCACTCCTGCCGCCTGGGCAGTCGAGATGATGCCGTCGCCGCCACAACTTGCAGCCAAGTCCTATGTTCTGATGGATGCCAGCAGCGGTAACGTGCTGGTTGAGAACAACGGCGACCAGCGTCTGCCGCCAGCCAGCCTCACCAAGCTGATGACTGCTTACATCGCGACCCTGGAAATCCGTCGCGGCCAGATCGGCGAAAATGATCCTGTCACCGTCAGCGAAAACGCCTGGCGTACCGGTGGTTCGCGGATGTTCATCAAGGTCGGCACTCAAGTGTCGGTCAGTGACCTGCTGCACGGCATCATCATTCAGTCGGGTAACGACGCAAGCGTGGCCTTGTCCGAGCACATCGCCGGCAGCGAAGACGCCTTTGCCGACATGATGAACAAGACCGCCGGCGAGTTGGGCATGTCCAACAGCCACTTCATGAACCCGACTGGCCTGCCAAACCCTGAGCATTACTCGTCGGCCCACGACATGGCGTTGCTGGCCCGTGCCATCATTCACGAAGACCCGACTCACTACGCGATCTACTCGCAGAAAGAGTTCTTCTGGAACGGCATCAAGCAGCCTAACCGCAACCTGTTGCTGTGGCGTGACAAGACCGTTGACGGTCTGAAAACCGGTCACACCGACGAAGCAGGCTATTGCATGGTGTCGTCGGCTGTTCGTGATGGTCAGCGACTGATTGCCGTGGTGTTTGGTACCAACAGCGAAGTCGCCCGTGCTGCCGAAACACAGAAGCTGCTGACCTACGGTTTCCGCTTCTTCGAAACCCAGACGTTCTATCAGAAGGGTGTAGAGCTGGCTCAGGCCCCGGTCTGGAAAGGCACCACCAATCAAGTCAAGGCCGGCCTGGCCGAAGACTTGACCATGACTCTGCCTAAAGGCCAATTGAAAAAGCTGGCTGCAAGCATGACCATGAACCCGCAACTGATGGCCCCTATCGCCCAAGGCGATGTGATCGGCAAGGTTGAGGTCAAGCTGGACGACAAGGTTGTGCACAGTGCCGACCTGATCGCACTGGAGCCCGTTGAGGAAGGCGGTATTTTCCGACGCGTTTGGGACAGCATCCGTCTATTCTTCTACGGTCTGTTCAACTGATAGCACCCACCTGCATGGCCCCGCGCTTACACGGCGCGGGGTTATCTCTGTAGCTCAAGGCTTACGAGGCCAATACGCCATGACCGATACTGAAGTAAAGGCGCCAAAGATCGAATTCCCCAACGTTGATTACCCGGTTAAGGTGATCAGCGACACGGGTGTGGGCAACAAGGACAGGATCATCGACATCGTCAAGAAACACGCGACGGTCAACGATGATCGTGTCGACGAGCGCCAGAGCACCAACGGCAAGTACACGACCATCCAGTTGCACATCGTGGCAACAGATCAGGATCAGCTCTACAACATCAACAGCGAACTGCGAGCCACCGGCTTCGTACACATGGTGCTGTGATGTCGCAGGTCTTGGGTATTCGCGAACTGGGTCAGCTTGATTACGAGCGCACCTGGCTGGCGATGCAGCGCTTCACCGATGAGCGCAAGCTTGAGCCGGACACGCAAGATGAAGTCTGGCTGGTGCAGCATCCGCCGGTGTTTACCCAAGGCCAGGCAGGCAAGGCCGAGCATCTGCTGTTACCGGGTGATATCCCGGTGGTGAAGTCGGATCGCGGTGGTCAGGTGACCTATCATGGCCCTGGCCAGCTGGTTGCTTACCTGATGCTTGACGTGCGTCGGCTGGGTTATGGCGTGCGTGAGCTGGTCTCGCGGATGGAGCAGTGCCTGATCGACCTTCTCGCCAGCTATGGCGTGAGCGCGGCGGCCAAGCCCGATGCGCCCGGCGTGTATGTTGACGGCGCGAAAATCGCTTCTCTGGGGCTGCGGATCCGCAATGGCTGCTCCTTCCATGGTCTGGCCCTGAATGTGGACATGGACCTGGAACCGTTTCGACGGATTAACCCCTGTGGTTATGCGGGGCTGGCGATGACCCAGCTGCGTGACCATGCAGGGCCGATTGAATTTGCCGAGGTAGGTGCCCGGCTGCGTGTGCAGCTCGTCAAACACCTCGACTATGCTGAGCAGACGACCCTGACGGGCGGAATCGACTGATATGACTACTGCGCAAGACGCTGTTCAAACCCTGATCCCAACGCTGGATATCTCAGAACGTGCAGCCCGCGCCAGCGAGGCCCGTTCCAAGGTTGAGACCGGCGTTAAGTTGCGCGGTGCCGAAAAGGTTGCGCGTATCCCGGTAAAGATCATTCCGACCACCGAGCTGCCGAAGAAGCCTGACTGGATTCGTGTACGCATTCCGGTTTCGCCTGAAGTCGACCGTATCAAGTCATTGCTGCGCAAGCACAAGCTGCACAGCGTGTGCGAAGAAGCTTCCTGCCCGAACTTGGGCGAGTGCTTCTCGGGTGGCACCGCGACCTTCATGATCATGGGCGACATCTGCACCCGCCGCTGCCCGTTCTGCGATGTGGGTCACGGTCGACCGAAGCCACTGGACGTCAACGAGCCTGAAAGCCTGGCCATCGCCATTGCTGACCTGCGCCTGAAGTACGTGGTGATCACCTCGGTAGACCGCGACGACCTGCGTGACGGCGGTGCCCAGCACTTTGCCGATTGCATCCGCGAGATCCGCAAGCTGTCGCCGGGCGTTCTGCTTGAAACCCTCGTGCCGGATTACCGTGGTCGCATGGACGTTGCGCTGGAAATCACCGCAGCCGAGCCGCCTGACGTGTTCAACCACAACCTCGAAACCGTGCCGCGCCTGTATAAGGCCGCCCGCCCTGGTTCCGACTACCAGTGGTCGCTGACCTTGCTCCAGCGCTTCAAGCAGATGATGCCGCACATCCCGACCAAGTCCGGCCTGATGCTGGGTCTGGGCGAGACGGATGAAGAAGTCATCGAAGTCATGAAGCGCATGCGCGAACACGACATCGACATGCTGACCCTGGGTCAGTACTTGCAGCCATCGCGCAACCACTTGCCGGTACAGCGTTTCGTGCACCCGGACGTTTTCGCCTGGTTCGCCGAAGAAGGCTACAAAATGGGCTTCAAAAACGTGGCATCCGGCCCGTTGGTACGTTCTTCGTATCACGCGGATGAACAAGCCAAGCTGGTCAAATCCATGCTGGTGAGTGCCTGATTCCATGACAAACCGGAGCACCGCGCCCGTGTCTTTCAAGACCCACAGCGCGGTGCCCGCGTTGCCCGCTGGTGGGGTGATCGCCCTGATCGCCCCGGCCGGTCCCGCCGAACTTGATCTGAAACTCGCCACCCAATGGATGCATGACCGCGGCTATCAGTTGCGCGTATTTCCGGGCGTGTGGGAAAAGGACGGCTACCTCGCAGGCTCTGATGCCGTGCGTTTACGCGACCTGCACGACGCCTTTGCCGATGACAGCATTGATGGGATTTTTTGCCTGCGCGGTGGCTACGGATCCCCGCGCTTGCTTGATGGCATCGATTTCGAGCTTCTGCGCAACCATCCCAAGCCTTTTGTGGGGTATAGCGATATCACCGCGCTGCATCTGGCGATTACACGTTACGCAGGCTTTGTGACTTTCCACGGGCCGATGCTGAACGCCGACCTGCTGGGTAACAAGCAACCGCCGACAGAATCCTCACTGCTACGCATGCTTGGCGGGCAGCAACTGCCTGTGCTGGAGCATCCTGCAGCTTACCCGCTGACAACCCTTGTGTCAGGTTGCGCCAGTGGCCGTTTGCTGGGCGGCAATCTATCCATGATCTGCGCCACCCTCGGGACGGCGTTTGAGCTGGATGGCGAAGGCATCATCCTGTTTATCGAGGACGTGAACGAGCCGTTGTACCGGGTCGACCGTCTGCTCACGCATTTGCGTCTGGCAGGCAAGCTCGACAAGGTGCGTGGCGTCCTTGTAGGGGATGTGGCTGGGGTTGATGTACGGGCGCTGGAGCGGTTGCTCACACAGGAATTGGGCGGGCTTGGCATTCCCGTGCTGGCCGGATGGCGCAGCGGGCATTGTGATCCAAACCTGACCTTGCCGATGGGGGCTCAAGTGCGGCTGGATGCTGATCAGCAGTTATTGGTACTTGAGCAGGCTGTGGTCACAGTCAAAACCTGAGCCGTGGGCGCGGGCTTGCTCGCGATTGCATCGACTCGTTTAGTCAGAAATACCGAGTTGATAGCCTCGCGAGCAAGCCCGCTCCTACCGGTTGAGTCGCAACTCAGCGGCTACGCAAACTCTCCAGCAACTTGTGACTCGGGTAGCCATCTGCAGGCCAACCCATAGCTTGCTGCGCGCTGCGAATTGCTTTGCGCGTATTGGCGCCAATAATGCCATCCGCATTGCCCGCATCGTAATTGCGCTGGCTCAGCAGTGTTTGCAGCTCTACGCGTTCGGAACGGCTCAGCGGTCGGTCATCTTTTGGCCACGCAGCCAAAATGGTTCCGCCCCCGTTGAAGCGCTGAGACAACAGGCCTACGGCCAGCGCATAGGACGATGAATTGTTGTAGCGCAAGATAGCGCGGAAGTTATCCAGCACCAGGAACGCCGGACCACGGTAGCCTGCCGGCAGCAGCAGGGTAGCGCTCAACTGCTCTGAGCCGGCTGCAGAACTTTCAGGCACTAATACCCCCAGTTGCTGCCATTCGGCGACGCTCTTTTTGACAGCACCATCCGCCAGCGCGTAGTCAAAGCTGGCAGGCAACATGACTTCAAAGCCCCACGGCTGGCCTTGTTTCCAGCCAGAGCTTTGCAGGTAATGCGCAGTCGAGGCCAGGGCGTCGGCAGAGCTGTTCCAGATGTCACGACGACCGTCACCGTCGAAATCCACGGCGTGGGTTTCATAGGTCGTCGGAATGAACTGGGTCTGGCCCATTGCGCCAGCCCAGGAGCCGAGCATTTTGTCGGCGCTGATATCACCTTGCTGAATGATTTTCAGCGCCGAGATCAATTGGCTTTGAGCGAATTCCGGGCGACGCCCTTCGTAGGCCAGGGTGGCCAGCGATCGGATGACGGATTTGTTGCCCTGGAACGAGCCGAAGTTGCTCTCCATGCCCCAGACCGACACCAGTGCCTGGCGGTCGACGCCATAACGCTGTTCGATGCGGCTCAGCAACTCGGCGTTTTGCTCCAGCAAACGCTGACCATTACGCACACGCAAGGGTGACAGGGCGCCGTCGAGGTATTCCCAGACAGGGCGGCTGAATTCAGGCTGGCTGCGGTCGGCCTTGATCACGCTCATGTCGGGTGTGACGCCAGCAAAGGCGTTATCGAACACCTGCGGGCTGATTCCGGCTTTGAGGGCCTGAACGCGGAAGTTGGCCTGCCACTCGCTGAAGCTCTGGGCGGGCTGGACAAAAGGTGTGTCGGTGGTGCCTGGCGCGCTGGTGGTCACCGCTGGGGCGGGAGGCGTCACAGGCAAGGGTTGGGCATCGGCTGCGGTAGGTTTCTCGGCGCAGGCGACTAAAAGGATGACGCTGGAAGCAGCGATCAGTTGGCGCATCGGCCAACCACGTTTATGACTTAAGGGCATGCGCAGGTCCAGGTAATGCAAATCAGATGCAGACCTTATCATCCCCGCTGTCAGGCAGCCAGAAAGTAAAAAGCCTCCCGGTCTCTCGACTGGAAGGCTTCGCGGCGGTAGCTGCCTTTGCCTTTGGCGGGGCGTTCCTGGCGGCTGCGGAACAGGGGTTGGGCGACGATGGATTTGGCCTTGTTGGGGCGCTTGCTCATGGCAGGTACTCTCGCTTGATGTGAACAAGCGCAAATCATCGGCCAGAATTTTGCGGTTGTCCAGCCATGGGTGAGTGGGAGCAGGGGTTACTCCGCAGGCAGACTCAAGCGTTGTCCGCACATCAGCAGCGCCAGACGACTCAGGCTGTTCCAGGCCGAGCCCGCTGCCTGACCCTTGATTTGCGCATCGATACGCTGTGCGTCCATCAACAGCTGTGCCCAGCGCTGCGCCGAGTAACGTTGCAAAGCCTTGCTCATCAGCGGCTTGCGCTTGTCCCAGACCGGGGGGCGTGCCTGGCTGAAAGCCTTGTCCAGAGGAATGCCCTGGCTGTATTGCAGCGCAATATTGGCCAGAACCCGCAGTTCACGGGCCAGTGCCCAGAGGATCACCGGAGGCTCTACACCTTCACCGCGCAAACCCTCCAGCATGCGCAAGGCGTGGGAAGCCTCGCCGTTAAGTACGGCATCGACCAGGCCAAACACATCAAAGCGCGCACTGTCAGCCACCGCGGCCTGTACGGTTTCGACGGTGATCTGCCCGTCTTCGGCCATCAATTTGAGCTTTTCGATTTCCTGGGCCGCCGCCAGCAGGTTGCCCTCAACCCTTGCAGCAATCAGTTCGACCGCGTCCTGGCTGGCAGACAAGCCTGCCTGTGACAGGCGCTGGCGAATCCATTGAGGCAACTGGTTGGCGTCGACTGGCCAGATCTGAACGAACTGGGTATGGGGTCCCTCGACAAGTGCCTTGCCCCACTTGGTCTTCTGCGCGCTGCCATCAAGCTTGGGCAGGCTGATCAGCAAAAGGGTGTCTTCGGCCGGGCGTGAGCTGTACTCGATCAGTGCCGCGGCGCCTTTGTCGCCGGGTTTACCCGAGGGCAGGCGCAGTTCCAGCAGGCGCTTTTCGGCGAACAGCGACATGCTGGCGCCCGCTTGCAGCAACGTGCCCCAGTCAAAGCTGGCGTCTGCGCTGAACACCTGGCGTTCATCAAAACCTTGTTGGCGAGCAGTGCTGCGAATGGCGTCTGCCGCTTCCTGGCACAGCAACGGGTCATCGCCGCTGATGATGTAGATCGGCGAGAGATTGCCTTGCAAGTGTTTGGCGAGTTGGGCGGGGGCGAGTTTCATAGGGGCTATAACGATAGCGGGGCGCCTGAGCGCCCCGTATGCCTTACTGGTTTTGCAGTTCGAGAGGCGACTGTTGAGGGGTTTCCTCTTGAGCCTTGCGTGCAGCTTCGATGGCGTCGGCTTCAGCCTTGGCCTTCGCATCGGCCTGCTGTTGCAGCTTTTCCAGCTGCTCAGGCGTCAACTGCTCAAGGCGCATGACCAGTTGCTGTACGAGGTCGCGACGCATCTCTTTACGGATCATTTGGCCTTCCTGATTGGCGCCAGCAATGTTGCTGCCGTCCTGCAGGTAAACCTTGTTCGCTTCAACCCGATTGCTCAGCAGCGTCAGATTGTTGTGACCCCGGATTTCGTAATTCACCACGTTGGTCAACTGATACTCGGCAGTTCCGCCGTTGCCAGAGTAGCTGGCGGCGCGCTGAGTTTCTTTTTCGCTGGTCAGAACCATTTTGTACGGAGCATTGGCGGTCAGTTTTACGCCGCTGTTTTCCAGAATCTGACGCAGTTGGCGCACGGTATCGCCATAGGCGTTGCGAGCACTCACGTCGAGTTCGGTGATCGTCAGCTGATTGGTGCCGGTGCCGCGCAGCTGGAAGCCGCAGGCGCTCAACAAAATAGCGAGACCCATCACCAGCAGGTTGCGTTTGATCATGTGTTGCTCCCCTTGAAACCAGATAGGCCGACTAGGCGGCCCTGAAGGTCTTATTGGGCGCCCGGGCATGGCACGGGCGCCTGTTCCAGTTAGCTCGCGACGATATTGACCAGTTTGCCGGGGACCACGATGACTTTGCGAATCGTCAGGCCTTCGGTAAACCGCAGTACGTTTTCGTTGGTGCGGGCTGCGGCTTCAACGTCTTCACGGCTGGCACTGGCTGGCATTTCAATATGCCCACGCAGTTTGCCGTTGACCTGGATAACCAGTTGCAGGGTGTCTTGAATCAGTGCGCTTTCATCCAGGGTTGGCCAAGGCGCGTCGATGATGGCGCCTGCATGGCCCAATTTGTTCCACAACTCATGGCTGATATGCGGAGTGATAGGGGCCAATACCAGTGCAACCGTTTCAAGGCCTTCCTGCAGCAGTGCGCGGTCTTGTTCAGTCACTTGCGGTGCTTTTTCAAGCACGTTCATCACGGTCATCACCTGGGCGACGGCGGTGTTGAATTTGTGATGCAGGCCGACGTCCTGGCTCGCTTGCTTGATCGCCTGGTGGATAGCACGGCGAATGACTTTTTGTTCGTCGTTCAGGCTGGCGATGTCCAGCGTGCCCGGCAGACCTTGGCCAACGTGGGCATAGGCCAGACGCCATACGCGCTTGAGGAAGCGGTGCGAACCTTCAACACCCGAGTCGGACCATTCCAGGCTCGCGTCAGGTGGCGAGGCAAACATCATGAACAAGCGGCAGGTGTCTGCGCCGTATTGCTCGATCATGTATTGCGGGTCGACGCCGTTGTTCTTGGACTTGGCCATTTTTTCAGTGCCACCGATTTCAACGGGCAGGCCGTCGCTGATCAGTTTGGCGCCGATGATCTTGGCTTTGCTGTCACGCTCCAGCTCGACGTCTGCCGGGTTGAACCAGGTCAGGGCGCCGTTGGCTTCGCGACGGTAGTAAGTTTCGGCAATCACCATGCCTTGGGTCAGCAGGTTCTTGAACGGCTCGTTGGAGCTGACAAGACCTTCGTCACGCATCAGCTTGTGGAAGAAGCGCGCGTACAGCAGGTGCAAGATGGCGTGTTCGATACCGCCGATGTACTGGTCAACCGGCAGCCAGTGGTCAGCCGCCGATTTCTCGACCAGGCCGCCTTCATAGTGCGGGGACGCGTAACGGGCGTAGTACCACGAGGACTCGACGAAGGTGTCCATCGTGTCGGTTTCGCGTTTGGCCGGTGCGCCACATTTAGGGCAGCTGCACTCATAGAATTCAGGCATGCGCGCCAATGGCGAGCCGGCGCCATCGGGCACGACGTCTTCTGGCAGGATGACGGGCAACTGGTCTTCAGGGACCGGAACGTCACCGCAGGTGTCGCAGTGCACGATCGGGATCGGGCAGCCCCAGTAGCGCTGGCGGCTGATGCCCCAGTCACGCAGGCGGAACTGGGTACGCGACTGGCCAAGGCCTTTGGCGGTCAGGGCGGCTTCGATGGCAGCGAATGCCGCGTCGAAATCCAGGCCGTCGAATTCGCCGGAGTTGATCAGCGTGCCGTGCTCGTTGTAGGCGTCTTGCCACGGAGCAGGTGATTCGTCGCCTGCGCTGGTACGAACGACTGCTTTGATCGGCAGGTTGTACTTGGTAGCGAACTCGAAATCACGCTCGTCGTGTGCTGGAACGGCCATCACCGCGCCGTCGCCGTAATGCATCAATACATAGTTGGCGACCCATACCGGGAGCTTTTCACCGGTCAGTGGGTGCTCAACGAACAGCGAGGTTGGCAGTCCCTTTTTCTCCTGGGTCGCCATATCGGCTTCGGCCACGCTGCCGCCTTTGCATTCAGCGATAAACGCTTGCAGCTCAGGATTGCCTTGTGCAGCCAGAGTGGCGAGCGGGTGCTCGGCAGCCACGGCTACATAGGTAGCGCCCATGAGGGTGTCGGGACGGGTGGTGAAGACCTTGAGTGCGCCCGCTTCGCCGATGGAGTCGACGTTGTAAGGGAACTGCACTTCCATGCCGCGGGATTTGCCAATCCAGTTACGCTGCATGGTTTTGACCTGCTCGGGCCAACCCGGCATGTCGTCGAGGCTTTCAAGCAGTTCATCCGCATAAGCGGTGATCTTGAAGTAGTACATCGGGATTTCGCGCTTTTCGATCAGCGCGCCCGAACGCCAGCCGCGGCCGTCGATGACCTGTTCGTTGGCCAGAACGGTCTGGTCCAGCGGGTCCCAGTTCACGGTGCCGTTTTTACGGTAGATCACACCTTTTTCGAACAGGCGAGTGAACAGCCATTGTTCCCAGCGGTAGTAATCCGGCTGGCAGGTCGTGATTTCGCGGGACCAGTCCACCGCCAGACCCAGGCTGCGCAGCTGGGTTTTCATGTAGGCAATGTTTTCGTAGGTCCACTTGGCCGGGGCGACATTGTTTTTCATCGCGGCGTTTTCGGCCGGCATGCCGAAGGCGTCCCAACCCATCGGTTGCAGGACGTTTTTACCGAGCATGCGCTGGTAACGGGAGATCACGTCACCGATGGTGTAGTTACGCACATGCCCCATGTGTAGCTTGCCGCTTGGGTACGGGAACATCGACAGGCAGTAGTAAGTCTCTTTGCCTGGATCTTCGCTGACTTCGAAGGACTTTTGGTTGTCCCAGAATGATTGGGCGGCGGCTTCTATTTCACGGGGCTGATATTGTTCGTGCATGGCTACTTGTACTGATAAAGGGTGGCCTAATCCTCTTCAACATAGATCGGCTTTGGTGTTGCCCGGTCAGGTTGGAGCAGGGGTTACAGGAAGTCCCGTAGCATACATGACCCCGCTCTATCGAGGGAAACCCTGATTGCCTCATCACTCCGTTGGTCGCGGCAGCACGCCGGTTTTACAGGCACAGCTAAGCTCTCTTTGGGGGAGATACATTTCCTTTAATGAGGTGGACGGATGGCAGAGTTGCAACGCAGCGCAACAACATCGCAAGTGTATGAGCGGCTGATTGATCGTTTAAGTGTGGCTCTTGATTCAGCAAAGACGGCTGTCCAATTACGTGATGAACGTCCAGTCGAGTTGGAGTTGCGAGGCTTGAGTCGTGCCGAGCTAGAGTTGATCAACCTCTATTTGAATCGGATGGGGCGTGAGGCGATTGAACGCTCGCAAGGCAGCAGGAACATGCAGGATGCCCCCAAGGCCAAGGTCATCTGGCTTAAAGACAGGGTGCAGGGAGCTTAGGGCCTTACGGCGATTCAACGATTCAGGCCGGGCCTTCAGAAAAAGTCGCATCAAGAAAGGTTGTACCCCGGGTTGATGTATCAGGTGTTTGTGTTTGGGTTTCTCACCTGCGCTGTTGATGCGTTCACTCAACCCCCTTAGGCTTCGGGCATCTTTGGAGATGCTCGATGCCTATTCGATATTTTTTAAAACAACTTCTATTACCTCCTGGAATTCTTTTACTCCTCTTGGTGCTTGCCTGGTGGTTGCGTCGTTCGCGCCCGCGTTTGGCGGGTGTCCTGTTCGCCTTGGGGGTGGGCGGTTTTTGGCTGATGAGTTTGCCCGTGATGGTGGAATGGGGCGCGCGGGTGCTCGAGAGCGAGCCGCCGTTGGCCCAAAGCGAGTGGTCCAGGCTTGCGCAGCGGGCGGATGCAATCGTGGTGCTGGGCTCGGGCCGTGAGCGGGGAGACCCGGCATGGGGCAGCGATCAACCGACGGGAATAGGCCTGGAACGCCAGCGATATGCGGCCCGGCTGGCCAAGGCTTCAGGTTTGCCGGTACTGACCACGGGAGGTTTGCACTACGGCACGCCCCCCAGCGAGGCGCAGTTGATGGCGGACTCGTTGCGTGATGACTTTGGTGTGAGCGTGCGCTGGAAAGAAGAACAAAGCCGTACCACGTGGGAAAACGCCAAAATGACTGCAGACATTCTGCTGCCGCTGGGTATCAAACGCGTGGTAGTAGTCACCCACGGCTGGCACATGCCGCGTTCGGTGTGGAGCTTTGAAAAGGCCGGCTTTGAGGTTGTACCCGCTCCCGTTGGATTCTTGAGTGCTGACAACGCTCGGCCGCTGGGTGGCTGGATGCCCGAATACAAATCGTTCTGGCAGTCCGGGCTGTTGATCAATGAAGCGGTCGGGCAGATGTCCTATCCGCTTTTTTACCGGTAACTGAGAGGCGGGGCGTCTGGCTGTTTGTGGGAGCGGGCTTGCTCGCGATGCAAGCCCGGCTGCCACTACACCGTCTTGGCAATCCGGCTGGTGATCAGTGCCCAGCCAATCAGCAGGCTGCACAGGATGATCAGCGGCCACGAGCGCCATTGCAGGTAAGGCGTGAAGTTGTGCATGGGGACTACTTCGCCATACATGATGCCCTGCTCAAACTGCGGGATCTGGGTGGTGATCTGGCCGAACGGATTGATCAGAGCCGTTACGCCATTGTTGGTTGCCCGGATCATCCAGCGGCCTGCTTCCAGGGCGCGCATTTGTGCCATCTGCAAATGTTGCAGCGGGCCAATCGACGTGCCGAACCAGGTGTCGTTACTGATGGTGAGCAAAATATCGCTTTGGGCGGCGAGGTTGGCCACGAAGTCCGGGTAGACGACTTCATAGCAAATAAGCGGCGCGATCTGATAACCCTTCGCTTGCAGCATGGCCTGATCAGACGGGCCTCGGGCGAAGTCCGACATCGGCAGGTCGAAGAATGCGATCAGGCCGCGCAGGACATCCTGCAACGGCACGTATTCGCCAAACGGCACCAGCTTCTGTTTCAGATAAACACCGTCACCCTCACCAACGGCGGTAATACCGTTGAAGTAGCGCGGCTCGTGACGTACTTCCTGGCGGATAGGCACGCCTGTAATCAGTGCCGAGTTTCGATCAGCGGCAAACCGCCCCATCATGCTCAAGAAGCCTTCAGCGTTTTCTTTGAGTACGGGAATGGCGGTTTCTGGCCAAACGATGAGATCAACGCGTTTGGAGCTCAATGTCATGTCGCGGTACAGGGCCAGTTGCGCGTTGAGCTGCGCCGGATCCCATTTCATGCTTTGTTCGATATTGCCCTGGATGGCCGCGACGCTCAGTGGATCACCCGAAGGGCTGGTCCAGGCGTGATGCTTGAGTGCCTGGCCGAGGCACCACGGACCGATCAGTAACACTAAACCAGCCGCTACAAAGGCTTTGCGTTTGGCCTTGATCAGGCGCGGCAGATTGCACAGCAGTGCTGCGGTCAGGGCCAGGGTAAAGGAGATCAGCCACATGCCGCCCAGAGGGGCAAGGCCGGCCAGTGGGCCGTCCAATTGGCTGTAACCGGAGTACAGCCAGGGGAAACCGGTGAGGAACCAGCCACGAAAAGCTTCCTGTGCGACCCACAGGGCCGCAAACGCCAATGTGTCGGCCAGTGGCGCTTCGTTGCGGCGAATCCAGCGTGCCCAGAGCCAGGCGGGGAGGGCGAAGAACCATGCAATAGCTGCCGTGAACGCCAGCATCAGCAGTCCGGCCAGCAGCACAGACGCGCCGCCGAAGTGGTGAATGCTGTAGTAGATCCAGCTGGTGCCGGCGCCAAACAGACCAAAACCGTAGCACCAGCCACGGCCCAGCGCCTGTCTTGGGGACAGGTCACGCAAGCCAAGATAGAAAATGGCCAGGGCAACCAGTGCCAGTGGCCAGATATCGAAAGGTGCCAACGCCAGGGTTGTCAGTGCGCCGGCCACCACGGCCAGCAAGTTACCGGGCCAGCCGGGGGAGGTTATCCAGCGCATTTCAATCCTTGGTATTGAGGTTTAGCGGGCGATAGGCGTAAGGCGAATCAAATGAATCCGGCGACTGTCCGCATTGAGGATGCGGAAGCGGTAAGGACCGATTTCAGTGGTTTCGTTGCGTTTTGGCAAGTGCCCGAATGCACTCATGACCAGGCCGCCGACAGTGTCGAATTCATCGTCGGAGAATTCGGTGTCAAAGAACTCGTTGAAGTTCTCGATGGGGGTGAGGGCCTTGATCAGGAAGTCACCGCTGGGCAGCGGCTTGATGTAGCTGTCTTCCTCGACATCGTGCTCGTCTTCGATGTCGCCGACGATCTGCTCCAGAACGTCTTCAATCGTTACCAGGCCCGCCACGCCGCCGTATTCGTCAATCACGATGGCCATGTGGTTGTGGTTGGCACGGAACTCACGCAACAACACGTTCAGACGCTTGGACTCAGGGACAAACGTCGCCGGACGCAGCAAATCCTTGATGTTGAACTTGTCGCCGTTCTCCTGAAGGATCAGCGGCAGCAAGTCTTTGGCCAGGAGGACGCCCAGGACGTCGTCATGGCTTTCGCCGATCACCGGGTAGCGCGAGTGCGCAGCCTCAATGATCGCCGGGAGAAATTCACGGGGGGTCTGGGTCGCCTTGATGCTGATCATCTGCGAGCGCGGAACCATGATGTCCCGTACCTGCAGGTCAGCCACCTGAATGGCGCCTTCGACGATGGCCAGCGCTTCACTGTCCAATAGTTTGTTCTGGTGTGCTTCGCGCAGCAGCTCAAGCAGCTCCTGGCGGTTTTTCGGCTCATGGGCAAAGGCCTGGGTCAGCTTACCTAACCATGACTTTTGCCCGTTGCTCGATCGGTCTTCGCTCATAGCGATTTACTCGTATCCCTTGGTCGTTTCAGTGGGTGTTATTCGGTTTCGTCGTCTGCATACGGGTCTGGATGACCCAGTTCAGCAAGCAACGTTCGTTCCAGTGCTTCCATTTCTTCGGCTTCTTCGTCTTCTATATGGTCGTAACCCAGAAGATGCAAGCAGCCGTGAATCACCAGGTGGGCCCAATGGGCCTCGAGGCTTTTGCCTTGTTCGGTGGCTTCGCGTTCAACCACGGCCACGCAAATCACCAGATCGCCCAGTAACGGGATATCGAGGAATTCGTCAGGCACGTCAGCCGGAAAGGAAAGCACGTTGGTGGCGTAGTCTTTCTGGCGCCAGGTGTGATTGAGCTCGCGGCCTTCGGCTTCGTCTACCAGGCGAATGGTCATTTCCGAATCGGCGGTACGCTGACGAAGAGCCAGTTCACACCATTGGCGGAACTGGGCTTCGGTGGGGGCGGCTGCCTCGGTGGCCAGTTGCAGGTCAAGCTCAAGCATCGTGACGGTAATCCTTTGCAGCGGGCAGTGCGGCCAGCTTGTCGGCGGCTTCCTGTTCGTAGCGCCCGTAGGCTTCCACAATGCGCTGCACCAGCGGGTGGCGCACGACGTCTTTGGACTGGAAGTGAGTAAAGCTGATACCCGGTACATCCTTGAGCACTTCAATGACGTGGTTCAGCCCTGATTTGGTGCCTTTAGGCAGGTCGATCTGGGTGATGTCACCGGTGATCACGGCGGTCGAGCCGAAGCCGATACGGGTCAGGAACATCTTCATTTGCTCGACGGTGGTGTTCTGGCTTTCGTCGAGAATGATAAAGCTGTTGTTCAGCGTGCGACCACGCATGTAGGCCAGTGGCGCAACTTCGATCACCTGGCGCTCGATCAGCTTGGCCACGTATTCAAAGCCCAGCATTTCGTACAGCGCGTCGTAGAGCGGGCGCAGGTACGGGTCGATTTTTTGCGACAGGTCGCCTGGCAGGAAACCGAGTTTTTCGCCGGCTTCAACGGCCGGGCGCACCAGCAGGATGCGGCGGATTTGCTCGCGTTCCAGGGCATCAACGGCGCAGGCCACGGCCAGATAGGTTTTACCCGTACCCGCTGGGCCAATCCCGAAGTTGATGTCGTTCCCCAGGATTTCTTTGACGTAGCGCTGCTGATTGATGCCCCGGGGGCGAATCATGCCCTTTTTGGTACGCAGCGAAACACTGGCTTCAGCCACCGGATTACTGGCCAGGTCTTCGACGGCAGATTCCTGCAGGAACAGGTGCACCATGTCCGGTGAAAGCTCGCAGGCTCTGGTTTCACGGTACAGGCGGCGCAGCAGATGTTCAGCGGAAGAGGTCAGCTTGGGGTCGCCGATCAGCTCGAATTGATTACCGCGATTGCGGATTTCGATCGTCAGGCGTTGTTCGATCAAGCGCAAATGCTCGTCGAATTGCCCGCACAGATTGGCGAAACGGCGAGCCTCAAATGGCTCGAGAAGAAAGCGATGTGGTTCGATGGGTGCGTTCAAGGTCGTATTTAGCCGCCCTTAGGCAATTGAGATGGAATTAAGGATAACGCTAGCAGGTCAAGCGTGAAAGGACTTAACCAAATGTTTGATGTGGGAGCGGGCTTGCTCGCGATTGCATCACCGCACTCGTCCAGCCGGACCGCGTTGCATGCATCGCGAGCAAGCCCGCTCCCACAGAAGTTGATTGCGTGTGGTCAGTTCAGCAGCGAGCCCCGCAACGAGTGCGGCTGGGCAGCATCGATGTGCACATCGGCGAATTGCCCGATCAACTGCGGGTTGTCACAGCGGAAGTTGACGATCCGGTTGTTCTCGGTGCGGCCCTGCAGTTCACCAGGGTCTTTTTTCGAGTAGTCGGTCACCAGAATCCGCTGGATGGAACCCACCATTTGGCGGCTGATCTCAAAACCCTGCTGGTTGAGGCGATGTTGCAGCGCGTTCAGACGCTCCTTCTTGCGCTCTTCCGGCGTGTCGTCTGTCAGGTCTGCTGCCGGGGTGCCCGGGCGCTGGCTGTACACAAAGGAGTAGGAGAAGTCGAAACCTACGTCTTCGATCAGCTTCATGGTTTGTTCGAAGTCTTTTTCGGTTTCGCCCGGGAAGCCAACAATAAAGTCGGAACTGATGCAGATACCCGGTACGGCTGCCCGAAGTTTGCGCAGCTTGGACTTGTATTCCAGTGCCGTGTGGTTGCGCTTCATGGCCGACAGGATGCGGTCAGAGCCCGATTGCACCGGCAAGTGCAGGTGTTTGACCAGCTCCGGGACTTCGGCGTGGGCCTGGATCAGGCTGTCGGAGAACTCCAGCGGGTGGGAGGTGGTGTAGCGAATGCGCTCGATCCCGTCGATCGCGGCAACCACGCGAATCAGTTCGGCAAGATCGGCCAAGCGACCGCCCTCGGTCAGGCCGCGGTAGCCGTTGACGTTCTGGCCGAGCAGGGTCACTTCACGTACGCCGTTTTCGGCCAGGTGAATCACCTCGGCCAGCACGTCATCGAACGGGCGGCTGACTTCTTCGCCGCGGGTATAAGGCACCACGCAGAATGTGCAGTATTTGCTGCAACCTTCCATGACCGAGACGTAGGCGCTTGGGCCGTCGATGCGCGGTTCTGGCAGATGGTCGAACTTCTCGATCTCGGGGAACGACACGTCGACCTGCGGCAGCTTGGTGATGCGCGCAGCGTCGATCATTTCTGGCAGGCGATGCAGGGTTTGCGGGCCAAATACCACATCCACGTAAGGGGCGCGATCGCGAATCGCCGCACCTTCCTGGCTGGCAACACAGCCGCCCACGGCAATCACCATGTCGGGGTTGGCCAGTTTCAATTCACGCCAGCGACCCAGTTGCGAGTACACGCGGTCTTGGGCGCGTTCACGGATCGAACAGGTATTAAGCAGGATGACATCAGCGTCTTCGGCGCGCGCTGTGACTTCCAGGGCCTGATGTTCACCCAGCAGGTCGACCATGCGCGAGCTGTCGTACTCATTCATCTGGCAACCGTGGGTTTCGATGTAAAGCTTCTTGGCCATGGGTGTTCATCAAGTGATTCAAAGAACCGCGCATTATAGGGGGCATGGCCGTTGCTTCCTAGCGTTGTGCGTCTGACGGCTATGCTATAGTTCGCGCCCTCTTTTATACCTCCAGATGCTTACCCGCCCACCATGACCAAACGTGAAGCTCCAATCTACAAGGTGATTTTCCTTAACCAGGGCCAGGTGTTCGAAATGTACGCCAAGCAGATCTATCAAAGTGATCTGTGGGGTTTCCTGGAAGTTGAGGAATTCGTCTTCGGTGAGCGCACGCAAATGGTCGTCGACCCGAGTGAAGAAAAACTCAAGGCCCAGTTCGAAGGTGTGGTGCGCAGTTTTGTGCCGATGCACTCGATTGTGCGTATCGACGAGGTTGAGCGCTTGGGCACTCCCAAAATCAGCGAAGCCCGTGGCGTGAGCAACGTGATGCCGTTTCCGTTTCCGATGCCGGAAAAGTAAGGCCGTTTATTCTGTCGGGATTCGTCTGCCGGGATGGGCTAAGGCTGCGACTGCAGGCTTTGTGCTGGCCTTGATTTAAGGTAGCGGCGAAAACGGCGAGCGGGCATCGGTCGATTGCAGTTCCTGCAAGTACTTGCGGAAAATCTGCCCCAGGATCTGGGTGGCGGTTTCCAGCTGGTCGCGAGGCATTTGCTCGGCTACCAGGTCGGCAGTGTCCAGTGCGTCTTCGGCGCCGTTGACCGCGGCCATCTTCAGCACGATATACGCCTGGATGTTATTGGCCGGTACACCTTCGCCCTTGAAGAACATGGTGCCGAGCTGGAATTGAGCCATGGCGTGACCTTGCAGCGACGCTTGCTCGAAATAGCTCAATGCCTGATTAAGATCGCGAGGGGTGTTTTTACCGTCGTAATAGAACTCGCCTAACTCGTATTCGGCTTCTGCATCCCCGGCTTTTGCCGCTTCAACGCATGCCGCAAGCGCCTCGGCGAGGTCTTCAGGCTGAGTATTGAGGGTGCAGCGACCCATCGCTGGGATCAACAACGAGTTACCGCCTGCCTGGACAAGCAGCGGTTGTAGGAGCAACAGGCAGCCCAGTGCAAGGGCGCGGCCGGTGCGGTTCATGGGAATCGACGTACCTCTGAAAGGCGGGTTAACCCGACCGTGGGATGTGTAGGCGCGCATTATGAAATAAGCAGAGGCAACCTTACAAAGTCTTTACTCGTTTTTCTGCTGCGTGACCGCGATATCCATTGATTTAAGACGATTTTGGACGGGCGGGGTAAAAGATCAGGCCATTACGGGCATAAAAAAACGGCAAGGGCATCAACCCTTGCCGTTTTTGTGGATCACTTCAGTGCGGCAAATGCACGCTCTGCAGCATCCAGGGTCAGTTGCAGCTCGGTCTCGCCGTGGGCGATCGAGGTGAAACCGGCTTCAAAAGCACTGGGTGCCAGATACACGCCACCGTCGAGCATCAGGTGGAAGAAACGCTTGAACAGATCGGCATCGCTGGCCATCACATCATCGAAGGTGACGATGTCGTCGGCGCCGCTGAAGTACAGGCCGAACATGCCACCGGCCTGGGTGGTGACAAATGGAATGCCTGCCGCGTCGGCGCGCTGCTGCAAGCCATCCAGCAAGCGGGTGGTGTAATCGCTCAGCTCGGCGTGGAAGCCCGGACGGCTGATCAGGCGCAAGGTGGTCAGGCCAGCAGCCATTGCCAGCGGGTTGCCGGACAGAGTGCCCGCCTGGTAAACCGGGCCCAGTGGTGCGATGTGCTGCATGATTTCGCGTTTGCCGCCGAAGCAGCCAACCGGCATGCCGCCGCCGATGATCTTGCCGAAGGTGCTCAGGTCCGGGGTGACGCCGTAATGGGCTTGAGCGCCACCCAGGGCAACACGGAAACCGGTCATCACTTCGTCAAAAATCAGCACCACGCCGTGTTTGTCGCACAGGCTGCGCAGGCCTTGCAGGAAACCTGGCGCAGGCGGTACGCAGTTCATGTTGCCGGCCACCGGCTCGACGATGATGCAGGCCACGGTGTCGCCGACTTCAGCCAATAGTTTTTCAACCGCTTCAATGTCGTTGAACGCGGTGGTCAGGGTGTGTTTGGCAAAATCAGCCGGAACCCCGGCCGAGCTCGGTACGCCCTGAGTCAGCAGGCCTGAGCCAGCCTTGACCAGCAGGCTGTCGGAGTGGCCGTGGTAGCAGCCTTCAAACTTGAGGATATTGTCGCGGCCGGTGAAACCACGGGCCAGGCGGATGGCGCTCATGGTGGCTTCGGTGCCGGAGCTGACCATGCGCACCATTTCCATCGACGGCACGATGGAGCACACCAGGTCTGCCATTTCGGTTTCCATGGCGGTCGGAGCACCGTACGACAAGCCGTGTTCCAGTTGCGCACGCACCGCATCCAGTACTTGCGGGTGGCTGTGACCCAGAATCATCGGGCCCCACGAGCCGACGTAATCCACGTAGCGTTTGTCGTCTTCGTCAGTGACGTAGGCGCCTTCAGCATGCTTGAAGAACAGCGGGGTGCCGCCCACGCTCTTGAACGCACGCACAGGCGAATTCACGCCGCCGGGGATGTGTTTTTGGGCATTGGCAAACAGGGTTTCGGAACGAGACATGGTGGGCTCTCTCTGAATCAGGATTCGGTATTTAAATAGACAGCAAGGTGTTGAACGCCTTGGCGCGGCGGGTGACTTCCTGGGCGTCCCGGGCGCCAAACAGGCCATGCACCACGGCCAGCAGGTCGGCGCCGTGGGCAACCAGTGGGGCCGCGTTGTCCAGGGTAATGCCGCCAATCACACAAATCGGCAGGTTGAGCCGGGCGCGAGCCTGGTCCAGTACGTCCAGGGTTGCGGTCGGGGCGCCGGGCTTGGTGCTGGAATTGAAAAAGCGTCCAAAGGCGACATAACTTGCCCCTTCCTTGGCGGCCTGCTCGGCAAGCTCAATCTGGCTATGGCAGGTGGAACCAATGATGGCATTGCGCCCGAGCAGTGCCCGGGCCGGTGTCAGCGGGCCATCGGTTTGCCCCAGGTGTACGCCCACGCCCAGGCGCGCGGCCAGCTCGGCATCGTCGTTGATGATCAAGTGCGCCTTGTAGCGCTCGCACAAACCGCGCAATGCCTCGGCTTCGCGAAGGCGACGGGCGTCATCGTTGCTTTTGTCGCGATATTGCAACAGCGTCAGGCCGCCATCGAGGGCCGCCTCAACGTAGGGCAGCAGTTTGCCGGCCAGCAGTTGGCTGTCAGTGATTGCATACAGGCCGCGCAGTGTCATGGTTCGTGCCTCATTCGTTACGAGCAGAAGTCCAGCGGCAAGCGGCGCGGTACAAACTGCCCCTGCCCCAGTTGCTCGGCATCGCGCAGGGTGCGCCACGTGTAGTTGAGCGCGGTCTGCACGGCGCTGACCAGTTCTTCACCGATGGCAAGCCGTCCTGCCAGTGTGCTGGCCAGGGTGCAACCCGAGCCGTGATAGCTGCCGGGCAAGCGATGGCAGGTAAAGGTATGACGGCTACCGTCGCGGCTGTACAGGCGATTATGGACTTCGTGTTCATCACCGTGACCGCCGGTGATCAGCAGGTGCTTGCAAAAGGGCAGGAGTTTTTCTGCGCATTCATCAGCGCTGCCCTCGGGCAGTTCGGCCAGGATGCGGGCTTCGGGAAGGTTGGGGGTGGCAATGGTGGCCAGGGGCAGCAGGCGTTCGCGCATCGCGTAGCCCACTTCGTCCTTGCCCAGTCGCCCGCCGCCGCCTGCGCGCAACACCGGGTCGCAGACCATTGGCAGATGCGGGTGGGCCTGAAGCAGTTCGACCACGGTGTCGACCATTTCCAGTGAGCCGAGCATGCCCAGCTTGACCGCCGCAACGGTGGAGTCGCTGAGCACGGCGTCGGCCTGGGCCAGCACCCACTCACGATCCAGCACGCGGAAGTCGCGGACATTGACGGTGTTCTGCACAGTCAGGGCGGTCACCACCGGGGCGGCGTGACAGCCTTGAGCCAGCAGGGCTTCGATATCTGCCTGCAAGCCGGCACCCCCACTGGGGTCATGGCCGGAGAGACAGAGGACAACGGGGCGAGAGCTGTAGATATTCATGGTGCGCGAGCTTACCACCAAACGGTTTTTTGGGGCGCTTGGTCCGTGCGCAGTTAAATGTTGGTTATAAGCTTTTGATTGCCCTGACAAATTTCCCGTTTGAAAACTCGCCTATCGCTGTAATGCCCGATCTAGAGCCTTTGCATTGATTTTTGGCATGGTGTGTATGTGCCATTAATGGCTATGTTAGAGTGCCTTCAAATTAATAACCGGTCATTCGGGCGACGTCATCCCAGAGGGAGTATGGGCTGACGCAGTTTATCGAGTGAGCTACGTTGGGGCTGTATGCGCTATTTGTTGATGATGTTGTTGGGCTGGCTACCGATGCTGGCTGGCGCAGTCACGTTTGACGAAACCACACAAAGCCTGCCCTTGGGCCGCGTGATGCAAGTCTTCGAAGACGTGGGCGGCGAAGCGACTCTGGCAGATGTGACCGCCCGCGACGAGCTGTTCAAGCCACACACCAAAGACACGCTGAACGAGGGCTACTCGCACTCGGCCTTCTGGGTCAAAGTGGATTTGCACTATCAGCCACTAGACCCGCAGGTGCATCGCACCTGGCTGCTGGAATTGGCCTATCCGCCGCTTGATTCCATCGAACTGTACCTGGCTGATGCCGCAGGCAACTACCGACTCGCCGAACGTACGGGCGATGCGCTGCCCTTTGACAATCGTCAGATCAAAGAAAACAACTACCTGTTTGAACTCAACTTCACCCCGGGGCAAAGCCAGACCCTGTACTTGCGCCTCTCCAGCCAGGGCTCTGTCCAGGCGCCGTTAACGCTGTGGTCAGCCCAGGCGTACCTCGAAGAACAACCTGTACGGATTTATATCCTGGGCCTGATTTATGGCGTATTGCTGGGGATGCTGGTTTACAACCTGTTCATTTACCTCAGCGTGCGCGACACCAGTTACCTCTACTACATCTTCTACATCGGCTCCTTTGGCTTGTATCAGCTGTCAGTCAATGGCGCAGCGGTGCAGTACTTCTGGCCGAACAACCCGTGGTGGGCAAACGCGTCCACACCGTTCCTGATTGGGGCTTCGGCGTTTTTCGGTTGCCAGTTTGCCCGCTCCTTTTTGCACACCGCCTCCCACAGTCGCTGGCTTGATCGGGCGCTGATGCTCCTGATGGCAGTGGGTGCCCTGGTGATGGTGCTGGCGTTGACCACCAGCTATGCCGTGTCGTTGCGCCTGGCCACTGGCCTGGCGCTGGCGTTTATCGTCACCATTTTTACCGCCGGCGTGGTGGCCTGGATACGAGGGCTGCGGGTCGCGCGCTACTTTGTGATCGCCTGGTCGGCCTTTTTGCTCGGTGGGCTGGTCAATACGCTGATGGTGCTGGGCTATCTGCCAAACGTATTCCTGACCATGTACGCGAGCCAGATCGGCTCGGCGATTGAGGTGGGGCTGTTGTCGCTGGCGCTTGCCGACCGGATCAATGCCATGCGTGACCTGCAGGCGCGCACGCTGCAAGAGTCCGGGCAAAAGCTGGCCGCCATGAACCAGCAGCTGGCGCGTACCAACCAATTGAAAGATGAATTTCTGGCAACCGTTACCCATGAGTTGCGCACCCCCATGAACGGCGTGATTGGCTCGCTGGAGCTGATCAAAACCCTGGACATGAGCCCTGAGCTTGCGCAGTACACCCAGACGGCAGAAGGTTCTGCACGCGAAATGATGCACATGGTCAATGGCATCCTGGTGCTGACAGAACTGCAAGCGGGTCGACTGGTCGCCCGTCCTCGCCCGTTCAGCCTGAATGAACTGCTGCATGGGCTGAGTGATCAGTTCGGGCCAGCGGCGCGTAGAAAAGGCCTGGAGTTTTCGTACGAAGTGGCACGCAACCTACCCGATCACTGGGTAAGCGATGCCGAGAAAATTCGACAGTGCCTTGAGTGCCTGCTGGATAACGCCATCAAGTTCACCCGTGAAGGTGGCGTGGTCCTGCGAGTTACCGGCAAAGCCGCAGACGCCGGGCGTTGGGCGCTGGCGTTCAATGTCATCGACAGCGGCATCGGTTTCGTACATCAGGAGGAAGCCGAGCTGTACCAGCACTTCTTCCAGGTCGATGGTTCCATGACGCGCGAATATGGTGGTTTAGGCATCGGCCTGGCGATTTGTCGACGTCTGGTGGAGCTGCTTGGAGGGCGACTGACACACCATTCGCAGCCCGGGCAGGGCTCACAGTTCCAACTGTTGCTGGAGCTTGAGTCACCGGTTCAAGTCCCGCAGCCGCACCCCGTATCGGTCCACGCCCAGACCCTGGTTCGCACCCCCGGGGAGTGTGTTGTCCTGCTGGTTGAGGAACCCTCCAACCCTGCGATGGTGCGAGGCATGTTGCTCAAGCTGGGTTATCGCGTGCTGAGTGCCGACACCGGGCAGGCGGCGATAGAGGCACTGCGTCGCGAGCGGGTCGATGCAGTGTTGCTGGCGTGCCCGCTGGCGCTGGTGTCGGGGACATCGATAGGCAGCCAGTTGCTGACACTGGCTGCGTGCGCGCAACTACCCGTGCTGGCGTTGTTCGAGTCCGAGCTCGAGGCCCATCAGGCCCGTGATCAGGTCGACGGAATCACCGATTACCTGATCAAGCCGCTACGGTTTGAGGCGCTGCAACACGCCTTGGCACAGCGGCTTTTGATTCGGGAAGGCAGCAAGAACGCAGAGTTTTAGGCGTTTATGCCACTTGTTTAGGTGCAGATGCGTGCTTCACTGGCTCTATTGGCAAGAGCCAGAGGAGCCCGCGCAATGAACCTGCATCAATACGCTGAAACCCACCAAGTGACCAATCAGCCGCCGTCTCTGGACGGCGTGAACCTGTACCGGATCGATCGGGTGCTGCAACAGTGGAGTCAGCACTTTGGTGCGGGCTGGGCACAGGCGCGGATCGATGAGTACGGTGCACTGGCGGGTGGCCCGTTGATGGTCGCGGGCTTTTTGGCCAATGAAAACAAACCGCAGTTTGTCAGCCATGACCGTTATGGGCATCGGATCGATCTGGTGGAGTTTCACCCGGCGTACCACGAACTGATGCGCACGGCGATTGAGCACGGCTTGCCGTCTTTGCCCTGGACGCAGCCGCAACCCGGTGCCCATGTGGCCCGCGCCACCATGACCTACCTGCACAGCCAGGCCGAAGCAGGCAGCGGCTGCCCCTTGACCATGACCTTCGCCAGCGTGCCGGCCTTGCGCCTGCAACCCGAGCTGGCTGCTGTCTGGCTGCCCAAAGTGCTGGCCACTGACTATGACCCGCGCAATGTCGATATCAGCCAAAAGGCCGGCGTGACCCTGGGCATGGCCATGACTGAAAAACAGGGCGGTACCGATGTGCGCGCCAACACCACTCGGGCGTATCCGGTGGGAGCCAAGGGAGCGGGGCAGGCCTACGAACTGTTGGGCCACAAATGGTTTTGTTCGGCACCGATGTGTGACGGCTTCCTGACCCTGGCGCAGACCGACAAGGGCCTGAGCTGCTTTTTGCTGCCGC
Source organism: Pseudomonas sp. ML2-2023-3 (assembly GCF_037055275.1). NCBI lineage: Bacteria > Pseudomonadati > Pseudomonadota > Gammaproteobacteria > Pseudomonadales > Pseudomonadaceae > Pseudomonas > Pseudomonas sp. ML2-2023-3. The sequence goes on from NZ_CP146343.1 coordinate 1,363,692, forward strand.
GCCATCGCCCGGACGGCAGCCGCAATGAGTTCTATATCCAGCGCCTGAAAAACAAACTGGGCAACAGCTCCAACGCCTCCAGTGAAGTCGAGTTTCGTGGTGCGCTGGCCTGGATGATCGGCGAAGAAGGGCGCGGCGTGCCGACGATTATTGAAATGGTCGCCATGACCCGCTTCGATTGCATGGTCGGCTCCAGCGCCTTGATGCGTCAGGCGCTGACCCAGGCCAGCCATCATTGTGCTCACCGTCTGGTGGGAGGGCGGGTGTTGGCAGAGCAGCCGTTGATGCAGAACGTACTGGCAGACCTGGCGCTTGAAAGTGAAGCCGCGCTGGCCTTGAGCTTGCGCATGGGGCGTGCGCTGGATCACCTGGACGACCCGCAAGAAGCCCGGTTTTCCCGGCTGGTGACGGCGGTGGGCAAGTACTGGATCTGCAAGCGGGCTCCAGCCATGATCAACGAAGCGGCCGAATGCATGGGTGGTGCAGGGTATGTAGAAGACAGCATCCTGCCGCGCTTGTATCGCGAAGCGCCGGTGAATTCAACGTGGGAAGGTTCGGGGAATGTGCAATGCCTGGACGTGCTGCGAGCCCTGTCCAAAGAGCCCGGAGTCCTGGATGCGCTGTTTGCCGAACTGGGTGACGGGCACGGTGATACGCGTCTGGCGCAGCACATTGCACAGCTTAAAACCGACTTTAAAGACACCGATGACATTCAATACCGCGCGCGGCAACTGACAGAAGACATCGCCCTGGGCCTGCAGGCAAAGTTATTGCTGGAAGCGGGAAACAGCGATGTCAGCGACGCCTTTATCGCCAGTCGCCTGCAAAACAGCGGCCGGGTTTACGGCACGTTGCCAAGGGGTTTGAATGTGGCCGCGATCGTTGCTCGCTCAACCCCTGGGATCCCCTGAACATGTGAGCTCCCACAGGAAATCACCCACATAAAATCAGTGGCATGCCTACATTTGTAGCTGTCTTTGCCCCTCGATACAGGCAAGATAAAGGCCTGCCCGTTCAGAAGACAGGATGCTTATCGTGACCGAAGCTTTTATTGTCGTTTCCACCGCTGAAGAGGCCGTTGATCGCCTCGCTGCCCTCCACGAGCGCGCAACCACTGCGTTGAGCCAGGCACTCAAGCGTTACCTGAAAGACCGAGTCGAGCCCAGTGCCGAAGAGCGCGCCCTGTTCCGCTACCCGGAACTGCGACTGACCAATACCATTCACGGTGAAATCCCCACCCTGACCCGTGCTTACGCCAAAGTGCAATTGCCGGGCACATACAGCATCACCGTCACCCATCCCGCCTCTTTCCGTAACTACCTGCTGGAGCAGTTGGTGCCGTTGATGCGCGATTTCACCGTTGAGGTGGAAGTCGGTGTCAGCCAGCAAAATATTCCGTATCCCTATGTGGTCGAACAAGGGGATGAGCTTGCCGGTTCCGGAGTGACCGCAGCCGCGTTGGCGCGCGTATTCCCCAGCACCGACCTGTCCGCCGCCACCGACGGCATCGCAGATGGCCTGTACGATTGGGAAAACACCGATCCGCTGCCCTTGGCGCTGTTCGACGCTGCCCGGGTCGACTTCTCGCTGCGTCGCCTGGTGCACTACACCGGCAGCGACTGGCGCCATGTGCAGCCGTGGATTCTGCTGACCAACTACCATCGCTATGTCGATCAGTTCATCTTGCACGGCCTTGAGCAACTGCGGGACAACCCGCGCTTTGTGCGCATGGTGTTGCCGGGCAACGTGATCATCGAAAAATCGATGGACTACGGCGAAGCCCAGGCCATTGCGGCAGGGGTGGTGTGGCATCGTTACCAGATGCCGGCGTATCACCTGCAGGCCAGCGATGGTCACGGCGTGACCTTGGTGAACATTGGCGTCGGCCCGTCCAACGCGAAAAACATCACCGATCACCTTGCCGTGCTGCGTCCCCATTGCTGGTTGATGATTGGTCACTGCGGCGGCCTGCGTCAGTCGCAAACCATCGGCGACTACGTGTTGGCCCACGCCTACATGCGTCGCGACGGGATTCTGGATCGGGTCGTACCGCCCAATATTCCGATTCCGGCTCTGGCAGAAGTGCAACTGGCGTTGCAGGAAGCGGCGGCACAGGTCACCGGCGAGCGCGGCGAAGAACTGAAAAAACGCCTGCGCACCGGCACCGTACTGACCTATGACGACCGTAACTGGGAACTGCGCTGGGCTCAGGAGCGCCCGCTGATCAACCTGTCCCGCGCCGTGGCCGTTGACATGGAAAGCGGCACCATTGCGGCCCAGGGCTATCGCTTGCGCGTTCCGTACGGCACGCTGCTGTGCGTGTCGGACAAACCCTTGCACAGCGAAATCAAACTGCCGGGCTCGGCCAACGCTTTCTATGAGCGGGCCGTGAGCCAGCACTTGAAAATCGGTATTGCCGCCGTGGACTTGATGCGCAGCCAGCTCAACTCCCTGCACTCGCGCAAACTGCGCAGCTTCGACGAACCGCCGTTCCGTTGATCGGTGATGGTCATTTAGCGATCGGGGGACTAGCATTGCCAGCCCTGATCGCTAGATGTCCTTTTTTGTCATGTCTCGTCCCGCCCCGCGCCGCCCGGCCTCGAAAAGTCCAAACCCTCAAGCTGCCAATCGCCGTGTGGCCAAGGCGCCGCCGTCTGATCCCAAGCTCTATCTGTTCAATAAACCCTTCGATGTGCTGACTCAGTTCAGCGACGAAGGCGGGCGGGCGACGCTCAAGGATTTTATCCCCATACCGGGCATTTACCCGGCCGGTCGGCTGGACAGGGACAGTGAAGGTTTGCTGCTGCTGACCAATGATGGCCAGCTACAGGCGCGGATTGCCGACCCCAAGCACAAATTGCCCAAGACCTACTGGGTACAAGTGGAAGGCGAGCCCACGCCAGAGCAATTGCAGCAGTTGCGTGAGGGTGTGGAGCTCAACGATGGCAAGACCCTGCCAGCCGAAGCACGGGCACTGGAAGAGCCGCAGCTATGGCCGCGCAACCCGCCGGTGCGCTTTCGAAAAAGCATTCCCACGTCGTGGCTAGAGCTGGTGATTCGCGAAGGGCGCAATCGTCAGGTACGGCGGATGACGGCCGCGGTGGGCCTGCCGACCCTGCGTCTGGTGCGGGTGCGAATTGGCGACTGGACGATTGAAGGGCTGGAGCAGGGGCAATACAAGGAAGTGCCAGCGCGGCTATAGCGCGCCGGACTCAATCAGCCCGATCACCACGCTTTTGATGATGAACGCCGCAACACCCAGGCCCAGTACGAAAAACAGAATCATTGAGCCGAAGCGCCCGGCTTTGGACTTCTTCGCCAGATCCCAGACGATAAAGGCCATGAAAATGATCAGCACACTGACCAGAATCGTCATCATCCATTCTTCAAGTACGGCAGGATCCATCGGTGTTCTCCGGCGTCATCGTGGGAAAAAGCCGTAGGAGTATACGCCAGGGAAGAGTGGCTGGTTGTTGAGCTGGGTCGTGAAGATGAGCTGCGTAGTCGCTGCCGAAGGCTGCGAAGGGTTGCACCGCAACCCGTTTTCTTGAATTCACCACAGCCTCTTCGCAGCCTTCGGCAGCGACTACAGGCCTGCTTACGTGCGCAAGTGAGTCAACGGCAACTCGGTGCTGTTAAGCACCTGATTGAGCACAAAGCTCGAGCGCACGCTGGTCACGCCTTCGATACGGGTCAGCTCCCCCAGCAGCAGTTTCTGGTAATGATCCATGTCGGCTACCACCACTTTGAGCTGGTAGTCCGCGTCCATGCCGGTCACCAGGCTGCACTCCAACACCTGGGGCAGGTTGCGAATACAGGCTTCGAAATTCTCAAAACGCTCTGGCGTGTGTCGGTCCATGCCGATCAGCACGTAGGCCGTAAGGCTTAAACCCAGCAGCTTACGGTCGAGCAGCGCCACCTGCCGGCTGATGTAGCCATCATCCTCCAGCTGTTTAACCCGGCGTGAGCAAGGTGATGGCGACAGGCCGATGCGCTCGGCCAGTTCCTGGTTAGAGATGCGTGCGTCACGCTGCAATTCCGCCAAAATGCTCAGGTCATACCGGTCGAGTTTGCTCACGAAGTTACCCTTTGTCATAACTATTGCGTGAAAGTATCCACCTTAAGTCAAAAATTGCGCAAGTAATGTTTTATCGAGCAATATTCGCAATCGCCTGCTGTGCCCTCAAGCCTATTCTTATCAACAGAATCACTGCCCGGACATAGAGTCCACAGCGGCCCGCCGAATCAGGCCAGCCGCGGCCGCCAACCCCACAGGGGTGTTCCGGCCCCCGGGCTACGCACTGTCCAGAAGACGGCGCGAGGTGAGCCAACATCACAAGTGTTGAGCCAGGACTGAAAATTCAAGGGGCGACCGACGGGTCGCCCTTTTTTCGTTTGCCAAAAATAAGTTTTACCCGACTGTTTCCCACAGAACTGGTTCTATAAATCCTAGTCTTATTTGTAAGACCTAACCCGCAGTGAGGAACAGCATGAAACCGCGCATCTGGCATCTGGCTACAGTTGGCGTGCTCTGTGTGAGTGTCAGCGGACAGTTATTGGCCGATGAACGAGGTGAAGGCGGTCCTCAAGAAGCTCGCCCCGCCCATTCCAATGGTGGTCAGCAACACGGGCAGGGCGGTAATAATCAGCCGCGCCAGGAGTTCAACCAAGGGCGCCCCCAAGGCCATCAAGACAACCAGCCACGCCCTGAAAACAGGCTGCAACAAGAAAATTCGCAGTCCCATGGCGGTCAATGGCAAGGGCGCCCGCAGGGTCATTCAGACACCTCGGCCCGCCCTGAAAACAGGCCGTCACAAGAGAATGCGCAGTCTCATGGCGGTCAATGGCAAGGGCGTCCACAGGGCGCAGCCCCTGTTCAAGCGCGCCCGGTCCAGCCCGGTAATAACCTGTCGATTCAGTCTCGTCCAGATACAGTGCAGCAGACCCAGGCCCCGAACCGGGGTGGCAATCAGAGTTGGCACGGCGGCGGTTACTACCCGGGCGCCAATAATCGTCACCCCAACGACCAGCGCTGGGTCGGGCGCCCGCCCGGGAACGGAAATGGCTGGGGTCCGGGGCCTCAATACAGGCCCGGTTACGTGATTGACCGTTTTCCCGGTCAGTACCGGCAAGTGCCCTATCGCGGTCAGGATTACTTCTTTTCCGGCGGCTACTGGTATCGCCCACAAGGCCCGCGGTACATCGTGGTTCAACCGCCCTATGGGATTCGCGTAGGGTATTTGCCTGAGTTTGCGCGGGAAGTATGGTTTGGCAGCACGTTGATGTTCCTGGCGGCGGGTGCGTATTACGCGTATCAACCCGCAACCCAGGACTACATCGTGGTTCAACCCCCGACTGCCCAGCAACCAGTGAGCAACGGCTATGACGTGGTGGCTTACCCGATGAATGGCCAGAGCCCGGCGCAAATCGATCAGGATCGCTATGACTGCTACCGCTGGGCTGTGGATCAAAGCGGTTTTGACCCAGCCAGACTCACCTACGCACCTGACCCGGCCTTGGTGCAAGCCTATCGTCAGGCACAAGGCAATTGCCTGAGCAGCCGCGGGTATCAGGTGACGTATTGACCTGAACACCTGTAGTAGCTGCCGCAGGCTGCGAAGGGTTGCGTAGCAACCCGTTGTCTCAAAGACTCCGCGATCCCCTTCGCAGCCTGCGGCAGCTACTACAAGGTTTTGCCCCTAACCACTTCCTTCGGGTCGGCGTGCACCAGCACCTCGGCCTGGGGGTAAACCTGCTTGATGGCGTCGGCGGCGTGGTCGCAGATGGTATGGGCTGCGGACAGGGTCAGCTCGCCCGGCAGCTCAAGGTGAAACTGCACAAACCAGACAGTGCCCGAGATGCGTGTGCGCAGGTCGTGAGCGCCCAGTACGCCCGGCACGGCACAGGCCAATGACAGCATGTTTTCGCTGATGTCACTCGGTAACTCCTGATCCATCAACACGGCAAAACTCTCACGCCCGATCTGGATCGCACTCCAGAGGATATACACCGCAATCCCCAGACCAAACCAGGCATCCAGTTGAGGAAAGCCAACACTGGCCAGCACCAGCGCCAGCAAAATACTGCCATTGAGCATCAGGTCCGATCGATAGTGCAGCGAGTCGGCACGCACGGCATTGGAGCCCGTGGCCTTGATCACCCGGTGTTGCAGCATCAACAGTGCCACGGTCATCACCAGCGAAAATACGATCACGCCAATTCCGATCCACGGTGCGCCCACCGGCTCGGGGTTTTTCAGCCGTTCGACGGCCTGAAAGGCGATCAATACTGCACTCACCCCGATAAACAGTGCTTGTCCCATGCCGGCCAGCGACTCGGCCTTGCCGTGACCGTAGCGGTGATCTTCATCGGCGGGGCGCAAGGCGTAATGCACGGCCAGCAAATTGAGAAACGAGGTCACGCCATCGAGCAGCGAGTCGGTCAACCCGGCGAGCATGCTGATCGAGCCACTGAGCCACCAGGCGATGGCCTTGGTCACGATCAACAGACTCGCCACCGCCACCGACGCACGGGTGGCGAGGCGTAACAGGCGGGCGTGTTCCGTGCTGCTGGTCATGGCGCTTCCTTGTTCATGGGCGACGGGCTTCAGGCGGCGGGCTGCAAACCGTACATGGCCAACTGCTGTGCGCTGCCCTTGTGCTGGATCAGGCGCGGGTCGTTCAGCGGGAAACTGCGGCCCAACTCGCTTTCGAGAATGGCCTGAAGCTTGGCGTTATCGACCTTGCCGTCTTCGCCAATGGCTTCGCGCAGTTTTTCCGGGGCGATTTGTGCGGTTTTGCCTGGCGGGAAGTAAATCGCGCCGGTGGCGAAATCGACACCGAATGCGATCAGGCCCGGAATCACATAAAACAGCAGGCCTACGGCATCGAGCACAGCAATCATGGGATCGATCTTGCCGTCGATCTGTCCACGACGATCGGGAAAGAAAATACTGCCGCAGGCAGTCAATTGGCTGAGCAGGGCCGCAACCACGACACCGCCGATCACACGGGAAGACATACGCATACAAAAACCTCGAAGACGCTTAAAGGACTGAATCATTAAGACCGCGCTTAATGCTCAACTGTTCGCCGTTATACTCGCCGCTCTGTTCTGGAGCCACCATGATTTCTTTGCCGATTGATGAAGTTTTACCTGCGCTGCGCCTGGCTTTGTCCGAGCGCCATGAAGCCGTGCTTGAAGCGCCCCCCGGCGCTGGTAAAACCACCCGTGTTCCGCTGGCCCTGCTCGATGAACCGTGGCTCGCCGGTCAGAAAATTCTGATGCTCGAACCCCGGCGTCTTGCTGCCCGTGCAGCCGCCGAGCGTTTGGCCAGTGAACTGGGTGAAAAAGTCGGCGAAACCGTGGGCTATCGGATTCGTCTCGACAGCAAAGTCGGTCCCGATACCCGTATTGAAGTGGTCACCGAAGGCATCCTCACCCGCCGCCTGCAGCACGACCCGGCGCTGGAAGGGGTAGGCCTGGTGATTTTCGACGAGTTCCATGAGCGTAGTCTGGATGCCGACCTGGCGTTGGCCTTGAGCCTCAATGGCCGTGAGCTGTTTCGCGACGAGCAACCGCTGAAAATCCTGCTGATGTCCGCCACCCTTGAGGGCGAGCGCCTGGCCAGCATCCTGGGCGATGCACCGATCCTGCGCAGTGAAGGACGCATGTACCCCGTAACGATGCGCTGGGGGCGGCCCTTTGTGCCCGGCGAGTTTATCGAGCCGCGAGTGGTGCAGACCGTCCTCGATGCCATCAACGATGAAAGCGGTAGCCTGCTGGTGTTCTTGCCCGGGCAGGCAGAGATTCGCCGGGTCAATCAGCAATTGGCTGACGCGCTGGGCTCACGCAGCGATATTTTGCTGTGCCCGCTGCACGGTGAGCTGGATCTGGCGGCTCAGCGGGCGGCCATCGAACCGGCGCCCAAGGGCCTGCGCAAAGTGGTGCTGGCCACCAACATTGCCGAGACCAGCCTGACCATTGACGGCGTGCGCGTGGTCATCGATGCCGGGCTGGCGCGGGTGCCGCGTTTTGACCCGGGCAGCGGCATGACCCGTCTCGATACCCAGCGTATCTCCCGTGCCAGTGCCACCCAGCGCGCTGGTCGTGCCGGGCGACTGGAACCCGGTGTGTGTTACCGCCTGTGGTCAGAAGACCAGCACGGGCAACTGGCCGCCTACGGCAGTGCTGAAATCCTTCAGGCAGACCTTGCCGGGCTGGCGTTGCAGTTGGCGCGCTGGGGCGTGACGCCGGAGCAATTGATCTGGCTCGATGTGCCTCCCGCGGCAAGTTATGCACAGGCTCAGCAATTGCTGGAACGCCTGGGCGCCTTGCGCGACCGAAAACTCACGCCGCATGGCGAAACAATGGCCGAACTGCCTGCGCACCCGCGTATCGCCCATCTGTTACTTCGCGGGCAAGACTTGGGCCTGGCTGACATGGCCTGCGACGTGGCGGCGCTATTGGGTGAGCGCGATATCTTGCGCGGCGCCGGGGCGGATGTGCACAGCCGCCTGGCCTTGCTCTCGGGTGAAAGCCGCGCCGCACGGGGCGGTCAAGGAGGCGTGCAGCGCGCCAAACAACTGGCCCGTCAGTATCGGGGCTATTTGCGGGCCAAGGCCACTCAGCCGGTGACCGACCCCGATCACCCGCGCTGGCTGGGCGCCTTGCTGGCGCTGGCCTACCCCGACCGCATTGCCCAGCAACGCAAGCCCGGTGGTGCGGAGTATCGGCTGGCCAATGGCCGGGCAGCGCTGTTCAGCGAAGTCGACGGCCTGATGAAGCAGCCCTGGCTGGTCATCGCAGACCTGGGCAGCCGTCAGGGCCAGCGCGAAGAGCGTATCTACCTGGCCGCCGAGTTTGATCCCGCGCTGCTGGATGGCGTGCTGAGTGAGCAGGTCAGCGTTGTCGATCAGCTTGACTGGGATGAGCGAGAAGGCGTGTTGCGTGCTGAACGCCAACGCAAAGTGGGCGAACTGGTACTCAGTCGCGAACCGTTGACCGGTCTGGACGAGGCGGCGCGCACGCAAGCGCTGATCAATCTGGTGCGGCGCAAAGGCCTGGAGTTGTTGCCGTGGACGCCCGAACTGCGTCAATGGCAGGCGCGAGTGGCCCTGTTGCGTCAGCTTGAAATGCAGGCTCAAGGCCACAGCGAATGGCCGGACGTCAGCGATACTGCGCTATTGGCCGGGCTTGAGGAGTGGCTGGCGCCCTACCTGGGAAGGGTTTCGCGGCTGAGTCATTTTGCCGGCCTGGACCTGTCGAGCATTGTGCATAACTTGCTCAAATGGCCGCTGCCCCAGCGCCTCGACGAACTGGCGCCCCATCACATCAAGGTGCCGTCGGGTTCATCGGTGCGGTTGGACTACAGCGAGCACCCACCGATTTTGGCGGTACGCCTGCAAGAACTGTTCGGCCTGGCGGATACCCCGCGCATTGCGGGCGGGCGTCAGGTGGTCAAATTGCACCTGTTGTCGCCTGCACGGCGACCGGTACAAGTGACCCAGGATCTGGCCAACTTCTGGCGCAGCACCTATGCCGAGGTGAAGAAAGACCTCAAGGGGCGTTATCCCAAGCTATTCCATAAGTTGGACCCTTGGGTCGATTCGCTTAACAAGAAATGATTGACGCATTCAGGCTTCTGCTTCCACATAACGAGCAGCGTTGACTACGACGCGTTCACTGTCCCAGGTTGCTTGAGCTCTGGACGAGGAAGTAACTGCACTGAGTTGAGGTGAATCGAAAACGCGTACTCGCTAAGGTGGATTTTCCAACATCCACAGGTGAGCTATGCCATACAGCAACCCCTCTCATCGAAGTCGCCTGACCACGATTGCGCGTATTTCCGATCCCTTTTCAAACGTGTCAACGCTTGAAGCCGCTGGCGCCCGCGCGGAGCCTCTGACCGCAGACCAATCACTTGTCGTTTATGAGTTCAACTCGATCTGCGAACCGGGAAATTCAGAGCTATACCACCTTCCATTTTTGTTTCATGCCAACGGAGACCCTTGGCATGAGGCAAACTCATACGTGCTGAGTGTGATTCGTGATAGCCCAGTTAGGGTTAGCCGCACCGATGGGATAAGAAAGCTAGCAAGTAAGTTGTTAGATTATTTGAGGTTTTGCGAAGACAATGAACAAGAATGGCTCGACTTCTCGGGTACTAGGATGTCCATGCACCCAACTACCCGTTACTTTCATAGGCTGATAACGGAAGGTAAGAGAAGTAATTCTGTAATCAATCAATATACCGGGGCGGTATACGGTTTTTATCAATATGTCAGCGAGAACTGGCATCCATTAGATATGAATAAGGTTGATACGGTCAAGTACGTCAAAATGATGGTGGAGACGTCAACAGGTACCAAGTCATTCGAGGTAAGGAAAAGAGGGCAGACAAAAAAGGTGCCACGCAGGGCGATGCCGCAAATTGGATACATAAGAGAGGATGGCGAGGATTTGCGGCCTCTGCATAATTCTGAACTTCAGGTCTTGATGCTATCTCTGAGTGATGGTGAAGTTTGGTCTGCTGTAGAGCGGCTTATTGTGCATGTTTCTCTTCTTACTGGGGCAAGAAAACAAACAGTTTTGACATTGCGGCTTCGGCACCTGAAAAGATTTCGCCCTGAATTTCTGCAAAAAGATAATACTTATAAACTTTTTGCCGGGCCAGGAACCGGAATCGACACGAAAAATAACAAGCTGCAAGACCTCTATTTTCCTAGGCCGCTCGCCGAAGAATTATGCAGGTTAATTGCTAGCCCGTTGATGCTTGCCCGACAGAAAAAATTTCAAGCAAAGTTGGCAAAAGAATTTCCACAGGTGCAAATGACAGGCGATGAAATGTACGTATTTTTATCTGATCAGGGTAATAGCTATTACATGGCTAAGGATGATCCCCGGTATACCCTAGTGAAATCGCCTCAGTCCGGGCAGGTCGCAGATACGATTCGACGCAAAATAAGACGTCTTGATATTAAAAACTTTCCTTGCGATTTTACCTGCCACTGGCTGAGAGCAACATACGCCTATATTTTATATCAAAGGCTGAAAGCTCTCGTATCTAAAGAGTTGTTGCCGTCGGGGGATATCATCGATTTCATACAATCCAGAATGCATCATGAGGCAAGAGAGACTACGGAGAACTACTTAAAGCTCTTTACAATGACGCATGAGAAAGTGCTCGTACAGGAGTTTTGGGAGTATAGGTTGTTTGAAGGTGCGTACGAAATATCAGGCGGAGGCCTGTCCAATGCATGAGGATTACGTGCAGCGTGCAGACTTAATTCACATCCCACCGTCAGCGTTTCTGGAAGATTTTTCTGAGCCTGAGAGGCTTCTAGTTAGATTGACAAGGTCGGTCAAGAAAAAAGGCTTAGATTTTGGAAGTTTTGCGTATGCTGATACTCGGGCAGATTTGAATGTGCACGAGGATCGTGGCGAGTATGTTGTTCTTTCATCTTTTGTTGAATCTCGCCGGGAACTCATTCTTGCAATCATACAGAGCTTGTTTACTCTTCGTGAAGAAAGCGTGCTCCAAAACTTCGTACGCATACGGCTATTCATTCGATGGCTGAATAGAGAAGGCTTTGTGAGGCTGTTCGAAAGCGAGGAGGAAGCGCAAAGAGCGTATGTTGGATACACGGCTCACCTTATACATAGGCTTCATACTGGTGGGCTTAAGCCGCGTACTGCTGCACATTACCAAGAAGGTGCTTGTTCCGTTATTAAAGCAGCATTTCCCCAGACCTACCGACATGTCGTATCGGGAGTCACAAAAATTTCGGGAGTGACACAACCTGTTGCTCCTAGTGACGATCATATCCACTTTTATAGAGATGTATGTCTCGCTCTGGCTCGACAATGCAGTGAGTTCGTGTTGAACAAACGACCTTTCCCATGCGTGGTAAATATTCGCGATTATGAAGTGGTTGTTTTTCACTCTGTAGTAGGCGTTTCGAGCCCGTATAGACCTCCTATAGACGTTTATAATGCCGCGGAGCGGCGTATCGCTACGCTCGATGAATATAAGGCTAAATTGCTTGAGAAAAACATTGAAGTAAAAGACAGGATCCTTAAGCACGGCATAATGGATGCTCAAAAAACCTTGAGCAGAAATAACCGCGATGAACGATCTCGGCAGCGTCTTCGCATTGCATCCTTGGCAGTCAAGGCGTATGCGTGCCTTCTGCTCTTAATTACCGGGGCTACCCCTACGGAATTTTCTCAGTTTTTATACGCGGATGCCCTGCAAGTTAATAAATCGCCGTTAAAAAAAGAATTGTCGGCGGTGAAGTTTAGGGCAGGTGGGAAAGTTACAAATTATAATGTTGGTAGAAAAAATGGGCTGTCTATTCTCCAGGACTATCTCAAATTGCGGGAGTGGTTGCTAGACGGTCGGAGCTACGATAAGCTTTTTTTTACGGTCTCTGAACTGCGTAATCCATCCTACAAAGAGCTTGACGCTTTGAGGGATTTTCCAACTAGCGATGCGCTACAGACGTTCTATCGTACCCTTCATGCGGGGTTTATAGATCCTAGTATTCCAATCCTTACAGTGAGGGAGATGCGAAGACATAAGAGCGTCACCCAGCATATGGGGGGGTTTTCCGTATCTACAGTAGCGAATTCTCTGAATCATACAGAGACTATGAACCTAGGTCGGTATTCTGGAGGTACCCTCGAGCATCAAAAGTCAGAGCTTTCCAAATACTGGGAGGCTGTTCAAACGGCTGCTGCATCAATTAAAGAACAATCCGAGAAGGCGGATCAGCTGATACCTATCGCCAGCGGCCAATGCGAACAATTCGGCGCTGCTTCGCCAGCACCTCAATTTGCGTCGAGTATTTCCATACTACCGGACTGCCAAACCCAGCACGGATGCTTGTTTTGTGTTCACTATGTGTGTCACTCAGATGAGACTGACATAAATAAATTGATGAGTTTGCAGTACGTAGTAAATGCTGTACGTCGTTCTGCGCCAGATATGGAGCATGCTGAATTACTATACTCGGATTTGTCTGCAAGGATTGATTATATCCTTAACGCTCTTGCGGAACGCGGCGATTCGGTTGCGAAGATTGTTGAAAAAGTAAGAACTACTGTGCATGTCTATGGTGTATTAACCCCTTTTTGGGAAACGCGCTTGAGTCGCTTTGAAAGGCTAGGAGTTGTTTTTTGAATAAGAAGTTTTCATCCTCGGGCATATTATACGCAGCCAAAGGCTTGGATATGAAGAACAAGCCTGATGTTGCATGCGCAAGCGGTAAGGCACCAAGTAATTGTTTTGTTTTATGTCGAGATGGTGACGGCCTGGCCACCGCCGTGTATGGAAATAATATTTGGGATTTTAATCCGTACAGGCTGTCGGCGGTTCATATATGCAAGGTAAATTTTGCCAAGGTTTTCAAGGGCGAAGGCGAACACGAATTGCGCTTAATAGATGAGGCGAAATATATAATGTACTCATTGATTTATTACGGCGGAGGTGGACGGACCGGGGCTTTGAGCGCTACTACTCTTGGTTTGTATTGGGTGCATGTGCTGCGGGGAGCGCTGCGGTTTTGCTATGCTCAGCGCGCTAAACCCATGGTAGGGATTATCACACTGGGCGAGTTGTTTACTATTCCAGTTTATCTTGCTGCATTCTTGCGCGAATTGAACCCGTCCTATCACAAAGTTACATCTGCATTTCTAAGTCAAATGATAGGTGTCGGGGCGCGGCATCTGGGTTATGAAGTTGTTAATCCTCAAGCTCTTAAAATCGTCCGGCCGAAGAATAAACAACACCCCGTTATTCCCACAAGATTTTACCTTCAGATTATAAACGTTACCGGCGCTTTGCTCGATCAGATTTATCCGAATATTAAAGAGCTCGATACATTGATTTGTAAATTCTCCGATGAACATTACGGCATTGGGAGAGGTACACAGAAATCAAGGGGCTTAGGTGGGAAAAGACACTATCGTCCAGATTTGCACATGGCTATCAAGGAGCATGGTTTGCACGATTTGTTCAAGGGGGAATTTGAGTGTCAATCTCGGTTGGTATTTCAAAGAATCATTTTGAAACTTCAGTATGTTATGAAAACTGTAATCCAGTTGTATACCGGCATGCGGGAGCAGGAAGTCATGCGCATGTCATATAATTGTATAAGTGAGGTATCGTATCGTACTCCGTTTCAAGACCCGAAGCGTATCAGTACCGATCTTGGGCAATGCGTGAGCGTACTGTCTACGACGACCAAGTATTCTGGATATAAAATGGAAGGAAGGTGGCTTGCCCCCAAGGAAGTCACAAGGGCTGTGGAAGGCGCACAGGCCATTTGCAGAGGGTTGGCGACCTTATATGGAATAGACGTTGGTGATGAATGCCCACTGTTTCTTAGTCCTTCGGTGATCGGATTTATAAGAGGGGCGAAAAAAGTAGCAGTTGCTAACTTTGTATCAGAAAAGACCCAGCTTGCTGGCTTATCTTCGATGCTTATTACCGCTGAGGATTTAGCTGAGCTCTCATTAACCGATCAGTCTCGTGACTTTTGGAATGAACCTGCTTACCAAGTTGGTCAGCCATGGCCGCTGACTGGACATCAATATAGACGCTCGCTAGCGTTTTATGGCAGTAGTAGCGGCTTCGTCTCTCTTCCAACGCTCAGATCTCAGTTTAAACATTTGTCTTTAGCAATGGCCCGATATTACGCTAACGGGTTTAATAAGTTGCGCACGATGTTCGGGTACTATGATCAAGGTAGAGGAGAGTTTGTCTTGCCGAAAAACCACATTGCATATGATTATCAGATGGCTATACCAATGTCAGTTGCTAATCAATTAATCGCAGACCTTCTGCATTCTGATGCCCCTCAGTTTGGCGGAGTCGGAACTTATGTGGAAAAGCAGCGTGGAAGAGTTCTCAGTGGTGAAATTAGTGTAGAGGAACTTCGAGCGGATACTCAGCGCAGAGTCAAGAACGGTGACATAAGCTTTCGCGAGACGCTCTTGGGTGGATGCACTAAGTTTGGTCGCTGCAATTCTTTTTTGCTCGGCGATTTTTTGAGTTGCCTAACGTGCGAGAGTGCGGTGATAAAGTTAGAAAGGATTGAAGTCGTGATATCGGATAGTCGTTCCGAATTGTTGATGTATCCACAGGCTTCTGGCGAGCGGCAGATAGTAGAGAAAGAAATTGAAAGACTATCCGACTTTTTGCGTCTAAAGACCACTGAGCGGGTTGGGGTAGAACTAGTATGAGTAAAGAACCCCAAAGCGGTTTATTACTTTGTTTTGAGGCGTTGGATCGATTGATTGCGGCGCAACCCGTAAAATCCAGATTTGTAGGGTTGTCTTTAAGTAAGCTTACGGCAAGTATAGTTAGCGAAGAGGCGGGGTATGATAGAGGATATCTTAAGCGCTCACGCGCCGCTCATCTTCCGCTACTGGCGAGAATTGATGCTTTACGCATGAGTGCGTCTAAAACTAAAACGTCATCAAGTGAGAGTACGCTGCAGTCATTGAAAAAAAAGGTACAGAATCTTGAGCAGCAGCTTATTGAAACCTCGTATCAGCGTGATCGGGCTCTGGCTCAAAATCTTAAACTTTGGGAGCGTATGAGGGTATTAGAGCAATCCAAGTCCGGCCGAATCGTGGCGCTGGGAGGTCCTAAAAGAGGTACTACCAATCGCTGATGTTCAAGTTGGCTGGGGTTGAGATTAGTAACGCGCTTTTCTTAGCCTCTGGCCATTTTTACTAGGTATCTGATAATAGAGTAGTAAGGATAAATGATCGATGTCGTGATTAATCGCCGTTGTATCCTCATCTTTATCTATTATGGTAGTTCAAAATTTCAGCGATTTCCACCTGGGATAGATTGCCAGATTTGCTCGATGGCGTATCTAAGAGGTGTGCCGGTCCCATGTTATCGGCTGTCAGGTAACAAGCATCTGGGATCACACCCTAGACTCTCCGCAATCTGATAGAGCTTCTCTACCGTAATGTTTGCCTCGCCCCGCTCAATCCGGCCCATATAGCTGCGATCAACTTTGCATACAAGTGCAAGCCCATCTTGGGATATGCCTTTTGCCTTCCTTGCTTCCCTCACTTTTTTCCCTAACGCCTTCGCCAAATCGCTCATAGCTGCCTCAATTCACTCGAGGCAGGACTATCGGGCGTTTACGGACGAATCAGCCACGGACTATAATCCGTATTTTGTCTGCGAAAGCTTGGTTCCCTGCATGAAACATGATTCATTCGAGTTTGACAGGCAGCTGTATGACCTCCTCTGCCATGAACACCATCAAAGTTTCACGATCCGGCAGCTCCGGGATGCCTACGTGCTGACTATGGAAGGAAGCCCGAAACTCGCTGCAGTTCGGATCTACGTGTATGAGCAGATCCGGCGGCTGGTGCGTGCCGGATGGGTGGCCAAGGCGCCTATGCTTCGTAAGCGTGGCCAAGTCTATCAAGTCTTAAGCAAGCCTCCTGGCATAGACCTCATGCTGGTTGCATCTCGCTTCCGATGTGCAGACATCTCAGACCCAGTTGTGGGGGGGCATCACGCAAGTGACAATACAATTGATCCATCAGATCCAATTTTGCCAATCGCTGATCCGGCGGTAGCCCATAGCCGCTTAGAGGAAATGCTGAAGGAGACTCGCCTAGACCTTCTTTCCTCAATGGGAGAAACAGAACGTTACAAGCAGCTCTTTGAGGAAATCCCCCATTTGAAAGGGCTTCTTGAAAACGCTTATTACGAGGTTCGAGACCGCTGCTCCCGCCTGTTGGGTCATCTCCGCGCGCTAGAGACGACACTCAAGGCTGTGACCGCGGTATGAGCATGGGACTTCGCACATGGCAGGATCAATGCAAAAACACGGCGTTGGCTCAATACCTTGAGACGCCCCATTTTTTCTGTCAGGCCACTCCCGGGGCCGGTAAGACCAGGATGGCGGCTGAACTTGCAAAAGCGCTGCTGGATCAGGGCAGAATTGACCTGGTTTTGTGTTTTGCTCCATCACGCCAAGTGGTTGAAGGCTTCCGGCGTACTTTTTCTGATGTGCTGTCGAGACGACTCGATGGGCTGATTGGCGCCGTCGGCGCTGTGTGCACCTACCAAGGGATGGAATACCGGGATGAGACCTTTTGGAAGCTGTTCGATGATTATCGTGTGTTCGCTGTGTTTGACGAAATTCATCATTGCGCTGGCCACGATGCACTCTTAAGCAATGCTTGGGGGCAGCGTATAATTCAGCGCGTCCAGGACAGGGCTGCGTACACGCTAGCGCTTTCTGGCACGCCTTGGAGGTCCGACCAAAAGGCGATAGTCCTGGCGCGCTACTCGACTCCAGAAGGCAACCTTATTTGTGACTACCGTTACGGTCTTGAAGAGGCGATCTCGGACGAGGTATGCCGATCACCGCGAATAGTTATTTTGGACAATACAATGGTCAGACTCACAGAGGCCATTGAGAGTGATAATACGGTTACTGTTTTCCCCAACATCGCTAGCTTGCTTACAGACTCGCCAGTTACCTATGAAAGCCTGCTGTTCCACGAAGATGTCCTGAGACAGCTTTTGCTATTAGGGTGCCGGAAGCTCAAGGAAATTCGTAACGTGAAACCGGACGCTGGCGGGCTTGTGGTGGCAACAAATATCGAACACGCTCACCAAGTCGCAGCGATGCTCCGACTTGAAGGTGAGAGCTGCGATGTAGTCACAAATAAAACCCCAAATGCTCAGCGAGTGATCAACGATTTCAGGCACAGCAATCGGCCGTGGATTGTGGCTGTTGGAATGATTAGTGAGGGTACTGACATTCCGAGGCTTCAAGTGTGCTGTCACCTAAGCAGGATCAGGACTGAGCTTTATTACAGACAGGTCTTGGGCCGGATTCTGCGTCGTTCCGCTAGTAATGACACAGAGGCCTGGCTGTACGTCTTGGCCGAGCCTTCGCTGCAGCAGTTTTCTGAGCGGGTTGCAGACGATCTTCCCCGCGACGTCGCGGTGCTGAACTATCTTCAGGGTGTCTCAGAGGAGGTCGCCGCTAGCCCAGTTGAGAACTCGGCTGACCAGTACAACTGTCACCCTGTGACGCCGTTCCAAGGCGAGTGCTTTGAGCGCGAAAGCCAACAGTTGCCGGATGAGATCTATAGCTACGATGTTGGCCGAACCTACGAGCTCAACTTCTCTCAGCATTACCGGACACAACTGCTTCGAGTTTGCTAACGCAAGGGGCCACCATGCCTTACCAATCTAGTCTTTTGGCACAGCAATGTGCCGGGGCGAGGCGTATTTTCGATGGGCCTCCCCCCTAGGCTGGATTCTACTCGGCTGCGTCGTAGTCAAAGACACATGTGAACAGTGCCTCTGTAGCCGCATAGTGCCCATAGTGCCCTTGGGGGCGTCCGCTCTCAGAAATCAAATGTAGATTCTTGCGGGCACGGGAACCTACGACGTAGAGGAGCTTGTTCGCGGCATCCAGGCTTGCTGCCTCGGTGAAATGAGGCACCATCCCCTGAAGAAGGCCGAACGCGATGACCACATCGTACTCGGCACCTTTTACCCCGTGGATCGTCGAAACGGTGATACCAGTCCGCTCGCGAAATACCTTCCTGAAGAAAGAGATATCGTTGATGTACGGGGCCCCGTCCTTTTGGAGCCTGTCGATCCGAGATAGTGAGCTGCGAAAGAACGCATCGCGGTGCTCCATTAATGCGGGGAAGCTATGAAGGGCTACCCCGAGTCGTTCAAGCAGCGCGGTGAAGGCTTGGTCAAGGTAGGCAATCCCATCCATTTCGGAGATTGAAATTGAGTTGCATTCCCTCAATAGGAGCCGCTGTGTCAGGCGCGATGTATCAACGCCCAAATCACCCAGGTCGCTGATCACATCTCTGGCCCATCGCATGCGACGAACAAGCATCTTCGGCGATGACTCAGTCAGGATGATTTTCGAAACCTTGAACCAGAAGTTGTCTATATCGTTACTAAAGGGGACTAGACCAGGGCCGTCAAACTGCTGATCCGGAAGCATCCTTACTAGATGCCGCGTCGTCGATGCCAATAAAATCCACCATGGGGCGAGCACGCAGATCTCCTCAGGAGGATGCCCGGCAGCAAGGCTTGCTTGGATCAGTCGTACTAGCTCGTCATGCAAATTGGTGAGTGTTACGTGCTGGTTGTACGAAACCTTGCTTGGAAACGACGCATCCGATCCCGCGCTCTCGATTGATGTCGGATAAACGCTGAAATTCGAGAAGTGGGAAATGATCCTATTACTCGAACGGTAATTCCGGGTAAGCGCCATTTCTCTTATCGGGATTCCAGCTTCGGCACGAAAATCAGCCACCGGAACTGCGTAGCCACCAAGCGAGCCGTAGATAGCTTGGTTTGGATCGCCTACGATGAAGGTCTTCGTTCGCCCCGCTCCGGCACGCAAAATAGCGGTAAGAAGGCCATATTGAATTTGTTTCGTGTCCTGATACTCGTCTACCAGAACATATGAGAAGACCGAAGCGAGAATTGATGCAATATGCTTTTGATCACTCATCAGGACCTGCGCATACCAAAGGATCAGCTCGAAATCGATCTGACGCGCTTCGCCGAGCTCGCGAAAATACTCACCAAGAATTTTATGTAGCGTTTCATGCTTCCAAGCATCTTTGCATCCTAGGTGATAGCCCGTTTTGCTGAAGTAATAATCGCAATCCCAGTGCGTGATCTTTGGGTAGGGCGCGCATAGCCTATCGAGCATGAGTTCGCGGTCGTGTCTGTCTAGGACTCGATAGCCGCGGGAAAGCTCTGGAAGGTAGATGCCATATGGCTTAATGATCCACTCGAGGCAAAATGAGTGAATGGTCCCGATCCACAGCTTTGACGTGTCAACACCGAGACCTTCAATGCGCTCCTGAATTTCATCTGCTGCGCGGTGCGTATAAGTAATCGCCACGACAATCCGCTTGTCCGTGGCCCGCGAAAGCTCATAAGCGATCTTATAGGTCAACGTCCGCGTTTTTCCGCTCCCAGGGCATGCGATGAGGAATACGCTCGAAGGCTCCTCGATTGCGGCAGACTGCTCGGCGTTCAATTCACGGGAATCCCAGGCGAACATCAGGCAATGCCAACCATGAACGAATTAATGGCATCGCCTGGTAGCGCGAGGGCGACAGCAGCTTTTAGGAAAACCAGATCGATTTCGCCGCGTTGGAAACGCTCAACCTCACCCCTCAGGAGTGTTAGTCGTGGCTGTGCTGAAGGATCGGCATGGATTTGGCGGGCAACTCGATACTGTAGGATTCTGGCGAGCAGCAGAGGGGACATGTGCCCATGCGCGAATTGAAGGGCCTGCAAGATGTAGGGAGGGATCGCTACCTGATGGTCCAGCTCTTCGGCGAGCATGATTGCAAACCAGCCTTTCCCCTCATACTCAGCCATCAACAGCGCACGAAAACCTACTAGGTGAGGTTGACCCGATCGAAGGGCTTCCACCGCCTCTTTGATAGTGTGCGGCGCTATATAGACCTTGCTCGCTGCTCGAGCGAACGCCTCTTCGTTGCCCGCTGATACGAGGTCAACTTCAAAGGTGTGTGGTGCATAGAAGGCCGAGATCCAAGGGTTTCCAGCGACAAAGGCATCGAGACCAACCTTGCGTTCGACGCCAGCTTTTTGGGAACCTATCGCCTTGCGTTTCTTGCTTGCCAGAAACTCATGATCAGTGGGCTGCGGCGTCACATCAAAGAAGGTGGTATCAAGGTCAGTAACTATCGCACAGCGCTTGCGGATTCGGAGGTCGTGAAAAAGGACTGCGACGTTTTTGAACCCCGTGCTGCGTATGTTGATGACACTAATACCCAACTCATCAACGCTCAGCCCAAGCACCTTTTTCACCAATATCGGGATCAGTATCTCCTCCGCATCGCCTTCAACGAGTAGTACGCTTTTAGCGAAGAGCAAATTACTGCGGACAGCATCCAGATATCTCTGGATGCTTCTCACCTCTGATGGCTCAAGCCCCGTAGCGGGTTGGTAAGCCTCGCAATATGAGCCTTGCCGCCCCAGAATGTTGACGTTAGTGACATTGCTCACTTCGGAGATGTGGGTCGAATGCGTTGTGTAGATAATCTGGGCATCGCTGTAGGAAATACGGTCGAACAGAGTCTTCTGGATATGGGTGTGAATGTGCGCTTCGGGCTCCTCGATCAGTAGAAAGTTGGCAATGGCAAGCTTCTCACGCTGATACTTGAACTCAAGAAGCTTCAGCGTCAGGTAGATGAGGTTTGCTCCGCCCAAGCTCAGCTCGTGAATACCACCCTCATACCCATCATCGGCCTCGCCTACAAAAAGGCGCAGGGACTGAAATAATTTTTCTGCCTCATCTGGTAGGTCAGATTTAATCGAAAGCGAAGCAGGCGAGTAGGTTTCTCCGGCCGCATCTTTGATCGTTTCGCGAATGTGGTTACGAACCGACTGCACATCTTCGAGTCCTTCGATAGAGGCATTCAGGTCTCTGACCATTTGGGTTATAGGAAGCATCGACACTGGATCTATCTCCCCACTCTTACTCTTGAGTAGCGCAAACAACGGGTTCGTTCGGTTGTTGTGAAACTCGGCAACGACGTCCCGGAGGGCTTGTATGAAGGTCAGTGACACTTCTTTCGTAACCGAGAGGAATCCAGGTACTTTAGCCCCGATCTGAGGGAATTCAGTTTCAGCACTGAAAGTACACGTTTCGAAATTACCCACAATCGACTGGTAGACGGAAGGGTCGCTGAAGTCGGCGCTGCTTCTTCCCGTGAACACAGTTTCGTAGTCATCGATCGTGATGGTACTGCGTATTTCCGCGAGCACCTCATCATCAAAAATATCTAGAGCAGCCAGCTTGAGCCGGATCTCCTTTTTCGGACGGAAGATGAGGTTATAGGTTGCCTTCGCTAGCGGTCCGTCTTCTAGCGCAGCGGTGCCGTGAAGAAATAGCGCCTGAACGGCTTCGTCGGCGCTGATCTGTTCAAACTCAACACTGATAATGATCCAGTGACCTCGCCATTCACCGAGCGATCGGCAGAAGTCGGACTCCTCCAGTCGATAGGCTGCACGCACCATGGTGTCATCCAATAGTAGACGGATTGCGCGCAGGATATTGGACTTACCTGAGCCATTTTCGCCGATGATGGTGTTGACGCCCCGCTGAAACTTTAGCGTTGTGTTGCTGAAGTTTCGGTAGTTCACCAAAGTCATTTTGGAAATGTGCATAATTCTCCAGAGCGCCAACGCTCATGAACAGTCTTGTCTGTTTGTGAACGATGGTAGCGTGAGGGAGCATCGTATTCCCACAGAAACCGCTCACAGGCGCCCACCAACAGGCGCAGGGATTGCGCTGTTCCGCAATAGCTTGATCTCATGGCTCAACCTCAGATGTTAACGAGGCAAATGTGATGCAAGACTCACGAGTTTTAGAACTCTTCTTTCGAGCCCCGGTCGAGTGCTGGAGTACAGATCGCCAGTTTGGATTTGGACATACAATCACGAGCGATCGAACATGGCCCTCGGAGGCATTCCCCCCCTAACAGAAGTTGGCCCTAGTAGCTTGATCTCTATTTCAGGCGAGTATCAAAAATAGGGGCATTATCAGGGGCAGTTTCATAAGGTTTTTTCCTTAAGGCTTAGTGGGTACAACCCGAGAGGTTCCGACGGCGCATTAAGCTGTAGGCTGCCGGTATGACAAACAGGGAAAGCAAGGGAGCAGTGACCATCCCGCCGACCATTGGCGCGGCGATGCGACTCATCACTTCACTACCGGTTCCGCTGCCCAACAGAATGGGCAACAGGCCGGCAATGATGACGGACACGGTCATGGCCTTGGGGCGAACGCGCTGTACAGCTCCTTCACGGATCGCCGCCACCAGCCCAACTTCCGTGTTGTCGCCGAGGTCTACACGTTCGACCCAAGCGTTCTTGAGGTAGAGCAGCATGATCACACCGAATTCGGCCGAAATTCCGGCCAGCGCGATAAAGCCGACCCCGGTTGCGACCGACAGGTTGTACCCCAATAGATAGAGGAACCATGCCCCGCCCGTGAGGGCGAATGGCAGAGTGGCCATGACCAAAAAGGCCTCATCGAAGCGGGCGAAAGTCATGTAGAGCAGCACGAAAATGATCAACAACGTGGCAGGCACAACTAGTTTTAGTCGGGCGTTGGCCCTTTCGAGAAATTCGAACTGCCCCGAGTAGCTCAGGCTCATACCTGGCTGCAACTTGACCTGTTCACTGACGACCCGGCGCAGATCGGCGACGACTGAGGCAATGTCCCGGCCCCGCACGTCGATATAAACCCAGCCCGAAGGCCGAGCATTTTCGCTCTTGAGCATCGGCGGGCCGTCGCTGACCTTAATCTTCGCCACAGTACCCAGGGTGATCTGGCTGCCTAACGGGGTGTAGATAGGTAATTGCTCCAAAGCACCGAGCGAGTCACGCCACTCCCGTGGGTAACGCACGTTGATTGGAAACCGTGCCAACCCCTCAATGGTCTCCCCAACGTTCTCTCCACCGATAGCACCGGCCACGATGGATTGCACATCGGCGATATTCAGGCCGTAGCGGGCGGCGGCCTTGCGGTCTATATCCACATCGATATACCGGCCACCGGTCAGTCGCTCCGCCAGAGCCGAGCTGACACCAGGTACCCCCTTGGCCACGCGCTCGACCGTCTGAGTGACCGTATCAATTTCCATCAGATTGGTGCCGGCAACCTTCACACCGATGGGGCTCTTGATCCCCGTAGCCAGCATGTCGATACGGTTGCGAATCGGCGGTATCCAGATATTGGTCAGCCCCGGAACTCGCACCACTCGATCCAATTCTTCCACCAGTTTTTCAGGTGTCATACCTTGGCGCCATTGCTCGCGTGGTTTGAACTGAATGGTGGTTTCAAACATCTCCAGAGGGGCAGGATCGGTTGCGGTTTCGGCACGCCCTGCTTTACCGAAAACGTGTTCGACTTCAGGCACGGTCTTGATCAGGCGGTCGGTCTGCTGCAGCAGCTGCGCGGCTTTGTGTGCCGACAACCCCGGAAGAGCAGAAGGCATGTAGAGCAGATCGCCTTCGTCCAGCGGTGGAAGAAACTCGCCCCCCAGGCGAGACATTGGCCATAGTGCACTGCAAAATACCAAGAGCGCCACCACTAGCGTGATCTTGGGACGACGCAGTACCGCATCCAGGGCTGGCTGATAGAGTCGAATCAACCACCGGTTCAACGGGTTCTGTTGTTCATTGGGAATTCGACCTCGAATCCAGTAACCCATCAGCACTGGCACCAACGTCACTGACAGTCCCGCCGCTGCCGCCATGGCGTAGGTCTTGGTGAAAGCCAACGGGCCGAACAGCCGCCCTTCCTGGGCCTCAAGGGTAAATACCGGAATGAACGACAGGGTGATGATCAACAAGCAGAAGAACAGTGCCGGGCCTACCTCCGCAGCCGCTTCGGTCATCACGTGCCAATGACGCTCGCCGTTCAGTTCCTCCCCAGGGTTGGCAGCGTGCCAAGCCTCTATCTTCTTGTGGGCGTTCTCGATCATCACCACGGCGGCATCGACCATAGCGCCGATGGCGATGGCAATCCCGCCCAAGGACATGATGTTGGCGTTGATGCCTTGGTAGCGCATGACGATGAAGGCAATCAACACGCCCACCGGCAGCGAAATGATCGCCACTAGGGATGAGCGCAAGTGCCAGAGGAAGATCCCGCAGACCAGCGCGACGACGATGAACTCTTCGATGAGCTTGTGGCTGAGATTTTCCACCGCGCGATCGATCAGCTTGCTGCGGTCGTAGGTGGTGACGATTTCAACGCCGGCCGGCAAACTGGATTTCAGTTCGTCGAGTTTGGTCTTGACCGCCGCAATGGTCTCGCGGGCGTTCTTGCCGTTGCGCAAAATCACCACACCACCAACGGTCTCGCCTTCGCCGTCGAGTTCGGTGATGCCACGTCGCATTTCCGGGCCCAATTGGATGGTGGCGACATCGCCAAGGGTGACCGGCACTCCGGCCGCCCCCAGTTTTAGCGGGATGGCCCGAAAGTCATTGAGCGTCTTCAGGTAGCCGGAAGCTCGCACCATGTACTCAGTCTCGGCCATCTCCATCACGGCGCCGCCCGTCTCCTGGTTGGCCTTGCCGATAGCCTCGGTCACCTCCGCCTGTGTGATGCCCAGACTGGCCAACTTGAGCGGGTCAAGCTGCACCTGGTACTGCTTGACCATGCCTCCCACCGTAGCCACTTCAGCAACATTGGGCAGGGTCTTGAGTTCGAACTTGAGGAACCAGTCCTGAAGTGCGCGCAGCTGTGCCAAGTCGTGCCCACCCGTGCGATCCACCAGTGCGTACTGATAGATCCAGCCCACTCCCGTTGCATCCGGCCCCAACGCAGGTTTTGCACTGGCCGGCAATCGGTTTTGTATCTGACTCAGGTACTCCAGCACTCGCGAGCGGGCCCAGTACAAGTCCGTGCCGTCTTCGAACAGCACGTAAACGAAGCTGTCACCGAAGAAGGAATAACCACGTACCGTCTTGGCTCCCGGCACTGAGAGCATGGTGGTGGCCAGCGGATAGGTCACCTGGTTCTCGACAATCTGCGGCGCTTGTCCCGGATAAGGGGTGCGGATGATCACTTGCACATCTGAGAGATCCGGCAACGCATCGATCGGTGTGCTCTGTACCGACCAGATGCCCCAAGCAGTGACGAACAGCGTAGCCAGTAGCACCAGAAACCGGTTGGCCACCGACCAACGAATCAGTGCAGCAATCATGGCTGGCTCCCCGATTTGTCCAGGCGCTCGACACGCAAACCATCGTCAGTTTGGCTCACCGCGATCCGAACCTTGTCCCCCGCCTTGAGGCCCTGCATCAGCGCCGGACTGGCGAGAGGAAAAGTCATCGTCATGCCGGGCATGCCCAGCGTCTTGAAAGGACCATGGGCGAGCGTCACGTCTTTGTCGTTGATCTCAACAATCTGCCCATCGGCCTCATGAAAACTGGAGGCTGTTGCGCCGAGTGGTGAATCTTCCTCAGCGCTGGCAACAATGCCTTTAAGACTGGCTTCCGAGTCGAGCAGGAACTGGCCAGACGTAACCACTTTCTGTCCTTCTGTCAGACCTTTCACAATCGCCGTCTTGCCATCGCTTTCCTGCCCGAGTTGCACCTCCACCGGGCGATAGCGACCGGCGTCTTCAGCGAGCATCACCAGGGCGCGTCGGCCAGTGCGAATGACTGCTTCACTCGGCACCCACAACACACTTTCCCCGGTCGAATGACTCAGGCGCACCTGCGCCGTCAAACCGGGCCTGAGGTGCTCGTCCGGGTTGGGTAGTTCCACCCGCACCCGAAGAGTGCGGCTGTCCGGATTGGTCTCGGGCAAAATCGCGCTGACCTTGCCTCTGAACGTTGTCCCCGGGAAGGCTGGCAGACGCGCTTCGACCGCCTGCCCCACAGTGATGGCCCCGGCATCGGATTCTGGAACAGCCACGGCTAGCCATATACTGCTCAAGCCATTGACCCGTGCCAGAGTCTCGCCCGTCGCCACGGTCATGCCCGCGCGTACGTTCAGCTCTTGCAGCACACCGGCGATGGGACTGGTCAGGGTCAGATACGGTTGAACCTTACCGCTACGTTCAACCTGAGTAATCAGTGCTGCGGGCATCCCTGTGAGTCGCAGGCGCTGACGGGCCGCAACCAACAGATCGGCATCCCCGTTACGCCTCAGGGCCAGAAACTCTGTCTGAGCCGCGGCCCATTCCGGCACCAGAATATCCGCCAGGGCGGCATTGGCTTTGAGCACATCCCCTGGAGCAAGGGCATAGACCCGCTCCACAAAGCCGGCGGTACGGGCCTGAATCACCGCGACATCACGCTCGTTGAACGCCAAGACACCTGCCACATCTAGGCTGGAATCAAAGACTCCCCGGGTGACCGTCGCAAAACGCAAACCGAGGTTCTGGGTCAGGCTTGGATCGATACTGACGACCGCACGATCCCCTTCGCTGCTGGCGTATTGAGGCACCAACTGCATGTCCATAAAGGGGGACTTTCCGGGGTTATCAAACTTTTGCTGCGGGTACATGGGGTCGTACCAATACAGAGCCTTGCGTTCACCCGACGGGCTGACACCCCTCTCCTGGGCAGTACTGGATACTCCGTTCATCCGCTGCTGAGCGAACCAGTAACCACCGGCAACACCCAATGTCAGCGAGATGCCTACCAACAATGCCCCATTCCACTTTTTAAGGATCACTGGCTGGGCTCCCCATAGGCAAAGTACAGGCGCGCACTGGTCAGCGCCCGCTGCTCTTCCACCTCAATCTGTTTGAGACGCGCTTCGATGAGCTCACGCCGGGCCGCAACAACGGCATTTAAATCGCCTTTTCCGGCACGATAACTGGCCATGCTGAGTTCGACCTTTTCCTTGGCCAGAGGCAACAGACTGTCCTGGTTTCGGTGCACCGCACGATTCAGACGCTCATAGTCAGCCAGTTGGTTTTCCAGTTCCTGAGTGTGCTCGCGTGACAGGGCTTCACGCTCGGCCTCAAGCTGGCTGAGTTCAGCCTGCTTGGCTGCGATTTTGGGATTTTGGCGAGAGCCAGGAAACAGCGGCAGATCCCAGGAAAGCTGCACACTGACCATATCCCCAAACGCTCGGCCACGGTGCTGGTAATCCAGCTCCCAGCTCCAGTCTGACTGTTTCTCCGACACGGCTTCACGAACCTTGGCTTGCGCTTCTCGGGTCATCGGGGCAAACGCTGCCAGCTCGGGATGGTGCTGCAGGTTATGGGAGTAACCGGAGGTATCGACGGACCATTCAGGCAAGCGGCCCACAAGCTCGTCGTTGGCAGCGGGGCCAATCCAACGCTTGAGGGCAGCTCGGGCCTGCCTTCGCTGCTGAATCAGATCGTCCTGTTGCTCCGCTAGTCGAGCCGCTTCTTGCTTGGGTGTTACCGCATCGGCGGGTTGAGCCCGGCCACCGGCAATCTGAGCCAGGACGGTATTGCTCAGCAGGCGGTTCTCTTTGTAGAAGTCCTGGAACAGTGCATCTTTGCGCTCAACCGAGTAGCTACTGATCCAGGCCAACGCCGTGGATTGGCGTACGTTCAGACGTTCGACCCGCCGCTGCGCCGCGGCGCGTTCAACGGCCGCATCGGCGACCTCAATGCGCGCCTTGCGCTTGTCGCTGTTGGGCATTTCTTGCCTGACTCCAACCATTTGCATTGTCATGAAGTCTTGGTCGATGCTCCAGCGATCCGGGCCGCCAACAGGATAGTTCTGCACACCCAGCAGCAGTTTGGGG
This sequence comes from Pseudomonas sp. ML2-2023-3, assembly GCF_037055275.1. Lineage (NCBI taxonomy): Bacteria > Pseudomonadati > Pseudomonadota > Gammaproteobacteria > Pseudomonadales > Pseudomonadaceae > Pseudomonas > Pseudomonas sp. ML2-2023-3. Next base: position 1,392,008 of record NZ_CP146343.1, read on the forward strand.
TCAGGCAACTCCCCCGCTGGAATGGCTGCGCTGCTGGCAGCCTGAATTTTGGCGTCTTGTGCGGTCAGCGACGGTGCATTGTTTTCGGCCAGCCGCAACGCTTCATCAAGCGTCAATCCACCCGCCAAGCTCGGCAATGCCAGAACGCTTACCGCCAGACCGGCCACGAGGGACCAGCCTATGCAATAGCACTTTGAGTTCATGTTTAGGATTCCTGTGATCATCCACTGCACGCATCAAAAGACATGCGCTCAGCTCTTGCATCCCGCCAATGCGGAATGAGGCTCAATATGGGACAGGAATCAAACGCGGGGCGGTCGCCACACCCTGGACGGGGTTTGTGCAGGCAAGGAATCACTAAAGAAGGAAAGTACTACGGGGCTAAACACGGCTACTGAAGGCTTGAAAGTCGAGACTTGCAATATGCCGCCTGCCTTGCATTCCTGTCCCGGTTTACATGGCTTTCCGTGCTCGGACAGGGTTTTCATATCGTTGCAGCAGTCCATGCCCATGTCGTCCATTATCGTCATGCCCATCGTCTTCATGGGGCACGGTTCTATCGATGCCTGAACTCCCGCCATCCCGCTGAGGGGAAGCGCCAAGCTAATCACGAAGATGATGCAAAACTGCACGTAGCGTTTCATTCGCTGGAGTGTAGTCGCTTCAAATGGTCGTTACAAATCGACTCATGTCATTAACACCCTGTCGCCAAGCTCCGACATATAGGTAATGAAGCCGACAAGGAATTAAGCCAACATTACGTTTAGAAAATAGACGCGGACGACGAGCTATCGATCCGCCTATATTTGAATTCATAGTGTTGATCTGAACTCAATCATGGATGAAATGGCTAGCCAACTGAGAAATCAAGCAGAAGCCGAGATGAAAAATTGGCGCGACAAAGACCTATCGGTCTACTAACATCTGATTCCGGGAAGTTTGGGTACAAATAATACGCGTATTCGCAGTACTGCTATTTTCTAGAGTGTGGGTGCCTTGGGGGAGCACAGGTCGCGTCCAAATAAGTGCTTTTCAGTTGCCTCTCTCCAAAACCGAAATCTCTTCTTGAGGAAGATTGACCCGTTGACGATCTTTTGAGTAGTTGCCGCATCCTTTCACCCGCATGGAGAGTCATATGAGCGCTGGTCATAGTCACGGTCAAGCTCGTGCAGGACACGAGAAAAAATTGTGGATCGCTCTGGCGTTAACGACAAGCTTCATGATCGCGGAGGTCATTGGGGCTTTCGTGACAGGCAGCTTGGCGTTGTTATCCGATGCGGCTCACATGCTAACTGATTCCACTGCCTTGGCTATTTCATTGATAGCTATTCAAATTGCCAAACGCGCTGCGGATAAAAAACGGACATTCGGCTATGCACGATTTGAGATCCTCGCAGCTGCTTTTAACGCGATTTTGTTGTTTATGGTGGCGGTGTACATCTTGTATGAAGCTTATCAGCGGTTTAAAGCCCCGACAGAAATCCAATCGACAGGGATGCTGATCGTCGCAGTGATCGGACTAGTTGTGAACCTTGTTTCAATGCGGTTGCTAATGTCTGCCAGTGCCGAAAGTCTTAACGTAAAAGGCGCGTACCTAGAAGTATGGAGCGACATGTTGGGCTCCATGGGCGTAATAGGGGCGGCATTGATCATTCGTTTTACCGGATTCACTTGGGTTGACTCGATCGTTGCCGCAGCTATCGGCCTGTGGGTGCTTCCCAGAACCTGGGTTTTGCTCAAAGAAAGCATGAACATCCTGTTGCAAGGGGTTCCGGATGGCATCGATATCGCTGAAGTGGAAGCGTGCATCAGGGCGGTTGAAGGCGTTGAGGATATCCATGACCTGCATATCTGGGCCCTGACCAGCGGCAAGAATGTCATGAGTGCTCACCTTGTAATCCTGCGTAGCTCCCGAACTGAGCAAGATATATTGGCTGAGGTGACTCGGCTGATGAGCGAGGTATTCCATATCAGCCATACGACTCTTCAATTGGAAAACTTACAGTTTCATGCAACGCTTGAAGAAAACGAAGGCATGCAGCACTAGAGCGGGATCTTGCAAACATCTCATGTCGGAGTAGGGGCTGCTGCGATGTACTCAGAACTCAGCGGACATTAAAAAACCTGACCACAGGCGCATATCCAGTGGTGCAGGGAGGGTTGCACAGGTTTGTTGCGGGAATTTACCCTTAAACCTTTCTAGCCTGTTGCCAAGTGGTCTGTCCGTCGAGGTTTGGGAAGCTCAGCCTGAAAACGGTCATGCTGCCAGGCATGCTTTGAACATCCGCAGTTCCCTGGTGGAGGCTCATGATCGATCGAACAATAGCTAAACCAAGACCAGTGCCACCCTCAGCACGCGAGCGACTTGTATCAATTCGATAAAAGCGGTCAAACAAGTGCAGCAGATGCTGAGGTTCGATTCCTGCTCCAGGGTTGCCTACAAGTAGCGATACCTGTTTGGCATAGTTTTCAATAACAATTGAAATAGATTGTCCCGCAGGGCAATGGCGTATTGCGTTGGACAATAGATTGGATATTGCTCGCTGTATCATTAACCTGTCGCCAATGGTCTTGCCATTTCCGGTAACATTCAGGGTGATACGTTTCTCTTCCGCAGACAGTGAAAACAGATCGACCACCTTAAATGCTTCATCTTCTAAGGTGATTATTTCGAACGGGACAAGTGCCGCGGGATGGCTGACCTGAGCTAAGAAGAGCATATCCGAGACAATTCGCGTGACACGGCCCAACTCCTCGGTGCATGACTCCAGCACAGCTTTGTATTCTTCTGCCGGACGCTCCCGAGAAAGGGTAACCTGGGCCTTGCCCATCAAATTGGTGATCGGGGATCGTAATTCATGGGCTAAGTCATCTGAAAATTGCGACAGCTGCTGAATACCGCTGTCGAGCCGGTGCAGCATGAAGTTGATGCCATGAGCCAACTCACTAAGCTCCTGAGGCATTTTAACAACAGAAAGTCGATGGTTGAGATCTTGAGCCGAGATCATGGCGGCGACCTTCCGGAACTCTCTCAGTGGAGAAAGTCCTTGTTGTACTACGGCCCAAGCACTTGCTCCGATGAGTATCAGTAAAAGCGGTAGTGCAATAACCGTCGACCTAAGGTACGCGCTGAGCAGCGCTTCATCGTTCGCACAATCCATCGACAGCAATACGGGAACACTTACACCATTCTTTAATGGGATGAGCTTGGATGCGGTAAGGAAGTGTCGACCTTCACCATCTGAATTGGTGGAATAGGAAACCTTGTCAACGGCAGCAGTCGCAGCTTTCAACTCAGTCCGCGGATCCGACAATCCAGGCCCAAATTTCAGTAAGGGCGCCCTGAGGTTTTTCAGGTCATAGATGGTCAGATTCAGATTGTCATGTCCCATGACTTGATCCAGTAACGAATGCGGTTTTGAATTTACGTCGGCCGTGTCATCGTATAGCGAGAGGCTATGTTCAACCTGCTCCATCTTATTGATCAGGCTGTTTTTTGCCAACTTATCCAGCTCATGCGTCAGCGCAAAAAAGGCCAAGACAGCCAAAAACACTACCAACAACGCCCCTAAAATACTTACTGTCAAGCCTAGTCGCATTGACAGGCTGACCGGCTTCATACACGCGCCTCTAATACGTAACCAACACCGCGAAGGGTGTGGATCAACTTGTTATCGAAGGGGTCATCTATTTTGGCCCTCAGCCTACGGATTGAAACCTCGACAACGTTAGTGTCGCAATCAAAATTCATATCCCAGACCAGTGAAATGATTTGGGTGCGAGAAAGCACTTCTCCAGTTTGGCGCATCAGCAAGTGCAGCAGCGCAAACTCCTTGGTTGTCAGATCTATGCGCTGCTCACCGCGAAAAGCACGATGACGTCCTTGGTCTAGTTCCAGGTCGGCTACTTTTAGTACCTGCGGGACAGGTATGTGCTCACTGCGACGCATCAGGGTTCGTACCCGTGCAAGTAACTCAGGAAATTCAAACGGTTTAACCAGATAATCATCGGCACCCAAATCTAGTCCGCGTATCTTGTCCGCTAGGCGCCCTCGGGCCGTCAACATCATGACCCGGGCATTACTGCTTTGTCGTAGACGTTCAAGAACACCCCAGCCATCAAGTTCGGGAAGATTAACGTCAAGTATCACCAAATCATAAACATGTTGGCGCGCCAGATGTAGTCCATCCGCGCCAGTTATCGCACGATCAACAATGTAGCCACTTTCAGTCAGTCCCTGATGTAAGTATTCGGCAGTTTTGAGCTCGTCCTCAACTACAAGGATTCGCATGACATTTCACCTTCTTAATGACTAGAGTTAAAGGGGGCTCAGAAAAATAATAACCGTATTAGTGTGGTTTTCTGATTGGTGCTATCTTTTAATAGGATTTTCAATCCTCATATGGTTTGAATAACTTACGAGATGACAGCCCTCATTCTAAAGCCTGTAGCTGCTTCAGGGTCAAGCCAAAGCTGCGGTTTTGAGGCGCCAAAGCTAGGGTTGCGACAATCTGTCGCGGGAAATAATCCAGGGGCTATGTAGCACATCGTGTGCTCATATGAATACCCCAATTCGACAAGTGCGCTTCGGCAGATAATTGCTGAATTTTTGTTTCATCATATTGCTGCCTTAAGTTTTTTCTTTTTTAACACCTCCTATATTAGAGCAAAATCTACAGTAGTAGAGCTGGATAACATATTTGTAATTCTTCAGTCACCTTGTTGATAAGTGAAGAACTCTACAGTTACTACGTTGAGAAAATTCGCTTTAAAGGAAATATAAAATTGCGTTGGCTTAGAAAGTTCATTACCCCCTTGCGTATCATAAAATCCATGTTGGTAATAGGCCTAAGTTGCACGCTTGCACTATCAGGCACGGCTTTTTCCGCTGGTTCGGCTTCACAGGCGCTGACAATGGATCAAGTTCTTCAAATGGCGTTTGCCAACAATCCTGACCTAGCGGCAGCACAGTGGGAAATTGGTATCACTCAGGGAGATCGGCAGCAGGCGAGCTTGATTCCCAATCCTGAGTTGTCTTGGGAGGCTGAGGATACCCGGCGAAATTCGCGCACTACGACGGTGATGATCAATCAGCCGATCGAGCTTGGCGGTAAGCGAGGCGCTAGGATCGAAGTGGCAAGTCGAGCGCAAGATGCAGCCGAGATTGAATTGGAGCGCAAGCGTAATGCTCTACGTGCCGATGTCATTCAGGCGTTTTACAACACATCTACGGCTCAGCAAAGGTTGCTGTTATCACGTCAATCACTTGAGCTCGCACAGCGTGGCTTGCATGTAGCTCAAGGTCGCATCAGTAGTGGCAAGTCATCGCCTGTTGAAGGTACGCGAGCAGAAGTCCAGTTGTCGGAGGTACGCCTAGAGCTGAAACGGGCAGAGCGAGATGAGGCAAATGCCTATCAACAACTCGCTCGAGTCATGGGTGTGCCTTTGCCGGCGTTTGCGTCTGTAAGTGATTCAAGTCAGCCAATGCCAACTGTACCGGAACCTTCGCTGCTCCTTAATCGCATAGGTCAGACTGCGGAGTTACGGTTGGCAAAGCTGCAAATTGACCAGCGTGAAGCCTCACTTGGCTTGGAGAAAGCCCAGCGCATTCCTGACCTAACCGTAAGTTTAGGTAGCCAATACGATGAACGGGAGCGTGAGCGCGTGAATGTCGTAGGGCTGTCGATGCCCATCCCATTATTCAATCGTAACCAGGGCAATGTGTTGGCAGCCGCCCGCCGAACTGATCAGGCCCGCGACCTTCGCAATGCCAGCGAGTTACGCCTGCGCACAGAAATTCAGACCACTCTAGCTCAGTGGAATACAGCGAACACTGAAATCACGTCGTTCAATCAAACCATCCTACCTGCCGCGCAAAGTGCTGTAGATACCGCTACCCGTGGTTTCGAAATGGGGAAATTCAACTTCCTAGATGTGCTAGATGCCCAGCGCACCTTAATCAGCGCACGCGGTCAGTACATCCAGGCCATTGCTGAGGCGACAGACGCCTGGGTGCGTATCGAGCGAATTTTCGGTGATGTCGACAAGCTCACTCATACCCCTTGAATTTCATATAACACTTTTTTAACCGCTACTCAGCATCGCAGTGCCACGGTAATCCGTGACTGCCCACTGAGCTGCGTAGGGAGTCCCATGGATAAAAAACAAATCCTTGTCACCGCACTGACCCTCACGGTGGGCATATGTGTTGGTTCGCTCTGGATGGGTAGCACGTCAACAGCGTCCACCGGCGTACAGACGCAAGAAGAACAGGGCCACGATGCTGATCACAGCAACGAGGGTGCGGCCAAGGAGTCAGTTGATGGCGGGCATGCAGAAGGGGAAGCAGAAGAAGGTCACCTGACTCTGAGCGACGATCAGATCAGATCTGCCGGCATTCAGTTAATCGAAGCTAAGGAACAGAGCATCAGCCTCTCATTGCCGTTTCCTGGAGAAGTCCGTTTCGATGAAGACCGTACTGCGCATGTGGTACCCCGGGTTCCTGGTGTCGTCGAGTCGGTACATGTCAATCTTGGCCAAACAGTGAAAAAAGGTCAGCTACTAGCCGTGATTGCCAGTCAACAAATTTCTGATCAGCGCAGTGAGCAAGCCGCAGCGCAACGTCGTCTAGAGTTGGCGCGCACTACCTACGAGCGTGAACGCCAGTTATGGCAGGACAAAATCTCTGCCGAACAGGATTTCCTTCAAGCCCGTCAGGCTCTGCAAGAGGCCGAAATCGCTGTCAGTAATGCCCGACAAAAAATCAGCGTACTTAGTGGCAGCTCGGTGACCAGTGGTGGCAACCGGTATGAGCTGCGTGCACCGTTCGATGGCGTTGTGGTCGAAAAGCACTTGGGCCTTGGTGAGGTTGTCAGTGAAACCAGCAATGCGTTCACACTCTCGGACTTGTCGCATGTTTGGGTGACTTTTGGCGTTTCCCCTAAGGATTTGAGCAAAGTCCTGGTGGGCAAGTCTGTCACGGTTAGTGCCGCTGAGTTGAATGCGGAAGTTACGGGTGCCGTGGCCTACGTTGGGAGTTTACTGGGTGAGCAGACTCGTACCGCCACTGTCCGTGTGTCCATAGCGAATCCGCAAGGAGCTTGGCGTCCCGGGCTGTTCGTAACCGTACTGGTTGATACCGATACCCGGCTGGCGAAAGTCGCAGTACCAGAAGCAGCAATCCAGACGGTCGAGGATAGGCCAACAGTTTTCGTGCGAACTGATGACGGGTTTAAGGCGCAAGCAGTAGTAATAGGTAGTCGTGCAGCAGGTCTGGCTGAGATCACAGAGGGCCTGGAGCCCGGAGCTCAAGTCGCTGCTGCCGGCAGCTTCATTCTGAAATCAGAACTGGGTAAAGCCTCGGCTGAACACGCCCACTGATCCGCCACTTCCACGAGAAGGTTCTCATGTTCGAACGCCTAATCCAATTTGCCATCGAGCAACGCATAATCGTCCTGCTCGCGGTTCTCCTCATGGCCGGACTCGGCATTGCTAGCTACCAGAAGCTGCCGATCGACGCCGTGCCCGACATCACCAACGTCCAGGTGCAAATCAATACTGGTGCCGCAGGTTTCTCGCCACTGGAGACTGAGCAGCGCATCACTTTCCCTATTGAAACCGCCATGGCAGGTCTGCCGGCACTTGAGCAGACGCGTTCACTCTCACGCTCGGGTCTTTCACAAGTTACGGTGATTTTCAAGGAAGGCACCGACCTATTCTTCGCCCGGCAATTGGTCAATGAACGATTGCAGATGGCAAAGGAACAATTGCCCGAAGGCGTGGAAGCTGTCATGGGGCCGATTTCTACCGGTTTGGGTGAGATTTTTCTGTGGACTGTCGAGGCCCGAGAAGACGCCGTAAAAGAGGATGGTAGCCCCTATACGCCGACCGACCTGAGGGTAATCCAAGATTGGATTATTAAACCTCAGCTGCGCAACGTTCCTGGGGTCGCCGAAATTAACACCATTGGCGGATTCGCCAAGGAATACCAGATTGCTCCGGATCCAAAACGCTTGGCCGCTTACAAGCTGACCCTGACAGACATTGTGACCGCGCTGGAAAGCAACAACGCTAACGTAGGAGCCGGCTACATTGAGCGCAGTGGCGAACAACTACTGATTCGTGCCCCTGGCCAAGTGGCGACCACCGACGACATCGCCAATATCGTGATCGCCAACGTCGATGGCACTCCTATACGTATTAAAAATGTGGCGACCGTGGATATTGGGCGTGAAATGCGTACCGGTGCGGCGACCGAAAACGGTCGTGAAGTCGTACTCGGCACGGTGTTCATGCTGATAGGCGAGAACAGCCGTACCGTCTCTCAGGCCGTTGCAGTCAAGCTAGAGCAAATCAACCGTTCACTGCCCAAAGGGGTGGTTGCGATCACTGTTTACGACCGTACTAACTTGGTAGACAAGGCTATTGCCACGGTCAAGAAGAATCTGATTGAAGGTGCAATCCTAGTAATCGCGATTTTGTTCCTATTCCTAGGCAATATTCGCGCAGCACTGATCACTGCCATGGTCATTCCTTTAGCCATGCTCTTTACCTTCACAGGCATGTTCACCAACAAAGTCAGCGCCAACCTGATGAGCCTGGGGGCTCTGGACTTCGGTATTATCGTCGACGGTGCAGTGGTTATTGTCGAAAATGCTATACGGCGCCTCGCCAATGCGCAGCACCATCACGGGCGCCTCCTAACTCGCTCCGAGCGCTTTCACGAAGTGTTTGCAGCAGCCAAGGAAGCCCGTCGACCACTGATTTTCGGGCAGTTGATCATCATGGTCGTTTATCTACCTATTTTTGCCCTGACCGGTGTCGAAGGGAAAATGTTCCACCCCATGGCGTTCACCGTCGTGATCGCCTTGCTAGGCGCGATGCTGCTGTCCGTAACCTTTGTTCCTGCGGCAATTGCCATGTTCGTGACGGGCAAAGTCAAGGAAGAAGAGAACGTGGTAATGCGAGGAGCGCGACGGGCTTATGCCCCCGCGCTGGATTGGGTCATGAGTCATCGATCGCTGGCATTTGCCATGGCATTAGGTGTCATCGCTGCGAGTGGCGTGGTCGCCAGTCGAATGGGCAGTGAGTTTGTACCTAGTCTCAGCGAAGGCGATTTTGCACTGCAAGCATTACGAGTACCCGGTACAAGTCTGACGCAATCGGTGGAAATGCAGCAGCGCCTAGAAAAGCTTGTGCTGGAAAAAGTGCCTGAAGTCGAACGGATGTTTGCTCGAACCGGTACTGCAGAGATTGCTTCCGATCCAATGCCGCCGAACATCTCTGATAGTTATGTGATGCTCAAACCGAAGGATCAATGGCCTGATCCAAGTAAATCCCGGGAGACGTTGACAGAAGAGATCCAGAAAGCAGCGGCTGCTATGCCCGGTAGCAACTATGAGCTTTCCCAGCCTATCCAACTACGTTTCAACGAGTTGATTTCAGGCGTGCGAAGTGATGTGGCGGTCAAGGTCTTCGGTGATGACATGGCAGTGCTTAACAGTACCGCTGCGAAAATTGCCGCGTCAATGCAGGGGGTCGATGGCGCCTCCGAGGTCAAAGTCGAACAGACAACGGGGCTACCTGTACTGACCATAAACATAGACCGCGACAAAGCCGCACGTTACGGTCTGAACGTTGGAGACGTTCAAGACACCATTGCGGTGGCTGTCGGTGGCCGCCAGGCCGGGACGATGTATGAGGGAGATCGCCGCTTCGACATAGTGGTGCGTTTATCCGACGCCATGCGTAAGGACGTTGAGGGGTTGTCCACACTGCTGATTCCAGTCCCGGCGCTGCTCAATGGCAATGCCGATCAGATCGGTTTTATTGCCCTTTCAGAAGTGGCGACCCTCGATCTTGTACTTGGCCCGAATCAGATCAGTCGTGAGAACGGTAAGCGTCTGGTCATTGTCAGCGCCAATGTACGTGGACGGGATATCGGCTCATTCGTTAAGGAGGCTAGCATCGCCATTGATCAGCAGGTAGAGATTCCGGCCGGTTATTGGGCTACCTGGGGTGGGCAGTTTGAACAACTTCAATCAGCTGCCAAACGCTTGCAGATAGTTGTCCCTGTGGCTCTGCTCTTGGTATTCACCCTGCTGTTCATGATGTTTAACAATCTCAAAGACGGCATGCTGGTATTCACCGGGATTCCATTCGCATTGACGGGTGGTGTTATGGCGTTGTGGCTACGTGATATCCCACTGTCGATCTCGGCGGGTGTTGGTTTCATTGCATTGTCGGGTGTGGCAGTGCTGAACGGTCTGGTGATGATTGCTTTTATCCGCAACCTTCGAGAAGAGGGACATTCGTTGAATTCTGCGATCAATGAAGGAGCGCTAACGCGGTTGCGCCCAGTATTAATGACAGCTTTGGTGGCATCCCTTGGCTTTATCCCCATGGCTCTAGCTACTGGAACAGGCGCGGAAGTCCAGCGGCCCCTAGCTACCGTTGTAATCGGGGGAATACTGTCCTCAACTGCGTTGACCCTACTTATACTTCCTGCGTTATATCACTGGGCACACCGTAAAGATGAAGAGGCAGGCAGCGAAAAACAAGAAATAGTATAGCAGTTTGTTTTTAAAGCCCGCTGCTGATCCTCATTAGCGGGCTACTTATATCAATGATGACGGATATGTAATCTTAGTGCCACCGTATTGATAGCTTCGTATTGATACTCTAATGCCAGTATTTAATATGAGGTGTCGAAATGAAAATCGCACAAATTTACGCTCTTGTAGGAGCATTGATTCTTTCTTCCACTGCATTGGCTGAGGGTGGTGGAGACCGGACTTTTTCTAGAGCTACTCAAGCTACCGAGCAGGCTATGGAGAAGTTTTTAGCCAAAGAGCTGAAAAAAACTCCTCCGAAAATGTCAGGCGGTGATAAGGGCCAGATTAGTAAGTAAATGTAGTGGTGCTACACATAAGCCCCGCCCCGATTCCGGTTGCGGGGTTTTTATTGACATGTGAGGTGCAAAAAGTGAAGACTATTAATTCTGTGATTTTTATTGTGGTCGCTGCGATCTCTTCAAGCGTATTTGCTAAAGATAGTGACAAGGTTTTTGAAAAAAGAATGAGTGCCAACTCCGTAGCTATGGAGCAGTATGCGATTAGGCATGGAAAAAATATTCCCGTAGCTAAGCAATATAAATACGGAATGAAATTAGATGTTGTGAATGTAGTTAGCATGGTGCGACCAGCGAAAGGGTGCGGGGTGATGCCCGCAGCTATGACATACGAAGACTCTGAAGGAGTACTGAATACAGTCAGATACACAGTGGCCGGAACATGCCGTAAAGGTGGTTAGCCTCTACGCTCTTGGCATAGGGGCTCATATTTTTGACGTGCGTCATAAGACATAAAATGTGGGGGGTGTTTACGGCAGATCGAGTAGGAGGCGGGGTTACCCCCGCCGTCCTCTCACACCACCGTACGTACGGTTCCGTATACGGCGGTTCCTGCCTACTGAAAAACAACGTCAGCGAGCTTGGTTCCGTTGATGTGTCGCCTGTGGTATCTAAGCGCCCAGACCGGCCCTCGGAGCTTCCGGCTCCTACCTCCTGATGGTCTCGACCCCCGCTACGCGGAGTTTCTGCTTTACGCTCCAACAGAGATCACACCCGACTGTCCACTCATGGCAGGTTCAGCCCTTCATTGCTCCGGTTTCGAGCAACTACTACGGCCTCGGCTGACTTCTGTCGCCCATCCCGTCATCTCGCGATGCCGGTAGCACGTGGCAGGCTAAACAGATCTCCCAGGGTAATTCGCGCGACCTTCCTGCTTATGCCTGTCGGATCTACGTCGTAGCGTTCCGTGCAAGTATTGGGCTTTGACGATTTGCGCCGTCTTACCCCGCTACGCCGCCTAATCCGCTTCCTGTTCGTCAGGCCAGCATTTTGCCTAAGGCTTCCTTCAGATTCGCAGTCGCCCGCGACACCCTTGCCTTCGGCTAACACTTCCCCTTGCTGGGTGTGTAGAGGACTTGCACCTCCAAGTCACCAGCGTGGCCACCACAGCCAAGCTGATTGCGCTCACGCGCAACGCGCCATGCCTGGCGCACGCATAAAAAAGACGCCCCGAAGGGCGTCTTAAAATACATCGTATTTAGATGAGTGATCTAAAAGTGGATGCGGAGCTTCAACTTGACAGCAGTGAGTTTCAGGTTTTTGCAGGGTATTACTTACCTGTAGCAATCTGGCCAGATGCGCTAGCAGATTGCTATAAACTCCAGTTTACTATAAGTGACTTAAGCTAACAGGAAGATGATTGAAAAATTACATTTTTGAAATTTTTCAGCAAAAAAGTAATGTTCGTCTAGGATGATTCATCCTGCGCAGATCTTAAAGAATAGCTAATGGATACTCAATAATCACACGAACCTCATCCAGATCCGACTCAAATGTGGTTGCACGAGTATTAGCTTGCCGTAGGCGCAAAGACATATCTTTCAAGGTGCCTGTCTGAACGACATATTTTACTTCGATGTCACGCTCCCAACGTTTCTGGTCGGTAAGTGGGTTTCCATCCGCATCGCGTCTCATGTACGTCGTATTGGCGTTAGAGTAATCAGCATCAGTGCCACGACCGTAACGCGTCATAAACGACAAGCCAGGCACGCCATACGATGTCATGTCGAGGTCGTAGCGAACCATCCAAGAGCGTTCTTTAGGTGAGTTGAAATCACTGTACTGAATTGAGTTATCAAGAAAGATCGAGTCCGACTGACGCAGGTAATCGAAATCGTTATTGCCATTATTTCTCTGATGGGATAGTGCAAGTGTGTGTGCACCATACTTCACGCCTACTTTACCGCTCCATATGTTATTGTCGAAATCGCCAAGTAATTTTTTTCCTTCGTCGACGGCCTTATAATAGTTAAGGCCTCCGAATACGGAAAGCTCATTTGATAATGAGTAGTTTAGCCCGGTGCCAGCATAGTATTGATTCCATGCGTCCTTGAGGCGACTGGAGTAAAGACTAAGGGTGACGTTTTTGTTTAAGTTATAATCACCACCAAAGTAGCCTACCCAAGGCGAGTTAACAGGCCCAGCATAGAAGGTCGCAAAGTTGTCGCGCATGTTGCTCGAAACTGGCTGGCTCATGGCATGTAGGCGACCGCCCTGAACGGTCAAGCCTTCAATGCTAGTATTGGTTGCTGTGACGCCAGTGAAACTTTCCGGTAGTAGTCTTGAGTCGCCAGCAGCCACAACTGGGGTGGATGGGAATACGTCACCGACTTTTACTACGGTGTCAAAGGCGCGAATTTTTGCCGCACCTCCCACTTTTGTGTATTCGTCCCTTGCCTCTCCGTTGCTATTGACTGGAAGGACATCAAATGAACTACGGCCGCCATTACGGCCGCCACCCGTGTCGAGTTTTATTCCAATCATAGCAAACGCATCCACTCCGACACCGATTGTGCCCAGGGTAAATCCAGACTCGAATTTAGTAATAATCGCGTTTGCCCATGCTTCGGAATATCCATTGCCTGTAGGGCTTGACTCTCCGTTACGATGTTCGCGATTGAAGTAGTAGTTGCGGTTAAGGACGGTAAGGCTACTATCCTCTATAAAACCGCCATTTTTTTCTTCCGCAATCACCATTGGCGGCACAGAGCTGACAATCATTGCCATAGCGGCTATCGAAAACTTTGTATTGTTAATCATTAATCACTCCTTCGGTTCGGCAGAACTAGAAAGCACTTCGGCTGGAATTGTTGTTTTAAGGAAGCTGGTCGCGCTTCCTGTATCATCGCCGAGTTGTATCGTTGCAATCTGTAGATAACAGGGGCATGATTGAGAAATTACAATTTTGTAATATTCGGCGGCTTTCTTGAAATGTTGACGCGCGTACCGTGCGATCAGCCGTTTACGGATCTGAGTTTTTACAATGCTAGTTGCTACACAGTGCTCACTTAGCGACCAGAAATCTCTAATTCGCACGTGAGAGGTGCGGATGCGCGGTGCTCGACCAGCTATAAGTGCAGTGGTCAACTAATTCCGGACACGACGTTAAGTTTTTACTCGGCCTGAGCCGGTGGCAGCCCACCATTAAATTGGTGCGGTCGAATCCAGTTGTACCGGTGCATCAAAAAATGGCTGATATCCCGCTGAGCTTGTTGGGCCGTCGTGTAGCCCGTGGTCGGTATCCACTCGGTTTTCAGGCTCCTGAACACCCGCTCCATCGGCGCGTTATCCCAACAATTTCCTCGCCGGCTCATACTCTGACGCATGCGATATCGCCAAAGGCGCTGACGAAAACTCCGGCTTCCATATTGCGAGCCCTGGTCGGAGTGGAACAGCAGACCTTGAGGCTTCCCTCGCTGCTCGTAAGCCATGTCCAAGGCCTTGATGACCAAGTCGGCATCCGGCTTTCCCGACAACGCCCAGCCCACAACACGGCGGGCAAAAAAATCCAGCACAACCGCCAGATACTGCCATTTCCCTTGAGCCCAGATGTAAGTGATATCGCCACACCAGACGTGGTCAGGAGTGGGCACATCAAACTCCCGGTTCAAAATATTAGGAATGTCGGGCCGCTCGACCGTCGCCTTTTTGTAAGCATGCGATCCCGGTTGTTTGCTGACCAACTCTAGCTCGCGCATCAGGCTGCGCACTTTGAATCGCCCGATCTGCTCGCCGTCGTCCTGCATCATGGCCATGATGCTACGGCTACCGGGAGCACTGCGGCCTTGGGTGAACAACTCGTTCACCCGACTGCGCAATCGAAGGCGTTCTACATCCGGTGTGCGGCGCCTGAGACGCCGAGCGTAGTAGCACGAGCGGGTCACTTCAAACACCTTGCACAGCCAATCAATCGGCTCGTGGATGCTCAACTGGTCAATCAGCGCGAACGCTCGAGATCTTCCGACATCAAGAGCGCGGTAGCCTAATGAGATGGTCACCCCCACACCTTGCGAGGGCTAGGCTTTAGCAGGGTGATTTATTTTCGGAGGGCATCATCATGAGCGAGTCAGCGCTGATAGGTATTGATCTCGGTAAACATACGTTCCATCTGCACGGCCAGGATAAGTCAGGCCGGGAGGTGTTTCACAAAAAATGTTCACGGGCGCAAATGATGCAGTTTTTCGCCCGCTTGCCGAGCTGTGTCGTGGCAATGGAGGCCTGTGCGGGGTCACACTATGTTGCTCGTCAGTTGGCGGCAATGGGACACGCGGCCAAGCTGATTTCCCCGCAGTTCGTTAAGCCCTTCGTCAAGGGGAACAAAAACGACTTTGTCGACGCTGAGGCGATTTGCGAAGCCGCTTCTCGTCCTTCGATGCGTTTCGTTACGCCCAAGACTGAATCCCAGCAAACCCTGTCTGTACTCCATTGGATGCGCGAATCGTTGGTGCGTGATCGCACCAGAACCGCTAATCAAATGCACGGTTTTCTATTGGAGTTTGGCGTCAGCTTACCCAGAGGTTTGGCCATCATGAAGCGTCTGGCGGTTGTTTTGGCTGAGCATGAACTTCCCGTTCGTCTGACGGTGCTGCTGCAGCGTTTGCACAATCACTTCGTCTATCTGGATGAGCAAATCAAGGCAATGGATAAAGAGTTGGCATGCCAACTGGCCGACGATGATCTGGGAAGTCGTTTGCTGAGCATTCCATGTGTCGGCCCGATCACCGCCAGCCTGCTGGCTGTGGAGATGGGCGATGGCAAGCAGTACCGGTGCAGCCGGGACTTTGCCGCATCAGTGGGCTTGGTACCCAAGCAATACAGCACCGGCGGCAAGGCCAACTTACTGGGGATCAGTAAACGCGGCGACAAGCACCTTCGACAGTTGTTGGTGCAATGTTCCAGGCTCTACATGCAGAGACTCGATCACCAGAAAGGAGCCTTGGCCGACTGGGTTCGCTCATTGCTGAGCCGACGCCACTCTAATGTCGTAGCCTGTGCCTTGGCTAACAAGCTGGCGCGTATCGCTTGGGCGATGGCCGCGCACCATACGCAATACGAAGCAGGGCCAGACGCCTTGAACGCCTGATTCTGCAGTTGTTGCTGTACCACGATTCACCTTTCAGGTTTTGCGATAGCTGAATAATGGATGACGTAAACGGCCTACCGGCCTGACGAAGAACCTGTTTTAAAAATTGGCTCAGCAAGAAGCCGTTAGCCTTTTCAGGATCGTCAGGCGCGACTCTCATCATGGCGCGGGTGAATCATCCGGTAATCCCCCCTGAAAAAAGTACGCATCAGAAGTAGAATTTTCTCCTGACCGGATCAAGGAAATTTTGCGTGAAGACATCGCGTTTTTCAGACAGTCAAATCATGGCCATTCTCAAGCAAGCAGAGGCTGGAACCCCAGCCCCAGAGCTATGCCGTGAGCACGGCATCAGTTCGGCCACGTTCTATAAGTGGCGTACCAAATTCGGTGGCATGGACGCCTCGCTAATGGCTCGTTTACGTGAGCTGGAGGAAGAAAACCGGCGGCTTAAAAAAATGTATGCCGAAGAGCGCCTCAAAGCCGAAATCATCCAGGAAGCCATGGCAAAAAAGTGGTGATGCCATCTCGGCGACGAGAGATGGCGCAGGAGGTGGTTCGCTCAGGTCGGTGCAGTATCAAGCTGGCGTGCTTGGCCTTCAGGGTCAGCACCACGTGCTATCGCTATCAGCCGCGTTTGGCGTATGAAAACGCCGAGATTGCCGATCATTTAATCCGCCTGACACACAACCAGCGAAACTGGGGCTTCGGCTTATGCTTTCTGTACCTGCGCAACGTCAAAGGCTATCGCTGGAACCACAAGCGGGTGTACCGGATTTACCGCGAGCTGGAACTGAATCTGCGTATCAAGCCGCGCAAACGTATTGTGCGCGAGAAGCCCGAGCCGCTGGCTGTTCCTGAAGTCAGCAACCACTGCTGGTCGATGGATTTCATGCACGACCAATTGGCGGACGGACGCAGCTTTCGAGTTTTCAATCTGATCGACGACTTCAACCGCGAAGCCCTGAGTATGGAAATTGATTTTTCGCTTCCGGCTGAACGTGTGGTGCGAGCGCTGGATCAGGTCATTGAGTGGCGCGGGAAGCCACAAGTCATCCGCAGTGACAACGGCCCGGAATTCATCAGTGCCAAACTCACGGGTTGGGCTGAAAAACGGGGCATTCGTTTGGACTATATTCAGCCGGGCGGCGTTTTTCAAGGTACTTGTCGCGTCAACCATCCAACTATGCCGCTCTTTTCTCGGCCTGCTGCTCCCGATCCGGGTTCAGCATCACCGTCCCTATTGGCTCCCAGTTACGCGTCTGACCTGACCAGCGTTCCGGGCTTTTCTTCCGAGCTCGTTCGTACAGGTCATGCCGCCGAGCCAGGATCTGATGATCCAACCCACGATGGCGCTCTGACGGCGTGACGAAGCGGATCCGGCTATGCCGATGCTCGTTGTTATACCAGCGCATAAAATCCCTCACCCAGACCCGTGCGGCATCCAGGCTGGCGAAGCCTGCCTGCGGCCATTGCGGGCAATATTTCAGCGTTCTAAACAGTGACTCCGAGTACGGATTGTCATTGCTCACTCGCGGCCGACCACGGGACGGCGTAATGCCCAGGTCGTACATCTTGCTCAACAGCGTCAGCGATTTCATCGGTGCTCCATTGTCCGAGTGCAGCACCAGCGGCTCGTATAAACACTGCTCGCCGATCACGCTGCGCTGCAGCAGCGCAGCGGCTTTTTCGCCGCTTTCTTCTTCGTAAACTTCCCAGCCCACGGCCTTGCGGCTGTAAATATCCTCGATCAAATACAGGTAGTAATACTTGCCCCGTATCGGCGACGGCAAGTACGTGATGTCCCACGACCACACCTGGTTGGGCGCTTGCGCAGCGTGCGTTGTCGGTGCTGCGTAGCGCCGGGGACGCTGGCTACGGCCTCGATGCTGTTGCTGGCCCGCCGCTCGCAAGATGCGATAAAACGTGGCCTCCGACGCCAGATAACGTGCTTCGTCAGCCAGACGCGGAACGATCTGGCTCGGAGGCAGATGGGCGTATGCCGGGCTGTTGCACAGCGTCACGATGGCTTGCCGCTCGATCTCGCTCAAGGCATTACGCGGCGTAGGCCGCACGGTGGTCGTGCGGGCATCGGCTTGAAGCACCTGCGTTTCGGTCCACCGTTGCAAGGTTCTGAGCGACAGCCCTACCTCTCGGCATGCCAGGACTTTTCGGGCCCCGGCCACCACTGCTTCGACCAGCCAAGCTACGAGCAACTGCCGTTCCGGCAAAGAGGTCAGTTGTCCTCGCTGTCGATCCCCCAGTAATCGTTGAGCTTTTTTCGCAGCACCAACAGCGCGGCGGTTTCGGCCAGCGCCTTGTCTTTGCGGCGCAGTTCACGCTCAAGTTCCTGGATGCGTTTCTTGTCTTTACGCGCTTGTTCGCGGTCGTCTTTTTGCTGGGACTTTTCAGACTTTTGGCCGCTGATAAATGACTGTCGCCAGGTGGCGATCTGTTCGGGATAAAGTCCTTTGCGGCGGCAATATTCTCCCAGGTCGATTTCGGCCAAACCGGCGGCTTCAAGGACAATGGCGAACTTGGTTTCGGCTGACCAGTTCTGGGATGACGGCTTGGTTTCGGACACTACATTCCCTTCGGATCTGAACTGTTTGCGCCAGTTGGACAAAGACATTTCGCTGACCCCTTCGCGCCGGGAAACCTCGGCCATCGTCAGGCTCAGCGGGGGAAGCAGCATCTTGAGCAATGCGGCTCTACGTTCAGATGAATAATACGGCACGACCAGTCTCTTTCCGCCCCCGATATGCTTTTTCAGGAAAAATCGGAGAGGCGACAACTATCCTGACACCGGGGGCGGGCAACCCGCAGCAAAACGCTTACGTCGAGCGCTATAACAGCACAGTACGTTACGACTGGCTGGGGCATTACTTGTTTGGATCGATAGCGGAAGTTCAGAATTACGGCACAAGCTGGATCTGGACATACAATCACGAGCGCCCGAATATGGCCCTCGGCGGCATAACCCCTAAACAGAAATTGGCCCTGGTGGCCTGACCTCTATTTTTGACGAGTATTAAAAATGGGGGGATTACCATTCACCCTTGGGTCTTCTTTGTTGGCTGCCACTAACCCCTATTCCGCGCTCATTTCCATTACCGGACTTAAGGTGCCTAGCCACGCGACGAGGCAAATTATGACGATCGCCATTGTAAATTCCAGCGTCATGCTGCGGCGCAATGCATTAACTGCAACAGAATATTCTCCGTTGCGAACTGACTTTTCTAGTACCGGGCTTAAGTGGAAGCGGTTGAGCGCGGCTAACACGATCATTCCGGCAAAGAGCAAGGTTTTCAAAAATAGAAGTTGGCCATAAGTACTGAGCATCACTTCATCGAGGTTTGGTCCAACGATAAATAGGTAATTGACTATTCCAGTGATGCTTATGATTGCCACAATCACTCCGCCGGCCGACTCAAAGCCAGTCAATACCCGAGCAAGAATTTGTGCTTCCTGCTCGCTTTTGAGCGATTTTAAACGCAGTAGTAGGGCAAATGCCGCTAGAGCACCTAACCATCCACCGGCGGCCAAAAGATGGAAAATATCACTGATAAAATGCCAGTAGCGTCGACTGCCCTCATCCATGGCACCGTGCCCTGTCCATGCTAACGTCGCCAACGCAATCGCTCCGCATACAGTCACCATCCAGAGACTGAGTGTCGGAAATCTTTTATTCAGCGCTACGCCAATAATTGCCATAACCAAGGCAGCTATGCGGACCATCCAGGTCAGTCCGACGTCAGTCCCCATGAGGACCATTTGGAAAATATGGTGATGTAGTTCCATGAACCCCGATACACCGCTCATTGCTTTCGCAAGCAACAACATTGCTGCAAGGGATAGAGCTACACCTACAACAGAAGTACCGTAAAGAAGCGACTCAAAATTCAAGACCGTGCCCGATACTCTTTCTATTCCCCTAAGGCTGTACAAGCCGAAAATTGCCAATCCGAATAACAGCATCAGGTCTAAATAAAGAGCAAAGCGAACCACAATATTTATTGAGTCGCTCATGAATCATTTCACTTTGAATGAGAAGTTACCGGTGATCGGATGAGTGTCCGAGGAGACAGCACGCCATTCGACTTTGTAGGTGCCTGTGCTCAAAGGTGCTGCCGGTGTAATCACCATCGTTTTCGGATCACTGCCACCAGCGACGCTGGCCTTAACACCCATCGGGGAGTTCGGCATCCCAGGCATATCGGTCATGATCAGTTTTGCACCTGAAAACTGAGTAGTTAGATTTTCAGAAAAGTGCAGCTCAATTTTCGAAGGGGCCGCCGCATCCGAGCCTTCTACCGGAGTAGAAGAAAGGAGCTTTGGATGTGCTTGAGCTACTGCACTCAGAAGCAAGCCCGCAGTAAGTGCAACAGCTACGGTCGTAGTTTTAAGGAATGACATGCAAGACTCCTCACAGCAAGAGCTGTTGATTCGAGGTTTGTTTGGGAATATCTAGTTTTTTACTTTTCGACGCTTGTTAAAACCACTGGCGAATACCTAGCAGGTTCAGTGTCCTATGGCGGAACGAACAGGAGGAGCTCACAAGAATCTCCACGTCACAGCGCAAGTACACGATGCCACATGAATGTAAACTGTTCGATTACATTTCAGTCAGCTTGGGGCGGTTTTTTGGCTATTGGATGGCGCGGATAAGGGGCCTAAATACGGCCCCTCTTCGCGGCGTATCACGAGCTCTAACTCATTCAAAAAGGGGCCTTTAAGCTAATCCCATACTGCGTGGTTTAATATGTGCAGCTTGTCTCAGGCCTTTTTTTCGTCTGCACTAGGAAGCTCTATATTGAATGCCGTTTTCCCACCAGATGACGTACACCATATCTTGCCGTCATGCGCCTCGATTATCGATCGGGTGATCGATAAACCTAGCCCGGCGTTGCTTGGGCTCCCTTCTCTACGCGCAGGGTCCACTCGATAAAATCGATCGAAAAGCTTTTCAAGATGCTCAGGCGCAATGGACTCTCCAGGATTTTCCACTACGACCAATACCGACGTTCCTTTTTGTTGGATATCGACATTGATGCACTTCCCTTCAGAGGTATACCTGAGCGCATTTGATAGCAGATTAGAGATGGCTCGGTGCAGCATTAGAACATCGCCTCGGACGCTACCCCGCCCTGAAACCGTGAGGCCAATCCCTCGCTCATCAGCTAGTAGAGAGTAGTACTCCTGTAATTTCTCCACTATCTCTACTAGGTCTATCGGTTTCTTCTCGTGTGAAATCAGACCGTTGTCTGATTTTGCCAGAAAAAGCATGTCATCAATCATCCGACTCATACGCTTCAAGTCATCAAGATTTGAATACAAATTGTCTTCGTAGTCCTCAATATTTCTTTTTCTAGAAAGCACTACTTCTGTGTGGGTCATCAAATTGCTGACCGGCGTCCGTAACTCGTGAGCGATGTCCGCGGAAAAATTCGATAAACGGACAAATGCATCATCCAGCCTGGATAACATTGCGTTGAACGACAGCACCATCTGCTGAAGTTCTTTAGGAACAGATGCTAAGGGAATGCGCTCCTTAAGGGATTTAGCTGACATTGAAGCAGTGACCCGAGTGACTTGACGTATAGGCCGCAGACCGCTGCTCGCGACCATCCAACCCAAGGCAGCACTGATCAGCGCGCTGATCACCAGCCCTATCCAAAACCACCGCTCAAGTGTCTCGAAGAAAGACATATGCTGAGTCACATCAAAGATCAACATAACGGTTAATGGCCTGTCTTGCCCCGTCACGATCACTTGTGCAGTCACTCCACGGAACATTTTCTCCTGCTCCCGCCACTCCCAGACGTTGCTGTTCGGGATCGTACGAAATTCCTCTGGAACATCGATCGAGCCGGGATCAGCAAACAGTAACTTCCCGTCACCATCGATTATTATGGCAGTCAAATCACGGTGAGCACCAAGCAGCGCCTCCAGCTCAGGCTTAACATCACTGAATTGATCGATGCTATTCAATCCAGTCAAAATTCTCTGAGTAGAATGGAGCTTTTCGCTTAGTGCCTGTTGATCCAGCATCTTGAAGTGATGCTGGCTAAGGTTATTGAAGCTGAGGCCGGCAATAGTGAGCACCGCCGTTACAGCCAGCATGAACATCAGACTCATACGGCTCGTCAGAGACATTCGCTTCATTTCGACTCCGAATCAGGAGAGTCGAGCATGTAACCCATACCTCGCGAGGTATGAATCAGCTTGACCTCAAAATCATCATCGATTTTGGCTCTCAGTCGCCTGATCGCCACCTCGATAACGTTGGTATCGCTATCAAAATTCATGTCCCAAACTTGGGAAGCGATAAGCGATTTTGGCAACACCTCTCCTCGACGACGCAGCAACAGCTCAAGCAAAGCAAACTCTTTAGCTGTCAGATCTATACGTTTACCTCCACGGATGGCCCGACGCTTAAGCAGGTCCACTTCCAGATCGGCCAATTTCATATAGGTTTGCGAGGGAGCGCTGCTACCCCTACGCAGCAGCGTTCTAACGCGAGCCAAAAGCTCAGAAAAGGCGAACGGTTTGATCAGGTAATCATCTGCCCCGAGTTCAAGGCCCTTCACTCGATCTTCGACGCGGTCTCGCGCCGTGAGGAAGAGCACGGGAACATCCTTCCCGGATGCACGTACCTTCTGGAGGACTTCCCAGCCATCCAGCCCAGGCATCATGACGTCGAGAATCAGCAGGTCATAGGCTTCGCTCAAGGCGTGCTGAAGTGCCTCTTTGCCATCGGTAAACCGATCAACATTGAACCCCGCCTCGGTGAGTCCTTGCTGCAAATAGATGCCTATTTTTGGTTCGTCTTCAGCAACAAGAAGTCTCATAGGAGTGGCTCTCAAGTAATTATGAAACGGAGTCTGCAACGAAAAACACAAGCCAAGCAGCAACTGACAGAAAAGTAATATTGGCTTCAGGTATATGTCAGCGACCGCTGTCTATGGTCAAAAATGAGCATTTCCCTAATGCTCAGCCGACTCTTCAGCATGAAACGTATTTGGAGCCGGAAAACAATTCCAAAAGGAGCGGCACCATGAATCGCTTAAAAGTTCTTATTCTTGTGAGCTCGCTACTCGTCTCGTCTTCTCTATGGGCTGAAAGTGGCGGAGACCGGGTTGTCGAGCGTATGGAAAACCTGCGCAACAAGGCTGAAGCTGTGCTTATACAAGCTGAAAGAGCTCCTGAAGGGCAGCGTCATGTCCACATGGCCGAGCATATGAATATGCTTGGGGAGATCATGAGTCAGCTCCATCAAGATCACCCAGACGCATCGATGTCACCTCAGCAGCACCTCGCTTGGATGGAAAAGCACGACAAAATAGTTGATGACGTTTTGAGCCAAATGCAGCGTGAGCACAAATTGATGCTTTCTGAAAACCATCAGTGACCAACCTAGTCTCATTGGGGTTTGTTAACCGCTCCGCTGAACACGGCGTTACCTGGGCGCCGTGTTTTCTTTTGAAAACTGACAGAAATGTAGTGTTCAGGTCAGTTAACTAGCAGCTCATTCCCTTTAGCATAGCCAGTGATTCCCTCTTACTCTCGAGGTCACCATGAAAGCTAAGCTCATTACCCCTGTTATTGCGGCAATCACCCTAATCTTCGGTGCTACGGCGATCGCCAGTGTTGGTCATGGTAAAGAGGACATCGGCCAGCCCGGTGTCTCTTCTAAGGTTACCCGTACGGTGGAAGTGGAGATGGGTGATGTTTTCTTCAAACCTAAAAGCATCGACGTCAAACCGGGTGAAACGGTCCGATTCGTCCTTCGCAATGAGGGTTCGCTGCTGCACGAGTTCAACATCGGCAAAGCCGCTGCTCATGCGGCACACCAAAAAGAAATGGCGAACATGTTCCAGAACGGGGCGCTAAGCCCCACCGGGGCCGGGAAAATGATGAGCGACATGGGCCATAGCATGGGAGGGATGAAGATGGTCGAAATGGAACACAACGACCCGAACAGCGTGCTGATCGAGCCAGGCGCAACCAAGGAGCTGATCTGGACCTTCAACACCACCACTGGGCTTCAATTTGCTTGCAACGTGCCGGGGCATTATCAATCAGGGATGGTCGGTCAGATTGTCCTGAAGTAGGTCGTAGTAGGCTGCAAACCACGCGTCGACGAAAGCGTTGGCGCGTGATAATCAACCGGCGTTCGATCCGCGCAGATCACGTTACCCTGGAAGAGTTGCGGGCACCATTGGAGGCCATAGTGAGGAGGCGCTGAATTAGACTGGTCGAAACTCGATCGTCAGATGGCTGACCTCGTGAACCGACTTGAGACGTTCACGAATGCTGTCGGCATTCGCAGTGGCCTCACCAAGGACGCTGACGATTGCCGCATGGGCTTGTGGCCCAATCTGCCAGACGTGCAAGTCCGTAATGGTGGCATCCCCCGGCGTCTCAACCAGTTCACGGATTTCCTCGGCAACATGCGCATCGGTCTGATCCAGCAGTACACCTGCAGTGACCCCCATCAAGGTCCATGCCCACCGCGCAATAACGATGGCACCGACGATGCCCATGACCGGGTCCAGCCACACCCAGCCGAGATAACGGCCGGCGAGCAGTGCCACAATGGCCAGAACCGAAGTCAGCGCGTCCGCGATGACGTGGACGTAGGCCGATTTCAGGTTGTTGTCGCTCCCGTGATGGGCATGGTCATGATCATCATGATCGTGCCCATGGCCCAGCAGCAGGGCGCTGGCAATGTTGACGATCAAACCGGCAATTGCGATGAGCGTAGCGGTGCCGAACTGCACGTCCGTTGGCTGGAAGAGGCGCATGACAGACTCAACGCCAATTCCCAGGGAGACCATGCCGAGAATCAACGCCGAGGCAAACCCGCCTAGGTCTCCAACCTTTCCGGTACCGAAACTGTAGCGCTGGCTGGAAGCGTGGCGTTTTGCATATCCGTAAGCGACGGCCGCGATGCCCAATGCTACGGCATGGGTTGCCATATGAAAGCCATCGGCCAGTAACGCCATTGAGCCAGTTATATAACCGGCGGTGATCTCGCCAACCATCATCACAACGGTAAGTGCCACAACCCAAAGCGTACGCTTGGCATTATCGTCGTGCGCTGAGCCAAGGAACACGTGGTCGTGGGTGTGTTTGATGTCGATACTGCTCATGAGTGATTCCTGACAGCGTTTACTTGGAGTAGCGGCGAATGGCTTCAAGAAGCTCTTCGACGCCCTTACTTCGCTCTTCTTCACTGAGAGCAGGGTTCGCGACATGCTCACGCGCATGCTCCTCGATGATTTCCTCCATCAAGCCGTTCATGGCACCGCGAGTGGCGGCAACAAGGTGCAGTGTTTTGGCGCAATCGAGATCCGATTCCAACGCTCGCTCAACCGCTTGAAGTTGTCCGGCGATACGTTTTACACGCTTGAGAAGATCATCTTTGTTTGCTGCGATATGGCCCATGGGATACCTCTCCTACCTATACGTCGCACATGATAGGCATACCCCCTATACCTATACAAGGTTCGCAGGCGTATGGGGCATTAAAAAACAGTGAGCAGGAAAGAGAGGTTCAAATCTGAGGATGAAGCAGAGGGCCTGGAGTGTTTTCTTCTGGCCGTGCTCTGCCGGCCATGGCCTAGATGCGTACTGGTCGAACTCGATGCAAATCGGGTGGTTAGATCAAATGAAAACGGTTGGTCAAGTCTGTGCTGTCATACATCAATGACACTCACAATTTGAAACAGACAATTATTGACATTGCCATAGTGTCAACCTTGATGCTGTCGGTACGGTGTAAAGAGACCGCTCAGCACGAGAGGAATAATCATGTTCATCTTAGATGTATCAGGCATTGGTTGCGGCGGTTGCGTCAGCAAAATCACTAAAGCAATTCAGTCCTTGGACAACAAAGCTACGATTTCCGTGGATCGGTCCGCCGGAAAGGTGAGTGTTGAAAGTAGCGAAAGCTCAGAGCAAATTCGTAAAGCTGTCGAGGCGTTAGGTTTTCCTTCCCAAATCAGCACTTGAATGCTGACACCTACCCTTGGCCCATAGTCAGCGCCCCTTATGCGGATGGCTCACAAGACCCTGCGCTACTAATCTCCTCGCAGAGCTTTGAGCAAACCTTTGAATGCACCATTCAAACGAGTAAAAGCGGCATCGAAACGTATCCCATTTTCTGTGTATTTTGCGACCTCAACCTGCTGATCGACAGTATTTTGATCGATGGCAGGTTGAACCGGAGTGCTGTAAAGCAAACCGCTTCCGTAAATATCACTTGCTGAATCTTTTCCGGCAATATGTTTTACATTTGGCGTTTTCAAAGAAAACGTATTAGCAAGGTTTTCTCTATTCTGACTTGCAAGCACAGTAGAGAAGTCCATATCTCGAGCTTTGAAGTTCGGCGTATCGGCGTTTGCGATATTATTACTCAGGATTTCAGCTCTTTGACTACGATAAAATAACGCTCTTTCTGATGTGCCAAGTGCTTTCTCAAAGTTAATGCTTACACTCAATCACCCTTGATGGCTCAATTTTTTCCAAGAACAACTAATACTTTGATTTTGCCGCAGTGCATCTAGGTTCATACACGAAGCTCCGGCATAGAAATCTAAAAACGACTTCACCTTGAAAGCACCTAAACCAAATCAATTACCCACCTAAAGCTGAGGCTAAATAAACAGCCGTGCGACTCGAAAAGATCGATACTTTACGTATTGAATAGCGTATTCCTCAAGAGAAATATGCCAACCTGACACAACTGTAATATTCAGCTAAGGCTTCTGACAGGGCATGAGTTTTATAGTCCTATTGAGCCTTAAGCTCTCCCCTAAGAATCATCGTTTGATGTGGATTTAGGGATTACCAATACTCCCAGAGGACACTAAAATGAAATCCATCAAAGCTTTGTTCATCATTGCAGCCCTAACCGTCTCTTCTTTTGCTATGGCTGAAGGCGGTGGTGACCGGACGTTCGCCCGCATGGAAGTAGCTAGGAATAATTCAATGGAATCGTATCAAATAGCCCAACAACAGAGCACCCAGCCCCCGATCGCAGAAAGCAAAGTCAAAGCGATGGGCCACAAGAATTGCTGAATAGCTTACTGCGCATCAAAACTGACAGAAATGTAATCACTGTGATGGTTCAAATGTGGCAATTTCTGAGCTCGCTTGCCGTAAACACTCGTTTTTAGTGACGGCGAGCTAAGCTCATTCGGGCGCATCCCCCCGAGAGAGTTCCTTCAACCTGTTGAGCAACTCATTGGTTGTTTCGCACGGCTTCCCTTTTTCACTGATCGGACGTAAACGGCATGAATTCCAAAACCTCTAGGCGGACATTCGTTAAAGGCCTGGCCGCTGGTGGCGTTCTCGGCGGCCTTGGTCTGTGGCGCACTCCTGTATGGGCAGTGACCAGTCCTGGTCTGCCGAGCATTCTCACCGGTAACGAATTTGATCTGTTTATTGGTGAAATCCCTGTAAATATTACTGGCTCGCCGCGCACAGCCATGACCATCAATGGTTCGTTGCCCGGACCTTTGCTTCGTTGGCGCGAAGGCGAAACGGTCACACTGCGTGTGAAAAACCGCCTAGACCAAGACACGTCGATTCATTGGCACGGGATCATTCTGCCCGCCAATATGGACGGTGTACCGGGGTTGAGTTTCCATGGCATCGCGCCCGACGGGATGTACGAGTACAAATTCAATGTGCATCAAAACGGCACATACTGGTACCACAGCCATTCAGGCTTGCAGGAACAGGCAGGCGTATACGGTCCAATTGTCATCGACTCTAAAGAGCCTGAACCTTTTCAATACGATCGCGACTATGTGGTGATGTTGACTGACTGGACCGATGAAGATCCTAGTCGTGTCATGGCCAAGCTCAAGAAGCAATCGGACTACTACAACCACCACAAACGTACCGTGGGCGACTTTATCGGCGACGTCAGCAAGCAAGGTTGGTCTGCTGCTGTGGCCGACCGCAAGATGTGGGCTGAAATGAAAATGAACCCCACTGATCTCGCAGACGTCAGTGGGGATACTTACACCTATCTCATGAATGGCCAAGCGCCTAACGGTAACTGGACCGGTATTTTCAAGCCGGGCGAGAAGCTGCGCCTGCGCTTTATCAACGGTTCAGCTATGAGCTATTTCGACGTTCGCATCCCTGGTTTGAAAATGACCGTTGTGGCGGCTGACGGTCAACATGTCAAACCAGTCAGCGTCGATGAATTCCGCATCGCCGTGGCAGAAACGTATGACGTGATCGTAGAACCTACCAGCGAAGAGGCTTACACCATCTTTGCCCAGTCCATGGATAGAACCGGTTATGCACGTGGAACCTTGGCAGTTCGCGAAGGTTTGAAAGCACAGGTACCTGCGATCGATCCTCGGCCGCTTTTGACCATGGATGACATGGGTATGGGCGGTATGGAGGGCATGGACCATGGCGGCATGGCTGGTATGGGCGGCGATATGAAGCAAGGTGAAATGTCAGGCATGGCTGGCATGGATCACAGCAAGATGACGGGGATGAACCAAAGCGACATGACCGGCATGGACAGCGGTGACATGTCTAACATGGCCGGCATGGATCACAGCAAGATGGCGGGAATGGACAAAGGCGACACGTCCAATATGGCCGGCATGGACCACAGCCAGATGGCTGGGATGAGCGATATGAGTGGCGAAATGCAGGCCCATCCAGCATCCGAAACCAACAACCCCTTGGTTGATATGCAAGCCATGAGCCCTACGCCAAAGCTAAACGACCCTGGCATAGGTTTGCGGAATAATGGTCGTCGAGTCCTCACCTACTCTGATTTGAGAAGCACTTTCCAAGACCCTGACGGCCGCGAGCCCAATCGCACTATTGAACTTCATCTGACCGGTCACATGGAAAAGTTTTCGTGGTCCTTCAACGGAATCAAATTTTCAGACGCAGAGCCGCTTCGTCTGAAGTATGGGGAGCGTCTTCGGATCACCCTGGTGAATGACACCATGATGACCCATCCCATCCACCTTCACGGCATGTGGAGCGACCTTGAAGACGAAAATGGCAAGTTCATGGTGCGCAAGCACACAATTGACATGCCACCAGGTACTAAGCGCAGTTATCGAGTCACCGCTGATGCCTTAGGTCGCTGGGCCTATCACTGCCACCTACTTTTCCATATGGAAATGGGCATGTTCCGTGAAGTACGGGTTGATGAGTAAAGGAGACGATCTGTGAGCACATACGTAAATCGTAATAAATCGCTGGTGGGTTGCCTCTTTGTCGTTGGTCTGATGGGCGGACTCTCTTCTGTGGTGATGGCAGGAGAAGATAGTAGTGATCATTCATCTACTGCGAAAGCAACTAACAAACCTGCAACTACGGCAAACGAAACTAAGCCCGATCACGGTTCAATGGACCACAGCAAGATGGGGTCTATGGATCACAGTAAGATGAGCATGGACGACGGGGCAATGGAAGGTATGGAAAGCATGGGTGGAGGGGCGACCGCCACGAGTCGAACCTCGATCCCCGTACTTACCGACGCTGACCGTGCAGCCGCCTTTCCAGATGTGGCAGGTCATGGTGTCCACGACAAACAACTCAACTCCTTCATGCTGCTGGATAAGTTTGAGTACCAGGATGCTGATAACGGTAGTGCACTGGCCTGGGATGCAAAAGGATGGATCGGCGGTGACGTTGACCGACTGTGGTTGCGCTCGGAAGGTGAACGTACCAATGGTGTAACGGAAAGCTCTGAACTCTCCGCACTTTGGGGACACGCCATCGGTCCGTGGTGGGATGTCGTCACCGGCGTACGGCAAGATTTCAAGCCCGGGTCGCCACAAACTTGGGGAGCGCTCGGTATACAGGGCATGGCCCTGTATAACTTTGAAGCCGAAGCCACTGCCTACATCGGTGAGAACGGTCAGACCGCTGCTCGATTTGAGGGCGACTACGACATTCTGCTGACCAATCGCCTGATCTTGCAGCCTACAGCCGAAGTAAATTTATACGGGAAAAATGATCCTCAGCGTGGCATTGGGTCTGGATTGGCTAACACCGAAGTGGGGTTGCGATTGCGTTACGAGATTGTTCGCCAATTTGCCCCCTACATTGGAGTTAGCTGGAACCGCTCCTACGGCAAGACGGCCGACCTGGCGAGCGACGAAGGAGAAAGGACCAGCGAGGCTCGATTTGTTGCCGGTATTCGGATGTGGTTCTGAGTGCATGACATGAAAAAACATTGACCTCTACTGGTGTGGTCGCCGCAATAGTAGCTGCCGGTAAGGTGCTCCCTCTGGATATCTTCATGCAGATGCAGCCGAAGAGGTAACCGAAGCAGAAGACCATCATGGCGAGAGACAGCGACTACGGTGAGGTAGCAGCACCTTCTCAGGATGAAAGTACCCAACATACCCATCCTTAGGGTGGCAAGGCTTCACATGACGCGTCTTCAACTCAGACCGCTTAGCCAAAAAATCATACCCATGCTGATGGGAAGGAACATACCCATGCGAAATAACATTTTTCGTCCTGGTCGGGCACTGCGCCTTGCTGCACTCTCGGTTCTGTTTATCAGTTCCGCAGGTCATGCCACAGAATTGCTGACGATCAACGTCCATCGTGACGCTAACTGTGGATGCTGCAAGAAGTGGATGGAGCACCTTGAAGCCAACGGTTTCACCGTCGTTGATCATGTAGAAACCAACATGAGCAGAGTCAAGAAAGACTTGGGTGTTATTCCGCGTCTCTCGTCATGCCACACCGCTATGATCAACGGAAAATTTGTTGAAGGCCATGTACCTGCAGAGCAAATAGTTGCTTTGATCAAACGCGACGACCTTATCGGGATTGCTGTACCTGGCATGCCGACAGGCTCACCTGGCATGGAGGTCGGTGGAAAGAAGGATGCTTATCAGGTAATTGGCCTGAGCAAAACAGGTATTAACCAAGTGATTGCCGAATACCCGGCAAACTAGTTTTCAAACTTTCCTTAATTCTTGCGTGGTCACTGCCCTTGATCATGCAAGTGACGGAGTGCTTACTCTAATGAGCTATCAAAATTGAGACGGACTCCTCACTGGCTATAACCACCCACCTGTAAGTTGGCAAAAAGTTATTAAGCATTTGTAGTCGTATGGGTGACACACCATAAAAAAGGCGCCACTAGGGCGCCTAAACCATCTCCACAACCAAAGGAGAAACACAGAGATGGGGTGTATCTGGTAAGCGAACATTTGTTGCTAGCTAGTGTTCGTTAATGGAGTGGCAGTGGTTACTCAACA
Organism: Pseudomonas sp. ML2-2023-3; assembly: GCF_037055275.1. Lineage (NCBI taxonomy): Bacteria > Pseudomonadati > Pseudomonadota > Gammaproteobacteria > Pseudomonadales > Pseudomonadaceae > Pseudomonas > Pseudomonas sp. ML2-2023-3. Next base: position 1,423,272 of record NZ_CP146343.1, read on the forward strand.
ATAAATCGAACCTAATCCAAATAAGATTCGAAAATGTCTGCACTCGTCGTTACTTGGCAACCATTAAGCACATGCGCTCCAGAGAACCTACCATGGCTACCTTAGTCTATCCTCCGCGTGGGCAGTTAGTACCCATAACCCTGTACTCTACAGTGTTGAGCTTGCCAGCCGAATCTTCAAAGGTCATACGCGAAGGCGCAACAGCACAGTTTATATTAGCTTGCGTCATACTGACGACCTTATGAATATCTAGGTCCATACCATATTTATAATGAACAATTTCAGGGTTAGACTTCCCGTTTTTCAAGGCGTACTGCTCCATCGCCTGTTGGTTTTCTTGCATCATCCGACCGTAAACGCGATCACCACCTCCTTCAGCTATTGCCAAAGACGACAAGGCCAATATTGAAATGGTAAAAAATGCTTTAAATACTTTCATGATTGTCTCCTAGTGCTGACTTACTTCTGACCAGAGAATAACCAATGATACCTTTCAGAATGCTGCCGCGAATATTACTTATGTGTCAGGTATTGTGAGCCCGGCTCCTGGCTTGCAAGGTGTCTAGAGAATCCGGGGCGATTCAGACAGTTGCTACCGCACCGGTGGGTAGAGCTCCATCGCATTGATCAAATGGGCGTAACCCACTAGATTTCCCATTTTTTCCCCTGTCGCTGGCTAGATTTTCTTAACCGCGCCAAGATTTTCTTAAAATGTGCGCCGAACACTCAGAAAATATTAACCGAAAATGGCCGCGCAACCACTATTTTGGGGCTTTCCGCTTATTGGCGGTAAGCGTCCCGCAATCACATCTTACCGCATTGCGCTTTCTGGACGACCTGGGCTTTGAACGTTTTGGGATAAGAGCTACGTTGGCGCATGGAAATCCTAGCGATAAGGGTGATTGCGTTCGCTTAAAAATACGCGGACACAATCGCCCTTAATGCTGGAGTTCGGTAGGTGAGTTCGCCGGACGGTTACTGCTATGGGGCATCTCAGCCAGAACGCAGTCACTGAGTGCGAGCTACCCAACTGAGCTGGGAGTTGAACTGCTGAAAAGCACGGTTATTGGTAGAAGGCTGCCGACCCGTAGAACTCAAGTGGAGTATAATCTTCCTCTTTCCTTCGAAGCTGACGGATTAAATCAAATTCTCTTCCAGTTTTGGAGGCAAGGTCGTCTGCGATCTCTAATGTAGACCTCCTAATTGCAAGCATCGCCATCTTATAGGCGTCGAAATAAGAGTTCCCAGCCGCCAAATTGAAAGCTAGATAAGCTCCGAACGCTGCTGCTGGATAACCCATGACAGGCCATAGATGGGAAATTGTCGCTTGATCTGCGCTCGCTAAACCTGGGGCTATACCGATTTTTGGTAGAAAACCGCGTTCCTCAAATCGCGCTCCGTCACAAATGTTTAGAAATGCTAATCGCCGTTTATCCATGACTGGAGCCTGCTCCCATAGATCCTCAAGCGAAACGGATAAATTATCCCCGATGTGCATTTTCACATGTTTAGGAGACCAGTGATCAAACTCGCCGTGGGATGCGACCCAAATAATATCGTACTTAGGGTCTTTATAAGCGTCGATGAAGCTTTGTTGCGTGGCTTCGGTGAAGCAGACCACTTTTACGGTGGCTCCGGCAGATTCAAAGATGTGCTTAATTACTTCGGCCTCAAGTTCTTCTGTAAGACTTCCGCCACCACACCAAATCAAAACATTTTGCGGTTTTCTGTCAGATTTTGGAGTGGATAACGATGAGGTTAGCGGCCATGTTTCACCCCGCACTTTGAGCTGTATCGCTTGCAGCGGGGTACACTCAGTATCAAGAATCAACTGGTATAAAGGTTTGGCGTTGAACGGAAATGGAGAAAAGCAATAGCTTCTAGTTAGGGCTGTTTCGTATTCTGTAGAATTCCCATACTTAGGGATTCCTATTCTATTTGGAATTGTTAGACCAGAGTTGTCGGAATAAGCGATGGTTTTTGCCACGCCTAAAAAATGGTTGCTCGATTGTACCAGTTGCTCGATAAAGGTCTGAGTATCACGCTCAATGAATATTTTCTCGTCGCCTAAAGCTGCGAGATAGCCATGCTCACCGAACGGAATAGATATGTACAGATCTTGTGCATTGATATTGGAATTGGCTGTCAGTAACTGGTGCCACAGCAGTAAACCGTCAAGCGTGACGTGGGTTTTACCGGCGTTCAAGCTGTTGACGACAAACGGCAAAATTGAGCCGCTCCGCATTGCTGCATCACGAAAGAAATTAATTCCGTCAAGCTTTGACTTATAGAAACCTTGGACAAGGTTTATCTTTCTGAGAAGTGCGGATGGGTCTCCATCCTTATTGCCTGCATAGATAGTGGCTAGCAGTTGCAGCTTATGCGGCTCAGCGAGGTTTTCATTGAAGTCGGCGAGTGCCTTTGCTGCCCACTCATGCGATGCTTTGCTTGAGAACGCACTTGCTGTAGTAGACAAGGTGTAATAATGAACGGCACGGACTTAATCTGGTAGAGTATTTTTGCCAGCGACAGACTCTAGGTATGGAACGAAAGTCTTGGCCAAGTCAGGCGCTTCTTTTGCTGCCCAGCATGCCATTTGACTTCCAAGATTTGCTTCGTCAATGTAAATGTATTCCGCAGGCAGATTCATCGTGTCTGTAAAAGTCGATGCGGCGAAGGGCCATAGCTCGCGTGCTATATTGTTCATGGCTGTTCGCTCGCGAGCGTAGTAGTAGAAGGCGCTGAAAAATTTCACCATCACCGGCACAAACCCTGGCCAGTTTCTTACCACCGCTGATGAATAGAAGTCAAAGATTCTCCCCAGATGTAAATTTTTTGAGTGACTGTCTCTGGTGTCTTCTGATAACGCCCATCCAATCCAGCTCCCCATATCAGTTAGTTCATATATACGGTATGACGTGTGAAGTGTTTCGGTAGCAAAAATGAACTGGTAATAGTGAGACAATAGTCTGTCTTCGGCAGGGGCACTATTTTGCTGATCAATTATAAGGCAGATTATGCGTCGGACTTCTGCATGCGAGATGGATGAAGCTAAAGTGGCGTCACGGAAAACTTTGTCAAAGTGCTCATGCAGAATCGCTAGGCTTTGTTCGAGGTTCAATACATTGCTTCCTTCTAGTCTGCATTGATCAATTTATGTATCCGTTGGCCTCAGTCGGACTGCTCCTCTCTATGGGCACTGTCAATGTCGAGCGCCTAAACTGGCTGTGGATGTTTTGGCCGCTGTCAATCCTACCTGCAATCGGCAGGATTTATGTCAACCTTTGCCCCAATCATTGACAGTCAATCCAGTTCTGTAAGTATCGGGCGGTAGCCCCGGTTTCGCGGGGGATTTCGGTGTCAATGGTGATTGGACATAGGTGATACCATGCACTACTGGCCCGATGATCCGTTGGTGGCCGAAGCCACGGCCCGGATCAAACCGCGTAAAGCCTAGCGCAACTACCTGTAGTCGCTGCCGAGGAACGAAGGCTGCGTCCGCGTGGTGCGGCACTCCGACGAAGCCGTCGTAAAAACAGGCGGCGCGGTATTTCAGTTAGATCGCGCATTCAGGTTTTACGATCGCTTCGCAATCGGACGCAGCCTTCGTTCCTCGTCAGCGACTACAGTGCAGGATCAGCGTATCAAGACCCGATGTAGCTGGTTTTGACCACGGTGTAGAACTCCTGCGCATAACGGCCCTGTTCGCGGGAGCCATAGGACGAGCCTTTGCGCCCGCCAAACGGCACGTGGTAATCAACACCTGCCGTCGGCAGATTGACCATCACCATCCCGGCCTGGGAGTGACGCTTGAAGTGATTGGCATATTTGAGCGAGGTGGTCGCGATACCCGCCGACAGGCCGAACTCGGTGTCATTGGCCATCGCCAGGGCCGCTTCGTAGTCTGCGACCTTGATGATGTTGGCCACCGGGCCGAAGACTTCTTCGCGGCTGATGCGCATGTTGGCCGTGCTGTCGGCAAACAGGGCAGGGGCGAGGAAATACCCCTCGGTGTCGCACGTCACCAGACTGCCACCGGCGACCAGTCGGGCGCCTTCGTTCCGGGCAATATCGATGTAGCCAAGGTCCTGGTCCAACTGGGCGCGGGACACGACCGGGCCGATATCGATGCCCGCCTGCAAGGCATGTCCAACCTTGATCGAGCGCATGCGTTCGGCCATGGCCTCGACGAACTTGTCGTGAATCCCGGCCGTGACAATCAGGCGGCTTGACGCGGTGCAACGCTGGCCAGTGGAGTAAAACGCGCTCTGCACGGCCAGCTCGACGGCTTGTTTGAGATCGGCATCGTCAAGAATGACCTGCGGGTTCTTGCCGCCCATTTCCAACTGGACTTTGGCCTGACGCGAAACACAGTTGATCGCGATCTGGCGTCCCACGCCCACGGAGCCGGTGAAGCTGACCCCGTCCACTTTCGGGTTGCTGACGATGGCTTCACCCACCACCCGACCACTGCCCATCACCAGGTTGAACACGCCCGCCGGGAAGCCCGCGCGGGAGATGATCTCGGCCAGCGCCCAGGCACAGCCCGGTACCAGATCGGCGGGCTTGAACACCACGCAGTTGCCATAGGCCAGGGCCGGGGCAATTTTCCAGGCAGGGATGGCAATGGGGAAGTTCCACGGGGTGATCAAGCCGACCACGCCCAGGGCTTCACGGGTGACTTCCACATGCACGCCCGGGCGCACCGAGGGCAGGTAGTCGCCCGACAGGCGTAGGCATTCACCGGCGAAAAACTTGAAGATATTACCGGCGCGGCTGACTTCACCGATCGCTTCAGGCAGGGTCTTGCCCTCTTCACGGGCCAGCAGGTTGCCCAGCTCTTCCTTGCGCGCGAGGATTTCGCTGCCGACCTTGTCCAGTGCGTCGCTGCGCGCCTGAATACCTGACGTCGACCAGGCCGGGAACGCTGTGCGGGCAGCATCGATGGCGGCCTGAACCTGGGTGACATCTGCCTGGGCATATTCGCCAATCACATCGGACAGGTCAGATGGATTGATGTTTGAGCTGTAGGCGGGGGCTGCGACCCACTCGCCAGCAATGTAATTGTCGAAACGCTTTGAATCAGTCATGAAGTTTCTCCACACGCGGGACAACCGTTGAGTGCCTGTAGTTATACGTCATCGTACAACTACAGGCAAAGCAATCAGCACTTCACTCTGGATGGCAGGTCACGACGAGGGCGATCCTGATTCAGTCCGCAGGCAACAAAAACCGCCCCAGCACCGGCAAGTGGTCCGAGATGGTCAAGGTGTCTTCCTGGCGAACGTAGCCTTCAATGCGCTGCAGCTTTGGGCTGTGGAAGAGGTAGTCGAGGGTGCGGTCGGGTTCTTCGACACGGGGGTCGTTGGGGAAGTGCGTCAGCCACAGTTCGCGGTCGATGCCGGTGGCTTCGGGGTTGCTGGGGATCATCGGGTATTTTTCCCACAGCAGGTGCAACTCGCTGTCCGCTGAGTAGCCCAGCCGCAGAGGGGCGGGCAGACGCAAGAACTGGCCTATGGGCAGCAGGTTGAAATCCCCCCCGATCAACCAGGGCGTGCCCTGGCTTTCGAGCTTGTCGACCAGGGTGGCGACGGTCTGCATCTGTGCGCGAAGGTTGCTGTTGTCGTGCGAAGGGGGATCCAGTTGAGTGTTGATCGCAGCCAGTTGCCCGCCGTCGTTGAGCGGCAGGTAGTTGACCAGCAATGCAGGTTTGGGCTGGAACTGGCGGCTGATGACGTTGGCGTCGGCCACGGGCAATTGCAAGCGCTCGGCGTGTTCGATCTGGAAGCGACTGAGGGTCACGAGGGTACGCCCGACGCTGCCGAAAATATGCCAGTCGGGCACAAAGTCGGCTTTCCAGGTAAACGCCTGGGTACTGCAGGGGTAAATATCGATCAGGCGCTCTTGCAGCAGGGCCAGTTGATCCTGGTAGCCACTGGCCTTGGCGTTGTCATCGACCTCTTGCAGCAGCACCAGATCAGGGCGTTCGTCACGAATGACCCGCGACACTTCATCCAGGCTGTACGCCATGTCATCACGGGTAGGGCGTGTATCGGGGCCGCTGTCGTCTTCCAGGTTGTACCAGAACACATAACGCTTGCCGGCCAGGTACTGGATGTTCCACGTCATGACCTTGAGTGCCTGGCCGGGCATCAGGACGGGAGCCGTGATCGGGCAACTGTAGGTCAGCACCTCCCTGGGATCGGGTCGCCATGTCACGCTATAAATCAGGCATGCCAGCAATGCTGATATCAGCAGCAGACCAAATACGGTGCGGCGCAAGAAACGTGGCATGGGCTCGGCTTATGACGTTACAGGGAGTGTCCGAACATACCCGACGGCAGTGGGCCACTCCAAGGCTCTTTTTGTAGGAGCTGATTGTTTTTATTGGTCAGATTTTTCGCTAATTAACATAAATAAACGGAACAGGACTACAGAGACAAATAACTGCAAAAAGCTGTTCGCACTGTCGAGTGTCAGCGATAGCAGTGTGTTGTCGTCCTTGGAAAACAGTGAGTAGCTCAGTTCCTTGAGCAGCATCAGGGGCCCCAGAACAGCCAGGATGCAGACAAAGATCCGCCAGAAATGGCCACGGGTCAGGGTGAAGCTCGACTTCATGGCTGCCAGCGGAGCATCACCGCGCAATACCAGCCGGTACTCGGCAAATGCCAGCACGACGGTCAGGAAAATGCCCGGAATAAAAAACATCGACAGCCCCAGCACGATCAGCAATGTGCTGATTGCCGAGAGCAGGGCGAACTTGGGCCACAGATTGATGGCCAGTGCCAGCAGGTCGCGGTTGCGCGGGCTTTCGCCCCGGCTGCGGGCATCGAGAAACAGGATCAGGGCGCCGGTGTACAGCGGATAGAGCAGCAGCCCGACAATCAGGCTGTAGCCGGGCGACGGATCCGGGCCCACGGCGTTGTCAACGATGTGCTGCAACACGGCTTCAAGGATGACCAGCGGCAAGCACAGCATCACGATCTGGCTCAGATTGCGCTGGAAGAAGTACAGGGAGTCGCGAATAACGGTCAGCGGATTCATTGGCAGTTGTCAGCAGTCAAAAGCGGTGCGCCACTTTAACCGATGAGGGGTCGATATGAGCAAATGTTAACGCGGCTGAAAGTCAGCGGGCTCACGCCGGGCGGTTTATCCGCGCAAACCCCTGGCAGGCTGGCATACTGCGAGCTTGTTTTCAGTCGCGGCCCGCTTGCCCGGGCGTCATGAGGTTTGCCGGTGAAAAAAATTGCGGTCTTCGCGGATGTGCAGAACCTCTATTACACGGTCCGCCAGGCCTATGGCTGCCATTTCAATTACGCGGCCCTGTGGGCAGATATCACCAAACGCGGTGAAATCGTCGAGGCCTACGCCTATGCGATCGACCGGGGTGACAGCAAGCAGCAGCAGTTTCAACAGATCCTGCGCAACCTCGGCTTCACGGTAAAACTCAAACCCTACATCCAGCGCAGCGACGGCTCGGCCAAGGGCGACTGGGACGTAGGCATCACCATCGACATCATGGACGTTGCCGCCCATGTGGATGAAGTGGTGCTGGCTTCGGGTGACGGCGATTTCGACCTGTTGCTCGAACGCATTGCCAGCAAGCACGGCGTCGAAACCGTGGCTTATGGCGTGCCCGGCCTGACCGCCAACTCATTGATTCGCGCCGCCAGCCGCTACGTGCCGATTGAAGGCAATTTGTTGCTTAAGTAACCCTCACTTTTACAGGATTGATCAGGTTTGGAACGCATCGCGGTTATTGACTTTGAAACCACCGGCATCTCACCGAGCAGCAGTTGCCGGGCCACCGAAATTGCCGTGGTGATTCTTGAGCGCGGTCGCATTGTCGAACGTTACCAAAGCCTGATGAACGCGGGCGTACGCGTCCCGGGTTTTATCGAGCAATTGACCGGCATCAGCAATGCCATGCTGCGCACTGCGCCGTCGGCCGAACAGGTGATGAACGAGGTTAACGAGTTCGTTGGCATCACACCGTTGCTGGCCCATAACGCCGCCTTTGACCAAAAATTCTGGGATTTTGAAATGGGCCGCATCAAGCGCACCCGTTTGCAGAATTTCGCCTGCTCCTTGTTGCTGGCGCGACGCTTGATGCCGGCTGCCCCCAATCACAAGCTGGGGACCCTGACCACCTTTGCCGACTTGCCCCATACCGGCCAGGCTCACCGGGCCATGGCCGATGCTGAAATGGCGGCCAACCTGACGGCCTATCTGGCTGAACAACTGCGCCAGAAGCATGGGTTGAAAGAGCTCAGTCACGACCTGCTGTGTGGTTTGCAAAAAGTCCCGGCAGCGAAGGTCAACGAACATCTGAAGCGCTATCGCGGGTTTTAAACGGTGGGAGCGGGCTTGCTCGCGATGGCATCGCCACGGGGTGTCAGTTTGATCGCGTTGCCAGCCTCGCAGGCAAGCCAATCGCCCACGGGTTTTGTGTTGCTCCCTCAGGCAGGCATAAAAGTGTACGGTCACTTTTGGTGCGTTCTGTTACTTATTATTACGCACTCCCTTGTCTAAACTCCCCAGTCCCCTGCCTCTGCCCTTGAGCTGCCCCATGCCTGCCGCGCGTCGTTTTCCGCTACAACTGATTGGTGCTTTTTTTGCCTTGTACGTGATTTGGGGCTCGACCTACCTGGCCATTCGCATCGGCATTGAGTCCTGGCCTCCCTTGATGATGGCCGGGGTGCGGTTTCTGATAGCGGGCAGTTTGATGTACGCCTTCATGCGCTGGCGGGGCGCGCCTGCACCGACAGCGGTGCAATGGCGTTCGGCGGCCATGATCGGCTTTCTGCTGCTGGCCTGCGGCAATGGTGGCGTGACCCTGGCCGAGCACTCGGGGGTAGCGTCTGGCGTCGCCGCGCTGGCCGTGGCCACCGTGCCGTTGTTTACCTTGCTGTTCGGCTACTTCTGGGGCGCACGCAACACCCGCCTGGAATGGGCGGGTATCGCCCTGGGGCTGGTGGGCATCGGCATGCTCAACCTGGGCTCCAACCTGCAAGCCAGCCCTATGGGCGCGGCAATGGTGATTTTTGCCGCCGCTGCCTGGGCGTTTGGTTCGGTCTGGAGCCGGCACCTGCCGCTGCCCCCCGGGCCAATGGCCAGCGCCGCTGAAATGCTCACTGCGGGTGCGGTACTGCTGGTGGGCAGCCTGGTCAGCGGCGAGCGCATGACCCAAATGCCGACGGCCGCAGGCTGGGGCGCTTTGCTGTATCTGGTGTTCTTTGGCTCGATCATCGCCTTCAGCGCTTATATGTACCTGCTCAAAAATGTGCGCCCGGCCGCAGCCACCAGCTACGCCTACGTCAACCCGGCCGTGGCAGTGATGCTGGGGATCGCCTTTGCGGGTGAGACCATTGGTTTTGAAGAGTGCCTGGCCATGGCCGTGATCATCAGCGCCGTGGTGTTGATCGGGTTGCCGCAGTGGCGCAAGCAGAAACCCGTGTGAATTAGGGTAAACTGCGCGCCATTGCAACGTATGCACCCCTGCGCAGACCTTTTTCGACGGTATCCCCATGACATTCGCCACCCTTGGCCTGATCGAACCCCTGCTGCGCGCCCTTGAGACGCTCGGCTACAAGACCCCAACCCCGGTTCAGGCCCAAGCGATCCCCGCAGTACTGGCTGGCCGCGACCTGATGGCTGCTGCCCAGACCGGCACCGGCAAAACCGGCGGTTTCGCCCTGCCGTTGTTGCAGTCGCTGACGATGGAAGGCCCGAAAGTCGCCAGCAACTCGGTGCGTGCACTGGTGCTGGTGCCGACCCGTGAACTGGCCGAACAGGTTCACGAGAGCATTCGCCAGTACGCCGAACACCTGCCGTTGAGCACCTACGCGGTGTACGGTGGCGTCAGCATCAACCCGCAAATGATGAAAATGCGTAAAGGCGTTGATGTACTGGTTGCCACCCCTGGCCGTCTGCTGGACCTGTATCGCCAGAAGGCGATCAAGTTCAACCAGCTGCAAACCCTGATTCTCGACGAAGCGGATCGCATGCTCGATCTGGGCTTCAGTGAAGAGCTGCGCGACATCTACCGCGCCTTGCCAAAAAAGCGCCAGACCCTGCTGTTTTCGGCCACCTTTTCTGACGCAATTCGCCTGTTGGCCGAGCAGATGCTCGACAACCCGCTGAGCATCGAAGTCAGCCCGCGTAACGTGGCGGCCAGCAGCGTCAAGCAATGGGTTATCCCGGTCGACAAAAAGCGCAAGGCAGAGCTGTTTTTGCACTTGCTGCGCACCCAGCACTGGAAGCAGGTACTGGTGTTCGCCAAAACCCGCAACGGTGTGGATGAACTGGTGGGCAAGCTGCAAGCGTTGGGGATCAACGCTGACGGCATCCACGGCGACAAGCCGCAGGCCACGCGTCAACGGGCGCTGGACCGCTTCAAGGCCAGCGAAGTGCAAATCCTGGTGGCCACCGATGTCGCCGCACGCGGTCTGGACATCGAAGACCTGCCGCTGGTAGTCAACTTCGACTTGCCAATCGTGGCCGAAGACTACATTCACCGCATTGGTCGTACCGGTCGCGCCGGGCAGAAGGGCGAAGCCATTTCGCTGGTCTGTGCTGACGAAGTGAACATGCTGTCGGCGATCGAGATGCTGACCCGCCAGACCTTGAAGCGCCACGAAGAGCAAGACTTCGAGCCGGAGCACCGTGTGCCCGAGACGGATGCTTCGGGTCAGGTGGTCAAAAAGCCGAAGAAGCCGAAAAAGCCGAAAAAGCCGAAAACCTCGGGCGGTGGCGGCAAGCGCAACCTGGGCAAATGGGTGGACAGCGGCGAAGCAGCACCGGCCGAGCCATCGGTCAAGCCGGTGCGTAAAGTGCCTGTGTTCAACACCGGCCCGCGCAAGCGCAAGCCTTAAGCACCCTGAACCTGTGGGAGCGGGCTTGCTCGCGATGCAGGCAACGCGGTCTGGCTGAGCCACCGCGTTGACGCCATCGCGAGCAAGCCCGCTCCCACCGTTTGATTAGTGTTGTGCTTTCAGCCAGCTTAAAACCCCCAACCCTGCGGCACGGCCACTGGCAAAACAGCCTGTGAGCAAGTAGCCGCCGGTGGGGGCTTCCCAATCAAGCATTTCGCCCGCGCAGAACACCCCCGGCAATGCCTTGAGCATCAGGTTTTCATCCACAGCCTCAAACTTCACCCCACCGGCGCTGCTGATGGCTTCGTCCAGCGGACGGGCCTTGATCAGTTTCAGGGGCAATGCCTTGATGGCCTTGGCCAATTGCGCCGGGTCGTTGAAGTGCTCCGCTGGCGCTAACTCGCGCAACAACGCGGCTTTCACGCCATCGAGCCCCAACTGGCTGTGCAAGTGCTTGCTCATCGAGCGCGAGCCGCGGGGCTTGGCCAGTGCGGCCTGGATTTTATCCACAGGCTTGTTGGGCAACAGATCGATCAGGATCGTGGCTTCACCTCGTTGATTGATCGCCTCGCGAATCGGCGCCGACCAGGCGTAAATCAAACTCCCTTCAATCCCGCTGGCGGTGATCACGCACTCGCCCAGGCGCGGCGGGCTGTGCTCCAGGGCAATGGCGATGTTTTTCAGCGGGGCACCGGCAAACTTGCTGCGCAGCACCTCGCTCCAGCCCGCCACATCAAACCCGCAATTGCTCGGCTGCAACGGCGCCAGTTCAACACCTCGCTCGGCCAGTAATGGCATCCAGGCACCGTCCGATCCCAGTCGGGCCCAACTGCCGCCGCCCAGCGCCAGCAACACCGCGTCCGGCTTCACGTGCTTCTCGCCTTCAGGGCTGTGGATCCGCAACGGGCCATCGGCGTCCCAGCCCAGCCAGCGATGGCGAGTGTGGATAACGACGCCGGAGTCGCGCAGGCGCTTGAGCCAGGCGCGCAGCAGCGGCGCGGCTTTCATATCGGTGGGGAACACCCTGCCTGAGCTGCCGACAAAGGTCTCGATGCCCAGTTCATGAATCCACTGGCACAACGCATCGGCATTGAAGGCGCGCAGCAGCGGTGCAATCTGCGGAGCACGTTCGGCGTAGCGCGACAGGAACGCCGGGTAGGCTTCGGAGTGGGTGATATTCATCCCGCCCACCCCGGCCAGCAAGAACTTGCGGCCCACCGACGGCATGCCGTCGTACAGATCAACTCGCACGCCAGCCTGGCTCAACACTTCAGCGGCCATCAAACCGGCCGGTCCACCGCCAATAATGGCGACGTGATGGGGAAGGGAGGCAGTGGAATCAGTCATGGCAGGGCTGCAAATCGGCGAAATAGGCCGGGCATTCTACCCCAAACCCTGTAGTCGCTGACGAGGTACGAGGCTGCGATGGCCTGCGAAGCAGGCCCGAAAATATGAAAGACCTTCGGCCCTTATCGCAGCCTCGTGCCTCGTCGGCGACTACATGTGCTGCAGTTGTATGAAAAACATACAGCCCTCTGAGAGCCATGTGCTCTGTGGCCTGCAGGGGCTTTCACTCAGGTTATCCACAGGCAGTTCCACAGGCATTGTGGGTAAAAAATCACACCCTAGTGACAACCCGATGACAGCCAGACCTTTTGCGCACGGTGATGCAAAATGCCATGGCGCCGGGCCAGTGCCTTGCGGTCCTTGCTGTAACCACCGCCAATCACGCCCACCACCGGAATATCGCGGCCCAGACAGTGGCGCATCACGCTTTCGTCACGGGCGCCAACCCCTTCATCGGTCAGCTTCAAATAACCCAGGGCATCGTCTTTGTGCACATCCACGCCAGCGTCGTAGAGCACCAGGTCCGGCTGATACAGGGGCAGCAGGTAATTGAGCGCCTCGTCGACCACTTGCAAGTAGTCGGCATCACCCATCCCCATCGGCAGGCCGATATCCCAGTCACTTTGGGCCTTGCGCGCCGGAAAGTTCTTTTCGCAGTGTAGGGAAACGGTAATGGCGTCCGGGGTATGTTCAAGGATCCGCGCAGTGCCATCGCCCTGATGCACGTCACAGTCAAAAATCAGCACCCGGTTGACCCGGCCGCTTTCCAGCATATAGCGGCTGATAATGGCCAGATCATTGAAGATGCAAAAGCCTGCCGGGTGATCGTAGTGGGCGTGATGGGTACCGCCCGCCAAATGGCAGGCAAGCCCGTGCTCCAGCGCCTGCTCGGCGGCCAGCAGTGAGCCGCCTACCGCACGAATGGTGCGTCGCGCCAGCGCCTCGCTCCAGGGCAAACCCAGGCGGCGCTGATCTTCGCGGGCCAGTTCGCCCGCCATATAGCGCTCGATATAGTCGCGGTCATGGGCCAGCGCAAGGATATCCACAGGGCACAGCTCGGGCCGAAGCAGGGCCGCATCGCTGGTCAGCCCGGACTCCACAAGGTGATCGCGCAACAGGCGGAATTTGTCCATAGGGAATCGATGATCCGCCGGGAACTGCGGGCTGTAGTCATCGTGGTAAATCAGCGGTACAGGCATAGGGATTTTCGCGTCGTAACGAGCGCTGGATATTAACAGCGCTGTACACTGCCGACATATGTAAAGCCCGGTAACAAATCGGAGAGAACCGATGGAGCAAATCAAAGAGCTCGAGAGTGCCCGTTTGCACTTGCGCCCCTGGCGAGACACAGACTTGCCCGAGTTCGCTGCCATGTGTGCTGACCCCCAGGTGATGCGCTATTTTCCGGCGCCCTTGAGCCGCCTCGAAAGCGCAGCGCTGATTGGGCGGATTCGCGGCCACTTTGCCGAATACGGCTACGGGTTGTGGGCGCTGGAGCGCAAGGACACGGGGGCCTTTATCGGTTTTACCGGGCTGATGAATGTCTCTTTTGACGCCTCGTTCGCCCCGGCCGTCGAAATCGGCTGGCGCCTGGCGCCCGAGCATTGGGGCCTGGGCTACGCCAGTGAGGCGGCATGGGCGGCATTGCGCTGTGCCTTCGATCGATTGGCGCTGGATCAGGTGGTGTCGTTTACCAGCCAGGTGAACCTGGCCTCCCAGAAAGTCATGCAGGCCATTGGCATGCAGCACGATCCCGACGCTGACTTTGAACATCCACGGCTGCTTGAAGGTGACGTGTTAAAGCCCCACGTGCTGTACCGCATTTCGCGGGTGCAGTGGTTGCAAACCCTGCACGGTTAAGCAGGTGCAGTAGAGCGGCGAAAGCCGGAATTTTTGACCGACGTAACGAAGATTGCGACGGTATTGCTCTGTGTGAGGAGAATCTGAATGAGCCAAGTGTTGGATGATCTGGTCAATTTGCTGACCCTGGAACCGATCGAAGAGAACCTCTTTCGCGGCAGCAGCCAGGACTTGGGATTTCGCCAGCTGTTCGGTGGTCAGGTACTCGGTCAATCACTGTCAGCCATGAGCCAGACGGTTGAAGACGCCCGCCATGTGCACTCGATGCATGGCTATTTTCTGCGCCCGGGCGATGCAAGCTTGCCCGTGGTGTATCAGGTTGACCGGGTGCGTGACGGCGGTAGCTTCAGTACGCGCCGGGTGACCGCCATTCAAAAGGGCCAGCCGATCTTTACCAGCAGCGCTTCGTTTCAATACGACGAGGGCGGTTTTGAACATCAGATCCCTATGCCTGATGTTGTAGGACCTGAGAACCTGCCTTCGGAGCTCGACATGATTCGCCAGCGCGCGGATCTGATTCCTGAGTCGATGCGTGAAAAACTGCTGTGCGCCAAGCCCATCGAGTTTCGTCCGGTGGTGGGCGAAGACCCGTTCAACCCCAAGGTCAGCGACCCGATCAAGTACGTGTGGTTTCGCGCCGACGGCACATTGCCCGACACACCTGCGCTGCATAAATACCTGCTGGCCTACGCCTCGGATTTTGGCTTGCTGACCACCTCCTTGCTGCCCCACGGCAAAGGCGTGTGGCAAAAGGATATGCAGGTCGCCAGTCTTGATCACGCACTGTGGTTTCACGCTGACCTGCGCGCCGATGACTGGTTGCTCTATGCAATGGACAGCCCGTGGGCCGGTAATTCTCGCGGATTCTCCCGTGGCAGCGTCTACAACCGCGCAGGCCAACTGGTTGCGTCGGTCACGCAGGAAGGTTTGATTCGCCACCGCAAGGACTGGGCATGACACTCAAGGACGTCAAACACTGGGTTTTCGACATGGACGGCACCCTGACCGTCGCCGTGCATGATTTTGCCGTGATTCGTCGGGAGCTGGAGATCCCCGTGGGTGAAGACATCCTGACCCACCTCAACGGCTTGCCCGCCGAGGTGGCGGCGGCCAAGCACGCCTGGTTGCTGGAGCACGAACGCGAACTGGCGCTGGCCTCAACGCCTGCGCCGGGGGCGGTCGAACTGGTGCGCGATCTGGTCGCCCAGGGGTGTCGTCTGGGTGTACTGACCCGTAACGCCCAGGAGCTGGCACACATCACGCTCAAGGCCATTGGCCTGGACCAGTGCTTTGCGCCACAGGATGTGTTGGGCCGTGACAACGCGGCACACAAACCTGACCCCGATGGCCTGCTACAGCTGGCGCGGGCGTGGGACATATCCCCGGCGAAGATGGTGATGGTGGGGGATTATCACTTTGACCTGGCTTGTGGTCGCGCTGCCGGCAGCAAAACCGTACTGGTCAACGTCCCCGAAAACCCGTGGCCCGAACTGACTGACTGGCACGCCAAAGACTGCTTCGAGTTGCGCCAGTTGCTCGACTGACAGGACGCTGTGGGAGCGGGCAAGCCCTGCTCCCACAGGGTTGCTCGCTAAAGCCGTGCTGCCGAAAACGTATCGCACTGATTGATATTGCCTTGCGCAAAACCGGTCTTGAACCACTTCACCCGTTGCGCCGACGTGCCGTGGGTAAAGGAGTCGGGCACTACACGGCCCTGGCCTTGTTGCTGCAAGCGATCATCGCCAATGGCGTTTGCGGCATTCAAGGCCGATTCAATGTCACCGGGTTCCAGCCAGTTCAGGCGTTTTTGCGCATGATTGGCCCACACCCCTGCCAGGCAGTCGGCTTGCAACTCCTGACGCACCAGCAAGCCGCCATCGCCTTCCATGCGTTTACCCTGCTGGCGAGCCATCTGCATTTTCGACGAGACACCCAGCAGGGTCTGCACGTGATGGCCCACCTCATGAGCGATCACATACGCCTGGGCAAAATCCCCCCCGGCCTTGAAGCGTTGCGTCATCTCCTGGAAGAAACTCATGTCCAGATAGACCTTCTGGTCGGCCGGGCAATAAAACGGCCCGCTGGCTGCCGTTGCAAAGCCGCAGGCCGAATTGACCTGGCCGCGAAACAGCACCAGGGTCGGGTCTTTATAAGTGCGACCGGCTTGCTGAAAAATCTGGCGCCAGGTGTCTTCCGTATCGCCCAGCACTGCGCGTACAAAATCGGCCTGTTCATCATTGGCCGCAGGCGCACGCCCGGCCTGTTGAGTGACCTGGGGCGAGGACTGCCCGGTGAACTCACCGCTTAACTGCCCGAGTATCTGCATGGGGTCCTGCCCGGTTAACAGACCGAAGCCGACAATCAGCACCACGGCCATCAGGCTCAGTCCCTTGCCGCCGCCAATCCGCATGCCGCCACCGCCACCGGTGCCTTGATCGCGCACGTCTTCGACGTTATCGCTGCGTCGGCCTTTTTTCCAAAGCATGGGGGTAATCCTCTGATGAATCGTAGTCACAAGTGTTGTTGCTGAGTCGGGGCTGCGCCAGCCCGGCTGTCAGACGCTTTTGGAGAGCGTTGTATCCCGTTAAAAAGACCTGAACGCCTTAATTCAGTTCCGGGCCCCGGACTGAAGTGGTTGAATACGGCACGCCGATCCCCGCCCCGGAGTTGTTAGCCCTGTGAACATTGATACCCGCATCAAGTACCGCCACCTTGTGTGCTTTCTGGAAATGGCGCGCCAGGGCAGTTTGGCGCGGGCAGCCGATGTGCTGGCAGTCAGCCAGCCAGCCATGTCCAAAACCCTCAAGGAGCTTGAGGCGCTGCTGACGGTCAGCCTGTTTGTTCGCAGTAAAAGCGGGATCACCCTGACCGAAGCCGGCGTGGCGTTCCTGCGGTATGCGACGCCCTCGGTGCAGGCATTGCGCGAAGGCGTCAATGCCCTGCGCGGCGGTGAGTATGTAGGCGGCACGGTGCGGCTGGGGGTCTTGTCGACGGTCGAAAGCCTGTTGATACCCGAACTCGTGCAGCGTCTGCATGCACGGCATTCATCGCTGGTGGTCAGCGTTGTCACCGGGCCAAGTGCCTATCTGTTATCGCAGTTAAGGGTAGGCGATGTCGATCTGGTCGTAGGGCGCATGACCGACAGCCCGGAAATTCAGGGTATGAATTTTGAACATCTCTACAGCGAATCCATGACCCTGGTAGCCCGCGCGGGTCATCCCCTGACCCAGGGCCCGCTGGACCGTACCCTGCTTGAAAACTATCCGCTGGTTTTACCGCTGGCCAACACCACCATTCGCGCCTTTGCCGACAGCCTGTATGTACAGTGCGGCATCAGCCAGTCCCGCCAGCGTCTGGAAACCCTGTCGATTACTCTGAGTCGGCGTTATGTGCTGCGCAACGATGCGGTGTGGATTGCACCGCTGGACGCCGTGCGTCTGGATCTGGCCAGTGGCGAACTCCAGGAAATCGACCTGGGCCAGCGCGAGCCGGGCGGTTCGATCGGTATTTGCAGTAACGCCCATGTACCGATGTCGGTGGCGGCACAGGGCTGTGTGGAAGTCTTGCGCGAATTGGGGCAGGCCTACGGTGAAGGCATTTATCCATAACTAAATGGTTATGTTTAGAGCTGGCCTTTTCAGTAGTCCTGCCTCCCCTGTTGTTTGAAACTGGCGCCTGGCCTTTATAAAAACAACAGGAGATCGACATGTCTGATGCAGACAGCCGGCGCTTTATCATCCGTGACCGCAACTGGCACCCCAAAGCCCTGACCCCCGATTACAAGACATCCATTGCCCGTTCCCCGCGCCAGGCGCTGGTGAGCATTCCGCAATCGGTCAGTGAAACCAGCGGGCCTGACTTTTCCCATCTGAAGTTCGGCAAGTTCGACAACGACCTGCTGCTTAATTTCAACAATGGTGGTTTGCCGATAGGCGAGCGGATCATCCTGGCGGGGCGCGTGCGCGATCAGTACGGCAAGCCGATTCCTCATACCCTGGTTGAAATCTGGCAGGCCAACGCAGGCGGCCGGTATCGCCACAAAAACGACCGCTACCTGGCGCCGCTGGACCCAAACTTTGGCGGCGTGGGCCGCACCCTGACCGACAGCGAAGGGTATTACAGTTTTCGCACCGTCAAACCGGGGCCCTATCCTTGGCGCAACGGACCAAACGACTGGCGCCCGGCGCATATCCACGTCTCCATCAGTGGCCCGGCAATTGCCACGCGGCTGATTACCCAGCTGTATTTCGAAGGTGATCCGATGATCCCCATGTGCCCGATCGTCAAGTCGATTACCAACGCCGATGCCGTGCAAAGCCTGATCGCCCGGTTGGACATGGCTGCGGCCAATCCGATGGATTGTCTGGCGTATCGTTTTGACATCGTGCTGCGCGGTCAGCGCCAGACTCACTTCGAAAACTGCTGAGGAGCTCCGTCATGCCTATCGAACTGCTACCCGAAACCCCATCGCAAACGGCTGGCCCCTACGTGCATATCGGCCTGGCCCTGGCTGCGGCCGGCAACCCGTCGCGACCTGAAGAAATCTG
This sequence comes from Pseudomonas sp. ML2-2023-3, assembly GCF_037055275.1. NCBI lineage: Bacteria > Pseudomonadati > Pseudomonadota > Gammaproteobacteria > Pseudomonadales > Pseudomonadaceae > Pseudomonas > Pseudomonas sp. ML2-2023-3. Next base: position 1,441,900 of record NZ_CP146343.1, read on the forward strand.
GAGCGAGATGGCCAAGCCCGGTGCTGCGGGCGAGCCTATCGTGCTGTTTGGCAACGTTTATGACGGCAATGGCCATCTGGTGCGCGACTCCTTTCTGGAGCTGTGGCAGGCCAACCATGAAGGGGTCTATGACGAGGCGTTTGACTCGGAAAAAGCGTTCAACAGCTTTGGTCGTACCGCCACCACCTTCGATGCGGGTGAGTGGACGCTGAACACCATCAAGCCGGGGGTGGTGAACAACGCAGGCGGTGTGCCGATGGCGCCGCATATCAACGTGTCGCTGTTTGCCCGTGGCATCAACATCCATTTGCAAACTCGCCTGTACTTCAGCGACGAGCCCGAGGCGAATGCCAAGTGCCCGGTGCTCAACCTGATCGAGCAGCCGCAACGGCGCGAAACCTTGATCGCCCATCGTTGCGAAGTCAATGGCAAAACCGCCTACAAGTTTGATATCCGCATTCAGGGCGAAGGGGAGACGGTGTTCTTCGACTTTTAAGCGCCTGAGACACCAGCGCAAACCTTGTAGCCGCTGAGGAGCGCAGCGAGGCTGCGATCGAGCGCGAAGCGGTCGTAAACTCAGAGAACGCGGTTTTTCAGGTAATAACGCGTTCACCGATATACGACCGCTTCGCGCTCGATCGCAGCCTTCGTACCTCGGCAGCGACTACGTGACTTATGTGCGGCCGCGCCGCTGCTGCCATGCCGCCGCCAGCCCGCTGATGCAGATAATCGCAATGCCGATACGGCTGGCCAGGTCAGGCGTGTGGTCAAAAAGCAACCAGCCCAACACCCCTGAAAACACAATCTGGCAGTAGCTGAACGGCGCCAGCAATGCGGGAGCCGCCACTCGAAAAGATTGGGTCAGCAGCAAATGCGCGGTCATGCCCAGGCTGCCCAGCGCCAGCATTTGCAAGCCGTGGATCAGAGTCGGCGTTTGCCAGAAAAACGGCACCAGCGCACTCATCACCAGCACATTGAACAGCCCGGCAAAAAAGTTGCTGGTGGTGGGGCTGTCGTACGCACTGAGTTTGCGCGTGAGGATCTGATAGCAGCTGAAACACAGCGCTGCCGTCATGGGCAATAACACCGCAGGCGTAAACAACTCGCCTCCCGGATGGATGATGATCACCACCCCGATAAACCCGCACACCACGGCCATCCATTGCCCGCGAGTCACGGTCTCGCCCAGTAATGGCCCGGACAATGCCGCCACCAGCAGCGGCGCCAGAAAGTTGACCGCCGTATTTTCAGCCAGTGGGATAAACAGCAACCCATAGGTGAAAAAAAGCCCTGAACCCAGCAGGCAAATGGCCCGCAATACCTGAAGCAAGGGCCGTTTGCTGCGCAGTACACGCAATCCGGACTGGGGCAGAAAGATCCCCGCCATCAGTACGGTATGCACCAGGTAACGTGCCCACACCACCATCACCACCGGGTAGAAACCACTGAGGTACTTGGACAGCGCATCGTGACTGGAGAACAGCGCTGTGGCTGTCACAATCAGCAGGATGCCCTTCAGGGGTTGGTTCACCCCCGAGAGGGGTGTGGGTAGTGTCATCGAATACCTCGTTGTTCTATGCGCTAAACCTGTGGGATTTTTCGCGGCGCCATGAAGTACATCCACACTAACGCAATGAAGTACATTGCTGGAATCATGGTGAACAGTAAGGTGTAGTTATTGTTCGTGACAGTCAGCACGTAACCCACAAACTGGGTCATGAACATCCCGCCGATGGCGGCGCACATGCCGCCAAAGCCGAACACGGTGCCCATCATGTGCTTGGGCGTGTAGTCCATCACCATGCTCCACACGTTGGCCGTCCAGGCCTGGTGCGCACCCAGTGCCAGGGCAATGGCGCCCACGGCGACCCACAGTTCGCTGGAGCCTGCGGCCATCACCACGCCGATGATGCTGATCGCGCACAACAGCATCGATACCAGCCGCGCCTTGACCGCCGCCATGCCGCGCTTGATCAGGACCGAAGACAGAATCCCGCCGCCCACACTGCCGAAGTCGGCGGTGATGTAGATGATGATCAGCGGGATGCCCATTTGGGTCACGCTGATGCCCAGGTTGTATTGCTGGTTGAGAAACGGCGGCAGCCAGTACAGGTAGAACCAGAACACGGGAGCCGTCATGGCGTAGGACAAGGCGAATGCCCAGGTGCCGCGCATCTTGAGGATGGTGCCGAAAGAGACGGTGGTTTGCTCAGGCTCTTTTTCTTGCTGGATGTAAGCCAGTTCCTCTTTGCTAACGGTTGGGTGATCTTCAGGGTTGTAGTACTTCAAGCCCCAAAAGATCAGCCAGACACCGCCCAAGGCCGCCATACACAGAAAGGCTGCCTGCCAGCCCCACACGTGCAGCACCAATGGCAGCATCATGGGGGTGAACATGGCGCCCACGTTGGTACCGGCGTTGAAGATCCCGCTGGCCACGGCCCGCTCGCTGGCCGGGAACCACAGCCGCGTGGTTTTTACGCAGGCCGGGTAATTGGCTGCTTCAGTCAGGCCGAGAATGAAGCGGCAAATCATAAAGCCCGCCGCTGACGTGGCCAGGCCATGAGCACCGGTGGCCAGGCTCCAGAGCAACACGGCGCAGAAGAACACGCGCTTGACCCCAACCCGGTCGATCAGGCGGCCTTGCAGCACGAAGCCAATGGCATAGCCCACCTGAAACCAGAAGTTGATGTTGGCGTAGTCCATCGCCGTCCAGCTCATCTCTTTGGCCAGGATCGGTTGCATGACGCCCAGGGCGGCGCGGTCGATAAAATTCAGTGTGGTAGCGAAAAACACCAGTGCGAGCATGCCCCAACGGGTTTTGCCAGTCGCCAGGGTGCCGCGAATCTTGTCACCCATTCCTGCGTTTGGAGCGTGGGCAGGGGTAGTGCGTGCAGTCGGAGAAGGGACCATGGATGTTTACCCGTTTCTTGGAATTTTTATGTGGTGTTGCACAACAGTTGACGCAAGAAGTACGGGGTTGATGGTGGCGAGTGGACAAAAAATCGTCAATTCAAGATAGGCCATAATGTTCGATAATCGCACGCAAAACTAACCGGTTGGTACAGATTGGTTGCTCAATAATAGGGCGCCCTTAATAATCAAGCCATTAAGAAATGCCGTCGCCTGCAGGCTGCGCCAATCCTGGGAGTTTTAAATGAAGCGTTCGATCGCCACGGTTTCCTTGAGCGGCACCTTGCCAGAGAAGCTGGACGCCATTGCGGCGGCAGGTTTTGACGGGGTCGAGATCTTTGAGAACGACCTGCTGTATTACGACGGCAGCCCCCGTGAAGTCCGTCAGATGTGCACCGATCTGGGGCTTGAAATCAGCTTGTTCCAGCCGTTTCGTGATTTCGAGGGGTGCCGCCGCGATCGTCTCGCCCGCAACCTTGATCGCGCCGAGCGCAAGTTTGATTTGATGCAGGAGCTGGGCACCGACCTGGTGCTGGTGTGCAGTAACGCTTCGCCCGACTCGGTGGGCGATCGCCAGATTCTGCTGGATGACCTGAGCATGCTCGCCGAACGTGCGGGGGCGCGCAACCTGCGCATTGGTTACGAAGCGCTGGCCTGGGGGCGTCACGTCAATACCTGGCAACAGGTCTGGGATCTGGTGCGCCAGATCGACCATCCGAATCTTGGGGTATTGCTCGACAGCTTCCACACCCTGTCGCTCAAGGGCGATCCAGGCGCCATTGCGCAGATTCCCGGCGACAAGATCTTCTTTGTACAAATGGCTGACGCACCGATTCTGGCCATGGATGTGCTGGAATGGAGTCGTCATTTCCGTTGTTTCCCAGGGCAGGGCGAGTTTGATCTGCCGGGCTTTTTGGCGCCGATCATACAAAGTGGCTACACAGGGCCTTTGTCGCTGGAAATCTTCAATGATGGTTTTCGGGCAGCTCCACCGCGGGCCAATGCGGCCGATGGCTTGCGTTCGTTGTTGTACCTCGAAGAGAAGACCCGCGAACGGCTTGTGCAGCAAGCGGCCCCGGCCGCGACGCTTGAACCCTTGTTTGCACCGCCTCAAGCCAGTCAGTACGACGGTATCGAGTTCCTCGAATTTGCCGTGGATGAAAGCCAGGGCGCGCAGCTGACTCACTGGCTCGAACGCCTGGGGTTCAGCAAGGCCGGGCAGCACCGTTCAAAGAACGTGAGCTTGCTGCGCCAGGGCGACATCAACCTGATCCTCAACGCTGAACCCTATTCGTTCGCTCATAACTTTTTTGAGGCCCACGGCCCATCGTTGTGCGCCACTGCACTGCGTGTGCAGGACAGCAGCAGCGCCCTGGCCCGTGCCGTGGCCTACAAGGGGCAGCCCTATCGCGGGCTGGTCGGCCCCAATGAGCTGGAGCTGGCGGCGGTGCGCGCACCGGATGGCAGCCTGATTTATCTGGTGGACAAAGACGCTGCCGGCAAGCCGCTGTATGAGTCGGACTTCACCATCACGCCAACTCCTTCAGCCCAGGGCGGGCTCAAGCGCATCGACCACATGGCAATGGCTCTGCCCGCCGACAGCCTCGACAGCTGGGTACTGTTCTATAAAAGCCTTCTGGATTTCGAGGCTGATGATGAAGTGGTGCTGCCGGACCCTTATGGGCTGGTCAAGAGCCGGGCATTGCGCAGTCGATGCAGCTCGATTCGTTTGCCGTTGAATATTTCAGAGAACAGAAACACCGCCATCTCACATGCCCTGTCGAGTTATCGTGGTTCAGGTGTGCATCACATTGCCTTTGAATGTGACGACCTGTTTGCTGAAGTCAGCCGTGCCAAGGCTGCGGGCGTGCCGCTGCTGGATATCCCGCTCAACTACTATGACGACCTGGCCGCGCGGTTTGATTTCGATGATGAGTTCTTGAGCGAACTGGCCTATTTCAACGTGCTGTACGACCGGGATGCCCAAGGCGGCGAGTTGTTTCATGTATATACGGAAGCCTTTGAGGGGCGTTTCTTCTTCGAGCTTCTGCAGCGCAAAAATGGCTATGCCGGGTACGGTGCTGCAAACGTAGCGGTGCGTCTGGCCGCCATGGCCAAGTCGCGCAGTGGCGCGGTGCGTCAGGCAAAACTGTAGGGCGACTTCCTTCATTGAGCAGGGCGCCCCATAATCGCGGGCATTCCAATATGGCCGTGAACCTTACATGACCGACATTCCAGAACTCGACACCGGCGCCACGGCACCGGTCGTCGAACCGCGCAAGAGCCGTAAGAACAACCCTGAGAAGACGCGGGAAAATATCCTGCAAGAAGCCATTGTCGAGTTCGTGGAACAAGGGTTGGCGGGCGCTCGCGTGGACGCCATCGCAGAGCGTACCAAGACCTCCAAGCGCATGATCTATTACTACTTCACCAGTAAGGAGCAGCTCTACGTCGAGGTGCTGGAGAAGCTCTACGGCGAAATCCGCAGCATCGAAAGTCGCTTGAACCTGGATCAGCTCGAGCCGGTAGAAGCCATTCTGCGGCTGGTGGAGTTCACCTTCGACCACCACGACATGAACGCGGATTTTGTGCGCATTGTCAGCATCGAAAATATCCACAAGGGTGAGTACATCAAGCGTTCGGAAGGCATCAAGGCCATGAACGACACGATTGTGCATGCCCTGGAGAACATCCTGCGACGCGGCGTTGAACAAAAGGTATTCCGTGCGGGGCTGAACCCGCTGGATGTTCATTTACTGGTCAGTTCATTCTGTTTTTATCGAGTGTCGAACCGGTACACCCTGGGTGAGATTTTTCAGGTCGACTTTTCCGATCTGCAGGTCAAGCAGCGTCAGCGCGACATGATGTGTGACGCGGTATTGCGTTATTTACAGGCATGACCGGGCGCTACATTTCTGGAAATGAAATCCAATACCAATTGAAAGTCATTCTCGACAAAAAGTAAGATAGCCGCCCCTTTCCTTCATGCTCAGGGAGTCGGTTTGTCGGATATGGATCTCAAAGGCTTGTTCCTCAAGCATGCCGGTACCCTGCGCGGGTATCTGGCGCGCAAGGTGCGAGACCCTCAGCTGGCCGCAGACCTGGTGCAGGAAAGTTTTCTGCGCATGGCCGAGCGTGGGCGCAAGGAGCACATCGACAACACCCCCGGCTATCTGTATCGCATCGCGGGCAACCTGTTGGTCGATCACATTCGCCAGGAAACCCGACGCAAGACCGACTCGGTTGCCCACGAAGCACTGGCTGAAATCGAAGATGAACTGGCAGGGCTGGAGGCCCAGGCGATGGCTGAACAACAGCGCATGGCTCTAAAGCAGGCATTGTCCGAATTGCCGGAACGCACGCAGGAGATCTTTCGCCTCAATCGCATCGAGGGCATGACCCATGCTCAAGTTGCGCGCCATCTTGAAATTTCTGACAGCTCAGTGCAAAAGCATCTGTCAAAAGCCTTGGCCTACGTCATGCAGCGCCTACAAGAGCCTGAGAAATAATATTCAAATATGTAGATGAATGGCTTACTGAGTTTTAGCCGGCGAGACGTCACTGCTTATATATAACGAGAAATAGAGATTCACACCTGATGAGCCAAGGCCCCGAACAGCAGAGCATTACTGAAGCGGCCGCCGAGTGGGCGGTGCGTCTGCACGCGGGTGCGTTGAGCGAAGACACCCGGGCGCAACTGGACCTGTGGCTGGCCGCCGATGAGCGCCATGCCCCGGCGTTACGTTTCGCCGAGCAGACCTGGGCGGCGCTGGGGGCGCTGGCGCTGGAGGCCAGGCCCGCCGGGCATCGCCTGTCACCGCCCGCCGCCCGCCCCGTGCCGGTGACTCGACGCCGGCGCCCGCTGCGTTGGGCCGGGCGTGCGGCGGTGCTGTCGCTGGTGCTGGCGGTCGGCTGGATCAGCGGCCCGACCCTGCTGCTTCAAATGCAGGCGGACTACCGCACGGGTGCAGGAGAAATCCGAACCGTTCAACTCGCCGATGGCAGTTCGGTCGAGCTGGACGCATCCAGTGCAATCAGCATCGACTACGACACCCGCGAGCGGCGGATCAGATTGCTTTCGGGGGCGGCCGTATTTGACGTGTCGCCCATGGGCGAAGCCGAAACCCGGCCTTTTGTAGTGCAAAGTGCGGGTGGGCGAACCCGGGCGCTGGGCACTCAATTTGTGGTTGGTCGGGAAAGCAGCGACCAGGCATGGGTCGGGGTGTTGCAGCACAGCGTTGCGGTCAGCCTGTTGACCCCGCCGGTTCAAGGCGCGGCGCAGCAAACCCTGGAAGAAGGCCAAAGCGCCCGCTACAGCGCACAGGAGGGTGTACAAAAACTACCCGGTTTCGACCTCAACGCGGCCACCAGTTGGCGCCGTGGTGTACTGGTCTTTGACCGTCAACCGCTGGCCCACGTGATCGAACAGCTCAACCGCTATCGCCCCGGCCAGATTGTATTGGCCAATCCTGCCCTGGCCAGTCGACAGGTCAGCGGCGTATTCCGCCTCGAAATGCTCGACAGCGCGCTGCACACCCTCACCCAGGAGTTGCATGTGCAGCGCGTCGAACTGGCGGGCGTGAGCCTGGTGTACTGAGCCACCACCCATCCTGTGGGAGCCGGCTTGCCTGCGATGCAGACCGCGCGGTGTGTCAGGCAGATTGCAGTGCTGCTATCGCGAGCAAGCCCGCTCCCACAGGGCCCTCCAGCGCTTTTTGAACATTAATCGCAAAAACCTTTACTGACTTCACCCCGACGTTACGTCTTGCTATTGAGATTCATTCGCAAAGCAGCTCGTAAGCCTGGGGAAAATAAAAATGATGGGTAGTCAGCGCAAAGGGGTGCATTCCGCAAGCCGGTTAGCCTTTGCTGTTCATATCGCACTGTTTGCGTCGCTGGCGGTGCAAGCGACGGTACAGGCCGCTGAAACAGTCAGCAGCGCCGTGCAACAAGAATTTATCGCCTTCCATATTTCTGCCCAGCCGCTGGACAAGGCCGTGCTGATTTTTGCCGAGCAGGCTGGCCTGCAAGTGCTGTTCGACAGCCAGATGCTGCAAGGCCTGAAATCCGTAGCACTCAATGGCGACTTCGGCGTACAGGAAGGTCTGGCCCGTTTGTTGGGCGGCAATCCGGTGGAGTACCGCTTTACCGGCGAACGCCAGGTCACCCTGACCCGCGTCAGCGGCGAACACAATGGCGCACTGGCATTGGGCACTACTTCGGTAACGGCCAGCGAAGGCAATAGTGGGGATTGGGTGTATCAGACGCCATCTTCTGTAGCGGTCATCACTCGCGAGCAAATCAACAAGCGCGCCCCACGCCACGCAGCGGACATGCTCGAAGAAACCACGGGCGTGTACACCGCCGTGAATCAGCGTGACCAGGGCCTGTCGGTCAACATCCGCGGTATTCAGGACTACGGCCGGGTCAACATGAACGTTGACGGCATGCGCCAGAATTTCAACGTTAACGGCCACCAGCAGCGCAACGGCGTGATGTTGATCGACCCGGAAATGGTCTCCAGCGTTGAAATCGATAAAGGCGCCCAGTCCGGCATGGGCGGTGCGGGCGTATTGGGGGGCATTGCCAGCTTTAACACCCTGCAAGCCAGCGAGTTCCTGGAAGACGGCAAAGAGTACGGCGGGCGCATCCGGGCCGGCAGCGGTATCGGTAAATTGGGTAACGGCACCTATTTCAATGGCGGTGGCGTCTTCGCATTTGGCAATGATCTTGGCGATATTTTGGTTGCTTATAGCGAACGCCATTTTGGTGACTACCGTACCGGTCGGCAAAACGCCGATAACCTGGGCGTAAATATTCGCAACAAGAACAAATATCGCGAAGCCTGGACAGACTGGCTGACCAGTGAAGTAGGCGATACCGGCAGCGTGACCCGTTCGCAGATGGTCAAGCTCGGGCTGAACCTGCCCAACGACCAGCGAGCGCAGTTCACTTACCTGGAAACCGACAGCGATAGCGCTGACGCATGGACCAACCTCAATGCGACGCAGGATGGTTACGACTATGTGCGTACCGGTAAAAGCAATATCAATACCGGCAACCTGGCGCTGGATTACAGCTACAACCCGGATAACGAGCTGATCGACTTCAAAAGTAAACTTTATTACGTCAATACGCAGCTTGATCGGCGTAATGCCCCCCACAAAGCGTCGGCTAATAGTGGTAATGCATTTGATGGTTACGAAGATGAGTTTCGCACCAGCACATGGGGTTTTCAGGTAGAAAACACGTCCCGGTTTGACTTCAACAACTACGGGCAACTGAGCTGGAACTATGGCCTGGAAAGCTATCAGGACATTTTGAAATCCAAGAACAATCTGGTGCCGGCCGAGAACGAGAACGATCTGCCCTGGGTCGAGGGGGCAGACCCGGAAGGCAAACGCACCATGGCCAGCCTGTTCAATAACCTGCACTACCAGTACAGCTATTGGCTGGCGCTGGATGCCGGGTTGCGTTATGACCGCTATCGCCTGGAAGGCAAAACGGGCATGAGTTTATGGCAAGCGCCGGTCACTCCAGGGGAGAATGGTGGCGAGGTGATGACCTCGGGTTCTTCTGTAAGAAATGTTTATTTCTATGATTCAGATCGTGAAGAAGGCAAGTTTTCACCGACGTTTGGTATAGGGATAAAGCCCGGAGTTGACTGGTTGCAGTTCTATGGGCGATGGGGCCAAGGCTGGCGCCCGCCGGCGGTGACTGAGGTGTTTATGACCGGGCGGCCCCATGGGGGGAATGCACCGGAGCGGGTTTACCCCAATCCATACCTGAAAGCTGAGGAAAACCGGGAATGGGAGTTCGGTTTAAATATCTTTAAAGAATCCCTGTTCTTTAATAATGACCGGCTTGGAGTAAAAGTTGCTTACTTTGATAATAACATCAAGAATTTTTCATTTTTACACTATGGTGTCTCTCTTCCAGGGTCGGCGGATGTCGTCGGGTCGGGTCGCTCTGCGTATGTGAATAACCAAGCGGAGACCCGGTTTCGCGGCGTTGAATATCAGTTGAATTACGATATGGGACGGTTGTATGCCAACCTGAGTTACACGCATATGATTGGCAGTAATGAGTTTTGCTCAAGTGGGTACTATATGGGCGGCGCCAAGAAAAGGGGCGAGGTTGTTAAGATAATCAGGACGCCCTACACCCGGCCTAATGGCAAGATTGGCTACATCAATACTAGAGTCTCTGAATGGCTCGATGACCCGGACAGAAACAACAAAATCGATTGCGGATCTACTATGGGTAATGCGGCATATATGCCCGCAGATCGAGGGTCTCTAACAGTGGGTGCTCGTTTCCTTGAGCGGCGCCTGGACACGGGGATACGCTTTCGCTACAGCCCTGGTAATGGCGCGGGTCTGAATGAATGGAGTTACTCCGGTATAGAGCAAGCACACTGGCCTAAATACAGCGTGTACGACCTGTATGCAAGTTACTGGCCGACGGACACGTTGAATATTACCTTGTCATTAGAGAACGCTACCGACGAAGCCTACTTTGTGGCCATGGGCGATGCCAATAACTTGAGTATGGCGCGCGGTCGGACATTGAGTGGCATGCTCGAATATAAATTCTAAATAACGGACTGTTTGCTTCGTTATATAAAAGATTGCTCGTTGTGAGCAAGGGCGTGCATCGCTGTGCGCCACTTCACTGAAACTATCTAAGGAAGAAGTTCAAGTCATGACTATTTCAATTAACTATAGTTCGTTTGTTGGTTCTGATTCGATTGGTGACGTGCTTAGCGATTGGGCTCAAGGTTTTAAAACTGCGGGTCACGGTCTAAGCAATACCGGTGGTTTCAATAGTGGCGGTCGTGCTCAAGATGGTGAGCAGTATGCGACGCATGGTGCCAATAATTCGGACTACGCCTTTATCGCAGGAAGCGATACCAGCAATGGCCTGCATTATGTGTATGACCCTAAAGTCTCTGCTGGCGACAACATGAACCATTACCTGTGGGGTGAACTGGACAGCGTGAGTTTGGGTGAAGTGCTGACTGGTGGTTCGGGCAGCGCGTTTGGCCTGGACGACTACACCGTCTCCTTCAACGGCCTCGACCTGTCCGCCGCCAGCGATGCCGGCCGTGCAGGCAACGCTGTTCAGGACGTGATCTACGGCCTGATGAAAGGCAACGTATCGGGTCTGGAAGGCGTGCTCAACAACCTGTTGAGCGAGTTCGGCCTGTCCACCGATTCAACCTTCGACCAGTTGGCCGCTGCTGGCCTGGCTCACTCCGATGCACCGCAGGTTGCTGATATCAGCCTGGTGGGCGTGCAAGAAGTGGTTCAGGACTGGGCTCTGGCGGCGTAACTCCCGCTCACTTCAGTGAACTCCAATCCTGTGGGAGCCGGGCTTGCCCGCGATTGCATCGCAGGCAAGCCAGCTCCCACAGGGTTTTCGGCCCACTTCCTCGGAATCCTTCCATGACCCGGCCCAAAGCCAACGAGATGCTGGCTGCCTTGACGGCCTACAAACGTGCTTTCTTCAATATCGGCCTGTTCTCGGCCGTGATCAATTTACTGATGCTGGCACCGGCGTTGTACATGTTGCAGGTGTATGACCGGGTGCTGGCATCGGGCAATCAAATGACCCTGTTGATGCTGACGCTGATGATCCTCGGCCTCTTTGGCCTGATGGGCGCGTTGGAATGGGTGCGTAGTCAGGTGGTGATCCGCCTCGGCACGCAGATGGATATGCGCTTGAATCAGCGCGTCTACGACGCCGCGTTCGAAGCGCAATTGCGCACTGGCAACCCGGCGGCCGGGCAGGCGCTGAATGACCTCACCAGCCTGCGCCAATTTGCGACCGGCAATGCCCTGTTCGCGTTCTTCGATGCGCCGTGGTTTCCGGTGTACCTGTTTGTAATTTTTATGTTCAGCCCGTGGCTGGGGCTGCTGGCCCTGGGCGGGGCGGTGCTGTTGATGATACTGGCGTGGGTCAATCAGCGCGTCTCGCAAGCCCCACTTAAAGCCGCCAGTGAGTTGTCAGTGCAAGCCACCCAGCAAGCCAGCGCCCATCTGCGCAATGCCGAGGCCATCGAGGCAATGGGCATGCTCGATACCTTGCGCGAGGGTTGGTTGGCACAGCACACGGCCTTTTTGGCGCAGCAGAATCTGGCCAGTGAAAAAACCGCCACCGTCAGCGCCTGGTCAAAAGGCGTGCGCCTGGCGCTGCAATCCCTGGTGCTTGGGTTGGGCGCGCTGCTGGCCGTGCAAGGCCAGATCACGGCCGGGATGATGATTGCCGGCTCCATTCTGATGGGCCGGGTACTGAGCCCCATCGACCAGTTGATCGGTGTATGGAAGCAATGGACGTCGGCACGGCTGGCCTATCAGCGCCTCGAAGCATTGCTGCACAGCTATCCGCCGCGAGCCCGGCGCATGGCATTGCCTGTGCCTCGGGGCGAACTGGCGGTGGAGCAATTGAGCGCTAGCGCTCCCGGCACCCGTCGCGCCACCCTGGCCAACTTGAGCTTCACCTTGCCGGCCGGGCAAGTGATGGGGGTGATCGGGCCTTCTGGCTGCGGCAAGTCGACCTTGGCCCGGCTGTTGATTGGGGTATGGCAACCGCTGGCGGGCAAGGTGCGGCTGGACGGGGCTGAGTTGTCGCAGTGGGACAAGCATCAACTCGGTCCGCATCTGGGGTATTTGCCCCAGGACATTCAGTTGTTTGCCGGGACCATCGCGCAAAACATCGCACGCTTTGCCGAGGTGGATGCCGACAAGGTGTTGGCCGCTGCGCAACTGGCCGGAGTGCATCAGCTGATTCTGCAATTGCCCGACGGCTATGAAACGCGCCTGGGTGAAGGCGGCGCGGGGCTGTCCGGCGGGCAGAAGCAACGCATCGGCCTGGCCCGTGCACTTTACGGCTTGCCAGCGGTGATCGTGCTCGACGAACCCAACTCCAACCTCGATGAAGCCGGGGAACAGGCCTTGTTACAGGCCATTGCCCAGCTCAAACAGCACAAGCGAACACTGATTTTGATCACCCACAAACCCAATGTGCTGACCCTCACCGACTACCTGTTGATTCTGCGCGAAGGCCAGCTACAAGCCTTTGGCCCGACGGCCAAGGTGCTTGGTGCGCCCGCTGCAGCGAAACCTGCGGCGCCCAAGCCTGCGATGAATGTGAGCTATCGGCTCGGTACGGCAGAGGCGGGCAAGGCATGAAGTATTCGAACGCCAAGGTCCCTGGGGACAGCAATGTGCTGCAACTGGATGACACCCGCTATTCGCGTTTGGGTTGGCTACTGATGCTCGGCGGCTTTCTCGGGTTTCTCGGCTGGGCCGCTTTGGCGCCGCTGGACAAGGGCGTCGCGGTGTCGGGCAAGGTGATGGTTTCGGGCCATCGCAAAGTGGTGCAACACCCCAGCGGCGGGATTGTTGAGCGGATCGACGTGCGTGACGGCGACAAGGTGGATGCCGGTCAGGTCTTGATCCGGTTGAAGGAAACCCCGCTGCTGGGGCAGGCTCAGTCGTTGCGCAGCCAGTTTTATGGCTCGCTGGCCAGTGAGGCGCGGCTAAATGCCGAGCGCGATGGCGCCGCCAGCGTGAACTTTCCTGTCGAGTTGACGGCCTTGGCGACCGAGCCGGAAGTGGCATCGAATCTGGTATTGCAGCGGCAACTGTTCGATAGCCGCCGTCAGGCGTTGCTGCTGGATCAGCAAGGGGTCGACGAGAGTATCGCGGGCGCCGAGGCGCAGTTGCGCGGGGTGCGTGAATCCCAGACCAGCAAGGTGTTGCAACGCACGGCCCTTGCCGAACAACTGCAAGGTTTGCGTGAGCTGGCGAAGGAAGGGTATATCCCGCGCAATCGCCTGCTGGACAGCGAGCGGGTGTACGCCCAGGTACTGGGCTCCATCAGCGAAGACTACGGTCGCATCGGTCAATTGCAGCGACAAGTGTTGGAGATGCGTCTGAAAATTCGGCAACTGGCCGAGGAGTATCAAAAGGAAGTCCGTACCCAACTGGCCGACACCCGAGTGCGCACCGAGGATCTGCGCAACCGGCTGGCTTCGGCCGAGTTTGAGTTGGCCAACAGCCAGTTGCGCGCTCCCGTGGCCGGAATTGTGGTGGGGCTGGATGTGTTTACGGAGGGCGGCGTGATCAAGCCCGGTCAGGCACTGATGGAAATCGTGCCCCAGGGAGAACCCCTGCTGGTCGAGGCGCGCGTGCCGGTTGAACTGGCCGACAAGGTTCACCCGGGCTTGCCGGTGGAGTTGATGTTCTCGGCCTTCAGCCAAAGCACCACGCCAAGGGTGGCGGGCGAGGTGACACTGGTGTCGGCGGATCGCCAGGTCGATGAGCGCACGGACGAGCCGTATTACACGCTGCGCGCACAGGTCAGCGATGCGGGCATGGCCCAACTGGCCGGGCTGCAGATTCGCCCGGGCATGCCGGTTGAAGCATTTGTGCGCACGGGCGAGCGTTCGATGCTCAATTATCTGTTCAAGCCGTTGCTCGACCGTACGCATATGGCGTTGGTGGAGGAATGACGGTGCGCCAGTTCTTATGTGGATTACTGATGGCGTGTGCTGGGCCGGTACAGGCGATGGGGTTGCTGGAAGCCTACGATCTGGCGATTCGCAACGACCCGACCTTTCAGGCCGCCATTGAAGAGCGGGCGGCAGGGGAGGAGAACCGCGCCCTGGGTCGCTCGGCGTTGCTGCCCACCCTGTCGTGGAACTACAACAATTCGCGCAACGAGTCCGAAGTCACCCAGGCCAGCACTCGGACCGACCGCGACTACCGCAGTTATGCGGCGACCTTGACCTTGCAGCAACCGCTACTGGACTACGAAGCCTACGCACGATTCCGACAGGGAGCAGCGCAGGCGCTGTTTTCTGATGAGCGCTTTCGCAGCAAAAGTCAGTATCTGGCGGTGCGCGTGCTCAGTGCCTACAGCCAGGCGCTGCTGGCGCAGGAGCGGATCGAATTGAGCCGGGCGCAAAAGCGCGCCTTTGCCGAGCGCCTGCAACTCAACCAACGGCTTCTTGAAGGCGGTGAGGGTACTCGCACCGATGTGCTGGAAACCCAGGCGCGCCTGAGCATGGCGGTGGCTGAAGAAATCGAGGCGCAAGATAATCAGGACGCAGCCTTGCGTGAGCTGGAGGCGATGCTTGGTGAGCCGCTGCAGGTCGAGCAGCTTGCCCCGCTGGTGGCGCATTTTGTGATTCTGCCACTGGAACCTCAGCGCTTCGAAAGCTGGCGCGAACTGGCGCTGGCCAATAACCCGGAGCTGGCGTCGCAGCATCACGCGTTGACCTCGGCCGAGTATGAGGTGGAACGCAAGCGGGCCGGGCATCTGCCCAAGCTCAGCTTGTATGCCAGCAGCCGTCAGACCAGCTCCGATTCGGAGAGCACCTACAACCAGAAATACGACACCAACAGCGTGGGCATTCAGCTCACCGTGCCGTTGTTTGCAGGGGGATCGGTGTCGGCATCGACCCGTCAGGCTGCGCGGCAACTGTCCCAGGCTCAGTACGAACTGGACGCTCAAACAGCGACCACGCTGGTGGACCTGCGCAAGCAATACAACCTCAACAGCAGCGCGGCGGCCAAGGTGCGGGCGTATGAAATGGCCGTTGAGTCTGCCGGTGCCCTGGTGCAGGCGACGCAGAAAAGCGTGAGTGGGGGCGAGCGGGTCAATCTGGATGTGCTGGATGCCGAACAGCAGCTGTTCAGTGCCAAGCGGGATTTGGCTGAGGCGCGCTATGCCTATTTGCTGGCGCGGGTGCAGCTCAAGTACTACGCGGGGTTATTGAATGAAGGGGATTTGCGGCAGGTGGCGGGGTATTTTCGAGCCCATTAAACATGGCCATAGTGCGGCGTGGCCATCGCGGGCAAGCCCGCTCCCACAGGTATTGCGCTGATCCTGTGGGAGCGGGCTTGCCCGCGATTCGGTCGACACGGTGTATCAGAACCTGTGTTTACCGGCGAACCAGCAACACGCCCGACTCCATGTGGTGAGTCCACGGGAATTGGTCAAATACTGCGCAGCGCTCAATCCGGTGAGTATCGTGCAGTTGGGCGATGTTCTCGGCCAATGTTGCAGGGTTGCACGAGATATACAGGATGTTATCGAAGCGGCGTGTCAGTTCGCAGGTGTCCGGGTCCATGCCCGCACGCGGCGGGTCAACGAAAACGCTGCCGAACTCGTAGCTTTTCAGGTCAATACCCTGCAAGCGACGGAATGGACGTACTTCATTCAGGGCTTCGGTCAGTTCTTCTGCCGACAGGCGCACCAGCGTGACGTTATCCACAGCGTTGTCGCGCAGGTTGTTGAGCGCGGCGTACACCGATGTCTTGCTGATTTCGGTAGCCAGCACTTTGCGCACGCGAGTTGCCAGCGGCAGGGTGAAGTTGCCGTTGCCGCAATACAGTTCCAGCAGATCATCCGAACGTTCGCCCAGCGCTTCGTATGCCCAATTGAGCATCTTCTGGTTGACCGTGCCATTGGGCTGGGTGAACGCGCCTTCGGGCTGTTGATAAGTGAAGGTGCGACCCGCCACTTCCAGCGCTTCGACCACATGATCGCGGCCGATCACGACACGTTTGCCCTTGGAGCGGCCGATCACGCTGATATCGAGGTCTTTGGCCAACTGCTCGGCAGCGGTTTGCCAGTGCTCGTCCAGCGGGCGGTGATAGCACAGAGTGACCATCGCATCGCCTGCCAGGGTGGTCTGGAACTCAACCTGGAACAGCTTGTGGCTCAGGGCTGAGCTGGCTTTCCAGGCGGCCTTGAGTTGGGGCATCAATTGGTTGATGCGCAGGCTGGCAATCGGAAACTCTTCGATCAGGATCGGTGTGCGCTTGTCATCTTGCGCGAACATGGCGTAGTGACGCTCGCCCCCTTCGCGCCACAGGCGAAATTCGGCCCGCAGACGAAAGTGCTTCAGGGGCGAATCGAACACCTGGGGTTCTGGCGCATCGAAAGGCGCCAGCAACTCGCGCAGACGATTGGCCTTGGCCTCAAGCTCAACGGCGTAGGCAGCAGGATCAAATGGCAGAGCACTCATGCAGGAAACCAACCTAGCTTGACGACAAACAGAACCGACAGAATGATCAGCGGCGCATTCAGCTCACGGGCGCGGCCCGACAGCAGCTTGATCACGGTCCAGGAAATAAAGCCGAAGGCAATGCCGTTGGCGATGGAGTAGGTAAACGGCATGGCCAGTGCGGTGATCACCACCGGTGCGGCAACGGTGACGTCGTCCCATTCGATTTCGGCCAGGCCGCTCATCATCAGCACGGCAACAAACATCAGCGCAGGTGCGGTGGCGAAGGCTGGAACGCTGGCGGCCAATGGCGAGAAGAACAACGCCAGCAGGAACATGATGCCGACCACGATGGCCGTCAGACCGGTACGGCCACCGGCGCTCACGCCTGCCGCCGACTCGATGTAGCTGGTGGTGGTCGAAGTACCCAGCAACGAACCGGCCATGGCCGCGGTGCTGTCAGCGATCAGGGCGCGGCCCATTTTTGGCATGTGGCCGTCTTTGCCCATCAAGCCAGCGCGCTTGGCGACGCCGATCAATGTGCCGGAGTTGTCGAACAGGTCAACGAACAGGAAGGCGAAGATCACGCTGATCAGGCCGATGTCCAGAGCCCCCTTGATGTCCAGTTGCAGGAAGGTCGGGGCCAGGGAAGGTGGCATCGACACGACGCCACCGAAATCGGTGACGCCCATTGCAATGGAAGCAATGGTCACGGCCAGAATGCCGATCAGCACCGCGCCGCGGACTTTCATTGCCTCAAGGGCAACAATCAGGGCAAAGCCCAGGGAGGCCAGGATCACTTTTGGCTGAGCCAGATCGCCCATGCCGACCAGGGTTGCCTTGTTGGCAACCACGATACCGGCGTTACCCAGGGCAATCAGCGCCAGGAACAGGCCGATACCGGCGGCAATCGCCGAACGCAGTGGCAGGGGGATGCTGTTGATGATCCATTCGCGGATGCGAAAGATCGACAACAGGAAGAACAGCACCGCCGAGATAAACACCGCCCCCAGCGCTACCTGCCAGGTGTGGCCCAAGTGCAGCACCACGGTGTAGGTGAAGAAGGCGTTCAGGCCCATGCCCGGTGCCAGTGCAATCGGGTAGTTGGCGATAATGCCCATGGTCGCCGAACCGATAGCCGCCGCCAGACAGGTGGCAACAAATATGGCGCCTTTGTCCATGCCCGTCTCGCCGAGAATGCTCGGGTTGACGAACAGGATGTAGGCCATCGCCAGGAAGGTGGTGATACCCGCAAGAATCTCGGTACGCACATTGGTGTTGTGTGCTTTGAGTTGAAACAGCCTTTCCAGCATGCCAGTCCCCGTGGCGCCAAATGCGCCGTGATTAAATCGTTTTCAACAGCAAAGCACAGACGTGGACCGTCTGAAGAATTTCTGTCTGTCGGAAAAAGCCGCGCATCATACCAGCAGCTCGTACATATGGCTGCTTTGGTTACCCTGCTGGGCCTTGTTTTATAACCTTGATGTCGCAGGCATACTGCGTGCCAGTTTTAGGAGGGATCCATGAAGCACGTCATCACGTCGATTTCAGCCTGTGTCGGCTTCCTTATAAGTGCCGCGATCAGCGCCGCGCCCGCGACACCCCTGAGCACCCTGGAAATTCTTAAAGTGGCGTCTGTTTCCTGCGCTGTAGAGGATGTGTCCGATGGTCGTGAGCAGACCCGCTGCGACCACAAGGGCCCTGGTATCAAGGTCTATGTGCTGGAGCGCGGTTACGGCGGCCAGCCGAATGTCACGCTCGATGGCCAGGAAGTGGACGGTGTGCGGGCTGCGGTCTGTAACCAGGGCGAGGGGCTGGTGGCCTGCAACGGTGCGGGCACCACGGTGGGGCACGTGTATACCTTTGACCTGGGCAACAAGGACGGTGGCTGGTTCGAGTTCAGCAACACCTCGCTGGTGCCGCCGCACAACCGGCTGGGTGTGCGGCTATATATAAAGTGAGATCCTCACCTGTAGTCGCTGCCGCAGGTTGCGATCGGGCCCGCAGGAGCCGCTCTTTTTAAAGAACGAAGGTCCTTCGGCCCTTATCGCAGCCTGCGGCAGCACTACAGGGTTTTGTGCTCTTCCACCATCCGGTCCCGGTTGGCCAGCCCCGGGAACAGTTTTATCCACAGCCCGGTGACGACCAGCGTGCCAACCCCGCCCAACACCACGGCGGGCACTGTGCCCAGCCAGTGGGCCGTCACTCCGGATTCGAATTCCCCCAGCTGGTTGGACGCGCCGATAAACAATCCGTTGACCGCGCTCACCCGGCCACGCATTTCATCCGGGGTCTCCAGTTGCACGAACGAGGCGCGGATCACCATGCTGATCATGTCCGCCGCGCCAAGAACCACCAGCACTGCCATTGAAAACCAGAACGAGGTCGACAGGCCGAACGCGATGGTGGCGACCCCGAATATCCCCACCGCGGTAAACATGACGCGCCCCACCTTGCGCTCCACCGCGAATCTGGCCAGCCACAATGACATCAGCAGGGCGCCGACCGCCGGTGCCGAGCGCAGCATGCCCAGGCCCCAGGGGCCGGTCAGCAAAATATCCTTGGCAAACACAGGCAGCAGCGCCGTGGCCCCGCCCAGCAGGACGGCAAACAGATCCAGGGAGATGGCGCCGAGGACGTCAGGGCGACTGCGAATGAAGCGAATGCCCGCGAGCAGGGAGTCCAGCGTGGCCTTGGCTTTGTTCAGCGGCAACTGGCGGGCGGGGAGGTTACTCATCAGCAGTGCCGCAATCAGATACAGCGCAACGCTCGGGCCATACACCCAGACGCTGCCAAACGCATACAACAAGCCCCCAAACGCTGGCGCGACAATGGTGGCCGATTGTTGCGCCGCTTGTGCCGCCGCCACTGCGCGCGGAAACAGCTCAACCGGCACGATCGAAGGCAGCAGCGCCTGGGTGGCGGGCATTTCGAAGGAGCGGGCGGCACCCAGCAAAAACGCCAGGATAAAGATCATTTCCCGGGTGATGTGATCGCCTGCGCTGCTGATGGCCAATGTCAGGGCGATCATTGCCTGTAGCGACTGGCACAGGGCCGCCACTCTGCGACGATCATAGCGGTCGGCCACATGCCCGGTGTGCAGCATAAACAGCAGGCGCGGCGCGAACTCGATCAAGCCCACCCATCCCAGGTCCATCACGTTGCCAGTCAGTTGGTAGAGGTTCCAGCCGATGGCCACGGTGAGCATTTGAAATGCACTGGCGGTGAAGATACGGGCAAACCAGAAGGCCACAAATGGCCGGTGATGGCGGAGCAGAAGGGGCTGGCTGGTCATTTAAAAGAGGTCGTGGCCGAGGGTGGGGGGACGTTGAGATTATCATTGTCTTGTAACAAATAATGACTCGAAATATCACATATCCCCAGCGCCCCACGTTGGGTCAAACAGGGCTTTTGCGCGATTCCTTGTGGTTCTTGCAACGGTCTATATCAAGGCCTGAGGCATCGTGTCACGCGACAACAAACCACATTAGCCGTGTGTCAGGAATGGACTACTCTTTCATCCATGCTTGATCCAGATCAAAGCCTTTGGGTTTTTGTCTGAGTGGCCAGCCGGCCAGATCCCTTGGTGTTGTGGTTTTGAAAGCGAGCAGCGATTCGCGGTGGCCACGGCGTGCAGGGTAGTTGGATTCAGGCGCGAAGTCTGGGTCCTCAACGACCTGATACCTGATAGAGGAAGACTTATGTTCGGTTTGGATGCTCTCGAGCTCGCCCGAATTCAGTTCGCGTTTACCATATCGTTCCACATCATTTTTCCCGCCATTACCATCGGTCTCGCCAGTTATTTGATGGTGCTCGAAGGCATGTGGCTGAAAACCCGTGACGATACCTACCGCGACCTGTACCACTTTTGGTCGAAGATTTTCGCCGTCAACTTCGGCATGGGCGTTGTATCGGGCCTGGTCATGGCCTACCAGTTCGGCACGAACTGGTCGAGGTTCTCGGATTTTGCCGGTGCTGTTACCGGGCCGCTGCTGACCTATGAAGTACTGACTGCATTCTTCCTTGAAGCGGGTTTTCTGGGCGTCATGCTGTTTGGCTGGAATCGCGTGGGCCGGGGGATGCACTTCTTCTCGACCGCGATGGTGGCCCTGGGAACGCTGGTCTCTACCTTCTGGATCCTGGCCTCCAACAGCTGGATGCAAACCCCGCAAGGCTTCGAAATCATCGATGGTCGAGTGATTCCGGTGGACTGGCTGGCGGTCATTTTCAACCCTTCGTTCCCTTACCGTCTGGCGCATATGGCCACGGCCGCCTTTGTCGCCACGGCATTTTTCGTCGGCGCGTCAGCGGCCTGGCATCTGTTGCGCGGTCGTAACACGCCGGCCATTCGCCGCATGTTCTCGATGGCCATGTGGATGGCCCTGGTGGTTGCGCCGGTACAGGCGCTGATCGGTGATGCCCACGGTTTGAATACCCTCAAGTATCAGCCAGCAAAAATCGCGGCCATGGAAGGTCACTGGGAAAACAAACCCGGTGAGCCAACGCCGCTGATTCTGTTTGGTATCCCGAACATGAAGACCGAAACCACGGACTACAAGATTCAGATCCCGTACCTGGGCAGCCTGATTCTGACGCACAGCCTGGACAAGCAAATCCCTGCGTTGAAGGAGTTCCCGCCAGAGGATCGCCCCAACTCGACCATCGTGTTCTTTAGCTTCCGCATCATGGTGGCGCTGGGCATGTTGATGATCTTCGTCGGGCTTTGGAGCGTATGGCTGCGCAGGCGCGGCACCCTGTACGAGAACCGCTGGTTCCTGCGTATGGTGCTGTGGATGGGACCATCGGGCCTGATCGCGATCCTTGCGGGTTGGTTCACCACCGAGATCGGTCGCCAGCCGTGGGTGGTTTACGGGCTGATGCGCACTTCGGATGCGTCGTCCAACCACAGCGTCATGCAAATGAGCGTCACGCTGGTCATGTTTGTCGTGGTGTATTTCGCGCTGTTTGGTGCGGGTCTGGGTTACATGATGCGTCTGGTACGCAAAGGTCCGATTACCCACGAAGGCGAAGAAGACACCCACGGTGGCCCAGGCCAGCAACGCACGCCTGCCCGTCCTCTGTCTGCGGCCCATGAGGGTACAGATGAAGGCCACAGCGACAGCCTGACTAAGGGGAATTGAGTCATGGGTATTGATCTGCCACTTATCTGGGCAATCATCATCATCTTCGGGATCATGATGTATGTGGTCATGGATGGTTTCGATCTCGGGATCGGCATCCTCTTTCCCTTTATCAAGGGCGAGAGCGACCGCGATGTGATGATGAATACGGTCGCCCCTGTCTGGGACGGTAACGAAACCTGGTTGGTACTGGGCGGCGCGGCATTGTTTGGTGCCTTCCCGCTGGCCTACTCGGTCGTGTTGTCGGCACTGTACCTGCCACTGATGCTGATGCTGATGGGGTTGATCTTTCGGGGCGTCGCCTTTGAGTTCCGCTTCAAGGCACGGCCAGAAAAACGCCATCTCTGGGACAAGTCCTTTATTGGCGGCTCGCTGGTGGCAACCTTCTTCCAGGGGGTGGCGCTGGGGGCCTTCATTGATGGGATTCCGGTGGTTAACCGTCAGTATGCGGGGGGCGGGCTGGACTGGCTTTCACCGTTCACTGTGTTCTGCGGGATTGCCCTGATCGTGGCCTATGCATTGCTTGGCTGCACCTGGCTGATCATGAAAACCGAAGGCCACTTGCAGGAGCGCATGCACAAGCTGGGTCGCCCGCTGGCGTTGGCCGTACTGGTGCTGATGGGCATCGTCAGCCTGTGGACGCCACTGGCGCACACTGACATTGCTGCACGCTGGTTCACACTGCCGAACCTGTTCTGGTTCTTGCCGGTGCCGATCCTGGTCTTGGTGACGATGTATGGTCTGCTCAAGGCGATAGCGCGCAAGGCTCACTACACGCCGTTTCTGTTGACCCTGGTGTTGATCTTCCTGGGTTACAGCGGTCTGGGTATCAGCTTGTGGCCGAACATCATCCCGCCTTCGATCTCGATCTGGGATGCAGCGGCACCACCCCAAAGCCAGGGCTTCATGCTGGTAGGCACCTTGTTTATCATCCCGTTTATTCTCGGTTACACCTTCTGGAGCTACTACGTGTTCCGCGGCAAGGTGACTCACGAAGACGGTTATCACTAGTCGTACATGCCGCTGTGGCCTGAGGGCCACAGCCTTTTCCCCAGAGGAGGCCCGAACATGGCCGGCAAGGATTATCTAAACGACGTTCAAGAGTGCGAAAAAAAGCCCTTGTGGCAACGCATTGGCTGGTTGCTGGTGATCTGGACCGCCAGTGTGGCGAGCCTGGCAGTATTTGCCTGGCTGATCCGCCTGTTCATGACCGCCGCAGGCATGAAGAGCCACTGACTTCCCATCCCGTAGCCTTGCGGCTACGGTTTTATGACCCGCCCAGGCGGGTTTTTTTATTACTTGCGCGCCTTGAGGATCACAAACTTGGGAGTGGCGGCCACTTGTTCGACGCCCCGAAACAGTTTGGCCAGCTTGCTGTGATAGCCCAGATGACGGTTGCCGACGATGTACAGCGCACCCCCCACTACCAGCGCCTCACGGGCCTGCTGGAACATGCGCCAGGCCAGAAAGTCTCCCACCACTTGTTGCTGATGGAACGGCGGATTGCACAGCACTACGTCCAGTGAGTCCGGTGCCTGGCTCGCCAAACCGTCGTCAGCCCGCACAATGACCTCGCGATCACCCAATGCGGCTTGCCAGTTCTCGCGGGCAGACTGCACGGCCATGAACGACTCATCGACCAGCGTGTACTGCGCTTGCGGGTTATTCAGCGCGCTGGCAATGGCCAGTACACCATTGCCGCAGCCCAGGTCGGCAACCCGTGCAGTGCCCAGGTTTTTTGGCAGGTGGGGCAGGAATGCCCGAGTGCCGATATCGAGGTCTTCGCGGCAGAACACGTTGGCGTGGTTGAGCAGCTCGATGGCCGGCCTTTCCAGTCGATAGCGCGTGGGGTACGGCGATGTAAATGGCCCCAGGGCCTGGGACGTGGACACCAGCAAACGGGCTTTTTTGACCGCCAGCGAGGCCTGTACCGGGCCAATGTAGCGCTCCAGCAGATCGCCTGCGGCGCGGGGCAAGTGTTTGACCATCGCGCCTGCGATGACCTGTGCTCCGGGTGCCAATTGGCCTTGCAGGCGGATCAGTTGCTCTTCAAGCAGCGCCAGGGTCTTGGGAACACGCACCAGTACACAGTCGAAAGGCCCGACCAGAGGCTGGCTGGCAGGGATGATCGATACCGCATCGTAAGCATGGCCATTGCGCACCAGATTCTTTTCCAGCGCCTGAATGGCGAGAAAGGAGTCGCTGCTGCTGGTGACATGCAGGGTGTTGACCAGACTGACCGCCAGGGCACCAAAACTGTCATTGAGCACCAGCACCCGGCTGTTTGCGGGCAACGCCTGCTCAGCCAGGTGATTAAGCAAATACTCATCTGCCGCATCAAAGGCCTGCAAGGGCTCGTTTTGCTGCTCGGGTTGGCGGATCAGGCGAAGTTGGGCGAAGGGGCTTTCTAGCACAGGCATTTATACAAACTCTGAGGAATCGACAACTGCATGTCTTGCCCCTGAGGGGGAGGCTGGCAAACAGAGGAGTCCGTGGTTTTACAGGTAGGCGTGATTTTACTTTTTTTTGCCGCAGATTGCCTGACGGGTTTATCCACTTTAGCGCAGTGTCCGTTTACAGCAGGCCAAACCTGGCCGCCATGACCACGGCCGAGGTTTTGTTGCTGGCCCCCAGTTTTTTCATTGCACCACTGATATGGAAGTTCACGGTGCGGGTGCTCAGGCTCAGAATCATGGCAATGTCGGAAGCGATTTTGCCTTCGGCAGTCCACTTGAGGACTTCCAACTCACGTTCGGACAAACGCATGATGTTGATCGTCAGCCTATGGCGCAGGTGGAAGCGTTCGAGCATGGCGCTGTGTAACTGATTGCACAGCCACAGCACGCTGGCAGCTTTGCCCGAAAACTCGTCCTGCGACACAGGAGGGTCTTTTCTGGCAAGGCTCAACATGCTCACTGCGCCATTGGGGTCATGCACCGACTGCGACCAGCCATAGGTCAGCCCGCAGGTTTGGGTGGCTTTCCACTGGTCGGGAGCATCACGAAAAACATCGGCGCTCCAAATAATGGGCAGGATCGATAGTTGGCAGTGAGTCATGAGTGGATTTTTTTGCGTAAGAGGCCCTTTTTCATACCGCTCGACATAATCATTTGGATAGTTTGTTAATACTTTACTATTCGTTATTACATTGCCATGTCGAGGGATCGTGCGAAAGAAGAAATAATTAAAGCCGTACTCTTCTATTCGTTTGAGTGTGTCGGAACCCAATTCAGCTTCGCTTCTGCAGGCGAAGTGTTGGTTCTGGTTGATTAAATGATGTGCGGTCATAAGGCGCTCCGGCGGCCCGACAGTAAGTGGGTGGCAATAGGCGGTGTGTTACTAAGTTTATTCTAGATGGTGTTTGAAATGTTGTTGTTGGTTACAAAATATAAATAGGGGGTGGGTAGTATGGCGTGTTTATAGATGCGGGTGATAATTTAAACAGTGAGTTTAATTATGCTTTTTCGGGTTTATATATATAGCTGTGTGTTGCTTTAGATAAATTGGATCCGGGCACTGTGTGAGTTAATTAATACGAACCTTGTCGGCGACCCCTTGTTTGCCCCTGGAAGGCTGTCTCAAAGCCATCACAAACCATCGGTGTTTCTCCAGGCGTCTTTAGGCGACACTAGAGGCATTCGTCAATGGAGTGCCCCATGACTGCCAGCGCAGAAAAATTTACCCAGCAGACGCTTCTCGATGTCACACCGCTGACCCCCAGCCTGTTCACATTGCGTACCACTCGCGACCCGGGCTTTCGCTTTACCGCAGGCCAGTTTGCAAGGCTTGGCGTGACCAAGGCGGATGGCAGTACGGTTTGGCGCGCCTATTCCATGGTCTCTTCACCCCATGACGAGTTCTTGGAGTTCTTTTCGATTGTGGTACCGGGGGGAGAGTTCACCAGTGAGCTCAGTCGTCTTGAAGTGGGTGACACCTTGCTGGTGGAGCGCCAGGCATTTGGTTTTTTGACCCTGGATCGTTTTGTTGACGGGCGTGATCTGTGGTTGCTGGCAACGGGGACCGGCATTGCACCGTTCCTGTCGATCCTCCAGGATTTTGAAGTATGGGAAAAATTCGAGCGCATTGTGCTGGTTTACAGTGCCCGCGAAGCGCGCGAACTGGCCTATCAGGATCTCATCGCAGGCTTATTTTCCCGTGATTACCTTGCTGAGTATGCACACAAGTTTGTGTATGTTCCGATCGTCACCCGTGAGCGAGTGCCCGGTGCATTGAACGGGCGAATGACCACCTTGATCGAAAACGGTGAACTTGAGCAGGCGGCGGGTGTTGATCTGACCCGCGAACATTCGCGGGTGATGTTATGTGGCAATCCGCAAATGATTGATGACACACGCAAGTTGTTGAAGGCCCGTGACATGCAGTTGAGCCTGAGTCGTCGGCCCGGACAAGTTGCTGTTGAGAACTACTGGTAGTGTAAGTTTTATATGTCGAGCAGCATGAAATAAATAACGGCGCCCTGGGGCGCCGTTATTCATGTTGGGCAGTTAAGGTCGGTTGTTTTGAACTTTAAGCAGGTCACGAATTTCGCCCAGCAGTTCTTCTTCTTTAGAAGGAAGAGGCGGGGCGCTTGGCGCGACTGCCTCTTCGCGCTTCAGGCGGTTGATTGCCTTTACACCCATAAAGATGGCAAACGCGACGATGATAAAGTCGATCACGCTCTGGATGAATTTGCCATATGCCACGACCACGGCCGGGGCATCGCCAACGGCCGCTTTCAGCGTAATGGCCAGGTCACTGAAGTCCACACCGCCAATCAACAGGCCCAGCGGTGGCATGACCACGTCACCCACGAAGGACGAAACGATTTTGCCAAATGCCGCGCCGATGATGATACCGACGGCCATATCGACCACGTTCCCTTTGACCGCGAAGGCCTTGAACTCACTTATCACGCTCATTGGATATTCCTTGTTACAGATGAAGTTGGTGGGTGCAGTGTAATTCAGCATGGCAGATCATGCCCGCGCCGCACTGATCAAAGCTCAGTGGGCTATCATCGCGTTTTTTCCCTGGAGTTCAGATGGCCAAGCCCAAGCGCATTTACGGCTGCACAGAGTGCGGCGCAACCTTTCCCAAGTGGGCAGGGCAGTGCGGCGAGTGCGGCGTCTGGAACACCCTGGTCGAGACCATTGTAGAAAGCGGCGGCGCCGCGCCGCCCAGTGGCCGTACCGGCTGGACAGGGCAACAGGCCCAGATCAAAACCCTGGCCGAAGTCAGCATTGCAGAAATCCCGCGCTTCTCCACCGCTTCCGGTGAGCTGGATCGGGTGCTCGGGGGCGGTCTGGTCGATGGTTCGGTGGTGTTGATCGGCGGTGACCCGGGTATCGGCAAGTCCACTATCTTGCTGCAAACCTTGTGTCAGATGGCTACGCGCATGCCTGCGCTGTATGTCACTGGCGAAGAGTCCCAGCAGCAAGTGGCCATGCGCGCCCGACGCCTGGGGCTGCCCCAGGATCAGCTCAAGGTGATGACCGAAACCTGTATCGAAAACATCATCGCCACCGCCAAGCTCGAAAAACCCAAGGTCATGGTGATCGACTCAATCCAGACCATCTTCACCGAGCAACTGCAGTCGGCGCCGGGCGGTGTGTCCCAGGTGCGAGAAAGTGCGGCATTGCTGGTGCGTTATGCCAAGTCGAGCGGCACGGCCATTTTCCTGGTGGGCCACGTGACCAAAGAGGGTGCGCTGGCCGGACCGCGGGTGCTGGAGCATATGGTCGACACCGTGCTGTATTTCGAGGGTGAGTCTGACGGTCGCTTGCGTCTGTTGCGCGCAGTGAAAAATCGGTTTGGCGCGGTCAACGAGCTGGGTGTGTTCGGCATGACCGACAAAGGCCTGAAAGAAGTCTCCAACCCGTCAGCTATTTTTCTTACCCGTGCTCAGGAAGAAGTGCCGGGCAGCGTCGTCATGGCCACCTGGGAGGGCACCCGTCCCATGCTGGTGGAAGTGCAGGCACTGGTGGACGACAGCCATATGTCCAACCCGCGCCGTGTGACCCTGGGTCTGGATCAGAATCGACTGGCCATGCTGCTGGCTGTCCTGCATCGCCACGGCGGTATTCCCACTCATGATCAGGATGTATTCCTTAACGTGGTGGGCGGGGTCAAGGTGCTGGAAACCGCGTCCGACCTGGCGCTGATGGCGGCGGTGATGTCCAGTCTGCGCAATCGACCGCTGCCCCATGATCTGCTGGTGTTTGGTGAGGTTGGCTTGTCCGGCGAAGTGCGCCCGGTACCCAGCGGTCAGGAGCGGCTTAAAGAAGCGGCCAAGCACGGTTTCAAGCGTGCCATCGTGCCCAAGGGCAACGCCCCCAAAGAGTCTCCGCCGGGCTTGAAGGTCATCGGTGTGACCCGCCTTGAGCAGGCACTGGATGCGTTGTTTGAATAGGGTTTCATATCTGTAAAAAAATCTGCAATAGTCAGGTTTTTAGTTGTCTGTTAATGTCGGTTTTGGCCTGTATTTATAGGCTTTAGTCTATAAATACGATGTGCTAATAAATCTGCAAAAGAGTCCGCCATGACTGAGCTTTACGACACCGTTAGCTGGCTTGAACCTCTGTTATTCGACCCGATTCCGGCTGATATGGTCGAGATGGCGGATCAGATGCTGACATTAAAAGGCCGCCTTGAAGGTCTTTACCCTGGCGAGACCGCTGAACGTATTGGTCAACTGTTACAGCTGACCAACAGCTTTTATTCGAACCTTATCGAAGGGCAGTACACCGAGCCCAAGGTGATAGAGCAAAAGGCTCGTATCAAGCGCTCAGCCAAGCAGTTGACTGAAATCGCAACTTCCCATGTCCATGTTCAGCGAGCACTTGAGCGAATCATTGACAGGGACGGTGGTCCAGACTGGCGGAATCTGTTTTCGGTGAGTTTTGTTTCCCTTGTTCATCGCGGACTCTTTCGTGATGCGAGTGAGCAAGAACTTCGGATCCAGGGTCTGGATACACCCATGGTGCCCGGACAACTCAGAGATATTGCCCAACTCAACGTCTCGGTCGGTCAGCACGATGCGCCTGCTTATCAAGCTATACGTCTCATGCTTGAGCGGATGCAAGTCGTTTATGGGCGGGTTGCAGATCCGCGTTATCGCTTGATTGCAGCACTGGGCTATCACCATCGTCTGGCTTGGGTTCAACCTTTTCCAGATGGCAATGGTCGGGTGGTGAGGATGATCACTCATCTGCAGTTATTGAAGCTGGGACTCGCGTCACCGTTATGGTCTTTATCCAGAGGGTTGGCCCGTAATCATGAGGCCTATTACCAGCATTTGGCCATGGCGGATCAACATCGTCAGGGCGATCTGGACGGCCGTGGGCAATTGTCCTTGAAGGCCTTGCAAGCATTTGTGCGCTTTATGCTGCGCACTTGTATCGACCAAATGACCTATATGCTGGACGCACTGGATCGCGATGCACTGCGTTCTCGTCTTGAGCGTGCCGTGGTCTTCGATGAACGTTTTATCGCTGCGGGCATCAAGCCAGAAACCGCCCGCGCACTGCATATCCTTATTACCCAGGGCGCGGTGCTGCGTAACGACTTCAAGGTCTATATGGGCTTGGGTGAAAGAACGGCAATCAACCAGTTGAAACTGTTGGTGCACTTGGGTGTGGTAGACAGCCCCTCACCAAAGTCGCGGCTTATCCATCCGGGGTTTCCGGTGTGGTTTGCGCAACTTGTATTCCCTGATTTACATAAGCGGTTTATCTGAGCGTCAGGCAAGACAAACCCACAAAAGAAGGCTCTAGACCAACGTTAGGGGCTGGTCTTTAGAGCCAAGAGCGCTAAACTCCGGGGGCAGTCTTTCTTGTCCAACTGGCCGGAATTAAAAAATGAATAATAAAAATAGCCTGCTACGCCACATTCCGTGGCTGGTGCTGGCAATTGTAGGAGCCTGCGCCCTTGGCGTAGTTGCGTTACGCCGGGGCGAGGCGATCAACGCCTTGTGGATCGTAGTGGCAGCGGTTGCCATTTATCTGGTTGCTTACCGTTATTACAGCCTGTTTATTGCCACCAAGGTGATGCAGCTCGACCCCAGTCGCGCTACGCCTGCAGTGCTCAACAACGATGGTCTGGACTATGTGCCGACCAACAAGCACATTCTTTTTGGTCACCACTTCGCCGCCATCGCTGGCGCCGGACCGTTGGTGGGGCCGGTTTTGGCCGCGCAAATGGGCTATCTGCCGGGCACGCTCTGGCTGATCGCCGGTGTTGTTCTGGCCGGTGCGGTGCAGGACTTCATGGTCCTGTTCATGTCCACTCGCCGCAACGGTCGCTCTTTGGGCGACATGGTGCGTGAGGAAATGGGCAAGATCCCGGGCACCATCGCGCTGTTTGGTTGCTTCCTGATCATGATCATCATCCTGGCGGTGCTGGCGCTGATCGTGGTCAAGGCCCTGGCCGAAAGCCCGTGGGGCATGTTCACCGTGATGGCGACCATCCCGATTGCGATGTTCATGGGCATTTACATGCGCTACATCCGCCCGGGCCGCATCGGTGAGATCTCCATTGTCGGTGTGCTGCTGTTGCTCGGCTCGATCTGGCTGGGGGGCCAGATTGCGGCAAGCCCTGAATGGGCTCCGGTGTTTACCTTCACCGGTACGCAGATCACCTGGATGCTGATCGGTTATGGTTTTGTTGCAGCCGTGCTGCCGGTTTGGCTGGTTCTGGCACCGCGTGACTACCTGTCGACCTTCCTTAAAATCGGCACCATCGTGGCACTGGCCATCGGCATTCTGGTCACCATGCCTGAGCTGAAAATGCCAGCATTGACCCAGTTTACCGACGGTACTGGCCCAGTCTGGAAAGGCGGTCTGTTCCCGTTCCTGTTCATCACCATTGCCTGCGGTGCGGTATCGGGTTTCCACGCACTGATTTCTTCGGGTACTACACCCAAGTTGCTGGATAACGAATGCAACTCCCGGTACATCGGCTACGGCGCGATGTTGATGGAGTCCTTCGTGGCCATCATGGCCATGGTTGCCGCTTCGGTCATCGAGCCGGGCGTGTACTTCGCCATGAACAGCCCGGCGGCCATCGTCGGCGGTGATGTGGTGACTGTTGCGCAAACCGTTAGCAGCTGGGGCTTTGCAATTACCCCGGATGCACTGACCGCACTGGCCAAGGATATTGGTGAAACCACCGTTCTGGCCCGTGCCGGCGGCGCACCGACACTGGCTGTGGGTATCGCTCAGATCCTGCATAACGTGTTGCCGGGCGAAAACACAATGGCGTTCTGGTATCACTTCGCCATTTTGTTTGAAGCCCTGTTTATCTTGACGGCGGTTGACGCCGGTACCCGTGCCGGTCGCTTTATGCTGCAAGACTTGCTGGGCAGCTTTGTGCCTGCACTCAAGCGCACCGAGTCCTGGGGCGCCAACATGCTGGCAACAGGCCTTTGTGTAGCGATGTGGGGTTACCTGCTTTATCAGGGCGTGATCGATCCATTGGGCGGCATCAACACCCTGTGGCCGCTGTTCGGTATCTCTAACCAGATGCTGGCGGGTATCGCGCTGATGCTGGCAACCGTTGTGCTGATCAAAATGAAGCGTCAACGCTACATTTGGGTGACCATGCTGCCAGCGATCTGGCTGCTGATCTGCACCACCGTTGCAGGTTTTATCAAGCTGTTCGACGCCAACCCTGCGGTCGGCTTCCTGGCCCTGGCCAACAAGTACAGCACTGCGCTGGAAGCGGGCCAAGTCATTGCCCCGGCGAAAAACATCGACCAGATGCAGCACGTGATCATCAACGCCTACACCAACGCCGGTCTGACCGTGCTGTTCCTGTTCGTGGTGTTCAGCATTCTGTTCTTTGCGATCAAGGTGGGCGTGGCAGCATGGGGCAGTAAAGTACGTACGGATAAAGAGTCGCCGTACCAAGTCATGCCGGATGCATAACAGAGGGTTGCAATCATGTTCAATGACCTGAGTCGCCTCGGTAAATACCTCGGTCAGGCCGCGCGCCTGATGGTCGGCATGCCCGACTACGACAACTACGTCGAGCATATGCAAACCAAGCACCCGGACAAGCCTGTCATGAGCTACGAGGCGTTCTTCCGCGAACGCCAGGAAGCCCGTTACGGCGGCAAGGGTGGGCCCAAGTGCTGCTAGCCCCTCAGGGCTAAGTTGCATCTGACTGTGGGAGCGGGCTTGCTCGCGATGAGTGCTCTGCGGTGTATCCGTTACACCGCGCTGCTTGAGTCGCGGGCAAGCACGCTCCCACTTTTTTTTGCGTCATTTCAAGGAGACTGTGCATGTCCTCTCCAATCCCCGTCACCATCCTCAGTGGCTTTTTGGGTGCCGGTAAAACCACCTTGTTGCGTTACCTGCTCAAGGCCGAACATGGCCTGAAAATCGCCGTGATCGAGAACGAATTCAGCGATGCCGGGATCGATACCCAGTTGTTGGGTGATGAGCCCGTGCAAGTCATGACACTGGCCAATGGCTGTGTGTGCTGCACCATTCACACCGACCTGACCAAGGCGCTGTACCTGCTGCTGGAGCGTCTGGACAGTGGCGAAATAGCGTTCGACCGCCTGGTGATCGAATGCACCGGCCTGGCCGACCCGGCACCGGTGGCGCAAACCTTTTTCATAGACGAAGAACTGCGCGAGCGTTACCTGCTGGACGGCATCATCACCCTGGTGGACGCCGCGCACGCCGATGTACACCTGAGCCAAACCATCGCCCAGGCACAAATCGGTTTTGCTGACCGCCTGTTGGTGAGCAAGCGCGACCTGGTGGATGACGCCACCTTTGATGCCTTAAGCGAACGCTTGACCCGTATCAACCGCCGGGCGCCGATTCGTGTGGTTGAGCACGGCAAGATAGATCTGGCCGAGTTGCTGGATGTCCGAGGGTTCAATCTCAATGCAGACTTGGGCGGTGGCCTGAATTTGCGTCCGGTGCAGCCTGCGTCATCTATCGACCGCATCTCAAGCCTTGTGCTGCGCACCGAAACACCGCTGGATATCGACAGCCTCAGCGCGTTCATGAACGAACTGCTGGAAGATCACGGCAAGCAATTGCTGCGTTACAAAGGCGTGCTGAGCATTGCCGGTGAAGATCGACGGCTGGTGTTTCAGGGCGTGCTCAAGCTCTATGGCTTCGACTGGGACACTGAGTGGGCGGAGGGTGAGGTGCGCGACAGCGTGATGGTATTTATTGCCGATGACTTGCCTGAAGCCAAGATTCGCGAGGGGTTTGATGTTCTAGCCTCACGAAAATAGCGGGTTTTTCGCACCGCTTTGCCAATGGCTGCGACGCTGTTGCTTCGCGCCGGTAGTGACCTGCTGAACGTATTGGGCTGGCGTTTGCTACCCGAATAAAAACGTCACGTACTACATTGTGTGGGAGCGGGCTTGCTCGCGATGATATCGACACGGTTTGTCTGAAAGACCGCATTGCCTGAATCGCGAGCAAGCCCGCTCCCACATAAAGATGAACCGGTGTGGGTTAATAAGCCCCGTTTCTTTCTATCACACTTAAAAGAAATACCATTTTGTGGCTTTCAGCGGTTTCCCCCAAGTATGAGTGAGGCGAGCCCTTGGCTCTTTTTACCCCTATATATTTATTGTTGTGAGTTTTTAGAGTGATCAGCGTATGAGCTTGACTTAAGTTGTCCGCTGTAACGGCCGTATTGTTTTCATCTAGCAACGTGAAGGTAAGTGGGTGTTTTAGTGTCGGACTTCTCGCATAGAGTATATCCATATGGTTTTTGGCCAGCCGATGCCGATCATATTGGCCGGCGTGTTTGATATGTATTTCATACCCTTTTACGGTATGCCGGAAATATAGTTTGAGTACCGTCTTGACCCCGCCTGTGGCGTGGGCCTGAATCCCCACGGCTGCGGAGTCGTCTCTGGTCTGCGGCCGGCCGGTGAAGAAACCGCCGCTGGCAAATACGTCAGTGACTGTTACAGGCTGGCCGTGAAGCGTCCCTAATAGATGAAGGTTATGGTTCGGTACTTGTAAGGTGGCGATGAATGATTGTTGTGTATCGTTAGTCATTGTCTGAACTCTGTTGTTGGTGAAAAGCATAAAGTTCAGATTAGGTCGTTATCACCCATGGACATATGGCGATATGTTTCAAAATAACTGGGGCAATAAAAAGCCCGGCTCAAGAGTCGGGCTTTTTATTCAGCTATTTACACTTAGTTGCCGTATACCGGCAGCTTGGCGCAGATGGCTTTGACTTTTTCGCGAACGGCGTCGATAACGGCTTCGTTGTTGATATCAGCCAGGATGTCGCAGATCCAGTTAGCCAGTTCACGGCACTCTTCTACTTTGAAGCCGCGAGTGGTAACAGCCGGAGTACCGAAACGCAGACCCGAGGTCACGAACGGGGAGCGTGGATCGTTCGGCACGGAGTTTTTGTTCACGGTGATGAACGCTTTGCCCAGTGCGGCGTCAGCGTCTTTGCCGGAGATTTCCTGCTTGATCAGCGACAGCAGGAACAGGTGGTTTTCAGTACCGCCCGATACCACGTCAAAGCCGCGCTCGATAAACACCGATGCCATGGCTTGGGCGTTTTTCACGACTTGTTGCTGGTAAGCCTTGAACTCTGGTTGCAGAGCTTCTTTGAAGCACACGGCCTTGGCGGCGATGACGTGCTCCAGTGGGCCGCCTTGCGAACCCGGGAAGACAGCCGAGTTCAGCTTCTTCTCGATGTCGGCGTTGGCCTTGGCCAGGATCAGGCCGCCACGTGGACCGCGCAGGGTTTTGTGAGTGGTGGTGGTGACCACGTCAGCAAACGGAACCGGGTTAGGGTAAACGCCAGCCGCTACCAGACCGGCTACGTGAGCCATGTCGACGAACAGGTAGGCGCCAACCTTGTCAGCGATAGCGCGGAAACGCGGGAAGTCCAGGATCTGCGAGTAGGCAGAGAAACCGGCCACGATCATTTTTGGCTTGTGCTCAACGGCCAGACGCTCTACTTCGTCGTAGTCGATCAGGCCGTTGGCGTCGATGCCGTACTGGATGGCGTTGTACAGCTTGCCCGAGGACGAAACGCTGGCGCCGTGGGTCAGGTGACCGCCGTGTGCCAGGCTCATGCCCAGGATGGTGTCGCCAGCCGACAACAGGGCCAGGTAGACAGCGCTGTTGGCCTGGGAACCGGCGTGTGGCTGAACGTTGGCGTAATCGGCGCCGAACAGCTCTTTTGCACGGTCGATAGCCAGTTGCTCAACGACGTCGACGTATTCGCAGCCGCCGTAGTAGCGCTTACCCGGGTAGCCTTCGGCGTATTTGTTGGTCAGAACCGAGCCTTGAGCTTCCATGACCGCTGGGCTGGTGTAGTTTTCCGAAGCGATCAGCTCAATATGTTCTTCCTGGCGCTGAGCTTCTTGCTCCATGGCGGCAAAAAGGTCGGCGTCGAACTTGGCAAGTGTCAAATCACGGCTGAACATGGCGGTCCTCAGGGATCGGGGGCAGAAAAGGAGGGCATTCTAACTCAATGGGTTTTATCTGGCATATGAATGCGATTCACGGTGATGAGAGGCAGGATTCACATGTGCAGTTCATCACTGGCCGCTTGCAGTTGCTTGACCAGTAGATGTGCTGGCATCGGGCGACCAAACAGATAGCCTTGCACTTCATCGCACCCATGCTCGCGCAAGAAATCCAACTGCTCCTGGGTCTCCACGCCTTCGGCGATGACGGCCAGGTTTAGGCTATGGGCCATTGCAATGATTGCGCGGGCAATCTGCGCGTCCTGTTCGCCTGAGGGCAGGCCATCGACAAAGGTACGGTCGATTTTCAAGACATCGATCGGGAATTGCTTGAGGTAGTTGAGCGATGAATAACCGGTGCCAAAGTCGTCCACGGCAATGCTGAGGCCGAGGTTTTTCAGACTGGCCAGAATGTGCAGGGCTTCGCTGACTTCGCGCATCAGGATACTTTCGGTCAGCTCAAGCTCCAGGCAGGCAGGGGACAGGCCGGTCTCCTTGAGGATCGTGGCGATGCGCGTGCCCAGTTGGCCATCGGAAAACTGGCGCGCCGAGATGTTGACCGAGACTTTGGGCACGCGCACTTTGGCCTGGTGCCAGAGCTTGAGCTGGCGACAGGCCTCGGCCAGCACCCAGTCACCCACTTCGACCACCAGGCCCAGCTCTTCGAGTACCGGGATAAAGTCACCGGGCGGCACCAGTCCGCGCCTGGAGTGGTTCCAGCGCAGCAATGCTTCAACCCCGGTCAGCCGTTTGCCGTCGCCGCTGAATTGCGGCTGGTAAAAAAGGATGAACTCTTGCTGTTCAAGGGCGTGGCGCAGGTCGCTCTCAAGTTCCAGGCGCTCAAGGGCGCTGGCGTTCATGTCTGCCTGATAGAACTGGAAGTTGTTTTTGCCGCGCTCTTTGGCGTGGTACATCGCGGTGTCGGCGTTCTTCATCAACTGGCTGAGTTCGTTGCCGTCTTGCGGGCTCAAGGCAATGCCAATACTGGCGGTTACAAAGAACTCGCGACTTTCCAGTACAAAGGGTTTTACCAGGCTGGCAAGGATTTGCTCGGCCACGCTGATGGCCCGGTTCAAGGCCAGTTGACGGGTGGCTCGTGGTTGCAGGAGCAGGGTGAATTCGTCACCGCCCATACGCGCCACGGTGTCGTCGTCACCGACGCAGGCCAGCAAGCGGATGGCCATGTCCTTGAGCATTCGATCGCCTGCGGCGTGGCCCAGGGAATCGTTGATCGGCTTGAAACGGTCGAGGTCGAGGAACATCAGCACAACCCACGACTTGTTGCGTTCGGCCTGTTGCAACGCAGTGTGCAGGCGATCCTGAAACAGCGTCCGGTTAGGCAGGTGCGTCAGGGCGTCGTAGTAAGCCAGGCGGTGAATTCGCTGTTCACTGGCTTTGCGCTCGCTGATGTCACTGAAGAAGCACACGTAGCTGGCCAGATCACCCTCGTCATCGAGCACGGCAGTGATGCCGACCCACGCCGGGTAGTGTTCGCCGTTGAGACGCTTGAGCCAGACTTCGCCCTCCCATGTGCCATTGACATGCAGTTGCTTGAGCACATAGGTCAGGTGCGCGCGTTGTTGGGCATCAACGGTCAACATGCTCGGCAATTGGTCGAGCACCTGGGCCACGGCGTAGCCGCTGACCCGGCTAAAGGCTTCGTTGGCCTGCACGATATAACCGGCGGGGTCGGTAATCAGGATAGCCGAGGTGGAGTGCTCAAACACCGTAGCGGCCATGCGCAGGTCTTTTTCAGCACGACGTTGCTGACTGATATCACGGCCAACGCCCAGAATGCCTTCGAAACCATCGTTTTCATCCCACACCAGTACCAGCCGCAGCTCGATGGGGACTTTATGCCCGTCGGCGCGCAAGCAGTCGAACAGGAACAACTGGGTTTGCACCTGGGCGCGCAGGGCCGAGAGTTGTCGAGGTGTGTGCAGGGCGGCGCGGATACGTTCGATCAGGCTGTAGATACCCTCCAGTTGTTGCGGGGTCGCGATAATTGACTGCCAGCCATTGTCGAACACCCATTGTGCGTCGTACCCCAGCACGGTCTGGATGGAGGGGCTGAGGTAGTTCATGCGCAACGTGCTGTCGGTGGAGAAAATCACGTCGCTGATGCTTTCGGCCAGCATCCGGTAGCGCTGCTCGCTGTCACGCAGTGACTCACTGGCTTCGATCTGGTCGGTGATGTCTTTGGCCACCCCGACAATGCGCGTGACTTGATCCCCGGTGTCACGGGCAAAGGCCTGCTCACGGATGTCAAAGCGCCGCCAGGTGCCTTGCTGATGACGAAAGCGCAACTGGCACTGCATCAAGTGCTTATAGCCATCTTCCCGTTGCTGCTGGCGCAGCTGGTGATAACGTTCGGCGTCATCCGGGTGCAGCAACAGTTCCCAGAAATATGCGCCCATTTCCTGAAGTTCGATGGCGCTGTAGCCCAGGGTCTGCCCAAGGTGATGGTTGCTGAATATGATCCGCTGGCTGATTACATTTTGCACATAGAGGTGGTCAGGTACGGTACGCACGACATCCGACCAGAAACTTTCGCGCTCTTGCAGGGACAATTCGATCAGCTTGCGGCTTGTGATGTCGCTGATGCTCAGGATGACCGCGTGATAGTCCTGAGGGTCTTCAGGCAGGCGCAGCACCAGCCACACATGTTGATCCCGGCCGCTGGCATCGCTCAGCTTTACTTCCAGTTCAAGTTGCTGCTGTTGATCCAGTACGGTTTCGACGATTTGATAGCCAATGGCCGAACTGGTTTGGGGGCAGCCGTTAATCAGCTTTAGCCAGGCACCGTCCCCGGATTCGACCTCCAGCAGCTGCATGGCGACCTGATTGACTTCAGTGATGCGCAGTTGCGCAAATAATTGACTACGAAGCTGGGGGTGGTCGCTTAGCCATTGCTTGAGGTCACTGCTGTCGTGGAGTTTTTCGCGCTCAAGAAACCCCGGCAAGCTGGACAGATCGAGCACGCACAGGGCAACCCCGGTGCCTTCGAAAATATCGTGATAACGGCGGCGGCCTTCATGCAGTTGGCGTTGGCGGCGGCGCATGTTGAGCAGCGCAATGATCGGCAGCAACGAAAAGAGCAAGCCGAGCAGGCATTTGACGATCAGTCCGGGCAGCAGTCGTTCAACCGCCTGGCCTTCATTGAACAGCCCGCGTAACTGCCAGTCGCTGTGATTGATGGGGCTCAGTTGTACGGTGTCGCTTTCATCCTGCTGGCTCAGGGTTGAGGCTGGCGAAATGGGGCTGTAGGCACGCTTCAGGACCTTGCGGGTTTTCACGTTTTCAATCAGCCATTGTGGCCGACTGCTGCTGGCGTTCTGGTGTGTCATGTTTTGCAGCAGTTCCGGGCTCATGCGCAGCAGCCAGTAACCACCGATATCGCCTGCGGGCTGGCGCAGCAACAAATAGAACATGCTGGCGTCAGCGTTATTGCTGAAGTAATAGCCGTCGGTACGTTTTCGCGAGGGGATCAGGCTTGCCCATTCAGCCAGGAATGCAGCGTCGGGGGTGGTGCCAGCGCTGTCGAACACGACCTGCCCGGCAGTGCTGAGCAAGACCAGGCTCTGGAGCGAGGGTACGTATTGATGCAGTTGATTGACCAGTGCCTGCTGTTGGCGCAGGGTTTTCGGCAGCGTATCGACAGGAAGCAGATTAAGGGCGGTTTCGGCCCGTACTTCCATGCTCAGGCTGATGTGGTCGGCCAGATCGGCACTGTAGTTGATGCTGTTTTGACGCTCTTGCTGGAGCGTTTCCTGGAACTGCTCAATCAACAACCAGAACAACATCGCCAGCAGCAACAGAACCAGAGTGGCCAATGCACTTTTCAACGTTCCGCGCACAGGCGTCCCAAGAAGTGGGTTGGACGCTTTATTCAGAGTGGGCGGCGTGACATTGGGCAACGTGTGATCCTGCAATTTGGCGGCATTGGCGCCAGGCCCCCTAAAGACGCCCAGAGGGCGCCTAGCATGCCTTGGGTTGTGGCAAAGTGCCAGCCCTCTGGTCTGCACTGGTTTGCCCTGTTCAGCGCATTCAGGTAGATTCGGGCGTCTACATTTATGCATTTTCTGCGAGCAGGCATTGATTTCGATCAGTCCCTGACTTTCTGCTATGGCCTGATCCGGGCATTGCTCGCACCTTATTCACTCGTCTCTGACCCTAGGTTCTCCATGGCTCAATACGTTTTCACCATGCATCGGCTGAGCAAAGTTGTTCCGCCGAAGCGGGAAATCCTGAAAAACATCTCCCTGTCGTTTTTCCCTGGCGCCAAGATTGGCGTACTCGGCTTGAACGGTTCGGGTAAATCCACCCTGTTGAAAATCATGGCGGGTGTCGATACCGAGTTCGACGGCGAAGCCCGTCCGATGCCCGACCTGAACATCGGTTACCTGCCGCAGGAACCGCAGCTGGATCCGAGCAAAACCGTGCGCGAAGTGGTTGAAGAAGCCGTGAGCGTCATCAAGGACGCTCAAGCGCGCCTGGATCAGGTTTACGCCGAATACGCAGACCCGGATGCCGATTTTGACAAGCTGGCTGCTGAACAGGCCAAGCTTGAGTCGATCCTGCAAGCGAGCGACGGTCACAACCTGGAGCGCCAGCTGGAAGTCGCTGCCGACGCCCTGCGTTTGCCAGCCTGGGATGCCAAGGTTGAGCACCTGTCGGGTGGTGAGAAGCGCCGTGTGGCCTTGTGCCGCCTGCTGCTGTCGGCCCCGGACATGCTGCTGCTCGACGAACCAACCAACCACCTGGATGCCGACTCTGTAGCCTGGCTTGAGCACTTCCTGCACGACTTCCCGGGTACCGTGGTTGCGATTACGCACGACCGTTACTTCCTGGATAACGTGGCGGGCTGGATCCTTGAGCTTGACCGTGGCGCGGGCATTCCTTACGAGGGCAACTATTCGGGTTGGCTTGAAGCCAAGTCCGATCGTCTGGCTGCCGAATCCAAGCAGCAGTCGGCCCATGAAAAGGCCATGAAAGACGAGCTGGAATGGGTCCGTAAAGGTGCCAAGGCGCGTCAGTCGAAGTCCAAGGCTCGTCTGCAGCGTTTCGAGGAACTGCAATCGCAGGAATTCCAGAAGCGCAGCGAGACCAACGAAATCTACATCCCGGCTGGTCCGCGCCTGGGTGACAAGGTTATCGAGTTCAAGAACGTGTCCAAGGGTTACGGCGATCGCGTGTTGATCGACAACCTGTCGTTCGCGATGCCTAAAGGCGCCATCGTTGGCGTGATCGGCGGTAACGGTGCCGGTAAGTCGACCTTGTTCCGCATGCTGATGGGCAAGGAACAGCCGGATTCGGGCAGCATCGAAGTCGGTGAAACCGTGCAACTGGCGTGCGTGGACCAGAGCCGTGACGATCTGGACGGCAGCAAGACTGTGTTCCAGGCGATTTCTGACGGTTCTGATGTGATACGCATCGGTAACTATGAAATCCCGTCGCGTACCTATGTAGGTCGTTTCAACTTCAAAGGTGGCGATCAGCAGAAGTTCGTCAAGGACCTGTCCGGTGGTGAGCGTGGTCGCCTGCACCTGGCCCTGACCTTGAAAGAGGGCGCCAACGTGCTGCTGCTCGACGAACCGTCCAACGACCTTGACGTTGAGACGCTGCGTTCGCTCGAAGAAGCGCTGCTGGACTTCCCTGGCGCCGCCATTGTGATCTCTCACGATCGGTGGTTCCTTGACCGCGTTGCGACTCATATCCTGGCGTACGAAGACGACTCGCAAGCAATCTTCTTTGAAGGTAACTACACCGAGTACGAAGCTGATCGTAAAAAGCGCCTCGGCGAAGCGGCCACTCAGCCGCACCGTGTGCGTCACAAAAAACTGGCCCAGTAAGGCCGGTTTGCAAGAAAAGACGGAGCCCCTCGGGGCTCCGTTTTTTTTGCAGAGCAATACTGACCCTGTGGGAACAGAAGGTGGGTTTTTAGTGGTGCAAAAGTGAGTACAAGAAGCTTTTTTTTGGTGCGCAAAAGCCCGTGAAATCGGTTTAATTTATATAAATGCACCATTTAAATTCAGAACTGCGACATTTTGCGCTGTCGCGGTGCCACATGAATTGATAAAGTTCCGGTCAATCTCTGTTTAACGACAATAAATTTGCCGAGAATTAACCATGATCGAATCCGTCGACCAGTTCCTTGCCCGCCTGAAAAAACGTGACCCGGACCAGCCTGAATTCCACCAGGCAGTAGAAGAAGTCCTGCGCAGTTTGTGGCCGTTTCTTGAAGCCAATCCCCATTACCTCACTTCAGGCATTCTTGAGCGCATTTGTGAACCTGAGCGCGCGATCGTGTTCCGCGTATCCTGGGTTGATGATGAA
This sequence comes from Pseudomonas sp. ML2-2023-3, assembly GCF_037055275.1. Taxonomy (NCBI): domain Bacteria; kingdom Pseudomonadati; phylum Pseudomonadota; class Gammaproteobacteria; order Pseudomonadales; family Pseudomonadaceae; genus Pseudomonas; species Pseudomonas sp. ML2-2023-3. The sequence goes on from NZ_CP146343.1 coordinate 1,483,781, forward strand.
GGCAAAGTGCGGGTTAACCGTGGTTTCCGTATCCAGATGAACAGCGCCATTGGCCCTTACAAGGGTGGTCTGCGGTTCCATCCGTCGGTGAACCTTGGCGTTCTGAAGTTCCTGGCGTTCGAACAAACCTTCAAGAACTCCCTGACCTCGTTGCCTATGGGCGGCGGCAAGGGCGGCTCTGACTTCAACCCCAAGGGCAAGAGCGACGCTGAAGTCATGCGTTTCTGTCAGGCCTTCATGAGCGAGCTGTACCGCCATATCGGTTCGGACGTTGACGTGCCGGCAGGCGATATCGGTGTAGGCGCCCGTGAAATCGGCTTTATGTTTGGCCAGTACAAGCGCCTGAGCAACCAGTTCACCTCGGTGCTGACCGGCAAGGGCATGAGCTACGGCGGCAGCCTGATCCGCCCTGAAGCCACCGGCTTTGGTTGTGTGTACTTCGCGCAGGAAATGCTCAAGCGCAGCGGCCAGCGTATCGATGGCAAGCGCGTAGCGATCTCTGGCTCCGGTAACGTGGCGCAGTATGCGGCGCGCAAAGTCATGGACCTGGGCGGCAAAGTGATCTCGTTGTCGGACTCCGAAGGTACGTTGTACTGCGAAGCCGGTTTGAGCGAGGAGCAGTGGGAAGCGCTGATGGAGCTCAAAAACGTCAAGCGCGGTCGTATCAGCGAATTGGCCGGGCAGTTTGGTCTGGAGTTTCTGGCGGGCCAGCATCCGTGGAGCCTGGCGTGCGACATCGCATTGCCATGCGCCACTCAGAACGAACTGGACGCTGAAGCGGCCCGTACACTGTTGAGCAATGGCTGTGTGTGCGTAGCAGAAGGCGCGAACATGCCGACTACCCTCGAAGCGGTCGATCTGTTTATCGAGGCCGGTATCTTGTTTGCACCGGGCAAGGCATCCAATGCCGGCGGCGTGGCGGTGAGCGGTCTGGAAATGTCGCAAAACGCCATGCGCCTGCTGTGGACGGCAGGAGAGGTCGACAGCAAACTGCATAACATCATGCAGTCGATCCACCATGCGTGCGTTCACTACGGCGAAGAAAACGGTCGGATCAACTACGTCAAAGGCGCGAACATTGCGGGCTTCGTGAAAGTCGCTGACGCGATGCTGGCCCAGGGCGTGGTGTAAGCCGGTTCCGTTCTTCTGTGGGAGCGGGCTTGCTCGCGATGCAAGCGACGCGGTGTATCTGTTGCATCACGTCGATCCAATCGCGAGCAAGCCCGCTCCCACACGGTCTCTATCTAGTTGGCAAGCGCCTTGTGCTCAGCCAGTTCTTGCTCGATAAAGGCTGCAATCATGGCGCGGTAAACTTCTTCGGTGACGTTCGGGTTAGCACCCAGTTCTGAGGCCAGCGCCCGGACTTTTGCAATCACCTGCTCAACCCGTTGCGGCGCCCTGACCGCATCGCTGTCTTTTTTGAACAGCGCCGCTTGCGATACGCAGGCACCCCGTTCGGCGATCAAGCCGACAATCTGGCGATCCAGCCCGTCGATTTTCTCGCGTACCTGTTCAAGGGAATCGTAGTTAACAGCCATGTCTTAAAACCTCCTTTCAGTAGTGATACCACTTCAACTCCAGCATCACTTCGTTGACGGGTGAGGTCAGCTTGCTGAACTCACGTTGTGCACTCAGTCGCAGGCCCAGATTGCGCGAAACTTCCCATTGCTGGTTCAGGCTGAGGCTGCGGCGGACTTCACCGTTGGTGAAGTAATCACCTTTGGCTTCAAGACTCAGGTTGCCCACCGGATTGCGCCAGAGAAGCCCTGTGTTAAACCCCGCTGCCGGTGAAACAAAGGCGGCGAAATCGTTGTTGTGCTCCACGCGCAGGGTGCCGAGGGCAAAGCCCAGCAGGTTTTCGCCCAACTGCCAGGTGCCGCCCGCGCCCCCATTGACGTGGCTGACCAGGCTTTCATCGCCATGCTTGCCCAGCACCCGTTCCAGCCCGCCGCCCACTTGCCAGGACCAGGGTTGCAGCAAGTCGTTACGCGGGGTCAGGGAGCGAATGTTGGCCAGGTCCAGTTGCTGAACTTGCCACTTGTTACCTTCGTACTGGCGCAGCTTGAGTTGCAGGATTTCAATCTGCGCGCCCAGCGGAAAGCCGGGCGCGTTGTCGTTCAAGTCGTGGTAAGCCATGCGCAGGCCGTACTCGGCAAAGGCCTTGTCGTCACGGCTACCGGCCCCCAGTTGCCAGGTGCGCGATTCGTGGCCGTTTTCGGGCAACTCGGGTTGTTCAACCTGCAGTTCAGGAGCTGGATTCTGGTTGATGGCACGCAGCAGTTCGAAGCTGCGCTGGGAGCGCGCCGGGTCACGTTCGAGACCGTTTGCCCGGTAGCGTTCAAGACGATAAGCGGCGTCGATAATCAGCGCCTGGCGTTCTTTTGGCAGCGCCTTGAAGGTCGGGTTTTGCAACTGGGCCTGATCGGCGCTGATCTGCAGCACCCATTGCTGTTCCTCAGGATCGAGGATTTTGGCTCGATCCAGCAGTTCACGTTCCCGGGAAGGGCGGTATTCGATACTTTCAACCAAGCCCGCTTCCTTGACCGCTTTCACGGTGTCGGTGGGGATCGCGGTCAGCGGGAACTGGGTGGTCAGTTGCAAGCCGGGACGTGCCACTTGCAACAACTCCAGCAGGCGATACGAGCAGTTTTCGTCAAAGAAGAAATAGTCGAACTGGATCTGTTTGAGCTCCCACACATGCTCGACCATGCGCTGGGTTTCTTCGGGAGTCAGATTGAGTCGGTATTCCCACAGGTCACGGTTTTCGAGGCTGCGGTACTCGGAGAGCTTTTCCTGGTAGGGCACCAGCGCGAACAGGCCGGGATAGCCACCGGCCAACCCCTTCCAGGCATACAAAATGCTGTTGTCGGAACCCTCAATGTAGGCGCCGAAATTGATCGCGTAGCTGAGCAGGGCGGTCTTGTTGTTCTGCACATCGGCCTGGTCGATACGCAACAAGGTGTGGCCGAACATCGAGGACGGGCTGTTCAGGTAGGCCGCCGGGAAAATCATCACCGTGCTGTGCGGTGCAACGTCCTTGAACCATTGCGTGAACTCTGCGCATTCGGCCTTGGGCAGGTCGGTCAGGTTCAACTGGGCCTTGAGCCAGCGGGTGCGGGCCGGGTACACGCACTGCGGGTGTTTGTCCCCCAGGCTCAAGGGCGAATACAAGGCCTGGACGGTGGCACGCAGTTCGGCGTCCGGGTGATGGGCGCCGTCGGGGGCCAGAAAGAATTTGTCGTCGCTGACATAGCTGCGCCAGCCGCTCAACTTGCCGGCTTCATAGTGTCCCAGAGAGATCCAGAACGGGTCGTTGGCCAACTGCTGAACACGTTGATCGTCGATATGGGGTGCGGCATACAGCGGGGCGCAGGCACAGAGCGCCAGATAGGCAAGGCGTTTGAGCATGTTCGGCAACTGTTGTCAGACGAAGAGGGGTGACGCAGGAGAATACCCGCTCCCGGAGGAGCGGGCAGATCTCATTTACTACGCAGCAGTGGCGTATTTGGCCAGGCGGGCATCGCCTTTGAGGATAGCCAGGGTGTTGTTGTGAACATCTTCAGCCGTTACATCGGCCTTGCTGAAGATTTGCTGGAAGTGCTCGTGGGTGACGGCGGCAAAATGCGCGCGATCTTCAGGGGCGACGCCCAGTACCACCGCGTAGGTGGTCAGTGCTTCGCCATTGCCTTTGGCCATGTCTTCGGACAGTTCGTTGATCATGCCATTCATGGCAATCCACGATTTGCCGCCGTAGGTCAGGGCGTCCTTGGTCGTACAGCCGTTGGTGCCGGAGGTCATGCCGAAGGTGGCGTTACCGGACGTGCCGTTGGTGGTGGATGCCAGGAAGTGAGCAGGGGTGCCGCGCTGACCTTCAAACAGCATGTTGCCCCAACCGCAGTTCGGACCGCCCGGGGCTTGCGCCATGGCATTGAGGGAAACAACTGTAAAGAGAGTACCGAGAAGAATCCGTTTCATAAGCTTTGTTCTCTATATGTGTGCAACCAATGGACAAGGGTTTCTGGCCCTGAAGCGCCAGTACGAGCCGGTTATGCCTTCCAGCCGCGTAACAGCTTGGAGTCTAGGCTCGATCGGCAGGTTCCGTGGTTTTTTGTAAAACAATCTCTGTTGGCGCACATTTTTTGCCCGTAAACACGATGGGGTGAGCTTTACCGTGTTGTACGCCTTGCCAGTGATGTACAGCCAGCGCCAGAATGCTGCCATCTGCCCCGCCCGATGTAAGGAAGCCCGATGCCTGATTCTGTTGCCACCAGCTTGCGTCTAGCGCCTGATGCGCTAACCCGTCCTTTCTCTGCTGAACAGTTCAGCTTCTCGAATACCAATGATTTAGAACCTTTTCGCGGCATTCTCGGCCAGGAGCGTGCGGTCGAAGCCCTGCAGTTTGGCGTGGCCATGCCACGTCCGGGTTACAACGTTTTTGTGATGGGCGAGCCGGGTACGGGCCGCTTCTCATTCGTCAAACGCTACCTCAAGGCCGAGGGCAAGCGCCTGAAGTCCCCGAGCGATTGGGTGTACGTCAATAATTTTGACGAGCCCCGTGAGCCGCGTGCCCTGGAATTGCCTTCGAGCAGCGCGGGTGCATTTATTGCCGATATCAACCACCTGATCGACAACCTGCTGGCGACCTTTCCGGCGGTGTTTGAGCATCCGACGTATCAACAGCGCAAGAGCGCGATCGATCGTGGCTTCAATCAGCGGTACGACCGTGCGCTGGATGTGATCGAGCGGCTGGCGCTGGAAAAAGGCGTTGCGTTGTATCGCGACAGCAGCAACGTGGCCTTCACGCCGATGAGTGATGGCAAGGCCCTGGATGAGGCCGAGTTTTCGCAATTGCCTGAGGTTGAGCGAGAGCGCTTCCATGAGGATATTTCCGGACTGGAAGAGCGGCTGAACGAAGAACTGGCCAGCCTGCCGCAATGGAAGCGCGAGTCGAACAATCAGCTGCGCCAACTGAACGAAGAAACCATCACCCTGGCGTTGCAACCGTTGCTGTCGCCGTTGTCGCAGAAGTACGCCGAAAATGGTGCGGTCTGCGGTTATCTGCAAGCCATGCAGGTGTACTTGCTGAAAACCGTGGTCGAGCAATTGGTCGACGACAGCAAGACCGACGCCCAGGCCCGCAAGTTGCTCGAAGAGCAGTACCTGCCCAGCCTGGTGGTAGGCCAGCCGCTGAGCGGTGGTGCGCCGGTAGTGTTTGAGCCGCACCCCACGTATGACAATCTGTTCGGCCGTATTGAGTACAGCACCGACCAGGGCGCGCTTTACACCACGTACCGGCAGTTGCGGCCGGGCGCGCTGCATCGTGCCAACGGTGGGTTTTTGATTCTTGAAGCCGAGAAAATGCTCAGTGAGCCCTTTGTGTGGGATGCCCTGAAGCGTGCCCTGCAATCGCGCAAGTTGAAGATGGAGTCTCCGCTGGGCGAGATGGGCCGTCTGGCGACCGTCACCCTCAACCCGCAAGTCATTCCCTTGCAGGTCAAGGTCGTGATCATTGGTGCCCGCCAGCTGTATTACACGCTGCAGGACCTTGATCCGGACTTCCAGGAGATGTTCCGGGTGCTGGTGGACTTCGACGAAGACATTCCGATGGTCGATGAAAGCCTTGAGCAGTTCGCTCAGTTGCTGACCACCCGGACTTCAGAAGAAGGCATGGCGCCGCTGACCGCCGATGCGGTAGCGCGTCTGGCGACCTACAGCGCACGCCTGGCCGAGCATCAGGGGCGTTTGTCGGCGCGTATCGGTGATCTGTTCCAGCTGGTCAGCGAGGCGGATTTCATTCGTCACCTGGCGGGCGATGAGATGACCGATGCCGGCCATATCGAGCGTGCGCTGAAGGCCAAGGCCACGCGTACCGGTCGAGTGTCGGCGCGCATTCTTGATGACATGCTGGCAGGGATCATTCTGATCGACACCGATGGCGCGGCCGTGGGCAAGTGCAACGGCCTGACCGTGCTGGAAGTCGGCGACTCGGCCTTTGGTGTACCTGCGCGGATATCCGCCACGGTGTATCCGGGAGGCAGCGGTATCGTCGATATCGAGCGTGAAGTTAACCTGGGTCAGCCGATTCACTCCAAGGGCGTGATGATTTTAACCGGGTACCTGGGCAGCCGTTATGCACAGGAATTCCCGCTCGCGATTTCAGCCAGTATCGCGCTGGAACAGTCCTACGGTTATGTCGATGGCGACAGTGCCTCGTTGGGTGAGGCTTGTACGTTGATTTCGGCGCTGTCCAAAACGCCACTCAAACAGTGTTTTGCCATCACCGGTTCCATCAACCAGTTTGGTGAAGTGCAGGCGGTGGGCGGGGTCAACGAGAAGATCGAGGGCTTCTTCCGACTCTGTGAAGCGCGGGGGCTTACAGGCGAGCAGGGGGCAATTATCCCGCAGGCCAACGTGGCGACCCTGATGCTGGATGAGAAGGTGCTGCAGGCGGTGCGTGATGGCAAGTTCCACGTGTACGCGGTGCGTCAGGCCGATGAGGCGTTGAGCCTGTTGGTGGGTGAGCCTGCCGGTGAGCCGGATGAAGAGGGCCAGTTCCCTGAAGGCAGCGTCAATGCGCGCGTGGTAGAGCGGTTGCGTGTGATCGCTGAAATGATCAACGACGACGACCTCAAGGAGGCCGAGAAGGAGTTGCTGGCTGAGGCCCTGGCAGCGAAGAAACCGGCCTGACCCCCTGAAAGATGTCATGTGTGGGAGCGGGCTTGCTAGCGATCCGATTGCGAGTAAGCCCGCTCCCACAAATCACCGATACCCATCGAATAAGCCGTTGGTCATTGGAGACTTTTCTTATGCGCTTTTTCTTCTATTCTCAGGGCATGGACTCCACTGTCGTCACCGGACGATGCAGCCCGTAGTGTGCGGCTGAAGACAGGATCTATCGAGGGTCGCCGCCATGTCGCGCAACCTTTGCCTTACTCGCCAATGCTTGGGCCTGGTGACTCGTATTGAATGCAGCATTCGACCGCTGGCAGGCAATAACGGGATGTGGACGCTTCTCTTTGCTGCAGGTCTGGCAGGTGAGCAGCCCTCTACAATCAAGGCGCAAGGCCCGTTCCCAGGGCCTTTCGTGGCCGAAACCATTCTTGAATCAATCGTTGAAAGCCTGACGCTGCACGGTTATCGGCTCGCGGACGATCCGCAGATCTGGTGCCTGCATGTGCAGGCCCAGTTGCGTCAGATCAATGGCGGGCGCTGCAGCGCGTCCCACTAAAACGGCGGTTTTATTGGGGGGTGCTGGCTGGCGCAGCTTTGTCGAGTTTGACTTCAAACCCATATTCGACAGGGTTCAGGGCTGTGCGTGCATAGCTTTCAAGTTGAGTCGGCTGACCATAAAAGTAATGCACGTCGAACACTGGCGGGCCATCTGGCTCGGCGCTGTGGCTGACAGCTAGCACTTCCTTCAGGTAGTTACCCGTGCCGTCTTTTGCATAAAAGCGCCAGGCCTCTTCCGGGAACAATTTTTGATCAACGATCAGGGTATTGCCTTTGAGCTCAAGGCCTTTGGGCAGGTGGGCGACATCCAGTACCTGCTTGTCTATGTCTGCGACAAACAGCGGGATTGAGCCAACCGCATAGGCCGGTGTTTCGGGGAACAGGTTCAGGTCGTAGGTGATGACACCCGCGTTGGGGTCCACATCAAAGGCTTCGATGGGCAGTTCGAGCGGCTCGCTGCGGTTGCCAGTTTCATCTTCGGCAAAAAAGGTCACGGGTGCGTCGGATTTTTGCGGGAGCGCCCCGAGCATTTCGTCGTTGAAGGTGGCCGGGTGGCTGAACTCAAGGGTTGCCGCGCTGGCATCGTCCACTGACTGGCTGATCACCACGCTCTTTTCCAGTTGCTCCGGGTCAAGGGTGGCGTTCTTGAGGTAGCTGGCGGCCTGGTCGTCATACACCACAACGTTGATCGGGAGTGCCTGAATCTCTTTACCCACCACGTTTTTGTCGAGCTTGAGCACCGGCAGATCGAGGGATTTGCGGGTGACATTGGCCGTGGAGAAATCGAGCACGTTGATATCGACACTCTCTACCGTGCCGTTGAAGTACACCTTGCTGTAGTGGTGGGGGTGCTTCTGCTCAAAGGCTTGTTGCTCGTTATCCAGTTGCTGCTCAAAAGCCTCGCTCCAGGCGGTTTGCTTGAGCATTTCGGCCAGTTGCTGCTGATAAAAGGCCAGTTGTTCGGCGTTTTCGTTAATCGAACCCGAGCGTGACAGAAACTGTCCGGAGTGGTCGCGGGCCTGGATGATCAGCGGGTTGAGCGGGGTATCTCGTACCTGTTCTGCCAGCGGGGAGCTGTTGACGATATCCACTTCGGCATAGTTTTGACCCAGCGTCAGCAGGGTCACGCTGATTGTGCCGTCGGTACGGGTTTTGCCCACATCCTTGGCATTCAGGTTGAAGTTGACCACCTTGCCTGGCGCGATCACTTCCACTTTGCCATGCAGGATCAGGGGTTGGGGCTGTCGAGTGTTCTCGACCTCAAGCCCGTCAATGTAGGGGTAAGTGACGGTCAGGTCGTCCGGGTTGCTCAGGTTGGCGCTGGAGGGGCTTAGCTGGATGCCTGGGTCGGTTTCAGACCACTCGGGAGCAAAGGGCACCACCTGCTTGTTGCTCAGGGTCACGGACTGCCATTCCAGCGCGTGGGGAAACGGGAATTCGGACGCGCTATTGAGCGGGAACGGGAAGACGGGTTCCAGGTCCGTCAAGTAATCGGAGCTGGAGTTTTTACGCAGCACAAACAGACCGTTGATATAGGTATCGCTTAACGCCTGGCTGCTGGGGTAGTGCTTGAGCAGTGCAAGGTCGTCCGTGGCGTATTCGGTCTCGATGGGTTTGTCTTGAAGCTTGAGGCGCGCACGCTCCAGCAACAGCAAAGAACCGCCCAGGTCGGCGATTGCATCTTTGAGCTGTTGATCCTTGATGGTGTCCAGGCTCTGTTCAAACGCAGCACTGCGTTCTTCCAGAGTGGCCTGCTGGTGTTCGTCGTCAGGCGAGCAGCCGGCAATGGCGAGCACAGCCATCGAAAACCCAAAACAGGCCAAGGGAAATCGCAGATCCATGGTTCGGTTTTCCTGTCCGTAAACAATGCTTGAGAGGAGGACACTAGCAGAAAATGTTTTTACAGGCTGTTTCGAAGCCTTTAACTATGCGGTTTTCTCACTGATATACTCGCGCCCATTTTTTTAATTCCTGTGAGATTCAATGGAACGCTTTATCGAAAACGCAATGTACGCCTCGCGCTGGATTCTGGCGCCTATTTACTTCGGGCTCTCGCTGGGTCTGTTGGCTTTGGCGTTGAAGTTCTTTCAGGAAGTGTTTCACGTAATCCCCAACGTGTTTGCGTTAAGTGAGTCGGATTTGATCCTGGTCATTTTGTCGCTGATCGACATGGCGCTGGTGGGCGGCCTGTTGGTGATGGTGATGATTTCCGGCTACGAGAACTTCGTCTCGCAACTGGACATCGACGACCACAAGGAGAAACTCAGCTGGCTGGGCACCATGGACTCAACCTCGCTGAAGATGAAAGTGGCAGCGTCGATCGTGGCGATCTCCTCGATTCACCTGCTACGAGTGTTCATGGATGCGCGCAATATCGAGACCGAGTACCTGATGTGGTACGTGATCATTCATATGACCTTTGTGGTATCGGCCTTTGCGATGGGCTATCTGGATAAATTGACCAAACACTGACCCCAAGCCTGTGTGCGCACACGAACCCGGGCTGCGAAGGCTTTGGGGGCTGTGGTAGTCTGCTGGCCCTTTTTTGGTTCCGGGTGTTCGGGGGCTGCGGTTAACGTGGCATTTTCCGGGCACCCCCACAGCGGAGCAGTGTTATGTCCGAAGTAAATCTGTCGACCGACGAAACTCGTGTTAGCTATGGCATTGGCCGTCAGCTGGGCGACCAACTGCGCGACAACCCGCCACCGGGCATCAGCCTGGATGCAATCCTGGCTGGCCTGACTGACGCTTTCGCGGGCAAGGAAAGCCGTGTAGGTCAGGAAGAAATGTCGGCCAGCTTCAAAGTGATCCGCGAGATCATGCAAGCTGAAGCGGCTGCCAAGGCAGAAGCTGCTGCAGGCGAAGGCAAGGCATTCCTGGCTGAAAACGCCAAGAAAGACGGCATCACCACCCTGGCTTCCGGCTTGCAATTTGAAGTTGTGACTGCAGGTGAAGGCGCTAAGCCATCCCGTGAAGACACTGTACGTGTTCACTACCACGGCACCCTGATCGACGGCACTGTGTTTGACAGCTCCTACGATCGTGGTCAGCCAGCTGAGTTTCCGGTTGGCGGCGTGATTGCCGGCTGGACTGAAGCCCTGCAACTGATGAACGCCGGCAGCAAATGGCGCATCTACGTGCCGAGCGAACTGGCTTACGGCGCCCAAGGCGTTGGCAGCATTGCTCCGCACAGCGTGCTGGTATTCGACGTTGAGCTGCTGGACGTTCTGTAAGAACCCGGTGCTTTGACGTTGGCTGCGGGTTTGCTGGCAAACCCGCAGCTGCACCGGCCACGTCATATGTGTATTTTGGCGTGGTGCTGATGAGTGTCAGTCGTACCGCAAGGGCGCAATGCCCGGGCATAGCAAAATAGAAACAAATTGCGCACCAGCTCCTTGAGCACTACCGGTTCGCTTGAGTTGAGCCCGCTGAAATCCAGGTCGCCCTGGTCCTGCAGTTCGTTCAGCGCTTCTTCTTCCAGTACCGCACAGACTTCCCCGGTTTCCCGATGCAGGATTCGCAGATAGGGATGTGGACGGTCCAGCCAGGCATCAATTAAATAAGTCATGGTCGTCATCTCCTTGATGAATACCAATGAGAATAATTCTTATTCAATTAATAGCAAGTGCCTATTGGCGGATTTATCGTCTTTGTGCGTTAGAGCTGCTGCGGATCAAGGTTGATGGCTTTTTGATGTTGCGCGGGAGTGTTGCGAGGGAAATTGCACCTTCCTGCGCTAAACGCAGGAAGGAAAGCAACAGGATCAGACTTTACGCACGAACTCGGATTTGAGTTTCATGGGGCCGATACCGTCGATCTTGCAATCGATATCGTGGTCGCCATCGCACAGGCGAATGTTTTTGACCTTGGTGCCCACTTTGACCACCAGGGACGTGCCCTTGATTTTCAGGTCCTTGATGACGGTGATGGTGTCGCCGTCGGTCAGTACAGTACCTGCGGAGTCCTTGTAGACTTTTTCATCGCTGGCTTCTTCCGCTACGCCATTGGCAGACCACTCATGGGCGCATTCCGGGCAGATCAGCTGGGCGCCGTCTTCGTAGGTGTATTCGGAATTGCATTTTGGGCAGGGCGGCAACGTGCTCACTAAAGCTCCTTAAGAGTCAGGATGGCTAAAAGGCGCGCATTATATAGGGTTTTAGTGCGGGGCGGGGAATGGCGGGGCAGATTGACCGTGTGGGAGCGGGCTGCCCGCGATTGGAGCGCCGCGGTGGCGGCGCTTGCATCGCGAGCAAGCCCGCTCCCACAGGCAGTTAGTGCGTGCGCGCTACTGCAAATTCGCTCAGCTCAACCAGTGCGTCGCGGTATTCGCTAGGCGGCAGGGCTTGAAGGCAAACAATTGCGCGGGCTACGTAGTCACGAGCCAGTTGAGCGGTGTACTCCAGCGAGCCGGAGGCCTCAACGGCGGCACGAATGCTCTCCAGGTCTTCAATGCCACCTTTCTGGATGGCCTTGCGCACCAAGGCTGCCTGTTCGGGCGTGCCTTCGCGCATGGTGTAGATCAGTGGCAGTGTCGGCTTGCCTTCGGCCAGATCGTCACCGACGTTCTTGCCCAGGGTTTCGGCGTCGCCGCGGTAGTCGAGCAGGTCATCCACCAACTGGAACGCTACGCCCAGGTGATCGCCAAAGGTTCGCAACGCTTCGCTTTGTTCTGGCGTGGCACCGGCCAGTGCTGCGGCACTGTGGGTCGAAGCCTCGAAGAGCATCGCGGTTTTGCCGCGAATGACTTCCATATAGGTTTCTTCAGTGGTGCTGGCATCGCGCACTTTGGACAACTGCAACACTTCGCCTTCGGCAATGATGCGGGTGGCTTGCGACAGGATTTTCATCACTGGCATCGAGCCCAGCTCAACCATCATTTCGAAGGAGCGCGAATAGAGGAAGTCGCCAACCAGAACGCTGGGCGCGTTGCCCCACGTTGCATTGGCTGTTTTGCGTCCACGGCGCATGCCCGACATGTCGACCACGTCGTCGTGCAGCAGGGTGGCGGTGTGCAGGAACTCGATGGTCGCGGCCAGCAGGCGCATATCGTCGCCTTCGCGGCCAAGGGCCTTGCCGCACAGCAGCACTAATAAAGGACGCAGGCGTTTGCCGCCGGCTGAAGTAATGTAGTCGCCGATTTTTGAGACCAGCGGTACGCGTGAAGTCAGCTGCTTCTTGATGATGCCATCGACGGCGCTAAAATCGTCCGCCACCGCGCGGTAGAAAGCTTGGGGTTGCATCAGCGACAGGTGCTCCAGAAGGGTTGCGCGGCATGCTAGGTCGGGGGGCTGGGCCTGTCAAGGCGCGATAGACGGCCCCTTGCAACCCCGGCATGGCTTGCGTACAATCGCGCACCCTGAACTTCCTGGGCAGCACCTGCCTTACGCAATTGCACTTGGGCCGTTCCAGCCCCATGCAGCCATGCCAGCCAATACCTTTACCTATAAAGCGCTGGGTGAGCAGGATTATCGGAGAAATACCATGTCGTACGCAGTAATCGTTACTGGTGGCAAGCAATACAAAGTAGCTCCAGGTGAATACCTGAAGATCGAAAAACTGGAAATCGCTACCGGCGAATCCGTAACTTTTGATCGCGTTCTGTTGGTCGCCAATGGCGATGACGTGAACATCGGCGCTCCAGTTGTTCCTGGCGCCACTGTTGTTGCTGAAGTGATCTCCCAAGGTCGTCACGATAAAATCCGCATCATCAAGTTCCGTCGTCGTAAGCACCACATGAAGCGTATGGGCCACCGCCAGTGGTACACCGAGATCAAAATCACCGGTATTCAGGCTTAATTTCAGCCTAATTCCTCACTAGGAGAATTGACTCATGGCACACAAAAAAGCTGGTGGTAGTACCCGTAACGGTCGCGACTCAGAAGCCAAACGCCTTGGCGTGAAGATGTATGGCGGCCAGGCTATCATTCCGGGCAACATCATCGTGCGTCAGCGCGGCACCCAATTCCACGCTGGCTACGGCGTTGGTATGGGCAAAGATCACACCCTGTTCGCGAAAGTGGAAGGCGTGATCAAGTTCCAGGTTAAAGGCGCCTTCGGTCGTCGCTATGTAAGCATCGTTCCGAAGACTGCAGTCGTCGCGGCGTAATAGCTTGGTAGCTGGAAGAGCCCTGTCTTGCGACGGGGCTTTTTCGTTTGTGGGGTGAGTCTCTTGCAAAACTGTTTGTATGGGCTGCTGGCGCTGGATTTTACGGTCGTTGATTGAGGTCGCTGCGCTCATTTTTGCAAGAGTCTTATGTCTTGGTTTTTATCGGCTCGTCCTGATGACGAGAGGCGTGTTTTGTTATGAAGTTTGTTGATGAAGTATCGATCAAAGTAAAAGCAGGCGACGGTGGTAACGGTTGCATGAGCTTCCGTCGTGAGAAATTCATCGAAAACGGTGGTCCGAACGGTGGTGATGGTGGTGACGGCGGCTCGATCTACATGATCGCCGACGAAAACCTCAACACCCTGGTTGATTACCGCTACACCCGTCACTTCGATGCCCAGCGCGGCTCGAACGGCGGCAGTGCAGATTGCACAGGTCGTAAGGGTGAAGATCTGGAGCTGCGTGTTCCGGTCGGCACCACGGTGATCGATGCGGGCACTCAGGAAATTATCGGCGACCTGACCAAGGCCGGCCAGCGTTTGCTGGTGGTTCATGGTGGTTGGCACGGTCTGGGCAACACCCGTTTCAAATCCAGTACCAACCGGGCTCCACGCCAGACCACTCCGGGTAAGCCGGGTGAGCAGCGTGACCTGAAACTGGAGCTGAAAGTGCTGGCTGACGTTGGTCTGCTGGGCTTGCCGAATGCCGGTAAAAGTACCTTTATCCGTTCGGTGTCTGCGGCCAAGCCAAAGGTAGCGGATTATCCGTTCACCACGTTGGTGCCAAACCTGGGTGTAGTCAGCGTGGATCGCTGGAAGAGCTTTGTGATTGCCGATATTCCCGGCTTGATCGAAGGTGCTTCTGATGGTGCGGGCCTGGGGATTCGCTTCCTCAAGCACTTGGCGCGTACCCGTCTGTTGCTGCACCTCGTCGACATGGCGCCGGTTGAAGGCAGTGAAAGCGCTGCTGATACCGCAGAAGTCATCGTCAACGAGCTGACCAAGTTCAGCCCGTCCCTGGCTGAGCGTGATCGTTGGTTGGTCTTGAACAAGTGCGATTCGTTGCCGCAAGACGAGCATGATGCGCGTGTTAAAGAAGTGGTCGATCGTCTGGAATGGACGGGTCCGGTTTACGTGATTTCGGCCATCGCCAAAATCGGTACCGACAAGCTGTGCCACGACATCATGCGTTATCTGGAAGATCGTGCTGACCGTCTGGCCAATGACCCGGCCTACAAGGAAGAGTTGGCTGAGCTTGATCAGCGCATCGAAGATGAGGCGCGTGCGCAGTTGCAAGCGCTGGATGACAAGCGTGCCCTGCGCCGCAGCGGCGTGAAGAGCGTCCACGACATCGGCGACGATGACTGGGATGAAGAAGACGTTGAAGACGATGATGGTCCTGAAATCATTTACGTCCGCGACTGATTCGTTGCAGTAAACTACAGCGCCGCTCAATGAGCGGCGTTTTAGCATCTACGAGTTGGTAATCAAAAATAATTCCATGGGTAGCGCTCGGTCGCGCTGCTCTCAGGCATAGGTTGGATGATGATGCGGAGCAAGGTGACGGGTGCGCAGCGCTGGGTGGTCAAGATCGGCAGCGCGTTGCTGACAGCGGATGGCAAAGGCCTGGATCGCGTAGCGATGGGGGTTTGGGTCGAGCAGATGGTGGCGTTGCACGAGGCTGGCGTTGAGCTGGTGCTGGTGTCTTCGGGTGCGGTTGCGGCCGGTATGAGTCGATTGGGCTGGACGGTGCGACCGAGTGCCATGCACGAACTGCAGGCGGCTGCGGCCATTGGTCAGATGGGTCTGGTGCAGGCCTGGGAGTCGAGCTTTGCAGAGCACTCCCGGCATACCGCACAAATCTTGCTGACCCATGACGATCTGTCTGATCGCAAGCGTTACCTCAACGCCCGCAGTACCTTGCGTGCGCTGGTGGAGTTGGGCGTGATCCCGGTCATCAATGAAAATGACACGGTGGTCACGGACGAAATCCGCTTTGGCGACAACGATACGCTGGCGGCGCTGGTGGCCAATCTGGTCGAGGCGGACCTGTTGGTGATTCTGACCGATCGCGACGGCATGTTTGATGCCGATCCGCGCAATAACCCTGATGCAAAAATGATTTACGAAGCCCGTGCCGATGACCCTGCGCTGGATGCAGTGGCGGGCGGTACGGGTGGTGCGCTGGGTCGTGGCGGCATGCAGACAAAGTTGCGTGCAGCGCGTCTGGCGGCCCGTTCGGGTGCGCATACCATCATCGTGGGTGGGCGTCTGGAGCGTGTGCTGGATCGTCTGAAGGCTGGCGAGCGCCTGGGTACGTTGCTGTCTCCTGAGCGTGGTCTGCTGGCAGCGCGCAAGCAGTGGCTGGCCGGGCACTTGCAGACCCGCGGCACGCTGGTGCTGGATGAGGGGGCTGTCGCGGCCTTGTCCAAGGGCAATAAAAGCTTGTTGCCGGTAGGGGTCAAGGCGGTTCAGGGCGGTTTCCGTCGTGGAGAAATGGTGGTGTGTGTGGCGCCGGACGGGCGAGAAATTGCCCGTGGCCTGGCTAACTACAGCGCTGCGGAAGCGCAAAAAATTATTGGGCAGTCATCGGATGCGATTGTCGGCTTGCTGGGTTATATGGCGGAGCCAGAGCTGGTTCATCGCGATAACCTGATCCTGGTTTGAATGTGAGGTGTGGCATGCGCTTGATTGGCGGTTTGTTGGGGTTGATGTTGGCGATGCCATTGCTGGCGTCGGCTGAAGAAATTGGCACGGTGTCGACGGTATTCAAATTTGTCGGGCCGAACGATCGCATTGTGGTCGAGGCGTTCGATGATCCGAAGGTCGATGGCGTGACTTGCTACTTGTCTCGTGCCAAGACGGGTGGGATGAAAGGCGGGCTGGGTTTGGCTGAGGATCGCGCTGAAGCCTCGATTGCGTGCCGTCAGACCGGTCCGATCAGCTTCAAGGGTGAGCTCAAGGATGGTGAAGAGGTGTTCAAGGAGCGCACTTCGCTGGTGTTCAAGACCATGCAGGTGGTGCGTTTCCTCGACAAGAAGCGCAATACGCTGGTGTATCTGGTGTACAGCGATCGCCTGATCGAAGGCAGCCCGCAGAACGCAGTGACGGCGATTCCTATCTTGCCGTGGGCGCACGAGTAACGGGTCTCAATTAAAAGAGCTGCGGTTATCGCAGCTTTTTTTTGCCCATTTTTTACTGTGTTGACGCTTTTGTAGTCGATGACGAGCGTTGTGTTCGGAAGGGGGCAAATCACAGGCAATAAAAAACCGACCCTGAGGTCGGTTTTTTAAAAAGCTTATCGCTTAAGCGGCGGTCGCAAGGTTCAAAGCCTTGACGTGGCCATTCAGGCGGCTCTTATGGCGAGCAGCTTTGTTCTTGTGGATGATACCTTTATCGGCCATACGGTCGATAACAGGAACAGCCAGAACATAAGCAGCTTGCGCTTTAGCAGCGTCTTTTGCGTCGATGGCCTTAACTACATTCTTGATGTAGGTACGAACCATGGAACGCAGGCTGGCGTTGTGGCTGCGACGCTTCTCAGCCTGTTTTGCACGTTTTTTGGCGGAAGGTGTGTTGGCCACCGTCGAGCTCCTCGAAAGACTTTTGGGAAATAACAAACA
The DNA here is from genome assembly GCF_037055275.1 of Pseudomonas sp. ML2-2023-3. NCBI lineage: Bacteria > Pseudomonadati > Pseudomonadota > Gammaproteobacteria > Pseudomonadales > Pseudomonadaceae > Pseudomonas > Pseudomonas sp. ML2-2023-3. The sequence continues at coordinate 1,500,739 of NZ_CP146343.1, forward strand.
AAATAGGCCGCGAATCATGCCGATGACGAGAACTCTTGTCAAGGGCGTTTGATGCGATCCGCTGAGTGGTGGATCGAGGCAGACGGGATATTTATTTCCGGCGCTTGACCTGTAAACTCGCGAGCTTGGCTCTGTGCTGTTGCGGCGCGCAGTATCGCATAAGTGGGCGCTTTGTTCGCCTGCTCTTTCTCTATAGGCAAAAACTCTTTCAATGAACCTGCTCAAGTCGTTGGCTGCCGTCAGCTCAATCACCATGATTTCCAGGGTTCTGGGCTTCATTCGCGACACGATCATTGCGCGTGCCTTTGGTGCCGGGATGGCCACGGATGCGTTCTTTATTGCCTTCAAACTGCCTAATTTGCTGCGCAGGATTTTCGCCGAGGGTGCTTTTTCCCAGGCTTTTGTGCCGATTTTGGCGGAATACAAGAGCCAGAAAGGCGAGGAGGCGGCCCGTACATTTGTCGCGTATGTCGCCGGGCTTTTAACCTTGGCACTGGCCATTGTTACCGTGCTGGGCATGGTCGCTGCTCCCTGGGTCATCTGGGCAACCGCCCCGGGCTTTGCCACGACCCCGGAAAAATTCGAGCTGACCAGTGACATGCTACGGGTCACGTTCCCTTATATATTGCTGATCTCGCTGTCATCGCTGGCGGGGGCGATCCTCAATACCTGGAACCGATTTGCAGTGCCGGCCTTCGTGCCGACCCTGCTCAACGTCAGCATGATCATTTTTGCGCTGTTCCTGACGCCGTATTTCGATCCGCCGATCATGGCGCTGGGTTGGGCGGTGCTGGTCGGCGGCCTGGCCCAGCTGCTGTTCCAGCTGCCCCATCTGAAGAAAATCGGCATGCTGGTGCTGCCGCGCCTCAACCTGCGTGACACCGGCGTCTGGCGGGTGATGAAGCACATGGTGCCGGCCATTATCGGTGTCTCGGTCAGCCAGATTTCGCTGATCATCAATACGATATTCGCGTCTTTCCTTGTTGCGGGCTCCGTGTCCTGGATGTACTACGCAGACCGCCTGATGGAGTTGCCGTCAGGAGTGCTGGGCGTGGCGCTCGGGACGATCCTGTTGCCGACCCTGTCCAAAACCTACGCCAATAAAGATCGCCAGGAATATTCGCGGATTCTCGACTGGGGATTGCGCCTGTGCTTTGTATTGGTGCTGCCGTGCTCGTTGGCGTTGGCCATTTTGTCCGAGCCACTCACCGTTTCGCTGTTCCAGTACGGTCAGTTCACCGCCTTTGATGCGGCCATGACCCAGCGTGCATTGATCGCGTATTCGCTTGGGTTGCTCGGGATTATCATGATCAAGGTCCTGGCACCGGGCTTTTATGCGCAACAAAACATTCGAACGCCGGTGAAAATTGCGATTTTTACCCTGGTAGTGACGCAGTTGCTCAACCTGGTATTTATTGGGCCTTTGCAGCACGCCGGTTTGGCGTTGGCCATTAGCGTGGGTGCCTGTATCAATGCCGGTTTGCTGTTCTGGCAGTTGCGTCGCCAAAAGTTGTTTGTCGCGCAACCGGGCTGGACCAAATACCTGTTCAAGCTGGTGTTGGCGGTGCTGGTGATGTCCGGGGTATTACTTGGCTTGATGCATCTGATGCCAGCCTGGGATCACGGCAATATGCTGGAACGGTTTATCCGTCTGGGCGGGTTGGTCATCGCGGGCGTGCTGGCTTATTTCGGCATGCTGCTGCTGTTGGGCCTGCGTTTGAAAGATTTCGCACGCAAGTCTCTTATGTAAGGTAATTGCAGGTCAGACGTCGATTTTGTCGAATTGACCTGATTTGCCGTGCGCTGTTGCCTGTCGTACCGGGCTGGGTGTGGTTATAATCGACCACTTTATGAGCAAGAAGCGCGTTATGCAGCTGGTTCTAGGCCTTCACAATCTGCGGCCCCAGCATCGGGGCTGCGTCGCCACTATTGGCAACTTTGACGGTGTACACCGTGGTCACCAGGCTATCCTGGGTCGGCTGCGTGAGCGTGCGCTGGAGTTGGGCGTGCCCAGCTGCGTGGTGATTTTTGAGCCGCAGCCGCGCGAGTTCTTCAATCCAGATACGGCTCCGGCACGTCTGGCCCGGTTGCGCGACAAGCTGCAACTGCTGGCCGACGCCGGGGTTGACCGGGTGCTGTGCCTGGCGTTTAACCAGCGTCTGTGCAAGCTCAGTGCTGCCGAGTTTGTCGATACCATTCTGGTCGATGGCCTGGGTGTGCAGCACCTGGAGGTCGGGGACGACTTTCGTTTTGGCTGCGACCGGGTTGGCGACTTCGACTTTTTGCAGCAGGCCGGCCAGATGCAGGGCTTTACCGTCGAGGCGGCGCAAACGGTCGAGCTCGATGGTGTGCGAATCAGCAGCACCAAGGTACGTGATGCCTTGGCTGATGCAGACTTCTCCCTCGCAGAACGTTTGCTGGGGCGCCCTTTTCAAATTACTGGCAGGGTATTGCACGGGCAAAAACTGGCGCGCCAATTGGGTACGCCGACCGCCAATATTCAGCTCAAGCGTCGCCGTGTTCCGTTGACCGGGGTTTACCTGGCCAGCGTCGACATCGATGGCAAGACCTGGCCCGGCGTCGCCAACATTGGCGTCAGGCCAACCGTAGCAGGGGATGGCAGCGCCCATCTTGAAGTACATCTATTGGATTATGCCGGTGATTTGTATGGCCGGCGCCTGACCGTGGCATTCCACCACAAGCTGCGTGATGAGCAGCGTTTCGCCTCCCTGGAGGCGCTCAAGACGGCGATCAATGCGGACGTCGCCGCCGCCCGAGCCTATTGGCTGGGTCAACCGCTTAAAAAGAGCCTGAAATGACCGACTACAAAGCCACGCTAAACCTCCCGGACACCGCCTTCCCAATGAAGGCCGGCCTGCCACAGCGCGAACCGCAAATTTTGCAGCGCTGGGACAGCATTGGCCTGTACGGGAAGTTGCGCGAGATTGGCAAGGATCGTCCGAAGTTCGTACTTCACGACGGTCCTCCATACGCCAACGGCACGATCCACATCGGTCATGCGCTGAACAAGATCCTGAAAGACATGATCATCCGCTCCAAGACCCTGTCGGGTTTTGACGCACCGTACGTGCCGGGCTGGGACTGTCACGGTTTGCCGATTGAGCACAAGGTTGAAGTGACCCACGGTAAAAACCTGCCCGCGGATAAAACCCGCGAGCTGTGCCGTGCCTACGCGACCGAGCAGATCGAGGGCCAGAAAGCCGAGTTCATCCGCTTGGGTGTTCTGGGTGACTTCGCCAACCCTTACAAAACTATGGACTTCAAAAACGAAGCCGGTGAAATCCGTGCCCTGGCCGAAATCGTCAAGGGCGGGTTCGTGTTCAAAGGCCTCAAGCCTGTGAACTGGTGTTTTGATTGCGGTTCGGCCCTGGCTGAAGCGGAAGTCGAGTACCAGGACAAAAAGTCCTCGGCCATCGATGTTGCCTTCCCGGTTGCCGATGAAGCCAAGCTGGCCGAGGCCTTTGGCCTGGCAGCCCTGAGCAAGCCGACAGCGATCGTGATCTGGACCACCACCCCGTGGACCATTCCGGCCAACCAGGCGCTCAACGTACACCCGGAATTCACCTACGCGCTGGTCGACGTGGGCGACAAGCTGCTGGTACTGGCTGAAGAGCTGGTCGAGTCCTGCCTGGCGCGCTACAACCTGCAAGGTTCGGTCATCGCGACCACAACCGGTGCAGCGCTGGAGCTGATCAACTTCCGTCACCCGTTCTATGATCGCCTGTCGCCAGTTTACCTGGCCGAGTACGTTGAACTGGGCGCTGGCACGGGCGTGGTTCACTCCGCCCCGGCTTACGGCGTAGACGACTTCGTGACCTGCAAAGCCTATGGCATGGTCAACGATGACATCATCAACCCGGTTCAAAGCAACGGCGTGTATGTGCCATCGCTGGAGTTCTTTGGTGGCCAGTTCATCTGGAAGGCCAACCAGAACATCATCGACAAGCTGATCGAAGCCGGTGCGCTGATGTTCACCGAAACCATCAGCCACAGCTACATGCACTGCTGGCGCCACAAGACTCCGCTGATCTACCGCGCGACTGCGCAGTGGTTTATCGGTATGGACAAGCAGCCGACGACCGGCGACACCTTGCGTACCCGTGCGATCAAGGCCATCGAAGACACCCAGTTCGTTCCGGCATGGGGTCAGGCTCGTCTGCACTCGATGATTGCCAACCGTCCTGACTGGTGCATCTCGCGTCAGCGCAACTGGGGCGTGCCGATCCCGTTCTTCCTGAACAAGGAAAGCGGTGAGCTGCACCCACGTACCGTCGAAATGATGGAAGAAGTGGCCAAGCGCGTTGAGCTCGAAGGCATCGAAGCCTGGTTCAAAATGGACGCTGCCGAGTTGCTGGGCGACGAAGCGCCGCTGTACGACAAAATCACCGATACGCTGGACGTGTGGTTCGACTCGGGCACTACGCATTGGCACGTTCTGCGCGGTTCGCACCCGATGGGTCACGAGACCGGCCCGCGTGCCGACTTGTACCTCGAAGGTTCCGACCAGCACCGTGGCTGGTTCCACTCCTCGTTGCTGACCGGTTGCGCCATCGACAACCACGCGCCGTACCGTGAACTGCTGACCCACGGCTTCACCGTGGACGAGGCTGGTCGCAAGATGTCCAAGTCCTTGGGCAACGTGATTGCACCGCAAAAGGTCAACGACACCCTGGGCGCCGACATCATGCGCCTGTGGGTTGCCTCGACAGATTACTCGGGTGAAATCGCGGTTTCCGACCAGATCCTGCAGCGCAGTGCTGACGCCTACCGCCGTATCCGCAACACCGCACGCTTCCTGCTGTCGAACCTGACCGGCTTCAATCCGGCTACCGACATCCTGCCTGCCGAAGAAATGCTGGCACTGGACCGTTGGGCCGTGGACCGCGCGTTGCTGCTGCAGCGTGAGCTTGAGCTGCATTACGGCGAGTACCGCTTCTGGAACGTCTACTCCAAAGTGCACAACTTCTGTGTGCAGGAGCTGGGTGGTTTCTACCTCGACATCATCAAGGACCGCCAGTACACCACGGGTGCCGACAGCAAGGCCCGTCGTTCGTGCCAGACCGCGCTGTTCCACATCTCCGAAGCGCTGGTGCGCTGGATCGCGCCGATCCTGTCGTTCACCGCAGACGAGCTGTGGCAATACCTGCCGGGCGAGCGTAACGAGTCCGTCATGCTCAACACCTGGTACGAAGGCCTGACTGAATTGCCGGAAGGCGCCGAGCTGGGCCGCGCTTACTGGGAACGGATCATGGCGGTCAAGGTTGCGGTCAACAAGGAAATGGAAAACCTGCGTGCAGCCAAGGCCATTGGCGGCAACTTGCAGGCTGAAGTGACCTTGTTTGCCGAAGATGAGCTGGCAGCTGACTTGTCCAAGCTGAGCAACGAACTGCGCTTTGTACTGATCACTTCTACCGCCAGCGTTGCACCTTTTGTGCAGGCTCCAGCGGATGCCGTAGTGACCGAAGTCGCCGGTCTCAAACTCAAAGTGGTCAAGTCCGCCCACGCCAAGTGCGCCCGTTGCTGGCACTGCCGTGAAGACGTCGGCGTGAACCCGGAGCATCCGGAAATCTGCGGTCGTTGCGTCGACAACATCAGCGGCGCCGGCGAGGTACGTCACTATGCCTAATACCAGCACTACCGGGCGCTTCGGGCGCCTGGGCTGGCTCTGGTTGACCTTGTTGGTCCTGGTCATCGACCTGACCACCAAGGTCTACTTCGACAACTCGCTGCAGATGTATCAGCAGATTGTAGTGATCCCTGATCTCTTCAGCTGGACCCTGGCCTACAACACCGGCGCGGCCTTCAGCTTTCTGGCTGACAGTGCCGGCTGGCAGCGTTGGCTGTTTGCGCTGATTGCTGTCGTGGTCAGTGGCGTGCTGGTTGTCTGGCTCAAGCGTCTGGGGCGCAATGACACCTGGTTGGCCATTGCTCTTGCCCTGATTCTGGGTGGCGCATTGGGTAACCTCTATGACCGGATTGTTTATGGTCATGTGGTCGATTTCATTCTGGTGCATTGGCAAAATCGCTGGTACTTCCCTGCGTTCAACTTCGCTGACAGTGCGATTTGCGTAGGTGCCGTGATGCTGGCGCTGGATATGTTCAAAAGTAAAAAGTCCGGAGAACCCGCTCATGACTGAACAGCGTATTGGTCAGAACACGCAGGTCACTCTGCATTTCGCATTGCGCCTGGAAACAGGCGACACCGTTGACAGCACCTTCGACAAAGCCCCGGCTACTTTCAAGGTGGGAGATGGCAGCCTGCTGCCTGGTTTTGAGGCCGCGTTGTTCGGTTTCAAGGCGGGTGACAAGCGCACGCTGGAAATCCTTCCGGAAAACGCTTTCGGCCAGCCCAACCCGCAAAATGTGCAGGTTATTCCACGTTCGCAGTTCAAGGACATGGAGCTGTCGGAAGGTTTGCTGGTGATTTTCAACGACGCGGCCAACACCGAGCTTCCGGGTGTGGTCAAAACCTTTGATGACGAGCAAGTCACCATCGATTTCAATCACCCGCTGGCAGGCAAGACCCTGACCTTCGACGTGGAAATCAAAGACGTCAAAGCGCTGTAATTCAGTGCCCGGCTGCGGCCGGGCCTGATTGGCATTATTTTTCTGCGCGTCCCACGAGGCCTAGCATGCATATCAAACTCGCCAACCCCCGTGGCTTCTGCGCTGGGGTGGACCGTGCGATTGAAATCGTCAATCGCGCACTGGAAGTATTCGGTCCGCCTATCTATGTTCGCCACGAAGTGGTGCACAACAAATTTGTCGTCGAAGACCTGCGCTCCCGTGGCGCGATTTTCGTCGAAGAGCTGGACCAGGTGCCGGACAACGTCATCGTGATCTTCAGTGCCCACGGGGTTTCCCAGGCCGTGCGAGCAGAGGCTGCGGGTCGTGGTCTGAAAGTATTCGATGCAACTTGCCCGCTGGTCACCAAGGTGCACATCGAGGTCGCGCGCTATAGCCGTGACGGTCGCGAATGCATCCTGATCGGCCACGCCGGTCACCCGGAAGTCGAAGGCACCATGGGTCAGTACGATGCCATTAATGGCGGCGCGATCTATCTGGTCGAAGACGAAAAAGACGTCGCCAATCTGCAGGTCAGGAACCCGGAAAAGTTGGCGTTTGTGACCCAGACCACCTTGTCGATGGACGACACCAGTCGTGTGATCGATGCCCTTCGTGCGCGCTTCCCGGCCATTGGCGGGCCGCGCAAGGATGATATCTGCTACGCCACGCAAAACCGTCAGGATGCGGTCAAGCAACTGGCCGATGAGTGTGATGTCGTATTGGTAGTGGGCAGCCCGAACAGCTCCAACTCCAACCGCTTGCGCGAACTGGCTGAACGCATGCAGACCCCGGCCTACCTGATCGACGGTGCCGAAGATCTGCAAAAAAGCTGGTTCGACGGCGTGCAAAGCATTGGTATTACCGCTGGTGCTTCTGCACCTGAAGTGCTGGTGCGTGGCGTGATCCAGCAGCTTCACGCCTGGGGCGCTACCGGTGCCGATGAGTTGGCTGGCCGCGAAGAGAATGTCACGTTCTCAATGCCCAAAGAACTGCGGGTTCGCGCCATTACCTGATTCACCGCACACAACGCCTGTGCAGCCTGATCGCTGCGCAGGCTGATGCGCCCGCTTTTTGCCAGCACCACCTGATAGTGGCTCTGTGCAGTTCTTGCCTGACAAACATGCAGCGTTCCCGCCTGAAAAGCGCCTTTGCTCAGCAGTGGCTCCCCCAGCGGACTAAATCGCACATAGTGTTTGACCGGCGTATTGCCCGCAATCGGTATGCGTCCACTGCCTTGTGTCTCGACCAGGACCGGGTTGCTCCTGTCGAGATGTCCCTGGCCACTCACGTCCAGAATGGTCCTCCAGCCTTGGCTCCAGTCCTCATTCACTGCATGAACCACCACATATTGATGGCGTAGCAATGCTTCAGTGCGAGCGTTGCGCAGGCTGCTGGCTAGCTGTTCGGCAGTGACCTGGCGACGCTGGCCCTCTGTGAGCGCGCTATAGGCCGGGCTGGCAAATCGGGCGGTGATCGCCACGATCATCAGCGACAGCAGTAACGAGATCAGGCTCATACCGCGTTGATACACAGCGCCCTCCTTGAGTGGTTGTAGTGTGCTTTCTCGGTATAGCTGATCCGGTATCAGCTGATGCCCGGCAATGGTTTCATCATGTTTGCGGTTTTTGTATGGGCTATGGCTTACGAATTCAGGCGACAAAATCTGTCTGCCTTTCCAGATTGCGTCTTACCTGTAAGGCCCGAGAGTGAGGCTAGGCTTTTGTCTGGGCGGCACAGGGCGTGTCGTCGACCTCAACGACACGGAAGGCACAGATGCCTCGGTTACATAAGAAACGCCAAGCCGGAATGACTTTGATCGAAGTGCTGATCGCATTGCTGGTTCTATTTATCAGCCTGCTTGGCAGCGCCGGTATGCAACTCAATGCCCTGAAGCACACTGCCAGTGCGTTAGTGAGTACCCAGGAAAGTTTTATTGCTTACAGCAGGCTGGACCAGATCCGCGCTGAATCAGGCGCTGATTACCCGGTTTCGCGGCTGGATCAAATCAACCTGATTGTTGGCGATACGACCGCCGCAGCATCGTGAGCAGTACACGCTCGGGTTTTGGCCTGATCGAACTGATGGTGGCGCTGGCGCTGGGCTTGATGGTGGCGCTGGCGCTGGGCTTGATGGTGGTGTTGGGGCTGACGCAGGTGTTCTTGAGTGCTCGTGAAACTTACCTGACTCAGCGCTCATCGGCGCAGATGCAAGAAGATGCCCGTTATGTACTGAGCAAGCTGGCCCAGGAAATCCGTATGGCAGGCATGTTCGGTTGCCTTTCGACTGATCGCATTGTTGATGCTCCCTCGCAGTTTCAAACGCCTGTCACCTGGCAGGATGCGTCGCTTTCCATGATCAGCGCAGACATAGGGCTGCAGGCGGCCCGGCCGGACTGGACGGTGGTGTCTGACTGCACAACCACTGCTAAAGCCTACCCCGGTGCTCGATTATCTTTAGCTCCTGGCGAAACTGGATTCCCTGTACGTGAGCTGTTTTACCGCTTTGACAATGGGCAGTTGAAGGTTGGGCCCAATAAAGCCGTGCTGCTCGACAATGTTGCTGCGTTTAACGTGAGTTTTGGCGTGGCCGGTTCGAAGGGCGCGCAGTCGGTGCCGCGCTATGAAGATCGTCCGAGTAAAACTTCCAGCATCCGCAGTGTGCGTATCGGGCTGACATTGCGTGACCCGGGTGGACGAGTCAGGGATCAGGCCTATCAACTGGTTGTCGCTTTGCGTAATCGGCTGGCTTGGGGCGGTTTCCCTTGAGCGCCCAGCGCGGCATGGCGCTTTTGGCCAGTCTGGTATTCATGTTGTTGCTTGGCGTAATCGGTATGGCCTCTATGGCCAGTGCGGCACGGCAGGAAAAAATGGCTGCAGGCGTCCAGCACGTCAATCACTCATTCCAGGCTGCGGAGGCGGCACTACGTAGCGGTGAATCCTGGCTTGATAGTGAATGGAGTGCCGTGTCGGGATGTGCTTCGCCAGTAACGTGCAGCCCGCCAATCGAGGCGCGGACTCAGGCTTTGCCTGCCGCCGATCCGGTGTCAGGGGTGCGCTGGGTAAGCGTTGCTGACGGGTTGTATGGTGTTCAGTACCTCGGGCAGAGCGTTGCACCAGCCCACCTTCCAGCCGCTACCGCCACCCATTTGTACCGAGTGACCGGAATTGGTTTGCGCGGGCAGTCGCGCACTGTACTGGAAAGTATTTATGCGCGTTATCAAGGCGCAGAAGAGGCGGCGCCCCATCGTTTTCGCAGGGTCATGTGGCGACAGCTGCAATAGGGAATTCGCAATGCATGGACATGGAGCAGGTTTTACCCTGATCGAATTGATGATCGTAGTGGTGATCATCGGTATCCTTGGAGGGTTCGCTTATCCGTTGTACAGCGACTATGTGAAGCGAGCGTATCGCTCCCAAATCATCGTCCTGCTGTCGGAGCAGGCCCAGCGTCTTGAACGTATTTATACAAAAAACGCGGTATACAGCGGCGGGCATGAACTCAGTTCAGGTAATCAGTACTACGACATTACGTCCGAACTCACAGATCACTCTTTCTTGCTGACGGCGACGCCAAAAAAAGGCTCGGCAATGGCAGGCGATCAATGTGGGCACTTTACGCTGGCCCACACCGGTCTTGCAGGGATTGCCCAGGCAGCCCCTGAGGTGAACTTGCAGCAGTGCTGGGGGCGTTAACGATTAATTATGAATGACGGGCTGGATCTCTAAATGGCTAGGCAGCAACGGGTGGTGATTGTCGGGGGCGGAGTGATCGGCCTGCTGACTGCGTTTAATCTGGCCGCCGATGTAGAGCAGGTCATTGTGCTGGAGCGTGGCGATGTAGGGCAGGAATCATCATGGGCGGGCGGGGGTATTGTTTCGCCGCTTTATCCGTGGCGCTACAACGGTGCCGTCACGGCGCTGGCTCACTGGTCACAAGATTTTTACCCGCAACTGGCCAAGCGTCTGTTTGCCTCGACGGGTATCGATCCCGAAGTGCATACCACCGGCCTGTATTGGCTGGATCTTGAGGATCAAGCCCAGGCGCTGGAATGGGCCCAGCGTGAGGGGCGGCCACTTTCAGCTGTGGATATGTCGGCGGTTGACGACGCTGTACCGGTGCTTGGTGGCGGTTTTTCTCGCGCAATTTACATGTCAGATGTGGCCAATGTGCGTAACCCGCGGCTGGTGAAGTCGCTCAAGGCTGCGTTGCAGGCAATGCCCAATGTCACGATCCATGAGCAATGCGAAGTGCTGGGGTTTATCCGCGAAGGCGATAAAGTTGCGGGTGTGAACACGGCTCAGGGTGAGATTCGCGGTGATGAGCTGGTGTTGTCGGCGGGTGCATGGAGCGGTGAATTGTTGAGCGGGCTGGGGCTTGAACTGCCTGTAGAGCCGGTCAAGGGCCAGATGATCCTGTACAAGTGCGCGCCCGACTTTTTGTCGTGCATGGTGTTGGCAAAAGGGCGCTATGCCATTCCGCGTCGCGACGGCCATATATTGATCGGTAGTACGCTGGAGCATGAGGGGTTTGATAAAACGCCTACGCAGACTGCTCTTGATAGCTTGAAAGCCTCGGCGGTCGAGCTTATTCCTGCACTGGCTGATGCCGAAGTAGTAGGGCATTGGGCGGGCTTGCGCCCGGGTTCGCCGGAAGGCATTCCCTATATTGGGCGTGTTTCGGGTTTTGACGGGTTGTGGCTCAACTGCGGGCATTATCGCAACGGGTTGGTTCTGGCTCCGGCTTCCTGCCAGTTATTTGCAGATTTGTTGCTGGGGCGTGAGCCGATCATCGATCCGGCACCCTATGCGCCAGAGGGGCGGATTTAAACATCCCTGCCTGCAATCATATTTGTGGGAGGGGGCGTGCTCGCGATGGCGTCAGCGCGATACACATGACAATCCGGGCAATCAGCATCGCAGGCAAGCCAGCTCCTACAAGAGCCAGCTAGTTGCTGGCACAGGTGCAGGGCGGCTTCTTGAAAATCAACCGCGTGTTTTTGGCCCTTGCTCCAGGTGGTTCTGGGTGCAATACCATTCCTGCTGCTGGCTCAGTGCGCGATCCCGTGGCAGATGCACGCCACAGTGGGCGCACCGCACCATAGGCAGGACGCCTGGATCGACCGGCTTTTTAGTCTCGGCCAGATTGGCTTTGTATTTGCGCCAGAGCCACACACCTGCAGCAATCAGAGCAGCCCAGATCAGTAAACGAAGCATGGTTATTCGCTATTCGAGAAAAGAGGCCTCAGTTTAGCCAAGGACTTGGCAGGCGCACAGCGCCAAATCGAACATAAAAAAAGAGCCCCGAAGGGCTCTTTTTTTTGGCACCGAACAATCAGTCGAACAGGCCAAGGGTCATGTAGCTGAACCACGAGCGGCTTTTACCTTCCGCTTCAGGCTCTGGTATTACTTCACCATCGGCATCTTTAGGCTTCAGTTCGGCCGGAATTGCATCCTTGGCGTCCTGATATTGCTTCTGGATGTCCATGTTTGCACGGGTTTCACCCGGTGGCAGCGGTGTGCTGGACTCGATCAGGCCCAGGGTTGCCTTGCTCAGCCAGGAGCGGCTGTCCGACTCGGAAGTCTGCGGCACAAACTGACCGTCAACCAGGCTTGGGTGATCAGGGTAGTTGGCTTTGAGCACTTCAAGGCTGGTGCTGGCCAGTTGGTCAAGGTGCATGCGCTGGTAGGACTCGACCATCACCGCCAGGCCGTCACCGACCGAAGGGGTTTCCTGGAAGTTTTCGACCACGTAGCGACCACGGTTGGCTGAAGCTACATAAGCCTGACGAGTCAGGTAGTAATCAGCTACGTGGATTTCATACGCTGCCAGAAGGTTGCGCAGGTAAATCATGCGCTGCTTGGCATCAGGTGCGTAACGGCTGTTAGGGAAGCGGCTGGTTAGCTGTGCGAACTCATTGTAGGAGTCGCGCGCAGCGCCAGGATCGCGTTTGGTCATGTCCAGCGGCAGGAAGCGCGCCAGCAGGCCCACATCCTGGTCAAACGAGGTCAGGCCTTTAAGGTAATAGGCATAATCAACGTTGGGGTGCTGTGGATGCAGGCGGATAAAGCGTTCGGCAGCAGACTTGGCGGCTTCGGGCTCAGAGTTCTTGTAGTAGGCATAAATCAGTTCAAGCTGGGCCTGATCGGCGTAGCGCCCGAACGGGTAGCGTGACTCCAGGGCCTTGAGTTTGGCGGTAGCACTGGTATAGCTGTGGTTGTCCAGGTCGGCCTGTGCCTGCTGGTACAGCTCGACTTCGCTGAGGTTTTCGTCAACTACTTCTTTAGTCGACGAGCAAGCGGCAGTCAGTGCGAGGATGGCGATCAGCAGCAGGTGTCTCACTTGCATGGCGGCTTGCGTCCCTATGACGGCCGCTGTCTTGGGCGGGTCCGTCCTGTTATGATGAGCGCCCCGTGAAAAGCCTCGGGGCAAAAGACGCCGTATTTAACCACAAGCGCGCAGCCGAAACCAAAGGCTTGGCGCGGTCCTGATGAGCATGTCCGAGAAAATTCAACTTCGCGAAGAGGTGCCGTCCGAACTGGGTGGCCAACGCCTCGATCAAGTCGCCGCACAATTATTCGCTGAGCACTCGCGCTCGCGCCTTTCCGCCTGGATCAAAGACGGCCGCCTTACTGTGGACGGAGCCGTCATACGCCCCCGTGACATTGTTCACGGCGGTTGCATCCTGGAGCTGACTGCAGAGCAGGAAGCACAGGGTGAGTGGATCGCTGAAGACATCCCCCTGGATATCGTCTACGAAGACGATGACATCCTGGTCATCAACAAGCCTGCGGGCCTGGTGGTGCACCCGGCTGCAGGGCATGCCAGTGGTACTTTGCTCAATGCCTTGCTGCATCACGTACCGGACATTATCAATGTGCCGCGTGCGGGGATCGTGCATCGCCTGGACAAGGACACCACGGGTCTGATGGTGGTCGCCAAGACCATTCAGGCGCAGACGCAGTTGGTTACTCAGTTGCAGAGCCGCAGTGTCAGCCGGATCTATGAGTGCATTGTTATTGGTGTCGTTACTGCCGGGGGCAAGATCGATGCGCCCATCGGCCGTCACGGCCAGCAGCGCCAGCGCATGGCGGTAATGGAAGGTGGCAAGCAGGCGGTCAGTCATTACCGTGTGCTTGAGCGTTTCCGTTCCCACACCCATGTACGGGTCAAGCTGGAAACCGGGCGTACGCACCAGATTCGGGTGCATATGTCCCACATCAACTTCCCGTTGGTCGGAGATCCTGCCTACGGCGGTCGTTTCCGCATTCCGCCGTCGGCCAGTGTGACGATGGTTGAATCGCTCAAAACCTTCCCGCGTCAGGCGCTCCATGCCCGTTTCCTGGAGCTGGATCATCCGACGACCGGTAAGCGCATGAGTTGGGAATCGCCACTGCCGGACGACTTTGTCTGGTTGTTGACGTTGCTCAAGCAAGACCGTGAGGCATTCGTCGGGTGAACACCTTCCTGATTCCTGACTGGCCAGCGCCGGCGGGCATCAGGGCCTGTGTGACTACCCGCGCGGGCGGCGCCAGTCTGGCGCCGTTCGACAGCTTCAACCTGGGCGATCATGTTGGCGACGACCCTGTCGCCGTTGCGCATAACCGCCAGCGCCTTACCCATATTTTTGACGTACAGCCCGCTTGGCTTAGCCAGGTTCACGGGGTTGTGGTCGCACCTGCAAACCCCGATCTGATTGTCGAGGCCGACGCGAGCTGGACGGCAACGCCCGGTATTGCCTGTACGGCGATGACGGCGGACTGCCTGCCTGCGCTGTTTTGCGATCGTGCCGGTACTCGCGTTGCGGCCGCCCATGCCGGTTGGCGCGGGTTGGCGGCAGGCGTGCTTGAAGCAGCGGCACAAAGCCTCAATGTTGAGCCGCAGGACATTCTTGTGTGGCTCGGGCCGGCCATTGGCCCCAAGGCATTCGAGGTGGGTGCAGAGGTGCGGGAAGTCTTTGTGAAAGACATGCTCCATGCCGAGGCCGCCTTTGTACCCAGCGTCAATGACGGTCGCTACATGGCCGACATCTACGAGCTGGCCCGTTTGCGTTTGGCTCGCTTCGGCATCTCTGCTGTATACGGTGGCGGTTTTTGTACCGTGACCGACCCGCGTTTTTTCTCCTATCGGCGCAGTCCCAAAACTGGCCGCTTCGCCTCACTAGTCTGGATCGAAAAGACCGTCTAGCTGACCTGCGTCATTTCTCTACGGCTTGAAACTCCCGTAATCGCCCGCATCTACTATGGTATCTGGCAGGTTTCTTCATTCAGGAGTTTCCATCCCTCCGGCCTGCTCATAAGGAAGGTGACGAATGCGTATAGATAGATTAACTAGCAAGTTGCAGTTGGCCTTGTCCGATGCTCAATCCTTGGCCGTTGGCCTTGATCATCCGGCCATAGAGCCTGCGCACTTGATGCAGGCATTGCTGGAACAGCAGGGCGGCTCGATCAAGCCATTGCTGATGCAAGTCGGTTTTGATGTAAACAGCCTGCGCAAAGAGCTGACTAAAGAGCTCGATCAGCTGCCAAAAATCCAGAACCCTACTGGCGACGTGAATATGTCGCAGGATCTGGCGCGTCTGTTGAATCAGGCTGACCGTCTGGCGCAACAAAAAGGCGATCAGTACATCACCAGTGAAATGGTGTTGCTGGCTGCGATGGACGACAACAGCAAGCTGGGCAAATTGTTGCTGGGTCAGGGCGTGACCAAGAAGGCCCTGGAAAACGCCATCAACAACCTGCGTGGCGGCGAAGCGGTCAATGACCCGAACGTTGAAGAGTCGCGTCAGGCACTGGACAAGTACACCGTCGACCTGACCAAGCGTGCTGAAGACGGCAAGCTCGACCCGGTCATCGGCCGTGACGATGAAATTCGTCGCACCATTCAGGTCCTGCAGCGCCGTACCAAAAATAACCCGGTACTGATCGGTGAGCCTGGTGTAGGTAAAACCGCGATTGCCGAAGGGCTGGCACAACGCATCATTAACGGCGAAGTGCCTGATGGCCTCAAAGGCAAACGCCTGCTGTCCCTGGATATCGGTGCGCTGATTGCCGGTGCCAAGTTCCGCGGTGAGTTCGAGGAGCGCCTCAAAGCGGTGCTGAACGAGCTGTCCAAACAGGAAGGCCAGGTCATTCTGTTTATTGACGAGCTGCACGTGATGGTCGGTGCCGGCAAGGGCGAGGGTGCAATGGACGCGGGCAACATGCTCAAGCCTGCGTTGGCCCGTGGTGAGTTGCACTGTGTAGGTGCCACCACGCTCAACGAGTACCGTCAATACATCGAGAAGGACGCAGCGCTTGAGCGTCGCTTCCAGAAAGTACTGGTGGACGAACCGAGCGAAGAAGACACCATTGCGATCCTGCGTGGCCTGAAAGAGCGTTATGAGGTTCACCACAAAGTGGCGATTACCGACGGCGCAATCATTGCCGCGGTCAAGCTCAGCCATCGCTACATCACGGATCGTCAGTTGCCTGACAAGGCCATTGACCTGATGGATGAGGCGGCCAGCCGTATCCGCATGGAGATCGACTCCAAGCCTGAGGTACTGGACCGTCTGGAGCGTCGCTTGATTCAGCTCAAGGTTGAAGCTCAGGCGCTGAAGAAAGAAGAAGACGAGGCGGCCAAAAAACGCCTCGAGAAATTGCAGGAAGAAATCGAGCGTCACGAGCGCGAGTATTCGGACCTGGAAGAAATCTGGACCTCGGAAAAAGCCGAAGTGCAGGGCTCTGCCCAGATCCAGCAGAAAATCGAGCAAGCGCGCCAGGAGCTTGAAGTGGCACGGCGCAGCGGCAACCTCAACCGCATGGCTGAGTTGCAGTACGGGATCATTCCCGATCTGGAGCGCAGTCTGCAGATGGTCGACGAGCACAGCAGCAAAACTGAAAACCAGTTGCTGCGCAGCAAAGTGACCGAAGAGGAAATCGCTGAAGTGGTCTCGAAGTGGACGGGTATCCCTGTCTCCAAGATGC
Source organism: Pseudomonas sp. ML2-2023-3 (assembly GCF_037055275.1). Lineage (NCBI taxonomy): Bacteria > Pseudomonadati > Pseudomonadota > Gammaproteobacteria > Pseudomonadales > Pseudomonadaceae > Pseudomonas > Pseudomonas sp. ML2-2023-3. Next base: position 1,517,292 of record NZ_CP146343.1, read on the forward strand.
TCGAAGGCGAACGCGACAAGCTGATGAAGATGGAAAGCTTGCTGCATGAACGTGTGATTGGTCAGGACGAGGCCGTTGTGGCGGTGTCCAACGCGGTACGCCGTTCCCGTGCAGGCTTGAGTGACCCGAACCGCCCAAGCGGCTCGTTCATGTTCCTTGGCCCGACCGGTGTGGGTAAAACCGAGTTGTGCAAGGCGCTGGCCGAGTTCCTCTTTGATACAGAAGAGGCAATGGTGCGGATCGACATGTCGGAGTTCATGGAGAAACATTCCGTGGCTCGACTGATTGGTGCACCACCAGGCTATGTGGGTTACGAAGAAGGCGGTTACTTGACCGAAGCCGTACGGCGCAAGCCTTACTCGGTGATCCTGCTGGACGAAGTCGAGAAGGCTCATCCGGACGTGTTCAACGTGTTGCTGCAAGTGCTTGAAGACGGTCGTCTGACTGACAGTCATGGTCGCACCGTAGACTTCCGCAATACGGTGATCGTGATGACTTCCAACCTGGGCTCTGCACAGATCCAGGAACTGGTAGGCGATCGCGAAGCACAACGTGCTGCGGTGATGGATGCGGTAAGTACCCACTTCCGTCCTGAGTTTGTAAACCGGATCGACGAAGTGGTGATCTTCGAGCCTCTGGCTCGTGATCAGATTGCCGGCATCGCTGATATCCAGTTGGGTCGTCTGCGTGGTCGTCTGGCCGAGCGCGACCTGAGCCTTGAGTTGAATCAGGAGGCTCTGGATAAGCTGATTGCGGTAGGTTACGACCCTGTGTATGGCGCACGCCCTCTGAAACGTGCAATCCAGCGCTGGATCGAGAACCCTCTGGCACAGCTGATTCTTTCGGGTCAGTTCTTGCCGGGCACTACTGTGACAGCCAGCGTGAAGGACGACGAAATCGTCTTCGTATAAGGCTTGAAAGCAGTACTTTAAGGGAGGCCTCGCATTGCGAGGCCTTTTTTTACTTAGGGTGTTGATCTGTAAGGAAAACGCTTGTAAGATGCGCCCCGCAGTAAGTCACCCGCAACGGCAACTTGGCCCAAACCAGGAAGCCCGCTAGAAGAGCTAAGTAATTGTCTTCTAACGAAAAATAAGGGTTGACAAGGGTTTTAAAGCTTGTAGAATAGCCGACCTCAGAGACGCCAACGCAGAGATGCGAAGAACTCGAAGAGTGTTGCAAAGCAGTACGGCAACAACGTTGTAGATTGAAATATGTAGTTCCGCGATAGCTCAGTTGGTAGAGCAAATGACTGTTAATCATTGGGTCCCTGGTTCGAGTCCAGGTCGTGGAGCCATTTTCAAGCCGGGGTATAGCGCAGTCCGGTAGCGCGCCTGCTTTGGGAGCAGGATGTCAGGAGTTCGAATCCCCTTACCCCGACCATTTTTGGGTCGTTAGCTCAGTTGGTAGAGCAGTTGGCTTTTAACCAATTGGTCGTAGGTTCGAATCCCACACGACCCACCATTTTTGGCTCCAGTTCACTGGGGCTAGATCTTAAGATCAGAGGCCAAAAGCACTGATCGCAGAAGGCGACTCTAGAAGGTGCCTTTTTTTTACCGGGGTATAGCGCAGTCCGGTAGCGCGCCTGCTTTGGGAGCAGGATGTCAGGAGTTCGAATCCCCTTACCCCGACCATTTTCTGCCCAGCAGTAATGGGTGTAGAAAATAAGGTACTGATGCCAATCGCATCAGCGACCATAAAAAAAGCGTCCTTCGGGACGCTTTTTTTATGCCTGTAGAAAACCTTCCTCAGGTTGCAGGTGCTGCGGATGCAGGAGGCGTGCTTGCACTTGCGCTTGCGGTAGCAGCCTTATTGTCCGCGTCCTGAAGATCCTGCAAGGCTGCAGAATATTGATCAGATTCGGCCTTGGGCACCATCTGCCATGACGGTTTGCGCAACGCATAGAAGATAAACGGCGGCACCCCGGCCACGACCAGTCCGAGCAACAGAATCCCCGCATACTCGAAAAACGGCATGCTGCTGAAATTATTGGGCGGAATAAAGCCGAAAATCAGCGCCACGCAGGTCGAGAACAGCCCCAGGAAACACCAGCCATGCAGCCCCTTGAGCACATAGCCACGTTTTACGTTGGGCTGTGTCTTGCGCAGTTTCATGGCCGCCATAAACATAAATACGTAAATGATCAGGTACATCAGCGCCGCCATCGCACTGATCATCCAGAACGCATCCGATACGTTGTCGAGAAAGATATAGATAGTCGAGAGCAGCGTGACGATAACGGCCTGCAGGTACAGGATGTTTTTCTGCACGCCCTTGCTGTTCACTTTCTGCATCACGGGTGGAAGCATCCCGGCCTTGCCCACGAACAGCAGGCCGGTGGACGGTCCGGCAGTCCAGGCCAGGACCCCGCCCAGTGCTCCGATAATCAGCAAGATAGCCATGATCGGTGTTGCCCACGGCATGTTGAAGCCCGCAAAGAAGGCGGCATAAGCCTGGATAACACCTGCCGTGAGGCTGGTCGAGTCAGCAGGAACCACCAGTGAAATCGCCACGGTCGGTGGGATAAACACCAGCAAGATCATAAAGAAGGCCAAAAGAATCGCCCGAGGCATTTCTTTTTGCGGGTTACGCAACTCGCGGGCGTGAATGGCGTTCATTTCGATACCCGCAAACGCCAGGAAGTTACTCACAATCAGAACCAGGCCAGTGATGGCGCCGGTAAATTCTCGCCATAAATCCGGGTGCAGATTGTGTGAGCCGGTTCTGACCGTGGAATGTGTATCGAAAATGGCCGGAATCAACGCATCCCAGGTGAGCGGCGTTGCGGATTTATGCCCCAGTACCAGCCAGGCTACGCCGAGCAGAACCAGCAATGCTGCAGGCAATGCGGTGCCCAACAACATGAACCATGACGTCAGTTTCGACAGTGTCGTCAGGCCATTGAGGGCGACAAATGTCGATAACCAATACAGGACAATAATGACGGAGGCCGTGAATACCCCGCTTTTGGCCAGTTCCGGGTTGATCAGATACGCCATGGTACTGGCGCCAAATCCAAGCACGATCGGGTACCAGACAACCACTTGGACCCACATGAACCACATGATGAAAAAGCCTGGCCGATCGCCGTAGGCTTGTCTGACCCAGCCATAAATCCCGCCGTTCCAGCCGGTTCCCAGCTCAGAAGCAACCAGCGATACGGGGATGAAAAACAGCAGTGCCGGAATGATGTAGAGAAAAACCGAGCCCAGGCCATACACGGCCATGCTGGGCAGTGAACGGATACTGGCAACCGCGGCAACCATCATGAAGCAGATGGTGAGCCATGACATGTAAGTTTTGGTTTTGCTGGCGGTAGTCATGAACGCCTTCCTCATTTTGCGTGATTAGTGCAGCAAGCTCAGGTTGAGCGTGCGGCTGAGGTATTCGGCGGCCAGCTGGCCGCGAACGCTATTGCCTGCCACATCCAGTGGCGGAGCAAAGGCTGCGATGGCGCATACGCCAGGAACCACCGCGAGAATCCCGCCACCGACCCCGCTTTTACCCGGTAGACCGACCTTGTAATACCAGTCGCCAGTGGTGTCATACAGACCATTCAAGGTCATCTCGGAGAGGATGGGTGCCACGTGTTTGGCTGCCACTACCTGTTTGCCAGTTATCGGGTTGACGCCGCCGTTGGCCAGGCTCGCGCCCATGGTCACCAGGTCATGACAGGTAATCGCTACCGAGCATTGGCGGGTGTATACGTCGCACACTTGCATGGGGTCGGCGTACATATACCCGTAGCTTTGCAGCAGCCAGGCAATGCCGCGATTGTGCTGGTTGCTGCTGGCTTCGGATTGGTAAACCTCGTCGTTTACTGTCAGTTCGCGTCCGGCAAAAGCGTTGTAGGTCGCCTGTATCTGAGCCCAGCGAGTTTGCGCAGAATCGGCCTCAATCAGGCTGACTGTGGCCATCGCGCCTGCGTTCACAAAGGGGTTGAGCGGTCGGCCCTTATGCAGTTCCAGGGCAACCACCGAGTTGAATGGCTCGCCGGTCGGGTCGCAGCCGATCTTGCTGCGCAAGGCCTGAGGCCCGACCTGATCGAGCACATGGGCGAGGGTAAATACCTTGGAAATCGACTCGATGGCGAAGGCGTAATCCGTGTCGCCTACCTCGGCATGGGTGCCATCACAGAACATGATGCTGATGCCGAACAGGTGGGAGGGCACTGAGGCCAAGTAAGGAATGTAGCTGGCATTCTTGCCGTGCTGATTACCTGAATACCGTTGCAATGCCTGCTCCAGCGCCTGTTTTACCGTGCTGTCTGCGGTCGTGGGTCTTTGCTTCATCGTGCTCGCTCCGTGAGAACTTTCAAGAAACGAAACTATAGATCGGAAAACTCACGGTGGTCGGAAATCGGACAGCAGACTCAAAATGCTTGTCTATGCTGCCTTGGCGAAGGCTGAGTCAGAGTGAATATGACTGGCCCGGTTAACGTTCATTACTCAAGGAGAGTTCTCATGGCGCTGCACCGCATCAAGCACAACTCGGGCACCGATCCCGTTTTTGGTTCTTCAGAACTGGCTCACGCCGCTGCGACCAAGGGCTTCCCGGAGGCGGAGCAGTCGCCACGAGAGGTTTATCAGTTAGTCCACGATGAGCTGTACCTGGATGGCAACGCCCGCCAGAACCTCGCCACCTTCTGCCAGACATGGGAAGAGGATGAAGTCCACAAGCTGATGGATCTGTCGATCGACAAGAACATGATCGACAAGGACGAGTACCCGCAATCGGCGGAGCTGGAAAATCGTTGCATCCATATGCTGGCGGACCTATGGCATTCCCCGGCGGCGGCCACCACCCTCGGTACTTCCACCGTGGGTTCCAGTGAGGCCTGCATGCTCAGTGGCCTGGCTGCGTTGTGGCGCTGGCGTGCGGTGCGCAAAGCGGCTGGCAAGCCTGCGTCCACGCCGAATATGGTGTGCGGTCCGGTGCAAGTCTGTTGGCACAAATTTGCCCGTTACTGGGACATAGAAATTCGTGAAGTGCCGATGTCGGAAGGGCATTGGTTCATGACGCCAGAGGACATGCTGGAGCGGGTCGATGAAAACACCATCGTGGTGGTGCCGACCTTCGGGCAAACGTTTACCGGTCTGTATGAAACCGTAAAACCGCTGTCCGATGCCCTGGACGATCTGGAAAAAAGCACCGGCCTGAGTGTCGATCTTCACGTCGATGGTGCAAGTGGCGCCATGCTGGCGCCGTTCTGCGCGCCGGATATTCTGTGGGACTTCCGTGTGCCGCGGGTCAAATCCATCAGCACCTCCGGCCACAAGTTCGGCCTGGCACCGATAGGCGCGGGCTGGGTGGTTTGGCGCGATGCCAAGGAGTTGCCTGAAGGCCTGATCTTCCACGTGAACTACCTGGGCGGCGACATGCCGACTTTCGCCCTGAACTTTTCGCGTCCAGCCGGGCAGATCATTGCCCAGTACTACAACTTCTTGCGCCTGGGGCGTGAGGGGTATGAGCGTATTCATTCGGCGTGCTACGAAACGGCGCAGTTTCTGGCGCGAGAGCTGGTCAAGATCGGGCCGTTCGAGATGCTCTTCAACGGTGATCCGCAACTGGGGATTCCGGCGCTGACCTGGCGTTTGAAGCCGGGGGCGAAAACCACCTACTCCCTGTATGACCTGGCGGATCGCCTGCGCATACGTGGCTGGCTGGTGCCCGCGTACAGCTTGCCTGCCAATGTAGAAAACGTGGTTGTGCAGCGGATTCTGGTGAAGCAGGGGATGTCGATCGACATGGCCAAACTGTTGCTGGCCGACTTTGTACGGGATATTAAATTCTTCGAAGAGCATCAGCCCCACGGCTTTAAAGGCCGTGAAGCCGAGGCAGGAAACCACGCAGGGCGCTGATTAAAGCCACACCATCAACCTGTGTGGGAGCGGGCTTGCTCGCGATTCAGGCGTCTAAAGTACCGGCGCCATCGCGGGCAAGCCCGGCTCCCACAGGGTTTAGAGTGTTTGTCAGTGCAATTTCAGGCGCGGCTCGGTGCCGCGTCCGATCCTGCTGCCCAGCATCAGCATCAAGGTCCGGAAGGTGCCGTAAAGCGCCATTTGGTGCATGCGATACAGCGAGATATAAAACATCCGCGCCAACCAGCCTTCCAGCATGACAGTACCCATCAGGCTGCCCATCAAGTTACCCACAGCCGAAAAACTCGACAGTGAAATCAACGAGCCATAATCGCGGTACTTGTAATCCGGCAGTTGCGAGGTGCCTTCAATCCGCAGTTTCAGCGACTTGGCCAGCAGCGAGGCTTGCTGGTGAGCCGCCTGGGCGCGAGGCGGAACCATTTTGTCGGTGCCCGGCTGCGGGCAGGCCGCGCAATCACCAAAGGCAAAAATATTGTCATCGCGGGTGGTTTGCAGGGTAGGGCGCACCACCAGTTGATTGATGCGGTTGGTTTCCAGGCCTGCGATTTCCTGCAAAAAGCCCGGTGCACGAATCCCGGCAGCCCATACCTTGAGGCTTGCAGGAATCACCTGGCCGTCCTTGGTAATCAGGCTTTCGGCGGTGACTTCGCTCACCGCAGAGTTGGTCAGGACGGTCACGCCGAGTTTTTCCAGGGTTTTATGCACAGGCCCGCCAATACGATCCGGCAGTGCGGGCAATACCCGTGGGCCGGCTTCGATCAGGGTGATATGCATGTTTTCAGGCTTGATGCGATCCAGGCCATAAGCCGCCAGTTCGTGTGCGGCATTGTGCAATTCGGCAGCCAGTTCAACCCCGGTCGCGCCCGCGCCGACAATGGCGACGCTGATCTGCTCGAGTACATCACCTTGCCCGGCGTGAGCGCGCAGGTAGTGATTGAGCAATTGCTGATGAAAGCGCTCGGCCTGCTTGCGGGTGTCCAGGAACAGACAATGTTCGGCCGCACCCTTGGTGCCGAAATCATTGGTAGTGCTGCCAACTGCAATCACCAGCGTGTCGTAACTCAGGTCGCGAGCAGGCACCAGCTCCTGACCGTTTTCGTCGAGGGTTGCCGACAATGAGATCTTTTTCAGCTCACGATCCAGCCCGCTCATACGGCCCAGCTGAAATTGGAAGTGATTCCATTTGGCTTGAGCGACGTAGTTGAGTTCGTCTTCAGATGAGTTCAGTGAACCGGCAGCGACTTCATGCAACAGCGGTTTCCAGATGTGGGTCAGGTTGGCATCGACCAGCGTGACGCTGGCCTTGCCGCGCTTGCCCAGAGTCTTGCCCAGGCGGGTCGCCAACTCCAGGCCGCCGGCGCCGCCGCCGACGATAACAATACGATGGGTCATGGGTATCACTCACAAGGCTTGAAAAGAATTCTGTGCCTGAACCTACCCGGGCGAGCGCAACGCAGCTCATAGCGCCAGGTAACTCAGGAGGCGGCTCAAAAGGCCCATGCCGATCACCACTATCACCACGATTGCAAGGAGCAGCCAGGGCCTGAAAGGCCGGCGCTCAACCTGATGTTGTGGCAGTTGCAGGTACTCTTCGACATGCTTCAGATCATCTGGGTTCAGGCGGCTGGGCATTTTTTTGGCCTCGTCAAATAGACGTTGCAGGAAGTGTAAAAGCTACAGCATTGATCAACCGGGATGAAAAGAAGCATAGCCGTCAGGTCCCAATGGCTCGACCCGCAGTTCGTCCTCCAGACGAATGATCCCGCTTTCAATCACCCGGGCCGTGATTCCTCCGTGGCCACGTACTGCCTGGAACGTGCCCCGACCCAGGCGCTGCTCCAGTCGCGCACACGGCTGGCACCAGCCAGTGGTTTCAAAAATGGCCTGGCCAATCTTGAAACGTCGGCCTTTGAGGCTGAACAGGTTGATTCCGCTGATCACCAGATTGCGTCGTAAATCCTGGGCCAGGACCGGATGCTCCCCGGATCGCCCCAGCAGGGAGTTGATGACGGCGATGTGCTCCCACTGAATCAGCGTCACTTGTCGGGCATTACGGGCGCCGGGCCGGGCATGATCGCCAGTCAGTCCGGCTTCGCGACGGGCTTCTACGGCGTCCAGCTCAAGCATGTCGGCGCGTGACTCGGGACGCACCCCGATCCAGCGCACTCGACCGGTTTGCGGGACGTCAGCAATCAGCTCCTGCAGAGGGCTCACAGGCTGATACCGACATCGAAAATAATGCTGCGCCCCAGGTTGTTGCGTAGAAAGTCCGGCGCATCCGGTTGTGCAAACAGTACGCGGGCAAAGGTCGGCCCTACCAGTGACAGCGACCGCCAGCCCTGGCGCAAATATTCAGTCGGAGGCGGGAAGTGGCTGTTGAGGTCCAGGACTTCGCGCTTGAGGCTGGAAAACGCAATGATGTCCAGCTGGCCCAGGTCGATATCGCGCTCTTGGTAGTTGTTGGCTTTTTTGTGCAGGGTAGGGCCCAGGCGCTGCAACAGCTTGCTCGCCGGAATCCGCTTGGGTCGCGCTTCGCGACGTACCAGCTGGCTCAGGGAGTAAGCGCTGCGGCGACGCTGGAGCTCTTCGCGCCATTCATCGTTCAGGCGCCGGCCTTCATCGAGCACAAAGAACACTTCAAAGCGCGCATCACCAAACAGCACGTCCGGGGGCTCCTGGCTCGCCTGGATGAAGTCTTCGTTGTGATAGGGAATGTTCAACCCTTGCAGCAGGCGCTGGCAAACCCAACGCTCACGCTCCCATTTGCGGGCATTGGATAAAAAGGCATTGGCTTGCTCGGCCTGGATGGTGAGCAAGCGTAGATAGTCTGAGTCGTCCATGAACGCAGCTTAGCCTTGAAACAGGTGTTACTGAAAGTCCGGGTGTAGACTCAGGCGCATTCAACAGGGAGGGTTGAGCGGTGTGTTTTGAACAGGCAGGGCAAGGCAGATGATAAGTACCCAGGTGTTATCCACGCCAACGATGGTGATCGGCTGGCTGATCTATGTTCCCGTTGTACTGTGGGCCATCTGGCGCGCGCCCTGGGTTGAGCTGTTTAGCGACACGCGTCGCCAGCACCTGTTGTTTGGCACGGTATTCGGGCTTTTTTTGCTGTGGCTGGTACGGCGCGACTTCGAAGTCGGGGTGTCGTATCACTTTATTGGCTTGACGGTGGTCACGTTGCTGCTCGACTGGCCGCTGGCGGTGGTCGGTGCGCTTCTGGCGCAAGCCGGGCTGGTGTTGTTGGGGCGTCAGGATCTGGCCGCCATGGGCGTCAATGGCGTGTTGCTGATTCTGTTGCCAATCGCCGTGACCGAAGGTTGTGCGCGCATTGTCGAGCGGGCGCAGCCGCGTAATCCCTTCGTCTATATCTTCTGCTCGGGTTTTTTTGCCGCAGCATTGGCGGCGTTGCTGTGCGTAGGGGCGGTGCTGGGGGTGTTGTGGATGGACGGGTTGTTCGTCATGCCGTTCTGGCTGGAGGACTTTGTCGGCTATCTGTGGCTGATCATCTTTCCCGAGGCGTTTATCAACGGGATGCTGGTCACGGCACTGGTGGTGTTCTGCCCTGAATGGCTTGAGACCTTCAACCGTACCCGCTACCTGGCGGCGCCGGGCAAGGATGATGGCCCCGAATAATTGCCTTGCCCTGTGGGAGCCGGTTTTGCCCGCGATGGTATCGCTGAGGTTTACCTGACAGGCCGAGTTGCCTGAATCGCGAGCAAGCCCGCTCCCACGTTTTTAGTGCAGGCGTTCGCTCAGGTCCTCTGAGAACAGATCATCTTCAGCATCCGGGCTCACCGGAATCTTGTGTTCTTCGGATGCCCAGGCACCCAGGTCAATCAGCTTGCAGCGGTCCGAGCAAAAGGGGCGGAAAGCGTTGGTGGTATCCCATTGCACGGCTGTGCCACACGTCGGGCAGTCTATGGTCATAGGTTTGGTCATGGTTGGCCTCCACGCAAAGTTAGATAAAAGTTATGCAGGCGTTCGACCTCAGTCTGCAACGCCTTCAGATCGTTGTCATTGACCAGCACATCGTCAGCGTGGCGAAGGCGATCTTCGCGACTGGCCTGAGCCTTGAGAATGGCCTGCACCTGCTGCTCGGTGGTGTTGTCGCGCAATAACGTGCGTTGTATCTGCACGGCTTGGGGCGCATCGATCACCAGCACGCGCTGGGTTGTGGTGTATTGCCCTGACTCGATGAGCAGCGGCGAGACCAAAATGGCGTAGGGCGATTGTGCCTGGGCCAGGTTGTTCGCGATCTCTTCACGAATCAGTGGGTGTAGCAGCGCCTCAAGCCAGCGGCGTTGCTCAGGGTCGGAAAAGATGAGGTTGCGTAGCGCGCCTCGATTGAGCTGCCCATCGGCTTGCAGCACCTCATCGCCAAAATGCTCTGCGATTGTGGCCAGCGCCGGGCGCCCCGGCTCGACAACCCAGCGTGCAGCATGATCGGCGTCCACCACGTGTACGCCCAGCGCGGCAAAATGTTCGGCGGCGGCACTTTTGCCGCTACCGATACCGCCGGTCAGCCCGAGAATCCAGGGTTTGGAAGGTGGAGTCATCGTGTCAAACCGAAATCTGCCAATAGAAGCCGGTTATTTGACCACCCCAGAGCAATGCAATCCAGCCAGCAATTGCCAGATACGGCGCAAAGGGGATGGGGGTCGAGGTATTGGCCCGGCGCAGGGCCAAAAGACTCAACCCCACCAGCGCCCCCAGTAGCGAGGACAACAGGATGGTCAAGGGCAGAACCGTAAACCCGCCCCAGGCGCCAAGCATGGCCAGCAACTTGAAGTCGCCATAGCCCATGCCTTCCTTGCCTGTGATCAGCTTGAATACCCAGAACACCGACCACAGGCTTGCGTAGCCCAATGCCGCGCCCCATACGGCCTGCTCCAGAGTCGTGAACGTGGAAAAACTGTTGAGCAACAACCCCAGCCAGAGCAGGGGAAGCACCAGAGAGTCGGGTACGATCTGATGGTCGAGATCAATCAGGCAAATGGCGAGCAGCCCCCACGTTAGCAGGAGCATGCAACCCGCTTGCACGTCAAAACCGTAATGCCAGGCAACAAACGCCGACAGGATCGCGCAACACAGCTCAGTCAATGGATAGCGCAGGCTGATAGCCGTTTTGCAGCTCGAGCACTTACCCCGCAACACCAGGTAGCTCAGCAGCGGAATGTTCTCCCAGGCCCGCAGTGAATGCTGGCATGCGGGGCAATGGGAGCGGGGCAACATCAAGTTATACACAGGGCCCTCGGCGGGCGCTGGCAGATCCAGCAGTTCGCGGGCCTGGGACTGCCAGTCCTGTGCAAGCATCTTTGGCAAACGCCACACCAGCACATTGATAAAACTGCCCACCAGCAACCCCAGGATCAGGGTGCAGGCGATGAACGCGTCGGGTTCAGTGGTCAAAAAATCCATCATGCTCAGATCACTCGACCCAGGTTGAAAATAGGCAGGTACATGGCGATGACCAGCCCGCCAACCATGACTCCAAGTACCACCATGATTACCGGCTCCATCAACGTTGTCAGGTTATCGACCAGGGTGTCGACTTCGCCTTCATAATAGGCGGCTACGTGGTCAAGCATGTTGTCCAGTGTGCCGGATTCTTCGCCAATGGCGGTCATCTGCACAGCCATGCCCGGAAAGACTCCGGCTGCGCTCATGGCCACATGGATCTGGCTGCCTGTCGCCACCTGTTGCCTGAGGCGCAGTACGGCCTCTTTGTACTGGCTGTTGCCAGTGGCGCTGGCAACCGAATTCAGCGCTTCAAGCAGTGGCACACCGGCAGTCAGGGTGGTCGACAGCGTGCGGGAAAACCGGGCCATTGCCGTCAAATGCAGCAAGTTGCCCATGACGGGCAGTTTTAACAGCCATACATCAACGCGCTGGCGCAATGCAATAGAGTTTTTGTAGCGATGCCGCAAGCCCGCAAGGGTAACGCCTAGAATGCCCAGCAACCACAGACCGTAGACTTGCAGCGTTTGCGAGAGGGCGATCACCCACAAGGTGAACACGGGAAGTTGTGCGTCGAATGAGTGGAACACCCCCTGAAATTGCGGGACCACTTCAATCAACAAAATGCTGCACACCGCCAACGCCACCAGCAGTACCGCGACAGGATAGGTCATGGCTTTCTTGAGTTTCTTTTTCAGCGCTTCTGTTTTTTCCTTGTGGGTGGCGACGCGACGCAGTAGCACGTCCAGGGCCCCGGCTTGCTCGCCTGCTTCAACCAGGCTGCAGAACAGAGGGTCAAAACAGGCCGGCTTTTTGCGCAGCGCAGCCGTCAGGCTGGTCCCTGCGCCGATGTCCTGCTTAAGCTCGATGACCTGCTGGCGCATTGCCCGTTGTTCAAACCCCTTGGCAATCACGTCCAGTGCCTGAAGCAGCGGGATGCCAGCGCTGATCAGGGTGGCCAGTTGGCGCGTGAACAGAGTGATATCCAGTGTTGTAATGGATTTTCCTGAAGGAGACTCCCTGTTTGCATGGCGCCGGATTTTACTAACGGTAATACCTTGGCGACTGAGACGGGCCCGGATCATGGCGTGGCTGTCGGCCGTGATTTGACCGCTGATCACAGACCCCTTCAGGTCAGAGCCCTCCCATTGGTAGCGCTTGTTCTTTATGGCCTGTGTTGCCATGCATCCATCCCTGGAACGCTGAGCGTCCTGCTGTGTTGTGAGTCCAAAGACTAGATGCGCTGAGCCTGGGCCCGACCCCTTGAGCGTGTCCAAAGGTGTCAGTGATGCAGTTGTGGAGCATCGGCCCACTAACCTTGATAGCCTGTGCGCACTTTTCTGGCTGCACAGCATTGCTACGGCGCTGATTGGCGCCACTTCTTCGGAGACTCCGCGTGAAACAACAAAAAGGCTTCACCCTGATCGAACTGATGATCGTTGTTGCGATTATTGGCCTGATCGCTTCGTTTGCATTTCCGGCTTACAACGACCACGTCATGAAGACCCGTTTTGCCGAGGTGAACGCAATCGGCAACACCTACAAGACAGCCGTTGCCCTGTGCTTCAGTCAGAGCAATGACCTGGCGGTTTGCGATGCAGGCACCAACGGGATTCCTGCCCCGGCCGAAGCCACTGACAACCTGGCGGCGGGCATGACGGTGATAGATGGCGTGATTACCATGGCCGGCACTCAGGCCGCCGGTGGTTGGGTCAGCGTGCTGGTCCCGACGTTGAGCGGTTCGGGCGCAACTCTGACCTGGACACAAAACGGCACCTGCCTGGCCAGCGGTGCCTGTCAGTAAAACGCGTTGTGTGAGCTTTCCTGCGGTGCCCATTTAACGGGCACCGCAGGTGTAGCCCGGTCAGTTTGGCGGGCATTGTGCTGTGCAATCGCGGACCAAGACCGGTTTGACCAACGGCCCACATTGACGTCCGAAAATGGCGAGAACCGGTAAAGTTGCGGTGCTATTGTGCGGCTTATGAACTCAGATAACTGCCTGTCCACGCCCAGTATCGCCGCCTGCGAAATCGCTCGCTTGAGCCGCGATGCGCGTTTTGACGGGGTGTTTTTTACGGCGGTGCTCAGTACCCGGATCTACTGCCGCCCCGTGTGCCCGGCACGAGCCCCCAAAGCGCAAAATGTGGTGTATTACCCCAGCGCCGCAGCGGCTCAAGCTCAGGGCTTTCGCCCTTGCCTGCGCTGTCGGCCGGAGCTGGCGCCGGGCAATCAGCTTTGGTTGCAGGGGGAGCATCTGGTGGCGCGAGCGCTCAAGCTCATTAATGAAGGTTATCTGGCGGATCATTCGCTGGAGGCGCTGGCGGAACGCATGAACATGGGGAGCAGGCAATTACGTCGCTTGTTTGTTCAGCACTTGGGGGCGCCACCGATGGCGGTGCATTCCACTCAGCGCCTGTTATTTGCCAAGCAATTGTTGACCGAAACCGACCTGTCGATCACCGAAGTGGCCATGGCTTCCGGCTTTGGCAGTCTGCGCCGTTTCAATGCGGCCTTTGCCGAGGCCAATCATGCCGAGCCCAGGGCCTTCAGGCGCAGCCCAAAGGCTCGTGCGGACAAGGCCCTGGTACTGCGACTGGGTTATCGCCCGCCTTATGACTTCACAGCCCTGCTGGGTTTTTTACAGAGTCGGGCCTTGCCCGGTATTGAGCGAGTCGACGGGCGCAGTTACCAGCGGGTTTTTGGCACGGCGGATGCGCCAGGCTGGCTGCGGATCAGCCCATGGCCGGGGGAGCAGCATGCGCTGCAACTGGAACTGCACAACGTGGCGCCAAGCCAGATGCTGGGCGTGGTCACCCGGATTCGACGGATGTTCGACCTGGATGCCGACCCTCTCGCCATCGCCCGCACGTTAAGCCTCAGCCCGCTGCTGGCGCCGGTTATCGAACGGTATCCGGGCCTGCGATTGCCCGGTGGCTGGGACGGATTTGAAGTGGCCGTACGGGCCGTGCTGGGGCAGCAAGTCAGTGTGGCCGCTGCGCGAACCCTTGCCAGTCGTATCGTGCAGCGCTACGGAATTGCCATTGAAGCGGGTGCCGGTTCTGGCCTGGATCGTCTGTTTCCGGGACCGCAGCAATTGGTAGATGCCGACCTTGGGCAACTGGGCATTACCCAGGCACGTATCAATACGATCAAGGGGATTGCGGGTGCGCTTATCGATGGCCGCGTCGATTTTGCGGTGGAGCAATCGTTAGAGCGCTTTATCAGCCGCTGGGTGCAACTGCCCGGCATTGGTGAATGGACCGCCCACTACATCGCCATGCGCGTGCTCAAACACCCCGATGCGTTTCCCGCTGCAGACTTGATTCTGCGCCGCGAAGCCAACCCCGGCGGCAGTGCGTTAAGTACCAGGGCGTTGCAGGCACTGGCCGAAAGCTGGCGCCCATGGCGGGCCTATTCAGTGATGTATTTATGGCGCGCAGCCACCGACTCGGCGTCTGCACGAAAGGTATGAACATGAAAACTGTGTACTACGAACAAATGCCATCACCCATTGGCCCGCTGTTTTTGGTCGCCGATGATGAAGGGCTGCGAGAAGTGCGTTTCGAACTGGAGCGCCGGCCGCATACGCCGTTGGACGGTTGGGTGCATTCGCCCGGCAAACTCGCTGAAGTCCTACGTCAATTGGAAGAGTACTTTGCGGGTGAGCGCCTGACATTCGACTTGCTGCTCAAGCCCCTGGGCACTGAGTTCCAGCAGTCGGTATGGCAAGCGCTGACCACTATTCCCTACGCGGTGACCACCAGTTACGGGCAGCTATCGCAGCAAATCGATCGGCCCAAGGCGTCTCGGGCGGTGGGGGCCGCGAATGGGCGTAATCCGATTCCGATCATCATCCCGTGCCATCGCGTGATTGGCAGCAACGGAACACTGACCGGTTTCGCCGGTGGGCTGGCGGCCAAGCAATGGCTACTGGCGCATGAGCTGAAGTGCCAGGGCTTTGCGCTGTCTTGATCAACCAGCAACAACCTGTGGAAGCAGGGCTGTTCAGAGGCTCAAGCGCATCGACAAATCCACTGCTTTGACATCCTTGGTCATGGCACCAATCGAGATGTAGTCCACGCCAGTTTCGGCAATCGGGCGCAAGGTTGTCTCGTTGATGCCGCCGCTGGCTTCCAGTTTGGCTTTACCCGCGTTCAGACGCACCGCTTCACGCATATCGTCCATGCTCAATTCGTCGAGCATGATGATGTCAGCGCCTGCTGCCAGAGCCTCCTTGAGTTCCTCCAGGCTTTCGACTTCTATCTCTACCGGCTTGCCCGGTGCGATTTTGTGCGCAGCGCTGATGGCCTGGGCAATGCCGCCGCAAGCAGCGATATGGTTTTCCTTGATCAAAAAAGCGTCGTACAGACCGATACGGTGATTGTGGCAACCGCCGCAGGTCACTGCGTATTTTTGCGCCAGACGCAGGCCCGGCAGGGTTTTTCGTGTGTCCAGCAACTTGACCTGGGTGTCGGCCACTTGATCGGCCAGGTATTGCGCGTGGGTAGCCACGCCCGACAGCAATTGCAGAAAGTTCAGTGCACTGCGTTCACCACTGAGCAGTGAGCGGGCAGGGCCTTCAAGGTGGAACAGCACTTGGTTGGGGCTCACACGCTCGCCATCGGCGACTTGCCAATGCACGGCAACTCGGGGGTCAAGCTGGCGAAAGACAGTGTCGACCCAGGCGGTACCGCTGATGACCGCTGTTTCACGGGTGATAATCGTGGCTTTGGCCAAGCGTTCGGCCGGGATCAGCCGTGCAGTGATATCGCCGCTGCCAATGTCTTCGGCTAACGCACGACGCACGTTGGCTTCGATTTCGGCAGTGAGGTCGGCCAGGCGTAAATTCGGCATAACGAGCTCCACAAACAAAGTGCGCCGATTATAGGGCCATGCCGCTGGCGAACCCAAGGTGTGCGCAGAGTCACAAGCAAATGCCTGCAATGTGCTTCTTTCGGCACTTTGAACATTAATACTCACCCTTGGTCATTCAAATGAAGAGTCCACTGGTACAAGCGCCTTCTTTTGCAAGATAATCCGCCTTTGGATTGGCGCCATAGGTTTGACGTACAGCCATTGCCTTAATTTCGATACACCGGCCAGTGCATACGCCACTGCCGGCTTCTGTTTGTGAGCGTTAAAAATGGCTCTGACCACGAGCGTTCACTGGCAAGCGAAGAGACCCTTCAGGGAGGCCAGGATGCAAAATGACGGGAAAGTGGGGCCTGTGCACAGGACCGCCACTGAGTTGGCGATGCATTCGCCACTTGCCCGCCTGCCTGTGATCCTGCTGCAGGTTCATGACAAAGCCGCTCAGCAGCTCAGGATCGAATTGCAGGCGCTGTTCGACAATGCCGATGAAACCTTGTTTGAAATGGCCGACAAGGCTCAAAGCGATACCGAGCAGAGCCTGTTTTTTGAAGCCATGCGCGATGTGCGGCTCAAGCGCAAACACATTGAGCGCGGCTTTCTTGAGCACCTGTTTGATGCCTTTGTCAGTCTGACCCAGCCCGATGTCAGCGAGCCCACGCTACAGGCTGGCGCCCCGGCCCAGGCTGCGTTCTCACTGATGGCCAATGACCTTGAGCGGGCTCAAGTGACCAGTGCAATGGTGACGCGGGTACTGAACCGCAACCAGTTGGCCCTGTGCCAGTTGAGCACTCGTCTCAATACCCTGAGTTGCATCCCCCTGGATGAGCAGAACAACCCCCTGGGCCCGGCCCGGCTGTGCGAGTACTTTTTGCAGGCCGAGCGGGATCAGGGCGTGGACATCAAGGTCAAGCTCATCATGCTGCGCCTGTTCGAGAAGTACCTGCTCAGCAGGACCGAGCATCTGTACGCCGATGCAAACCAGTTGTTGATCGCCACGGGTGTGTTACCCGATCTATCGGAAAAGACCTCGTGCTGCGCAGTGAAAGCCGGTGCCCTTGCGCAGGAATTACCCGATACCGGTGAAAATGCGAGCTACCTGGTAGGGCTGTTATTCGATTACATCCGCGATGACCGGAACCTGTCACCTGCGTTGAGAAAGCTGCTGGGACTGTTGCGCGAACCGGTGCTGCAGATCGCCCAGAGCGATCAGAACTTTTTCAGTTGTGACAGCCACCCGGCCCGTCGCTTGCTCAATGTGATCGCTGGCGCCGCCATTGGCTGTGGCGAGAGTGCCGATGACTGCAACGATCTGCTGTATCGCAAAATCGAGCACGTGGTTCTGCAACTGGTGCGGTATGCGGGCAATAACCCGGCGCTGCTTGAATCGTTGCTGCATGACTTTTTGATGTTTACCCGCGGCGAATACAGCCGCAGTGAGTTGCTTGAGCAGCGCACCCGTGATGCGGCGCAGGCTCGCAGTTGCCCCACGTTTGAACCCGAGCCGCAGACAGTGCCCTTGCCCGTTCTTGATGAGCAGGGCCACCTTGGGCTGTTGCTGGTCAGCCAGTTGCGTATCGGCACCTGGATTGAACTCCAGGATGACGACAACACCTCCCTGCGTTGCAAGCTGATTACGATCCTGGAGCCCGGCGGCACGCATATTTTTGTCAATCGCATCGGGGCCAAGGTGCTGGAAAGAAACCGCACCGATCTGATCGTCCAGCTGCGCAACGGGACTGTTTTTCCGCTCGACGACCGCTTATTGATTGACCGGGCGCTGGAGTCGGTAATAGACAGTCTGCGTCAGTCCAGCCCGGAGTAGACGGGTAGTACGCAGATTGCTCCCCATCGGCGCGCTCATCGCGGCATACTGGGCCTTTCGTTTTGCCTGTTGAAGGAGCCTGTATGCAATTGGACCCCGCGAGCGGCTGGTTTCAAGGTGTGCGCCATTGTCCGTCCCCCAACTTCAATGCGCGCCCTAGTGACGAAATCTCCCTGCTGGTTATCCACAACATCAGCTTGCCCCCCGGGCAGTTCGCCACCGGCAAGGTTCAGGAATTCTTCCAGAATCGACTGGACGTCACAGAGCATCCTTACTTTGAAGGCATTGCGGACTTGAAAGTGAGTGCGCATTTCCTGATCGAGCGAGATGGCACTGTGACCCAGTTTGTCTCCTGCCTTGATCGAGCATGGCATGCGGGGGTTTCGAGCTTTGAAGGGCGAGAGACCTGCAATGACTTTTCCCTGGGCATTGAACTTGAGGGCACCGATGAGCTGCCCTTCACGGAGGCGCAGTATCAGGCGTTGACAGCCTTGAGCCGGCAATTGCAGGCGGCTTTTCCCGATATCACCCCCCGCAGGATATGTGGTCATAGCGACGTTGCACCGGGGCGCAAGACGGATCCGGGGCCGGCTTTTGATTGGATGCGCTTTCGCAGCGCGTTGCAGCACACAGGAGAGAAACAATGAGTTTTGTGGTGTTACTGCTGGCGATTCTGGTCGAGAAGTTCTCGGGTTTGCGTCAGCGCCTGCAATGTGACGGTGGCTGGCTGCGCGAGTTGCACAAGCTTGAAGCCAGCCCCAGCCTTGGCAATAAACCCTGGTGGGTGTTGTTCATCCTGATTGCATTGCCTGCAGCCGTATTGGGCCTGCTCCTGGTGGTGCTGCACCCTGTGGCTTATGGCCTGTTGGCGCTGCCGATCCACCTGCTGGTGGTGATTTACAGCCTGGGGCGCGGCGATCTGCTGGGCGGGCTCGGGCCGTTTCGCGACGCCTGGCGGCGTGGCGACTTGCAGGCGGCTGCCCATGTTGCCGAGCGTGATCTGGGCGTCAGTGCCGACAGCGGCGAGCAATTGCTGGAGAAGGTGCAGGGGCATTTGTTGTGGCAGGCCTACCAGAGCTTTTTTGCGGTGATTTTCTGGTATTTCCTGCAGGGGCCTGTGGTGGTCTTGAGCTATCGCTTGCTGGCCCTGGCGGCAGAGCACAGCCAGAATCCGGCACTGGTCGAACGTGCCGGGCAGTTGCGGCATGCCTTTGACTGGTTGCCGGTGCGGCTGCTGGCCGCGAGTTTTGCGCTGGTAGGCAACTTCGCCGCGGTCAGTCGAGTGATGCTGCATGAGCTGCTGAGTTGGGACATCAGCGCCGCGCAACTGATCAACAAGGCTGGCTGTGCCGCTGCCGAAATCCCCGCGCCACAGGCCGGACCTGAAGGTGTGGGCAGCCTCGACACCCTCTGGGCCTTGTTGCTGCGCGCGGCGGTGCTTTGGTATGCGTGTTTTGCGGTGTGGGCGTTGCTGCTGTAGAGCCGCATTTCATCGCAGTGGGAGCGGGCTTGCTCGCGATGGCATCGACGGGGTATCCCTGACCCACCGAGTTGTCTGAATCGCGAGCAAGCCCGCTCCCACAAGAAAGTACACAGGCTTGCGCTCAGTGCTTCCAGCCAAAGACTTCACAGGCATTAGCCGTAGTGGCCTCTGCTAAACGCTCCGGGCTGATGCCCATCACCTCGGCCAGTGCCTGGCAAATATCGGGCAGGTACTCCGGGCTGTTGCGCTGGTTGGGGTGCATGGCAGGCGCCATGTCGGGGGCGTCGGTTTCCAGCACCAGGGCGTCCAGCGGCAAATCGGCGATCACTTTTCGCAGGCGCAAGGCCTGCGGCCAGGTGGCCGCTCCACCCAGACCCAGTTTGAATTCCAGCTTGATATATTCGCGGGCTTCTTCGCGACTGCCTGCAAATGCATGAACAATCCCGCCGCGCTTTAGCCGCAAGCGCTTCAGTGTCGCAATCACCTGAGCATGGCTGCGCCTGACGTGGAGCAGGGCGGGCAGTTGAAAGTCGGCGGCCAATTGCAGCTGCGCTTCAAACAGCGTTTGCTGGCCGTCACGGTCGAGTTCGGGAAGAAAGTAGTCCAGGCCAATTTCCCCCACCGCACATAACTGCGGATGCCCTGCCAGGCGGCTCAGCCATTGTTCGAGCTCAATCACCTGCTCAGGACGATGATCGTTGAGGTACACCGGGTGCAAGCCAAAGGCGGCATACAGCTGGCTGTCGGTTTGCACCAGATCCCACAATCGCTGCCAATTGCTCTGATAGACCCCCAGCACCACCATTTTTTCAACACCCAACGCTCGACTGCGCGCCAGTAACTGCGGGCGGTCAGCGTCAAAGTCCGGGAAGTCGAGGTGGGTGTGGGTATCGATCAACTGCATGCTCAGGCCTGATGGATGCGCTGTTTGAAATTACGTGCGATCGCATGAATACCGGGCACGTAGTTCTGCTCTTCAATGGCTGCCAGCGCCAGGTTCAGGGCTGTTTCGGCGATCAGTTTGTGTTGCTGGCCCATGGCATTGACGGGCAGCGGCAGGAAGTCCAGCAACTGTGTGTCGCCAAAGGTGGCCAGGCGCAAGGGCGGGCGCTGGGTCGGGTGCTCCAGCAATGCGTCGAACATCCCCTGCAACAGCACGTATGAGGTCGTGATCAGCGCATCCGGGAAGTGCCCCTGACGCGCCAGCAATTCATCGATGATCCGGCGTCCACATTCGCGGCTGAAGGCCGCGCCGTGTTCAATCAGGACTTCGCCTTCAAACCCTTCGACAGCCTGCTTGAACCCGGCCTCACGGGCCTGACTGACGCTCAGTTCAGGACGGGCGCCGATCAATACAATCTGCCGGGGCAATGGCTGCAACAGGCTGCGGGTCAATTGCAGGCTGGCTTCGCAGTCATCACTGATAACCGAACAAAAACGCTCCGGCTCCATCGTCCGGTCAATGGCAATGATCGGCATGCCCAGGTCTTGCAACTGGCGGTAGCTGTCATCTTCTTCGGGCAAGCAACTGGCCACGAACAGGGCGTCGCAACGGCGGGCACGAAACAGCTTGAGCAACTGGCGCTCACTTTCCGGGGCATCGTCGGAGCTGGCGATCAGCAACTGATAGCCCCGGGCACGGGCGCCTTGTTCGAGTTGCTTGGCCAGGCGGGCATAACTCGGGTTTTCAAGGTCCGGGAGGATAAACCCCAAGGTGCGCGTGTGCCGGCTACGCAGTCCGGCCGCTTGCGGGTTGGGGGTAAAGCCGTGTTCCTCGACCACAGCGCGTACGCGCTCGACCGTGCTGCTGCTGATGCGCTGCTGCTCGGCTTTTCCATTGATGACATAGCTGGCCGTGGTTACGGAAACACCTGCCAATTGAGCGATATCACTGAGCTTCACGCCGAAAATTCCTTATTTTTTGTAGTACATGTCGACATTTTGGCCAATCCTAACCGATAAAGGCAGCCGACCATCGTCTGCCCTTTGCGTCCTGCCTTTTTTGCAACATCCGCGGCGAGCACTCATCAATACGACAAGTTGGACTTCAAGCGCGAGCAATTATGCAGTAACGTGCCGGGTATTCTTGATTAAACGTTTCAGCAGACGTATTTAAAGGTGCTTATCCCGGTAGCGATGTGCTTGCCACACATCCGCAGACACAGCCCGTGATCAGCGACCTAAGCTGACTTAATTCAAAACAATACCGGGTGCCATAGAGCGCCGGAAAGGAGAACGCATGCTCGAGCTCACCATAGAGCAGATTTCCATGGGCCAGACGGCTGTGGACAAGTCTGCGGCGTTGCAATTACTCGCCGATAAACTGGTTGCCGATGGCTTGGTGGCTGAAGGTTATCTGAGCGGCTTGCAAGCGCGTGAGTCTCAAGGTTCGACCTTTTTGGGCCAGGGTATCGCCATCCCCCATGGCACGCCTGAAACCCGCGACCTGGTGTTCACCACGGGGGTGCGTTTATTGCAGTTCCCCGAGGGTGTGGATTGGGGCGATGGGCAAATGGTGTACCTGGCGATTGGCATTGCGGCCAAGTCCGACGAGCACCTGCGCTTGCTGCAACTGTTGACCCGGGCCCTGGGCGAGACCGATCTGGGCGAAGCCCTGCGTCGCGCGAGCTCTGCCGAAGCCTTGCTCAAATTGCTCCAGGGCGCTCCCCAGGAACTGGCGCTGGATGCCCAGATGATTGGCCTGGGTGTGTCCGCGGATGACTTCGAAGAGCTGGTATGGCGCGGCGCACGCCTGTTGCGCCAGGCCGATTGCGTGAGCAATGGCTTTGCCGCCGTACTGCAACAAGTTGATGCGCTACCCCTGGGCGATGGCCTGTGGTGGCTGCACAGCGAGCAGACGGTCAAGCGTCCGGGGCTGGCGTTTGTAACGCCGGACAAACCGATGCGCTACCTGGGCCAGCCGCTGAGCGGTCTGTTTTGCCTGGCAAGCCTGGGCGAAGCCCATCAGGCATTGCTGGAGCGCCTGTGCGCGTTGCTGATTGCCGGTCGCGGTCACGAATTGGGCCGGGCCACCAGCCGTCGTGCGGTGCTCGAAGTGCTGGGCGCAGAGTCGCCGGCTGACTGGCCGAGCGCCCGTATTACCTTGGCCAACGCCCACGGTTTGCATGCGCGCCCGGCCAAGGTTCTCGCGCAACTGGCGAAAAGCTTTGAAGGTGAAATCCGCGTCAGGATCGTTGACGGGCAGGACTCGGCAGTTTCAGCCAAGAGCCTGAGCAAGTTGCTCAGCCTCGGTGCCCGTCGCGGCCAGGTGCTGGAATTTGTTGCCGAGCCGAGCATTGCCAATGACGCATTGCCCGCGCTGTTGGCGGCTGTCGAAGGCGGTCTGGGCGAAGAAGTCGAGCCGCTGCCGATCCTGGTCGAAGCAGCCCCGAGCGTGGCCGAAATTGCCACGCTGATCACCGCTCCGGTTGCCGGTAGCGTGGTGCAGGCCATCGCCGCCTCGCCCGGCATTGCCATTGGCCCGGCCCATATCCAAGTGTTGCAAACCTTCGACTACCCGCTGCGTGGCGAGTCGTCAGCGGTTGAGCGCGAGCGCCTGAAAAAAGCCTTGAACGAAGTGCGTCAGGACATTGAAGGCCTGATTTCGCGCAGTCAGTCCAAGGCCATTAGCGAAATTTTCATCACTCACCAAGAAATGCTCGACGACCCGGAACTGACTGACGAAGTCGATTCGCGCCTCAAGCAGGGCGAAAGTGCCGAAGCGGCCTGGATGTCCGTGATCGAAGCCGCTGCACACCAGCAAGAGTCCTTGCAGGATGCACTGCTGGCTGAGCGGGCGGCCGATCTGCGGGATATCGGTCGCCGCGTCCTGGCTCAGTTGTGTGGCGTGCAAACCCCGGCCGAACCTGACCAGCCCTATGTGCTGGTGATGGATGAAGTGGGCCCGTCGGACGTGGCGCGTCTTGATCCGGCACGGGTAGCGGGTATTTTGACCGCCCGCGGTGGCGCGACTGCGCACAGCGCCATTGTCGCTCGTGCACTGGGTATTCCGGCGCTGGTGGGGGCAGGCGAAGCCGTGTTGTTACTGGCGCCGGGCACTCAGCTGTTAATCGATGGCCAGCGCGGTCGCCTGCACGTTTCACCGGATGCCGACGCCTTGCAGCGTGCCACCCAGGAACGCGACAGCCGCGAACAGCGCTTGCTGGCCGCTTTTGCTCAGCGCCACGAACTGGCCGTGACCCAGGATGGCCGCCCGGTTGAAGTGTTTGCCAATATCGGCGAAAGCAAAGGCGTCGCCAGTGCCGTGGAGCAGGGCGCCGAGGGCATTGGCCTGTTGCGCACCGAGCTGATTTTCATGGCCCACTCCCAGGCGCCGGACGAGGCCACTCAGGAAGCTGAGTACCGCCGCGTACTGGATGGCCTGGACGGACGGCCCCTGGTGGTTCGTACTTTGGACGTGGGTGGCGACAAGCCGCTGCCGTACTGGCCGATCGAGAAAGAAGAAAACCCGTTTCTGGGTGTTCGCGGTATTCGTCTTACCCTGCAACGTCCGCACGTCATGGAAAGCCAGTTGCGCGCTTTGCTGCGCTCGGCAGACAACCGCCCGCTGCGCATCATGTTTCCGATGGTGGGCAGCGTGGCCGAATGGCGGGCTGCTCGCGACATGACCGAGCGTCTGCGGCTGGAAATTCCGGTGGCCGATTTGCAACTGGGGATCATGATCGAAGTGCCGTCCGCCGCCTTGCTGGCACCTGTGCTGGCCAAGGAAGTGGATTTTTTCAGCGTCGGCACTAACGACCTGACCCAGTACACCCTGGCCATCGACCGTGGTCACCCGACCCTGTCGGCTCAGGCAGACGGCCTGCATCCGGCGGTGCTGCAACTGATCGACATCACCGTCCGTGCCGCCCATGCCCACGGCAAATGGGTTGGCGTGTGCGGCGAACTGGCCGCTGATCCGCTGGCGGTGCCCGTACTGGTTGGTCTGGGCGTGGATGAGCTGAGCGTTTCGGCGCGCAGCATCCCTGAAGTCAAGGCGCGGGTGCGGGAGTTGAGCATGGATCGCCTCAAAACCCTGGCCGCCCAGGCCTTGAGCGTTGGCAGTCCGGATGAAGTTCGTGCATTGGTGGAGGCGCTCTAATGGCCAGCATTCTGACCATCACCCTCAACCCGGCACTGGACTTGACCGTGCGCCTGGGGCATCTGGCGCCGGGCGAGGTCAATCGCAGCCCGATGATGCTGACCCATGCCGCGGGCAAGGGCATCAACGTCGCGCAAGTGCTGGCGGATCTGGGCCACACACTGACGGTGAGCGGCTTTTTGGGCGAAGACAATGCGCAAGCATTCGATGCGTTGTTCAAGCGCCGTGGCTTTGTCGACGGGTTTGTCCGCGTGCCCGGTGAAACCCGCAGCAATATCAAACTCGCCGAAGACGATGGCCGCGTGACCGACCTGAACGGGCTTGGGCCGCAGGTCAGCCCGCAGGCGCAGCAAGCTTTGCTCGACATACTCGATCGAATTGCACCCGGCCATGATGCAGTGGTGGTGGCCGGTAGTTTGCCCCAGGGCGTGAGCCCGCAGTGGCTGCATGATCTGGTGCTGCGCTTGAAGGCGCTTGGTTTGAACGTGATTCTGGACACCAGTGGCCAGGCCTTGAAAGAAGGCTTGGCAGCGGGGCCCTGGTTGATCAAGCCCAATACCGAAGAACTCAGTGATGCCTTGGGCAGCGATATCAGCAGCCTTGAGGCCCAGATCGAAGCGGCCACTCGTTTGCAGGCGCTGGGTATTGAACACGTGGTTATTTCCCACGGTGCTGACGGTGTGAACTGGTTCAGCCGCGCCGGGGCCTTGCAGGCATTGCCGCCCAAGGTCAGCGTAGCCAGCACGGTGGGGGCAGGCGACTCGTTGCTCGCGGGCATGGTCCACGGTTTGCTCAGCGGGCACAGCCCCGAACAGACCTTGCGAACCGCCACGGCCATTGCGGCGATGGCAGTCACTCAAATCGGTTTTGGTATCAGCGATGCGGCGCACCTGGCGACGCTCGAAAGCGGCGTTCGCGTTCGCCCCCTGACAAAAGAATAAGAGGGATACACATGAAATTAGCCATTGTGACGGGCTGCCCCAACGGCATGGTGACCAGCGTGCTATGCGCCCGATTGCTCGATGCCGCCGCGCAGCGCCAGGGCTGGAGCACCAGCGTTGAAGTGCATGATCCCAAGCACCCGGAACGCCAATTGTCGGCGGCCACCCTCGACGAAGCCGAGTGGGTTTTGCTGGTCAGCAGTACACCGCTGGACATGCAGCGTTTTATTGGCAAACGGGTATTTCAGAGCACCCCGGCCCAGGCCCTGCAGGATGTAGAGGCCGTGTTGCTGCGCGGGATCAAAGAGGCGCAAATCTACACGTCGCCTGCGCCATCCTCGGCCCCGGTCGAGAGCGAGAAGCGCGCACCTAAAATCGTCGCCGTCACGGCATGCCCGACCGGCGTTGCCCACACGTTCATGGCGGCCGAAGCCTTGCAGCAGGCGGCCAAGCGATTGGGCTACGAACTGCAGGTAGAAACCCAGGGCTCGGTCGGTGCGCGCAATCCGTTGAGCGCCGAGGCCATCCGGGACGCCGATGTGGTGCTGTTGGCGGCAGATATCGAAGTGCCTGCCGAGCGCTTTGCCGGCAAAAAGATTTACCGCTGCGGCACCGGCATTGCCCTCAAACAAGCCGAAGCCACCCTGAACAAGGCATTGGCCGAAGGCCAGCAAGAGAGCGCCGCGACGGGCGGCTCAGCACCGGCCAAGCAAGAAAAAACCGGGGTCTACAAACATTTGCTGACCGGCGTGTCGTTCATGCTGCCGATGGTGGTGGCGGGCGGTCTGCTGATCGCGTTGTCCTTCGTGTTTGGCATCTCTGCCTATAAAGAGCCCGGCACGCTGGCGGCAGCCCTGATGCAAATCGGTGGTGACGCTGCGTTCAAACTGATGGTGCCGCTGCTGGCGGGTTACATCGCCTACTCGATTGCCGACCGTCCGGGCCTGGCGCCGGGGATGATTGGCGGTCTGTTGGCGAGCACGCTGGGTGCCGGGTTTATCGGCGGGATCATTGCCGGGTTTATCGCGGGCTATTGCGCCAAGGCGATCAATCGCTATCTGCAATTGCCGCAAAGCCTGGAAGCCTTGAAGCCGATTCTGATCATCCCGTTGTTCGCCAGCCTGTTTACCGGCCTGGTGATGATCTACGTGGTGGGCAAGCCGGTTGCCGGGATGCTCGAGGGCCTCACCCACTTCCTCGACAGCATGGGCACCACCAACGCCATTCTGTTGGGTGTGTTGCTGGGCGGGATGATGTGTGTCGACCTTGGCGGGCCTATCAACAAGGCGGCGTATGCGTTTTCGGTCGGGCTGCTGGCTTCCCAGAGTTATGCACCGATGGCGGCCACGATGGCGGCGGGCATGGTGCCGCCGATCGGGCTGGGCATTGCGACCTTCCTGGCGCGGCGCAAGTTCGCTCAAACCGAGCGTGAGGCGGGCAAAGCGGCGCTGGTGCTGGGGCTGTGCTTTATTTCTGAAGGTGCGATCCCGTTTGCTGCCAAAGACCCGCTGCGGGTTATTCCGGCGAGCATCCTGGGTGGCGCGTTGACGGGCGCATTGTCGATGTACTTCGGCTGCAAGCTGATGGCACCGCACGGCGGCTTGTTCGTGCTGCTGATCCCGAATGCGATCAACCATGCGCTGCTGTACTTGCTGGCGATTGTGGCGGGCAGCCTGTTGACTGCGGTGGTGTATGCGGTGATCAAGCGGCCGGAGCCGGTGGAAATGGCGCTGGAGACAGCCAAGGCGTAGTTGCCCGGTAGCCAATACCTTGTGGGAGCGGGCTTGCTCGCGATGCACTTGATGCAGTTGATCTGATTCACCGCATTGAGCCTTTCGCGAGCAAGCCCGCTCCCACAGGAGTCGGGCTAGTAACCCGAGAGAAAACCTCTAGTACACATCGCGGCGATAGCGCCCCTGCTCGATCAGCAACTCCACCGCTTCAGCCCCCAGCATGTCGATCAGTGCCTGGTCCACACCCGCGGCCATCCCCTGCAAACTGCCGCAGATATAAATAGCGGCACCGTCTGCCAGCCATTGACGCACTTCATCACCCGACTCACGCAAGCGATCCTGCACGTAGACCTTCTGTGCCTGATCCCGCGAGAATGCCAGATCCAGGCGTGCCAGATCACCGCTGGCCAGCCAGCCTTGCAGTTCATCGCGGCAATAAAAGTCGTGCTCGGCGTTACGCTCGCCAAAGAACAACCAATTGCGCTGCTGTCCTTGGGCGATCCGTGCCTTGAGCAAGCTGCGCAGCCCTGCCAGACCGGTGCCATTACCGAGCAGAATCAGCGGCACGGGTTCGGCGGGCAGATGAAAACCGCTGTTGCGCCGCACACGCAGGCTGATCGCCGAGCCGATGGCGGCATGTTCCGTCAGCCAGCCCGAACCAATCCCCAGACTGCCATCGGCATGCCGCTCCTGACGCACGATCAATTGCAATGACCCATCCTCGGGGATCGAGGCAATGGAGTATTCGCGCATGTTCAGCGGGACTAATGCGTCGACCAGCGCCTGGGCGTGCATGCCCACCAGGTGAGCGCGATTGTCCGGCAGTTGGCGGCCGCCCAGTGCCTGGGCCAGGGTTTCTTGCAGGCCGTCGAGTTGCACCGGGGAGTTGGCCGAAAGACCCAGGCCGTCAAGGAAGTGCTCGACGGCCCACGTGGACTGCCTTGGCATGACTTCAACCAAATCACCGGCCTGCCAGGAGGCGTTCCCATCGGGTGGGGTGAGCGCCAGCAGATAAACCCCCGAACCGCTGCTGCCGGGGTTGAGCAGTTCGCGGTGATCAAGGCTCCAGTTGTTGTAGCTCGGTGCCTGCCAGTTGGCGCTCGGCGCGCCGCCGGTGAGCTGGCTGAGCTGTTGCTGCCACTGATGAAGCGCCTCGGCATCACCGCTGTCGACCTGCACCGGGCTAAACAACGCTTGGGCCCCACGCTCGCTCAGCCATTGCTGGACCCGGGTGGCAAAACCACAAAAGTGCGGGTATTGGCGGTCGCCCAGCGCGAGCACGGAATACTTGAGCGTGTTCAGCCCCAGAGGCTGGCCGAGGATTTTGCGTTCAAAACCACGGGCGCTGTCGGGCGCTTCCCCATCGCCAAAGGTGCTGACCACAAACAGAGCGTTGCTCGCCTGTTGCAAGTCGTCTTCGTTGAGCGCCCCCAAGGGCTGAACCCGCACTGGCAGACCGGCCGCCTGCAGTTGTCCGGCAGTCTGCCAGGCCAATTGCTCGGCAAAGCCGCTTTGGCTGGCAAAGCCGATCAGCCATGACGGCGCATCGTTGCTGACCGCGGCAAACCCCTGGCGTGCCTGTTTGATCTGACGCTTTTTACGGCGACGGTCCAGGTACAACAACCAGCCGGTAATAAAGAACAGCGGCATGGTCAGGCTGGCGATGGTCACCAGAATTCGACCGGTCAGGCCCCAGTAGCTGCCCACATGGAGGGCGTAAATGCTGCTGAGCAATTGTGCCTTGTAGCTTTTGGCTTCAAAGCGATCGTGTTTCTTCACCGCGCCGGTGGCGGGGTCGAGCGTGATCTGGTTGAACGCACGCTCGTGGGGCGAGCTGTTGAGCAGGTAGAACACCGTGGCGGGTTGTCCTGCCACTGGCGGCATGCGCACGTTGTAGGTGCTCAGGTCCGGTCCCGCGGCTTTCTGAATACTGGCCCAGATGGCGTCGTAGTCGGCCACCGGAGCCGGCCCCGCAGGCCCTGGTTGGCCGCGGCCGCCTTTGCGTTGCTGGCTGTTGGGGGTGTCGGAAAACAGCTTTTGCAGGCCCTTGTTGTACCACTCGTAAGACCATGACAAACCGGTCAGGGCCGCCAGCAGGTAAAAGATCATGCACCAGGTGCCTGCGACCGCGTGCAGGTCCCAGTTAAAGCTGCGACCTTTTTTCGCCCAGTCCAGCGTCAACCAGGCACGCCAGTTCAGCGCTTTGCGCGGCCAACGCAAGTACAGCCCCGACAGGCAGAAGAAAATCAGCATCAGGGTACAGGCGCCGGTGATCTGGCGACCGGTTTGGCCCATGGCCAGAAAACGGTGCAGTTGCAGCATCAGGTCGAAAAAGCCCTGGCCGTTGGCCTCACCCTGATAGGTGCCGGTATAGGGGTCGACATAGCGCATCTGGCCACGCCGCTCGCCCGGTGGCGGGGTAAAGAAGATTCGCGCAGCAGTGCCGCTGTCCACGCCCACCCACAGCATTGAAACCTGCTTGCCTTCAGTGGCCTCGACCCTGCGCACCAGCTCGGCGGGTGGCAGCACGCCGCTGTCGAGTTTTTCGACCTTGAGTACCGAAGGGTTGAGCAAGTTCAGCAACTCGTCCTGGAACGACACCGTGGCGCCGGTTATCCCCATCAAGGCCAGAACCAGCCCTGCGGTGATCCCGAAAAACCAGTGCAGCTGAAAAAGTGTTTTCTTAAACACGACGACCGCCTTGCTTGCTCAATTGAATGTTTCAAGACTTGTAGCCGCTGACGAGGCACGAGGCTGCGATGGGCTGCGCAGCAGCCCCCATCGGTGGTCCTGCGGCCCGCATCGCAGCCTCGTGCCTCGTCAGCGGCTACACAAAAGCCCCGACCATTGGATGGGCGGGGCTCTGTACAGCTCAACTTCGAATTAGAAGTGCAAGCTGGTGGTCAACAAGGCTGTACGGCCCGCCGCCTGATTGGCGAAGTGAGTCGAGAATGCTTTGTCGTAGTAGGTCTTGTCTGTCAGGTTTTGCACGTTCAGTTGCAGGTCGATATTTTTGGTCAGCTTGTAGCTGGCCATTGCGTCGTAGCGGGTGTAGGACGGCACATACGTCGAGTTAGCAACGTTGCCGAAGACGTCATCCACGTAGAACGCACCGCCACCGACAGTCAGCTTTGGCGTAATTGCATAGGTAGTCCACAGGCTTGCGCTGTTTCGTGGCGTGTTAGGCAATTTGTTGCCATCGGTGGCCTTGTTCAGAGGGCCGCCATCCTGCTGCTTGCCGTCCAGGTAGCTGTAACCTGCGAAGACTTGCCATTTGTCAGTGATTTTACCGGTAGCAGAAAGCTCAATCCCGTCGACGCGGGTTTTACCGGCGTTTTCGTAGGTGGTGGCATCTGTTTGTACGCGGGTGTTTTCTTTTTCGGTACGGAAGATCGCAGCTGCCAGGGACAGGCGGTCGTTGAGTACATCCCACTTGGTACCGATTTCGTAGTTGGTGGTTTCTTCCGGCTCCATGTCGCTGGCCAGCAGTCTGCCGGTGCGATCTGTAGTACCAGGCAGCGTATTGGTTTCGTTACCGTCACCCAGCATCGAACCCGGAGGTGTCGCCGAGGTAGCGTAGGACACATAGATGCTGCCGTTAGGCCGTACTTTCCACACCAGACCCAACTGGCCAGAGAAGAAGTCGCTGGTGTCGGAGCCTTTGGCAGTCGTTGCGCCAGCACCGGTGTACGTCTTGTACTTGGTGTCGAAATGGTCGTAACGCAGGCCCATGTTCAGCAACCATTCCGGAGTCAGCTCCAGAGTGTCCATGACATAAATGGCGCGAGTGGTACTGGCGGTATCGGTACCCGCGTAGTTGCGTGAGATCGAGCCGCTCCACGGATCATCCGGGTTCGGGTTGCCCAGGGAGGTACAGTTCCAGCCGCTTGGTGCGCCGATCATGCCAGGTGTGCAGTTGGTACTGGAGCCAGCGCTGCCCGGGGTGGTATCGGTGTTAACGTTATAGGACGACTTGCTGCTGGTTTCGCGGCTGAGTTCGATACCGGTGGAGTAGCTGTTTTTGAACCCTGCGATGTAC
The DNA here is from genome assembly GCF_037055275.1 of Pseudomonas sp. ML2-2023-3. Lineage (NCBI taxonomy): Bacteria > Pseudomonadati > Pseudomonadota > Gammaproteobacteria > Pseudomonadales > Pseudomonadaceae > Pseudomonas > Pseudomonas sp. ML2-2023-3. The sequence goes on from NZ_CP146343.1 coordinate 1,548,622, forward strand.
ACATCACCAAACAGGTCGGTCTGGTTGGTCGTGGTCGCGGTGTTGCTGACGCGAGTATTTGCACGACGCCACACGCTGCCATTGTTGACGTTGCCTTTACTGTCATCCGGCTGGGTCAGGATGTAGTCCTGCATGGAGTTGCCGTGGCGCAGGGTGTTCTTGATGTGCAGGTCGTCACTGAAATCATGCTCAAACGCAAAAGTCGTGATATCAGCGCGGGTTTTGCGGAAGTCGCGGTCAGTCAGGCCGTAGAAGTTGCTGCTGTCGCCGCCGTTGTTCGGTTTATCCGGGCTGGCAGCCGTGTGGGTATTGCCAACGGAATAACCGTAAGGAATGCCCGAATCCGGCAGGTCGTTACTTTCCATGTGGTAGTAGTCGACGTTGAAGCGGGTATCGGTGCCCAGACCAAAGGCCAGGGAAGGCGCAATACCCCAGCGGTCGTAATTGACCTTGTCGCGACCGGCCACGTTGCTTTCATGGCTCATCAGGTTAAGACGGCCTGCAACGGTGTCGCTGAACTGATAGTTGCCATCCATTGTGTAGCGTTGGGTCTGATCCGAACCCCAGGTCCAGCCGCCATCAATGGAGTTACCCAGGTGGGCTTTTTTACTCACCATGTTGATGGTGCCGCCCGCTGCGCCGCGACCACCGAAGGCCGAATTCGGGCCTTTGGCAACTTCAATGTTTTCTACGGCGAAGATCTCGCGGCTTTGCGCACCCGTGTCACGCACGCCATCCAGATAGGTGTCGCCCTGAGCGTCAAACCCGCGGATAAATGGACGGTCGCCCTGTGGGTTGCCGCCTTCGCCTGCGCCGAAAGTAATGCCCGGCACGGTGCGCAATGCGTCCTGCAGCGAGGTGGCTGCGGTGTCTTTGATCAGTTGCTGCGGAATGATGGTGATCGAGCGGGGGGTGTCGATCAGCGGCGCGGTGTACTTGGACGAGCTGGCTTTCTCGACTTGATAAGACTGCTCGGTCTGTTCGCCAGTAACGGTAGTCGCGCCAAGGGAAATACTGTTGCCCTGTGCCTTGCTCTCAGTGCTTTCAGCGGCCTGAGCCATATGGGCTGCAGAGCTCGCAGTGATAGCAACACCGATGGCCGAAGCCAGCAAGCGTGGTGAGCTGACGGGTATTTTTAATTGTTGGCGCGACATTTTAAGATCCCTTCCCCCAGAATTTGAGCCGCGAAATATATGGCAAACAATTCTGACTATCAATTGAGAGGCATTACTATTAGCGCTAAATTTACAATCTTTACAAATTGCCTTTACGGTTTTTTCACACTCGTTCGTCTACAGGGGCGCAACAGGGTTTTACACATTCAATAAGAATCAATACCATTGCCATCCCTTTGCTATCAGGTGCTGCGTAATGTTGCTGCATATCCCCGGCTTGTTCTCCCGTGAAGAGGTGCAGCGCATCCGTGAGGCGCTGCAGCAGACTGAATGGGCTGACGGCAAAATCACTGCCGGCTTTCAATCCGCCAAGGCCAAGCACAATCTGCAACTGCCCGAAGACCATCCGTTAGCCAAGGAAATTGGTGCAGCGATGATGGACCGGCTCTGGAAAAATCCGCTGTTCATGTCGGCAGCGTTACCGCACAAAGTCTTTCCGCCCTTGGTGAACTGCTACACCGGGGGCGGCAGCTTCGACTTTCATATCGACAATGCTGTGCGTCAGCCCAGAGGCAGCCCCGAGCGGGTACGCACGGATCTGTCGGCCACCTTGTTTTTTAGCGATCCCGAAGACTATGACGGCGGTGAACTGGTGATTCAGGACACCTACGGTGTGCAGCAAGTCAAACTGCCTGCTGGCGATATGGTGCTGTACCCCGGCACCAGCTTGCACAAGGTCAATGCGGTTACTCGGGGAGCGCGCTTTGCATCGTTTTTCTGGACCCAAAGCCTGGTGCGTGAAGACAGCCAGCGCACCTTGCTGTTTGAAATGGATGGCGCGATCCAGCAACTGACCCGCGACGTACCCGATCATCCCTCCCTCATCCAGCTCACAGGCACCTATCACAACCTGTTGCGCCGCTGGGCCGAGGTCTAGCCATGAACTTTCAACTGCGCCGTGAAGAAGTGCTCGATGGTGACCAATTGCGCACCATGCTGGCTGAAAACCCGGCGAAAGCTGCCCAGGCCATCTTGATGGCGGCCAAGGAGGGCATTGTGGACGGTCAGGCCTTGCTGGGTCAGATTCTGCTCGACGGCCAGGGCATTGAGCGCGACCCGGTGCTGGCCAAGCGCTGGTTTCAAATCGCGGCCAATGGCGGCCACCTCATGGCCCGCAACATGCTCGGACGTTGCTGGGAGCATGGCTGGGGCGGGCCTGTGGATTGCACGCTGGCCAGCCTGGAATATCGTCAGGCAGCAGAGGCCGGGCTGGATTGGGCGCTCTACAACTACGCCAACTTGCTGGCTACCGGTCGCGGTGTGGCGCAAGACCAGGGTGCAGCGTTCACCTTGTATGGAGTGGCAGCACAGGCTGGCCATGCCAAGTCGATGAATCTGCTGGGGCGTTATCTCGAAGAGGGCGTGTATTGCCCGGCAGATAAAAAGGCGGCGTGCTTCTGGTACGAGCGCTCAGCCCTTGGCGGTGATTTTCGTGGCCAGTTCAGCCATGCCTCGGTACTCGCCGAGTCCGGTCATGTTGATGAGGCCTTGATCTGGTTTGAGCGTGCATTGGCGCAAGGCAACCTGAACTTCTTGCGCGTGAGTTACCTGGCCCTGCAGGAGGCCAGGGAGCCACGTGTCAGGGCAATGAGCGACCTTTGGCAAGCGCGCATCCATACGCTGCAGGAAAGCGGCGACTGACAGTCATTACGCCGCGGCGGGTAATGCTCGTACGCGGTGTTTTAGAAGATCTGAATGGGCCACGGATTGTTAGGGTACGTATTCTTTTTTGTTTTTATCGTTGTCTTACGAGTTGCCGGGTAATAGTGTAATTGATTGATGCCCTTTGAAGATTGATCCTGTTTTGGCAGGATAATTATTTAAAGGGATTTAATATGCAAGGTGATAATTACGCCCTCGTTGAGAGTGTTGAAGATGCCAGGCCGCTTGAGGAAATGACGTCCTTGGAAGCGGCCATCTACTTGCCCTCGCAGTATATTAAGGTGTTGGCGGGTGAAAAGAACGCCGCGGTTTCAAAAGATGAGCTGGGGTTTATTATTCGGCGCAGTGATATACACAGTGTCCGTGCTTATGTGCGTGAGTCGCGAACATTACCGGTCGATTACAATAAGATCGTGGCATGGTTCGGGGCGAATACAGAGAACGTGCCGGGGCTGGAGCCTGCAAGTATCCAGTCGTTTCATCAGCGTGTTGTGCAACACGCCGGCACATGGTCGGCGCTGGAGCGTGATACAAAAGAGCTTAGTCGGCAACTTAACAGGTTTTCGGACAGTTTTATTACAACGGCCAATGGCATTATTGAACTGATCAATAAGATCGAATTCGAGCGCTTTCTTACGGGGACCCTTGATGAGTTGACCGAGTCAGAAGAAGCCGAGTTGAAGGCGATTGTTCTGAACTCAACAGAACTCAAGGCCGTCCGTATTATCAGGGAATACGTACTGCTGATTAAAAAAGACACCGACGCTTATATTAATAAAGCCACGGCGGTGGGTGCCTTGGCAGCCGAGTTTGAGCGGGTGTTGTCTGACGAGTTGATTCACGAAGTCAACGGCAAGCTAGATGCGTATGCCAAGAGAGGGCACTCCAGGGAGCGCGAAGTGCTGGTCGAGCGTATTAAAGAGCTGGACAGTGAAATAGATCAGTTGATCAAGGACTATAAAACCCAAGTGTTGTATGGCCATTCAGGGATTTTTCTGGGGCCTGTAGGCCTGGCCATCACGGGCGGGATATTTGGTGCGAAAGCCGAAGCGACGCGGGCCCGAAAAAACAAGCTGATTGCCGAGCGCGAAGTCGCAAGACAAGGCAGTCATGAGCAGGAAAGGCTGGCCATTGTGCTGGATGCCACTCAGCAGCGCTTTACAGATTTGCGCAGCCGTATGCTCGGCGCCGAACAGGGAGCCAAGCAATTGGCGCAAGTCTGGGGCTACATTGCCAAATACCTCGATGAAGCAGCCTATCAGTTGGAGGGAGTGGATGACCTTGCCCGGCTACACCGGTTCAAGCTGGATTTTTCACAACTGTTGAATCCCTGGACGCGTGTTAAAGACTACAGCGTGCAGATATCCAACGCGTTTAATGAAATTATTGATGGGCGTCATTGAGTAAAGGGACTTAATTCATGAATAGGGACAGTGGACTCATGGTGTTTGAAAATCCTGATATGCCGGGTGTGTTTGCCGGACTGAGAAAGTTCAATGCGGTGGCGGTGAATCGTGAATACGATTTTATTCCATCTTTACAAGAACGTTTGAACCTGGCCGCCAAAAACCTGAGCAATAGTGCGCGCACTATTGTCGATCAAGTACGCCATCTGGAAGTGGTGGTGGACAGCGCGGGTTTCGAAGGGCTGCTGGAACAGTGGGGGGCCATTCATGCTCATACCGCGTTGGCCGTTGAAGTGCAAGCCTCTGCATTAAGTGCGCTCAATGATACCTGTGCCCTGCGGGTCGGTCGCATTGTAAGTGCTGTTGGGGCCGCCAAACATCAAATAGCATTATGGGTCGATGAAGGTGAAGGGCTCAACCTGGAACATTATTCTGATCCCTTGCTGGCGTATGATGCAGCCCGGCTTGATGAGTTGGAACAGCAGGCGGTCATGCTGCAAGTACAAAAAGACAAGTTGAGGGCAGATAAACAGGTTATAGACGCTGCCGTCACTATTCTTCAATCCCGAACCTGGCTGGATCACATAAGGGATTTACTGCCGACCGCCGAGCACATCCAGACGCTTTTAACGTCGGCACTGGTTGGAAAAGCAGAGGCGGATGTGGTCGTGGCGGCTCTTGAGCGCCTGACGCAGTACCTTGGCTTTTTTGACGGTGGCTATCGCTTGTTTGCCTTGACTCAGGCACGCAACAAAATAACCGACACGTTATCTGACGTGAGAGTGCTGCAAAACCAAAACGTGACAGATGCTCGGGTATTGAAAGAGCGTGCAGAGAAAATCAGGCGTCACGCCGAACTGGTTGAGGCTCGGGCGTACTGGGTTGACAACATGAGGTTGGTTGTCAGGGGGCTTGGGGTGTTTATCAGCCGTGCTCATTCGACCACAGAGGTCAACGCTAACGCGATGCAGCAGGCATCGGCAGAGCTGGCAGGGTTTCAGCGTTTCTTGCGGCGGATCAGTCGCTAGACGGTAATGACAGCCCCCCCAGCCACTTGGCCGGGGGGGTTGTTTTTACAGGTAGAAAGACTTCAGCGGCGGGAAGCCATTGAACTCAACCGCGCTGTAGCTGGTGGTGTAGGCACCGGTCGATAGCCAGTACAGACGATCACCGATCGCCAGGTTCAGCGGCAGGCCGTACTTGTAGTTTTCGTACATGATGTCGGCGCTGTCGCACGTTGGGCCGGCAATCACGACTTCTTCCATTTCGCCTTTCTTTTCAGTCCAGATCGGGAACTTGATGGCTTCGTCCATGGTTTCGATCAGGCCAGAGAATTTGCCCACGTCGGTGTAAACCCAGCGCTCCACGGCGGTGCGGGATTTACGGGCTACCAGTACCACTTCACTGACCAGGATACCGGCGTTGGCAATCAGCGAACGGCCCGGCTCCAGAATGATTTCCGGCAGGTCGTCACCGAAGTCTTCCTTCAGGAAGCGAATGATCTCTTCGGCGTAGGTTTCCAGGCTGTTGGTACGGGTGATGTAGTTGGCCGGGAAGCCGCCGCCCATGTTGATCAGCTTGAGAACGATGCCGTCTTCTTCTTTCAGGCGCTCGAAGATCACTTTGACCTTGGCGATGGCCGCATCCCAGACGCTGATGTCCCGTTGCTGTGAGCCCACGTGGAACGAAATGCCGTACGGCACCAGGCCCAGGTCACGGGCCAGGATCAGCAAGTCCATGGCCATATCGGTCTGGCAGCCGAATTTGCGCGACAAAGGCCAGTCAGCCGTGGTCGAGCCTTCAGTCAGAATACGAACGTAGATCTTCGAACCTGGAGCCGCCTTGGCGATGTTGCGCAGGTCAGCTTCGGAGTCGGTGGAGAACAGGCGCACGCCTTTGTCGTAGAAGTAGCGAATGTCTTTGGATTTCTTGATGGTGTTGCCGTAGCTGATGCGATCCGGGCTAACACCTCGGTCCATCACTTTGTCCAACTCGTAGATCGAAGCGATGTCGAAGCTCGAACCCTTGTCGCGCAGCAGGTCGATGATTTCGACGGCTGGGTTGGCTTTGACTGCGTAGTACACCTTGGCAAATTCGAAGCCTGCACGCAGGTCATCGTAAGCCTTGCTGATCATGGCGGTGTCGATCACCACGAACGGGGTTTCCTGGGTGTCAGCGAAGGCCTTCATTTTGTTGAAGGTATCGCGCGCGTAATAGTCTTCGACCTTGATCGACATGCTGAGGGACTCCTAGTGGCAAACGTCATAAATAAATGGGCGCAACTGAACATCCTCCGTATCCCCACTTTGGTTCGCCTACTTCCCAAGGCATGTCCGCCGAAAGCAAAAAAGGTAAATGGACCTTGCTGTCTCGTCGTCAGTACTTGAGCCGGATGGATCGTTTCCAGCATGGATGTTCGGCGCGAACTTTAGGGGGTGAGTGCGTTGAGATCAACAAAAAATGTCGCGTTTTTGTACGCGTTCGTCGTGGGCGCGCGGACAGCTATTTAAGTAACCGACCTTTGTGACACTGAGGAGTTCGCGCGCAGCGCTTTTACGGGGGCCGCAAGGGCGGGTAAACAGAGTGACCGAGTCGCCAGTGTCGCGAGCAAGCCCGCTCCCACAGGGGCTTTCGTCCTTGTGGGAGCGTGGCTTGCCCGCGATGGCCTCAACGCGGTCAAGCAAAACGATCGAGTCGCCTGCATCGGGATGCAGGCCAGCGCCGAGAGCAGTTACGCCAACGCAATATCTGCCGGCGAGACAATGCTGGTCTTGGCCCCACGTGAGCGGCCCGAGCTCAGGTAGGCGGCAATCGACTCTTGCGTCACTTCACCCTGGAACACACGCTCGGTGTCCATGACCGGCAACCACGAACGGTTGAACTCATACATGCGCGACAGCAGGATGCGCAAGTGTTCCTCGGACGCGGCAGTGGCGGTGAATTCGCGCAGGTACTGGCCGCACGTACCGCTCTGGCGGTGCAGGTCGCGACGGCGCACATAGCCCAGTGCCTTGTTGTCGGCACATGTCACGACGACATAGCGACGGTCGAGTTCGTCCATCAGTTCCAGCGCTTCGGCCACCGGGGTTTCCGGGCTCACCGACGGCGCGTTGTCCGCCGCGTCTTCGGCCTTGACCAGCAGCAGGCGCTTGAGCGTGCTGTCCTGGCCCACGAAGTTGCTGACAAAGTCGTCGGCCGGGTGCGCGAGCAGGGTGTCGGGATGATCCATCTGCAACAACTTGCCACCACGGAAGATCGCAATCTTGTCACCCAGCTTGATCGCTTCGTCGATGTCGTGGCTGACCATGATCACGGTCTTGTTCAGCGCCCGTTGCATCTCGAAGAATTCGTTCTGGATCATCTCGCGGTTGATCGGGTCGACCGCGCCAAACGGTTCATCCATCAATAGCAGCGGTGCGTCAGCGGCCAGGGCGCGAATCACCCCGATCCGCTGTTGCTGGCCACCCGACAGTTCGCGCGGATAACGGTTGAGGTACTGCTTGGGTTCAAGCTTGATCATGCTCATCAGTTCGCGGGCACGGTCATGGCACTTTTGCTTGTCCCAGCCCAGCAGGCGCGGCACGACGGTGATGTTTTCTTCGATGGTCATGTTGGGGAACAGGCCGATCTGCTGGATCACATAACCGATATTGCGACGCAGGGTCACCGGGTCGAGGTCGGTGGTGTCTTCGCCGTTGATCAGGATCTTGCCGGAAGTGGGCTTGATCAGGCGGTTGATCATTTTCAGCGTGGTGCTTTTACCGCAACCCGAAGGCCCGAGGAACACACAGATCTCGCCTTCGTTGACGGTCAGGCTTACCGAGTCCACGGCTTTTACGTCTTTGCCGTTGCTTTGGAATGTTTTGCTGAGGTTTTGAAGTTCGATCATTTGAGCAGTCCTTTTGGAGTCAGCGAGCGTTGCAGCCATTGCAGAAGCAGGTCGGCGATGATGGCCAGAACACTGACCAGCACGGCGCCGACGATCAGCATCGACATGTCGCTACGGCTGATTGCAGCAAGAATAAGTACACCCAGACCGCCAGCACCGATGGTGGCGGCGATGGTCATGACGCCGATGTTCATCACCACGGCGGTGCGTACGCCGGCGAGAATCACGGGTACCGCGATGGGCAGTTCAACCATGCGCAGGCGCTGGCCAAAGGTCATGCCGATGCCGCGGGCGGCTTCGCGAATGCCCGGTTCCACGCCGGTGAGGGCCAGGAAGGTGTTGCGCATGATGGGCAGCAGTGAATAAAGAAACACCGCCGTGATGGCCGGCATCGGGCCCAGGCCCTGGCCGAACTTGGAGTAGAACGGCAGCAGCAGGCCGAACAGGGCAATGGACGGAATGGTCAGCAGCACGGTGGCGCTGGCTTGCAGAGGGCCGGCCAGTGTCGGGAAGCGTGTCATCAACACACCCAGCGGCACGCCGATCAGAATCGCCAGAATCACGGCGATGCCGACCAGGCTGATGTGCTGAAGGGTCAGTTGTAAGACTAGCGACCAGTCCATATGGGAAAAGGCGTTCAAAAATTCCATGTCTTTTCCTTAGTTGAGTGGATGCTGGCGCAGGAAATCTGCGGCCACCGTGGAGGGGCTTTCGTGGTTCACGTCGACCCGCGCGTTGAGCTGGCGCATGGTTTCGTCGTCAAACAGATCGGCCAGGGGTTTGAGCAGCGCTTCCAGGTCCGGGTGGGCATCGAGATAGGCTTTGCTCACGACCGGCGCGGCGGTGTAGTCCGGGAAGTAATGCAGGTCGTCGTCCAGCAACTTGAGGTTGAAGGCACTCAAGCGGCCGTCCGTGGTGTACACCAGCCCGGCAAATACCTGGCCGTTTTTCAGTGCGGTGTAGACCAGGCCTGCGTCCATCTGACGAATATTGCGGCGGGTCAGGTCCATGTCGTAGAGCTTGACCATGCCCAGCAAACCATCGGAGCGGTTGGCGAACTCGGTGTCCAGTGCCACCAGTGCGTTTTTGTTTTCCGGGTCACGCAGTGCCTTGTTCAGGTCACTGATGCTGTTGATGTCCGGAAACGCCTCGGCCACTTTCTGTGGCAGGGCCAGCGCGTAGGTGTTGCTGAACTTGGACGGGTGCAGCCAGATCAGTCCTTTTTTTGCATCGACCTCTTTAACCCGGTCGTAGGATTGCTGGCTGTCGAGTTTGTCGGTGATGTGGTTGTAAGCCACCAGCGATACGCCGGTGTATTCCCACACCATGTCCAGTTGCCCCGACTCTTGGGCCGAGCGCGCCAGGCTGCTGCCAAGCCCGCCAGTCACCTTGGCGTTGTAACCTTTGCTGTTGAGGTATTGGGACGTGATTTCAGCGAGCAGGGTTTGCTCGGTAAACACTCGCGCCCCGATACGAATCAGGGGTTTTTCTGCGGCCTGGACAATTCCTGCGCACAGCAGGATGCAGCCTAGTAAGAAGCTTATTTTTTTCATGGGTATTCCTTTGCTCAGCCGGACCTTAAACAGGTCGCAGACCGCGTTCCAACCATCGGCGGCTGATGAGTATCACCAGGCCATCGAGCAGCAATGCCAGCAGCGCGGTACAGGCTGCGCCGAGGATCAGTTGCGGCTGATTGTTGAGGGCGATGCCGGGGAAAATCAGGCTGCCCAGGCTATTGGCGCCGATCAGGAACGCCAGGGGTGCCGTACCGACGTTGATCGCCAGTGCGACCCGTACACCGCCCATGATGATGGGCACGGCGTTGGGCAATTCGACTCGCCACAGCACCTGGCGTGGGGTCATGCCGATGCCGACGGCGGCTTCCTTGAGCGAACCCTGTACGTTTTTCAAGCCTTCATAGGTGTTGCGCACGATGGGCAGCAACGAGGCCAGAAACAGGGCGAAGATGGCAGGACCGCTACCGATCCCCAGAAAACCCAGGGCAATGGCCAGTACGGCCAGCGGAGGGACGGTGTTGCCGATGTTGAAGACTTGCATGAAGCGTTCCGCACGTCCGGCCATGTTCGGTCGGCTGAGGAAAATGCCGGCGGGTATCCCTACAAGGAGGGCGGCGAGCATTGAAGCGAGTACCAGGTACAGGTGGGCTTGCAGGTAGAACAACAAATCATCTTGATAGTGTTCGATAGTGCTGATGCCGATCCAGTGGACCAACAGGGCCAGGAGCGCGATCACAACCGCACCTCCAATAAGCCCTTTTCCATAGCGATTTGCCACAGACGGACTCCTTTTTTTCAGTCGGCGAACACATCGTCTCGTGGCATTACCATTTCTGGCTGCCGACAATCATGTTCGCGAAGAGCAACAGGGGAGTGCGAAAAGCGCCCTCATCACCTGTCATTAGCGCAGCCTCGTCAGGCTAACTTGCTGATATTTCAGCCCCTGACGGTTTGTCGTATCAGGAGAGTGGACGCCTCCACTGTTTAAAAGGTTCACATTATTTACGGCACATTGCCACCCTTGTCCGACGGGCAAGGGTACCAACGGTGGCTGTAGTGCCCGGTTTTAGGCTATAATCCGCGCCCTTTTTTGAATCAATCGTCAGGCGATTTCCCATGACCAACCAGGCCGCCGAAGTCGCGAAACGCCGCACTTTCGCTATTATTTCCCACCCCGATGCGGGTAAGACCACCATCACCGAAAAGCTCTTGCTGATGGGTAAGGCGATTGCTGTCGCCGGTACGGTGAAATCGCGAAAGTCCGACCGCCATGCCACCTCCGACTGGATGGAAATGGAGAAGCAACGGGGTATTTCGATTACCACGTCGGTCATGCAGTTCCCGTATCGCGACCACATGATCAACCTGCTCGACACCCCGGGCCACGAAGACTTCTCCGAAGACACCTATCGCACCCTGACCGCGGTCGACTCGGCCCTGATGGTGCTCGATGGCGGTAAGGGCGTAGAGCCACGGACCATCGCCCTGATGGACGTCTGTCGTCTGCGTGACACGCCCATCGTCAGCTTTATCAACAAACTCGACCGCGATATCCGCGACCCGATCGAGTTGCTGGACGAGATCGAGGCGGTCCTGAAAATCAAGGCGGCGCCGATCACCTGGCCGATTGGTTGCTACCGTGACTTCAAGGGTGTTTACCACCTGGCAGACGACTACATCATCGTCTACACCGCCGGTCACGGTCATGAGCGCACCGAAACCAAAATCATCGAAAAACTCGATTCCGATGAAGCCCGCGCCCACCTGGGTGACGAGTACCAGCGCTTCGTCGATCAACTGGAACTGGTTCAGGGCGCCTGCCATGAATTCAACCAGCAGGAGTTCCTCGATGGCCAGTTGACCCCGGTGTTCTTCGGTACGGCATTGGGCAATTTTGGTGTCGACCACGTGCTTGATGCCGTTGTGAACTGGGCGCCCAAGCCATTGGCCCGTGTTGCCAACGAGCGCACCGTTGAGCCTGTTGAAGAGAAATTCACCGGCTTCGTGTTCAAGATCCAGGCAAACATGGACCCAAAACACCGTGACCGTATCGCCTTTATGCGCATTTGCTCGGGCAAGTACGAAAAGGGCATGAAAATGCGTCACGTGCGTACCGGCAAGGACGTACGAATCGGCGACGCGCTGACTTTCTTCTCTTCGGAGCGTGAACAGCTCGAAGAGGCGTTTGCGGGCGACATCATCGGTTTGCACAACCACGGCACGATCCAGATCGGCGACACCTTCACCGAAGGCGAGAGCCTGAGCTTTACCGGTATCCCGCACTTCGCCCCGGAATTGTTCCGTCGCGTTCGTCTGCGCGATCCGCTCAAGTCCAAGCAACTGCGTCAGGGTCTGCAGCAACTGGCCGAAGAGGGCGCCACTCAGGTGTTCTTCCCGGAGCGCAGCAACGACATCATCCTGGGCGCTGTGGGTGTGTTGCAGTTCGATGTGGTCGCGAGCCGCTTGAAAGGCGAATACAAAGTGGAATGCTCCTACGAGCCGATCACCGTTTGGTCGGCACGCTGGATCGATTGCAGCGATAAGAAAAAGCTCGAAGAGTTCAAGATCAAGGCTGTGGAAAACCTGGCCATTGATGGCGGTGGTCACCTGACCTACCTGGCGCCGACGCGCGTAAACCTGGCGTTGATGGAAGAGCGCTGGCCGGATGTGAAGTTCCGTGCGACCCGTGAGCACCACTAAGGGCTCAGGCGTCTGGTTGAAAAAAAGCGAAGCCGTTGGGCTTCGCTTTTTTTTGGCCTGCGTCAGGTAGTGAATACACGGCCAGAAAAGTGTCTGTAGCAGTTGACGAGCAGTGCGAGGCTACGTCCGACGATGCAATTGTCATAAATCCGGTAAGTACGGTGCACCTGATACATCACTGCTGATTGGTTTTACGACTGCTACGCAGCCGGACGTAGCCTCGCGCTGCTCGTCAACGGCTACAAGGGGGAGAAGCCCCGCCACAAAGTATCGATAAACGCGGCTGCGTAACTCCGAATGGGTATATCGCAGCCTGTGTGTTTCTGGAAAAGCTGAAGGGGGCGAACTAGGTTTAAAGGGTGTTTTTCCCACAACAGGATGGAAATCGCCATGAAGCTTTTTCAACGCATTGTGTTGTTGCTCAAAGTGCTGGTGTTGTTGTCGATGAGTGCTTCTGCAGCTTGGGCCAGTCATCCAGCCGGGTATTCGGCGACTGGCGTGCCGGGACCGACGGTTCATGCCATCTACAAATCGGACTCGGAGCCGGGTGATCAGGGGCAGGGCGGCAGTTCGGGGGATGACGACCAGACGGATGGTGACGGCGGCGCGGATGGCGGTGGCAGCGGTGATAACGGCGATGACGGTGAAGAGGGCGACGAAGGCGATAGCCAGACGTAGTTTCTGAACGGTGGGAGCGAGCAAGCCCGCTCCCACATAAGCGTCAGTCAGTTAGAAACTGCTCCGCGTGATGGCAGGCAACCTGGCGGTTGTCGAGCAGACGCAAGATGGGTTCGTCAGTTCTGCACACGTCAGTGGCATACGGGCAGCGCTTGTGGAAGGCGCAGCCTGATGGCGGGTTCAGCGGGTTGGGCAACTCGCCCACGATCTTGATTTTAGGCTTGAGCGGGTCCGGGTGGATGGTGGGTGTCGCCGACAGCAACGCCTGGGTGTAGGGGTGCAGCGGTCGGGTATAGATCTCTTCCTTGGGGCCCATTTCTACCGGGCGGCCCAGGTACATCACCAATACCGTGTCGGCCACATGCCGCACCACCGCCAAGTTGTGGGAAATAAACACGTAGGCGGTGTTGAATTCCTGCTGCAGATCCATGAACAGGTTGAGTACCTGCGCCTGAATCGATACGTCCAGCGCGGAAGTCGGTTCGTCCGCCACCAGCACTTTGGGTTGCAGCATCATGGCCCGTGCCAGGGCAATTCGCTGGCGCTGGCCGCCCGAGAACATGTGCGGGTAGCGATGGTAATGCTCAGGTCGCAGACCCACCTGTTTCATCATGGCCTGGACTTTTTCGCGGCGTTCGCTGGCGCTCAGTGTGGTGTTGATCAGCAGCGGCTCAGCCAGTTGATCACCCACTTTCTGCCGCGGGTTGAGCGAGGCGTAAGGGCTCTGGAACACCATCTGCACGTCTTTGCGCAGTTGCTTGCGCTCGGCCTTGTTGGCCCCCGTGACTTCTTGGCCGGCAATTTTCAATGAGCCGGAGGATGGCTCTTCGATCAGGGTCAGGGCGCGGGCCAGGGTGGACTTGCCACAACCTGATTCGCCCACCACGGCCAGGGTTTTTCCCGCTTCAAGCTCAAACGATACGCCGTTGAGTGCGCGCACCAGCGCATGGCCTTTGAACAGGCCACGGGATACTTCGTAGTGACGGGTTAGGTCACGGGCGGTCAGAACAACAGTCATTACGCCACCTCCTGATTCAAGGGGAAGAAGCAGCGCACCTGACTGTGAGCCTTTTGCTCCAGCTCAGGACGTTGTTGACGGCATTGTTCTTGTACGTAGGGGCAGCGTGGCGACAACAGGCAGCCTTTCGGGCGGTCGTAACGCCCCGGCACGATGCCGGGCAAGGTGGCCAGGCGGGCGGCGCCCATGCTGTGTTCAGGGATCGCGGCCAGCAGGGCTTCGCTGTAGGGGTGCGCCGGCACGTCAAACAGCCCTGGCACGTTGCCGACCTCTACCGCTTGGCCGGCGTACATGACGCATACGCGCTGGGCCGTTTCGGCGACCACGGCCAGGTCGTGAGTGATCAGTACCAGTCCCATGTTTTGTTCGCGCTGCAGGTTGAGCAGCAGGTCCATGATCTGGGCCTGGATGGTCACATCCAGTGCAGTGGTCGGTTCGTCAGCGATCAGCAGTTTGGGTTCGCCGGCAATCGCCATGGCAATGGCCACGCGTTGGCTCATGCCTCCTGACAATTGGTGCGGATAGGCGTCCATGCGGCTGGCGGCGCCAGGGATTTCGACTTTTTCCAGCAGTTCGATGGCCCGTTTGCGTGCTTCTTTTTTCGACATCTTCAGGTGCAGACGCAGCACTTCCTCAATCTGGAAACCCACGGTGTAGCTGGGGTTCAGCGCGGTCATCGGGTCCTGGAAGACCATCGCCATGTCTTTGCCGACGATCTGGCGGCGTTGACGGGCGCTGAGGGTCAGCATGTTCTTGCCGTCGAAGTTCAGCGCATCGGCGGTCACGATACCGGGATGCTCGATCAGGCCCATCAGCGCCATCATGGTGACCGATTTACCGGACCCCGATTCGCCAACAATGGCCAGGACTTCGCCTTTATCCACAGACAGACTCAGGCCATCGACGACCGGCACGGCCGTCGCGTCGCCAAAGCGGACGTTGAGATTCTTGATTTCTAACAGTGACATTGGAATCTCCTCAGGCGGCGTTCTTGAGTTTCGGGTCCAGCGCATCGCGCAGGCCGTCGCCCATCAGGTTGATTGCCAGCACGCTGAGCAAAATGGTCAGGCCGGGCAGGCTCACGACCCACCAGGCACGTTCGATGTAGTCACGGGCCGAAGCCAGCATGGTGCCCCACTCAGGGGTTGGCGGTTGTACGCCAAGGCCCAGGAAGCCCAGTGCAGCGGCGTCGAGAATCGCCGAGGAAAAGCTCAAGGTGGCCTGAACGATCAGTGGTGCCATGCAGTTGGGCAGCACGGTGATGAACATCAGGCGCGGCAAGCTGGCGCCCGCCAGGCGGGCAGCGGTCACGTAGTCGCGGTTCAGTTCGCCCATGACGGCGGCACGGGTCAGTCGCACATAGGACGGCAACGAAACCACAGCAATGGCGATGACGGTGTTGATCAGGCCAGGGCCGAGGATGGCAACAATCGCCACCGCCAGCAGCAGGGACGGCAGGGCCAGCATGATGTCCATCAGACGCATGATGCCCGGGCCGAGCAGGCGCGGGAAAAACCCGGCAAACAGGCCCAGGATCACGCCCGGAATCAGGGAGATGACCACGGACGACAAACCGATCAGCAGCGACAGGCGCGAACCTTCGATCAGGCGTGACAGCAAGTCACGGCCCAGCTCGTCGGTACCGAGCAGGAACTGCCACTGGCCGCCTTCAAGCCAGACCGGCGGGGTCAGCAGGAAGTCACGGTATTGCTCGCTCGGATTGTGGGGGGCAACCCACGGGGCAAAGATCGCGCAGAACACGATGATGATCATGAAGATCAGGCCCGCAACGGCGCCCTTGTTTCTGGAGAAGGCATGCCAGAATTCTTTGTAGGGCGATGGATAAAGCAGGCTTTGATCCAGTTCGGTGGTGCTTGGAGTAGTGCTCATGGTCAGGATCTCAGCGCTGGTGACGGATGCGTGGGTTGGCAAAGCCGTAGAGGATGTCGACTACGAAGTTGACCAGAATCACCAGGCAGGCGATTAGCAGGATGCCGTTTTGCACCACGGGATAGTCCCGGGCACCGATGGCTTCGATCAGCCATTTACCGATACCGGGCCACGAGAAGATGGTTTCGGTCAGTACGGCACCGGCCAGCAGGGTGCCGACTTGCAGGCCCACCACGGTCAATACCGGGATCAGGGCGTTGCGCAGGCCGTGCACGAACACCACGCGAGCCGGGGACAGGCCTTTGGCGCGGGCGGTGCGGATGTAGTCTTCGCGCAGCACTTCGAGCATCGATGAACGGGTCATCCGCGCGATCACGGCCAGCGGGATGGTGCCCAGCACAATGGCCGGCAGAATCAAGTGGTGCAGCGCGTCCCAGAAGGCTTCGGGCTGGTCGCTGAGCAGGGTGTCGATCAGCATGAAACCGGTTTTTGGCTCGATGTCGTACAAAAGATCGATACGCCCGGACACCGGGGTCCAGCCCAGGCCTACGGAGAAGAACATGATCAGGATCAGGCCCCACCAGAAGATCGGCATCGAGTAACCCGCCAGGGAGATCCCCATCACCCCGTGGTCAAACAATGACCCTCGCTTGAGTGCCGCGATAACCCCGGCCAGCAACCCAAGGACACCCGCGAACAACAACGCGGCGGTGGCCAGTTCCAGGGTGGCGGGGAACAGCGCGGAAAACTCGGTCCACACGCTTTCGCGGGTGCGCAATGACTCGCCAAGATCACCATGGGCGAGCTTGGTGACGTAGTCGATGTACTGCTCATGCAGTGGTTTGTTCAGACCCAGACGCTCCATGGCCTGGGCGTGCATTTCAGGGTCTACCCGACGCTCACCCATCATGACTTCGACCGGATCACCCGGGATCATGCGAATGAGGGCAAAGGTCAGCAGGGTGATGCCGAAGAAGGTGGGTATCAACAACCCTATTCGGCGGGCAATAAAACTAAACATCGTGTGGTGTTCCTTATCAGCCGGTTAGGCAGGTCCGCCAGGGTTCAGGTAGATCCTGGCGGGTTTTTTATTGTTCTACTTCACCTGGGTGGTGGCGAAGTTGTTGTTGGTCAGGGGGCTCAGGGTATAGCCCTCGACATTTTTGCGCATCGCAGTAAACAGCATAGGATGGGTTACGTTTATCCAGGGTTGATCCTGATTAAAAATCACCTGTGCCTGTTGATAGAGTTCTGCGCGTTGCGAGGGTTCAGTGATGCTGCGGGCCTTGGTGATCAGGGCTTCGAAATCCTCGTTGCACCAGCGTGAGTAGTTCTCGCCGTTTTTGGCGGCCTCGCAGCTGAGCAACGGGGTCAGGAAATTGTCCGGGTCGCCGTTGTCGCCGCCCCAGCCGGTCGAGACCAGATCATGTTCGCCATTTTTGGCGCGCTTGAGCATTTCGCCCCACTCCATGACCCGGATATCCAGTTTCAGACCGATCTTTGCCAGGTCGGACTGTAACAACTGCGCGCCCAGCATCGGGTTGGGATTGGTCGGTCCGCCGCCGTTACGGGTGAACAGGGTCAGCACCGTGCCCTCGGGCACGCCCGCTTCCTTGAGCAGTGCGCGAGCCTTGTCCAGGTCCCGGGGCGGGCTTTGAATAGTGGTGTTGTAGCCCAGCATGGTGGGCGGGTACGGGTTGATCGCAATCAGTGCATTGCCTTCGCCGTGCACGGTGTTGAGGTACGTTTGCTTGTCGAAGGCCATGTCGATGGCTTTGCGCACGCGCACATCGTTCAGGTACTTGTGGCTGGAGTTCATGGCGATGTAGCTGGTCATCAGGGCTGCCAGTTCATCGACCTTGAGGTTAGGGTCTTTGCGGATGTTTTTGACGTCATCGGGCTTGGGGTACAACGCGATCTGGCATTCGTTGGCCTTGAGTTTTTGCAGGCGCACGTTGTTGTCGGTGGTGATGGCGAAGATCAGGGCATCACTCGGTGGCTTGCCGCGAAAGTACTCCGGATTGGCCTTGAAGCGTACCTGGGCATCTTTGTTGTAGCGCACGAAAATAAACGGGCCGGTGCCGATGGGCTTGGTGTTCAGGTCGGCGGTTTTGCCGGACTTGAGCAACTGGTCGGCGTACTCAGCGGAATAGATGGACATAAAGGGCATTGCCACGTCGCGCAGGAACGGTGCTTCAGGGTGGTTGAGGGTAACTTTTACCGTCAGGTCGTCAATTTTCTCGACGCTTTTGAGCAGGTCCTTGAAGCCCATGCTTTCAAAGTAGGGGTAACCGACCAACGAGAGTTTGTGCCACGGGTGGTTCGGGTCCAGCTGGCGCTGGAAACTCCAGACCACGTCGTCGGCGTTGAGGGTTCGGGTCGGTTTGAAATAGTCGGTGGTGTGAAACTTGACGCCGGGGCGCAGGTGAAACGTGTATTCAAGCCCGTCCGGGCTGATGTCCCAGCGTTCGGCCAGGGCAGGTTCCACATCCGTGGTGCCGGGTGCAAAGTCGGCCAGGCGGTTGAGGATGGTTTCAGCCGACGCATCGGCGGAAACGGCGGTGGTGAATTGGACGATGTCGAACCCTTCAGGGCTGGCTTCGGTGCAGACCACCAGATTTTTGGCCGAAACACTGACTGCTGTACTCAGCAGTGCCACAGCGATGGCGGTGCGTAGCGGGAGTCTTTTCATGGCAATCATCTCCAATGGGTTGTACCTGCGTAACGACTACGGCTGATTCATGGAATCAGCCGTAGTCGTGATGTGTAAAAGGTGTGTTTACAGAATGTTGAACGGAATGGTGGTGACCACGCGGAACTCGTTGATGTTGCCGTCAGACTGATTTTTGCTGGCGCGGTGCGTGGTGTACGTGGCGCGAATCGCAGTGGCTTTGAGTGGGCCACTCTGGATTGCATAGGACGTGCCAACGCTGTACTCGTAATGGGTTTCGCCGTCCATGTTCTTCACGTCGTAGGCGGTGCCCGTGTACTTGGTGCCGTCAATGTCCCAACCGCGAGCGTGGTAGGCGTTGAACTTCAGGCCCGGAATCCCGTACTGCGCCATGTTGATGCTGTAGGCCAGTTGCAGGGACTTCTCGTTCGGGCCGTTGAAGTCCGAGAGCAGGGAGTTGGCCAGGTAAATGCCGTTGGTTTCGTGCAGGTAGTCGAAGTACTCGTCGCCGCTGACTTGCTGATACGACAGTGTCAGGGTGTGAGCCAGGTGGCTCAGGCCGAAGGCCAGGCTGAAGGTGTCGTTGTTGATATTGCCCAGGGCCTTGCTGCCGGTGTCGAGGGTCTTGTAGTAGTTGAAGTTGGTGTTCAGGCCCAGGGTGGCGTTGTCGCCCATGTCGTGTACTGCACCGAAGTAGTACTGGTTCCAGAAGTCTTCAACGTGGGTGGCGTACAGCGTGGTCTTCAGGTTTTTGAGCGGCTGGTAGTTGAGGCCGGCAACGCTGGCGCGGTCAGTCTCCGCCCCGGTTGCGCCGTATTCGCTGCGAAACTTGCTCAGGCTGGCTTCGGTACGCGGGGACACGCGGTCAAAGGAACCGGCATCGAAGGACAGGTTGTTGAACTCTTCGCTGTGCAAACCCACCCCTTGAAAGCTTGAGGGCAGTGCACGGTTGCCGATCACATCGATGGTCGGGCTGCTGAAGTTCTGTCGGCCTACGGTCAGCGTGGTGTTGGAGATGCGGGCGCTGAGATTGGCCAGGCCCAACTTGCTCCACTGGCCAACGGCATCGCCATCGCTGTGGGTCAGGGTCCGGTTGTTTGGCCCGGCAATGTCCTTGGCGTCGCGGTCCAGTGCTACCGCGTTGTAAGCCGCCACTTGGGTGCTGAAACCGACGGTGCCTTCTGTGAAACCCGAGGTGTAGTTGAGGATCGTGCCCTGTACCCAGTTGATCCGGCGCGGGGTGGATTCACGGGTGCCGTGGTTGTTGTAGCTGAAGCGATCATCGCGACGCTTGAGCTCATTGGCGTACCAGTTGCGGGTGGTGCCGCCCAGAGTCTGATCTTCGAGAAAGCCCTTGGTCTCGCTTTGAGCACTGGTGGCTTTCAATTCGGTGGGCATGAATTCATCGGCATTGACCATCGCGGTGAGGCTGCTGATGGACAAGGCTAACAACGCGCTGCTGGTAAGTTTCATGGTTGAGGCTCCTCTTTGGTTTCTTTTTTATTGCCGGTCTTTATTTGTTCTGACTCGGCTGTTGTGAAACGTTTTAAAGCGTTGCAAACGTTTGCCTGCTACCCGATAGGCGAAGTTTCAGCGGACCACCTGAAAAGTGGCCTGCTGATACCGCACTGTTGTTCGCTGAAGCGACTTCTGCCTCTGTGGGAGCGGGCTTGCTCGCGATGGTCGTTACGATGACGCGTATTTACTGAGTAAATGCGGCGCTCTGAAGACCATCGCGAGCAATCCCGATCCCACCTTTGAGCAGCGTTACTGCTGTCGGGGGAGTTAGTCCTTGAGGCTGACGCCTGAGAACGCGTTACGCCCAAAGGGACTGACCTGGAAACCTTCGACCTTGACACTCAGCGGCTGGTTGACCGTGGAGTGCGCAATGGGAGTGATCGGCACCTGTTGCTTGAGCAACTGCTGGGCCTGTTTGTAGAGCACCGTACGCTGGTCGCGATCGGTGATGACCTTGGCGTTCTTGACCAGCGTGTCGTACTCCTTGTTGCACCACATGGAGTAGTTGTTGCCGCCGATCGCGTCGCAGCTGTACAGCGTGCCGAGCCAGTTGTCCGGGTCACCGTTGTCGCCCGTCCAGCCAATCAGGCTGATGTCATGCTCGCCGTTCTTGGTGCGCTTGATGTACTCGCCCCACTCATAGCTGACGATCTTGACCTTGAGCCCGATTTTGGCCCAGTCCGACTGGAGCATTTCGGCCATGAGCTTGGCGTTCGGGTTGTAAGGGCGCTGTACGGGCATGGCCCACAGGGTGATTTCAGTGCCGTCCTTGACCCCGGCTGCCTTGAGCAGTTCTTTGGCTTTTTCGGGATTGTAGGGGGCGTCGGTGATGGTCTCATCGTAGGACCACTGCGTTGGCGGCATGGCGTTGACCGCTTTCTGGCCAGCGCCCTGGTAGACGGCCTTGAGGATCTCGTCCTTGTTGACGGCCATGTCCAGTGCCTGACGCACCTCTAGCTGATCGAACGGTTTGTGCTGGACGTTGTAGGCAATGTAGCCAAGGTTGAAACCGGGCTTTTCGATGACCTGCAATTTCGGGTCGGCCTTGAGGCCGGCAACGTCGGCAGGACGCGGGTTCAGTGAGACCTGGCACTCGTTTTTACGCAGCTTTTGCATGCGCGCCGAGGCGTCGACGCTGATCGAGAAGATCAGGTTGTCGAGCTTGACCTGGCTTGGGTTCCAGTAGTCCTTGTTGGCGGCGTAACGGATGTTGGAGTCTTTTTGATAGCGCTGGAACACGTACGGACCGGTGCCGACGGGTTTCTGGTTGATATCGCTGGGCTTGCCGGTCTTGAGCAACTGGTCGGCGTACTCGGCCGACAGGATGGCGGCGAAGCTCATGGCCAGGTTTTGAATAAAGGCGGCGTCGACCGAGTTGAGTTTCATGACCACGGTCTGCGGGTCGGTTTTTTCGACGCTGGCGATGTTCTTGTCCAGGCTCATCCCGGTGAAATACGGGAATTCGGTCGGGTAGGCCTTACGGAACGGGTGGTCGGGGTTGAGCATGCGGTTGAAGGTGAAGAGCACGTCATCGGCGTTGAAGTTGCGGGTCGGGGTGAACCACTTGGTGGTGTGGAACTTCACATCGTCGCGCAGGTGGAACGTCCAGGTCAGACCGTCTTCAGACACATCCCAGCTTTTTGCCAGGGCCGGGCCTGCGGCGGTGCCGCCTTTTTCGAATTCGGCGAGGCGGTTGTAGATGGGTTCGGCCGCGTCGTTATCGGTAGCCGTGGTGTACTGCGCGGTATCAAAGCCGGCCGGGCTGCCTTCGGAACAAAACACCAGGCTGTTGGCGGCGCTTGCGATCGGGCTGCCGGCAAGTACGCCAGCACTGAGTAATACAGATAAAACCAGAGGGTTGCCCATGGCGTTCCCTATCCTTTTTCTTGTTTTTGAGTCCTGAGCGCGGCCCTGGATAAAGGCGTGCGGTTCAGGGCGTCGATTTCATCAGCTACGGTGCTTCACCCGGCGCAATAGACTGGCGGTGTGTCGACGTTATGACGTCGATACCCCCGCAGTAAATGCGTCAGGCCTGACAACCTTGTAGGAATTGTCTTAGCGTCCTATAGCCTCTGATGTAGTCAGAAGTGGCTTTAGGCTGTAGGTGATTTCCACCGTCCTGGTAGATAAGTGAATGCGGCCGTGTAGCCGCATTCACCGGTCCTTTTATTTGCCGACGCTGACCCCGTAGAAGGAGTTCAGGCCAAACGGGCTGATCTTGAAGTCCTCTACGTTCTTGCGCATGGGTTGATACACCGTCGAGTGTGCGATGGGTGTCATCGGAACCTGGCTTTTGAGTCGTTGCTGCGCCTGTTGATACAGTTTTGTGCGCTCAGCAACATCGGTGGTGGCCTTGGCGGCCTTCACCAGCTTGTCGAACTCGGGGTCACACCACTTGGAGAAGTTGTTGCCTTCCAGTGAGTCGCAGCCAAACAGGGTGCCGAGCCAGTTGTCCGGGTCGCCGTTGTCGCCGCTCCAGCCAATCAGCATCGCGCCGTTCTCACCGCCTTTGGAACGCTTGATGTACTCGCCCCATTCGTAGCTCATGATCTTGGCCTTGAGGCCGATCTTGCTCCAGTCCGACTGGAGCATTTCAGCCATCAGCTTGGCATTGGGGTTGTACGGGCGTTGAACCGGCATGGCCCACAGGGTGACTTCGGTGCCCTCCTTGATCCCTGCTTCCTTGAGCAGTTCCTTGGCTTTTACCGGGTCGAACGGTGCGTCCTTGATGCTGGTGTCATAGGACCATTGGGTCGGCGGCATGGCGCCAACGGCCAGCTGGCCTGCGCCCTGATACACAGAGTCGATGATTTGCTGCTTGTTGACCGACATGTCCATTGCCTGACGGACCTTGAGCTGGGCCATCGGGTTGGGTTCGTTGCTGCCCTTGATCTTGTCCATCACGTTGTAGGCGATGTAACCCAGGTTGAAGCCTGCCTGGTGGGGCATCTTCAGGTTCGGATCTTCGCCAAGGGCCTTGAGGTCAGCCGGGCGCGGGAAGAGGGTGACCTGGCACTCGTTCTTCTTGAGCTTCTGGATGCGCACCGACGGGTCGGTGGTGATGGCGAAGATCAGGTTGTCGATCTTGACGTCTTCAGGCTTCCAGTAGTCCTTGTTGCCGGTGTAACGGATGTTCGAGTCTTTCTGGTAGCTCTTGAATACAAACGGTCCGGTGCCGATCGGCTTCTGGTTGATA
This sequence comes from Pseudomonas sp. ML2-2023-3, assembly GCF_037055275.1. Lineage (NCBI taxonomy): Bacteria > Pseudomonadati > Pseudomonadota > Gammaproteobacteria > Pseudomonadales > Pseudomonadaceae > Pseudomonas > Pseudomonas sp. ML2-2023-3. Next base: position 1,571,942 of record NZ_CP146343.1, read on the forward strand.
TCGGCAGGCTTGCCTTCCTTGAGCAGCTTGTCGGCGTACTCGGCGGACTGGATGGAAGCGAAGCTCATGGCCAGGTTCTGGATAAACGCGGCATCGACCGTATTCAGAGTGAAGCGAACGGTCTTGTCATCGATCTTTTCCACCTTGGCGATGTTTTTATCCATGCCCATGTCGGTGAAATAAGGGAATTCGGTGGGGTAGGCCTTACGGAACGGCTGGTTGATGTCGAGCATGCGGTTGAAGGTGAAGAGCACGTCGTCGGCATTGAAGTCGCGGGTTGGCTTGAAGTACGGCGTGGTGTGGAACTTGACGCCATCACGCAGATGGAAGGTCCATGTCAGGTTGTCGGGCGAGACATCCCAGCTGGTTGCCAGGCCGGGCTCAACCTTGGTGCCGCCACGTTCAAACTGGCTCAGGCGGTTGAACATGGTTTCGGCCGACGCATCGAAGTCAGTACCGGTGGTGTACTGGCCCGCGTCAAAACCCGCCGGGCTGCCTTCAGAACAGAACACCAGGTTGGTCGCTGCGTGGGCGAAAGGTGCGCTTGCCAGCAGGCTCGCGCCTACTAAAAACGGAATGACCGCGTGTTTGAACATGGTGGCCTCATGATTTTTGTCATTTTTGGTTTGAGGGCGACCTTATGAGTCGACCCGGCGATACTTATGCACAGCCCATACCCATTGCAATATGTGTAAGCGGCTGAAGACTGAAAATGTGGAACGATCGTACAAGAATGTCGCTTATCTATAAGTTATGACGCATTTGATCGTTTGCGTCGGGATTTTTGACTCATTTGCTTACGTGTTTTGGAAAGTTAAAGGACCTGCACGCACTGTTTTGGTACGGCGTTGTTACTTATCTAGACTCTCGCGTTGGAAAGATGTAAGTCGGTGCTGACAGCGTCTGTAGGCTTTTGCTTTTTAATACTAGGACGGTCTGTAGGTATTTTCCTGAGGGCAAAAAAAACCCCTGAAGCTTCAAGGCTTCAGGGGTTTGTAGGACGTAAAGGCTTACTGCATCTGAACTTCAATCACGCCATCGGCGCTCATGCTGACTTCGCTGGTGCCGGCCTCGACTTCCGGCGTCGGTGCAGAGTCCATTGCCGGCGCGGCGGCTTTCATCATCATTTCGCTGCGCATGTAAGGCTGCGGGTAGCCATTGGTGTTGAGGTTCAGGTTAACGATTTTGTAGCCCTTGCCGCCCAGTGCGTCGGTGGCCAGTTGAGCGCGGGCCTTGAATGCGTTGACGGCATCCTTGAGCAGCGCGTCTTCGCTGGTTTTACGGGTGGCACTGGCGACGGTGAATTGCATGCTGCCCATTTTCAGGGTTTGCATCAGATCCCCGGTAAGTTTGGACAGGGCGGCGAAATCGGTGCTTTCCAGTCGCAATTCGGCGCGCTCGCGCCAGCCGGTGATCTTCTGGGTTTTGTTGTCGTAAATCGGGTAGCTGTTGCGGTTGCCCTGGCGCAGGGTGACTTCCTTGACGGACTTGGCCTGGCCGATGGCCTTGTTCATCGAGGTGGTGATTTCTGCGGCCAGCTTGGCGGCATCGGTATTTTGCGCCTCGGTGTAGAGCGTCACGATCATCAAGTCGCGGGCTACTTCCTGGCTGGCCTCGGCACGCAGGGAAATCTGGTTGTAATGAATGTCGTCGGCCAGGGCTGGCAGGCTGGCCAGTGCACCGATGCTCAGGGTCAAAAGGGCCGCGGTGCGTTGAAAGTTGGACATGGAAGCTCCTTGAATGAGGACAATAATGGCTATATGACTCTAATCAGTGGCCATCAGTTCGCCCGATTACATTTTCGATACATTTGGCGGCTACTTCTTTGTCCACTGTGGGAGCGGGCTTGCTCGCGAAGCAGGCACCAGTGTCGGTCAGCCAGACCGCGTCCAAGTCATCGCGAGCAAGCCCGCTCCCACACAGTTTGCCCAGATGCAGGCCATTAGCCGCTTTTTCACAAAAAACACTGTGGCTCTTTGCCGCACTTTTGCCTGTGGGGCTGCCCGCTTGGTTATACTCTCGGCGATCCGCCTGGAGCGCTCATCAGGAGAGCTCATGCTCGCCCCCGTTCAGTTACTGTCCGCCACTCGCCAGAACCTGTGGCGTCTTACGTTTATCCGCATGTTGGTGCTGGCCGCGCAAGCGGGTTCAGTGGGCTTTGCCTATCTGTTCAATTTGCTGCCGCTGCCCTGGTTTCAGTTGAGCATCACCCTTGGATTTTCCATGCTGTTGTGTGCTTTTACCGCGATCCGGTTGCGCACAACCTGGCCGGTGACAGAGCTTGAGTACGCGCTGCAACTGGCCTGCGACCTGTTTATCCACAGCGCCTTACTGTACTTCTCCGGTGGCTCGGCCAACCCTTTTGTTTCGTACTATCTGGTACCGCTGACCATCGCTGCGGTCACGCTGCCCTGGCGCTATTCGCTGGTATTGACCGGCATTGCGCTGGCGCTCTACACGCTGTTGTTGATGCAGTTCTACCCCATAGACACCGTGCCGTTTTTCCGCGAAAAACTGCAGATTTACGGGATGTGGCTGAGTTTTGCGCTGTCTGCGGCAGTGATTACCTTCTTCGCGGCCAAGATGGGCGAAGAGCTGCGCCGTCAGGAAGAACTGCGCGCCTTGCGTCGTGAGGAAGGCCTGCGTGACCAGCAGTTGCTGGCGGTGGCAACCCAGGCTGCCGGGGCGGCTCATGAGCTGGGTACGCCGTTGTCGACCATGAGTGTGCTGCTTAAAGAGATGCGCCGCGATCACCAGGACCCTGAGTTGCAGGATGATCTGAGCGTGCTTCAGGATCAGGTCAAGCTGTGCAAGGAAACCCTGCAGCAATTGGTGCGTGCCGCCGAGGCCAATCGTCGCCTGGCGATTGAGGTCCAGGATGTCACCCAGTGGCTGGATGAGGCCTTGAACCGCTGGCACTTGATGCGCCCTGAAGCCACTTACCGCTTCCAGTGTCTGGGCCATGCACCGGTTCCGCGCCTGGCGCCGGCTCCGGATTTGACTCAGGCGCTGCTCAATCTGCTCAACAATGCAGCCGATGCCTGCCCTGAAGGGCTGGAAGTGACTGTCGACTGGGATGCAGTGGACCTGACGATCAGTATTCGTGACCACGGTCCGGGTGTACCGTTGGCCATCGCCGAGCAAATCGGCAAACCCTTTTTTACCACCAAGGGCAAAGGCTTCGGTCTGGGCCTATTCTTGAGTAAAGCCAGCGTGACCCGCGCTGGCGGCTCGGTAAAACTCTACAGTCATGAGGATGGCGGAACGCTCACTGAGCTGCGCCTGCCACGTGTCGCCCGAGGAAATGAAAATGAGTGAAGAAATTCAGGTCGAAGGCGAAGAACTGCCGCATTTGTTGTTGGTAGATGACGACGCCACCTTTACCCGTGTCATGGCTCGCGCCATGAGCCGTCGCGGTTTTCGCGTCAGCACGGCGGGTTCTGCCGAAGAAGGGCTGATCCTGGCTCAACAGGATCTGCCCGATTATGCGGCGCTGGATCTGAAAATGGACGGCGATTCGGGCCTGGTCCTGCTGCCCAAGCTGCTGGAACTCGACCCGGAGATGCGGGTTGTGATCCTCACCGGTTATTCCAGCATCGCCACCGCCGTCGAGGCGATCAAGCGCGGCGCCTGCAACTACCTGTGCAAACCTGCCGATGCCGATGACGTGCTCGCCGCCTTGCTGTCCCAGCATGCCGACCTCGAAACGCTGGTGCCGGACAACCCGATGTCGGTTGACCGCCTGCAGTGGGAACACATCCAGCGCGTGCTGGGTGAGCATGAAGGCAATATCTCGGCCACAGCCCGTGCCTTGGGCATGCATCGCCGTACCTTGCAGCGTAAATTGCAGAAGCGTCCGGTGCGACGCTGAACGGGAGCTGTAGCGTTTGCAGTGCGCCTTGCACGTAAGCGCCAACAGCTTCTAACCTGTATCAAGACGCGTCCTTGCGTCGTGGGCCGGTCGTCCTGACCGGCTTACAGGTTGCTCTTTACTCCCAACGAGCCTGAACCATGAATCAGAACGCTGAGCCTTCTGTAGTGAATGATGCTGTGCGTGGGGATTTCATACCTCGGGTCTGGGGGCTCATAACGCCCTACTGGCGCAGTGAAGAACGCCTCCGGGCGTGGTTGCTGTTGATCGCAGTGATTGCCTTGTCGCTGGTGAGCGTGGGCATCTCCGTGTGGATCAACCATTGGTACAAGGACTTCTACAACGCCCTGGAAAACAAGGACGCCACGGCATTCTGGAGCCTGATCGGCTACTTCGGGATCATTGCGGCGGCAGGCATTGTGGGCGCGGTGTACCGGCTTTACCTGACCCAGATGCTGACCATTCGCTGGCGACGCTGGCTGACCGAGCAGCATTTCGCGCGCTGGCTGGCCCATAAAAACTATTACCAGCTGGAGCAGGGCGGTTACACCGACAACCCTGACCAGCGCATCAGTGAAGACCTCAATTCGTTCACCGACAATACCCTGACCCTGGGCCTGGGCTTGATTAGAAACCTGGTCAGCCTGGTGTCGTTCTCGATCATCCTGTGGGGCGTATCGGGCAGCATTGAAGTCTTTGGCATCACCATTCCCGGCTACATGTTCTGGTGTGCGCTGTTGTACGCCGCGGTCGGCAGTTGGCTGGCCCACTTGATTGGCCGACGCCTGATTGGCTTGAGCAACCAGCAGCAACGCTTCGAAGCAGACCTGCGCTTTTCGATGGTGCGGGTGCGCGAAAATGCCGAGAGCATTGCGCTGTACAACGGCGAGCCCAATGAGCACGAGCGGTTGAGCGCGCGCTTCAATAAGGTCTGGAAGAATTTCTGGACGCAAATGAAGGTGCAAAAACGCCTGACGTTCTTCACGGCGGGCTACTCGCAAATCGCCATCATCTTTCCGTTTGTCGTCGCGGCCCCGCGTTACTTTGCGGGCAAGATCGAGTTGGGTGGGCTGATGCAAATCAACTCGGCATTCAGCAATGTTCAAGAGAACTTCAGCTGGTTTATCGATGCCTACGTCACCCTGGCGTCGTGGCGCGCCACCTGTGATCGTCTGCTGAGCTTTCGTCAGGCCATGACCGAAAACGAACAGCGTCTGCCAGCGATCGATGTGCAACACGTGGGCGAGGACTTGAAGATCAATGACCTGAGCCTGGAACTGGCCGATGGTCGCCCGCTGCTGCACAACGCCAATTTGCAGGTGCAGCCGGGCGAGCGACTGATGCTCAGCGGTCGTTCCGGCAGCGGCAAAAGTACGTTGCTGCGCGCCATGGGCGAGCTTTGGCCGCAAGGGGGCGGGGGCATTCGTTTGCCCCGTGAACGGTCGCTTTTTTTGCCGCAAAAACCGTACTTGCCCATAGGCACTTTGCGTGACGCATTGAGTTATCCACAGACCGGCGATGCCTACGCCCCCGAACGTTATGAACAGGTCCTGCGTACCTGCCGTCTGGAGCAACTGATTCCCAGGCTTGATGAGGTCGATCACTGGCAACGTGTGTTGTCGGGTGGTGAACAACAACGGCTGGCCTTTGCCCGTGTGCTGCTGTTTCGACCACAGTGGCTTTATATGGATGAATCGACCTCGGCAATGGACGAGGAAGATGAGGCCATGTTGTACCAGGCCCTGATTGACCAGTTGCCGGGCTTGAGCATTCTCAGCGTGGGCCATCGCAGCAGTCTTGCGCGGTTTCATCCGCGTCATGTGCGCATTGTCGAGGGGCAGTTGATGGCGCAGTAAGTGAGGCGGGCGGGCATCATGCTAGAGTGCGGCTTCCCGCTTTCTGGAACCTGACATGAGCCTTCTATTTCGCAGCGCAGCATTGAGCCTGCTGCTGGCCAGCCTGCCTCTGGCGGCGGCACCGGTTGCAACACCGCTGTTGCACGGGCAGTTTCTGCCTGCCGATGACTTGCAGTTACGCAGCGAAGTACCGGAGCAACAGCAATTGATGCTGGTCACCTCCTATTCGGTGGTGGTGGGGAGCCAGCGTCAATCCAATCAGCAGCCGATCCCGGTGACCTCGCCTTTATTGGTGCGCCTCAAAGGCAAGCCCATGAGCCAGGGCGCGACGGTGCGTCAGGTACTGATTTCGTTTGATGGCGAAAGCAAAAGCCTGAAAAAGCCCGCGTTTGACAGCAAAACGCGAACCCTGAGCCTTTCTTATCCGCTGTCCCAATACCGCGTCGTGATTGATTTGCTGCGCAACGACACGCTCTATGTACAGTTTCTGACCTATGCCAATGGCCACATTTGGGCCGACTTGCACACCGGTAGCGTGCGCGCACGTTGAGCCTTGGGTAAACTGCGGGCCCGTGAAGTATCAGCAGGCTGGAGCCGGACATGCGTAAAGACAAGAAGCAGTTGATTGGTGATGAGATCGGCGACGAGCAGATCAAGTTGTTCCTGGATTTTGAGCCTGTGGATGCTACTTCGCCTTCGCTGCACAAACTGATCAAAGCCTATCGTGGCCTGCGTATCGATGACTTTGGGCGTTTCCTGACATTCTTCAAGGAAGCCGGTTTTGACCTGGATGGCAAAGACGAGCACGGCCAGACGTTCGTGGACATCATCAAGGATCAGCGCAACGCCGACGAATACATTGAACTGATCAACCAGGCCCGCGGCTGATCAACTCTGTGGGAGCGGGCTTGCTCGCGATCCTGGCGACTCGGTCTTTAACCTGGACCGTGTCGATCCCATCGCGAGCAAGCCCGCTCCCACACAGAACAACAAAAAAGCCCCTCGGCCTGTAACAGGACGAGGGGCTTTTTTTGACGTATCACTACGCCGGTGTTGCGTTACGCGATGCTGGTGTTGGCGCTCTGTGGCTCAACCAGTTCCAGCAACTCGGAGTTGCGGGTGCTGATTTCGCGGTACAGCTCGGCGTCGGTTTCAAGGACGTTTTCCCGTGCCGGGAAGATTTCCTTGAGCTTGGTCGCCCACTCGCCAGTGGCTTTTTGCGCGAAGCAACGCTCGATCAGGTCCAGCATGATCGAAACGGTTACCGAAGCGCCCGGTGAGGCACCCAGCAGAGCGGCCAGCGAGCCGTCCTTGGCCGCAACCAGTTCGGTACCGAACTGCAACACGCCGCCTTTTTTCGGGTCTTTCTTGATGATCTGAACCCGTTGCCCGGCAATCTCAAGACGCCAGTCTTCGGCTTTGGCCTGTGGATAGAAACGACGCAGGGAGTCCAGGCGTTGCTCCATCGATTGGCGCACTTCGCTGACCAGGTACTTGGTCAGGTCCATGTTGTCGCGAGCAACGGCCAGCATTGGCCCGATATTGCCCAGACGGATCGACATCGGCAGGTCAAGGAACGAACCGTGCTTGAGGAACTTGGTGGTGAAACCGGCATAAGGTCCGAACAGCAGCGACTTCTTGCCATCCACCACACGGGTGTCCAGATGGGGGACCGACATCGGCGGCGAACCCACTGCGGCCTGGCTGTAAACCTTGGCCTGGTGCAGTTTGACCACTTCCGGGTTGTCGCAACGCAACCACTGGCCACTGACCGGGAAGCCGCCATAGCCTTTGCTTTCTTCAATGCCCGAAGCTTGCAGCAGCGGCAAGGCCGCGCCACCAGCGCCCAGGAACACGAACTTGGCATCAACGTGGCGGGTGTTGCCGCTGTTGGTGTCCTTGATGCTCACCGTCCAGCCGCTGCCATTGCGCTTGAGGCCAGTGACCTTCTTGCTGTACTTGATCTGGGTGTCTGCCGCGCTGGCCAAATGCTTGAGCAGTTGCTTGGTCAGGGCGCCGAAGTTCACGTCAGTGCCGTGCAGTACACGGGTGGCCGAGATGTGCTGGTCCGCAGGGCGGCCCGGCATCATCAGGGGCATCCACTCGGTCATTTTGGCTTTGTCTTCGGTGTATTCCATGTCTGCAAACGCATGGTGCTTGCTCAGCACTTCAAAGCGTTTTTTCAGGAAGGACACGCCTTTTTCGCCTTCAACGTAGCTCAGGTGAGGCACCGGGCTGATGAAGGATTTGCACGAACCGAAAGTCCCTTTCTGTGCCAGATAGGCCCAGAACTGCTTCGACACTTCGAACTGGGCATTGATATGCACAGCTTTTTTGATGTCGATCGAACCATCAGCCGCTTGCGGCGTGTAGTTCAGCTCACAAAGGCCAGCGTGACCGGTGCCTGCGTTGTTCCACGGGTTGGAACTTTCCGCAGCACCTGAGTCCATCTGCTCAACAACTTCCAGCTTGAGGCCGGGGTCGAGCTCTTTGAGCAGTACGGCGAGGGTGGCACTCATGATGCCCGCTCCAACCAGTACTACGTCGACTGCTTCGTTATGCGCCATTAACGCGTCTCCAAAATCTACGGCACCAAATTGACGGCATAGCTGCCAGGTGTTCCGGGGGCGTGGTTCTGATTGGCCCCGGGTCACTCATGGCCAGGATCGCCATGTCCGATTCTTCGCAATTTCTTGCAACTTGAGCGCACGCTCCGACCGGGCCTTCGAGGTTCATATGAACGCATTTCAGTACTCGGGAGGCAATTCGACTTAAGGTCTAGAGCGTCCGTTTGTGCAACCAAATCCGTAAGCGGACAGGCTTCAGTCTTGTGCTGTGGAGCCGACTTCGGTCCTGCTTGGTGGGGCAATATCAGACGCTAATGGTGCATGTTCAGACGCAAAACTTTTCATTTGCTCGCCACACTCTTGTGAAGTTGTGAAACCCGTTTTTTTTCACGCTCTCTTGAAGACGTGAACCTCAAAAAAGGGCTGCCGCAAGCCTGGCACCGAACCCGGTGGCCGAGCGTTATGGCAGCTCTGGCAGACCATGTAAAAAGTGGGGATTACGCAAAGAAATTCAAGCGCGCCAGCTTCACATGATCTGTGTGGGCGGCTCTCTGTGGGCGGTGCGGGGGAGCTAATACAAGCGCATTAGCGATGCTGCGAGGCCCGATCAGGAGACGTCCTTATAATCGGGGGGAGATTGTAGCGAAGAAACGCGGGCAATTGATCCTGTTAAATGACTTTTATTGGTGCGTTGGTCAAAGTCCCAGCAGGGGTTGCACTGCCGAACGTGGTGCGGGCGAGGCAATACGGGCGGTAGCGGGTAGTACCTGGTGCAACCAGTTGAGGCGGATTTCTTCGATTTCGACCCAGCTGTCGCCGACCGGCGGTTGATTGCATTGCTTGAAAGCCTGGCAGCGACCCGTCGGGTCGAGGCGGGCGAAGCAGCGGTGAGGGCGATTGAGGCCGAGCAACGATAAGAACATGTTCATGGCAGCTCCTGTTGAGTCAGTCATTCAGACAATGCCCTGTTGACGTGACATCACGATGTAATGGCGATGACAGGGTGGTGACAGCAAGCGGCTAGTTAGCAGGCGCACAGCACCCTATACTGACGGCCTGTGTTACCCAGTCCTGGAGAGATGAGCATGTTGCAACGCCTGTTGTTCGGTTTGATTACTGTGACCAGTTTGACTCTGGTCGGCTGCGCCCACAGCCCGCAACAACTCAGCCCGCAACCCAAACTGACCACCCAGCTTGCGCCAGTGGGTCGTGGCCAGCCGGTAGTGGTACGTGTAGTGGACGGTCGTCCTTCGCCAACCCTGGGCACCCGTGGTGGCATGTACCCTGAGACCAGCGCGATCAGCGTCAGCAGTGCCGACGTGATTCCCAAGCTGCAAGCCCAGGCTGAAGCCGCCGTGCGTTTGCTGGGCTACACGCCGACATCCAACGCAATGAATGCCCCGACATTGACCGTGACCCTGGCCGAACTGAAGTATCAGTCGCCCAAGGACACCATGTACGTGACCGAAGCGACCATTGGCGCGACCTTCCGCTCTGACGTGAAGAACGGTGGCCGTTCTTACAGCGGTCGTTATGGCGCGTCCCTTGATCAGCGCTTCGGTATGGCGCCGAATCAGGAAACCAACACCAAGCTGGTGAGCGATGTGCTCAGTGACGCACTGACCCGCGTGTTCAAGGACCCGACCATCGGTCGTTTGCTCGGCGAGTAAGCGCTGTAATCCAAAAAGCCCGAACTCGGTGAGTTCGGGCTTTTTTGTGTTTGAAGACTTCAGGCGGCTTCGGCATACAGCTCAAGGCGGCTGACGCCGGTGAGCAGGTCCAGTTCAGGCAAATCGGCATGGGTATGGCCGCTCAGGGCGCAATAGACCAGCCAGTGGCGATCCTGAACATTAAAGGCCAAGCCCTCGATCAGTGCCTGCTGTTCGTCGCTGGGGGCGATCAGGTAAAGGCGGTCCTGGTTTTCTGCGTGCAGCATGACAAGCTCCGTGTCGGTGTCGAGGGGCCACAGAGTGGCCTCTCTTCATGACGATACGGTGACAGCAGAATTTAACGGCCCTTTGTAGTCGCTGACGAGGGACGAGGCTGCGATGGGTTGCGCAGCAGTCCTGGCAATCTGAAGGCCCTGCGGGCCTTATCGCAGCCTCGTGCCTCGTCAGCGACTACAGAGTTTTTTATAACGCCAGCCCCGCCTTGATCCGATACTGATTGCGCACCGGCATCGCATATTGCAGCACCAGGTACGGGCGATGCTCGGCCGGGCAGGCCTCCAGGCGGCGCTGCCACTCCTGCTGGGCCTTGGCCAGCTCTTCGGCACCGAAGACCTCGGCAGCCGTCGGCACTTGCAACTCGGGCTCGGCATCAGCCCACTGCGCATACGCCAGGTAGTGCGCCGGGAACAGGCGGTAACCGCTGAGGATATGGCGATCCATTTCTGCGGCTAGCAGTTTGCTGTCCTCGAACAACTCGGTAATGGGGGCGGCAAAGTTCACGTGTACGCGTCCTTTGTAGCCCGTAATGCCGTTGGCGATACTGGTGTCGTCTTCGCCCGGGGCCTTGCTGTAAGTGCCCGTGGTGGCGCGGATATACAGCTCGCGAGCCTTGGCCTGATCACAGGGGTCGTATTCGTAGCTGATCGATACCGGGGTCAGGTTCAGTGACTGAATGACCTCGGCAAACGGCTCGTTTTTACGGCTCATGTGGAACATCTTCAGGATCGCCGAGTCGGTACGGTCATCACCGTCCTTGGCCCGGCCTTCAGCCTGGGCGATCCAGATCGACTGGCAGTCGTTGCGGATCGAGTGGTTGATGTAGGCCGACAACAGCTGATAAGCCGCCAGCTTTTCACGGCGTCCGGTGATCGAGCGGTGAACGATGAAGCTCTTGTTCAGGCGCATCAAATCGCTGACAAAAGGCTTTTGCAGCAGGTTGTCACCAATGGCGATCCGCGGCGTTGGCAGGCCCGCGTGGTAAACCGCGTAGTTGACGAACGCCGGGTCCATCACGATATCGCGGTGGTTGGCCAAAAACAGATAGGCGCTGCCAGCCTTCAACTGCTCGACGCCGGTATAGGTCACGCCGTCAGTGGCATGTTCGATGGTGCGGTCGACGTAAACCTCGACCTTGTCCTGCAAAGTGGCGACCGAAGTCACGCTGGCGAACTCTTTGCGCAGGCGATGAGCTATAAGTGGTTTTAACAGCCAGCCGAAAGCGCCTGCCAGGCGCGGGAAGCGAAAGTGGGTCAGGATATCTAGAAACGCCTTGTCGCTGAGCAGCCGGGCCAGCACTGCTGGGACTTCGGCGTCGTCGTAAGGTCGGATGGTATCGAATTCGCCCATCATGCTCTCTTGTTGGAAACGGCTAGGGTTGGTACGCAGGGCAGGGCACAAAAATAGCCCTGCTAATAGACAGGCGATTATACGCACAAGTCACTCAGGAGACCGCGATGCTTGAAACTGAGCACTATGAATGCCCCTATTGTGGCGAGCAGGCAGAAGCTGTGCTCGACCTTTCCGGTGGCGATCAGAGCTACATTGAAGATTGCCCGGTGTGCTGTCGGCCGATCCTTTTCCATCTTCAGACCGATGGCCATGAGTGGATGCTCGATGTGCACACCGAGAATGAGTAGCGAGTGACGATCATGCAGCGCATCTACGAGCCCGAAAACCTGATGGAAGCCGAGCTGTTGCTGGGCATGCTTGCCAGTGAAGGGGTGGAGGCGCGGCTTGAGGGACGCGACCTGATCGGTGCCACCGGCGAGCTGCCCGTGTTCGGCCTGCTCGGTTTGGCGGTTGCCAATGATCGCGCGCAATACGCGCGGGAGTTGATCGATGCGTACAATACCGCGTCACCGGTGGCGGGCGATGAGCCCGAGAGTTTCCCCGATGTGCTGGACTGCTGAAGCTGGCGACGTTATTTCACTGATCTATAGATGAAGAGTTGTGCTGCCCCATGTGTGGACGTTTTGCCCTGTTTCGTTGGAACCCTGCGTTTGCAGCCTTGCCCGGTTTTCCGGCTGATCAGCAGGCCCAGTGGAATATTTCGCCCAATGATTCGGTATTGATCCTGCGTGCAGGTGCAGAGCCTGGCCAGCGCGAACTGGCACGGGCCCGCTGGGGGCTGACCCCGGCCTGGCTGACCGACCTGTCGCGAACTCCTGCCCATGCCCGGGCTGAAACCGTGGCCGAGCAGCCGATGTTTCGCGACGCCTTGCGCCAGCGGCGCTGCCTGATCCCGGCCAACGGTTTTTACGAATGGCGCGGCACCACTCGCAAACGTCCTTACTGGCTGACTCCGGGAGAGGGTGCTTCGCTGTTTTTTGCCGGTATCTGGGAGGCTTACCCGGTAGAGGGGCATGTGTGGCTGAGTACGGCGGTGATTACCCAGGCCGCGGCCAGCCAGCGCCGTCCATTGATTCTGGATGAGGCGGGCCAGCAGGCCTGGCTTGACCCTCAAACCCCTCTTCATGTGCTGCAGGCGCTGCTGGCCAGCCCGCAGACGCCGCTGCGCGAACGACCATTGGCCAATCTGGTCAATGATCCAAAGCTCAATGCGCCCGAGTGCCTGACGCCGGGTTGAGATACGATGCGCACCCTCTTTATGGAGATCTTCGATGGGTAAGTTAGCGGTAGTGTGCGCGATGGGGGCCGGGTTATTGCTCGGCGGTTGCCAGGCGGTGAATACCACCAATGGCGGTGCGGTCGGTGTCGAACGCAAGCAGTACATGTTCAGCATGCTGTCGAGCCAGCAGGTTGACCAGATGTACGCGCAGTCTTATCAGCAGACAGTCAGCGAGGCGAGCACCAAGGGCGCCCTGGACAAGACCAGCGCCAACGCCAAGCGTTTGCAGGCAATCGCCAACCGACTGATTGCCCAGGCCCCGGCCTTTCGTCCGGATTCCGCGCAATGGAACTGGGAAGTCAATCTGATCAAGAGTGACGAGCTCAATGCCAACTGTGGCCCTGGCGGCAAGATCATCTTTTACAGCGGGATCATCGATCAGCTCAAACTCAGTGATGATGAAATCGCCGCGATCATGGGCCATGAAATTGCCCACGCCTTGCGTGAGCACGGGCGTGAATCCATGTCCAAGGCTTATGGCATCGAGATAGCCAAGCAAGGTGCTGGCGCATTGCTGGGGTTGGGGCAGGACAGCCTGGGGCTGGCCGACACGGTGGTGAACTACAGCCTGACCCTGCCAAACAGTCGCAGCAATGAAAACGAAGCAGACCTGATCGGCCTGGAGCTGGCAGCGCGTGCGGGTTACAACCCGAATGCGGCGATCACCCTGTGGCAGAAAATGGCTCAGCAATCACAGGATGCACCGCCTGAGTTCATGAGCACTCACCCGGCCTCCAGCAGCCGGATTGCAGCGCTGCAAGGGGCGATTCCGAAGGTGATGCCGCTTTATCAGCAAGCCCCGAAAACCCAGTAACTTCGGGCGTTGCGCACTCCTGTAGTCGCTGCCGCAGGCTGCGATAAGGGCCGAAGGACCTTCAGGGTCGCTTCGCACCCCATCGCCGCCTGCGGCAGCGACTACAAGTCATTAAACCCAGCCGCTGATCTGCATCGCCTTGTACACCGCCACGATGGCCAGTACGACAAACGCGGTGGCTGCCAGGCGGCGGATCAGGGTCAGCGGCAGTTTGTCAGCGGCAAAGTTACCCGCCAGAACCACCGGCACGTTGGCAATCAGCATGCCCAGGGTGGTGCCGATAATGACCAGCCACAAGTCCGGGTATTGGGCCGCGAGCATCACGGTCGCCACTTGCGTCTTGTCGCCAATTTCGGCAATGAAAAATGTAATCAGGGTGGTAACGAAAGGCCCGTACTTGCGCGCGGTGCTGGCTTCGTCGTCGTCCATCTTGTCGGGCACCAGGGTCCACAACGCAGTAGCGGTAAAGCTTGCCGCGAGGATCCAGTGCAGCATGGCGTCACTGAAGAAGGTGCTGAACCAGGCGCCTACGGCACCGGCCGCGGCATGGTTGGCCAGGGTCGCGACCACGATGCCGGCGATAATCGGCCAGGGTTTGCGAAAGCGAGCGGCAAGAATGAGGGCGAGCAGCTGCGTCTTGTCGCCGATTTCGGCCAAGGCAACAATTGCGGTAGGAACGAGTAAGGAATCGAGCATCATCAGGTGGCTTCCAGGGGCGGGTCGACACGGCTATGACACGTACAGCCTTCCCGCCCCGGGTAAGGTGTTCGTGTCATAGGTCTTGTCAAACCCCGGTCCGTCTGTGCGGACACCTGGGTCGCATACGCCATGGTCTGTTGACCAAGTATGTTGACGTATGCCGGACGAGCGTGGCGCTCGTGGGAGACTACTCCCCTAGGACGGAGCGGATTCTGCCTAGGCAAATCCGATCCGGCAAGCCCTTATTTCACAATGTGTTTAACGGCGCTTGGCGCTGTAAATCCGGAAACCCTGACCTTCAGCCTTGACCGCACAGGCACCGAAATGCTCTTCGATCAGCGGTTGATATCGCAGGAAGCTGTTGGCCACAATCCGAAGTTCGCCACCTGTTTTCAGATGTTTGACTGCTTTTTGCAGCAGGTTTTCGGTGGCGTGGTAATCGGTGTGCACCCCGACATGGAACGGCGGGTTGCTCAGGATCGAGTTCAAGCCCATGGGCGCTGCGTCGATACCGTTACCTGTAATCACGTCGCCTTCCAGGCCGTTGGCCGCAAGGGTCAGGCGGCTGCTGGCAGTGGCGAAGGCATCCACGTCGAGCAAGGTGACGGTGTTGTGCGGGTAACGCCGCTTGACTGCAGCGCCGAGCACGCCCGCGCCGCAGCCGAAGTCCAGCACGTGGCCGCTGGGCAGTTTGTCCAGATGCTCAAGCAGCAAGGCGCTGCCGCGATCCAGGCGCCCGTGGCTGAACACGCCCGGCAGGCTGACGACTTTCAGCGGGCCTTCGGCCAGGGGCAGTTCGTAATGTTGCGCCAGCTCTTGCAGCACGGGCACTGGCGGAGCGTTGTCCACCGTCACTTGCCACAGCTGGCAGTGCCGTGCGCTGTCGAGTTTGCGCGGCTTGCCGAACGGGATCAGTTGTTTGGAGGCGCCTTCAATGCCGCCCTTTTTTTCGCCAACCAGAAACACATCGGCATTGGGCAAGCGAGCGGCCACGGCCTTGAGCACGTAGTCGCTCAGTTCCTTGGACTTGGGCAGAAAGACCACGGCGGTGTCGAATGCCCGTTCAGGGATTTCGACACCAAACTGCACACGGCCTTCAAAACGGGCGTCGAGCACGGCCTGGTCACCGGCATGCCAGCACCAGCCGTGGGCATCGGGCAATTCGCCGATTAGTTCGTCTGCCGGCAAGCCGACCAACAGCACCGAACCTTGAAAGTATTCAGGCTGACGAAGCAGTACTTCACTGCGCGGATCCATAATCTGCTCCTCAAAAAGGGGCGCAGTCTATCAACTGACGACCCGCAGCGCTGTACCGTTGAAGAACGCTTCGGCGTTTTGTGCCAGTTGGCCGACGATGCGCTGGCGCGCCTCGCGGCTGCCCCACGCGCTGTGCGGGGTAATGATCAGGCGCGGGATGTCGGCTGACAGCAGCACGTTGCCGTCGCGGGGAGGTTCGACGCTCAGCACGTCGGTCGCCGCACCACCCAGATGGCCGCTGCGCAGGGCGTCGGCCAGTGCCTGTTCGTCGATGATGCCGCCGCGTGCGGTGTTGACCACAAAGGCTCCGGGCTTGAGCAGTGCCAGCTCGCGGGCACCGATAAAGTTGCGCGTGTGTTCAGTGAGCGGGCAGTGGAAGGTCAGGGCGTCGACCTGGGGCAGCAGTTCGTCCAGCGGCAGGCGGTCGGCATGGGCCGGGCGGCCCGGGATCTGGCCGATCAATACGCGCATGCCGAAGGCTTCGGCCAGCCTGGCCACCGCACTGCCCAGCTCGCCATGGCCGAACAGGCCCAGGGTCTTGCCTTCCAGCTCCACAATCGGGAAGTCCAGCAGGCAGAACTGTTTGGCTTGCTGCCACTGGCCGTCGGCCACGGCCTTGTTGTAGTCGACCAGGCGTGTCGCCAGTGCCAGCAGCATGCCCAGGGTGTGCTGTGCCACCGAGGGCGTGCCGTATCCCTGGCAGTTGGCGACGGTAATCCCCTGTGCGCGGGCTGCTTCAAGGTCGACGTTGTTGGTGCCGGTGGCGGCTACCAGAATCAGCTTCAGCTCCGGGCACGCGGCGAGGGTGTGGGCGTTGAGCTGGACTTTGTTGCTGATGGCTACACTAGCGCCTTGCAGACGCTCGATCACATTCCCGGAGGTGGTGTCCGACCACACCTGCAGATCGCCGAAGCTTCGACGCAGCGGGTCAAGGTCGAGGTCGCCCAGATCCAGTGAGGTGTAATCAAGGAATACGGCGCGCTGAGTGTTAGTCATCAACTGTACCTTTTGTGCTGTGAAATGAAGGCGTAATGTGGCGAGCCTAACAGAAGAAACAATTTGTAATGGAGCCGTGCATGTACTGGACAGAATTTTTGACCGTTGCCCTGATTCACCTGTTGGCTGTGGCCAGCCCCGGGCCGGATTTTGCCGTGGTGGTTCGCGAGAGCGTGACCCACGGTCGCCGCGCCGGCATCTTTACCGCCTTTGGTGTTGGCACGGCGATTTTCGTCCATGTCGGTTATTCGCTATTGGGCATCGGGATCATTGTGTCGCAATCCATTGTGCTGTTTAACGCCCTGAAGTGGCTGGCAGCGGCTTACCTGCTGTACATCGGCTTCAAGGCGCTGAGGGCCAAGCCGGCCGATCCGGCAGCACTGGCCGCCGCCTTGCCGGTGGGCGAGCGTACGGCTCGCGGTGCGTTCACTTCGGGTTTTGTGACCAATGGCCTGAACCCCAAGGCGACACTGTTTTTCCTGTCGTTGTTCACCGTGGTGATCAACCCGCATACGCCGCTGTCGATCCAGGCGGGCTATGGCGTGTACCTCGCGGTTGCCACCGGGCTGTGGTTTTGCATGGTCGCCATGCTGTTCAGCCATCAGCGCGTACGCACCGGCTTTGCCCGCATGGGCCATTGGTTTGATCGCACCATGGGCGCGGTGCTGGTGGCGCTGGGCGTGAAGCTGGCGTTTACCGAGATGCACTGATCGCTATGCGTAGTCGCTGCCGGAGGCTGCGAGCTTTTGATCTGATAGCGATTAAAAGCTCGCAGCCTGCGGCAGCGACTACGGGGGTGTGAGTGTTCTTGTCAAAATCTGGATTTGCTTCATCCTTGCGGGCTTATTGCAGTGTGCCCACGGAGAAGTATCGATGTCCTCAGTCAACCGGTCCTGGCGCCGCGCCAAGCTGGCGCTGGCAGTCAGCCTCGCGTCGACGTCCGCCTGGGGCGTAAGCTTCAATATCGGCCCGGTCGAGGGCCAGATCGATTCCGAGTTGTCCATCGGGGCCAGTTGGTCCACCGCCAAGGCCGACCGTAACTTGATTGGCGCCAACAATGGCGGCAAGGGGCAATCCGAAATCTCGGATGATGGCCGCCTCAACTTCAAGCGCGGCGAAACCTTCTCAAAGATTTTTACCGGCATGCACGCGCTGGAGCTGAAGTACGGTGACAGTGGCCTGTACGTGCGCGGCAAGTATTGGTATGACTTCGAACTGCAAGACGACAGTCGCCCCTTCAAAGCCATCAGTGACCGCGGACGAAAAGCCAGTGCCCAATCTGCCGGTACACAACTGCTGGATGCCTTCGTGTATCACAACTACGCAATTGCCGATCAGCCTGGCGCGGTGCGTCTGGGCAAGCAGGTGGTCAGTTGGGGCGAAAGCGAATTTATCGGTGGCGGGATCAATGGGATCAACCCCACTGACGCGTCTGCCTATCGGCGTCCAGGTACTGAATACAAAGACGGCCTGGTGCCGGTCAACCTGTTCTATATCTCGCAAAACCTGACCGACAACCTGTCGGCCGACGCTTTTTATCAACTGGATTGGGAGCAATCGGAAGCGGATAACTGCGGGACGTTTTTCTCCCGGTCCGACGTGATGGCTGACGGTTGCAGCGGTAACTATCGCGTGATGAGCAAGCGCTCGGCGCTCGATGTGGCGGACCTCGCGGCCCTCACCGGCGCGGGTGTCGACGTGAACGGCGAGGGCGTGCTGGTGCGTCGCGGAGCCGATCGCAATGCGCGCAACAGCGGCCAGTTTGGCGTGGCCATGCACTATGTGTTTGAGCCGCTGGACACCGAGTTTGGTGCCTACTTCATGAATTACCACAGCCGCGACCCGATCCTCAGCGCGGGCGCTGCGCCGCAGTCGGCCTACAACGCGGCATCAGGTGCAGGGGCGCTGGCGCCGATGATCGTCGCCGGTCACTCCAGCTACTACGTCGAATACCCCGAAGATATCCGTCTGTATGGTTTGAGCTTCGCCACGACGTTATCCACAGGCACGCGCTGGAAAGGCGAGTTGAGCTATCGCCCCAATGCGCCGGTGCAACTCAACAGCAATGACCTGCTGTATGCCAATGTCACGCTGCTGCCCGGGCTTGCAGACGCATCGCCATTGACCGTGACTCCCGGCGCGGATGTGCAGGGTTATCGGCGCAAGGAAATTACCCGGTTCCAGACCTCGCTCAGCCATGTTTTCGACAACGCCATGGGGGCCAATCGCCTGACCGTGACCGGTGAAGTGGGTGTGACGTATGTGGGCGGACTGGATAGCCCCTCAGACCTGCGTTATGGCCGGGACCCGGTGTTCGGTTCAGGCGGCAACGACGGCTTCACCACTGCCACTTCCTGGGGCTACCGTGGCCGGGCGGTGTGGGAATACAACAGCGTCCTGCCCGGTGTGAACCTCAAGCCCAATCTGGGCTGGTCCCATGACATCAGCGGCTATTCCCCTGGCCCCAATGCCAACTTCGAAGAGGGTCGCAAAGCCATCACCTTCGGTCTGGACGGCGAATACCAAAGCACTTACACCAGCAGCCTGTCGTACACCAATTTCTTTGGCGGGCGCTACAACACCCTCAGTGACCGGGATTTTGTAGCGTTGACGCTGGGCGTAAAGTTCTGACACCCCCTCTCTCTTTTGTGTGTGAGCGGGCTTGCTCGTGATTCAGACGACGCGGTCTGCCTGCATGACTGCGTAATGCCATCGCGAGCAGCCCGCTCCCACAAGGAGAGATGTTGTCTGCGAGTGATATATTTATTTTCACGATATTGATTTCTGAAATAATACGTGTCACTTATAGGCGCACACCCTCATGGGTTTTAACCACCGAGCCAGCCCGGATGGCGCCCCTTCAGGAGTCAATAATTTGAAAAAGACAGAACTTCTAGGTGTATTGGCACTTTGCGCTGCGAGCCTTATGGCTCACGCCGATGAAGCGCCGCTGCGCATCGGCATCGAGGCGGCCTATCCGCCATTCTCCTTCAGAACCCCTGAGGGTGAAGTCAGTGGTTTTGACTACGACATCGGCAATGCGCTGTGTGAAGAAATGAAGGCCAAGTGCACCTGGGTCGTCCAGGAGTTCGACGGCATGATCCCTTCACTTAAAGTGCGCAAGGTTGATGCGGTGCTGTCTTCGATGTCGATTACCGAAGACCGCCTCAAGTCGGTGGATTTCAGCAAAAAGTACTACCACACCCCCGGCAAGTTCGCGATGAAGGCGGGCAATGTGCTCACCGACCCCAAGGTCGACCTCAAGGGCAAGCGTCTCGGCGTGCAGCGTTCTTCGACGTATGACCGCTTTGCAACCGAACAGCTGGAGCCGGCGGGCGTCGTGGTCGTGCGCTACTCCACCCAGAATGAAGCCTTCCTCGACCTGGCCTCGGGCCGTCTGGACGCCACCCTGGCGGACATCGTCTACACCGACGAGAGTTTTATCAAAACCCCGGCTGGCAAGGATTACGCCCTGGTTGGTCCTGATATCAACGACCCGAAATACTTCGGGCGTGGTGCCGGTATTGCGGTGCGCAAAGGCGACACCGCCAACGCTGCACGCCTGAGCGCAGCCATTGATGCGATACGCGCCAACGGTAAATACGACCAGGTCATGGCCAAGTACTTTACGTACGACATCTACGGCCAACGCTAAGTAACCCCGCAACCCTCAAGTCGCCTCCTTTCAGGGGGCGGCAGGGGTTGGTCTCGCGCTTTTTTTGGCGCTCGCCTGAGGAATTTCATCATGCTCCACGGCTACGGATCGAGCATTCTCGATGGTGCCTGGCTGACCGTGAACCTTGCCCTGACGTCCATGGCCCTGGCGATTGCCCTGGGTCTGGTGGGTGCGGCCTTTCGCTTGTCTCCGGTCAAATGGCTGGCGCGGCTGGGGGAGGGCTATACCACGGTGATTCGGGGTATCCCTGATCTGGTACTGATCCTGCTGATCTTTTATGGCGGCCAGGACCTGATCAACCGCATCGCGCTGGCGCTGGGCTACACCGGCTACATCGATATCAATCCCTTTATCGCCGGTGTCTGCACGATGGGCTTCATTTTCGGCGCCTATCTGTCGGAAACCTTTCGGGGTGCCTTCATGGCCATCCCCGCAGGTCAGGCCGAGGCGGGACAGGCGTATGGCATGAGCCGTTCACAGGTGTTCTGGCGAATTCTGGTGCCGCAGATGATCCGCTTCGCCCTGCCGGGGTTCACCAACAACTGGCTGGTGCTGACCAAGTCCACGGCGTTGATTTCGGTTATCGGCTTGCAGGACATGATGTTCAAAGCCAAGAACGCAGCGGATGCGACCCACGAACCGTTTACGTTTTTCCTCGCCGTGGCGGTGTTGTATCTGATGCTGACCAGCGTGTCCTTGCTGGTGCTGCGTTATCTGGAAAGACACTTTTCGGTCGGCATAAAAGCCGCCGAACTGTGATTGGGAGCCCCTCATGATGCTCGACTACAACCTGATCTGGGAAAGCCTGCCGCTGTATTTCAGTGGCGCCCTGGTGACTCTCAAAGTTCTGCTGATTTCACTGTTCTTCGGGCTGATGCTGGCCATTCCGCTGGCCTTGATGCGGGTTTCGCGCTCGCCCCTGATCAACTTTCCGGCCTGGGTTTACACCTACGTTATCCGTGGCACGCCGATGCTGGTGCAGTTGTTTTTGATCTATTTCGGTCTGGCGCAGTTTGAGGCGGTACGCCAAAGCGTGCTGTGGCCCTACCTTTCCAGTGCCACCTTTTGCGCGTGTCTGGCCTTTGCAATCAATACCAGTGCCTACAGCGCTGAACTGTTGGCGGGCAGCTTGAAATCCACCCCCCACGGCGAGATCGAGGCCGGTAAAGCCATGGGCATGTCACGGGCGACCCTGTTTCGCAGGATTCTCCTGCCGTCGGCCCTGCGCCGCGTGTTGCCGCAGTACAGCAACGAAGTGCTGATGATGCTGCAGACCACCAGCCTGGCGTCGATTGTCACCCTGGTCGACATCACTGGTGCCGCGCGTACGGTCAGTGCGCGCTACTACCTGCCGTTTGAGGCCTTTGTGACCGCGGCCATTTTTTATCTGGTCCTGACCTTCATTCTGGTTCGTCTGTTCAAGCTCGCCGAGCGCCGCTGGTTGGCGTATCTGGCACCGCGCAAGCACTAAGGAATATTCATGGAACACATCAAGTACCTTTTGCCGTGGACTGCTTCGGGCACAGAACGCCATTTGTCCCTGTTTCGTTTTGGTCAGGGGCAGCGCAAGGCTTATATCCAGGCCTCTTTGCATGCCGACGAGTTGCCGGGGATGCGGGTTGCCGTTGAGCTCAAGCGCCGTCTGCTCGAGCTTGAAGAGCAGGGCCGTCTGAATGGGGTGGTCGAATTGGTGCCCATGGCCAATCCCATCGGTATTGGCCAGATGTTCCAGGCCACCCATCAGGGGCGTTTCGAGTTTTCCAGCGGCAAGAATTTCAATCGTGACTTTCCGGCCCTGGCCGACGCCGTGGCAGACAGGCTGGAGGGGCAGTTAGGTGCGGATGCTGACACCAATATCGCGCGGGTGCGCAGCGCCATGCTCGCTGTTCTGGATGAGTTGCCGGCTCCGGCTTCTGAGCTGGATGCCTTGCGTTGCCTGCTGATGCGCCATGCCTGTGACGCTGATGTGGTGCTGGACCTGCACTGTGACTTCGAGTCGATCATGCTGCTGTACGCCATGCCGCAAAACTGGCCGCGCCTGCAGTCACTGGCTGCCCGGCTGCAGGCCGGTGCCGCATTGCTGGCGGAGGATGCAGGCGGCAGCGCGTTTGATGAGGCGTGTGCGATCCCCTGGCTGCAGCTCGCCGGGCGCTTTCCCGAGGCGGATATTCCGTTGGCGTGTGTGGCTGCAACCATTGAGTTGCGCGGCATGGCGGATACCGAGGCCGAGCCGTGTGCACAGAGCGCCGAGGCAATTTTGGGGTATCTCGCCGATCAGGGTTTGATCAATGGCGATTGGTCGACGGCACCGACCGACTGTTGCGAGGCGACGCCGTTTGCAGGCGCGCAGTACGCCTATGCACCCCATCCCGGGGTGGTGAGTTTTATTCAGCCACTGGGGGCTCGGGTCACGGTGGGCGATCCACTGTTTGAAGTGATCGACCCGATCACTGACCGTCATAGCGTGGTGCGTGCCGACACTGACGGCATCCTCTATGCCCGCGAGCGCCTGCGCTTTGCCCAGCCCGGGTTGTGGCTGGCCAAAGTTGCTGGCAGCACCCTAATTCGCCAAGGCCGCCTGCTGAGCGACTGATCCTGGAGAGTGGACATCATGTACAAACTTGAAGTGCGCGATTTGCACAAAAGCTACGGTTCCCATGAAGTGCTCAAGGGCGTGTCTCTGGAGGCAAAGGCGGGGGATGTGATCAGCATCATCGGCTCCAGCGGCTCGGGCAAGAGTACTTTTTTGCGCTGCATCAACCTGCTGGAACAACCCGACTCGGGCAGCATCGTGCTCAATGGCGAAGCGCTGAAACTGGTGGCCAGCAAGAGCGCAGGGCTGAAGGCTGCCGATCCCAAGCAGTTGCAGCGTTTGCGTTCAAGGCTGTCGATGGTGTTTCAGCATTTCAACCTGTGGTCGCACATGACGGCCCTTGAAAATGTGATGGAGGCTCCGGTGCATGTGCTGGGCATGGGCAAGCGTGAGGCGCGGGAAAAGGCCGAGCACTACTTGAACAAAGTCGGGGTGGCGCACCGCATGAGCGCCTGGCCGGCGCACATGTCCGGCGGCGAACAACAGCGTGTGGCCATTGCCCGGGCGCTGGCAATGGAGCCGGAAGTGATGCTGTTTGATGAGCCGACTTCCGCGCTCGACCCCGAGTTGGTGGGCGACGTGCTCAAGGTCATGCAGGACCTGGCACTGGAGGGGCGCACCATGGTGGTTGTCACCCATGAAATGGGGTTTGCCCGCGAAGTTTCGAACCAACTGGTGTTCTTGCACCAGGGTGTTGTTGAGGAGCGTGGCGACCCGCGAAAAGTGCTGCTTGACCCTCAGTCCCTGCGGCTGCAGCAGTTTCTTTCGGGCAGTCTGAAATAGGTTTCAGGCCCCGGCTTGCGGGCTGCGCACCCGGGGTGGGCTTGGGATACACTCGGTCGGCCCACGCAAGCCCGCTCGCACCATTGATTGGGCACAGCCCCTTCTTTTATCCACAGGAAATGTTGAGCCGGACATGCCAAGCCCATCCAAAAACACCACTATTTATGCGGCTCCGGTCATGCGCAAGCTGGCAGAGGTCGCGCCCCACTTGCAGCCTTCATTGCGCAAGGTCGCGGACTTTATCCTGCGTCACCCGCTGCGGGCCGCAACGCTGACGATTGAGGAAATGGCCCAGGAAACGGCCACATCCCCGGCCGCGGTCAACCGGTTGGCCAAGGCCATGAACCTGGGGGGGTACACCGGCATGAAGGCCGAGCTGGTAGCGACGTTGCAGCAAGTGGTGTCGCCGGTAGACAAGCTTCGCAACGAGCTGGCCCATCGTCCTGACGGCGCATTTGGCCTGCATGAGCAAATCCAGAGCGCCAGCAGCAACCTCGCCACCGCGGCGACCAACAATCATCCGGATACGTTTGAAGCCTTTGTCACGAGCCTGATCAAGGCGCGCAAGATCTACATCCTGGGATTTGGCAATAGCGTCTACTTCGCGGGCCTGGCAGCTTCGACCCTGATGCCGTTCTGTGCCGATGCGACGGCCATCAGCATGGAGGGCGGTAATGAAAACGCCGCGTATCGCCTGGCTGCGATCACCGATCAGGACGTCATGCTGGCTATTTCCCTGCCGCGCTACTCCATCGACACCCTGCAGCTTTCACGCTTTGCCAGGGAGCGGGGCGCCTGTGTGCTGGCGATCACCGACTCACCGGCCTCGCCGTTGGCCAGTATTGCCGAGCACGTACTGTTTGCGCCTGCCGATCATCCGGTGATGACCAGCTCCAGCATTGCGGTGCTCGCTTTGATCGAAGGGCTGGTTGCAGGGGTGATGGCGCGTAATAAAGAAGCCGTCAAACTGGCAACCGAACTGACCGAAAGCGTGATGTCTTACCTGCATATTCCGGTGAGCAGCAAAGCGTCGAAAAAGTAACTGCAAGTGCGGGTACATGGATTTGTGAGGTGGCGTTGGGGCGGCTATTGTTCGTTGAGTGCGAATGTTTGCGGCCAAAGGAATTTTTACCGTTGGTCGTGTTCCAAGGCTTATAAAGGTCTAACGCCAATGGCCTTTGCCCCCTCAGAAAGTTTGATCAGGAGCGTCACCATGTTCATCTCGCGTCGTTTGATTGTTGCAGCAAGCGCTGTTGCCTTGCTGGCCGGCTGCGCTACGCCTAACCCGTATGACAATCAGGGCCAGGCCTCTTCGGGGACGGGCTTGAGCAAAACGGCCACCTACGGCGGCCTGGGGGCCTTGGCCGGTGCTGTGGCCGGTGCTGCCATCGACCACAACAACCGTGGCAAGGGTGCGCTGATCGGCGCCGCCGTGGCGGGTCTGGGTGCTGCGGGTTATGGCTATTACGCTGACAAGCAAGAAGCGGCACTGCGTGCAAGCATGGCCAATACGGGCGTAGAAGTTCAGCGTCAGGGTGACAACATCACACTGGTGATGCCGGGCAACATTACCTTCGCCACCAACTCCGCCAACATCGCCCCAAGTTTCTATCAGCCGCTGAACAACCTGGCGAACTCGTTGAAGCAGTTCAACAACCAGAACCAGATTCAGATCGTGGGCTATACCGACAGCACCGGTAACTACAACTACAACATGCAGCTTTCGCAGCAGCGTGCGCAAAGCGTGGCGAGCTACCTGACGTCCCAGGGTGTCAGCGGCCAGTACCTGTCGGTACGTGGCGCAGGCCCTGCCGACCCGATTGCCAGCAACGCAACGGCTGACGGCCGTGCGCAAAACCGCCGTGTTCAAGTCACCCTGGCGCCGATCCCGGGCATGCAATACCAGCAGCCAGGCCAGGTGCAGCAGTACCCGTAAAGGCAAGGCACTTCGTAGCAGCTGCTACGGGTTAGTCGCAAGCCGTACAAAAAAAGCCCCGTGATCCTTGCAGATCGCGGGGCTTTTTATTGAGCGCACTGTTTACTTTTTCAGACCGTAATGCTCATCGAGCATGCCCGGGCCGTTGGGGCTTTTTGGGGCGTAATCCAATGGCGGCTCGGTGCTGTGCGGCGGGGTGATGCGCTCGCGATGCGGTTGTGGCACATCGGAGTGCAAGGCAGCCAGCAGGCGTTGGCGAGTTTGCTCGTCCAGGGCCAGACGGTTGGCGCCCTCGGCGAGGTGTTCTTGCACTTCCTGATAGCTCTGGGTGAGCTTTTTCACCAGATTGGCGGTGGTGTTGAAGTGGGTAACCACTTCGCTTTGGTAACTGTCAAAACGTTCCTGGATGTCGTCCAGCTGACGCTGCGTGCGGTTAGGCACGGCATTTGGCAACAGACGGGCAACCAGAAAACCAATGGCGACACCGGCAACCAGGGCTAGAGTCGGCAACAACCAAATCAAGAGCGAGTGTTCCACGAGTCCTTCCTCTATAAACGGCTTTGCTTTACGTTAACGGCTCGGACCTGCGCTGTATACCGCGATGCACTCGCAAATATGTCAGACAGAATCTATCAGCTAGACGAGTCGACCCAATTTGAGGTCACGGAGTTCCTTCTTGCTTACCCGCGAAACCCCCGTAGTAATTGATGGCCCGGTCGGCCAACTGGAAGCCTTGTACCTTGATTCTGCTGAGCCACGGGGCCTTGCGCTGCTGTGCCACCCTAATCCGGTGCAGGGCGGAACAATGATGAATAAAGTGGTTTCGACCCTGCAACGCACTGCCCGTGATGCTGGCCTGATTACCTTGCGATTTAATTACCGTGGTGTCGGCGCGAGCGCTGGCAGTCACGATATGGGCACTGGCGAAATCGACGACGCACTGGCTGCGGCTCATTGGTTGCGCGCCAAACACCCTGAATTGCCCATCACCCTGATCGGTTTTTCGTTTGGCGGCTTTGTCGCGGCCAGCCTGGGCGGGCAACTTGAGGCCGAGGGCGAAAAGCTGTCGCATCTGTTCATGATCGCTACAGCGGTCTCGCGTTTGCGTGACGACTACCCCTTGCCGCAAGGGTGCCCCTTGACGGTTATCCAGCCTGAAGCTGACGAAGTGATTGATCCGCAGTTGGTCTATAACTGGTCAAACCACCTGTCGCGCCCCCATGAGCTGCTGAAAGTGGCAGAATGCGGACACTTTTTTCACGGCAAGCTGCCCGAGCTCAAAGAGTTGGTAGCGCCACGCCTTTCGAATTGATTGCAGCCTGATAAGCGATTACCCATGACCTCTCGTACTCGTATCCTCACCGGTATCACCACCACCGGTACGCCGCACCTGGGCAACTACGCCGGGGCCATTCGCCCTGCGATCGTGGCCAGCCGCGACCTCAATGCCGACTCGTTCTACTTTCTGGCCGACTATCACGCCCTGATCAAATGTGATGACCCGCTGCGCATTCAGCGCTCGCGTCAGGAAATCGCTGCGACCTGGCTGGCCGCCGGTCTTGATGTTGAACGTGTGACGTTCTATCGCCAGTCAGATATCCCGGAAATCCCGGAACTGACCTGGCTGCTGACCTGCGTCGCTGCCAAAGGCCTGCTCAACCGTGCCCATGCCTACAAGGCTTCGGTCGACAAGAACCTGGAAAATGGCGAAGACCCGGATGCGGGCATCACCATGGGGCTGTACAGCTATCCGGTGTTGATGGCGGCGGACATCCTGATGTTCAACGCCAACAAGGTGCCGGTCGGTCGTGATCAGATCCAGCACGTTGAAATGGCCCGTGACATTGGCCAGCGCTTTAACCATCTGTTCGGCAATGGCAAAGAGTTTTTCGCCATGCCTGAAGCGCTGATCGAAGAAAGCGTGGCCACCTTGCCGGGCCTTGATGGTCGCAAGATGTCCAAAAGCTACGACAACACCATTCCGTTGTTCAGCAGCGCCAAAGACATGAAAAGCGCTATTTCGCGCATCGTTACCGACTCCCGTGCGCCGGGCGAGGCGAAAGATCCGGACAACTCGCACCTGTTCACCCTGTACCAGGCATTCTCCACGCCTGAGCAGGCGGCAGAGTTGCGCAGCGAGCTGTTGCAGGGCCTGGGATGGGGCGAGGCGAAAGAGCGCCTGTTCAAGCAGCTGGACGCCGAACTGGGTGAGTCGCGCGAGCGTTATCATGACTTGATGTCGCGACCTGCCGATATGGAAGACATTCTTCTGGCTGGCGCGCAAAAAGCCCGTAAAACCGCGAGTCCATTCCTTGAGCAACTGCGTGAGGCGGTGGGTCTGCGTTCATTTGTCAGCGTGGCTCAGACCGCCACCGCCAGCAAAAAGAAAGCCATCAAGGGCCCGCGCTTTGTCAGCTTTCGCGACGAAGACGGCAGTTTCCGTTTCCGCTTGCTGGCCGCAGATGGCGAGCAATTGTTGCTGTCACGCAGTTTTGCCGATGGTAAAGCCGCAGGTCAGGTGACCAAGCAGTTGCAATCCGGTGAGCCGCTGGATGTGCGCACTGATGAGCTGAGCTTCAGCGTCTGGCTGGACGACGCCTGTGTGGCCGACAGCCCGGCGTTTGCCGACAGTTCGTCACGTGATGGGGCAATCGAAGCACTGCGAGTGGCACTGCTGCCCGCGCAAGACTGAGAAAGTGCGACGTTTCGTCTCAGGTTTGATTGCCATTCCCAAGGGCCGTCGCTACAGTGTCGGCCCGTTTTTGTTGCCTTGCTAACGAATTATGACGCCTCTAGAACGATATCAAGTTGATCTGAAACGCCCGGACTTCTTTCACGATGCCGCACAGGAAAATGCCGTGCGCCATCTGCAGCGCCTGTACGACGACCTGGTGGCGGCTTCCCAAAGCAAGCCGGGCCTGTTCGGCAAGCTGTTCGGCAAAAAAGAGCTGACGCCGGTCAAGGGCATCTACTTCTGGGGTGGCGTAGGCCGGGGCAAGACGTATCTGGTCGACACGTTCTTCGACGCGTTGCCGTTCAAGCAGAAGATGCGTACTCACTTCCACCGCTTCATGAAGCGCGTGCACGAAGAGATGCGTACCCTCAATGGCGAAAAGAACCCGTTGACCATCATTGCCAAGCGCTTCTCGGATGAAGCACGGGTGATCTGCTTTGACGAATTCTTTGTGTCGGACATTACCGATGCAATGATTCTGGGCACCTTGATGGAAGAGCTGTTCAAAAACGGCGTTACCCTGGTTGCGACGTCGAACATCGTGCCGGACGGTTTGTACAAGGACGGCTTGCAGCGCGCGCGCTTTTTGCCTGCCATTGCACTGATCAAGCAAAACACCGAGATCGTCAACGTCGACAGCGGCGTCGACTACCGTCTGCGTCATCTGGAGCAGGCCGAACTGTTCCACTTCCCGCTGGACGAGGCTTCAGAGAAAAGTTTGCGCGAGAGCTTCAAGGCGCTGACGCACAACTCTACCCGGGCGATTGAAGGCGATGACCTGATCATCGAAAACCGTACCATTCGCGCCCTTCGCACTTGCGATGACGTGGCCTGGTTCGATTTTCGCGAATTGTGCGACGGCCCGCGTAGCCAGAATGACTACATCGAGCTGGGTAAAATCTTCAACGCTGTGATCATCAGCGGTGTGGAGCAGATGGACGTTAAAACCGACGACATCGCCCGACGCTTTATCAACATGGTCGACGAGTTCTATGACCGCAACGTCAAGCTGATCATCTCGGCTGAAGTCGAACTCAAGGACTTGTACACCGGCGGGCGCCTGAACTTCGAGTTCCAGCGCACCCTCAGCCGTCTGCTGGAAATGCAGTCTCACGAATACCTGACCAGGGCGCACAAACCCTAGTCGAAAAAAAGGCCTGCATTGCAGGCCTTTTTTTTGCTCTTCAGAACCCGGAAGGCGTCTTCAGCATCGGGCTATCAAGCCCGTCACCTGGAATTCAAGCCACCTGTTTTACGCCCGCCTGCAAGAACTGCTGCCGATATTGGTTCGGTGACAACTCAGTGTGCTGGCGAAACAGTCGGGCAAAGAAACTCGCGTCGTCATAGCCCACGTCGTAGCTGATGGTCTTGATGCTTTTGCGCGAGGCCGAAAGCAGTCCCTTGGCCGTTTCTATGCGCAGGCGTTGCAGGTAGTGCAGGGGTTTGTCACCCGTGGCTAGCTGAAAGCGGCGCATGAAGTTGCGGATGCTCATGCCATGATCGCGAGCGACGTCTTCAAAGCGAAACTTGTCGGCAAAGTGGTCTTCGAGCCATTGCTGGATTTGCAGAATGATCACGTCCTGGTGCAGCTTCTGGCCGCCAAAGCCAATGCGCCCGGGGGTGTAGTTGCGCTGCACCTCGTAAAGAATGTCGCGGGCCACGGCCTGGGCAATGTTGGCGCCGCAGAAACGTTCGATCATGTAGATGTAGAGGTCGCAGGCAGAGGTCGGCCCGCCGGCGCAGTAGAGATTGTCTGCGTCAGTGAGGTGCTTGTCCTGATTGAGGTGAACCTCAGGATAGCGCTGGGCAAACGTGTCGAAAAAACGCCAGTACGTGGTTGCTTCCTTGCCATCCAGCAGCCCGGCTTCTGCGAGCCAGAATACCCCGGTGGCTTCCGCGCACAGGACTGCGCCGCGAGCATGCTGCTCGCGCAGCCACGGCAGGACTTGCGGGTAACGCTGGCAGATTGTGTCGAAGTCTTCCCCGAAAGCCGGGAGGATGATGATGTCGGAGTCCTCCAGGCCGCCATCGACGGGGAGCACTACATTGCTGAAGCTGACTGCGGGTTTGCCGTCGGGGCTCACCAGCCGCGTCTCGAAGGTGGGGGTAAGACCGCGGCCCAATTGCTTGCCATGACGCAGGCTGGCGAGATGAAAAAAGTCCTTGGCATGCATCAGGGTCGAGGCGAATACCCGATCGATGGCCAGGATGCTGACGCGCCGCAAGGGCGTTGAGAGTTGATTAGACATAGACATATTTTGATTATTCTTATAGGTGAAATTGGTCAACTTACGGCTGGATCGTCTTATTTTTTTTCCTGTGTGTCTAGGGGGAGGTTACGCCGCCCCTGTAGATACTCTGTTGCAGGTCAAGCTTTCGATAGGTGTTTTTCATCGAAAAGCTTGGCCGTATCAAAAGGCTCACCGCTGCGGATGCATGCCCAAATACCTGTCAGATATTTGCGCATGATTGCCCCAATTGCCTGCATCTTCTTCTTACCTCGGCCGACCAGTCCTTCATAGAACGCCTTAACAATGGGGTCACAACGCAGCGCGCTCAATGCGGGCATGAACGTCGCCGCGCGCAAGTAGGCATTCCCGGCCTTACTCATCCGGCCAGGCTTGTTCAAACTCGTTCCTGACTGCGTCAGACGCACGTCCAATCCTGCATAGCGGCTCACCTGGTTCGATTTCAACGTCGACGGCAAGGTCACCAACTCGGCCAGCATCGCAATAGCCGAAGCCTCTCCGATGCCAGGCCCTGCAATCATGCATTTGTAGCTTCTGCTCAGGTTCGGGCTTTCGAGAATCAGTTCAAGTGCGGCCTTGCGGAAGCGCTCAATGCGCTTGTCCAAGGCGTCGATGGCATCCTCTTCGTCCTCGATCAGCATCGACGACGTACTTTCGGTTGCCTTGAGTGCGTGCAACTCATTTTTGGCCTGCGTGCGGCGGCCGGTCAGGCGGTTCAAATGTCGTCCCAAGGCACGCAGTTCCAGCATTTGCGCGGTTGGCGCAGTCCATACCCGCGGCGTCATACGCTCGGCATACTCGGCCAGCAATTGAGCATCGATTTTGTCGGTTTTGCTGTTAGCCAGCATGATCTTGGCAAAGTTATGTGCACTTTTCGGGTTGATCACCGCCACGGGTAAGCCGGCGTTGGTCAGCTTGACGGCCAAGTCCAAGTAATAGACGCCGGTGGCCTCCATGACGATCAGCTCCGGCTTCAGGCTGAGCAACTTTTTCACCGCCAATGAGTGGCCTTTGGCGCTCTGTTCGATGGTCCAGTTTCCAACGACGTTTCCATCTTTACGCCACGCCATAGGCGCAGTTCGAGAGCCAATATCTACACCAACGACGAGAGCCATGTGTTCCACCTCAACGAAAAAAAGTAGAATGCTTCCGGTTCCCCGACCTCGCACTTCATGCCATCACAACCTTGTAATACGAAGTCCGACTTGTCGGCTTCTGGTTACTCTTCGTGGTAGGCAATGAGGCGGGGGGCCTCTCTACAGACAAGGTCAGGAGCAAATCCTGCCTTAAGCAGCTATCGGCCTCCCCGAAACGCTTTTTGTACACGCCCCGGCATTTTCTTGGGCACCGGGAAAACATACAAGCAGCTGCCGCAGGCTGCGTCCGGCAGCGTAGCCGTCGTAAGGTCGGAGGTTGCGCACTGACAGTTAGTCGGCGCTCTCAGGTTTACGATTGCTTCGCAATCGGACGTCGCCTTCGGCAACTGCTACGAAAACGGTTTACAGCAGGATCAAGGCGCCGGGTTTGGCTGGTCCTTGTGAATCGCTTCGATGCCCGCCAGCACGTCATCCGACAATTTCAGGTCGTGGCTGGCGATATTGCTTCGCAACTGCTCCAGCGTCGTCGCCCCAATGATGTTGCTGGTAACGAACGGTTGTTGGGTGACATAGGCCAGTGCCATTTGTGCCGGATCCAGGCCGTGTTCGCGGGCCAGAGCCACGTAGCGCTCACTGGCAGCCACCGCTTGCGGGTTTGAATAGCGCGAGAAGCGGCTGTAGAGGCTCAGGCGACCTTTTGGCGGTTGGGCGCCGCCACTGTACTTGCCCGACAGCATGCCGAACGCCAGGGGCGAGTAGGCAAGCAGGCCGCACTGTTCGCGAATGGCAATTTCCGCCAGGCCCACTTCAAAGCTGCGGTTGAGCAGGTTGTAGGGGTTCTGGATCGATACCGCACGTGGCCAGCCACGGCTCTCGGCCAGTTGCAGGAACTTCATGGTGGCCCACGGCGTTTCGTTGGACAGGCCTATGTGGCGGATCTTGCCGGCCTTGACCTGCTCGTCCAGCGCCTGGAGGGTGTCCTCCAGTGGCGTGAAATCCTCGTCGGCGTTGTGCTTGTAGCCAAGCTGGCCGAAAAAGTTAGTGCTGCGCTCGGGCCAGTGCAACTGGTAGAGGTCGATCCAGTCTGTTTGCAGGCGTTTGAGGCTGGCGTCCAAGGCTTGCACGATGTGGGTGCGGTTGTGTTTGAGGTTGCCGTCGCGGATGTAGTCGATACCGTTGCCGGGACCGGCGATCTTGCTCGCCAGCACCCAGTCGGCGCGATCCCCGCGTTCCTTGAACCAGTTGCCGATGTAGCGCTCGGTGCTGGCGTAGGTTTCGGCCTTTGGCGGCACCGGATACATCTCGGCGGTGTCGATGAAATTGATGCCGGCATTTTTTGCGTATTCGATTTGCTCGAAGGCTTCAGCCTGGGTGTTCTGCTCGCCCCAGGTCATGGTTCCGAGGGCGATTTCGCTTACTTTCAGATCGGTTCGGCCTAGCTTGCGGTAGTCCATCGGGTGCTCCTTCGGGTAAACAAACATAAAAGCAGGTTGTAATTTTTTGCGCAATCTGGATAATTGCCGACCTCTTTCTGCAGTGGAAGTGATGCGCCGCCTGCCGAAGAATCTTGCCGTTGAACGGACGCGCTGACCCGAGCCCCCGATAGCGTCTGTATCCGGCTGCCTTTGACTTGTCAAAGTACGCACTATTCAGTAAGATCTGCCGTCTAATTTACAGGGCGGCCCCTGAGGCTATAAAGAATGAAAACTTTTACTGCTAAACCAGAAACAGTAAAGCGCGACTGGTTTGTCGTCGACGCTGCTGGTCAGACCCTGGGTCGTCTGGCCACCGAGATCGCGAGCCGTCTGCGTGGCAAGCACAAGCCGGAATACACTCCGCACGTTGACACCGGTGACTACATCGTTGTTATCAATGCTGAGCAGATCCGTGTCACTGGTGCTAAAACCACTGACAAAATGTACTACTCTCACTCCGGTTTCCCGGGCGGGATTAAGTCGATCAACTTCGAAAAGCTGATCGCCAAAGCTCCTGAGCGCGTGATCGAGACCGCGGTTAAAGGCATGCTGCCTAAAAACCCACTGGGTCGCGACATGTACCGTAAGCTGAAAGTCTATGCGGGCGCTGCTCACCCTCATACTGCTCAGCAGCCCCAAGAACTGAAGTTTTAACGGAATAGTTCATTATGTCGGCGACTCAAAACTACGGCACTGGCCGTCGTAAAACCGCAACTGCACGCGTTTTCCTGCGTCCAGGTACCGGTAACATCTCGATCAACAACCGCACTCTGGAGAATTTCTTCGGTCGCGAAACTGCCCGCATGGTAGTTCGTCAGCCGTTGGAACTGACTGAGACTGTCGAGAAATTCGACATCTACGTCACCGTGATCGGTGGTGGTGTAAGTGGTCAAGCTGGCGCAATCCGCCACGGTATCACTCGCGCACTGATGCAGTACGACGAAACCCTGCGTGGCGCTCTGCGCAAAGCTGGCTTCGTAACTCGCGATGCTCGTGAAGTTGAACGTAAGAAAGTCGGTCTGCGTAAAGCGCGTAAGCGTCCGCAGTACTCGAAGCGTTAATTCGCAGCTTCGTTCAAAAAAGCCCAGTCTCCTTCGGAGCTGGGCTTTTTTTATGGGTGATGAATTATTGGTGTGACAACTTGCCACATCCAGCAAACGCCTATACTACAAGGCTTGTAGCCGCCCGAGAGCGGTAATTACCTTGTCAGAGTAGGGGCTTTTCATTACCATTCTGCAAAATTTTTATAAGTTCAGATGCAAATTTAGTAGATGCCTGATTTAACAGGCCACAAAGCTGATGGGAGAGGACTGAATGAGCAATGACGGCGTAAATGTCGGCCGGCGTCGCTTCCTCGTAGCAGCCACATCCGTGGTGGGTGCTGCAGGAGCGGTGGGGGCGGCGGTCCCGTTCGTGGGGTCGTGGTTTCCCAGTGCCAAGGCGAAAGCCGCTGGCGCACCGGTGAAAGTGAATATTGCAAAGGTCGAGCCAGGTCAGCAAATGATTGCTGAATGGCGTGGTCAGCCAGTATTCATCGTACGTCGCACCGAGGAAATCCTGGCAAATCTGAAGAAGATTGAAGGGCAGCTTGCTGACCCTGATTCCAAGCAATCTGATCAGCCTGCTTATGTGAATCCGGAGTTGCGGTCGATCAAACCAGAAATTCTGTTGTTGATCGGTATTTGCACCCACTTGGGTTGCTCGCCTACGTTCCGTCCTGAGGTCGCGCCTGTTGATCTTGGCAAGGATTGGGTAGGTGGATATTTCTGCCCTTGTCATGGTTCGCACTATGATCTGGCCGGCCGCGTTTACAAGTCGCAGCCAGCCCCGCTGAACCTGCCAGTACCGCCCTACTATTATGAGTCGGACAACATTGTTGTCGTTGGCCTCGATGGGGAGAACGCGTAATGAGCAAGTTCATGGATTGGGTAGATGCCCGCTTCCCTGCCACCAAGATGTGGGAAGACCACCTCAGCAAGTATTACGCCCCGAAGAACTTCAACTTCTTCTATTTCTTTGGCTCCCTCGCATTGCTCGTTCTGGTTAACCAGATCGTGACCGGCGTGTGGCTGACCATGAGTTACACGCCGTCGGCAGAAGAAGCCTTTGCTTCTGTCGAATACATCATGCGTGACGTCGAATACGGCTCCATCTTGCGTTATTTGCACTCAACAGGTGCATCGGCGTTCTTTGTTGTCGTCTATCTGCACATGTTCCGCGGCTTGCTCTACGGCTCGTATCAGAAGCCCCGTGAGCTGGTGTGGCTGTTCGGCATGATGATTTACCTGGCCCTGATGGCAGAAGCCTTCATGGGTTATTTGTTGCCTTGGGGTCAAATGTCCTATTGGGGCGCCCAGGTGATCATTTCGCTGTTTGGTGCGATTCCGGTTATCGGTAACGACCTGACCCAGTGGATTCGTGGTGACTACCTGATCTCCGGGATTACCCTGAACCGCTTCTTCGCCTTGCACGTAGTGGCCTTGCCGATCGTGATTCTGGGTCTGGTGGTGCTGCACATTCTGGCGTTGCACGAAGTCGGGTCCAACAACCCGGACGGTGTGGACATCAAGAAGCACAAAGACGAAAACGGCATACCGCTGGACGGCATTCCCTTCCATCCGTACTACACCGTGAAAGATATCGTCGGCGTCGTGGTGTTCCTGTTCATCTTCTGCTCGATTGTGTTCTTCTTCCCGGAAATGGGTGGTTACTTCCTGGAAAAACCGAACTTTGAACAGGCTAACGCCTTTAAAACGCCGGAGCACATTGCCCCTGTCTGGTACTTCACACCGTTCTACGCGATCTTGCGTGCAATTCCGGACAAGCTGCTTGGCGTGATTGCCATGGGTGCCGCGATTGCAATGCTGTTCGTGTTGCCGTGGCTTGACCGCAGCCCTGTTAAATCCATGCGCTACAAGGGCTGGATGAGCAAGGTGTGGCTGTGGGTGTTCTGCATCTCCTTCGTGATTCTGGGTGTGCTGGGTGTATTGGCTCCGACCCCGGGCCGCACGCTGCTGTCGCAGGTGTGTACGTTCCTGTACTTCGCCTACTTCATTCTGATGCCGTTCTACACCAGGCTTGAGAAGACCAAACCGGTTCCGGAAAGGGTGACTGGCTGATGAAAAAGCTATTTGCTGTATTGATGCTCGCAGTTATGCCTGTGTTCTCCTTTGCGGCTGAACAAGGTGTGCAGCTCGACAAGGTCGACATCGATGTTTCTGACAAGGCTGCCATGCAGGATGGCGCGCGCACGTTCGCCAACTACTGCATGGGCTGTCACAGTGCCAAGTTCCAGCGTTACGAGCGCGTGGCGGACGACCTGGGGATTCCCCATGACGTCATGCTCGACAATCTGGTGTTCACCGGTGCCAAGATTGGCGACCACATGAACATCGGCATGCAGCCTGCTGATGCCAAGGCCTGGTTCGGTGCTGCACCGCCAGACCTGACGCTGGTAGCCCGTGTCCGTGGTACTGACTGGCTGTACAGCTACCTGCGCGCCTTCTACGAAGACCCGTCTCGCCCTTGGGGTGTGAACAACAAGGTCTTCCCGAACGTGGGTATGCCTAACGTTCTGGCGCCGCTGCAAGGCCGTCAGGTTGTGGGTTGCAAGCAAGTACAGATCGTCGAAGACGGCAAGAAGCAGTATGATCCGCTCACCGGCACGCCTTTGACGCATGAAGCGTGCGACCAACTGACAGTGCTGCCAAAAACCGGCGCACTGACTGAAGAGCAGTTCGATGAGAAGATCAAGAACCTTGTGACCTTCCTGGCCTACTCGGCCAACCCGGTGAAGCTGGAGCATCAGCGCATCGGTACTTACGTGCTGATCTACCTGGCCTTCCTCTTTGTATTCGCTTATCTGCTCAAGCGCGAATACTGGAAGGATGTGCACTGATATAGTTACACGCAATGCTGTTAATCGTGCGCGCCCGAGGGTGTCTCTGAAAAGGTAACAGTGCAGGACGGGTGGCAAGCGGGGTCCAACGACCCGGCTTGCCCAGGTTCTGCGGTTATCAGAGGCGTTCCTTGGGCGCGTTCGTTTTTCCGCTCCCGATAATTTCAACAAGCGAGGAGGACCGCCATGGGCGTGACCAATCGGTTGGCCTGTTACTCCGACCCCGCCGACCACTATTCCCATCGAGTACGCATTGTGCTCGCAGAGAAAGGTGTCAGCGCCGAGATCATCAGTGTGGAGGCGGGCCGTCAGCCGCCGAAGCTGATCGAAGTGAACCCTTACGGCAGCCTGCCAACCCTGGTCGATCGTGATCTGGCGGTGTGGGAGTCGACTGTGGTGATGGAATATCTGGATGAGCGTTACCCGCATCCGCCG
Source organism: Pseudomonas sp. ML2-2023-3 (assembly GCF_037055275.1). Classification (NCBI taxonomy): domain Bacteria; kingdom Pseudomonadati; phylum Pseudomonadota; class Gammaproteobacteria; order Pseudomonadales; family Pseudomonadaceae; genus Pseudomonas; species Pseudomonas sp. ML2-2023-3. The sequence continues at coordinate 1,609,456 of NZ_CP146343.1, forward strand.
CTGTTGCCGGTTTATCCGGTGGCGCGGGCCAATAGCCGTCTGCTGATTCATCGTATTCAGCGTGACTGGTGTGCGTTGGTTGATTTGATCCTTGATTCACGGACCAAGGAGCCTGCGCGTGTACAGGCCCGCAAGGAATTGCGCGAGAGCTTGACGGGTGTTTCTGCATTGTTTGCCGACAAACCTTTTTTCCTCAGTGATGAGCAAAGTCTGGTCGACTGCTGCCTATTGCCGATACTCTGGCGCTTGCCTGTTTTGGGTATTGAATTGCCGCGGCCAGCCAAGCCGCTGCTCGACTATATGGAGCGCCAATTTGCGCGTGAGGCTTTCCAGGCGAGTTTGTCTGGTGTCGAACGCGACATGCGCTAAGGCTTTAGGAGCCCTCGATGAATTCAAGTCGACCTTATCTGGTGCGTGCGCTCTATGAGTGGATCGTTGATAACGACTGCACTCCGCACATGCTGGTTAACTCTGACTACCCGAAGGTGCAAGTGCCTGCGGGTTTTGCCAGTGACGGGCAGATTGTCCTGAATGTTTCGCCAACCGCCGTGCGTCAATTGCACATGGACAACGAAGCAGTAAGCTTTGAAGGGCGTTTTGGTGGTGTACCTCACACGTTGTACGTGCCTATTGCAGCAATCCTGGGCGTTTACGCCCGCGAGAACGGCCAGGGCATGGTGTTCGACCTGGAAGAGTCTCTTGAGGCTGATGACGAGGTTGAGCCGGATGACGATGGGCCGCCGCCAGGCACCGAGCCGCCGCGTCCTACGGGCCGGCCAAGCCTGAAAGTGGTGAAGTGATAAAAAAGGCGACCTGAGAAGGTCGCCTTTTTTGTGTCTGGCAGTTGGGAGCTGTCAGTCGATGTACTCGAACAGTTTGACGATTTTCTGCACCCCGGAAACCCCTTGCACCAGGCTGGTGGCGCGGGCGGCTTCCTGCTTGGTCACGAGGCCGAGCATGTAGACGATGCCGTTTTCCGTGACGATTTTGATCCGTGAGCCAGGAATCGCGTTGTCGGTCAGCATCTGGGTCTTGATCTTGGTGGTCAGCCAGGCGTCGTTGTTGCGCGCAAGGATCGATGACGGTGCCATGACTTGCAGTTCGTTGTTGACCTTCTTCACGCGTTGAACGGCGGCGGCAGCTTGTTCGGCCTGGGCCTTGAGGTCTGCGCGCGGGGTCTGGCCGGCCAGCAGCACGATGCCGTTGTAGCTGGTGACAACGATATGCGAGCCGGTATCCAGGTCCGGGTTGGCCTTGGCCACGTTCACGGCGACTTTGGTTTCAATCAGGGAGTCATCGATTTTGCTGCCAAAGGTGCGGGTGCCGCGATCATCCTCAATGGGCTTGTCGCGGGTGGCGGTCAGTACCGAACTGCAACCGGCAGTCAGACCAAGACACAGGGTCAGGGCTATCAGGCCAAGGCGATTAAAAGTCATTCTTCACTCCCGAACAGTTGGCTGTCGATCAGATCGCACAAGCAGTGGATCGCCAGCAGGTGGACTTCTTGAATTCGTGCTGTGACATTGGAAGGTACGCGAATTTCCACGTCCTCGGGCAGCAGCAGTGAGGCCATGCCGCCGCCATCACGGCCAGTCATTGCGACGACGATCATCTCGCGATCATGGGCGGCTTGAATGGCCTGGATGATATTGGCCGAGTTGCCGCTGGTGGAAATGGCCAGCAGCACATCGCCAGGTTGGCCGAGTGCGCGGATCTGCTTGGAGAAAATCTCGTTGAAGCTGTAATCGTTGGCGATCGAGGTGATCGTCGACGAGTCGGTGGTCAGTGCAATGGCCGGTAGGCTCGGGCGCTCTCGCTCGAAGCGGTTGAGCAGTTCGGACGAAAAGTGCTGGGCGTCACCTGCCGACCCGCCATTGCCGCACGAAAGCATTTTGCCCTCATTGAGCAGGGCATTGACCATGACCTGGCTGGCTTGCTCGATGTGAGGGGCAAGCACTTCCATCGCCTGCTGCTTGGTGTCGATGCTGGCTTGGAAAAGCTGGCGAATACGGGATTGCATGTCCATCTATGTGACCTTAAGTAGGGCGGCTGGTCGGGCGTGATCCAGGTGTTCCTGAGTGACTTCCCGGCACAAGAATGTGCAGCCAGCAAAGCAAAGCAAAATCGTTTAAAAAAGGGTGCTGGAATCGGTCTGGCAGCGTTATTGGCTGTCAAAGGCATTCCGTAGCCAGTTCAATTGGGGTGTTGCGCTGTCCATTGTCACCACGTCAAACCGGCACGGGTGATCGGCCCAGCGTGCCTGGCGCTGCAAACAATGCTGGGCGGCAAGTATCAGCTTTTGACGCTTGCGTGCGTCAATGCTGGCCAGTGCGCCACCCCATTGCGCGTGTTGTCGGTAACGAACTTCGACGAATACTACTGTATCGCCGTCAAGCATGACCAGATCCAGCTCGCCGCGCTTGCATGACCAGTTTTGCGCCAGCAGGCGCAAACCCTGTTGCTCAAGATGCCGTAGCGCCATGCGCTCGGCATCCTTGCCAATGTCTTGGCTTGAGCGCTCGGGCATCAGTTTGGGGTAGCAGGCAGGCGTTGAGGCTGGCCATTGACGAACTCGGCCCACGGCAGCTGACGCTCGACACGCTGTGCCGGGCTCATGCTCAGGCTGCCGGACAAGCCGTCAATCCGGGTGTCGGGCAGTGCTTTCAACTGACCCAGGCTCGGTGCCAGGCGATAGGCGTCGATGCCCATCGCGTACAGGCGCCCCAGGCTGCCACCCGCTTGTGGCCATTGTGCGGTGACTTGTTGGCGCAGCGGGTTGGTTGTATCGAGCAACCAGGGTGTTTCACAAAAACGGATGCCGTTCATGTCGTTGTACTGGTTCTGGTCGCCACTGGCGCTGAATACATGGGAGGTCGCGTAAACCGGGAGGTCGCCGGCGTACTGGTAGTTCAGGGTCGGTTTGATCTGCTGTGCCTGCTGAGGGGTCGCGGCCAGGAAGATGAACTCCATGTCCTGGCGGCGCGTCGGTTGTGCAGAACCGCCGCCTTTGCGCAATTGCACCAGGTCTGCGACTTGCTGGGCCAGTGCTACGGGCTTGTCGATGTGTTCCGTGCCGACAATGGTGCCGCCGTGTGCTTCCCACTCCTGGCGGAATGCCTTGAGCACCCGGTCGCCCCATTCGCCGACTGGCACCATGGCGCCAGCACGGGTCAGGCCGTCGGCGCGTGCGCGTCGTGCCACTTCGCGGGCTTCATCTTCCGCTGCCAGACCAAACTGGAACAGTTGCGCCGGGCCTTGAGCGCCCTCGTTATAGTTCAGGGCCAGCGTCGTGATCGGTAATTGCGGGCGAGCACTGAGTTGTTTGACCAGGTTTTTTTCCAGTGGTCCAACGACCAGTTGCACGCCGTCGGCTTGTGCCTGGCGATAGAACTCGTCCAGGGACGTCAGGCGCGAGCTGTTGTAGAACTGAATGCTTGGCGGGTTTTGCCCTGCTTGCTGGGCCTGATAGTGCGCAGCCATAAAGCCGTCGCGCAGTGCTTTGCTCACGGAGGCCAACTGGCCGTCCTGCGGCAGTAGCAAGGCAATTTTGGTCAGGGGTTGGCTGGCCAGTTCCTTGAGCTTGATCAGGGGTGCTGGCAACTGGATGGCGGCAGGGTGAGCTGGGTTCTGCGCGCGCCACTGATCAATGGCGTTCTGCTGATCCTGCAGGGTGCCCGCGCTCTTGACGGCCAGGGCCAGGGACATCCAGCCGCCCAGCACGTCGTTGTTTTGCGCGTGCAACTGATCGACCGGCAAGGCGGCCACTAGTGCCCAAATAGCTTCATTGTTGCTATTGGCAGCGTCGCCGGTCAGGTTCGGGCTCATTGCTGTACGTTCGCGTGCGGCCGCTAGCGTTTGGCCGTCAGCTTCGAGGGCAAGGGCATGGACGGTATGCGTGCGCACCTGCAGGTCGGCTGGCAGCTGGCCCAGGATCGACAGGCTTGGGTGGTTCAAGGCGGCCAGCGCGGACTTGTGGTCATTGCGGCTCATCGCCAGCTCGGCTGCCAGCGTGCTGGCAAACACTTGCTGGGCAGGCTTGAGTTGATCCATTGGCACCAGAGCCAAAATTTGTGCTGCACGCGCAGTATTCTGCTGGCGCTGGGCGAGGTCGGCTGCCGAAAGGCGCAACAGGGCGGCCTTTTCCGGATTGGTGGTTTCGGATGCCTGCTGGAGCAACTGCTCGAGACTGGCGTCCGGGGTCCGTGGAAGTTCGCCAAGGCTGGACGAGGGCGAGCTGGCGCAAGCCGCCAACAGGGCAGCGAGGCAGAGGGCAGTGAACAGCCGCAGGCAAGCGATCATGTAGTGTTCCTGATACTCGATCAAATGAGTGGGGAAGTGTACCCAAGCACTGGCCGGGGCGCGATGTTAGAGGCAATAAAGCCTGAATTTAGATGTGATCTGTACGTTGTGCAGGTGAAAGTTTGCCTGCATGGCGTTCTGCGGCCTGCAGGGTGGGTGCGTTCAAGAGGGCTCTACGCGCTACAATGGCGCCTTTAACTCTTATGAGGTGTGCGTTTTGACTGCTCCAGGTGATTTGAATTCCGTTCTTGGCTCACTTTATGTGGTGGCCACGCCCATCGGTAACCTGGACGACATCAGTGCGCGTGCGCTCAAGGTATTGCGTGACGTGTCACTGATTGCGGCCGAAGACACGCGCCACTCCCTGCGCCTGCTGCAGCATTTTGGTATTTCAACGCCGCTGGGCGCCTGTCACGAGCACAACGAACGTGATGAGGGCAGCCGCTTTATCCAGCGTTTGCTGGCCGGTGAAGATGTTGCACTGATTTCTGATGCGGGTACGCCGCTGATCTCCGACCCGGGCTATCACCTGGTGCGTCAGGCGCGAGCGGCGGGGGTCAAGGTTGTGCCTGTACCGGGTGCCTGCGCCTTGATCGCGGCCCTGTCTGCGGCAGGGCTGCCTTCTGATCGCTTTATTTTCGAAGGGTTCCTGCCTGCCAAGGCTGTTGGACGTCGTTCGCGTCTGGAGTTGCTGAAGGAAGAACCTCGCACGCTGATCTTTTACGAAGCGCCGCACCGCATTCTTGAGTGCCTGCAAGATCTTGAGCTGGTATTCGGGCCAGAGCGCCCGGCATTGCTGGCGCGCGAGTTGACTAAAACGTTCGAAACACTCAAGGGTTTGCCCCTGTCCGAGTTGCGTGCATTTGTTGAAGGCGACACTAATCAGCAGCGCGGCGAGTGCGTAGTTCTGGTTGCCGGCTGGACTGCGCCAGAAACAGATGAAGTGGTCAGTAGCGAGGCGATGCGTATTCTCGACTTGCTGCTTAAAGAAATGCCACTCAAGCGTGCGGCTGCACTTGCCGCTGAAATAACCGGTGAACGCAAAAACGTCTTGTACCAAGTTGCACTTGAAAAGCAGAAGGCGGAGTAACAATTGATATCGAATGATGGCGTTTTGATGTCTTTGTATGTATTGCCCCGTGACTAAAGGCCGCAACTCAGGCAATTCAACCTGCCTTGCGGCGTTTAACGCTTGTTCTATACGCTCTGTACAGTTAATCTTCGCGCCGGAGAGTCGATTGGACAGTCGCTGCCCTCTATGAGAATTAGGGGGGGAGGAAAGTCCGGGCTCCATAGGGCGAAGTGCCAGGTAATGCCTGGGAGGCGTGAGCCTACGGAAAGTGCCACAGAAAATAACCGCCTAAGCGCTTCGGCGCCGGTAAGGGTGAAAAGGTGCGGTAAGAGCGCACCGCACGACTGGCAACAGTTCGTGGCTAGGTAAACCCCACTTGGAGCAAGACCAAATAGGGTCCCAAGGCGTGGCCCGCGCTGGGACCGGGTAGGTTGCTAAAGATGTCCAGTGATGGCCATCGTAGACGAATGACTGTTCACGACAGAACCCGGCTTACAGATCGACTCTCCACCTTTTTTTCTCTTCTGCTTGCCCTGCAAGCAGATTGCTACACTCGCAATCGGTTTATCCCCCGCTATTTTTCGTAAGACAATTTTCCGACGTAATGCAGAAAAGTTCTTGCTCTTAACAAACTACTTTAAGTTTGAAGTCCAGGGCTTTGAATTTGCAGCGCGTCGCTAGTCAAAATACCTCTCCGCTTACTGTTCTACGTCTATTTACCCTCCTAAATCTCAGTTATGTAAGGCTTTTCCTGTGGGCCGCTCCTTGACGGTGTGGTGGGCGCATTCCTATAGTGTGCATAAGTGGTGGAAAGTGGCATAAAGTGGGTTTTCTAGACGTAAAACGCTAATATTTGGAGATGCGATCAGTGTTTCGCGGAGCCAACGCAATCAGTCTCGATGCAAAGGGCCGTCTCGCAATGCCGAGCCGGTACCGTGACGAGCTGATTTCGCGAAGTTCCGGGCAGCTGATCGTGACCATTGATGCGGTAGATCCCTGCTTATGTGTGTACCCGCTGGATGAGTGGGAATTGATTGAAACCAAGCTTCGGGCGCTGCCTTCGTTGCGTGAAGAAAACCGCCGTTTGCAACGTCTGTTGATTGGTAACGCCGTCGATCTTGAGCTCGATGGCAGTGGTCGTTTTCTGGTGCCGCCACGTTTGCGTGAATATGCCAAGTTGGATAAGCGCGCGATGTTGGTAGGCCAGCTAAACAAGTTTCAACTGTGGGACGAGGATGCTTGGGAAGCTGTTTCTGCCGCTGACCTTGCAGCCATTCAACAACCGGGCGCGATGCCTGACGAACTGCGTGATTTAATCCTGTGACTATAGATAGCGGCTTCAACCACATCACCGTACTGCTTGACGAAGCCGTAGAGGCTCTCGCCGTACGTCCTGATGGATGCTATCTGGATGGCACCTTCGGTCGCGGCGGACATAGCCGCCTGATACTCCAGAAGCTGGGCCCCGAGGGGCAATTGCTCGGGTTCGATAAAGATCCACAGGCGATTGCCACAGGGCAAGCGCTAGCGGCCGAAGACGGCCGCTTTGTTATTGTGCAGCGTAGTTTTGCTGAAATGGGATCCGAAATTGCCGATCGTGGTCTGGCCGGCAAGGTCGACGGTGTACTGCTCGACCTGGGCGTGTCTTCGCCTCAGCTTGATGATCCGGAGCGCGGTTTCAGCTTCATGAATGACGGCCCGCTGGACATGCGTATGGACCCGGACCGCGGCATCAGCGCTGCCGAGTTCGTCAACACGGCATCCCAGGAAGAAATTGCCCGCGTATTCAAGGAATATGGCGAAGAGCGCTTTTCCGGTCGTATGGCTCGCGCGGTGGTAGAGCGTCGAGACATCAAGCCGTTTGAGCGCACCGGTGATCTGGCTGAAGTCTTGAAAGTGGCCAATCCGGCCTGGGAAAAGGGCAAGCACCCTGCAACCCGTACCTTCCAGGGTTTGCGTATTCACGTGAACAACGAACTGGGTGACCTTGAGGCTGGCCTTGAGGCTGCATTGGAGTCCCTGGCAATCGGCGGCCGTCTGGTGGTGATCAGCTTTCACTCCCTGGAAGACCGTATCGTCAAATTGTTCATGCGCAAACTGGTCAAGGGCGAGCCTGACAACCTGCCGCGCGGCTTGCCCGTTCAGCACGTCGCTTTTGTTCCGAAAATCAAAATTCACGGCAAGGCCCAGACCGCGTCCGATGCCGAACTCAAAGCTAATCCACGTTCGCGCAGCGCTGTAATGCGCGTCGCGGAGAAGCTTCGTTGAACAAGCTCTTCGCCAAACCACTTCCCGGCGGAAGTTTTTTCATGTTGCTGCTATTTCTTGGCGTGCTGGTTTCGGCTGTGGGCGTTTCTTACAGTGCCCACTGGAACCGTCAGTTGCTCAACACCCTGTACGGGGAGCTGAGTGTGCGGGACAAGGCGCAGGCAGAATGGGGGCGTTTGATTCTCGAACAAAGCACCTGGACCGCCCATAGCCGTATCGAGTCATTGGCCAGCGAACAACTGAAAATGCGCATTCCAGGCGCAGCAGAAGTTCGAATGGTGGCGCCATGATCAAACTCGAAGGCGCGCTCTACCCGTGGCGTTTTCGTGTGGTGCTGGCATTGCTGGCACTGCTGGTAGGCGCGATCGCGTGCCAGATCGTGTACCTGCAAGTGATCGACCATGACTTCCTCAAGGGGCAGGGCGATGCACGCAGCCTGCGGCATATCCCGATTCCTGCACACCGTGGCCTGATTACCGACCGCAATGGTGAGCCGCTGGCCGTGAGTACGCCGGTGACGACCCTGTGGGCCAACGCCAAGGAAATGCAGGTTGCCAAAGACCGTTGGCCAGCCTTGGCGCACGCGCTTGGGCAAGACCCCAAAGTGCTGACGGCCCGCCTGGAGCAGCAAGCCAATAAAGAATTTATCTATCTGGTTCGGGGCCTGACCCCAGAGCAGGGCCAGGTTGTGCTCGACCTCAAGGTGCCGGGTGTTTATGGCATTGAAGAGTTCCGCCGCTTTTACCCTGCCGGTGAAGTGACGGCGCACATGGTCGGCTTTACCGATATCGACGATAAAGGTCGTGAAGGCGTCGAACTGGCCTATGACGAGTGGCTGGCCGGGGTTCCGGGCAAGCGGCAAGTGATCAAGGACAGGCGCGGGCGTCTGATCAAAGACGTGCAAGTGACTAAAAACGCCAAGGCAGGTAAGACCTTGGCGTTGTCGATTGACCTGCGCCTGCAGTATCTGGCCAACCGCGAACTACGCAATGCGCTGGTCGAGAACGGTGCCAAGGCTGGCAGCCTGGTGATCATGGATGTGAAGACCGGCGAGATTCTGGCCATGGTCAACCAGCCCACCTACAACCCCAACAACCGTCGCAACCTGCAACCGGCGATGATGCGTAACCGCGCCATGATCGACGTGTTCGAACCGGGCTCGACGGTCAAGCCGATCTCCATGAGTGCTGCGCTGGAAACCGGGCGCTGGAAGCCTACCGACAAGGTAGAGGTTTATCCGGGCACCCTGCAGTTGGGCAAGTACACCATTCGTGACGTATCCCGTTCCGAAGGTCCGGTCCTCGACCTGACCGGCATCCTGATCAACTCCAGTAACGTGGGCATGAGCAAGGTTGCCTTCGATATCGGTGGTGAAGCGATCTTCCGCCAGATGGCCAAGATGGGCCTGGGGCAAGACACCGGCCTGGGTTTCCCGGGTGAGCGTGTCGGCAACCTGCCCAACTACCGCGAGTGGCGCAAGGCTGAAACCGCGACCCTGTCTTACGGCTACGGCGTGTCCGTCACCGCTATCCAGCTTGTTCACGCGTTTTCGGCACTGGCCAACAACGGCAAGCTTGCCCCGCTGACCCTGCTCAAGACTGACAAGGACAAGCCTGTAGATGCGACTCAAGTCATGCCCGAACAAGTCGCCAAAACGGTGCAGGGCATGCTCCAGGAAGTGATCGAAAACCCTCGCGGTGTATGGCGTGCCAAGGTGCCGGCGTATCACGTTGGCGGCAAGTCGGGTACAGCGCGTAAAACATCTTCCGGCGGCGTCAAAGGCTACGCAGTGAACTCTTATCGTTCCCTGTTCGCCGGCTTCGGCCCCATGAGCGACCCGCGTTACGCGATCGTTGTAGTGATTGATGAACCGAGCAAGGCGGGCTACTTCGGTGGTCTGGTTTCCGCTCCGGTATTCAGCAAAGTCATGTCCGGCACGCTGCGTCTGATGAACGTGACCCCGGATAACCTGCCGACGGCAGCGGAGCAACAAGCAGCCGCTGCTGCGGCAGCAGCCAAAGGAGGGCGCGGCTAATGTCCCTGAGCCTGAACAAGATTTTTCCTCACGCCGGCCACGATCTGCTGATTCGTGAATTGACTCTCGACAGTCGCAATGTGCGCGCAGGTGATCTGTTCCTTGCGGTACCCGGCGGCAAGCTCGATGGTCGTGAACATATCGCTGACGCGTTGAAGCGCGGCGCAGCTGCCGTTGCCTATGAAGTAGAGGGGGCAGATGTACTGCCAATCACTTCGGTTCCACTGATTCCGGTCAAAGGTCTGGCGGCTCAGCTATCTGATATCGCCGGGCGCTTTTATGGTGAGCCGAGCCGTCACCTCAATCTGGTTGGCGTGACCGGCACCAACGGTAAAACCAGCGTCACCCAGTTGGTCGCGCAAGCACTGGACCTGCTGGGCCAGCACTGCGGCATCGTCGGTACGCTGGGCACGGGCTTTTATGGCGCGCTGCAAAGCGGTCGCCACACCACGCCAGACCCTATTGCCGTACAGGCCATGTTGGCCGACCTGAAAAAGGCCGGTGCCAAGGCTGTCGCGATGGAAGTTTCCTCCCATGGCCTGGATCAGGGGCGTGTCAGCGCATTGGCGTTCGACGTTGCCGTGCTGACCAACCTGTCCCGTGATCACCTGGATTACCACGGCACGATGGAGGCTTATGCCGCTGCCAAGGCCAAGCTGTTTGCCTGGTCGGACCTGCGTTGCCGCGTACTGAACCTGGATGATGAGTTCGGTCGCCAGCTGGCCGCTGAAAAGCACGGTTCGCGCCTGATCACGTATAGCCTTGAAGACAGCAGTGCCACGCTGTATTGCCGCGATGCGACCTTCGATGACGACGGCGTTCGTGCCACCGTGGTCACGGCTCAAGGCGAGCACCTTCTGCGCAGTTCCTTGCTCGGGCGCTTCAACCTGAGCAACGTACTGGCCGCTGTAGGTGCCTTGCTGGGTCTGGATTACGCGCTGGATGAAATTCTGGCCGTGCTGCCGAAACTTGAAGGTCCGGTCGGGCGCATGCAGCGCCTGGGCGGCGGTACCAAACCGCTGGTGGTGGTCGACTACGCCCATACCCCGGATGCTCTGGAAAAAGTATTGCTGGCTCTGCGCCCACACGCCAAAGGCAAATTGCTGTGCCTGTTCGGCTGCGGCGGCGATCGCGATCGCGGCAAGCGTCCATTGATGGCGCAAGTGGTTGAGCGTCTGGCTGACGGTGTGTTGGTCACAGACGACAACCCGCGCTCAGAAGCGCCCGCGCAGATCTTTGATGACATTCGTGTTGGTTTTACCGCGCCACAAAGCGTCACCTTTGTCGCTGGTCGCGGTGATGCCATTGCTCAATTGATCGCCGCTGCCAGCGCCGAAGACGTGATCGTGCTGGCCGGTAAAGGCCATGAGGACTATCAGGAAATCAACGGCGAACGCCATGATTTTTCTGACCTGGTAGAAGCCGAAAAAGCCCTGAATACCTGGGAGGCTGCCCATGCTTAAGCCTCTGTTGCTGAGTGAAGTGGCTGCTGCCCTGCAGGGGCGACTGGTTGAAGCGGACTGCCGCTTCAATGGCGTCAGCATCGACAGTCGTGCAATTACCAAGGGGCAGCTATTTATTGCCCTGACCGGTCCACGCTTTGATGGTCACGATTATTTAAATGAAGTGGCTGCCAAGGGCGCCGTTGCCGCCCTGGTCGAGCGCGAAGTGCCTGAGTCGGCACTGCCTCAGTTGGTGGTCAAAGACACGCGAGAAGCGCTGGGTCAGTTGGGCGCGCTCAATCGTGCCGGCTTTGACAAACCGGTTGCGGCCATTACCGGCTCCAGTGGCAAGACCACCGTTAAGGAAATGCTCGCCTGCATTCTGCGTACCCGTGGTCCGGTACTGGCGACCAAAGGTAACCTGAACAACGATCTGGGCGTGCCGCTGACGCTGCTTGAACTGAGCACCGAACATACGGCTGCAGTCATTGAGCTGGGCGCTTCGCGTGTTGGCGAAATCGCCTACAGCGTGGCCTTGACCAAACCTCATGTCGCCGTGCTCAACAATGCCGGCACAGCCCATGTGGGCGAGTTTGGCGGTCCGGAAAAAATCGTTGAAGCCAAGGGCGAGATCATTGAAGGCCTGGATGCTGACGGCATCGCTGTTCTGAACCTGGATGACAAGGCATTCGCCATCTGGAAGAACCGTGCAGCGGGGCGCAAAGTGCTGAGCTTTGCCCTGGAAAACCCCCAGGCCGACTTCCATGCCAGCGATCTGACCCGTGACCCACGGGGGTGCCCGGGCTTCAAGTTGCACAGTCCGCTGGGTGTCGAACCGGTTCAACTCAACCTGCTGGGCAACCATAACGTGGCCAACGCATTGGCGGCCGCAGCGGCTGCCCATGCCCTGGGTGTCTCGTTGTTTGGCATCAAAACCGGCCTTGAAGCCGTGTTGCCGGTCAAAGGTCGCGCGGTTGCGCAACTGACCGCTGATGGCCTGCGAATTATTGATGACACTTACAACGCAAACCCCACCTCAATGTGCGCTGCCGTTGATATACTCGCCGCCTTTTCCGGTCGCACCGTCCTGGTGCTCGGAGATATTGGCGAACTGGGTGAGTGGGCGGAGCAAGGACATCGTGAAGTAGGCGCTTATGCCGCCGACAAAGTTTCAGCGCTCTATGCGGTGGGACCCATGATGGCTCATGCCGTCACAGCATTTGGACACCAGGCTCGTCACTTCGCCAATCAGGCTGACCTGATCAAGGCGCTTCGCGCTGAGCACGAAACAAACACCACTATTTTGATCAAGGGCTCGCGCAGCGCTGCGATGGAAAACGTCGTTGCGGCTTTGTGCGGTTCCAGCGGGGAGAAACATTAATGCTGCTGCTGCTAGCGGAGTATCTGCAACAGTTCTACAAAGGCTTCGCGGTCTTCCAGTACCTGTCCCTGCGGGGGATTTTCGGGGTGCTGACCGCGCTGACCTTGTCGCTGTGCCTGGGGCCGTGGATGATCCGCACCCTGCAAAACCGTCAGATCGGCCAATCGGTCCGTAACGACGGCCCGCAATCCCATTTGTCCAAATCCGGCACCCCGACCATGGGTGGCGCGTTGATTCTGTCTGCGATCACTGTCAGTACCCTGCTGTGGGCTGACCTGAGCAACCGTTATGTGTGGGTCGTGATGATCGTGACCCTGCTGTTCGGCGCCATTGGCTGGGTCGATGACTATCGCAAGGTCATCGAGAAAAACTCCCGGGGCCTTCCGAGCCGCTGGAAGTATTTCTGGCAGTCGGTGTTTGGTCTGGGTGCAGCGATCTTCTTGTACGTGACGGCACCAAGCGCAGTCGAAACCACCCTGATCCTGCCTATCCTCAAGGACGCCAGTATCCCGCTGGGTATCGGCTTTGTTGTACTGACCTATTTCGTGATCGTGGGGTCCAGCAACGCGGTCAACCTGACTGACGGCCTGGATGGCCTGGCGATCATGCCGACCGTGATGGTGGGCGGTGCGCTGGGTATCTTCTGCTACCTGTCGGGCAACGTGAAATTTGCCGACTACCTGCTGATCCCGTATGTCCCGGGCGCCGGTGAGTTGATCGTATTCTGCGGTGCGCTGATTGGCGCCGGTCTCGGATTTCTGTGGTTCAACACCTACCCGGCACAAGTGTTCATGGGTGACGTCGGCGCACTGGCGCTGGGCGCGGCCCTGGGCACCATCGCGGTGATCGTGCGTCAGGAAATCGTGCTGTTCATCATGGGCGGTGTGTTCGTGATGGAAACCCTGTCCGTGGTGATCCAGGTAGCGTCCTTCAAGTTGACCGGCAAGCGGGTGTTCCGCATGGCGCCGATTCATCACCACTTTGAACTCAAGGGCTGGCCCGAGCCTCGCGTGATCGTCCGCTTCTGGATTATCACCGTGATCCTCGTGTTGATCGGTCTTGCCACGTTGAAGCTGAGGTAGAACCTGTGTCTCTGATCGCTTCTGACCACTTCCGCATCGTTGTCGGCCTCGGCAAGAGCGGCATGTCCCTGGTGCGCTTTCTAGCGCAGCGGGGCGTGTCGTTTGCCGTAGCTGACACGCGGGAAAATCCACCGGAGCTGGCCACGCTGCGCCGTGACTACCCGCAAGTGGAAGTGCGTTGTGGCGAACTGGATGTCGAATTCCTGTGCCGTGCCGACGAGCTTTACGTGAGCCCCGGCCTGGCACTGGCGACCCCGGCCCTGCAGGCAGCGGCGGCCCGTGGCGTGAAACTGTCGGGTGACATCGACCTGTTCGCGCGTAACGCAAAGGCGCCGATCGTTGCAATAAGCGGTTCCAACGCCAAAAGCACTGTGACCACGCTGGTCGGTGAGATGGCTGCGGCAGCCGGCAAGCGCGTGGCGGTCGGTGGCAACCTCGGCACGCCGGCCCTGGATCTTCTGAGCGATGACATCGAGCTGTACGTGATGGAGCTGTCGAGCTTCCAGCTGGAAACCACCAACCAGCTGGGCGCTGAAGTGGCCACCGTGCTCAACGTCAGCGAAGACCACATGGACCGCTACAGCGGCCTGCCTGCCTATCACCTGGCCAAGCACCGGATTTTCCGTGGTGCCAGGCAAGTGGTTGTCAATCGTCAGGACGCGTTGACGCGCCCACTGATGAGTGAAGGTCAGCCGTGCTGGACCTTCGGCCTCAGTGCGCCGGATTTCAAGGCTTTTGGCCTGCGTGAAGAAAACGGCGAAAAATACCTCGCCTTTGAATTTCAGAACCTGATGCCAGTTCGCGAACTGAAGGTGCGTGGCGCTCACAACCAGGCCAATGCACTCGCGGCATTGGCACTGGGTCATGCCGTGGGCTTGCCGTTCGATGCCATGCTGGAAAGCCTGCGCAATTTCACCGGCCTTGAACACCGCTGCCAGTGGATCCGCGAGCTCGATGGCGTGAGCTACTACAACGACTCCAAAGCCACCAACGTCGGTGCAGCACTGGCTGCCATCGATGGCTTGGGCATGGACATGGACGGCAAGCTGATCCTGATCGCTGGCGGTGACGGCAAGGGTGCCGACTTCAGCGGCCTGCGTGATTCGGTCGCCAAATACTGCCGTGCCGTCGTGCTGATGGGTCGTGATGCCGACTTGATCGCAGAGGCGGTGGGCGACTCGGTGCCACAAGTGCGGGTTAGTTCGCTCGACGAAGCGATCGAGCAAAGCCGTGCGCTGGCCCAGCCTGGCGATGCGGTACTGCTGTCGCCTGCCTGCGCCAGTTTTGACATGTTCAAGAACTATGAAGAGCGCGGCCAGTTGTTTGCCCGTGCCGTGGAGGTGCTGGCATGATTTTCGGCATCCTCAAGCCTTATCCTTCACCGCTGATCACGGGCCGTGGCATCGATCTCGACTTCCCGTTGCTGGCCGGTTGCCTGGCACTGCTGGGCCTTGGGCTGGTGATGATTACTTCGGCATCGTCCGAAGTTGCCGCCTTGCAGTCGGGCAACACGCTGTACCACATGATCCGCCACCTGTTTTATATCGTCCTCGGTCTGGGCGCGTGCATCATGACCATGATGGTGCCGATTGCGACCTGGCAACGCCTGGGCTGGTTGTTGCTGATCGGTGCGTTTGGCTTGCTGGTGATGGTGCTGATTCCAGGTATCGGGCGTGAAGTGAACGGCTCCATGCGCTGGATCGGGTTCAGCTTCTTTAACGTGCAGCCTTCCGAAATCGCCAAGGTGTTCGTGGTGATCTACCTCGCGGGCTACCTGGTGCGCCAGCAGAAGGAAGTTCGCGAGAGCTGGATGGGTTTCTTCAAGCCTTTCATTGTTTTACTGCCTATGGCTGGCCTGCTGCTCATGGAGCCGGACTTCGGTGCCACCGTTGTAATGATGGGCGCGGCGGCTGCCATGTTGTTCCTGGGTGGTGTCGGCCTGTTCCGCTTCGCCCTGATGGTGGCGCTGGCGGTGGGTGCGGTGTTTGTTCTGGTCCAGGCGCAGCCTTACCGGATGGCGCGCTTGATCACGTTCACCGACCCGTGGTCCGACCAGTTCGGTTCCGGCTACCAACTGACCCAGGCCCTGATCGCGTTCGGTCGCGGGGAGTGGCTTGGCGTCGGTTTGGGTAACAGCGTGCAAAAACAGTTCTACCTGCCTGAAGCGCACACCGACTTCGTGTTCTCGGTGCTGGCTGAAGAACTGGGCGTAGTCGGCTCGTTGCTGACCGTGGGCCTGTTTGTATTCGTCTGTGTTCGCGGCATGTACATCGGCTTGTGGGCCGAGCGCGCCAAACAGTATTTCGCGGCCTATATGGCGTATGGCTTGTCGTTCCTGTGGATCGGCCAGTTCCTGATCAATATCGGGGTAAACGTCGGTTTGCTGCCCACCAAGGGCCTGACCCTGCCATTCCTCAGTTATGGCGGCAGCTCGCTGGTGATTTGCTGTGTGTGCATGGGCTTGTTGCTGCGCATCGAGTGGGAGAGTCGAACCCACCTGGGCAGCGAAGAGACCGATTTCAAAGAAAGCGACTTCGATGAGGAGCCGACCCATGGGCGCTAATGTGCTGATCATGGCGGGCGGCACCGGCGGCCACGTGTTCCCGGCGCTGGCCTGCGCCCGCGAGTTCGAAGCTCGGGGCTACACCGTGCACTGGCTCGGTACTCCCCGTGGTATCGAGAACGAACTGGTTGAACCTGCTGGTTTCAAACTGCACCTGATCAATGTCGCGGGCTTGCGGGGCAAGAGCAAACTGTCGCTGATCAAAGCGCCCTTTGTGCTGCTCAATGCGCTGTTTCAGGCGCGCAAGATCATTCGCCAGCTCAAGCCGGTGTGTGTGCTGGGCTTTGGTGGCTACGTGACCGGACCTGGCGGTCTGGCAGCCAAAATCTGCGGTGTGCCGGTGATCATTCACGAGCAGAACGCGGTTGCCGGCACGGCCAATCGTCTGCTTGTGCCCATGACCCGTCGCGTGTGCGAAGCCTTCCCTGAAACCTTCGCGGCCTGCGACAAACTGCGTACCACCGGCAACCCGGTACGCCCTGAACTGTTCACCCTTGCGCCACGGGCCGCACTGGAAGGGCGAAAGGCGCGCCTGCTGGTGCTGGGTGGCAGCCTGGGCGCTGAACCGCTGAACAAATTGTTGCCTGAAGCCTTGGCCAAGGTGCCGGCTGACGTTCGGCCTGACGTGTTTCATCAGGCAGGCAAACAGCATGACCAGATTACAGCCGAGCGCTACACCGCGGTCGGTGTCGAGGCTGACGTGCAGCCTTTTATCAAAGACATGGCCCATGCCTATGGCTGGGCCGACTTGGTGGTTTGTCGCGCAGGCGCGCTGACCGTCAGTGAACTGGCTGCGGCCGGTCTGCCTTCGCTGCTGGTGCCTTTGCCCCACGCGATTGACGACCATCAGAGCCGTAATGCCGACTTTTTGGCACGCGAGGGCGCAGCCTTCCTGATGCCGCAAGCGACAACTGGCGCAGCCGAACTGGCTGCACGCCTGACAGAGGTTTTGATGCAACCGGAACGACTGAACAGCATGGCGGCCAATGCCCGCCGCCTGGCCAAACCTGATGCGACCCGCAACGTAGTAGATATCTGCCTGGAGGTGGCCAATGGTTGAGAATCAAAAAGCTATGCCACAACCCGAGATGCGTCGCATCCGTCGTATCCACTTTGTCGGTATCGGCGGTGTGGGCATGTGCGGCATTGCCGAGGTGTTGCTGAACCTGGGTTATGACGTGTCGGGTTCGGACTTGAATGCATCACCTGTGACCGAGCGTCTTGAGTCGTTCGGCGCGCACATCTTTATCGGTCACCGCGCCGAAAACGCCGCCAACGCCGATGTGCTGGTGGTGTCGAGTGCTGTTAATACCTCCAACCCTGAGGTCGCGACTGCCCTGGAGCGCCGTATTCCGGTAGTGCCTCGGGCCGAGATGCTGGCTGAGCTGATGCGCTATCGCCACGGCATCGCCGTTGCCGGTACACACGGTAAAACCACCACGACCAGCCTGCTGGCTTCGGTGTTCGCGGCCGGTGGCCTGGACCCGACGTTCGTGATCGGTGGTCGCCTGAATGCAGCTGGCACCAATGCACAGCTGGGCACCAGCCGTTACCTGATTGCCGAAGCTGACGAGAGCGATGCCAGCTTCCTGCACCTGCAGCCAATGGTTGCAGTGGTCACCAACATCGACGCCGACCACATGGCGACCTATGAAGGTGACTTCAACAAGCTGAAGAAGACCTTCGTAGAGTTCCTGCACAACCTGCCGTTCTACGGTTTGGCCGTGCTGTGCCTGGACGATCCGGTGGTGCGTGAAATCCTGCCGCTGGTCAAGCGTCCGACCGTCACCTACGGCTTCAGTGAAGCGGCTGACGTGCGCGCGATCAATGTTCGCCAGCAAGGCATGCAGACGTTCTTCACTGTGCTGCGCCCGGACCGCGAGCCGCTGGACGTGTCGGTGAACATGCCGGGTAACCACAACGTACTCAATGCCCTGGCAACCATCTGCATTGCCAGCGATGAAGGCATCAGCGATGAAGCCATCGTTCAGGGCTTGTCGGGTTTTGAGGGTGTGGGTCGTCGCTTCCAGGTGTACGGCGAGCTGCCTGTTGAAGGCGGCAGCGTGATGCTGGTCGATGATTACGGTCATCACCCGACGGAAGTCGCAGCGGTCATCAAGGCCGTACGCGGTGGCTGGCCGGAGCGCCGTCTGGTGATGGTTTACCAGCCGCACCGTTTCAGCCGTACCCGTGACCTGTACGACGATTTCGTCCAGGTGCTGGCCGATGCCAACGTATTGCTGTTGATGGAAGTCTACCCGGCCGGTGAAGAGCCGATTCCGGGCGCTGACAGCCGCCAGCTGTGCCACAGCATCCGCCAGCGCGGTCAGCTGGACCCGATCTACATCGAGCGCGGCGTTGAGCTGGCGCCGATCGTCAAGCCGCTGCTGCGCGCCGGCGACATCCTGTTGTGCCAAGGGGCGGGCGATATCGGCCGTCTGGCACCGCAACTTATCAAGAGCCCGCTGTTCGCCGGTGCTGTTGTTGCTACCAGTGAAGGAAAGTTGAAATGACTGCAGCCTACGCCAACCTGTTCTCGACCATTGCCCCTGCCGATTTTGGCCGTGTGGCGGTGTTGTTCGGCGGCAAAAGCGCTGAGCGTGAAGTCTCGTTGAAATCGGGCAATGCCGTACTGGGTGCGCTGCAAAGCGCCGGTGTGGATGCCTTCGGTATCGATGTGGGCGATGACTTCATCACCCGCATCACCCACGAAAAGATCGACCGTGCGTTCATCATCCTTCACGGCCGTGGCGGTGAAGACGGCAGCATGCAAGGCCTGCTGGAGTGCCTGGGCATCCCCTACACCGGCAGTGGCATCCTCGCGTCGGCCCTGGCCATGGACAAGCTGCGTACCAAGCAGGTGTGGCATAGCCTGGGTATTCCAACGCCGCGTCACGCCGTGTTGAGCAGCGAAGCCGACTGTATTTGTGCAGCCAAGGAACTGAGCTTCCCTTTGATCGTCAAACCGGCACATGAAGGTTCAAGTATCGGTATGGCCAAGGTGAATAATGTTGACGAGTTGATCGTCGCCTGGGCTGATGCCAGCAAGTACGACTCGCAAGTGTTGGTTGAACAATGGATCTCGGGTCCTGAGTTCACCATCGCCACCCTGCGTGACCAGGTGTTGCCTCCTATTGCCCTGGGTACGCCCCACACCTTTTACGACTACGACGCCAAGTACGTGGCCAACGATACCCAGTATCGAATCCCGTGCGGCCTCGACAGTGCCAAGGAACAAGAGCTCATGGACCTCACGGCGAAAGCCTGCGAGGCGATCGGTATTGCCGGTTGGGGCCGCCTGGACGTGATGCAGGACACCGCAGGCCAATTCTGGCTGCTGGAAGTCAACACCGCGCCGGGCATGACCGATCACAGCCTGGTGCCGATGGCGGCCAAGGCGGCGGGTCTGGACTTTCAACAGTTGGTGCTGTCGATTCTGGCGGCAAGCTTAGAGGCGCGGGGTTAAGTCCATGCAAGGTGCATCGCTTCGTCATCAACCACCTGCTCCCGGCCGCAAGCCGGTGCCGCGTGGCGCCAGCCGGATGGTGGCGAAAGAGCCGATGTCGGTGCGTTTGCCAAAAGCCAATTTTGGCTTTTTGAAAGCCTTGTTCTGGCCGGTACTGCTGGTGGCGCTGGGTTATGGCACCTACGAAGGTGCACAGCGTTTGATGCCGTATGCAGATCGGCCGATCACCAATGTCAACGTGCAGGGTGATTTGACTTATATCAGCCAGCAAGCCGTGCAGCAGCGTATCGCTCCGTATGTGGCGGCGAGCTTCTTCACAGTAGACCTGGCAGGCATGCGCACCGAGCTTGAGCAAATGCCCTGGATCGCCCACGCCGAAGTTCGTCGTGTATGGCCCGACCAGGTGGTGATTCGCCTTGAAGAGCAACTGCCGGTCGCCCGCTGGGGTGATGAAGCACTGCTCAACAACCAGGGCCAGGCGTTCACTCCGCGTGAGCTGGCCAACTATGAGCATTTGCCGCAGCTGTTTGGTCCACAACGGGCTCAGCAGCAAGTGATGCAGCAGTATCAGGTGTTGAGCCAGATGCTGCGTCCGATGGGTTTTTCAATTGCCCGGCTGGAATTGCGTGAGCGCGGTAGCTGGTTCCTGACCACCGGAGCCGGCAGTGCAGGGCCAGGGATCGAGTTGCTGTTGGGGCGCGATCATCTGGTAGAAAAAATGCGTCGCTTCATAGCCATCTATGAAAAAACGCTGAAAGAACAGATTACAAACATAGCGCGCATCGATTTGCGTTATGCCAACGGATTGGCCGTCGGCTGGCGGGAACCTGTGGCACCCACGATAGCCCAACCCGCTGTCGCGAAGAATTAAGAAGAGGCAGGACCCATGGCAAACGTGCAAAGCGGAAAAATGATCGTCGGTCTCGATATCGGCACCTCCAAGGTGGTGGCGCTGGTGGGCGAGGTCGGTGAAGACGGCACGATCGAAATCGTCGGTATTGGCACGCATCCGTCCCGGGGCCTGAAGAAAGGCGTGGTGGTGAACATCGAGTCCACCGTGCAATCGATCCAGCGCGCCATCGAAGAAGCGCAGCTGATGGCCGGTTGCCGGATTCACTCGGCGTTTGTCGGCGTTGCCGGCAACCACATCCGCAGCCTGAACTCCCACGGCATCGTGGCGATTCGGGATCGCGAAGTCAGCTCGGCCGACCTTGAGCGCGTGCTCGACGCTGCCCAGGCCGTCGCGATCCCGGCTGACCAGCGCGTGCTGCATACCCTGGCGCAGGACTACGTGATCGACAACCAGGAAGGCGTTCGTGAGCCACTGGGCATGTCGGGCGTACGTCTGGAAGCCAAGGTTCACGTAGTGACGTGCGCCGTGAATGCCGCACAGAACATCGAGAAGTGCGTGCGCCGCTGTGGCCTTGAGGTGGACGACATCATCCTCGAGCAATTGGCGTCGGCTTACTCGGTGCTGACCGATGACGAAAAAGAACTGGGCGTTTGCCTGGTCGATATCGGTGGCGGTACTACCGACATCGCGATCTTCACCGAAGGCGCGATTCGCCACACGGCAGTGATCCCGATTGCGGGTGATCAGGTGACCAACGACATCGCGATGGCGCTGCGTACGCCGACCCAATATGCCGAAGAAATCAAGATTCGTTACGCCTGTGCACTGGCCAAGCTGGCTGGCGCCGGCGAAACCATCAAGGTGCCGAGCGTAGGCGATCGTCCACCGCGCGAGCTGTCGCGTCAGGCGTTGGCCGAGGTGGTCGAACCGCGTTACGACGAACTGTTCACCCTGATCCAGGCGGAGCTGCGTCGCAGCGGCTACGAAGACCTGATCCCTGCAGGCATCGTTTTGACCGGTGGTACTTCAAAGATGGAAGGCGCGGTCGAACTGGCCGAAGAGATCTTCCACATGCCGGTTCGCCTGGGCGTGCCGCACAGCTTCAAGGGCTTGACCGACGTTGTGCGCAATCCGATTTACTCCACCGCTGTGGGCTTGTTGCTGTACGGACTGCAAAAGCAGTCAGACGGTATTTCCATATCGGGTATCAGCAACCGCGACAACTACAGCAGTGACGAACAAAAAGCCCCTGTGCTTGAGCGCCTGAAGCGCTGGGTGCAGGGCAACTTTTAAAGCTTGAGCTGTAAAAAGATTCAAAGCGGTAGAAGTAGGCGAAAAAAACTAGAGAACTGAAAGGAGAGGGACCATGTTCGAACTCGTAGACAACATCCCGCAAAGCCCGGTAATCAAGGTTATCGGTGTTGGTGGTGGCGGTGGCAATGCTGTTAACCATATGGTTAAGAGCAACATCGAAGGCGTGGAATTCATCTGCGCCAACACTGACGCGCAAGCGCTGAAAAGCATTGGCGCTCGTACCATCCTGCAACTGGGCACTGGCGTGACCAAGGGCCTGGGTGCCGGCGCGAATCCGGAGGTCGGTCGTCAGGCCGCTCTGGAAGACCGTGAGCGCATCGCTGAAGTGTTGCAGGGCACCAACATGGTGTTCATCACCACGGGCATGGGCGGTGGTACCGGTACCGGTGCTGCGCCGATCATTGCCGAAGTGGCCAAGGAAATGGGCATTCTCACCGTTGCGGTGGTGACTCGTCCGTTCCCGTTCGAAGGTCGCAAGCGCATGCAGATCGCTGACGAAGGTATTCGTCTACTGTCCGAAAGCGTCGATTCGTTGATCACGATTCCGAACGAAAAACTGCTCACCATCCTGGGCAAGGACGCAAGCCTGCTGTCGGCTTTCGCCAAGGCCGATGACGTGTTGGCCGGTGCCGTGCGCGGTATCTCCGACATCATCAAGCGTCCGGGCATGATCAACGTCGACTTTGCCGACGTGCGTACCGTGATGAGCGAAATGGGCATGGCAATGATGGGCACTGGCTGCGCCAGCGGTCCGAACCGTGCACGTGAAGCGACCGAAGCGGCTATCCGCAACCCGTTGCTTGAAGACGTAAACCTGGAAGGCGCTCGCGGCATCCTGGTCAACATCACCGCCGGTCCTGACCTGTCCCTGGGTGAGTACTCCGACGTGGGTAGCATCATCGAAGCCTTTGCTTCCGAGCACGCGATGGTGAAGGTCGGTACCGTTATCGATCCGGACATGCGCGACGAACTGCATGTGACCGTGGTTGCTACCGGTCTGGGCGCAAAAATCGAGAAGCCGGTCAAGGTCATCGACAACAGCGTTCAAGCCTCGTACGCAGCTTCTGCGGCACACAACGCACCTGCTCGTCAGGAAGCGCGTACCGAGCGTCAGGAACAGCCGGTGGTCAACTACCGTGACCTGGACCGTCCGACCGTGATGCGTAACCAGGCACAGCAAGGCGCGACGACCGCTGCCAAGCTCAATCCTCAAGACGATCTGGATTACCTGGACATCCCGGCTTTCCTGCGTCGACAGGCTGATTAATGAAATCAATCAGGGCTATTAAGGTGATTGGTGTTCAGCAAAGGCTCGGTCTGCTATTATCGCCAGCCTTTGTTGATACCAGTTCGCAATTTGCGCTGAAGCGGCCAATGCCATGATTAAACAACGCACCCTGAAAAATATTATCCGTGCCACAGGTGTCGGCCTGCACTCCGGTGAGAAGGTCTACCTGACCCTCAAGCCTGCGCCTGTGGATACCGGCATCGTGTTTTGTCGTGCAGACCTTGACCCTGTTGTGCAGATCCCTGCGCGCGCGGAAAACGTCGGCGAGACGACGATGTCGACCACGTTGGTCAACGGCGATGTAAAAGTAGACACGGTAGAGCACTTGCTCTCGGCCATGGCTGGCCTGGGGATCGATAACGCCTACGTCGAACTCTCCGCGTCTGAAGTCCCGATTATGGACGGTAGCGCCGGGCCTTTCGTGTTTCTGATTCAATCTGCCGGCCTGGAAGAACAGGACGCGCCGAAGAAGTTCATCCGTATCCTGCGTGAAGTGACAGTGGAAGATGGCGACAAGCGCGCCACTTTCGTCCCTTTCGAAGGGTTCAAGGTGAGCTTCGAGATCGATTTCGATCACCCGGTTTTCCGTAACCGCACCCAAAGTGCAACCGTGGATTTCTCAAGTACTTCGTTTGTAAAAGAAGTCAGCCGCGCACGTACCTTTGGTTTCATGAGTGACATCGAGTACCTGCGCAAGCACAACCTCGCACTCGGCGGTAGCGTAGAAAACGCGATCGTGGTCGACGCGGATGGTGTACTGAACGAAGACGGCCTTCGCTATGAAGACGAATTCGTGAAGCACAAGATCCTCGACGCCATTGGCGACCTTTACCTGTTGGGCAACAGCCTGATCGGTGAATTCAAGGGCTTCAAGTCTGGCCATGCACTGAACAACCAGCTGATTCGCAAGCTGCTTGAGCAGACCGATGCGTGGGAAGTCGTGACCTTTGAAGATGCCAGCACTGCACCGATCTCGTACATGCGTCCGGTTGCGGCAGTTTAAGTAAAACTTCTTTCTCTAGTTTTTGAAGGCCACCCTCGGGTGGCCTTTTTTTTGGTTGCGATTACGTCGTGTACCGGTGTTATTCCGTGGTTTTAGGCTTCAGAGCATTGAGCCCGGTTTCATTGATATCCATGACCCGGTTTCTGCCGCGCTTCTTGGCTTGATAGAGGGCTTTATCGGCAGTGCTGATCAGTTGGTCCTGAGCGTCACCCGGTTTTGCGTAGCGGGTGCAGGCACCCAGGCTGACAGTGAGCGTGTGGGTTGCCAGGTTGGCAGGTTCCATGTGTTCCACCGCGCTGCGAATCTTTTCAGCCAGCAGGCGAGTACCCGCGGCGTCGGTCTCGGTCAGGACAACTGCAAATTCCTCGCCGCCATAGCGGGCAGCCAGATCGGCGGGGCGGCGCACGTGGGCCTTGATTGCCTGTGCGACCTGGCGCAGGGCCTCATCACCGGCCTGATGACCATAGCTGTCGTTGAAGGCTTTGAAATGATCGATATCAATCATGATCAGTGACAACGGCGCGCCCGTGCGTTGCGCCCGTCGCCATTCCATATCCAGTGTTTTGTCCAGCATGCGCCGATTGGCCAGCCCGGTTAGCGGGTCGGTGGAGGCCAGGGTTGCAAGCTCCAGCTCGGCGCGTTGGCGCAGGCGCAGTTCGCGGACCAGGAGCCAGGTGAGCCATAGCAGGCCCATGCAGAGCAGCAGGGTGGCGCTGCCGATCAACAGGGCCGTGTGCTGCCAGTTACTGAAAATGTGCTCGGTCGACAAGGCAACCACGACCACCATGGGCAGTTCGTTGACCTGCGCGAAGTTGTACAGGCGTTTCAGGTTGTAGGCACCGGACATGGCAGTAAAGCTGCCGTAGCGTTCGGTGAGAAAACGCAGAAAGGTTGGCGACTGGCTCAGGTCCTGGCCAGTGTAAAACTTGGTTGTCGCCGGAGACTGGCTCAGCAGGATGCCGTCCGTGCTGATCAGGCTGATGTTTCCTGTCGGTCCAAGGTCCAGCCCGCGAAACAGATTCTGAAAGTAGCTTATTTTCATCTGGGCGACGGCAACGCCGCCAAAACGCCCGTCGGAGGCTGTAATTCTGCGGCTCAAAATCAGGTTCCAGTCATTGGGGCTCTCGCTGACAAGCAGGGGGCGGCTGATGTAGAGCTCATCATTTTTTGCAGTGAGGTGGACCTTGAACCAGGGCTGTTGGCGGGCGTCGTCCAGCGAGGCCACCGGAGGGCGAGAGCTGGCAATCAGTTTGCCTTCGGCATCGAGTACAAAGAACCCGGCGTTGGAGGGCGCCTCAATAGCCCTGTCGAAGAGCACCGACTTTTGAGTCTGTGGCGAAAGAGGGGCCAGTGCCTGGCTTTGCATCAAGTTGATCAGGTTGCTCAGGGAGGTGTCGTAGATCGAGAGCGTGTTGCGAATATCCCGGCTGATCAGTTGCACAATGTTCAGCGCAGCGCGTGCAGCGTCTTGCTCGGTGTTGCGGTACTCCCTGACCAGCAAATAGCCAACGATGCTGAGGATGGCCAGCACCGAGAGGGCGCTGGCCCCGACCAGCATGCGTCGGGTGATGATGTGTGAACGCGGGGAAAATGGAATGGGCTTACCCTCACAGATACGATTTTTGCCCTGCCGTAAGGGTATGCCTTACAGAGATAAGGCCAGCTAAAAAGCTGGCCTTATGGTCAAGGATTAAAACACATCAATAGGATAGTCGATGATTACCCGGTACTCATCGACATCATTGTCGACGCTCTGGTAAGCCGTGTTGCCGCGGTTGGTTGCCCAGCGCAGGCTCACTGCCAGATCCTTGGCCTTGCCTTCCTGAATCACATACTTGAGCCCCAGGTCACGCTCCCAGTGGTGGGCATTCTTGCCTTCGGGGTTGTACCAGTTGCTGTAGCCGATGCTGTTGGCGTCAGCCTTGGTCAAATCCAGTTCGCCGCGAGAGTACGAGGCGCTGGCCGTCAGCCCGGCAATGCCAAGCCCGGCGAAGTCATATTCGTATTGCAGCTTCCAGGAGCGCTCGTTCGGGCCGTTGAAGTCCGAGTACTGCTGCGAGTTGTCGAGGTAAACGCTGTCACCTTGATAGAGATAGTCAAAAGGTGTGTTGCCGTTGACCCGCTGGTAGACCGCCGTCACCTTGTGTCCGTCTACTGCGACCGCAAAGTGCAGGCTGAAGGTGTTGTTGTCGATATCACCCAGCAGCGCCTTGCCGGTGTCCTGGGTGTGATAGAAGTGCAGGCCGGGATTGAGGCTGATGCTCTCGGTCAGTGCATAGGTGTAATCCAGGTCGTAGTAGTACTGGTTCCAGATGTCCTGCAACTGCGCCGCATATAAATTGCTGGTAACGCCGGGCACGCCGCTCCAGGAAGTACCGGCCCAGGTGATGTGCTTGCTGCTCTGATCGCCAAGGTTGCCGTAGGTGGTAGTCAGGCGGCGCATGCCGCTCTGGTTGTAGGGCTTTTCAAAACTGACCTGGCCGCCTTCGAACATCCAGCCATCGATACTGTTGTTGGTCAGGCTGACACCGCGAAAGGTCTGGGGCAGCATGCGGGTTTCGCCGCCGGCAATCACCGGGTTGGTCAAAAACAGATCGCCTGCCTTGAGCTCGGTATCAAAGGCACGAATTTTCAGTGCCGCTCCGGCAGACGAGAAAGAGGTGGGCGCTTTGCCGTTGCCATCACTGACCGGCAGGATGCTGCTGCCATCCGTTCCGCCACCGCCATCGAGCTTGAGCCCAAGCAGGGCGTAGGCATCCAGGCCGAAACCGACCGTGCCCTGGGTGAAGCCCGACTCAAATTTGCCTACAAAACCTTGGCCCCATTCCTTGCTGTCTTCAGCATGTGGGCTGCGGATATCGTGGTTCATGTAGTAGTTGCGAGTGTTGATTTTCAGGCTTGAGCCTTCGATAAAACCTTCTTTTGCGGCGTCGTCACCTGCATGGGCGAAAGGGGGGATCGTTGCAGCCAGGGCAATGAATAACGGACTGAGTTTGAGTGAGTACTTCACCAGTGAGTTGCTCCTTGAAAGTGGCGGCAGTTGTTATTTTGATCAAAAAAACAGGTTGTCCCTGATCGCACTCCAGAGAGGCAGTGCTTTTTTTTAAAACAAAAAAAAGCCGCTATGGTAGCGGCTTTTGAAACAATCAGTCACATGCTTGGCAAATGACTGACTGGGTCGGGAAGTCTGGAGGGGGGGGATCAGCTGTCTTTGGCTTCATCCGAAACGCTGGCTTTGGCTTGTGTTTGCGAGTGGTCGGCGTCGTTTTGATGACGTGCCGTCAGCTCTGCCTGGTTCTGTTCAAAAGAAGCTGCGCGTGCCGCATTTTGTGCGACGAATGCCGGTGATTCTTCCGCCATGGCCAAAGGCGACAACAACAAAGACGACAAAACGAAAACGCTGGCCATACCCATACTGCTGGACATTTCAAAGACCTTCTTGCTTAGCAAGTGCTGTGTGATGGGCTAAATCTATAGTGGCAGGCGGGGTCGAAAAAGCCTTGTTTTAGACAAGGACTTTTGCGTTTTAGGTAACAAATGTGAGGAGTGCGGGCTAGACGCTTTGCCACTGTTGGAGGGGGCTTGCTCGCGATGGCTTCACCTTGATTGACCTGGTCGACCGAGGCGTCTGCATCGCGAGCAAGCCCCCTCCCACAAGGTTAAATCGGTAGATAAATCCCGAACGTATTGCGTCCACCACCGCTGCGTACAAACACTTCGCCACCGTGCATTTGCGCAATGGCTTTGACGATGGCCAGCCCCAGGCCGTGGTTGGCACCACTGTTATAGCGGGCCGCATCCACCCGATAAAAACGCTCGAACAGCCGTGGTAAATGCTCTGGCGCAATCGGCTCCCCAGGATTGCTGACACTGATGGTCACCTGATCCGCCGTGTGGCTGATCTGAACGTCAATCGATTGCCCAGCTTCGGTATGTTGCACGGCATTGTTCAGTAAGTTGATCAGCGCCCGACGCAGGTGGGCTTTTTCGATATTGACCTGGGCATCGCCGCTGACCTTCACCTCAACCTGCGCGTCCTCAAGAATGAACTCCAGGTAATCCAGGGTCGTGGCCACTTCGTCTGCCAGGGAGGCGTGGATCAGTTTGTTCGCTTTGCTCCCTTGGTCGGCGCTGGCCAGAAACAGCATGTCATTGATGATGCTGCGCAGGCGCTCCAGTTCCTCGAGGTTGGATTGCAGCACCTCGAAGTAGTGCTCGGCCGAACGTCCCCGCGTCAGTGCGACCTGGGTCTGGCCAATCAGGTTGGTCAGCGGGGAGCGCAGTTCATGGGCCACGTCGGCATTGAATGACTCCAGGCGGGTGTAGGCCTGCTCGACCCGGTCCAGGGTCGCATTGAAGGCACTCACCAGTTGGTCCAGCTCCGGCGCCAGCGGCGCAAGGTGCAAGCGCCCGGACAAGCGCGGCGGAGCCAGTTTTTGCGCTTCCTGGGATAAATCGTTCAACGGTTTGAGACCAATGCGCGCTACCCAATAGCCGAGCAGCGAGGCCAGAAGCACGCCAACAGCCGCCAGGCTGACCAGCGCGATCAGCAGGTGGTGCTGGGTCTGGCGAAAGGTGTGCGTATCGATGGCAATCAAAAAGCGCAGTGCCGGGCGCTGTTCCTTGGCTGCAATCTCGCTGATGAGTACCTTGAACGGGTCAGCCTGGCCAGGCAGCCGCAAGTCCCGCACGCCGACCGGGCCTTGGGCGAATTCGCGCACTGTGGCCTCGGGGTTGCCGTATTCATAGGACGGGTCAGCGCTGATGGCCCAGAACCGGATGCGTTTGTCCTCTTCGCTGAGCAGCTTGAGCTTGGCGCTGATCTTGGCCCAGTGTTCGGGCGTGCCGTAACGATTGATGGACGATTCCAGCACGCTGTATCGCGCATCCAGTTCCGCTTCGGGCAGGCGCCCGATGCTTTTGTCGACCTGCTGGTAAAGCGCTCCGCCAATCAACACAAACACCAGCAGTGCGACGAGGGCGAACATCGCACTCAAGCGCATGGCGATGGAGTCCAGGGCCTTGATCCGCTTAATCACCGCGCCGCTCCAGCACATAACCCATGCCACGGATGGTGTGCAGCAACTTGTGCTCGAACGGTCCGTCGAGCTTGGCGCGCAAGCGCTTGATCGCCACTTCGACCACGTTGGCATCGCTGTCGAAATTGATGTCCCAGACCATCTCGGCAATGGCCGTCTTGGACAGGATTTCACCCTGGCGCCGCGCCAGTACGCTAAGCAACGAAAACTCCTTGGCGGTCAGGTCCAGGCGGGTTCCGGCGCGACTGGCCTTGCGGCTGATCAGATCTATCCACAGGTCGTCGACAGTGACCTGCACCGGTTCGTGACCACCACCGCTGCGACGGGTCAGGGCTTGCAGGCGGGCCACCAGTTCCAGAAATGAAAACGGTTTGCCCAGATAGTCGTCGGCGCCTTCACGCAATCCGCGAATCCGGTCTTCGACCCGCTCCCGTGCCGTCAGCATGATCACCGGGGTTTGCTTGCGCCCGCGCAGGGCCCTCAGTACCCCGAAGCCATCGAGGCCGGGCAGCATGACATCGAGCACGATCACCGCGTAATCGCTCTCCATCGCCAGGTGCAGGCCTTCGATGCCGTCGCGGGCAACATCCACCGTATAACCTTGCTCGGTCAGCCCGCGGTGCAGGTAGTCGGCGGTTTTCTCTTCATCTTCAACGATCAGAACGCGCATAACCTGCCTCAGTGATCGGTTTGGAACGATGGAACAGTCGCTCAAGCCACAAGTATATGACCGGCGTGGTAAACAGGGTCAGGGCCTGGCTCACCAGCAGCCCGCCAGCCACGGCAATCCCCAGGGGCTGGCGCAGTTCTGCGCCGGTGCCATAGCCGAGCATCAGCGGCAAGGCGCCGAGGAGGGCGGCGATGGTGGTCATGATGATCGGCCGGAACCGGGTGATACAGGCTTCATAGATGGCATCTTCCGGGCTCAGGCCGCGATTGCGCTGGGCATCCAGGGCAAAGTCGATCATCAGAATGCCGTTTTTCTTGACGATACCGATCAGCAGCACCAGCCCGATCAACGCCATGATTGAAAAGTCCTGCCCGCATATCCACAGCATCAGCAGCGCACCGAGCCCGGCTGATGGCAGGGTCGAAATGATCGTCAACGGGTGTACAAAGCTTTCATAGAGCACCCCCAGAATGATGTACACCGCCACCAGCGCCGCCAGGATCAGCCACGGCTGGCTGGCCAGCGAGCTCTGGAACGCCTGCGCGGCGCCCTGGAAGTTGCCGCTTATGGTACTCGGCATGCCGATTTCGTTTTTCGCCTGATTGAGCATCAGCACGGCATCGCCCAAGGCCACGCCGGGCGCGAGGTTGAACGACAGGTTGGCTGCCGGGAACATGCCGTCATGACTGATCGAAAGCGGCCCGCTGGCAGGCGCGTCTACCTTGGCCACGGCTGACAGGGGCACCATGTCCCCGGTCAGCGGCGAGCGCAGGTAGAAGTAGCCCAGGCTTTCGGCTTTGCCTCGCTGCTGCGCGTCCACCTCCAGAATGACGTTGTACTGGTTGGTCTCGGTCTGGAATTCATTGACCTGGCGCTGGCCGAACGCGTCATACAGCGCTTCATCGACATCGGTGGCGGTCAGGCCGAAGCGGGCTGCAGCGTTCCGGTCGATGCTGATGTGGGTGATGCTGCCGCCCAGTTGCAGGTCGTTGGACAAGTCGCGAAAGGCCGGGTTGGCGCGCAGTTTTTCGGTCAGGCGCTGGGTCCAGGTGGTGAGCGTCGGGCCGTCGTTGCTTTTGAGCACGTATTGATACTGGCTGCGGCTTGGCCCCGAGCTGAGGTTGATGTCCTGGCCTGCGCGCAGATACAGCACGATGCCCGGCACCTTGGCCAGTTGCGGGCGAATCCGGTCGATAAATTCGCTGGCCGACACATCGCGCTGGCTCCGGTCCTTGAGGGCAATCCAGAAGCGGCCGTTGGCGATGGTCTGGTTGCTGCCGGTGACGCCCACGGAGTGGGAAAAAGCCTGGACCGCAGGGTCGTTGCTGATGATGTTGGCCAGCGCCAGATGCTTTTGTGTCATGTCAGGGAACGAAATGTCGGACGCCGCTTCGCTGGTGCCGAGCACGAAGCCGGTGTCCTGTACCGGGAAGAAACCCTTGGGGATCAGCACATACCCGGCGATGGCCATGGCCAGCGTCACGCCAAAAATGCCGAGCATCAACCGCTGGTGCGCCAGGGCGCGCTTCAAGATCTTTTCGTACCCCGCCAGCAAGCGTTCGCCAAAGCCCGGCCTGGCATCTGGCTTGTGCACCGGCGAGCGCATAAACAGGGCCGCCAGCGTCGGGGCGAGGGTCAGTGACACCAGTACCGAAATCAGGATGGTCGAGGTCGCTGTCAGGGCGAACTCCTTGAACAGCCGCCCGACCACGCCGCCCATAAACAGCAATGGAATAAACGCGGCCACCAGCGAAAAGCTGATGGAGACCACGGTAAAACCAATCTCGCTGGAGCCCTTGATCGCGGCGTCGCGCATGCTTTCGCCTGCTTCCAGATGGCGGTGAATGTTCTCCACCACCACGATCGCATCGTCGACCACAAACCCCACGGCGACCACAATCGCCACCAGTGTCAGGTTGTTGAGACTGAAGTCCAGCACATACATCAGGGCAAAGCTTGCGATCAGCGAAACCCCGAGCACCGCCGACACAATCAGGGTGGCGGACCACTGGCGCAAAAACAGCGCCATCACCGCAACCACCAGCAGCACGGCAATCAGCAGGGTGATTTCAACCTCATGCAAGGACGCGCGAATGGTCTTGGTGCGGTCACTCAGCACGGTCACTTCGACGGAGGCGGGGAGCATGGCTTGCAGGCCGGGCAGGGCGGCCTGGATGCGGTCTACGGTTTCAACGATGTTCGCCCCCGGCTGGCGGGAGATCACCAGATTCAGACCCGGCTGGTGCCCGGACCAGGCTTGTACGTAATCGTTTTCTGCACCGTTGACCACTCGCGCCACGTCACGCAGTTGCACGGGCGCGCCGTCCTTGTACGAGACGATCAATTGGCCGTATTCGTCCGCATCAAACAACTGATCGTTGGTCGACAGGGTGGAGATGCTCGACGGGCCGTACAGCGCGCCCTTGGCCAGATTGAGGCTGGTTTGCTGGATAGCCAGGCGAATATCGGCCAGGGTCAGGCCAATGGCAGCCAGCTTGTCGGCCGAGGCCTGGACCCGGATCGCCGGGCGTTGCTGGCCGGTGATGTTGATCAGGCCCACGCCATCAATCTGGCTGATCTGGCGTGCCAGCAGGGTTTCGACGTAATCGCTGAGTTCTGTGCCGGGCATGTGCAATGAACTGATGCTCAGTATCAGCACCGGGCTGTCGGCCGGGTTGACCTTCTTCCAAGTCGGCAGGGTCGGCATGTCCTTGGGTAACTTGCCGGACGCGGTGTTGATGGCCGCCTGAACCTCTTGCGCGGCGGTGTCGATGCTTTTGTCGAGGGTGAATTGCAGGGTCAGGGTGGTCGAGCCCAGCGCGCTGCTGGAGGTCATCTGGGTCATGCCGGGGATGGCGCTGAACTGCACTTCCAGCGGCGTGGCCACGGACGACGCCATCGTGTCCGGGCTGGCGCCCGGCAGCTGTGCCGACACCTGAATGGTCGGGAACTCGGCTTCGGGCAATGGCGCGATTGGCAGGCGTGGAAAGGCAATCAGCCCCACGAGCACCAGTGCAAACGTCAGCAGCACCGTGGCGACGGGGTGGTCGACGCACCAGGCGGACAGCGAGCGGCTGTTGGTCATGGCTGCACCTGAGCGGGCGTTGGCTCACTCAATATTTCAACCCGCGAGCCTGGCTTGAGCCGCGACTGGCCATCGCTGACCAGTGTGTCCCCGGGATTGACGCCGGTGATGATGCTCTGCTCGGTGTCTTGATAGACCAGCAGCACAGGCACCGTTTCGACCTTGTCGGCCTGGACCCTGTACACGAAGTAGTTGTCCAGCCCGCGCTGCACCACCTGAGGCGGGACCACCAGCGCATTCTTTGCCAGCCCTGACTGGATCTGGACATTGACCAGCTGGCCGGGCCACAGGGTTTGTTTGGGGTTGTCGAACTGGGCTTTGACCTTGATCGTGCCAGTGGTTGCCGAGACCTGATTGTCGATCAGGCTCAAGCGGCCCTCACCCAGCGGCGTGCCGCTGCTGTCGGCGTTGCCGATAAAGGCTTTGACCCGGGCCGGGTCTTTGGCCGTGAGCAAGTCGTGCAACAGGGGGAGCTGTTGTTGGGGCAGCGAAAACTCTACGGCAATGGGGTCGATCTGGGTGACGGAAAACAGCCCCAGAGAATCGCTGACCCGCAGGAAGTTGCCCGCGTCTACTGTTCGAATCCCCACGCGGCCGGTGACGGGTGATTGAATTTGCGTGTACGACAACTGCACCTGCGCCGCCGTAATAGCCGCCTGATTACCTTGCGCCGAGGCCTTGAGCTGGTTGACCAGCGCTTGTTGCTGATCGAGGGTTTGCCTGGATACGCCGTTGTCCACGCTCAACAACTGGTAGCGCTTGAGGTCGACCAGTGCCACTTGCAGCTGCGCCTGATTCTGTCCCAGTTGGG
Organism: Pseudomonas sp. ML2-2023-3; assembly: GCF_037055275.1. NCBI lineage: Bacteria > Pseudomonadati > Pseudomonadota > Gammaproteobacteria > Pseudomonadales > Pseudomonadaceae > Pseudomonas > Pseudomonas sp. ML2-2023-3. Next base: position 1,643,127 of record NZ_CP146343.1, read on the forward strand.
CCCTGGCCTGGTCGAGGCTGGCCTTGATCGAGCGGTCATCCAGGGTTGCCAGAAGATCGCCAGCCTTGACCTCCTGGCCTTCCTTGACCCGTATCTCGGTGAGAATGCCGTCGATTTGCGGGCGGATCATCACGCTGTGCAGTGACAACACCGCGCCAATCCCGCTGATATAGCGCGGTACGTCTTGTTGCAGCACTTGAACAACCCGTACCGGCACTGGAGCTGCGCCCGCGGACTTGCCGGGTGCGGGGCGGTTGAGCCAAAAGAGTGAAGCACCGATCAGGGCTGCAACGAGGGTGCCCAGCAAGATTTTTCTAGTTGTGGTCGGCATGCCGGATAGACGCCATGTGCGTGGAGTGGGGGCTGATCAATCAGTTATAGCGCGTCGACCCGGTCAGCACGGTGACGGCAAACTGACAGTGCTGACAGTTAGCCCTGGGTAAAACACCCTGCTGGTCATTTTGGTGGGAGCAGATTGATGATTTTTACGGCCAGTGAGTGCAACGCACAGGGGGCGCGCAGGTATACTGCGCGGCATTGCGCCACTTGGCCTGACTTTTTACCGCATTTCGGAGCTTTCATGACTACTCCTACACAATCGACGGCTCCTGATGCCTTGGACGCTGAACTGGTTGAGAATGAAACCACTGTGGAGACCCCGAAAAAACCGGTCATCCCGGCGTTCACTTTCCCGTTCAAGCCTTCCGAGTTTGCCAAGGCCAAGTCCCAGGGCAAGGCGTACTACCAGAAGAGCGGCCTCGGCGGCCACGACACAACCCCGGGCGCACCGCCACACGGCACACGTAAAACCATGGGCAAGCGCTGATTTATAGCTCGATGCGCTGTACCTGAATCATCCCGGCCCGTTCGTACAAACGGCGGGCCCTGGTGTTGCCCTCCATGACCTTCAGGTCAACCCAGGGCTCACCGCGTTGTGCGTACACCGCAAACACCTTCGCCAGCAGCGCCTGGCCAATGCCTTGCCCTTGATGCCGGGCATGCACCACCAAATCCTTCAGATAAGCGCTGGTCCAGCCTTGCGCAACCCCCACCACAACGCCTGAACGCAGTGCGATCAAGCACAGCTGCGGGTCGAATTCGGCGTCGTGCAGCAGGCTGTGGCTCCACTCCCCGAACGAATCAATATGGCCACTGCCGTCGCTGTAGCCCTGGCTAAGCAAGGCATGCACCGGTTGCAACAGGTCATCGCTCAGGGGCACAAGGCTTACATCTTCAGGCCAGTGCACGGCTGCCAGCGGGCGGGTCAGGTCTTTGCGCAACAGCAGGCAGTAATCGCTCATGTCCCTCAGTAACCTTGCTCGGCAACGGTGCGCGCCGCCAGGATCAGGCACTGTGTCAACTCGGGTGACGAGAACTTGGTCAGCACCGCATTGGCCCCGGCCAGACGGGCTTTTTCGCTGTTCATCGAGCTGTTGAGCGAGGTGTGCAGCAGCACATAAAGGTGTGCAAAGTCCGGGGTGTCGCGCACGGTGCGGGTAAAGGCATAACCGTCCATTTCCGACATCTCGATATCGGACACCAGCACATTGATCTGGTCCGGTGTGCCTTGCAATTCCAGCAGGCGTTCGATGGCTTCCTTGGCGCTGCGCGCCGTGTGGCAATGCAGGCCAAGATTGCGCAGGGTAATGACCGATTGTTGCAAGGCCACCTGACTGTCATCGACGACCAGGATCCGGGCGTTGGCCAGCAGTCTGGAGTCTTCCTTGCTGAGGTCCTGGTCGGCGCCTTCGACTTTTGCCGGAGCGATGCCGTGGATCACCTTTTCGATATCCAGCACCTGCACCAGCACGCCGTCGACCTGGGTGACACCGGTGATGTACGAACGTTTGCCGGAGCCGTAGGGCGGTGGACGAATGTCCGTGCTCAGGCAATGCACGATTTTGCTCACGGCTTGCACATGCAGGCCCTGCTTGGAGCGGCTGACATCGGTCACGATCAGGCAGCCGCCATCCGGGTCGAGCAGCGGTTGCTCGCCGATGGCCCGGCTTAGATCAATCACCGACAACGCCGTGCCACGCAACACCGCAATGCCTTTCACGTTGGGGTGCGACTCGGGCATTTTGGTCAGCGGCGGGCAGGGAATGATTTCACTGACCTTGAGCAGGTTGATCGCCAACAACTTGCCGCTGCGCAGAGTGAAGAGCAGAAGGGAAAGTGAGTCTGCGCGGGCATTGTTCGATGACATAAAAACCTTCTGTGGTGGGAGCGATACAGGGTTATCGACCTTAACCGGACGGGCTTTAGCGGGCAGGCACAAATCCCCCTGTAGCAGCTGCCGAGCCTGCGAGGCTGCGTCCGGCGGCGAAGCCGTCGTAAACCCTGAGAGCCGGTTTTAACTGGCACACCACAGAGTCTGATTTCACGACGGCTTCGCCGCCGGACGCAGCCTCGCAGGCTCCGCAGCTGCTACGGGATCAGGGTTTGAGGCCCAGTCGTTTGGCCATGCGCCCCAGATTCGCCCGGTCCAGGCCCAACTCCCGCGCAGCACTGGCCCAGTTGTGTTGATGGCGTTCAAGGCAGGCGCTGATCAGCTGGCGCTGGTAGTCCTCTGTCGCCAGGCGCAAGTCGCCAATGGTCTGCGGTGCGCCCTGAGGCTCAATCACCGCAGCGCTTGGCGGGGTCGTTGGCAAGTCCAGGTCGGCGGCGGTCAGGGTCAAAATGCGTGGTCGCGTGCTGCAACTGCCCAGGGCTTTAAGGGCGCTGCGGCCAATCAAGTGCTCCAGTTCGCGCACATTGCCAGGCCAGGAATACTGCACCAGTGCAGCTTGCGCGTCCGGGCTCAGGCGCAGGCTGCCAAGGCCCATGCGCGAACGGTTTTGTTCAAGGAAAAAACCGCTCAACAACAGCACATCCCGCCCGCGCTCACGCAATGCCGGCACCCTGATCGGGTAAACACTCAGGCGGTGATAAAAGTCCGCCCGCAGGCGCCCGCTGCGCACTTCTTCGGCCAGGTCTCGGTTGGTTGCCGCGATCAGCCGCACGTCGACCTGATGCTCCTGATCCGAGCCCAGGCGCTGCAACTGCCCGCTTTGCAGCACCCGCAGCAACTTGGCCTGCACGGTCAGTGACAGCTCGCCCACTTCATCCAGAAACAGGGTGCCACCGTTGGCCAGTTCGAATTTTCCGCGCCGGTCATTGGTTGCCCCGGTGAAGGCGCCGCGCACATGACCGAACAGTTCGCTTTCAACCAGGGTGTCGGGCAGGGCGGCGCAGTTCAGGCTGATCAGCGGTTTATCCGCCCGTGGCGAGGCGGCGTGAATGGCCTGTGCCACCAGCTCCTTGCCGACACCGGTTTCGCCGGTGATCAGCACCGTCAGGTCACTGCCGCCCACCAGGGCGATTTCTTCAAGCAGGCGTTTGTGAATCTTGCTCTGGCCGATCAGTTCTTTATTGGGCGAACCGTTGGCCTGTCGATAGAGTTCGGCTTTCTGTTGTTCATCTTCCACCCGCAATGCCAGGCGCTCGATGCGTTGAGCCACGTTGACCGTGGCTGCGGCCAGACTGGCAAAGGCCTGCAGATCGTCCAGCTCGATCGGCTCAAAGCGTTTTGGGTCCAGGGCATCAAGCGTCAGCAGCCCCCAGGGACGCTCGTCCACGAATAGCGGGCAACCCATGCAGTCGTGAACCTCCAGGTGCTCCGCCAACCCGTCTACCAGCCCGTCATAGGGGTCTGGCAGTTCGCAATTACTGGGGAAACGTGTCGGGCCGGGGCTGGCGAGCAATGCTTCAAAACGCGGGTGCTCGCTGACTTTAAAGCGTCGCCCCAGGGTATCCAGGCTCAAGCCGTCGACCGCCAGCGGCACCAGCCATTCACCGTCCAGGCGCAGCAGTGCCGCCGCATCGCAGGGAAGCAGGGCGCGCAAGGCTTGTAGCAGGCGTCGATAGCGTTCGCTTTCGGGCAGATCGCGGGACAAGTCCGCCACAAGCGGCAGCAAGGTGGTGAGTAGCAGTTTTGCAGTCATTTTGACCTCGTATAGTCGTTATGACTATAAATTAGATTGAGTCAAAATGACTATATATGTTTTAAGTCATTGATTTTTAACGGTTTAAATGTTGGCACGAAAGCTGATAGGTAAAGGGTAATTGTTAAAGCCTACGTGCCCAGGAGTTACCTTATGCTTACTGCTCAGGATCGTGCCATCGTTAAATCCACCGTGCCATTGCTGGAAAGCGGCGGTGAGGGGCTGATCACTCATTTCTATCGCATGATGCTGTCGGAGTACCCGCAGGTGCGCTCGCTGTTCAACCAGGCCAACCAGGCCAGTGGCGACCAGCCCCGTGCATTGGCCAACGGCGTATTGATGTATGCACGGCACATCGACCAGCTCGACCAGTTGGGCGATCTGGTGGCCAAGATCATCAACAAGCATGTTGCGCTGCAAATCCTTCCTGAGCATTACCCGATTGTCGGCAGCTGCTTGCTGCGGGCGATTGAGGAAGTTCTGGGCAGCGATATCGCGACCCCTCAAGTATTGAGTGCCTGGGGCGCGGCCTATAACCAGCTGGCCGATATCCTGATCGGTGCCGAAGCCGCCATTTACGACGAAAAAGCGGCTGCCCCCGGCGGCTGGCGCGGCGGGCGAGCGTTCAAGCTGGCGGCCAAGATCCAGGAAAGCGCTGAGATCACCTCGTTTTACTTCCGTCCGGTCGATCAGCAGCCAATCCTTGAATTTGCTCCGGGTCAGTACATCGGCCTCAAGCTGATGATTGATGGTCAGGAAGTGCGCCGCAATTACTCACTTTCTGCGCTGGCCCAGGTCGGTCGCTACCGCATCAGCGTCAAGCGCGAGAGCGGCGGGGTCGTCTCCAGCTTTCTGCATGACCGGATGAACGTAGGCGACACCCTGGAACTGTTCCCGCCTGCGGGCGACTTCACCCTGACCGACAGCGAAAAACCGCTGGTGCTGATCAGCGGTGGCGTGGGTATTACGCCGACCCTGACGATGCTTGAGGCTGCGTTGGCGACTAAGCGTGCGATTCACTTTATCCACTGTGCCCGCAATGCCGATGTGCACGCCTTCCGCACCTGGGTAGATGAACTGGCCGATCAGCACCCTCAATTGCAGCGTTTTTACTGCTACGACGAGCAGGGCGAATCTGCAAATCATGTAGGGCTTTTGACTGAGGAAGTGCTGGCGCAATGGTTACCGCAAGAGCGCGACGTGGATGCATATTTCCTGGGGCCCAAAGGCTTCATGGGGGCTGTCAAGCGTCACCTCAAAGCACTGGGTGTGCCTGAGGAGCAAAGTCGCTACGAGTTCTTCGGCCCGGCGGCAGAGCTGAAGTAACCTTAATCCCCCATTAATCCCCTTGCGCGACCTTTCCGGTAACGTTCAGATACATCCAGGCATCAGGTCTGGGTGTAAACTGCGCGGCTTACACACAATCAGGCTAAGGGACGCGGGATGACGAATGACATGTTGCAACTGGGCCGGGAGAAGCGCTTCCTGGTTCTGCTCGGGCTGATTTGCCTGGCGCTGATCGGCGGCGCCCTCTATATGCAGATCGTGCTCGGCGAGGCGCCTTGCCCGCTGTGTATCCTGCAGCGCTATGCCCTGCTGCTGATCGCGATCTTTGCCTTTATCGGCGCCGCGATGCCTACCCGGCGCAGCCTTACGGTGCTGGAAGTGCTGGTGGTGCTGAGCGCCATTGGTGGAATCGCCGCTGCCGGACGTCACGTCTATATCCTGGCCAACCCGGCAGTCAGCTGCGGTCTTGACGCGTTGCAGCCGATTGTCGATGGCTTGCCGCTGGCGGCGATCTTCCCGCTGGGGTTTCAGGTGGACGGCTTTTGCTCAACCCCTTACCCGCCCGTGCTCGGCCTGTCGCTGGCGCAGTGGGCGCTAGTGGCCTTTGTGATGACTGCCGTGCTGGTGCCTCTGGGCATTTACCGCAACCGTCAAAAAGCCAGCTAAGCAAAGCGTTAAATTTGGCATGAGGCGCCTCGTTCTTCCTCTGGATGTGCGGGGCGTTTTTTTGTCCGCGCACAAATGTAAAGAGGGTGTTATCCGGGCGTCGAAAATGGGTGCGCAGCACTGCGACATATTGTCACGGAGAGTTTGTCGCAGGGCGTGTCTTCGTCTGACAGACGGTCTTTTAAACGTATGACTTCGTGTAACGGCTCTGAGGCTTTTTGACGCTGATGACGGGGTTGAAAAGTACGTGGCGAGACTCAACGCAAATCGGCTGTAGCCCTTTTTATTTGGGCGTTCAGGAGGGGTAGGGGGGTAGTTGTCGTGCGCTAAAAAGGGGCGTTGAAATCGAGGGGTAATGGCGTGCTACAGCCACGAGTAAGGGGGGTGTCAAAGCGCGGGGCGTAATAATAGGTAGGGATTGTTACCGGTGCCGAGATGAATTATTTCCGGATGAGACATGGTTTATAGAGAGCTACCTAACTACAATCGCCCGCACTGAACGTCCAGCCTGCTCATCCCTGAGCCAAAGCGGGAAGTTGAAGGCCGACTGGGTTGTTCAATACAGGCGTCCCATGCGACTCCCAGGTACTGGCAACCCTTCTAAGTTCCGCACCAAATGGAATTGGTCGACAAGGCCATTGACCACGTATCGAATAAGAAATCACTGCTAACCCGGAATTTGCCCGTTCGCCTGATGGTGATAGAGCAGGCTTTTATTCAATTCCGGAAAAGAGCCAACCCTTGGCAGGGCGAAGTGTTGGCGAAAAAAACCAACTGCATTGTGCAAGCTGTTTTAGAGGTCGTGAGATGACTAAAAAAAGGTACCCCAGACTCCTTGGCTTTTTGCCACTTTTCGGCATGTTGCTGCTGGGAGGTTGCAAATGGACACTACTGGATCCGGTGGGGCAGGTCGGGGTCGAAGAGCGTAATCTGATCATCACTGCAACATTGCTGATGCTTCTGGTCGTAGTGCCGGTCATCATTATGACCCTGGTTTTCGCATGGAAATACCGTGCGTCGAACACCAGCGCTACCTACACACCGAAGTGGTCGCACTCCACCAAGATCGAAGTTGTGATCTGGACCGTGCCGATTTTGATCATCATCGCCCTGGGCGTGATCACCTACAAATCGACCCACGCGCTGGACCCGTATCGTCCGCTCGAATCTGACGTCAAGCCGATTACCATCGAAGTGGTGGCAATGGACTGGAAGTGGATGTTCATCTACCCGGAACAGGGTATCGCCACCGTCAACAAGATCGTGTTCCCGGCCAATACCCCGGTCAATTTCCGTATCACCTCTGACACGGTCATGAACTCGTTCTTCATTCCGGGCCTGGGCGGTCAGATCTACGCCATGGCCGGTATGACGACCAAGTTGCATCTGATTGCCAACCGCAACGCTGAAATGGAAGGCATCTCTGCCAACTACAGCGGCGCTGGTTTCACCGGCATGAAATTCAAAGCGATCGCGACTACTCAGGCTGACTTTGATGCCTGGGTCAGTGAAGTCAAAGCATCACCTAAACAGCTTGACCAAGCTGAATACGAAGCCTTGAGCAAACCAAGCCAGAACAACCCGGTTGAGCTGTTCTCCTCGTACACACCGAACCTGTTTCAGAAAATCGTCGACAAGTACGAAGGTATGACGCCAGGCAAGCCGGTCAAGCACGAGAAGAAAGAAGTAGCCGTGATCGATGGCGTGGACACAAGTTCGCATTCAGCTGCCGGGGCAGAGGAGTAAACGATGTTTGGTAAATTAAGTTGGGAAGCGGTCCCGTTCCACGAGCCGATTGTCATGGTCACCATTGCCATGATCGCGCTCGGTGGTCTGGCGCTGTTTGCGGCAATCACCTACTTCAAGAAGTGGACTTACCTGTGGACCGAATGGCTAACGTCAGTCGACCACAAGAAAATCGGCGTGATGTACATCATCGTTGCCATGATCATGCTGCTGCGCGGCTTTGCCGACGCCGTCATGATGCGTACCCAGCTGGCCATGGCCACCGAGGGTTCGCCTGGCTACCTGCCACCTGAGCACTATGACCAGATCTTCACCGCTCACGGTGTGATCATGATCATCTTCATGGCGATGCCATTCTTCACCGGCCTGATGAACCTTGCAGTGCCGCTGCAGATCGGCGCCCGTGACGTGGCCTACCCGTTCCTGAACTCCCTGAGCTTCTGGCTGCTGGTGTCCGGCGTTGTTCTGGTCAACCTGTCCCTGGGCGTCGGCGAATTCGCCAAGACCGGCTGGGTTGCTTATCCGCCGCTGTCGGGCTTGCAGTACAGCCCTGGCGTGGGGATGGACTACTACATCTGGGCTCTCCAGCTGTCGGGGCTAGGTACGACGTTAACCGGGGTTAACTTCCTGGCGACCGTACTGAAAATGCGCGCTCCTGGCATGAAGCTGATGGACATGCCGATCTTCACCTGGACCTGCACCTGGGCAAACGTTCTGATCGTGGCTTCGTTCCCGATCCTGACCGCTACCCTGGCGCTGCTGACACTTGACCGCTACATGGATTTCCACATTTTCACCAATGAACTTGGTGGCAATCCAATGATGTACGTCAACCTGTTCTGGGCGTGGGGTCACCCTGAGGTATACATCCTCATTCTGCCGGCGTTCGGTATCTTCTCCGAAGTGATCTCCACGTTCACCGGCAAGCGTCTGTTCGGTCACCACTCGATGGTCTACGCCTCCGGCGCGATCTCGGTACTGGGCTTCATGGTTTGGCTGCACCACTTCTTCACCATGGGGTCGGGTGCAAGCGTCAACGCCTTCTTCGGTCTGGCGACGATGCTGATTTCGATCCCTACAGGGGTCAAGCTATTCAACTGGCTGTTCACCATCTACCAGGGCCGTCTGCGCTTCACCAGCCAGGTTCTGTGGACCCTGGGCTTTATGGTGACCTTCGCTATCGGCGGCATGACCGGCGTACTGCTGGCCATCCCGGGTGCTGACTTCGTACTGCACAACAGCCTGTTCGTAATTGCTCACTTCCATAACGTGATCATCGGCGGCGCGGTATTCGGTTACATCGCAGGCTTCAGCTTCTACTTCCCTAAAGCGTTCGGCTTCAAACTGAACGAGAAGTGGGGCAAGGCAGCGTTCTGGTTCTGGTGCGTCGGCTTCTTCGTAGCCTTCATGCCGCTCTACGCGCTGGGCTTCATGGGCATGACCCGTCGTCTGAACGCCAGCACCAACCCTGAGTGGGTGCCTTACCTGTACGTTGCTCTGTTCGGCGCAGCACTGATCGCTATCGGTATTGCCTGCCAGCTGATCCAGCTGTACGTCAGCGTGCGTGACCGCAAGCTGCCAGAGAACGCCTGCGAGCACGGCGATCCGTGGAATGGCCACACCCTGGAATGGTCGACTTCGTCGCCACCTCCGTTCTACAACTTCGCTGTAGTGCCACGAGTCGACACCATCGACGCGTTCACCGAAGCCAAGGAAAACGGTACTGCGTACAAGGCCCCGGCCAAGTACTCGCCCATCCACATGCCTAACAACACCGCAACTGGTGTGTACATGGGTGCTTTGCTGACCGTGTTCGGTTTCGCAATGATCTGGCACATCTGGTGGTTGGCTATCGTTGGCCTGGTCGGCACTGTCGTGGTCTTCGTTGCCCACGCTGCCCGTGATGACCAAGGCTACATGGTGCCGGTTGAGACCATCGAGCGTATCGAGGCTGAGCAGCACAAGCGTCTGGTAGCCGCCAAAGCAATCCCGGCTTCCCGTGTTGAAACCAAGTTGGAACAGGCTTAAACCATGTCGAACTTAGCGACCACTGCTGGACACGCTCATGGTCACGACCATGAGCACGAGGAACACCACGACGCGGGCGAGACAACCATATTTGGTTTCTGGCTCTACCTGATGACCGACTGCATTTTGTTCGCGTCGATCTTCGCGGTATATGCAGTTCTGGTTAACAACGTAGCGGGCGGCCCGTCGGGCCACGACATCTTCGAGCTGCCATACGTACTGGGTGAAACCGCCCTGTTGCTGTTCAGCTCGATCACCTACGGCTTCGCCATGCTGGCGTTGTTCAAGGGCAAGAAGCAGCAAGTGCTGTTCTGGCTGGGCATGACCTTCCTGCTCGGTGCAGGCTTCATCGCCATGGAAATCAACGAGTTCCACCTGTTGATCTCCGAAGGCTACGGCCCTAGCCGTTCGGGCTTCCTGTCCGGGTTCTTCACCCTGGTAGGTACCCACGGTCTGCACGTGACCAGCGGTCTGATCTGGATGGCGATCATGATGTATCAGGTGCAGAAAAATGGCCTGACTTCGACCAACAAGACCCGTCTGAGCTGCCTGAGCCTGTTCTGGCACTTCCTGGACGTGGTCTGGATCTGCGTATTCACCGTTGTTTACCTGATGGGGACTTTGTAATGGCTAACGCACATTCCGACGGCGCCAATCATGGCAGCGTGAAGTCCTATGCAATCGGCTTCATCCTGTCGGTGATCCTGACCGTTATTCCGTTTGGGCTGGTGATGTATCCATCGCTGCCAAAATTCACCACGCTGGCGATCGTACTGTTGTTCGCCGTGGTGCAAGTAGTTGTTCACCTGGTGTACTTCCTGCACCTGGACCGCTCGCCTGCTCAACGCAACAACGTCACGGCGCTGGTATTCGCGGCCCTGGTTATTGTGCTGCTGGTGGGCTTGTCCCTGTGGATCATGTTCAGCATCCACACTGAAATGATGGCGAAGTGAGGTAAGACCCGATGTCCTTTAAGCACTTTATCCAAATCACCAAACCGGGGATCATTTTCGGTAACGTGCTTTCTGTGGCAGGCGGGTTTTTCCTGGCCTCGAAGGGGCATTTCGATCTTGCCCTCTTCCTGGCCGCGGTAATCGGCACCTCCCTGGTGGTAGCGTCCGGTTGTGTGTTCAACAACTGCATCGACCGCGACATTGACATCAAGATGGACCGCACCAAGAACCGCGTATTGGTCCAGGGTCTGATCTCCCTCAAGGTGGCACTGGTTTACGCCACCTTGCTGGGGGTCGCCGGCCTTGCCCTGCTGTATCGCGTAGCCAACCCGCTGGCGGCTCTGTTCGCAGCGATCGGCTTTGTGATCTACGTCGGTCTGTACAGCTTGTACTTCAAGCGCAAGTCGGTTCACGGCACGCTGATTGGCAGTCTGTCGGGTGCGATGCCACCGGTTATCGGCTACGTCGCAGTGAGCAACAGCTTCGACATGGCCGCACTGACCCTGCTGGTGATGTTCAGCCTGTGGCAGATGCCGCATTCCTACGCCATTGCGATCTTCCGCTTCAACGATTACCTGGCTGCATCGATTCCGGTGTTGCCAGTGAAGCGCGGGATCAAAGTTGCCAAGAAGCACATCCTGCTCTACATCCTCGCGTTCCTGATCGCGACCCTGATGCTCACCCTCGGCGGTTACGCCGGCATGAGCTACATGGCCGTGGCTGCTGCGATGGGCATGTACTGGCTGTACATGGCGTGGACGGGCTACAAGGCTGTCGACGACAAGGTCTGGGCACGCAAGCTGTTCGTGTTCTCGATCTTCACCATTACCGCACTGAGCGTCATGATGTCCCTGGATTTCAAAGCGCCCGCCGAGTTGCTGCTGACTTACGCGCACTAAGATAGCCAGACTGAAAAAACCCGCCTTCGAGAGGAGCGCGGGTTAATCAGGTGGTCACCCCCAACACCCTGTGAAGGCTTCGCTTTCACAGGGTGTTTTGTTTTCGGTGGCCATCATCATGAGCGAGTCCGCACTGATCGGTATCGATCTGGGCAAACATACTGTGCGCCTTCACGGCCAGGACAAGTCGGGCCGCGAGGTGTTTCGCAAAAAATGCTCCCGAGCGCAGATGATGCAATTTTTCGGCAACATGCCGCGCTGCGTCGTGGTGATGGAGGCCTCGCGTTCCTCGATGCTTTTGGTTGCGCCCCAAACCGAATCCCGGCAAACCCTCTCCGTGCTGCACCGTAGGCGCGAGACGCTGGTGCACGAGCGCACCAAAACGGCTAATCACTCCAATTAAGTGGCGTGAGCCTTGGCCAATAAGCTGGAGCGTATCGCCTGGGCGATAGCGGCCCACCCTGCGCAATACGAAACGGGGGCAGTCCATTTTAAGCGGACGCGATAGCCCTTAAATGCGCCAACGAAGCTCATCTCCCAAGTCGTTCAAAGCCCAGGTTGTTCAGGAGTGCCTGCAACGCTGCCAGCGTTTGTTCCGGTATAGGCTGCGCCGAAAAGACCCGCTGAAGCCTCGACGATCGTCGAGCTGTCATTTGGCGAGCAAACCACCACGGTGAAATAGCGGGTCTTCCGATCCTGGGGGCTGCGCCCGCTTTCTCCGTGGACTTGCCGTGGTTTTTTGCCCTACATATCGGTCAGATTTTACTTGCATATATCCATGCGGTGAGATGATCAAATTGACGTTCTTAGTTTCAGTCTATGAACTAAGTTAATTACAACTATAAATTAAGGTGCGCATGATGATTGATCGATCTTTTAGGTTGGCCTTGGTGGCTTGTACGCTTGCGAGCAGCGCTATGTTTGTAAGTGTTTCTGCGAGTGCTAACTCTAATTTGATAACCAAAGAGTTTGTGATTGGTTGTAACGGTGGTGATTTTGGTGGGCGTGCGATGGGTGTCTATACTATAGGCCCGAAAACGCGTACCGTTTCGGCGCATATACAAAAGTACAAAATTTTCAAGTTTAAGAATCAGAGCGGTGGTAATAAAGCCAATCTTAATATGGGCATGAGCCATTCGAGTACTTCCACGGCTATGACTGTTTACTCGGCGGATAACTTGAAGCAGGACGACTATTGGCGTGAGGTGTCTTTGAGCCGGTGGTTGCCTCAGGTTCCAGGCTATCCGATTAGTGTGGGTATTGAGTTTGTTTTTGATAAGTCTGGGAAAGATCCGAAGTGTAAGGCTTCTACAGTACTTGCTCTGTAAGTTATTTATGTCTGTGCGGACAGTGTTGATGGCTGCCTGCGGATAGTGTAGTGGCCGCGCGCTCTTGTCGGTGTGACGTCACAAGCAGGTGCGCGCGGTTTGAAAAGTAAAATTCCTCGCTGTTGTTATGTGTATCTAAAGAAATGGCTTTATGTTTGAAGCGTAGTGATTGCGTTCTCCTGTCATGCAGTTGTCGTGTTCGCGTGCTCTCCCTCTCCTGGGCTAACAATGAGTCACTGTTTTTAAAGGGTTAAGGGTTGTCATGGATAATTTGATATGTATTTCTATGAAAGGTATCAGTAAAAGTTACCGTCATGACGCAAAGACCCTTCAGGTTATCAAACATGTCGATTTTCAGGTGGGTGTGGGAGAAACATGCGCTATTGTTGGGCCGTCTGGCTCAGGTAAAAGTACGCTTCTGAGTATTATCGGTTTGCTGGATTTTCCTGATGAGGGCGACTATCTACTGCTGGGGCATTCAGTTGCAAATGCTCAGAGTGATGAGCTGGCAATGCTTAGAAAGTCAGAAATAGGATTTGTTTTTCAGAATTATAATTTAATTGCCCGCTTGAGTGTTCTGGAGAATGTGGCCTTACCGCTCCGCTATAGGGGGGTTGATCGTGCGCGCGCTCTAGAACAAGCCATGCAGATATTAGACAGGGTTGGTATGGCGGATCGTGCCCGCTTCAAACCTGCCGATTTGTCAGGGGGACAAAAGCAACGAGTGGCGATTGCACGCGCGCTCATAGGTCAACCCTCCTTGATTCTTGCCGATGAACCGACGGGTAGCCTGGACAGTGAAACTGCCCGTGAAATACTTGAGTTATTGTTGTCGATACAAAAAGAACAACGGGTCACGTTGTTGATTGTGACCCACGACAATCAAGTTGCGCATTTGATGCAAAAAAAAATCAGGGTGCGTGGTGGCAGGGTTGAGGAGATGGGAGCATCCGTCCTTTGAGTACGTTAATAATGCTCCCATTGAATCAGGCTGTTGAAGATGCACTTGACAGTTTTCGTACATTGTCCAGACGTTCGGCCTTGGCGCTTTTGGGTATCGTAATAGGCAGCGCCTCCATTGTTGCGATCATCAATATCGGGCACAACGCGGGACTCGATGCTGCCTCTATATTTCAGGGTATGGGGACCGATACGTTAGTCGCACAGTTGCCGGATAAAGAGGATGCGCAGGTGTCGTTGCTCTCCATAGATGCTGCGAAAATCGAGGGGTTGGATCTCCCTGGGCTGCAGATAACACCGACAGTATTCGCCTCCATCAGCCTGGTATTTAATAATCGTTCAGTCAATGCCCGCCTTGTCGGTACCGAGTCTTCTTTGTTTGATGTGATCACGCTATCGTTACTTAAGGGGCGATTCCTGCATGAGTTTGATCGTGAAGAAAACGTTGTTGTTCTCGGTCATCAAGTCGCCGTCTCGTTGAGTGAGGCCGGTTCTAGAATCCAGGTAGGTGATTGGCTTAATATCAATAACTACTTGTTTAAGGTTGTGGGTATTTTGAAATCGAAGACGAACTCGATCGTCAGTCCTGTTGTTGTCGACGATTCGGTCTTTATATCGTTGCATGCTATTTCCCGAGTAGAAAGCCAGACCGCGCTGCGTGATCTGATTGTCCGTGTTCCTCCCCCGCTCAATATTGAAATCGCTGCCCTGCGGTTACATGATCAGTTGGCCCGTGCTTTTGAATTTCGTTCAGTTCAAATAATGGTTCCACAACAGATAATCGAGGGTATGAATCGCCAAAATAGAACGTTCCATTATCTGTTGATAGCACTCGGTGCTATTGCTCTGGTGGGCGGCGGTGTGGCTGTTATGAATGTTATGTATATGAACGTTTCCGAGCGACGTGTTGAAATCGGTTTGCGGATGGCTATTGGCGCTCGCCGCCAGGACATACGCAATCTGTTTCTAATCGAAGCGCTCGCGCTCAGTACGCTGGGTGCTGTGTTGGGTGCGGGCGTGGGTATAGCGCTGGCCTGGCTGTATGCCGTGATATCGGGGTGGGCATTTGAGTTGGCGATGCTGTCCATCCCGTTGGGCGTTTTAAGCACGTTACTGGTCGGCGTTTTCTTTGGGTTGAAACCTGCAATTGCGGCTTCGCGCCTTACGCCTGTAGAGGCGCTCCGTGATTATTAAATTAGCGGTTGTTACAAGCGCTGCGTGCTGTGTTTTGATCCTGTCGAAACAGCTGGCAGCCGCCCCGGCTCGAGTCGACGCCGGCGTGCCGCACCAGAGCGAGTTGCGCAGTGACTTGTTGAGTCAGCACTCCATCGATCTGTCCCTGGCTGAAGCTGTTTCGTTGGGCCTGCGCCGCAACTACAGCATCCGCAGCCTCAAGCTCCAGCGTTTGCGGGAGAAGTTCGATTTGCTCGTGGCAGATGACCTGTTCAACCCAAAACTCAAGCTCAGTGGTACTCACCGGCTATCCAGGGGCAGCGTCGACAGCAGTCGCTCTACTGGCATTACGCCCAAGGTGAGCCTGCTGGGTGAGTATGGGACCAACATTGATCTGAGCTGGAACCAGCAGCTCAATGCCACGAAAAATTCGGGTGACATGAGCAGTGATGGCCTGGGGCTGACGTTGACTCAACCGTTGCTCAGGGGGGCAGGTAAAGAAGTCACGACGGCACCCTTGCGCCTGGCCAAATTGACCGAGCAAGTCAACCAGTTGAATGTGAAGGCGAGCGTATCCAAAACCGTGTACGACATCATCGCGGCCTACCGTACGCTGATGAAATCCCAGACTCAGGTAACGCTTGCTATGGAGGCGCTTGGTCGGGCCGTCTCGTTGCTCAATATCAACAAACAGCTGATTGGTGCGGGTCGAGTAGCGGAGTTTGACGTTGTCCAGATCGAGGCGGATATCGCGACACAGGAGTTGGCGGTAGAAGAGGCGAAAAATCAGTTGGAGGCGAGTCGATTAGTGATGCTCAAGCTGTTGGCACTCGATCTGGAGACGCCTGTGCGTGCCAGTGACACCCTGCAAGTGACTCGGCTTGATATTGATCAGGCGACTGCGCTGAAAGTGGCGCAGGCCAGGCAGCCGCAATACCTGGCGACACTGTTACAGAGCGAACAGGCATCGATCAACCTGTTGGTCGCGCAAGACCGGGGGCGTTGGGATGTGTCGTTGGTGGCAGGCGTCAATCAGCAACGGGACAATCACAGCATCAATGGCTCCAATCGGACGTGGGACAGTTACACAGGTCTGAAGCTGGAGATTCCTATTGGAGATATCAGCATCCGCCAGGCCAAGGTCAATGCCCAGACTCTGGTTGAGCAGCAGCAGTTGTATCAGGAGGAGGCGCTTATCGATTTGAAGCGTCAGATCACCGATTCCGTTCGGGGCCTGAACACTCTTTGGCGTCAGCTTGAAATTTCCCAGCGGGTCATGGACCTGTCCAGACGCAAGCTGTCCATCGAGAACGACAAGTTGAATGCTGGCCGATCCAGCAACTTTCAAATCATCAGTTTTGAAGCCGACTTACGTGCGGCTGAAGATGCCAATTTGAGCGCGAAGATTTCATATCTGGATGCCAGAGCCCAGCTGGATGTGCTGCTGGGCGTGATGCTGGAGAGCTGGGAGATATCACTTGAGAGTTTTTGATCGGTCCAATGCCCTGGCGGGGCGCTGGAAGTATTTTGCAGCTTTGGGCCTGCTGCTGACCTTGGCCCTGGTTTTGCTCCTGCCGGCGACCCCGGACGGCCCCGTTACCTGGGTGGCGGTCAGTAGTCAGAAGCTGGAGCATGAAATCGGCCTGGTCGGCAAAATCGAACCGGTTGAGACAACCATCATCACTGCTCCTTTTGAAGGTTTTGCCTTGGCCAATGAGTTGCGGCCCGGTATGCAGGTCGAACAGGGGCAGGCATTACTGTCGCTCGATACGGCGCTGCTAGAAATCAAGGTCAGGGATGCTCTGGCCAACAAACTGAAAATGCAGCAGGCCTTTGAAGTCTACGAGGCATGGGCGACGGGGCAGCAGATGATGCGAGCCAGGCAAGCGCTCAGAGTGGCCGAACTGTATGCGGGCAGTCTTGAACTTGAGCTTTCTCAGGTCGAGGAGCTGTATCAAAAAGGTATTGTTCCGCGTAACGAGCGCGATGCCTTGAAGCAGCAACATAACCTGCAGTCGCTTGAGCTGACGGCTGCCAAAATCGAGCTCAAGCATGTGCAGGCAGCCGGCAAGGGTGAGGCCAGAACCATTGCCGATATGGAGTACCAGAATGCATCCATCGCCCATCAACAGCTAAGCGCCTTACTGGAACACAAGACGCTCCATGCTCCGTTTTCGGGTGTTGTGTTGTCCCTTGGGGCGCCGCAGTCGACAGCGGGCGAAGCGGGGGGCTGCACCGGGGCGTTCTTTTGGCTACAGGCCAGCAGCTCATCAAGCTGGGCAACTTGAAAGGTCTCAAGGTTGTTACCCAAGTGGCGGAGTCGGACGTGAACAAATTTGTCCTGAACCAGGACGTAGCTATAGCCGGCGATGGCTTTTCGGGACGGCAACTCAGTGGTTACGTCAGCGCCATCAGTCAGTTGGCCGTTCAGGATGACAACGCAGGTAGTGCTGCCAGATTCCCGGTCACCATCACCGTAAATGCCCCCGAGGATGGCGACTTCAAAAATGTCCGGTTGGGCATGAGTGTCCACATGACCATCGTGACATACCGCAACGAGAACAGTTTCATCATCCCCCACGCAGCCGTGGAACAGGCCGGTGATGCCATGTTCGTAGAGCACCGTGAAAACCTGGACGCGCCAGTGGTGCGGCGCGAGGTCACAATTGGCCAATCCACTGCCCAAGGGGTTGAGGTGTTCGGGCTGACCTCCGGGTTTGTGAGTGTGAGAAGCCTGTGAGAACACAGCGCTTCACACGGCCCCTTTTGCTCGCGATGGCATCACTCGGAATCTGACGTCGCATGGGGCTTGAGTCCGGCTTTCCAGGGCGAGTACTCGATTCTGTGGAATGCGCTGCCTATCCCTCTGGCGTTGAGTTCAAAGCCCGGCATGGTGCTCAGGTTCATTTGCTTGCAGCGCTGGACCAGGCTGGCAAGCAAGGTATCGTCCTGCTTGAACTCAGCGGGACGCAGAGCATGGGGATCCAGACTGGCCGCACATTCCAGCACCTTGCCTGTGCTGTCGCTCATCATCATGAGCGTGGCGACACCGATGCTGTCGATGGGCAGCGGGGCAAGCAAGTGCTTGAACAGAAAATCGTTTTGCGCCTTGTCCAGCAACGCTGCCGCGCGTTGTTCGCGGTCCTCGGCACTGAGCCCGGTGAGGGGATAAACCGCGACCGGAGCGACGACTTTAGCCGTTCTGGTCCTGGTATTGATCAATGACGAAGGCAGTTCGGGGAACACCGCGGTCCAGCAGATTGACACCAGATCGGTCGCCAGTGTTCGGTTGTAGGGGTAGATCCGGTTATCCAGTTTCGTGTTGGGTTGAGTGTCGCAACCGATGATGCGGTTCTTGTCGTCAACGGTCATTACCAGGTTGAAGCTGCCATTGCGGCCCTGGGCGTTAGCCAGATCAGCCTCTCGGGCAAGCACCTTGCTGATCAGCTTTTCATAAACCCCGCGTTGCAGGGCCTGCTCCTTTTCCTGGGCTGGGGTGAGCCTGGACGGTTTGTCCGGGGCGCGGGTGCTGGATTGGCAGCCAGCCACCAGGAGGGCGGCAAGGACGAGGGGGAATGAGGGTTTTAACATGACGATCCTTGTGCGAGAGGCAGGCCGGGTAGAGTCCTTGCCGACTTTTAAACGGCGGGCAGTTTATCGCATTCAAGGAGCTTGTTGCAGTTGGGTTTTATTCGCGTTAGAGGCAAGTGCTGCACTTTCCTGCGCAGCGCAGCAGCCCCTTGCTTCACCCTTACGGATGCCAGCCCAACTGGCTTGAAACCTGCTGCGAAGCCACCATCAGCTGCTTCACATAGTCCTGTTTCAGTTCTTCGCGAAAGCGAAAGCACGGGAACGACACGCTCATGCCGCCAATCACATGGCCGAAACGGTCGCGGATGGGGGCTGCGAGGCAACGCATGTTGTCTTCGAATTCTTCATGGTCTTCGCCATAACCCTGCTCGCGAACCAGCGCCAGTTCCTGCAGGTAGGCGTCGATGCTGGTGAGGGTGTTGGCGGTGCGCCGCTCGAAGCTTTCTTCACGCAGGAGCGCAAGCAGTTCGTCTTCTTCCAGCCAGGCCAGCAGTACCTTGCCGATGCCGGTGCAGTACAACGGCGCCCGGCGCCCGATGCGCGAGTACATGCGCAAGTTGTATTTGGAGTCGATCTTGTGCACGTAGACGATGCTGCCTTCGTCGAGGATGCCCAGATGCACGGTCTCGCCAGTCAGTTCGTTGATGCGGCGCATGCCAGGTTCGGCTTCACGCACGATATCCAGATGGGGCAGGGCCTGGGCCCCCAACTCGAACAGCCGCACGCTCAGGCGGTAGCGGTCTTCCGCATCCTGAACCACATAACCACGCGCCTTGAGTGACTGCAAAAAGCGATAGACCGTGCTCTTTGACATGTCCAGCTTCTGTGCAATTTCGGAAACGCCACTCTCTTCCGGGTGTTCGGCCAGGGCTTCAAGCACAGCCATGGTCCGGCCGACGGCAGAGACGAGTTCGTTGTTCTGGGTGGTGCTGTTGTCCATGAAGGCTCCAACGCAATTTAAAAAACCAAGGATATACCGTAGAGAATCGAAACGCTGTTTCATTTTTCTTGACGGTGTTCGGATTTTGATTAAACTCGGCCTCAAGCGAAAAAATGAAACGCCGTTCCAAAAATAATAATCAGCTCGACGCACTGTCACTCTCCGGTGCCTGTGTCGACGCAAAGCGACCCATAAAAACAAGGCGCGCAGAGATGACGGTAACCCTCGGGCATTGCCCACAGGCCAATTTGACCCAGCCCCTGCGGGTGGCACTGGTGGGCGAGTGCATGATTGAGATGCGCGGCCAGCCGGGTGCCGTGTTCAGCCAGACCTTCGGTGGCGATACGCTCAATGCGGCGGTGTACTTGTCCCGCCTGGGCGCCGGCAACGGAATTGTTGCCGACTATGTAACCGCCATTGGCGCGGACGCTTTCAGCACGGCCATGCGTCAGTTGTGGCGCGATGAAGGTGTCGGCGATCAGCATGTGCGGGTGATCAAGGATGCGCTGCCGGGCCTGTACTTCATTCAGACCGATGACCAGGGTGAACGCCGTTTTGCCTACTGGCGTGGCGAAGCCGCCGCCCGGCGGGTTTTCGACGGGCCTGAGGCGGATGCCGTTCTGCGTGCTCTGGCCGATTACGACTATGTCTACCTGAGCGGCATCAGCCTGGCGATCCTTACCCCCGGCGGCCGCGAACGCCTGATGCTGGCCCTGCGTCTGGCCCGCGAGAGCGGCATGCGCATCGTCTTCGACAACAATTACCGCCCCCATTTATGGTCCGATGCGCCTTCAGCGCGCCAGGCATACAGCGACATGCTGCGCCTGACCGATCTGGCCCTGATCACCTGGGAAGATGACGCCGCGTTGTTCGGTTATGCCGATCACGAGGCCTTGTTTCGCGCTTATGCCCAGTTTGGGGTGGGCGAAGTGGCACTCAAGCGTGGTCCGGATTCGTGCTTGATCCAGTGCGCCGCCGGCCGTTACGAGGTGCCCGCCGAGAAGGTGCAGCGAATCGTTGATACCACGGCGGCAGGCGACTCATTCAGTGCGGCTTACCTTGCCTGCCGCTTGCAAGGCGGTACGCCACAACTGGCCGCGCGCTGGGGGCACCAGCTGGCGGCGGAGGTGGTGCAGCACCCCGGCGCACTGATCCCGGCAGGCGCCATGCCGAACCTGCACATGCCTGTCTTTTCTTCTGTCGCCGAGGCCTGAACCCATGAAGATTGTTGAAGCGCGCGTGATTGTTACCTGCCCGGGTCGCAACCTGATCACCCTGAAAATTGTCACCGATTCCGGGGTCTACGGCATCGGCGATGCCACCCTCAATGGCCGCGAAATGGCAGTCGTTGCCTACCTCGAAGAACACGTGCTGCCTGCGCTGATCGGGCGGGATGCCCAACGCATCGAAGATATCTGGCAATACCTGTATCGCGGTGCCTACTGGCGCCGTGGCCCGGTCACCATGACCGCGATTGCCGCTGTCGACGTGGCGCTGTGGGATATCAAGGCCAAGGCCGCCAATATGCCCCTGTACCAGTTGCTTGGCGGCAAGAGCCGCGAGCGGGTCATGGTGTACGGGCATGCCACCGGCAAGGACATCGAAGGTTGCCTGGACGAAGTCGCCCGTCATGTTGAACTGGGCTACAAGGCGGTGCGTGTGCAATGCGGTATACCCGGCATTGCCACCACCTATGGCGTAGCCAAGCGCAGCGGCGAACGCTATGAACCAGCCGATAGCGACCTGCCAGCAGAGCATGTGTGGGACACCGCCAAATACCTCAACCATGTGCCCAAGCTGTTTGCCGCCGTGCGCGAGCGCTTTGGTGACGACCTGCACATCCTGCATGACGTCCACCATCGCCTCACGCCGATTGAAGCGGGGCGCTTGGGCAAGGCGGTGGAGCCGTTCAATCTGTTCTGGCTCGAAGACTGTACGCCGGCCGAGAACCAGGAAGCCTTCCGTTTGATCCGCCAGCACACCACCACACCGCTGGCGGTGGGCGAGGTGTTCAACTCGATCCACGACTGCCGCGAGCTGATTCAGGAGCAGTTGATCGACTATATCCGCGCCACCCTGGTTCACGCGGGTGGCATCACTCATGTACGGCGGATCGCTGATTTTGCCGCGCTGTATCAGGTGCGTACCGGCTTTCATGGCGCCACCGACCTGTCGCCGGTGACCATGGGCGCGGCGCTGCATTTCGATACCTGGGTGCCCAATTTCGGCATCCAGGAGCACATGCCTCACGACCCGCTGACCGATGAAGTCTTCCCCCATGCCTATCGCTTTGAGGACGGTCATTTCACGCCAGGTGAAACACCGGGCCATGGCGTCGACATCAACGAAGAACTGGCGGCCAGATACCCCTACAAACGCGCCAGCCTGCCGGTCAATCGTCTGGAAGACGGCACGCTCTGGCACTGGTAATACCGCTTAAAAGCTTATTGCTCGACTGTTTAATAACTATAAAAAACGGGGCGTCATGCCCTGGCAGGAGTTACCCGATGAAAGCGTTTCAAGTAAGAGCTCCCTTTGAGTTCGGCCTGGCCCAGGTCGACGCCCCTCAACTGGCGCGCAATGAGGTCAAGGTCGATGTGGCCTATGCCGGTATCTGCGGCTCTGACCTGCATATCATCCACGGCCAGAACGCTTTTGTGCGCTTCCCGCGGGTAACCGGCCATGAGTTCTCCGGAGTGGTCAGTGACGTGGGTGCGGATGTGGCCCAGATCAAGGTCGGTGATCGCGTGTGCATCGACCCGGTGATCAGCTGCGGCACCTGCTACCCCTGCCGGATCAATCGCCCCAACGTCTGTACCAAGCTGCAAGTGATCGGCGTACACCGTGACGGCGGTTTCAGTGAGCAGGTCTGCGTGCCGGCGAGCAATGTTCATCGCTTGCCGGACGGCATGTCACTCAGCCATGCGGCTTTAGTGGAGCCGTACTCCATCGCCCTTAACGTGCTTGACCGTATGCAGCCGCAGCCGGGTGACAGCCTGCTGATTTACGGCGCTGGTGTGATCGGCCTGACCCTGGTGCAAATGGCGCGGGCACTGGGTCTGACCGACATCACCGTGACCGATGTGATTGACGAACGCCTTGAAACCGCCCGTGCCTTTGGGGCCAGCCGCACCCTGAACGGCAAGGACGTGGACGTCGAAGCGACGATGCGCGAATTGACCGCTGGCGAAGGTGTGCCGCTGATTGTCGACGCCGCTTGCATTCCCGCATTGATGCCGCAAATGGTGCGCATTGCCTCAGCGGCGGGGCGTATCGGGCTGCTGGGATTCAGCACCACGCCAACCGATCTGGTGCAGTTGGAAATGATCAAGAAAGAACTGACCCTGGTGGGTTCGCGGCTGAACAACCGCAAGTTCGCCCGGGTGATCGAGTTGATCGCCAGCGGCAAATTGCAGGTTCAGGAAATGATCAGCCACCGCATCCACTTCGATGAAATGCCGCAGGCGATTGCCTTGATCGAGAACCATCCCGAGCAGACGCGCAAGGTGCTGGTGCAACTCAACCCCAAGGAGATTTTGTAGCAGTTGCCGCAGGCTACGTTCGGTTGCGCAGCAATCGTAAATCCAGGGTCCCTGGTTTGCCTGATACACCGGGGAACCTGACCTTACGACAGCTTCGCTGCCGGACGCAGTCTTCGGCAACTGCTACGAGTTTTGCGTACCGCACACAGTTTCACGTGCTCCCAGCGAGCACCCTCACCGAATAAAACAACAAGCGGGAGGTTCCAATGTTTGGTCAAGGTCGTACCTTAGTCATCATCATGCTGTTCCTGGCAGGCGTCATTAACTACCTGGATCGCTCGGCATTGTCCGTCGCCGCCCCCTTCATCCAGAAAGACTACGGTCTGACCACGGGTGAGATGGGCATGATCTTCAGTAGTTTCTTTGTCGGTTATGCGGCATTCAACTTTATCGGCGGCTGGGCGGCCGACCGCTACGGCGCAAAAACCACGCTGCTGCTGGCCATGGTGCTGTGGTCGCTGTTCAGTGGCCTTACGGTGCTGACCGTGGGCTTTATGTCGCTGGTGTTTATCCGCATCCTGTTCGGCATGGGTGAAGGCCCGCTCAGCGTGACCACCAGCAAGATGGTCAACAACTGGTACACCCCCAAGCAGCGGGCGCGGGCACTAGGCTCGTCCATGTCCGGTACCCCTTTGGGGGGTGCGATTTCCGGGCCGGTAGTGGGCTTTATCGCCATCAGCTACGGCTGGAAAGTGTCGTTTATCATCATCATGCTGATTGGCCTGGTATGGGCCGCGGTCTGGTACAAGTTCGTCAAGGACAAGCCAACCGGCAAAATCGCTGAAGAGATCGCTCAGGGCGAAGGCCAGAGCGAGTTGGCAGCCCAGCCGGTTCATCCATTGCGCTACTACCTCAAGCAACCGACAGTACTGTTCACTTCGCTGGCGTTCTTCTCGTACAACTACACGCTGTTCTTCTTCCTTACCTGGTTTCCCAGCTACCTGACCATGGCCCACGGCCTTAACGTCAAGGAGATGAGTATCGCCACGGTTATTCCTTGGGTACTGGGCTTCCTTGGCCTGGCGTTGGGCGGCTTTATCTCCGACTTCGTGTTCAAGAAAACCGGGCGCATGATGTTTTCGCGCAAGGTAGTGCTGGTGACCTGTCTGTTGGCGTGTGCCGTGTGCATCGGTTTTGCCGGGATCGTCAAAACCCTGTATCCGGCGGTCGCTCTGGTGGCGCTGGCGGTGTTCTTCCTGTACCTCACCGGTGCCATTTACTGGGCAATCATCCAGGACACGGTGCCTGCCGCCCGCGTCGGTGGTGTCAGCGGCTTCATGCACTTCCTGGCCAATACCTCGGGCATCATCGGCCCGACCCTGACCGGTTTTCTGGTGCAGTTCACCGGCTCGTTCACCAGCGCCTTCCTGCTGGCGGGGTTGCTGACCATCATCGGTGCAGTGTGTGTGGCGCGCTATGTCAAACCGCTTCCGGTCATCGATGACGCCCTGCCGCCAGCGGGCAGCGTCTTGCCTGCTTCGGCGTGAGGAGAAGGTCGATGCCTGTCGTTGAACGAGTACCTTCGGTGGCCACAGCGGCTGATATCGGGATTGTGCACCTGGGCCTGGGGGCGTTTCATCGCGCCCACCAAGCGGTCTATTTGCAGCGCCATCTCAATCGCCACGGTGCAAGCCCGTGGGGGGTGTGCAGTGCCAATTTGCGCTCCAATCGCACGCTGGTGGAGCAACTGCGCGAACAGCAATACCGCTATACGGTGGCTGAATACCGTGACCGCGAACAGGTGACATTGCGCGATATCAGGGTAATGCGCGAAGCCCTGTATGTGGGTGATGGCGGTGAGGAGTTGCAGCAACTGTTGCAGCGTATGGCCGACCCGCGCACGCGGATTGTCACCCTCACGGTCACCGAAAAAGGCTACTGCCTGAACCCGGCTACGGGGCAGTTGCGCCTGCAGGATCCGGCGATTGTCCATGACCTTGCCCACCCGCAGACACCGCGTACGGCACCGGGAATTGTGCTGGAGGCCTTGCGCCGCCGACATGCGGCAGGCATCCCGGCTTTTACCGTGCTGTGTTGCGACAACATGCCGGATAACGGTCAGCGTACCCGTCAGGCCGTTATGGGGCTGGAGGAGCCAGGCAGCGAGCTGGCGCAGTGGATCGAGCAGCAGGTGGCGTTTCCCGGTTGCATGGTCGACCGCATCGTTCCGGCCATGGACGCGCAGGCGTTCAGCGGTCTGCAGCAGCTCGGTTGCCAGGACCCCGCGGCAGTGGTGTGCGAAAGCTTCAGCCAGTGGGTAATCGAGGACCACTTCCCTCTGGGCCGCCCCGACTGGGAAGTGGAGGGCGTGCAGATGGTCGCTGATGTGCGGCCGTTCGAAACCATGAAGCTGCGCATGCTCAACGGCAGTCACTCGTTGCTGGCCTATATCGGCTTGCTTGCGGGGTACGAGACGGTGTTCGACGCGATCAGCGATCCTGATCTACTGCGGTTTATCCAGTGTTACATGGGCGAGGAAGCAGCGCCGACCCTGTCCATGCCCGCGGGTATTGATACCGCAGGTTACGCCCGTGATCTCTGCGCGAGGTTTGCCAACGACAGCCTGCAACATCGCCTGCGCCAGATCGCCATGGACGGCTCGCAAAAACTGCCGCAGCGGTGGTTGCAAGGCGCGCAGCAGCTGCTTGATGCGGGGCGTGATATTGACTGCATCGCATTGGGGATTGCGGCCTGGATCCACTACTGCACGCAGCCTTTGCCGCACGTCGTTGATGACCCGCTAAACGCCGTTTTCGCCGACGTGGCGGGCAGCCTGGAAGGTGCTCAGCGAGTCGACGGGTTTCTTGATCTGCAGCAGGTATTTGCGGCCGAACTGTCGGCGCGTCCAGCCTTTCGTGATGCGGTTCACCGCGCTTACAGCGCCATTGAACACACCGGCATGGCTGGCCACTTAAAAAACTTTGCAGCACACAACTAACAAGAAGGGAGATAGACATGGAACAGACTTGGCGCTGGTTTGGCCCCCAGGACCCGATTTCGCTGGCAGATGTGCGCCAGACCGGAGCGACCGGCATTGTCACTGCATTGCACGACATCCCCAATGGTCAGGTATGGCCAGTGGCAGCGATTGCCGCACGCAAGCAAATGATTGAAGACGCCGGCCTGACCTGGTCGGTGGTGGAAAGCATTCCGGTGCATGAGGACATCAAGCGCGGTTGTGGCCGTCGTGACGAGTACATCGCCAACTACCAGCAGAGCGTGCGCAATCTGGCGAGCTGCGGTATCGATATTGTCTGCTACAACTTTATGCCCGTGCTGGACTGGACCCGTACCGACCTGGCCTGGGAGATGGAAGATGGTGGCTGGGCGCTGCGTTTCGACCAGACCGCCTTTGCCGCTTTCGACCTGTTTATCCTCCAGCGCCCGGGAGCACAGGCCGAGTACAGCACTGACGATATCCAGCAGGCCCAGGCCTATTTCGACACACTCACCCCCGAGCAGAGCGAGAAGCTGGTCAACACCCTGATTGCGGGCCTGCCGGGTGCCGAAGAGCATTACACGCTGGAAGATTTCCGCGCCTTGCTGCGCACCTACGCCGATATTGACGAAGCGAAATTGCGCGAGCATCTGGGGCATTTCTTGCGTGAAGTGATCCCGGTCGCGGAAGAGGCGGGAGTGCGCATGGCCATTCACCCGGACGATCCACCGCGGGCGCTGCTGGGCCTGCCGCGTATCCTGTCCACCGCGGCAGACGCGCAATGGCTGCTGGATGCTGCGCCAAGCCCGGCCAACGGTCTGACCTTCTGCACCGGCTCCTATGGCGTGCGTGAAGACAATGATCTGGTGGCGATGGCCAAACAGTTTGCGCCCTTCATTTACTTCACCCACCTGCGCTCGACCCGCCGCGAAGCGGATCCGCGCAGCTTCCACGAAGCTCATCACCTGGGTGGCGATGTGGACATGGTCGGGGTGATTGGTGCGCTGGTTGCTGAGGACCTGCGCCGTGAACGTGAAGGCGGTCCGCGCTTGCCACTACGCCCGGACCACGGCCACCAGTTGCTCGATGACCAGCACCGCAAGAGCAACCCCGGCTATTCGCTGATCGGTCGCCTCAAAGGCCTGGCCGAGATTCGCGGGGTTGAACTGGCGATGCGTCAGCAACTGGCGTAACGCCCTGCGGCCTGCATCACAGACCCTTTAGCCGCTGCCTGTGCCAGCGGCTAAAGGGCTGTATCAATAGGCAAAAACCTTGCGGTGCTTTTGCACAAAGTCTTCCCAGCGCACCGGCTGGCGGCCCGTGATTTCGAAGAAGTTGTCAAAGGTCTCGTCGGCCCCGGGAATCTGCCCGGCAGCCATGCGTGCGAAGTTGTCTTTTACGCACGTCATGTAGGCCATTTCGGCTCCGGCTGCGCGCATGTTGTCCAAAAATACGTCCGGTGACTGGGCGTTGTAGCTGAACGGCTGCTCCAGCACCCGGGTCATGATGGCCGCGATATCGCCATAGGATTGCACGTCGTAGCCCAAGCGGTAGGTCTGGCCCCCATGTTTGGCCGGGTTGAGCAGTGCTTGTGCGGCTACTCGGGCAACGTCTTCGCCATCTACCCAACTGAATTGCGTATCACCGGTGTATTGCTCGATGACCCCGGCTTTTACGGCCTGGGTGCCATCGTAGCTGAGCAGGTTTTGCATGAAACACTCGGGCCGCAAGTGGGTGAACGAAAAGCCCGACCATTCAATATAGCGCTCCACGAACTGGTGCCAGGCCCAATGACCGATGGTGGTGTCGTCACGCCCGCAGGCGCCCAGATGCACCATGTGCTGCACCCCGGCTTGTTTTGCCTGATCGAGAAACGCCTTGCTCTGGCGCAGCATGTCCACGGTATAGCCGGTCACGAGCAGGGCGCGATCGATGCCTTGCAGCGCCGGGGCCAGGGTCTCTTCTTTATCGAAGTCCAGGATCACGGTGCGAATGCCCTGGTCTTCAAAGGGCTTGGCCTTGGCGGGGGAGCGTACTGCCGCGACCAGCGTGATGGTGTCGTCGGCCATGAGGTTGCGCAGGGTGTCGCCGCCGATCTGGCCCGTGGCGCCGGTGATTAAAACGGTGGGTTTGTGCGAGGTCATAAAAAGTGCCTGATGCTTGGGTAAGGGCTTGGCGCCAAGCTTACTGGGGAAGTGCAGGCGTATTTGCGATACATTCTATCGAATGAGATGAACTGAATTCATTAATGGCGGGGCGTGCATGTTTTCTTCCGAGCGCTTGAAGGGTATCGATGTCTTTGTCTGTGTTGCGGATTCAGGCAGTTTCAGGGCGGCTGCCGAGCGCTTGAACCTGACCGCTTCGGCGATCAGCAAGGCCATCGCACGCCTGGAAAACAGGCTTGGGGTACGTGTGTTTCAGCGCTCCACCCGGCGCTTGGCATTGACTGATGCCGGGGCGGCATTCTATCGCACGTGCACCGGGGTGCTGGCCGAGCTGGAAGAGGCCGAGCTGGCCATGCAGGCCGATAATGCAGAGCCGCAAGGCAGGATCCGCATCGACTTGCCTGCAGCCTTTGGGCGGTTGCAGGCGTTGCCGGTCATTTTGCAGTGTGTCCAGAAACATGCCCTGTTGCTGCCGCACATTTCGTTCTCGGACCGCTTTATCGATCCGGTCGAAGAGGGTGTGGATATCGTCGTGCGGGTGGGTGGGCCGGATATCTGGCCTGCTGCGCTGGAACACCGTTTTCTGGGCCGTGAGCGCCATGTGTTCTGTGCCGCGCCAGCCTATCTGAGCATTCACGGCACGCCTTTGACCGACCGCGATCTGGAGCATCACCAGTGTGTGGCCTATGGGCGGGCCGACGGCACGGTCAGCCCCTGGAACTTCGCAGGCAGCCGCCCCGGAGACATAGAGCGCCGGGTGATGCCCGCCAGGTACATCGTAGGCGATGGGGAAGGGCAAGTGATGACGGTGCTGGCGGGGTGCGGCATCGCCCAGTTGCCCACCTGGCTGATCAAGCAGCATCTGGCCGAGGGTTCATTGGTCGAAGTGCTGCCCCACCTGGCGAGCGAAGGTTTGGCGATCAATCTGGTGTGGCCAAAAAGCCGTCAGGCATTACCCAAGGTCCGTGTTTTGCTGGATGCCCTGGCAGCAGGGTTGATGCCGTTGGCGGATTAATGTTCGGGTTGCACTCGCCCTGTGGGAGCGGGCTTGTTCGCGATTGGATCACTGCGGTTTTGCAGTGACAGCGCATCGTCTGCATCGCAGGCAAGCCAGTTCCCACATGTTTTTATGCAGCCTCACAGCGGCAGCATGCGGTCCTGAATGACCCGCTTCATCACCAGCGTTGAGGTCAGGCGCTGGACGTTGGGCAGCGAGGTCAGGCGCTCGTCGTAAAGCTGCTGGAAGGCTGGCAGGTCGGCTGCGACCACATGCAGCAGATAATCCGGGTCGCCGAACAGCCGTTGGGCATCGACGATTTGTGAGGTTTCGATGACCGCCGTTTCAAAGTCAGCAATCGCCTGACGGGTCACTTCACGCAGGGTAACGAACACCATCGCGGAAAAATTCAGGCCCAACTCGCTGGGCGCCAGCAGGGCCCGATAGCCCAGGATCACGCCTGAGTCTTCCAGCGCCCGCACGCGGCGATGGCAGGGCGAGAGGCTAAGGCCAACCCGTTCTGCCAGTTCGGTAACCGAAAGTCGGCCGTCGGCTTGTAGCTGCGCAAGAATC
Source organism: Pseudomonas sp. ML2-2023-3 (assembly GCF_037055275.1). Lineage (NCBI taxonomy): Bacteria > Pseudomonadati > Pseudomonadota > Gammaproteobacteria > Pseudomonadales > Pseudomonadaceae > Pseudomonas > Pseudomonas sp. ML2-2023-3. Next base: position 1,672,896 of record NZ_CP146343.1, read on the forward strand.
TTTCTGTCTATTCGGTCCACGTGGAAGAACCTTCCCTTGTGATGGCTATAGATTGGGATAAACGAAAGATAATCCTACCAGCATTTCCTTATTCTTCTTTTACTCGCTGGCGCATTTAACGCTGGCAGAGGCAGGGGGCTGCGGCGCCTGAAAAACCATCACGATTCCAGCGTAGAAAGGAAATCCCTTTGACTCTCAGCGTCTTGGCCGCTTTTTGGGCGGTGTCATTTTTGTTCATCATTACTCCCGGCGCCGATTGGGCTTACGCCATTTCTGCGGGCATGCGCGGACGGTTGGTGACGCCTGCGGTGGCGGGCATGTTGTCGGGGCATCTGCTGGCCACGGTGATTGTGGCGGCGGGTGTGGGGGGGCTGGTGGCGCGCAATCCGATGATTCTTACCGGGCTGACAGTTGCCGGGGCCGTGTATTTGTTGTGGTTGGGGGTTTGCATGCTCAGAGACCCCGCGACACCTCAGTCGGGGCAGGGGCAAGTATCCGACTCGTGGTCGCGCTGGGCCTGGAAAGGTTTGTGCGTGAGCGGCCTGAACCCCAAGGTGCTGTTGTTGTTTCTTGCCCTTTTGCCGCAATTTACCGACCCGCTGTCGACCTGGCCAATACCCACGCAAATCATTGCCCTGGGTGCATTGCATGCGGTCAGTTGCGCGGTGGTGTATCTCATGGTCGGGTTCAGCGCCCGGGCCGTGTTGCAGACCCGGCCTGCTGCTGCGAAAAACGTCAGCCGGGTGTCCGGCGCGGTGATGGTTCTGATTGCAGTGGTGTTGCTGGCGGAGCAGACCTACAGTTGAGGCTTGGTCAACTACTGAGGATAAGACCGTGGCAACCACCGAAAGCAATGGGCAAACAACGCCGGGTGCGGTGATTGAATTCTGGAAGCAGGCAGGGCCAAAGCACTGGTTCGCCAAGGATGAGGCGTTCGATGCTGTATTTCGCGAGACCTTCTACCGGGCTCATTTTCAGGCCGCCAGGCGCGAGCTTGAGCACTGGATGGCGCAGCCCGAAGGCGCGCTGGCCTTGCTGTTGTTGCTGGACCAGTATCCGCGAAACTCATTTCGCGGCACTGCGCACATGTTTGCCACCGACCCGCTGGCACGCTTTTACGCCCGGCACATGATCGATGGCGGCATGGACAAGGCGCTTGAAGCAGACTTGCGGCTGTTCTGTTATTTGCCGTTCGAGCACTCCGAAGACGCTGCCGACCAGCAGCTGTCGTTGCAACTGCATCACAGCCTTGGCCCGCAAGCCAGCGTATGGGCGCAAGAGCACGCCGATATCATCCGCCAATTCGGGCGCTTTCCCCATCGCAATGATGTGCTTGGGCGCGAAACCACCGGGCAGGAGCGCACGTTTCTGGATGAAGGCGGATTTGCTGGGTAAGAGCAGATTTTGACCGCCAGCAAGGTGTCGGCGCAGCCGTACAGGCATAATTGCCGCCTGAGCCTGAACACCCTCACCTGATGGAGCTGCCGATGAAGTACCCAGCCGTGTTGACCCTGAGCTTTTGTGCCGTTTTTTTGAGTAACGGTGCGATAGCCGCGGGGGATGCTGAAGCGGGGGGCAAGCTGTTCACTAAAACCTGTGGCGGTTGCCACAGCATCGGGCTTAACGCGCGCAATGGTTTTGGCCCGCAGCTTAATGGCGTGATCGGACGTCAGGCGGGCACCAGCGAGGGCTACCTGTACTCCGACGCCATGAAAAATTCAGGCGTGGTGTGGAGCCGGGAAAAACTGGCCGCCTACATTGAAGCCCCGAAAAAAGTGGTGAGCGGCACGCGGATGATCTTCTGGGGCATCAGCGACCAGGAGAAGATCGACAACCTGCTGGCCTATATTGAGTCCGTCCAGGGGCAGTGATTACTGCACGTCCTTGAGGTAATCCTTGAGCGTCAGCAGCGCCGGGTGCATTTGCTCCGGGGTCTGTGCACTGCTCAAACCGGCGGCCAGCGTTTGCAGTTCGCGGCCCATGACCGTTTGCGCGCCGCCCATATCGCCCTTGCGCAAATCAAAGGCAAAGACATCGCGCTGATAGTCGCTCATGGCCGGGTCGTCTCGCAAAATCGGGCTCGAACCTTCGGACTCGTATGCCAGCTTGAATGCATAAAGGGCGACTGATTCCAGTGGCAATTGCATCGACAAGATCCTCCACATTAATGCCGGGCGGCGCTCATCGCTTTTGTGCTGGCGAAAAAAAAGCCAAGGGGCAGCACGAGAGGCTTTCAGCATTTATGTTGATGCGGTGATACCCTCCGGTTTTTTCAGGGAAGGAAGATGAACATGCGCAAGACAGCGTCAGCCCTGGTAGCTGCAATGGGCTTGCTCGTAGCGGGCGGAGCCGGGGCCTGGACCATGAAGGACGGCGTTATCCAGTTCAGTAACGGCGAAGTGTCTTATTGCGACGGCTGGGCACTTGATGCGGCCTCAATCATGTTGAGTCGACAGGAGGGCAGGCCCGTTGATTATGTTTACGATGCCTACCATGAGCCTTCGGACATCACCAAGAAAATGCGCGTGCAATTTTTGCGCGAAGCCCAGGCATACCCGGTAGAAGATACAAAAGAAAAACAATGGGCTGCTGCAGAAAAGTTCAGCAACAAGGTGAAGGGGCAGTGTTTCAAGTCTTATATCGAGCGCGTTCCGCAATCTTGAACGCCATACCTGTGGCGGTTGTCACCGCATCGGGGAAAACGCCCGGAACGGTTTTGGCCCGCAACTCAATGGCGTGATCGGGCGGTTGGCGGGCACGAGCGCGGGCTCAGGGGCAGTGATCACTGCACCTCTTTCAGGTAATCCTTGAGCGTCAGCAGCGCGGGGTGCATCTGTTCCAGGGTTTGGGCCTGTGTGAAATCGCCGGACAGCTTGAGCAACTCTCGTCCCATGGCCGTATGCGCACCGCCCAGCGCCTCAAGCGCCAGGTCCAGGCATCGCTCGACTTTAAGCTGGATGGCGTCGAAGTTGCCCTTGTTCAGCTCAAAGGCAAAGACGTCCCGCTGGTAGTCGCTCATGGCCGGATCGTCGCGCAAAATCGGGCAGCCACCGTCTGTCTCATGCACCAGTTTGAGAGAGAAAAGGGCGACTGCCTCCAGCGTCAATTCCATAGTCCGGGTCCTTTAGTCAGTTCAGTGTTTGATCAGGGGCGTGTGGGCTGGCGCGATTGTACAGGGCACCACCCGAGCCGGGATACACGGCTCCAGACGCAGTTCGGCGCACAGGCCACCCTGGGGGCGATTATAGAGTTGCAGGCTGGCGCCTATTTTGCGGGCAATCATTTCCACTATGGCCAGCCCCAGACCTGCGCCGTTGGCGTGGCCCTGACTGTAAAAGCGTTCGAACAGCCGCTCGACGCACTGTTCCTCGATACCCGGGCCGCAATCTTCAACCCGCAAATGGATGCCCCCGCAGGGTTGTGCGCAGACCAGGACCTTGACCTCGCTACCCGCTGGCGAGAAGTTCAGCGCATTGGTGACCAGGTTCTGCAGCGCAATGGCCAGGGCCACAGGGTCGGTTTCAACCCGGCACTCCTCATCACCTTCCAGTATCAGCTCAACGCCTTTTTCCATCGCCAGGGGAGTCAGTTCTGCCAGCTCTTCGCGCACCAATACGGTCAACTGCACGGTACTGCGAGTCGTGGTGTTCAGGTTCGGCTCAATGCGTGCCATGGTCAGCAACTGGCTGCCAATTCGTGTGGCCCGGTCAACGCCGCTCACCAGGAAATCAAGGGCTTCCTGGCGCTGTTCCAGGGTGGCGGCGCCTTGGGCGTTCTGGGCATGTATGCGCAGTATGGCCAGTGGTGTACGCAGCTCATGAGCGGCATCGGCAATGAATCGCCGTTCTCGCTCCAGCAGGTTGTCCATCTGCACCAGCAACTGGTTCAGCGCGGTTTGCATCGGCTCCAGGTCCCTTGGCAACGGCTTGAGATTCAGCGCTTGCAAGGTGTTGGTACTGCGTCCTCGAATGGCGCTGGCCATCGCGCGCAGTGGGGTGAGGCCCCAGCCGATGGTCAGCCAGATAAGGATGGTCAGCAGGGGAACGCCAATGAGGGTGGGCCACAGGGTGTGGCGCACGATGCGCTGGATCAGGTCCTGGCGAATGTCATCGCGCTCGCCCACCCAGATCAGCAAGCCCTGTTGCGGGTCGGCAAGCAGAAAGGCGCACCAGTCATTGCCGTTCTCGATGATGTCGTGGGAACCCAGCGTGGTGGGCGGTGACTCCAGGACTGGCGCTTGGGCAGAACGCACGAGCAGTTGGCCGTCGCTACGCCAGACCTGGAAGGTCAGGCGAGTTTCGTAAGGATGGGCCGGGCCGTCCTCGCCTACCCGACTCATGGCGTCGTCAAAAGCCCGGTAGAGGCGGTCCCAGTTGTTTTCGCCCGGCTCGTGCTGGTTCAGTACGCCTTGCAGCAGACGGGCGGTTTGGGCGAGCTGGGCGTCATAGACTTCTTCGATTTCATGGTGGCTGTCGCGCAGCACCAGCCAGCTGATCAGGGCATCGCCCAGCAGGATCAGGATCAGCACCGGGATGAGAATGCGCGCACGCACCGAGTTCATGGCTTGAGCTCCATCACATAACCGACACCACGCACGGTGCGGATCAGTTCGACGGACAGCTTTTTGCGCAGGTTATGAATCAGCACTTCCAGGGTGTTGCTTTCGACCCGGTCCTGCCAGCCATAAAGGGCGCGGGACAAGCGTTCGCGGGTGATCACTTTGCCGGGACGCACCATCAGTTGATGAAGCAACTGGTATTCCATCGGGGTGACGATGATGTCGTGGCCCAGGTAGCTGACTTGCTGGGTCGCCGGGTCGAGGCTGATACCGGTGTGCTCAAGCAACGGTTGTGCCCGACCCTGGCTGCGGCGCAACAGGGCGCGGACACGGGCCTTCAGCTCTTCAACGTCGAAGGGTTTGATCAGGTAATCGTCTGCGCCTGCATCGAGGCCGGCGATACGCTCCCCGGTACCGTCGCGAGCCGTGAGGATCAGCACCGGTATGTCGTGCTGCTCGGCGCGCAGTTGTTGCAGCAGCGTCAAGCCATCGAGGCGCGGCAAGCCCAGGTCGAGCAGCAGCAAATCGAAGCTTTCGCTGCGCAGGGCATGCAGGGCACTGACGCCGTCTTGCAGCCAGTCCAGGGTATAGCCTTCGGCGCTGAGCGCCACGCGAATGCCTTGGCCCAAGGCGCGATCATCTTCGACGAGGAGCAGGCGCATAGCACAATCTCTGTAGGAAACGGCGGCATCATGCCGTGTTCAGGCCGGGGCTATTCCGGGAAAGATGTTACAGCTCGTTGCTAACTAAGCTTTTCCTAAGGTTGGTTTTGCACAGTGGATTTCCTACGTCTACTGAGGGTATTTCCATGCGCAAAATTCTCCTGCTGTCCTTGGTGATTGCCAGCCCCCTGGCAATCGCCGGCCCGCAATGTACCTCTGCCGAGCGCTCGCAATGGCAGGACCCGAAGGCTTTTCAGGAACAACTGAAAGCCCAGGGTTACGAAATCAGCAAGTTCAAGATCACCGATGGCAATTGCTACGAGATCTACGGTTTTGACAAAGACAAACGCAAGGTCGAGATCTATCACGACCCTGTGACGGGTAAAGCCGTGAAGACCGAGATCAAGGGCTGATGCCGGAGCAATTCCTACGCCTCTGGGACCCGCTGGTGAGGGTGTTTCATCTCTCCATCGCGGCAGTCTTTGTCGCCAATTACTTCTTCAATGAAGCGGGTGACGACTGGCACGTCTGGCTGGGCTATTACGCTGTGGCCTGGCTGCTGGTGCGGCTGGTGTGGGGATTTGTTGGCCCGCGCAGTGCGCGTTGGGCTGACTTTTGGCCAACACCTGCGCGATTGAGTGGCCATGTGCGTTCGCTGCTCAATGGCCGTGCGCAGCATCGCCTTGGCCATTCGCCCTTGGGGGCGCTGGTGATGATCCTGATGCTGCTGGCCCTGCTGACCCTGGGTATCAGCGGTTTTCTGATGCAGGAAGTCGACGCCTTGTGGGGCGCCGACTGGCCGCTGCTTTTGCATGAAGTCACGGCCAATGTGCTGCTGACCCTGGTGATCATTCATTCGCTGGCGGCGTTGTTTGAAAGTATCCAGGTGCGGGACAACCTGCCGTTATCCATGCTCACCGGCCGCAGGAGGCGATTGCCGGATGACCCTGTTCAGTAACTCTCTTTTCAACAGGTTTTCTATGCGCCCGTTTTTACTGATCAGCTGCCTGCTACTGGTGTTTTCTGCCGCATGGCTCAGCCATCCGCCCCATGTGCTGGCGCCTTTCGCCCTGGCCGACAAGGAAGGGGTGCCCACTACGGACGCTCCGCAATTCAACAGCCGCTTTGTATCCTCCCATCTCAACGACTTTGTCCATTCGTCCTCGGTCACGGCCCTGCCAGGCGGCGACCTGATGGCGGTGTGGTTTGCCGGTTCCCGGGAGGGCGCTGCCGACGTGCAGGTCCGCATTGCACGTTTTGATGCCAAAACCACCGAGTGGGGCCCGGAGCAAATACTGGTTACCCGTGAGACAACCCGCGACGGCACCCGGCGTTATATACGCAAGCTGGGCAACCCGGTCATCGCCCTGGGACCTGACAATCGGCTGTGGATGTTTTATGTCTCGGTGTCGGTGGGCGGCTGGGCCACCAGCGCGATCAATGTGATGGTCTCGCAAGACATGGGCGCGAACTGGTCGGCGCCCCGGCAGTTGGTGACGTCACCGTTCTTCAACATCAGCACCCTGGTGCGTGCTGCTCCTGTGTTTCATGCCGATGGCTCGATTGGCCTGCCGGTGTACCACGAGTTCATGGGCAAGTTTGCCGAGTACCTGTACTTGAGCGCCGACGGTGCAGTCATCGATAAATTCCGCATCAGCCGTGGCAAGCACTCACTGCAACCGACCATCGTTGCTCAGGATGGCCAGCGTGCAATCGCCATGTTGCGCTACGCCGGTGAAACCCATCACCGGGTGCTCGCCAGCCGCACGCAAGACGCCGGGCAGACCTGGAGTGAGCCGTATCCGCTGGAACCGTCCAACCCCAATTCGTCGTTGTCGGCAATCGGCACGCCGGACGACGGTTTGCTGGTGGCCCTCAATGACCTTGAGGACGGGCGCTTCAAACTCAGCCTGTACGGCACCGATGCGCAGCTTAATCAGTGGCGCACCCTGGTGGAGCTGGATCAGTCCCCCGACCCGCTGGGTCAACCGTTCTCCCCTGAGGCTTACAAGGAAATCATCGGCGAAGGCTTTCGTGCGTCCAGCGGCGCCCGCCGTTTGGGCCTGGAGCAGCGTTTTCTGAGCAGCCTGGATTACCGCGTGTGCAAACCCCGTGGCTGTGAATTCGAATACGAGTATCCGTACTTCAGTCGCAGCCCGGATGGCATGTACCACCTGGTGTACTCGTGGAATAACACGTTTATCAAACATGTCAGCTTCAATGAGGCCTGGCTGGCGGAGCGACTGTGATGTTTTCAATGTGGCAAGCCCATTTGAGTTTTGTCCTGCTGGGTTTTGTACTGATCAGTACTGTGCGCTTCGGTGCGCGCTGGCGTCCCTGGTTGCTGCCGGTACTGGTGGTGGTGAGTTTTATTCCGGTCAATGAGCTGGCGCTGGCGGGTTATGTGCGCAGCTTTACCGATGACCTGGCAATCACCACCCTGGTGTTATTGGCGTGGGTCTGCTTGCACCGCCTGGGTGTGGTGCAGCCACTCAAGAGCGCGCAGCGACTGCAGGTGGTGCTGCTGTTTGGCGCCCTGAGTCTGGTTCTGTATCCGGCCACTCTGGGGCTGACTTATTTCGATCCTTACCGCTGGGGCTTCAACCCTCGGCCGATGATTGTGCTGGTGGGGGCGGTGGCCCTGCTGATGCTGGCGCTGCGCAACAGCCTGGCGGTGTGGATGCTGGCGGCGGCAACCGTGGCTTTTACCCTGCGGCTCAAGGCTTCGGAAAACTACTGGGACTATCTGATCGACCCGTTGCTGACAGGCTACTGCCTGGTGGTCGGGTTATGGATGCTGGTGATGGCTGGCTGGCGTCCTCTTTTAAAACTGCAGCGAGGTCAATGATGGGAGGGTTGTACTCACGGCGCCTGCGTTACGGCATAGGCGCCATCGGGTTGGTATTTGCATTGCTGGTCTGCCTGCGGCTGATTTTTGTGCTGGGCTTTTCCGGGGTCGGTCTGCAAGAGGCCGCGCTGCTGGAAACCCTGGGCATTGGCCTGCGTTTCGATCTGCGCCTGGCCGTACTGATGTTGCTGCCGCTGGCTCTGCTGGCCTGGCTGCCGCGCTGGAACCTGCTGAACACGCGAGCATTGCGCTGGCTGGCCCGCGGCTACTTGTTGCTGGTGTTGGGCGTGGTCGGACTGGTGTACATCATCGACTTTGGTCATTACGCCTACCTGGGCGTACGCCTTAATGCCACAGTGCTGCGTTACCTGGAGGACGCGCAGATTTCACGGCAGATGGTCTGGGAAACCTACCCGGTGCTGTGGATAACCCTGAGCTGGCTGATGGCCGTTGTGCTGTGGACCTACGCGCTGATTCGTCTTGAGCGGATCACCCTGGATCGTGAAAAGCAGTCTGCGGGCGTCGTTGCCATAGCGTCCGTGGCCGTGATCGGCGTCGTTGCCATCCTGCTTTCACTGTTGGGGCGCGTGGCCAATCTCAACCTGGAAAACCCGGTGCCTCTGCGCTGGAGCGATGCTTTCTTTTCCGGCAATAACCAGATCGCCGCCGTCGGCCTTAACCCGGTGCTGTTTTTGTTCGACACCCTCAGGGTCGGGCAGTCGCAATTCGATGAAGCCAAAGTCCGAGAGCATTACCCCCAAGTGGCGCACTACCTGGGTGTGACGCGGCCCGATGCCGAGCAATTGAGCTTTGTGCGTGAGCAAGCCGTGCAGCCTTACCGATTTGCCGGTGAGCGTGCGCCCAACGTCATGTTCGTCATGCTTGAATCCCTGGGGACCAGCGCCGTGGGGGCTTACGGCAACCCCCTCAACCCCACGCCGAACCTGGACCGGCTGGCCAGTCAGAGCTGGTTCTTCAAACACTTCTACGTGCCGGTCACCGGCACTGCGAAAACGGTCTGGGGCAGCATTACCGGTGTGCCTGACGTCACCCGCCAGGAAACCGCAACCCGTAACCCCCTGATTACCTGCCAACACACATTGATCAATGCCTTCGAGGCGTACCAGAAGTTCTACATGATCGGCGGCAATGCCGGTTGGGCCAATATCAATGGATTGATCCGGCAGAGTATCGAGGGTGTGAAGCTTTATGATGAGCGTCACTGGCGCTCGCCGCGGGTGGATGTGTGGGGCATCTCCGACCTGGACCTGTTCAAGGAGAGTGACGACATCTTGCGCGCCGTAGCCAAGGACCAGCCGTTCTTTGCTTACGTGCAGACTTCCGGGAATCACCGGCCATTCACCATACCCGCCAGCAACGACAGTTTCGTGGTCAAAGACCTTTCCCTGGAGCAGGTCCAGGCTGCTGGTTCGCGCAGTGTCGAGCAATACAACGCCGTGCGCCTGCTGGACTACAACATTGGTCGGCTGATGGAAATTGCCAAGGCGGGGGGTTACCACGACAACACCATTTTTGTGTTCTTCGGCGACCACAACACCCGCATCAGCCAGATACCGCACATGGCGCCGGCCTTTGAACAGCTGGGGCTTGAAAGTAACAACGTGCCGTTGTTGATCTACGCGCCAGGCAGGTTGCAGCCCAAAGTGATCGAAGAGGCGGTTGGTCTGTCGGACCTGCTGCCGACCGTGGCGGGCATGGCCGGTATTCCCTTTCTCAATGGTGCGATGGGCAGGGATATCCAGCAGCCTGTGCCGGAGGGAGAGCGAATGGTGCCGTTGGTACTGAGCGAAGGGACCTTTCCGGTGATCGGAGGGGTGACCAAGGACTTCCTGCTGCAAATGCAGCACGACGGCAGCTCACCGACGCTGCATGACCTGGCGTCGCAAACTCCCAGGGAGGATGTGGCGCAGCAGCACCCTGAAGAGTTTCAACGCCTGCAAGCCTTGACCTTGGGATTGCATGAAAGTGCGCGCCTGATGCTTTACCGCAATGTTCGCGAGCGTTGATGTCCTGGAGGCGATCGTGCGCAACAAAGGTCACTCGTCACCGTAAGCCCCGAGGGGCGGGTGGTCTTCTAAGCTATAGAGCCGAGATATCCGATAACTTCAGGAGTTGTCATGGCCACGCATGTGATCCGGCTTCACCGCGTCATCAAAGCAACACCAGAGCGCGTCTACCGTGCATTTCTGGATGCCGATGCCCTGGTCAAATGGCTGCCCCCGAACGGATTCACGGGCAAGGTCCACCACCTGGAAGCAAAGGTGGGCGGGACGTACAAAATGTCGTTTACCAACTTCAACAGCGGTCAGGTCCACTCGTTTGGCGGGGAGTACGTTGAATTGGTGCCCCATGAACTGATCCGCTACACGGACACCTTTGATGATCCTGACCTGCCGGGCGTGATGCAGACAACGGTAACTTTGCGAGAGGTCTTTTGCGGAGTTGAATTGAGCGTGGTGCAAGAGGGCATCCCCGGGATCATTCCACCCGAGGCGTGCTATCTCGGGTGGCAGGAATCCCTGGTATTGCTGGCCAAGCTAGTCGAGCCAGAGATCCCGTAACGCTGGTTGGTGCGGTTGCTTGTATCCCAAAATTAATGGGTTTTTTTTGGGATACAGGCCGGGATACAAGAGGTGTTTTTCAGGCACAAAAAAACCGGCTCAGTGGCCGGTTTCTCTGTGCTGCAAGTCCTGGTAGAGACTTGCAGATACTGCTATATGGTGCCCCGAGGGAGACTCGAACTCCCACTCCTTTCGAAAACGGATTTTGAATCCGCCGCGTCTACCAATTCCGCCATCAGGGCTCAATGGCGGCGAAGTATAGAGATGAGGTCTAGGTCGGTCAACAACTTATTGGTCTATTTTTACTAAGTCCGTTAAACTCCCCGGCCCTGCTAGACGAAACCTATCATGCGCGTTGCTGACTTTACTTTCGAACTCCCTGATTCGCTCATCGCACGCCATCCTTTGGCGGAGCGCCGCAACAGTCGCCTGCTGACCCTTGATGGGGAGAGCGGAGCACTGGCACATCGTCAATTCACTGATTTGCTTGAGCATTTACGCCCAGGCGACTTGATGGTGTTTAACAATACCCGGGTGATTCCGGCTCGCTTGTTTGGCCAAAAGGCCTCGGGCGGCAAGCTGGAAATTCTGGTTGAGCGGGTGCTCGACAGCCACCGCGTGCTGGCCCATGTGCGCTCCAGCAAGTCGCCAAAACCAGGGTCGAAAATCCTGATTGACGGTGGTGGCGAAGCCGAGATGCTGGCACGTCACGATGCGTTGTTCGAGCTGGGCTTTGCCGAAGAGGTTTTGCCCCTGCTGGACCGTGTCGGGCACATGCCATTGCCGCCCTATATCGATCGTCCGGACGAAGGCTCTGACCGCGAGCGGTATCAAACCGTGTACGCGCAGCGCCTGGGTGCCGTGGCTGCGCCAACGGCAGGCCTGCATTTTGACGAGCCGCTGATGCAGGCTATCGCTGCCAAGGGCGTCGAGACGGCATTTGTGACCTTGCACGTGGGCGCGGGTACTTTCCAGCCGGTGCGGGTTGAGCGTCTTGAAGATCACCACATGCATACCGAATGGCTCGAAGTGGGCCAGGATGTGGTTGATGCCGTGGCCGCATGCCGAGCCCGTGGCGGGCGGGTGATTGCCGTGGGCACCACCAGCGTGCGTTCGCTGGAGAGCGCCGCCCGTGATGGCGTGCTCAAGCCGTTCAGTGGTGATACCGATATCTTTATTTTCCCGGGCCGACCGTTTCATGTGGTCGATGCGCTGGTGACCAATTTCCATTTGCCGGAATCCACGCTGTTGATGCTGGTTTCGGCGTTCGCCGGTTATCCCGAAACCATGGCGGCCTACAAGGCTGCGGTTGAGCATGGATACCGCTTCTTTAGTTACGGTGATGCAATGTTCATCACCCGCAATCCTGCGCCGACGGCTCCTGCCCCGGCCCCTGAGGATCAAGCATGAGCAACTGTCGTATGTCTTTCGAGCTACTTGCCACTGATGGCAAGGCTCGTCGCGGTCGTTTGACCTTCCCCCGTGGCGTGGTCGAAACCCCGGCATTCATGCCGGTCGGTACTTACGGCACGGTCAAGGGCATGTTGCCGCGCGATATCGTCGATACCGGCGCGCAGATGATTCTGGGCAACACCTTTCACTTGTGGCTGCGTCCTGGCACTGAAGTGATCAAGAAGCACGGCGACCTGCACGACTTCATGAAGTGGCAAGGTCCGATTCTGACTGACTCGGGTGGTTTCCAGGTGTTCAGCCTGGGCGCCATGCGCAAGATCAAGGAAGAGGGCGTGACCTTTGCTTCGCCGGTAGATGGCGCCAAGGTGTTCATGGGCCCGGAAGAGTCGATGCAGGTTCAGCGTGACCTGGGTTCCGACGTGGTCATGATTTTTGATGAGTGCACGCCGTACCCGGCGGATGAAGATGTGGCCCGTGTTTCCATGGAGCTGTCGTTGCGCTGGGCGCAGCGCTCCAAGAATGCCCATGGCGACAACACGGCGGCTCTGTTCGGTATCGTTCAGGGCGGCATGCACCAGAACCTGCGCGAGCGCTCGCTCGAAGGTCTGAACAAGATCGGTTTTGACGGCCTGGCCATCGGCGGTTTGTCCGTAGGCGAGCCCAAGCACGAAATGATCAAGGTGCTGGATTACCTGCCCGCGATGATGCCCGCTGACAAACCTCGTTACCTTATGGGGGTTGGCAAGCCGGAAGATCTCGTTGAGGGTGTGCGCCGCGGTGTGGACATGTTCGATTGCGTGATGCCAACCCGCAATGCCCGCAATGGGCATCTGTTTATCGACACCGGTGTCATCAAGATCCGCAATGCGTTCCATCGCCATGATGATTCGCCGCTGGATCCGACCTGTGATTGCTATACCTGCCAGAACTTCTCTCGCGCTTATCTGCATCATCTGGACAAGTGCGGCGAAATGCTGGGGAGCATGCTCAATACCATCCATAATTTGCGGCACTATCAGGTGCTCATGGCTGGTTTGCGCGAGGCTATTCAACAGGGTACATTGGCCACCTTTGTCGACGCCTTCTATGCCAAGCGCGGGCTTCCTGTGCCGCCTTTGGACTGAGTTTCGGACCTTTAAGAAACAACATTGCAACTGGAGTGCTTAATGAGCTTTTTCATCTCTTCCGCTTTCGCGGACGCTGCTGCACCTGCCGCTGCTGGCCCTATGGGTGGCGGTTTTGAATGGATTTTCCTGGTCGGCTTCCTGGTCATCTTCTATCTGATGATCTGGCGTCCACAGGCCAAGCGCGCCAAAGAGCAGAAAGCCCTTCTGGGTAACCTGCAAAAAGGCGACGAGATCGTGACCACTGGCGGCATCGCCGGCAAGATCGTCAAGGTTTCTGACGCTTTTGTTGTTATCGAAGTGTCTGACACTGTCGAGCTGAAAATTCAGAAAGGCTCTGTTGCAGCCACGTTGCCTAAAGGCACGCTGAAAGCGATCTAAGTTTCAACTTTTAACAATCGACGGGGCGCGCAAGGCGCCCCGCGTTTTAAGCGGGCGGCGTGATTGATGCTGAACAAATACCCTCTGTGGAAATACTTACTGATCCTGGCAGTGCTGGCGATCGGTTTTATTTATTCCGCTCCCAATCTGTACCCTGATGATCCGGCGATTCAAGTGTCGGGTGCGAGCACGGCCCTGCAGGTCACTCAAGCTGATCTGGATCGCGCCACCAAGGCGCTGACGGATGCAGGCATTGCCGTGAAGGGCGCCACTCTGGCCCAGAATGGTAAAGGTGGCTTGCTGCGTCTGGTCAAGAAAGACGACCAGTTGCCAGCCAAGGATGTCGTACGCAAGGCCCTGGGTGACGACTATGTCGTAGCGCTCAACCTGGCACAGACCACGCCGCAATGGTTGCGTAGTCTGGGTGCTCACCCAATGAAACTGGGTCTGGACTTGTCGGGTGGTGTGCACTTCCTGTTGGAAGTGGACATGGACAAAGCTGTCGATGCACGCATGAAAGTGTACGAAGGCGATGTCAAAAGCCTGCTGCGCAAAGAGAAAGTGCGTTATCGCAGTCTGCCGCAACTCAACGGTGCCATTCAGTTGGGCTTCACTGATGAAGCTACCCGTGAGCAAGCGCGTGGCCTGATCCGCAAAAGCTTCAATGACTTCGACATTACTGCTGCAGACCTCAATGGTCAGCCGGTTCTGCGTCTGGTGATGACCCCGGCCAAGCTGGCGGAAATCCGCGAATATTCCATCAAGCAAAACCTGACAACCGTCCGTAACCGGGTTAACGAGTTGGGTGTTGCCGAGCCTTTGGTTCAGCGTCAGGGTGCCAACCGCATCGTGGTTGAGCTGCCAGGCGTACAAGATACTGCCGAAGCCAAGCGTATCCTGGGCAAGACGGCCAACCTTGAGTTCCGTCTGGCTGCTGAGCCGGGTGCTTCCAAGGCGACGTCCGAGACCTTTGAGTTCCGTGAGGGCAACCGTCCGACCGCGCAGATCGAGCGTGGCCTGATCATCACCGGTGACCAGGTAACCGACGCTCAGGCCGGCTTTGACGAGCACGGCCGTCCGCAGGTGAACATCAAACTTGATGGTCATGGCGGCGAGTTGATGAGCCGTTCGACCCGCAGCAACGTTGGCCGCAGCATGGCGGTAATCTTCATCGAGCAGAAGCCGGTGACGACTTACACCAAGAAAGTGGTTGATGGTGTTGAGAAGGACGTGCCGGTCCAGGCGTTCAAAGAAGAGAAAAAGATCATCAGTCTGGCGACTATCCAGTCGCCACTGGGCAGTCAGTTCCGGATTACCGGCCTGAATGGCCAGGGTGAGGCTTCCGAGCTGGCACTGCTGTTGCGTGCCGGTGGTCTGGCGGCGCCAATGTACTTCGCTGAAGAGCGCACCATTGGTCCTAGCCTGGGTGCTGACAACATCACCAAGGGTATCGATGCTTCGCTGTGGGGCATGCTGTTCGTGTCCCTCTTCATCATTGCCATCTACCGTTTCTTTGGTGTGATCGCAACGGTGGCACTGGCGGGCAACATGGTCTTGCTGCTGGCTCTGATGTCGGTGCTGGGTGCAACCCTGACCCTGCCGGGTATTGCCGGTATCGTGTTGACGATGGGTATGGCGGTCGATGCCAACGTACTGATCTTCTCGCGTATACGTGAAGAGATTGCCAATGGCATGACACCGCAGCGGGCGATCAACGAAGGTTTCAACCGTGCCTTTACTGCCATCGTTGACTCCAACCTGACAACCCTGCTGGTCGGCGGGATTCTCTTTGCCATGGGTACCGGGCCGGTCAAGGGCTTCGCGGTCACCATGTCGCTGGGTATCTTTACCTCGATGTTCACGGCCATCATGGTCACCCGCGCACTGGTCAACCTGGTGTATGGCGGTCGGGACTTCAAGAAGTTGTGGATTTAAGGGGCTGCCATGTTACGTACAATCAACTTCATGGGCGTTCGCAACGTAGCGTTCGGCGTCACTGTGCTGCTTACCGTGCTGGCTTTGTTCAGCATGTTCCACAAGGGCATGAACTACGGCCTGGACTTCACCGGCGGTACGCTCATCGAGCTGACCTACGAGAAGCCGGCTGACCTGACCAAGGTGCGTACGGAGCTGGCTTCGGCCGGCTTCCATGACGCCGTGGTGCAGAGCTTTGGTGCAACCACTGACTTGTTGGTGCGTATGCCGGGCGACGATCCGCTACTGGGTAACAAGGTAGCGGCTGCGCTGGGCCAGGCCGACACGTCCAACCCTGCGGTCATCAAGCGCGTTGAATTTGTTGGGCCGCAAGTAGGTGAAGAGCTGCGTGACCAGGGCGGCCTCGGCATGCTGATGGCACTGGGCGGCATCATGCTTTACCTCGCATTCCGCTTTCAGTGGAAGTTCGCGGTCGGCGCGATTGTGTCCCTGGTTCACGACGTGATCGTGACCATGGGTATCCTGTCCTGGTTCCAGATCACCTTCGACCTGACGGTGTTGGCGGCGGTGCTGGCGATCATCGGTTACTCGCTCAACGACACCATCGTGGTATTCGACCGGGTTCGGGAGAACTTCCGGGTGTTGCGCAAGGCCAGCCTGATCGACAACATCAACATCTCGACCACGCAAACCCTGTTGCGCACCGTGGCGACTTCGGTCTCCACATTGCTGGCGATTGCGGCGTTGCTGATCTTCGGTGGCGATAACCTGTGGGGCTTCTCGATTGCGCTGTTCGTTGGTGTGATGGCGGGTACTTACTCGTCGATCTATATCGCGAACGTGGTGCTGATCTGGCTGAACCTCAGTGCAGAGGATTTGATTCCGCCTGCGGCGACTGAGAAAGAGATCGACGACCGTCCATAACCTCTGGTTATAAGCAGGTTGTCACCTAAAAGGCGCGAGTATTGAACTCGCGCCTTTTTTTGTGCTCCAAGGCTGGGATTGATGTGGGATTTTCCTACGTATGATGGTCTGGAGGTTCACGTGAACAAGTCATTGCTGGTAGGTGCTGTACTGGGTGCTGTCGGTGTTACAGCCGGTGGCGCTTTTGCCACTTACAGCTTGGTTAAAGGCCCTGAGTCTGCGCAGGTGCTGGCAGTTGTGCCGGTCAACCAGCAGGTCAAAACGCCGCGTGAGGTGTGCAAGGATGTGACTGTGACGCGTCAGGCGCCGGTCAAGGATCAGCATCAGATCGTCGGTAGCGTGATCGGCGCTGTTGCGGGTGGTTTGCTGGGTAATCAGGTGGGCGGTGGCACCGGCAAGAAGATTGCTACGGTTGCTGGTGCTGTCGGTGGCGGTTACGCCGGCAACAAGGTTCAGGAAGGCATGCAGGAGCGTGATACCTACACCACGACCCAGACGCGCTGCAACACGGTCAATGACATCAGCAGCAAGGTTGTCGGGTATGACGTGCGTTATTCGCTCAACGGCAAGGAAGGCAAGGTGCGAATGGATCGCGAGCCGGGCAATGAAATTGCCGTGGACAAGGAAGGCAAGCTGATCCTGAATTAAGTTCATGTGGGGGCGGGCTGCTCGCGATGCGGGCGGCGCGGTCTGTGAGGCAAATTGCGGTGATGCCATCGCCAACAGGCCCGCTCCTGCATGGGGCAATTTCAAGGCCAAAAAAAAGCACCCCGAAGGGTGCTTTTTTTTGTCTGCGGGTTTCGCTTAGCGTTTCAGCGAAGCCGGCAGATGCGGCTGGATTGCAGTCAGTACAGCTTTGAAGCACTTGGTGTTACCGGCAACGATATGGCCTTTTTCAAGGAAATCGTGGCTACCGGTAAAGTCGCTGACCAGGCCGCCTGCTTCTTGAATCAGCAGTGCGCCTGCAGCCATGTCCCACTCGGACAGGCCCGACTCCCAGAAAGCGTCGAAACGGCCTGCAGCCACGTAAGCCAGATCCAGGCTGGCTGCGCCTGCACGGCGGATGCCGGCAGTCTGGCCAACCAGGCTGCGGAACATGCCCAGGTAGTTTTCCAGGTTGTCCATCTGGTTGTCGCGGAACGGGAAGCCGGTGCCCAGCAGGGCGCCTTCGAGGCTGGTGCGACCGCTTACACGCAGGCGGCGACCGTTCAGTTGGGCGCCACGGCCACGGCTGGCGGTGAACTCTTCCTGGCGAACCGGATCGAGAACCACTGCGTGCTCAAGGCGGCCGCGGTATTTGCAGGCGATGCTGACGGCGAAGTGTGGAACGCCGCGCAGGAAGTTGGTGGTGCCATCCAGTGGGTCGATGATCCACAGATAGTCTTCACCTTCACCGCTGCCTGGGTGCATGCCGGTTTCTTCACCGAGGATGCCGTGCGTCGGGTAAGCCTTGCGCAGGGCGTCGATGATTTTCTGTTCAGCAGCACGATCGACTTCAGAGACGTAATCCTTGGCGTCTTTTTCGTCAACCTTGATGGTATCCAGGCGCTCGATGGAGCGGAAAATCAATTCACTGGCGCTGCGGGCGGCGCGCAGCGCGATATTCAGCATGGGCTGCATGGACGTTTCACCTAAGGTTGTTAAAGAAAGCCGAATATTCTATCAGAAAACTTTGGCAGATGAAGGTTTGCGTTAGCTTTCGTAGCTTATGGCGTTTTGCTTAGGTAAGATTTGCTCCCTTTTGCTGGTCTGTGAGCGCTTCCTTTGTTGCCTAATATTCGTGTCGTTCTGGTCAATACCAGCCATCCCGGGAACATCGGCGGTGCTGCGCGTGCCATGAAAAACATGGGGTTGTCGCGGCTGGTTCTGGTGGAGCCAAGGTTGTTTCCTCACCATGAAGCCGATGCGCGGGCGTCAGGTGCGGGTGACATTCTCGAAAATGCTCAAGTAGTCGCGACCCTTGAAGATGCCTTGGTGGGCTGCAATCTGGTGCTGGGTACCAGTGCCCGTGATCGCCGTATCCCCTGGCCGCTGCTGGACCCGCGCGAGTGTGGGCAGAAAGTGGTCGAGGAGGCGGCTCAAGGTGCTGAGATTGCGTTGGTGTTTGGTCGTGAAGACTCCGGCCTGACCAATGAAGAGTTGCAGCGCTGCCACTTTCACGTGCATATCCCGTCCGACCCTGAGTTCAGTTCTCTGAACCTGGGCGCGGCCGTGCAGGTATTGAGCTACGAAATCCGCATGGCCTGGCTCGCGAGCCAGGGGCAGCCGAGCAAGATCGAGAAAGAGGAAGTGGCGTCCACTAAAAGTGGCGAGTTGGCGACCATGGATGAGCTGGAGCGCTTTTACGAGCACCTGGAGCAAACCCTGGTGGCCATTGAATTTATGGACCCCGAAAAGCCGCGCCACCTGATGGCGCGCCTGCGTCGGCTCTACGGGCGCAGTGCGGTCAGTCGTGCAGAGATGAACATTCTGCGCGGCATTCTCACCGAAACCCAGAAAGCAGCCCGTGGCGAGCTGCTCAAGCGCAAGGATTAATGATGTTTGAGCGTCTGCGTGAAGATATCCAAAGTGTGTTTCATCGTGATCCCGCGGCGCGCAACGCTTTCGAGGTGCTGACGTGCTATCCGGGGATGCATGCGATCTGGATTCACCGTTTGTCGGCGCTGTTGTGGCAGGCCGGCTGGAAGTGGCTGGCCCGTTTGGTGTCGAACTTCGGGCGCTGGCTGACCGGGATTGAAATTCACCCGGGGGCCAAGGTAGGGCGTCGTTTTTTCATCGATCACGGCATGGGTATTGTGATTGGGGAAACCGCGGAAATCGGTGATGACGTGACCCTGTACCAGGGTGTGACCCTGGGTGGCACAAGCTGGAACAAGGGCAAGCGCCACCCGACGCTGGAAGATGGTGTTGTGGTCGGGGCGGGCGCCAAGGTGCTCGGGCCGTTCACTGTCGGGGCGGGTGCCAAGGTTGGTTCCAATGCGGTGGTGACCAAGGCGGTGCCGCCGGGTGCTACGGTGGTGGGTATTCCGGGGCGCATTATTGTCAAAAGTGACGATGAGGCCGAGGCCAAGCGCAAAGCGATGGCCGAGAAGATCGGTTTTGATGCCTACGGCGTCAGTGAAGACATGCCCGACCCAGTTGCCCGTGCCATTGCTCAGTTGCTGGATCACTTGCAGGCGGTCGACGGCAAGCTGGATGGCATGTGCGGTGCTCTGAAAGATCTGGGTAGTCCTTACTGTGCGAAAGATCTGCCTGAGCTGCGCGAAGAAGACTTTGCCTGTGTAAAAGACAAGGACGAAAGCAAGGCGGTGTGAGGGTTGTGGGCTGAATGACGGGTGGGGGGCGGGCTTGCTCGCGATGGCATCACAGGGGTTTGCTTGAAACATGGCATCGATGCCGTCGCGAGCAAGCCCGCTCCCGCAGGATGCGTGTCGTGTGCCATTACGCCGCATACCCTGCTACAATGCGCGCGCTCTTTTGCGGGTAATCCCGACTAAAGTACTAGGTCTAATAGTTGACTTAAATAGTCGGGAATAGCATACTCGCCCCATTCCGAATTCCGTGGTACCTGTCCATGAGACTGACTACAAAAGGCCGTTACGCCGTAACTGCGATGCTCGATTTGGCGTTGCACGCACAGCACGGGCCCGTGTCCCTGGCCGATATTTCCGAGCGCCAAGGCATTTCTCTTTCCTACCTTGAGCAACTGTTTGCCAAATTGCGCCGCAGCAGCCTGGTTTCCAGTGTGCGTGGCCCGGGTGGCGGCTATCAGCTGTCGCGCGAGATGCAAAGCATTCAAGTGGCTCAGGTAATTGATGCCGTGAACGAGTCGGTCGACGCAACGCGTTGCCAGGGGCTTGGCGATTGCCATGCTGGCGATACCTGCCTGACCCACCACCTGTGGTGCGACCTCAGCTTGCAAATACACGATTTTCTCAGTGGTATCAGCTTGGCTGATCTTGTCACTCGCCGTGAGGTACAAGAGGTAGCCCAGCGTCAGGATCAGCGCCGCTGTAATGGCAAGGCGCCGCACCTGGATAAGATCGAAGCGTCCGCCGTCGAGTGATTGCTTAAAAACGACGGTGCGCCAGCCAGCCTGATTTAGGAGATAGTCCATGAAGTTGCCAATTTACCTCGATTACTCAGCCACTACCCCGGTTGATCCGCGCGTTGCTCAAAAAATGAGCGACTGCCTGCTGGTTGACGGGAACTTCGGTAACCCGGCGTCGCGTTCCCACGTATTTGGCTGGAAAGCTGAAGAAGCGGTAGAGAACGGTCGTCGTCAGGTTGCTGATCTGGTCAATGCCGACCCCCGTGAAATTGTCTGGACCTCTGGTGCGACCGAGGCCAACAACCTGGCAATCAAGGGTGCTGCGCATTTCTATGCCACCAAAGGCAAGCACCTGATCACCGACAAGATTGAACACAAGGCCGTTCTCGACACCATGCGTCAGCTGGAGCGTGAAGGCTTTGAAGTGACCTACATCGAGCCGGGTACAGATGGTCTGGTCACGCCAGCCATGGTTGAAGCGGCCATGCGCGACGACACCATTCTGGTTTCGATCATGCACGTGAACAACGAAATCGGCACCATCAACGACATCGCTGCCATTGGTGAGCTGACTCGCTCGCGCGGCGTGTTGTTCCATGTTGATGCTGCACAGTCTACCGGCAAGGTTGAAATCGACCTGGCCAAGCTCAAAGTCGACATGATGTCGTTCTCGGCACACAAAACCTACGGCCCTAAAGGCATTGGCGCGCTGTACGTAAGCCGCAAACCTCGGGTCCGTATCGAAGCTGCCATGCACGGCGGCGGTCACGAGCGTGGCATGCGTTCGGGCACCCTGGCCACCCACCAGATCGTGGGCATGGGCGAAGCGTTCCAGATCGCCAAAGAAGAAATGGCGGCCGAAAACGTCCGTATCAAGGCGTTGAGCGACCGTTTCTTCAAGCAGGTTGAACACCTTGAAGAGCTGTACGTCAACGGCAGCATGGTCCATCGCGTACCTCACAACCTGAACCTGAGCTTCAACTACGTTGAAGGCGAGTCGCTGATCATGGCGCTCAAGGATCTGGCTGTGTCGTCCGGTTCGGCCTGTACCTCCGCTTCCCTTGAGCCATCCTACGTATTGCGTGCCCTGGGCCGCAATGACGAGTTGGCACACAGCTCGATTCGTTTCACGTTCGGTCGTTTCACCACGGAAGAAGAAATCGATTACGCCGCGCAGAAGGTTTGCGAGGCTGTTACCAAGCTGCGCGCACTGTCGCCGCTGTGGGACATGTACAAAGACGGCATCGACATTTCGAAAATCGAATGGGCGGCGCACTAACAATTTAAGTCGCCGTAAAGTAGACGCTGTAAGCGCAGCGAACAGCAGCATTTACAGCGTCTCAAGAGCGACTCTCTGATGAGTGAGGATTAGTACCATGGCTTACAGCGAAAAGGTCATTGACCACTACGAGAACCCGCGCAACGTCGGCAAGATGAACGCGGAAGACCCGGATGTCGGCACTGGCATGGTCGGCGCTCCAGCATGCGGCGACGTGATGCGTTTGCAGATCAAGGTCAACGAGCAGGGCATTATTGAAGATGCCAAGTTCAAGACCTATGGTTGTGGTTCGGCAATCGCTTCCAGCTCCCTGGCTACCGAGTGGATGAAAGGCAAGACTCTGGATGAAGCAGAGACCATCAAGAACACTCAGCTGGCTGAAGAACTGGCTTTGCCGCCGGTAAAAATTCACTGCTCGGTACTCGCTGAAGACGCCATCAAGGCAGCTGTTCGCGATTACAAGCAGAAGAAAGGTTTGATCTGATCCTCGCTGCGTGTGCCTGTTAATGGCGCAGGCGGGGTGAAGAAACTGGCAAAAGGTAAGGAGTCACGATGGCTATCAGCATGACAGAAGCGGCTGCTCGACACATTCGCCGCTCCCTTGACGGGCGCGGCAAAGGTGAGGGGATTCGTCTGGGTGTTCGCACAACAGGCTGTTCCGGTCTTGCCTATGTGCTGGAGTTTGTCGACGAAGTGGGCGAAGAAGACCAGGTCTTCGAAACCCATGGCGAAAAAGTGATCATTGATCCAAAAAGCCTGACCTACCTTGACGGCACCGAACTGGATTTCGTCAAGGAAGGCCTGAACGAAGGCTTCAAGTTCAATAACCCTAACGTGCGCGGTGAATGTGGCTGCGGCGAAAGCTTCAACATCTGAGGCTAGTCGTGGGTACTCCTTGTCATTTTGCTTTGTTTGAGCTGCAGCCGAGTTTCAATCTGGATCTCGATCAGCTGGCTGTGCGTTATCGAGAGTTGGCGCGCGGTGTTCACCCGGATCGATTTGCCGATGCTTCCGAGCGCGAGCAGCGTCTGGCGCTGGAGCAGTCTGCCAGCCTCAATGAGGCTTACCAGACGCTCAAAAACCCTCCCAAGCGTGCGCGTTACCTGCTCGCGCTACAGGGTGGCGAATTGCCGCTGGAAGTCACGGTGCACGATCCCGAGTTTCTGATGCAGCAGATGCAGTGGCGCGAAGAACTTGAAGATTTGCACGACAGCGCCGATATGGCCGGTATTGCAGCATTCAAGCGTCGACTGAAAGTCGCTCAGAACGAATTGAACGACAGCTTCGCTGCTTGTTGGGATGATGCTGCGCAACGCGAGCAGGCCGAGCGCCTGATGCGGCGCATGCAGTTCCTCGACAAGCTCAACTACGAAGTGCGCCAGTTAGAAGAGCGCCTCGACGATTAACTCCGTGCTTCCCTGATTGCACGCCTGATTACAGATAAGTCCTGATTACGATGGCCCTACTGCAGATCGCCGAACCCGGCCAAAGTCCTCAACCGCACCAGCGACGTCTGGCTGTGGGGATTGACTTGGGCACTACCAATTCGCTGGTTGCTGCATTGCGCAGCGGCCTTTCCGAGCCTTTGGCTGACGCAAATGGCAACGTTATTTTGCCGTCTGCCGTGCGCTATCACGCTGATCGCGTCGAGGTGGGTGAGTCGGCGCGTCTGGCGGCTTCCAGCGATCCTTTCAATACCGTGCTGTCGGTCAAGCGCTTGATGGGTCGTGGTCTTTCCGACGTCAAGCAATTGGGTGAGCAGCTGCCTTACCACTTTGTAGGTGGTGAGTCGCACATGCCGTTTATCGACACTGTGCAAGGCCCGAAAAGCCCGGTTGAAGTGTCTGCTGAAATCCTGAAAGTGCTGCGTGAGCGCGCTGAAAAGACCCTGGGTGGCGAGTTGGTAGGTGCGGTGATTACCGTTCCGGCCTATTTCGATGATGCCCAGCGTCAGGCCACCAAAGACGCTGCCAAGTTGGCCGGTCTGAATGTCTTACGTTTGCTCAACGAGCCGACAGCGGCTGCCGTGGCCTATGGTCTGGACCAGTCGGCTGAAGGTGTGGTGGCTATCTATGATCTGGGCGGGGGCACGTTCGATATCTCGATCCTGCGCCTGACCGGCGGTGTGTTTGAAGTCTTGGCTACCGGCGGCGACAGTGCGCTGGGCGGCGATGACTTCGATCATGCAATTGCCAGCTGGATGGTAGAGCAGGCCGGTTTGTCTGCTGACCTCGATCCGGGCACGCAGCGCACCTTGTTGCAGGCAGCCTGTGCTGCCAAAGAAGCGCTGACCGATGCGTCCTCTGTGGCCGTTGCCTTCGGTGACTGGCACTCAGAGCTGACCCGTGAAGCCTTTAACGCAATGATCGAGCCCATGGTTGCGCGCAGCCTGAAGGCTTGCCGCCGTGCCGTGCGCGACGCCAATATCGAAATTGAAGACGTCCAGGCAGTGGTCATGGTGGGTGGTTCTACCCGCGTGCCCCGTGTGCGCGAGGCCGTTGCCGAGATGTTCGGCCGCCAGCCGTTGACCGATATCGACCCTGATCAAGTGGTCGCCATTGGTGCGGCGATTCAGGCTGATACCCTGGCAGGCAACAAGCGTGACGGTGGCGAACTGCTGCTGCTTGACGTGATTCCGTTGTCTCTGGGGCTTGAGACCATGGGTGGGCTGATGGAGAAGGTCATCCCGCGCAACACCACGATTCCGGTGGCCCGTGCTCAGGACTTCACCACCTATAAAGACGGCCAGACGGCCATGATGGTTCATGTGCTGCAGGGCGAGCGCGAGCTGATCAGCGATTGCCGTTCTCTTGCACGCTTTGAGTTGCGCGGTATCCCGCCGATGGTTGCCGGTGCTGCGAAAATTCGCGTGACCTTCCAGGTGGATGCCGATGGTTTGCTGAGTGTGACGGCGCGTGAGCTGGGTTCGGGCGTTGAAGCCAATATCCAGGTCAAGCCGTCATACGGTCTGACCGACGGCGAAATCGCCAAAATGCTCAAGGATTCGTTCCAGTACGCCAGCGACGACAAGGTCGCTCGCGTATTGCGTGAGCAGCAGGTGGATGCCCAGCGTCTGATCGAGGCTGTGCAAGCGGCCCTTGAAGTCGATGGTGAGCGCCTGCTGGATGCTGAAGAGCGCATGGTCATCGAGCTGCAAATGCAGGAATTATCCGAATTATTGAAAGGCACCGATGGTTACGCCATTGAGCAGCAGACCAAGCGTCTGTCGCAAGTGACCGATGCCTTTGCTGCCCGCCGCATGGACTTGACCGTCAAGGCCGCCCTGGCGGGTCGCAACCTGAATGAAATCGAGGAATAACTGATGCCGCAGATCATTTTTCTGCCACACGCCGAGCATTGCCCGGACGGTATGGTTGTAGAGGCTGAGACCGGCAAGACCATTCTCGAAGTGGCTCACGACAATCACATCGAAATCGAAAGTGCCTGCGGTGGCGTTTGCGCCTGCACCACGTGTCACTGCGTGATTCGCGAGGGTTTTGACTCGCTGAACGAAGCTGACGAGCTGGAAGAGGACTACCTTGACAGGGCTTGGGGTCTGGAAGCCACTTCGCGCCTGAGCTGTCAGGCTCGCGTCGGCACCGAGGACATCACTGTCGAGATTCCGAAGTATTCGCTTAACCATGCTGCCGAAGCGCCGCACTGATAAGGGGTTGTCATGAGCCTTAAATGGGTTGATGTGCAGGAAATCGCGATTCAGCTGGCTGAAGCTCACCCGGACGTCGATCCGCTTTCGGTGAATTTCGTCACGCTGCGCAATCTGGTCATGGCGCTGCCTGAGTTCGACGATATCCCTGATCGTGGCGGTGAGAAGGTCCTCGAAGCCATTCAGGGTTTGTGGATCGAAGAAGCCGACTAAGCTTGTAATCGACGTAATTATGAAATACCCAAGAACCCGCGTATAATTCGCGGGTTTAATTTTTCGCTTAAATCACTGTTTCTGGAGTTACACCATGGCTGTTCAACGCACTTTCTCCATCATCAAGCCTGACGCTGTTGCAAAAAACGTTATCGGCGAGATCACCACTCGTTTTGAAAAAGCCGGCCTGAAGGTTGTAGCTTCCAAACTGAAGCAACTGTCCAAAGCCGAAGCTGAAGGCTTCTACGCTGAGCACAGCGCTCGTGGCTTCTTCGGCGACCTGGTTGCTTTCATGATCTCCGGTCCGGTTGTTGTTCAGGTTCTGGAAGGCGAAAACGCTATCGCTCTGAACCGCGAACTGATGGGCGCTACCAACCCTAAAGAAGCAGCTGCCGGCACTATCCGTGCTGATTTCGCTGAATCCATCGACGCTAACGCTGTTCACGGTTCCGACTCTGAAGCGGCTGCAGCTCGTGAAATCTCGTACTTTTTCGCAGCTACTGAAGTAACCACTCGCTAAGTATTAGCTTGTGAGTGAGGGTGAAGACATGATTGCAACGACTGGCAAAACCAACCTGCTGGGACTGACTCAGCCGGAAATGGAGAAATTCTTCGACTCAATCGGGGAGAAGCGTTTCCGTGCCGGTCAGGTCATGAAGTGGATTCACCACTTTGGCGTCGATGATTTCGACGCCATGACTAACGTCAGCAAGGCCTTGCGCGACAAGCTCAAGGCCATTGCTGAGGTTCGTGGACCTGAAGTCGTCAGCGAGGACATTTCTACCGACGGCACCCGCAAGTGGGTGGTACGTGTAGAGTCCGGCAGCTGCGTCGAGACCGTTTATATTCCCTCGGGCAAGCGTGGCACATTGTGCGTTTCGTCCCAGGCTGGCTGTGCCCTGGATTGCAGTTTCTGCTCCACCGGCAAGCAAGGCTTCAACAGCAACCTCACCGCCGCCGAAGTCATTGGCCAGGTGTGGATTGCCAACAAATCCTTTGGCAGCGTCCCGGCAACCATCGACCGTGCCATCACCAACGTGGTGATGATGGGCATGGGTGAGCCGCTGCTGAACTTCGACAACGTTATCGCCGCCATGCATCTGATGATGGATGATCTGGGCTATGGCATCTCCAAGCGCCGGGTGACACTGTCCACCTCTGGCGTGGTGCCGATGATCGATGAGCTGGCCAAGCACATCGACGTCTCCCTGGCGTTGTCGCTGCATGCACCCAATGACGCATTGCGCAGTCAATTGGTGCCGATCAACAAGAAGTACCCGCTGGCCATGCTGCTTGATTCCTGCCGCCGCTACATGGCGACCCTGGGTGAAAAGCGCGTGCTGACCGTGGAGTACACCTTGCTCAAGGACGTGAACGACCACGTCGATCACGCTCGCGAAATGATCGAGCTATTAAAAGACACGCCGTGCAAGATTAACCTGATCCCGTTCAACCCCTTCCCGCATTCCGGTTATGAGCGTCCAAGCAACAACGCCATTCGCCGTTTCCAGGAGCTGTTGCAGCAAGCTGGCTATAACGTGACTGTGCGCACCACCCGTGGTGAAGACATCGACGCGGCATGCGGCCAACTGGTGGGGCAGGTCAATGACCGCACGCGCCGCAGCTCGCGCCTGATTGCGGCACGTGAGCTCAGCGCCGATGCCGATTCGGCGCAAAGCGCTGCGTCCGCGCCCTGAGAGAGGACATCCATGATCCTGCGCGCCGCGCTCTCTGTCGTTTTGGTCGGCTTTTTGGCTGGCTGCGTTTCATCGGGCGATTCAACCTCGGTGACTGGCGACAAAGGGCGTAATGAGGCGCGTCAGGCTTATGTTCAGCTGGGCCTGGGTTATCTGCAGCAGGGCATGGTCGAGCAGGCCAAAGTTCCTTTGCGCAAAGCCCTGGAACTCGACAAGACGGACCCGGACACCAACGCCGCACTGGCATTGGTGTTTCAGTCCGAAATGGAGTTCGAGCTGGCCGAGAAGTCATTTCGTACCGCATTGAACGGGCGGCCTGGTGATGCGCGAATCCTCAATAATTACGGCAGTTTCCTGTTTGAGCGTCAGCGCTATCAGGAAGCCAGTGTCCAGTTTCAAAAGGCTGCGGCTGATGACCTTTACCCTGAGCGTTCCCGTATTTTCGAGAACCTGGGTATAACGTCGCTTGAGTTGGGGCAGCGGGAGAGAGGCCGCCAGGAACTTGAAAAAGCCCTGCGCCTGAACCCTCGGCAACCGCGCGCGCTACTCGAAATGGCTCAGATGTCATACCAAGACAAGCAATATGTATCAGCACGTGACTTTTACGATCGTTTTAGCCTGCTTAGCGGGCAAAATGCACGTAGTCTATTGCTCGGTGCGCGACTGGCGAGTGTTTTCGACGACCGCACCCCAACTGCCAACCATGGCCAGCAACTAAAACGACTCTATCCCGGCACGCCGGAATATCAGCAATACCTGTCGGAGCAATGATGAAAGCGGCGCAACCCGAAGTTCTAGCAGCGACTCGTGTCAATCCCGGTGAGACCCTGCGTCAGGCCCGTGAAAACAATGGCTGGACGCTGGCTGAAGTCGCCTTGAAACTCAACCTCACGGCCAGCTCCCTGAGCAACCTTGAGACGGGCGCTTTCGACAAGCTGCCAGGGCATACCTTTGCTCGCGGCTATATCCGGACCTATGCCAAATTGCTGGGCATGGATCAGGCCAGCCTGGTACGTGAATTTGACCTGTATACCGGCACTGATGCCAACGGCAGCAACGTTCACAGCCTGGGCCGTATAGAAGAGCCAGTGCGGGTGTCCCATACCATTTTGCGTATTGTCAGCCTGTTGTTGCTGATTGCCGTGATCGGTGGCGGTTTTATCTGGTGGCAGGATCAAACGTCCATGCGTGCCAAGGACTTGATTGGCCTGACCCCGGAACACGTTGAGGTTGAAGGTGCAGACGGCACAACCCGCATCCATCCGCTTGACGAGCCTGAAGACCAGGCCGTCGCCGAGGCCAAGGCTGAAGGTGAAACTCCGGTTGTAACCGAGTCTGCTCCAGAGCAGGCGGCAAGCATTGCATTGGCACTGCCTGCGGCGGCTCAAGCGCCAGCAGCGGCGCCCGTTGTGGCAGCCCCGGTGCCTGCACCTTCTGTTGTCGCTCCTGCAGTTGCCCCGGCTGTCGCACCTATCGCCACTCCACCGGCGGCCACAGTGGCTCCGGTCGCGGGTGCTGGCAAAGTGGCCGTGCAATACACCGCTGATTGCTGGACGCAGGTAACCGACGCTACGGGTAAAGTGCTGTTCGGTGGCCTGAAGCGCAAAGGCGAAAATCTAGAAGTGAGCGGCAAGCCTCCACTGACCCTGCGCCTGGGCTTTGCCCGTGGCGCACAGGTGACCTACAACGGTCAGTCTGTGGATGTGGCTCCTTTCACCAGTGGCGAGACTGCTCGCCTGAAGTTAGGTCAATAAGTCATGCACGGCGAATCACCAATCAAACGTCGCGAATCGCGCAAAATCTGGGTCGGCAATGTACCCGTAGGTGGCGACGCCCCTATCGCTGTACAGAGCATGACCAACAGTGACACCAATGATGTTGCTGCAACCGTAGCCCAGATCAACCGCCTGGAGGCAGCAGGCGTTGATATCGTACGGATTTCCGTACCGGATATGGACGCTGCTGAAGCTTTTGGCCGGATCAAGCAGTTGGTCAAGGTGCCATTGGTTGCCGACATCCACTTCGATTACCGGATCGCCCTGCGCGTCGCGGAACTGGGTGTGGATTGCCTGCGGATCAACCCGGGCAACATCGGTCGTGAAGACCGTGTGCGTGCGGTAGTTGATGCGGCACGGGATCGCGGTATTCCGATCCGTATCGGCGTCAACGCGGGATCGCTCGAAAAAGACCTGCAAAAGAAATATGGCGAGCCGACACCAGCCGCTCTGGTCGAGTCGGCTCTGCGCCACGTCGAGCACCTTGAACGTCTGAACTTCAAGGACTTCAAGGTCAGCGTGAAGGCTTCCGACGTCTTCATGGCTGTTGAGGCCTACCGTCTTCTGGCCAAGGAAATCGTTCAACCGCTGCACCTGGGGATCACCGAAGCCGGTGGTTTGCGTTCAGGCACAGTGAAATCTGCCGTGGGCCTAGGTATGCTGCTCGCCGAAGGCATTGGCGATACCATCCGTATCTCGTTGGCGGCAGACCCGGTAGAGGAAGTAAAAGTCGGCTACGACATCCTCAAGTCCCTGCACCTGCGCTCGCGTGGCATCAACTTCATTGCGTGCCCAAGCTGCTCTCGGCAGAACTTCGATGTGGTGAAAACCATGAACGAACTTGAAGTTCGTCTTGAAGACCTGCTGGTGCCGTTGGATGTGGCGGTGATCGGTTGTGTGGTCAACGGTCCTGGCGAAGCCAAGGAAGCCCATGTGGGGCTCACCGGTGGTACACCCAACCTGATTTACATTGACGGCAAGCCGTCGCAGAAACTGACGAATGACAATCTGGTGGACCAGCTCGAAAGACTGATCCGGCAGAGGGCGGCCGAAAAGGTCGAAGCTGACGCTGCAGTTATCGCGCGCGGCTAACCAGACGAATAAAGGATTTATTGTGAGCAAGTCATTGCAAGCCATTCGTGGCATGAACGACATCCTACCGGAGCAGACGCCTCTGTGGCGCTACTTTGAGGGCAAGGTTTCGCGTTTGCTGGATAACTACGGTTACAAGCAAATCCGTATGCCAATCGTTGAGTTCACCGAGCTGTTCAAACGCTCTATCGGTGAAGTGACCGACATCGTCGAAAAAGAGATGTACACCTTCGAGGACCGCAACGGCGATTCGCTGACCTTGCGCCCTGAAGGTACTGCGGCGTGCGTGCGTGCGGTGCTTGAGCACGGCATCACCGGCGGCGGCCAGGTACAAAAATTGTGGTACATCGGTCCGATGTTCCGCCACGAGCGTCCGCAAAAAGGGCGCTATCGCCAGTTTCATCAAATTGGTGTCGAGGTGTTCAACCTTGATGGGCCGGACATCGATGCCGAACTGATCGTGCTGACCTGGCGCCTGTGGGGCGAGCTGGGTATCCGCGATGCGGTCAAGCTCGAACTTAACAGCCTGGGCACCAGCGAAGCCCGTGGGCGCTACCGTGCTGCTCTGGTCGAATACTTGTCCTCGCGCCTGAGCGAGCTTGACGAAGACAGCCAGCGTCGTTTGAAATCCAATCCGCTGCGCGTCCTCGACACCAAAAATGCCGATACTCAAGCTGTTCTGGTCGACGCGCCGAAGCTGGTTGACTATCTGGACGAAGAATCCCGTGTGCATTTCGAGGGCCTCAAGGCGCGCCTCGATGCAGCGGGCATTCCCTACACGATCAATCCAAAACTGGTTCGTGGTCTGGATTACTACAGCAAAACCGTATTCGAATGGGTTACTGACAAACTGGGCGCCCAGGGCACCGTGTGTGCTGGCGGCCGTTATGACGGTCTGGTCGAGCAAATGGGCGGCAAGCCTACTACGGGTGTCGGTTTCGCCATGGGCATCGAGCGCTTGATTCTGCTGCTCGAAACCCTTGAGCAGATCCCGGAAGAAATCGCGCGTCAGGTCGATGTTTACCTGTGTGCTTTCGGTGAGGCTGCCGAGTTGGCTGCCCTGACTTTGAGCGAACGTGTTCGCGATCAGCTACCGAACCTGCGCTTGCAGATCAATGCTGGTGCAGGCAGTTTCAAAAGCCAGTTCAAAAAGGCTGACAAGAGCGGCGCACTGTACGCGCTGATCCTGGGTGACGACGAATTGGCCCAGCAAATGGTAGGTTTAAAACCCCTGCGTGGCCAGGGCGAACAACAAACGATTGCCTGGGATGCTCTTTCCGAGCACCTGGCCACCTGCGTCGTGCAGGGTTGAAGCTGTAAAACAGCCGATTTATCGAATTAAGGAGTGTTGGGGTGTCGAGTAACGATGATGATCAGCTGGGCGAGTTGAAAGACTGGTGGCAGCGTAACGGCAAACCCCTGGTCACTGGCGGCATGCTGGCGCTGGTGGTGGTGTTCGGCTGGCAGTTTTGGCACAAGTATCAGACGAATCAGTCGCAGGGTGCGTCGATTCTCTACCAACAGTTGCTAGAGACCACACTCACGCCTGACGGTCAGCCCGATGTGGCCCGTGTGGCTGATTTGGCCAACAAGTTGAAAAGCGAATACGCAGGTTCTGCCTATGCGCAATTTGGCGGTCTGTTCGTGGCCAAGGTCGCAGTGGACAACGGCAAACTCGATGACGCGGCCGCAGAGCTGAAAGCCATTGTCGACAAACCGGCCAATGCCACCCTGGCTGAAGTGGCGCGTCAGCGTCTGGCCCAGGTTCTGGCGGCACAGGGCAAGGTCGATGATGCCCTGAAACTGCTTGAAGGTGATTCGGACAAAGCATTCCTGGCCAGCCGCGAAGAGCTCAAGGGCGACTTGCTGGTGCAGCAGGGCCGTGCCGACGACGCACGTGCAGCCTACGAAAAAGCCAAGGCCGCCTTGTCGGACGAAGCAGCGGTAGGTGGCTTACAAATCAAGCTCGATGACCTGGCCAAAGGGGATGCGTGACGTGATGCGTTGGAAACATGCGGCATTGCTGGCTCTGGTCGTTTTGGCCGCGGGTTGCAGCAGCAACAGCAAAAAAGAACTGCCACCGGCCGAGCTGACCGACTTCAAAGAAGAAGTCGTGCTGCAAAAGCAGTGGAGCCGCTCGATCGGTGACGGTCAGGGCAAAACCTACAATATGCTGGTTCCAGCGGTTGAAGGTAACAACATCTACGCCGCAGACGTAACGGGTGTTGTGATGTCTCTGGACCGCATGAACGGCGACGTTGAGTGGAAAAAAGACCTCGAACTGCCTGTTTCTGGCGCAGTTGGCCTGGGCTATGGCCTGGTCATGCTCGGCACCTTGCAAGGTGACGTGGTTGCCCTGGATTCCAGCACCGGCGAAGAAAAATGGCGCTCTCGCGTCAACAGCGAAGTGCTTGCACCTCCTGCGACCAACGGCGATATCGTTGTGGTACAGACCCAGGACGATCGCCTGATCGGCCTGGATGCTTCCACCGGCAATCAGCGTTGGACGTATGACAGCACGCCGGGCGTGCTGACCTTGCGTGGCACGGGCGCACCACTGGTGACCAATCACCTGGCCATTGCCGGTCTGTCGACCGGTAAAGTGGTTGCCCTTGATACGCGCAACGGCGTACCTGTGTGGGAGCAACGTGTTGCCATCCCGCAAGGTCGCTCCGAGCTTGAACGCATTGTCGATATCGACGGTGGCCTGCTGATGTCTGGCGGTACACTGTATGTCGCCAGCTACCAGGGCCGTATGGCTGCGCTTGAAATGGAATCGGGTCGCGTGCTCTGGCAACGCGATGCTTCCAGCTATTCAGGTGTCGCTCAAGGCTTTGGCAGCGTCTACGTCAGCCTGGCGTCGGGCACTGTAGAAGGCGTTGACGAGCGTTCGACCACCTCACTGTGGAGCAATGATGCTCTGGCTCGCCGTCAATTGTCGGCACCGGAAGTCTTCTCCAGCTACGTGGCGGTCGGTGACATGGAAGGCTATCTGCACCTGCTGAGCCAGGTCGATGGTCGTTTCGTGGGCCGTACCCGCGTTGATAGTGATGGCCTTCGGGCGCGTCCGCTGGTGGTCGGTGACATGATTTACGTGTTTGGTAACAGCGGCAAACTGGAAGCCCTGACCATTCGCTAAGGCGTCTATGCTTGAGGCTTCAGGGCCTCGGGCAGCCTTGCTCTGGCAAGGTTTGCGGCACATTTGTGCTGTTCCGAACTCTGGCCGCTGCCTTGCAGCGGCTTTTGTATTTTCTGAAATAACGAAGTGGAGAGCCGCATGGTTCCCGTAATCGCCCTGGTGGGCCGACCAAACGTCGGCAAGTCCACCTTGTTCAACCGCCTGACCAGGACTCGTGACGCCATCGTTGGCGACTTGTCCGGTCTGACCCGTGATCGCCAATACGGTGAGGCCAAGTGGCAAGGGCGTTCCTACATTCTGGTCGACACCGGCGGTATCTCCGGTGACGAGCACGGTATGGACGAAAAGATGGCCGAGCAGTCGCTGCTGGCTATCGAAGAAGCTGATGTCGTTCTGTTCCTGGTAGATGCAAAAGCAGGCTTCACCGCCGCTGACCAGATGATCGGCGAACACCTTCGCAAACGTAACAAGCGTTCCTACGTAGTAGCCAACAAGGTCGACAACATCGATCCGGACATGGCTCGCGCCGAGTTCGCGCCACTGGGCATGGGCGACGCGATTCCAATCGCCGGTGCTCACGGTCGTGGTATTACCCAGATGCTGGAAATTGCCCTGAGCAACTTCCCGCGTGACGAAGAAGAGCCTGAAGACGGCGAAGAAGAAGTCGTTCTCGAAGGTGAGGAAGCCAAGCGCATTCCTGGCCCAAGCGAAAAAGACGGCATCAAAATCGCCATCATCGGTCGTCCTAACGTTGGCAAGTCGACTCTGGTTAACCGCATGCTCGGTGAAGACCGGGTAATCGTGTATGACCAGCCAGGCACTACCCGCGACAGTATCTACATCCCGTTTGAGCGTAACGACGAGAAGTACACGCTGATCGACACCGCCGGTGTGCGCAAGCGCGGCAAGATCCACGAAGAAGTTGAAAAGTTCTCCGTGGTCAAAACCCTGCAAGCGATCAAAGACGCCAACGTGGTGATCTTTGTGATGGACGCCCGTGAAGGCGTGGTTGACCACGACCTCAACCTGTTGGGCTTTGCGCTGGAGGCCGGTCGGGCTCTGGTCATCGCGATCAACAAGTGGGACGGCATGACCCCGAGCGAGCGCGACTTCGTTAAAGTCGAGCTGACGCGTCGCCTGTTCTTCGTCGACTTCGCCGATATTCACTTTATCTCGGCGCTGCACGGCACTGGCGTGGGCAACCTGTACCAGTCGGTGCAGAACTCCTTCAAGTCAGCGGTTACCCGCTGGCCGACCAACCGTCTGACCCAGATCCTGGAAGATGCGGTCAGTGAGCACGCGCCACCGATGGTCAACAGCCGCCGGATCAAACTGCGTTATGCCCACTTGGGTGGTGCTAACCCGCCGATTATCGTGATCCACGGTAACCAGGTTGAGAAGGTTCCGAAGTCTTACGTCCGTTATCTCGAAAACACCTACCGTCGTGTCTTGAAGCTGGTCGGTACGCCGATCCGCATCGAGTTCAAAGGTGGCGAGAACCCGTACGAAGGCAACAAGAACTCGCTGACCGACCGTCAGGTCAACAAGAAGCGCCGCATGATGTCGCACCACAAGAAAGCCGAGAAAAACCGCAAAGACAAGCGCTGATAGCGCAAGGTTCTAGCGTATTGAGAAAGGGTCCGAAAGGGCCCTTTTTCGTGTCTGACGTTTGGGCTATTCTCGGAGGGTCCTGCGCCGTAGTCAGTGCCGGGAACTCAACAGGGAACGGCCATGATCACCAGCAAGTTGCCGAATGTAGGCACCACTATTTTCACGCGCATGTCGCAGCTCGCGACAGAAACCGGCGCACTTAACCTGTCTCAGGGGTTCCCCGATTTCGACGGCCCGCAGGCATTGCGTGACGCGGTCGGCAAGCACATTGCCAGTGGCCATAACCAGTACTCACCCATGACCGGCTTGCCTGCCTTGCGTGAGCAGGTGGCAGCCAAAATTTCCCGCAGCTACGGGGTCAAGGTGGATGCTGACACCGAGGTGACGATCACGCCTGGCGCGACCCAGGCCATTTTCTGCGCAATCCAGGCCGTGATTCATGCCGGCGATGAAGTGATCGTCTTTGATCCGTGCTACGACAGCTACGAGCCCTCGGTTGAGCTGGCGGGTGGCCGTTGCGTGCATGTGCAACTGGGGCTGGAAGACTTCTCGATAGATTGGCAACAACTTGAAGATGCCCTGAGCCCGCGCACGCGCATGATCATCCTGAATAGCCCGCACAACCCAAGCGGTGCCCTGATCAGTCGTGCCGAACTGGACCAGTTGGCCCGCCTGATTGCCGACCGCGATATCTACCTCATCAGCGATGAGGTGTACGAACATCTGGTGTTCGATGGCGTGCCCCACGTCAGTGTTTTGTCCCATCCTGAGTTGTACCATCGCGCATTCGTTGTCAGCTCATTCGGTAAGACCTACCACGTGACAGGCTGGAAAACAGGCTACGTCGTTGCGCCGCCTGCCTTGACCGTTGAACTGCGCAAGGTTCACCAGTACGTCAGCTTCTGCGGAGTAACGCCCTTGCAGTATGCGTTGGCAGACTTCATGGCCGATCACCCGGAGCACGTTGAAGAGTTGCCAGGGTTTTACCAGGCCAAGCGCGACCTGTTCTGTGATTTGCTCAGCCCGTCGCGTTTTACCTTCAAGCCGGTGGCAGGTACGTATTTTCAGTTGGTGGATTACTCCCGGATTCGCCCGGACCTCAACGATGTCGACATGGCGGTATGGCTGACCCGCGAACACGGGGTGGCCACTATCCCGGTGTCGGTGTTCTACCAGACCCCGCCTGAAGGGCAGCGGCTGGTTCGTCTATGTTTTGCAAAACGCGAGGAGACGCTGCGCGAAGCAGCAGAAAAACTATGCGTGATCTGAAGGGTTTACCCGATTTAACCGTGGCACTGGTGCAAACCACGCTAGCCTGGCATGACCGTCAGGCCAATTTCGAACATTTCGACGAGCTGCTTGAGCATGCTCGGGGCGCCGATCTGGTGGTGCTGCCCGAAATGTTTACCACCGGCTTCAGCATGGAGTCCAAAACCCTGGCTGAACCTGAAGGCGGCCCAAGCACCGAGTGGCTGCGCAAGCAGGCAAAAAGGCTTGATGCCGTGGTCACGGGTAGCGTGATTGTGCGTGCGGCAGATGGCAGCCACCGTAATCGATTGTTGTGGGCCCGCCCTGATGGCGAAGTGCTGCACTACGACAAACGTCACCTGTTTCGTATGGCCGGTGAGCATGAGCATTTCACCCCGGGTGAGCGTCAGGTTCAGTTCGAGGTCAAAGGTTGGCGTATTCGCCCTTTGATTTGCTATGACCTGCGCTTCCCGGTGTGGAGCTGCGACCCTCACGACACCGACTTGTTGCTGTATACCGCCAGTTGGCCAGGGGCGCGTCGATTGCACTGGAACCGCTTATTACCTGCACGGGCCATCGAAAATCTCTGTTACGTCGCAGCGGTGAATCGGGTGGGCACGGACGGTAAAGGGATGGTCTACACGGGCGACAGCCATATCTTCGACTTCCAGGGCGAGTCACTGCTCAGTGCCGGTGAGGCGGACGGCGTGTTCACCATGAGCCTCAACGCGGCCGATCTGAGTGCCTATCGTGAGCGGTTTCCGGCCAACCTGGATGCGGACGATTTCGAGCTGCGCTGATGTGTGGAAGCCGTTATCAGACGGTGTGCGACTTAAAACCTGTGGGAGCGTGGCTTGCCCGCGATGGCATCACTGCAGTCTGTCTGCCAAACCGCGCCGCCTGAATCGCGAGCAAGCCCGCTCCCACAGGTGCTAGTCATTGCCGGTCCTGGGCCTCGATGAAATAAAAAGCCCCCAAGGCGTTCACCTTGGGGGCTTTTGCGTTTCGGGCCAATGCTTACGCCGCTTTGGCCTCGGTTTCGGTCAGCGAACGGTTCAGGGCGCTGAACACGGCCTTGAAGCTTGCCGTGGTGATGTTTTCATCAATACCCACGCCATGTACGGCACGCCCGCCATTGACCCGCAGTTCAATGTAAGCCGCAGCCTTGGCGTTGGTGCCCGCGCCAATTGCGTGTTCGTTGTAGTCCATTATTTCGGCGTTGACCGGCAGGCCAGCGACCAGCGCTTCCAGCGCGCCGTTGCCCTTGCCGCTCCAGCGCAGGTTGGTTTCGCCATCGCCTTTGGCCGACACTTCAACCTCGACTGCGCTATGGCCGTTCTCTTCCTGTAAGCGGTGGCTGACCAGCGCGTAAGGCGTATTGGCCTGCAAGTACTCAGTGCGAAGCAAGTTGTGAATCTGCTGAGCCGTCATTTCCAGACCCAGGCGATCGGTTTCGCGCTGAACGACCTGGCTGAATTCGATCTGCATACGGCGTGGCAAGCTGATGCCGTATTCCTGCTCCAGCAGGTAAGCAATTCCGCCTTTGCCCGACTGGCTGTTAACCCGGATCACGGCTTCATAGCTGCGGCCAATATCCGCCGGGTCGATTGGCAAGTACGGCACTTCCCAAAGGGCGTCCGGTTTTTGCTGGGCGAAGCCTTTGCGGATAGCGTCCTGGTGCGAGCCGGAGAACGCGGTGTGGACCAGGTCGCCCACATACGGGTGACGAGGGTGAACCGGGATCTGGTTGCACTCTTCGACCACTTTGCGCACGCCGTCGATGTCCGAGAAGTCCAGTTGTGGATCCAGGCCCTGGGTGTACATGTTCAAGGCCACCGTCACCAGGTCGACGTTGCCGGTACGCTCGCCGTTGCCAAACAGGCAGCCTTCGACACGATCGGCGCCAGCCATCAGGCCCAGTTCGGTTGCGGCAACACCAGTGCCACGGTCGTTGTGGGTGTGCAGGCTGATCAAGACGCTGTCACGGCGGTTGATGTTGCGGCCGAACCACTCGATCTGGTCGGCGTAGATGTTAGGGGTGGCGCACTCAACAGTGGCAGGCAAGTTGAGGATCATCTTGTGCTCAGGTGTTGGGTTCCAGACCTCGATCACTGCGTCACAGACTTCCTTGGCGAACTCCAGCTCAGTGGCGCTGAACGTCTCTGGCGAGTACTCGAATGTCCAGTGGGTTTCGGGCTGCTGGGCGGCGTATTTGACGAACAGCTTGGCGGCGCTGACCGCGATCTCCTTGATGCCGTCCTTGTCCTGATTGAACACGATGCGGCGAAACGCAGGGCAGGTGGCGTTGTACAGGTGAACGATGGCTTTTTTCGCCCCGCGCAACGACTCGAAAGTGCGTGCGATCAAGTCTTCACGGCCCTGGGTCAGCACCTGGATGGTGGTGTCGTCCGGGATGTGGCCGTCTTCGATCAGGGTGCGCACAAAATCAAAGTCGGTTTGCGACGCAGCCGGGAACGATGCCTCGATTTCCTTTACGCCAACACTGACCAGGGTCTTCCAGAAGCGCAGCTTTTTTACCGCATCCATCGGCTCGATCAGCGACTGGTTGCCATCGCGCAGGTCGGAGCTGCACCAGACAGGTGCGCTGGTGATGGTTTTCGATGGCCAGGTACGATCAGGCAAATCAATGACCGGGAAGGCGCGGTATTTGGAAGACGGGTTTTTGAGCATGGTCATCAGGCAATCCTTAATATGCGTGCCGACTATTCAGACGCGGCCAGCCGGAAAAATACAAAGCAGAGGGCGAGGCACCGCAATTAGCTTTGCAGTCGTGCGCTGACGAGGCAAAGGCTGCGATGTTGGCGGAGCAGGATGAGGGTGTGAGAGGTTTTCATAAGCTCAACCCTAACCACTGGGCTGAGAGATGGCAAGCGCATAAAAAACATTGAGATAAATGCTCGTATACGAAGAAAATACGAGTTTTAATTGCTGTATTTTGTTTTGTGTAAATCTAAAATTGCGCAACTTCAAGGTAGGGCATGCCTCGGGTGCTGCGAGGCATGCTCTGTTTCTATGGCGTAATCAGGGTTGGAAGGCCCCGATGAAAATAGCCGGGTCAACCCTGGCGTCATTGAGGCTGACGTTCCAGTGCATATGAGGGCCTGTGGCGCGTCCGGTGGAGCCGACCTTGCCCACTACGTCGCCACGAGCCAGTTGCTGGCCAACCTTGGTGTCAATTTTCGACATATGGCAAAACATGCTGATGAAGCCTTGGCCGTGATCCACGAACACCGTGTTGCCATTGAAGAAGTAGTTGCCGATCAGGATCACTTTACCGGCCGCCGGGGTTTTGATGGGCGTACCTGCAGGTACGGCAAAGTCGAGGCCAGCGTGGGGGTTGCGTTCTTCACCGTTGAAAAAGCGGCGCACGCCAAACTTGCTGGACAGCGGTCCGTTGACCGGTTTGTCCAGCAGCAGGTTACTCGGGGTGTTGGGGCTGAAAGTACGGTAAGCCTTGATCTGAATCGCCAGCTCGTTGTCGATGCGCTTGATGTCAGCCGGGTTGGGGTTGACCTGGCGCTGGTTCTTCAGCGTGATGCGCTGCTCGGGGTATTTCTTGTTGCCCACCGTGAAGCTCAGTTCCCGCGAGCCGCTGATGATTGATTGGGGGCCCGGTTTTACCGTTAGCGGGATGCCGACAATCGCCCGCCAGGTGTCCTGCTCCTTGATCACCAGCACCGGTTTGCCATCGTAGGTTGCCTTGGGTGCTTGCGCGCCGGTCCCCAGCTCAATCACGGCAACACCGCCCGGCACCGGTTTATTCAATAAGCGCGTGATGTAACTGTCAGCTGCGTGCGCGTTGAGGGTCAGGCAGAGCAACAGGACGGCAGAAAGAAAGCGTGACATCAGTTAATCCAGTAAGGAAAGGGTGACGGGCGTGAGGTGATTATCCTCGACCCGGACTTGCAGTTCGCCTTCGCCCAGCCTGGCTTTCAAGCGCTGGCCGTTATGGGTTTGCCCGGCGCTGCGAATGGCATTGCCACGCTCATCCAGCAAAATGCTGTAGCCGCGCCCAAGGGTCGCCAGCGGGCTGACCACGTGCAAGGTTTGCATCTGGCTTTGCAGCTGCATGCGGCGTGCCTTGAGGCCTTCGCGCATGGCCCGTGGCAAGCGTTCCGCCAGACTGTCCAGGCGCTGGCGCAACATGGCCAGTTGGCGCCCCGGATGCTGTGCCGCCAGTCGGGTTTCGAGGCGGATCAGACGCTCGCGGCGGGTATTGAGGCTGCGCTCGAACGCTCGGCGCATGCGCATGTCCAGGTCATCCAGGCGCTGGGCCTGCTGGCGCAGGCGTTCGCCAGGGTGGCGCAAGCGGCGTGCCAGGCCATCCAGTCGCAAGCGGTCGCGCATCAAACGGTCGCGAATGCGCATCACCAGGCGCCGGTGCAGGCTGTCAATTCGGCGTTGCAGGTCACTTGAGTCCGGTGCCAGCAACTCAGCAGCCGCAGAGGGCGTTGGCGCGCGTACGTCCGCTACAAAGTCGGCGATGGACACATCGGTTTCATGACCGACAGCGTTGACAATCGGCGTCACACAGGCATCGATGGCACGGGCTACGGCTTCTTCGTTAAAGCACCACAGGTCTTCCAGAGAACCGCCGCCTCGGGCCAGGATCAAGGCGTCGAAACCCCGGGCATCAGCCAGTCGCAATGCCCGGACAATTTGCGCCGTGGCTTCGCGACCTTGCACGGCGGTGGGGATCAGTGTCAGTTCGACCTGAGGCGCCCGGCGACGAAAGACGCTGATGATGTCGCGAATCACCGCTCCGGTGGGCGAGCTGACAATACCGATGCGCTGCGGGTGAGCAGGCAGGGCAACCTTGCGCTCGGGGCTGAACAGGCCTTCGGCGCTGAGTTTTTCTTTCAGTGCATCGAAGGCCAGGCGCAGCGCGCCATCACCCGCGGGCTCCACCGTATCGAGGATCAGTTGATAGTCACCGCGGCCTTCAAACAACGACACCTTGCCCCGGACCTTCACCGCCAGGCCGTCCTTCAAGGCCTGGCGAACCCGCGCCGCGTTGTTGCGAAACAGCGCGCAACGCACCTGGGCGCCACTGTCCTTGAGGGTGAAATACACGTGGCCGGAAGCGGGGCGGGCGAGGTTGGAAATTTCGCCTTCTACCCAGATGTTGCTGAACACGTCTTCGAGCAACACCCGCGCCCGGCCATTGAGTTGGCTGACGGTCAGGACTTCTCGGTCAAGGTTGAGTCTTGCAAAGGGGTCTTTAATCATGCGGGTCATCATAAGGGCGGATTGTTCTGTCTGCACCTGCCCGGTTAAAGTCCGCGCACAAAAATACAAGGATGCAGTGCAATGGATTTGCCTTTTACGGGTAGCGAGTGGGTGTTGCTGGAGCTGGCAATTGCGCTGGCATATATCGTGTTTGGCGTGGCCGGGTTCGGCACCGCACTGGTGGCGGGGCCGCTGCTGATCCTGTGCCTGCCTTTGTCCAAAATCATCCCGTTGCTGGTGTTGCTGGATTTTGTCGCGGCATTTGGCAACTGGCTGCCTGCCCGGCGAGATGTGGCGCGCCCCGAGTTGTTGCGCTTGCTGCCGTGCATGGCGATCGGCTGCGTGGTCGGCGTGACATTCTTGCTTAGCCTCAAGTCCGACCTGTTGTTGCTGTTGATGGGGCTTTTTATCACCGCTTACGCCTTGTATAGCCTGGCGGTAAAGGTGAAACCGACACAGGTGGCAGCCGGCTGGGCCATCCCCACGGGTATCACGGGCGGCTTGTTCGGCGCCCTGTTTGGTAGTGGCGGCTTTTTGTATGCGCTGTACCTCAACGCGCGATTGCCCAAGGAAGCAGCGCGGGCGACCCAAAGTGCGTTGATCAGTTGCAGCACCGTGGTGCGCCTGAGCCTGTTTGTGATCGCAGGCGTATATGCCGACGGCGAGCTACTGTTGCTGGGTGCCTGCTTGTTGCCTGCCATGGCATTGGGGTTGTGGGTAGGGCGCCGGCTGACGCGCAAATTGTCCCGTGAGGCTTTTGTGCGACTGGTGACGTGGCTGGTACTGGCCAGCGGGATTGCGCTGATTGCGCGCTATCTGAGCGCTTGACCTCGCGGTGTGAGGCTTTAAGCTGCGCGCCCGCTCCCACCGTTTCAGTGTGTTGCCCTTATCCCACGTATATGTGCCGTATCTCATGAACTCGCAAAGCATCATCGTTCCCAAAATATCCACCTTGCCGGTGCATGAGCCCCGTGCCAGGGCCATCGTGCGCTGGCTGGTGCGCAAGAACATCATTGAAGAAGAACTGACCACGTGCGGACGTACGGGCAACGGCATGGCGTATGCCATCGCACCGGGTGCCCGGGAGGTGGTGCTGCACCCTGAGGCGCTGCCATTTGGTCAGCCGGTCAATGGCCTGGAGA
The DNA here is from genome assembly GCF_037055275.1 of Pseudomonas sp. ML2-2023-3. NCBI lineage: Bacteria > Pseudomonadati > Pseudomonadota > Gammaproteobacteria > Pseudomonadales > Pseudomonadaceae > Pseudomonas > Pseudomonas sp. ML2-2023-3. The sequence goes on from NZ_CP146343.1 coordinate 1,715,484, forward strand.
TCATTACCAAGCGCTGCATCTACACCCCGTCCAAGGGCTTTCTCGAAGAAGCCGGCTGCGCCGAGTGCCGCAAGGAAGTGGGGGAGGCGTTGTTCGACAGTCTCGAGGACTGGATGCCGGGGCGTACCGACAATTACATTTGCCCGTTGTGCGCCCATGAAGACGACATCAACGGCTTTCTGTTTTTGCAGCCGTGCGCGTTTTCCAACCTGGGCTTTATTTTCAACAACTGGGCCGAGGCGGGTTTCAAGCAAAGCTTCCTCGACGAGTTTGCCGACTGGCTTGATCAGCCGGTGGCGTGGGTGAAAGTCGAGCTGTGAACCTGTAGTCGCTGCCGAAGGCTGCGAAGGGCATCGCGCGGCTTCCAGTTAACGGGTTGCTCCGCAACCCTTCGCAGCCTTCGGCAGCGACTACACGACTGTTTTTCTGCCTTCAAAGTCAGCTAATCATTGGCCCTTAGCGCAAAACTCTCTAAAGGTTTCCGTTGAGAGACTCAGGTGTTTTGAGTACAATGGCGCGCTTCCATTTTCCCGCTCGGGAGCCCCAGCGATGCTGCGTATCAGCCAAGAAGCACTCACATTCGATGACATCCTTCTCGTCCCCGGTTATTCCGAGGTTCTCCCGAACGAAGTCAGCCTAAAGACTCGTTTGACCCGTGGCATTGAACTGAATATTCCGCTGGTTTCCGCCGCAATGGACACCGTGACTGAAGCCCGTCTGGCAATCGCCATGGCTCAGGAAGGCGGTATCGGCATCATCCACAAGAACATGACCATCGAGCAGCAAGCTCACGAAGTTCGCAAGGTCAAGCGCTTCGAAGCCGGTGTGGTTAAAGAGCCCATCACCATCGAGGCTGATGCCACGGTACGTGAACTGCTTGAACTGACCCGCCAGCACAACATCTCCGGCGTTCCTGTACTGCACAATGGCGACCTGGTCGGCATCGTGACGTCCCGTGACGTGCGCTTCGAAAACCGTCTGGAAGCTACCGTTCGTGACGTGATGACGCCTAAAGAGCGTCTGGTCACGGTCAAGGAAGGCGCCGACAAGGAAGAAGCCCGCGAACTGCTGCACAAGCACCGCATCGAGCGCGTGCTGATCGTCGACGACAAATTTGCCCTCAAAGGCATGATGACCGTTAACGACATCGAAAAAGCCAAGGCTTACCCGCTGGCCAGCAAGGACGATCAAGGTCGTCTGCGCGTAGGCGCTGCGGTAGGTACCGGCAAGGACACCGCTGATCGCGTGGCCGCCCTCGTGGCTGCTGGCGTTGACGTGGTGGTTGTCGACACCGCTCACGGTCACTCCAAAGGCGTGATCGACCGCGTTCGTTGGGTCAAGCAGAACTTCCCTGAAGTTCAGGTGATCGGCGGCAACATCGCCACCGGCGCTGCTGCTCTGGCCCTGGCTGAAGCTGGCGCTGACGCGGTTAAAGTCGGTATCGGCCCAGGCTCGATCTGCACCACCCGTATCGTGGCCGGTGTTGGCGTTCCGCAAATCAGCGCGATTGCCAATGTTGCTGCTGCCCTTGAAGGCACTGGCGTACCGTTGATCGCTGACGGCGGCATCCGTTTCTCGGGTGACTTGTCCAAGGCCATCGTTGCCGGTGCGTCCTGCGTGATGATGGGTTCGATGTTTGCCGGTACTGAAGAAGCACCGGGCGAGATCGAGTTGTACCAGGGCCGTTCGTACAAGGCCTACCGCGGCATGGGTTCGCTGGGTGCGATGTCGCAATCCCAGGGTTCCTCCGACCGTTACTTCCAAGACTCCTCCGCGGGTGCCGAGAAGCTGGTGCCGGAAGGCATCGAAGGTCGCGTGGCGTACAAGGGTTCGTTGACCGCAATCGTTCACCAACTGATGGGCGGTCTGCGTTCCTCGATGGGTTACACCGGCTGTGCCGACATCGAGCAAATGCGTACCAAACCCGAGTTCGTGCGCATCACCGGCGCTGGCATGGCTGAATCCCACGTCCACGACGTGCAGATCACCAAAGAAGCTCCAAACTATCGCGTAGGTTGATAGTGGTCGCACCCGGGCTCATGCACGGGTGCGATACGAATTAAGTCACCGGGGCTGTTTGATTCAGCCCCGTGTCGTTTCTGTAATTAATCGAGATTTTGTCATGGCCCTCGACATTCACGCTCACCGCATCCTGATTCTGGACTTCGGTTCCCAGTACACCCAACTGATCGCCCGCCGCGTGCGCGAAATCGGCGTTTACTGCGAACTGCACCCGTTCGACATGGATGACGCAGCGATCCGCGAATTCGCACCCAAGGGGATTATCCTCGCCGGTGGCCCGGAATCCGTGCACGAAGCCGGCAGCCCTCGCGCGCCGCAAGCTGTATTTGACCTGGGCGTACCGGTTTTCGGTATCTGCTACGGCATGCAAACCATGGCTGAACAGCTGGGTGGCAAGGTCGAAGGTTCCGAGCTGCGTGAGTTTGGTTATGCCCGTGTAGACGTGGTCGGCAAAAGCCGCCTGCTGGACGGCATCGAAGACCATATCGACGCTGACGGCCTGTTCGGTCTGGACGTGTGGATGAGCCACGGTGACAAGGTCACCAAAATGCCATCCGACTTCCACGTTCTGGCCAGCACCCCAAGCTGCCCGATTGCTGGCATGTTCAGCGACGAGCGTGGCTACTACGGCGTGCAGTTCCACCCGGAAGTGACCCACACCAAGCAGGGCGGTCGCATCCTGTCGCGCTTTATCCTCGACATCTGCGGCTGCGAAGCCCTGTGGACGCCGTCGAAAATCGCGGAAGACGCCATTGCCAACATCCGTGCCCAGGTTGGCACCGACAACGTCTTGCTGGGCCTGTCCGGCGGCGTTGACTCCTCGGTGGTTGCAGCGTTGCTGCACAAGGCGATCGGCGATCAGCTGACGTGCGTATTCGTGGACAACGGCCTGCTGCGCCTGCACGAAGGTGAGCAAGTGATGGCCATGTTCGCCGAGAACATGGGTGTCAAAGTGATCCGTGCCAACGCGGCGGATCAGTTCCTGAACAACCTGGCTGGCGAAAGCGATCCAGAGAAGAAGCGCAAGATCATCGGCCGTACCTTCATCGACGTATTCGATGCCGAATCCTGCAAGCTGGACAACATCAAGTACCTGGCCCAGGGCACCATCTACCCGGACGTGATCGAGTCGGCTGGCGCCAAGAGCGGCAAGGCTCACGTCATCAAGTCGCACCACAACGTGGGCGGCCTGCCGGACGAGATGAACCTCAAGCTGGTTGAGCCGTTGCGCGAACTGTTCAAGGACGAAGTCCGTCGTCTGGGCCTGGAACTGGGTCTGCCGTACGACATGGTCTACCGTCACCCGTTCCCGGGTCCGGGCCTGGGTGTACGTATCCTGGGTGAAGTGAAGAAGGAATACGCCGACATCCTGCGTCGTGCTGACCACATCTTCATCGAAGAACTGCGCAAGGCCGACTGGTATCACAAAGTCAGCCAAGCATTCGTGGTGTTCCAGCCGGTCAAGTCGGTTGGCGTTGTAGGCGATGGCCGTCGTTACGCCTGGGTTGTAGCCCTGCGTGCCGTAGAAACCATCGACTTCATGACCGCACGTTGGGCGCACCTGCCTTACGAGCTGCTTGAAACCGTCAGCGGCCGGATCATCAACGAAATCGAAGGCATCTCCCGCGTGACCTATGACGTGTCGAGCAAGCCGCCGGCAACGATTGAGTGGGAATGAATGGGCGTCCGGCACTGATCGGCACCAAGCAGCACTGAACACCCTGAAGCCCGCGTAATTGCGGGCTTTTGGCTTTTTGGGTCTGGCAATCCGTTGGCTGGCGGGTTACCGACGGCCTTCGCACACCGGCGATTCTCCAATACGACCGAGCTTGCACATGTCCACGTTATCTTTGCGTTTGTAGCCTGCGTCTTTCATGCAATAGAAGTTCAGTAACCTCACATCGATTGGCGACCTGTCTCCTGCGCCATCAACATTGGTATATCCGCACGCACGCATCGCAGCAATGATCCCGGTCTGCGATACGCCCTCCTTGTACCATTTTGTGTAATCCGGAGCCGGCGGTTGAAAGCCCCTTCCCGTGCAGCCAACCAGTAACACAGCGCAAAAACCCAGCAGCAGGCTCCTCGTGAGCATGGCGTTATTCCTTATGGTTTGACCTGCATAAAGTGAGTGGCGCCGTCGGGTGAATCTCTCCAGAAAGGCTGCGCGTAGGCCTCCTCGATTTCGGCACATTTTCGGCGCCAATTATTTGAACTCCCTGGTTGCTCAAAAAGCAATTGGGCTTAGTTCGATTGATTCATACGCGTTATTAAATTGTCAGCCATAAGTAATACAGCGACCCACTAAAACAAGCAGTTAGGAGCGCTATTCTCTGTGCTGTCAAAATACTGACAATAACAGCCAGTTGCATTCTTCCTATAAGTCGGTGATTTATCATGATCAAGATCATGGCCTTCTTGTTAATAGGAGTTGTCACTGCAGGATGCAACGGATTCGTGAAGCCCGACTTGTCGGGGCCCGTTAATGACGCGTACTTTACGGTCTTTTCAGGCTTTCCCGTGCCGTTTATGTACATGGCCTCGGCCGTGCAATGGAACGAGGAGTACGCCGTCACGACCGCGCACACTCCGTTTATCCCCAATGTTGCATACCGTTGTAGCACGCATTGCGATCTGGTCTTCATCAAGCACAAGGCAAGCGGCCACTTTCCATCCTGGCGGGCCCCGCGTGTGGGTGAAAGTATTACCGCAGTGGGGGTGAGCCCTTATCTGGTGACCACCACGGGCAAAGGCAAGGTGTATCAAACCCCCTTTCGCAATATCGAAGAGCATAGCGGTGATCTTTATGGCATCCACGACGCACCGCTGGTCAAGGGAATGTCGGGCGGGCCGGTCATCGCCAGTGACGGCAGCATCGTGGGTATCAATGAAGGGTTCTACTCGACCACATTGAACGATGTGATCACTCAGTCCGGCTTGAAAGGCGCGCAGAGGGTGAGCATCTTTATCCCGTATTCGATTATTCAGCGCGAGTGGCTGATGTTGCAGGCCCAGCTGGATGGCCCGCGTGGTTCGAAGTATGCGGTGAAGTAAACCCGGAGCACTTCGCCCTCTCTCTCAAAGGGAGAGGGTGAGGCCGGATTGGCTCTAGCGCCGTGCCACATCCGAAAAGTAGAACTTGTCCAGTGTATGCCGCGACTCGGTGTACTCGAACTGGCGCCCATCCTGCAGAAACGTCTGGTTGCTCACCACGATGACATGGCTCTGACCGTCCAGGTCCAGATGCTGCTGATCGTCCTTGCTGCGCGGCACCGCTTCGATGGTGCGCTGGGCATAGCTGATCTGCAGGTTCAGGGTTTGCTCGATGTAGGCATAAATCGAGTGCTGGGCAATGTCTGGATTGAGTCCCGGAATCAGGTCGCTCACGAAATGGTTGATGTCCAGGATCACCCGTTTGCCATCTATGCGGCGTACCCGTTTGATTCGGGTGATGAGGCTGCCTGCTTCCACATCAAGCTTTTCGCACAACCCACTCTCCAGTAGCGCAAATTGCGTGAATTCAACGACGTCCGTGCTGACGTTGTCGCCCAGGCGCGGGTAAGTTTCCTGGAAGCTGACAATGCCACCCAACTGAAACTCGATCGGGCTGGATGACAGCACAAAAGTGCCTTTGCCGTGGATCTTTTGCGCAAAACCGCGTTCCTGAAGTTGCTCGATGGCCTTGCGCACCGTGCCACGGCTGGCGTCATAACGGGTCATCAACTCGGCTTCGGATGGCAGGCGTGCGCCGCGGGCCAGGCGTTCAGTGGTAATGCTGGCAAGCAGATCGGTGTAGATCTGATTGTATTTAGTCATGGCGAGGGCTCTATGCCGTTGGGGCTCTGGGCCCGAACCTTAAGGGCAGGGGGTAGGCAGCGCAAGTGCAGACCCCGGGGGAGCAAGTAAAAAAATGCAAACTCGTCTGTACCAGTTGTTGCTTTAACTCGTACAGACGAGTATTTTTCGCTTCGGCGTGCTGCCAAAACGACGCTCCATAATAAAAATTCAAGCGGAAGACAACGCATGAGCCACGACTATTCCAAGATCGCCAGCGAGTTGCTGCACAGCCTCGGTGGCGCCGATAACGTTGAGCAGGCCGCACACTGCGTCACGCGTTTGCGTCTGGCGCTCAAGGACCCAAGCCGGGTCGACAGCGCAACCCTTAACCAGGTCGATCTGGTCAAAGGCTCCTTTTTTACCGGCGGCCTGTATCAAGTGGTGATCGGCCCCGGTGAAGTCGAAAAGGTCTATGCCGCCCTGCGGGAACAGACCGGCCTGGCCGCAGCCACCATCGCCGATGTCAAACAGACGGGCGCCGACAAGGCTAACGCCATGCAGCGTCTGGTGCGGGTGTTCTCCGATGTGTTCATGCCCATCCTCCCTGCACTGATCATTGCCGGCCTGTTGATGGGGGTTAACAACCTGCTGGGCGCCAAAGGCATGTTCATTGCCGACAAAACCCTGCTCGATGCCTACCCGTCACTGGACGGTGTATGGAGCCTGATCAACCTGATGGCCAACACGTCCTTTGTGTTCTTGCCTGCTTTGGTGGGCTGGTCGGCTGCCAAGCGTTTTGGTGGCAGCGAAATTCTCGGCATCGTGCTGGGCCTGATGCTGGTCCACCCCGACCTGCTCAATGCCTGGAACTACGGCAAGGCCGTGGCCGGGCTGGACGGTCAAAGCCTGCCGTACTTCAACATTCTGGGCCTGTTCCAGATCGAGAAGGTGGGCTACCAGGGGCAAATCCTGCCGATCCTGATGGCGGCGTATGTCATGAGCGTGATCGAGAAATGGCTGCGGGCGCGGGTACCCAATGCCATTCAACTGCTGGTCGTGCCCATCACCACCATCGTCATCACGGGCGTGCTGGCGCTGGCAATCATTGGCCCGGTGACTCGTCACCTCGGAATCCTGATCACCGAAGGCGTGGTCATGCTGTTTGACCTGGCGCCGGTGCTCGGCGGGATGATTTTCGGCCTGTTGTACGCACCGCTGGTGATCACCGGCATGCACCACATGTTCCTTGCCGTTGACCTGCAACTGATTGCTACTCAGGGCGGAACGTTTATCTGGCCGATGATCGTCATGTCCAATCTGGCCCAGGGCAGCGCCGCGCTGGGCGTGTTCTACATGAGCCGCAATGTGCGTGAACGCAGCATGGCCTCGACCTCCGCGGTATCCGCGTATTTCGGCATCACCGAGCCGGCGATGTTCGGGATCAACCTGCGCTACAAATTCCCGTTTTATGCGGCGCTGATCGGTTCGGCCCTGGGCAGCATTTTCCTGTCGCTGAACAAGGTCCAGGCCTCGGCCATTGGCGTCGGTGGCTTGCCGGGCTTTATCTCGATCATTCCGCAGTACATCCCGATGTTTGTGATCGGCATGCTGGTGGCCATTGTCGTGCCGTTTGTCCTGACTTGCGCCCTGAGCCTGAAAATCATTCGTCCCGGTTATCGCGTCGTTTAAACCCCTATCCCGTAGTCGCTGCCGAAGGCTGCGAGCTGTCGAACTTTTACCGGCTCGCAGCTTTCGGCAGCGACTACAGAGCCCATTGAGCAGGATTCTTTTATGCAAGACTGGCAGCGCTCGGTGATCTATCAGATCTACCCAAAAAGCTTTTACAGCCACGCGGGCAACCCGACCGGTGACTTGCTGGGCGTGGTCGACAAGCTCGATTACCTGCAATGGCTGGGCGTTGATTACCTGTGGCTGACCCCGTTCCTGCGCTCGCCCCAGCGTGACAACGGCTATGACATCAGCGACTACTACGCCATCGACCCGAGCTACGGCAGCATGGCCGATTGCGAGTTGCTGATCAGCGAGGCCAAGGCCCGGGGCATCAAGCTGATGCTCGATATCGTGGTCAATCACACCTCAATTGAACACGAGTGGTTCCAGCAGGCGCGCAGCAGCCTCGACAACCCGTACCGCGACTATTACATCTGGCGCGACCAGCCGAACAACTGGGAATCCAAGTTCGGCGGCTCGGCCTGGGAATACGAGGCGCAAACCGGCCAGTACTTCCTGCATCTGTTTGACCATACCCAGGCCGACCTCAATTGGGACAACCCCAACGTACGGGCGCAAGTGTACAAACTGATGTGCTTTTGGCGGGACAAGGGCGTGGGCGGATTTCGCCTGGACGTGATCAACCTGATCTCCAAGCCGGCTCACTTCCCCCAGGACAACAGCGACGGGCGCCGTTTCTACACCGACGGCCCGAAGGTGCACGAGTACTTGCAGGAGATGCACCGCGAAGTGTTCGAGGGCCACGATCTGGTCAGTGTCGGCGAGATGTCGTCCACCAGCCTTGAACACTGCATCCGTTACTCGCGACCCGAGAGCAAAGAGCTGTCGATGACCTTCAACTTTCATCACCTGAAAGTCGATTACCCGAACATGCAGAAGTGGGTACGGGCCGATTTCGACTTTTTGCAGCTCAAGGGCATCCTCTCGGACTGGCAAGTCGGCATGCAGGCGGGCGGAGGGTGGAATGCCTTGTTCTGGTGTAATCATGACCAGCCGCGTGTGGTCTCGCGCTTTGGCGATGACGGTGAACACCGAGTGGTCTCAGCCAAGATGCTCGCCACCGCGCTGCATTGTTTGCAAGGCACGCCGTATGTGTATCAGGGCGAGGAGATTGGCATGACCAATCCCGGGTTCGAGGCTATCGAGCAGTACCGGGATGTGGAAACCCTGAACATCTATCGACTCAAGCGCGAAGCAGGCGCGTCTCACGATGAATGCATGGCCGCGATCAAGCAAAAGTCACGGGACAACAGCCGCACTCCCATGCAATGGGATCACCAAGCGAATGCCGGTTTCAGCAGTGCCGAACCGTGGATCGGTATTCCCGCCAATGCGCACGCCATCAACGTTGAAGATCAGCTCAATGACCCGTCGTCGGTACTGCATCACTACCGGCACTTGATCGCCTTGCGCCGCGATGAGCCATTGCTGCAACACGGTGAGTATCGCCTGTTGTTGGCTGAGCACTCTCAGGTGTGGGCGTATCTGCGTCAGGGTGACGGCGAGTGTTTGCTGGTGATCAACAACTTCTACGGCACACCCTGCGCCATCGAACTGCCGCAAGGCGTGATTGACGCGGGCATGGACCAACGGCTGCTGGTCAGCAACTACGACGACTGCCCGGTGCGCAGTCGCAGCATCTCGCTGCGACCGTATGAGTCTTTCGTGCTGCACCTGAACACCTGAAGCTGGATTCCACAGAAATATGGCTGTAATCACATAAAAATAAAAAAGGTCGTCCCATGAAATCTTCACTCAACCACAGCATTTGCATCGCCAGCCTGTGCCTGCTGGCGCCACTGTCAGCCAGCGCACTGGAGTTCGCCGGTTACCTGCGCAGTGGCGTGGGCAACTCGCTCAATGGCGGCAAGCAATCGTGCTTCAAACTGCCCGGTGCCGAGGCCAAATATCGGCTGGGCAATGAATGTGAGCAGTACGCCGAGCTTGAACTGCGCCAGGACGTGTACAGCTTCGACGACGGGTCGGTACTGAGCGTCGATGGCATGGCTTCGTTGTACAACCAGTACGACCGTCAGCTGACTTTTCAGGGCGACAACGGGGCGGCTCGCCTGCCGCAGTTGTACGCGCAGTGGTCCAACCTGCCGAGCCTCAACGGCGGCTCGCTGTGGGCCGGGCGTCGCTACTACAAGCGTAACGACATCCATATTTCTGACTTCTACTACTGGAATCAGAGCGCCACCGGTGCCGGTGTCGAAGACGTGCTCATCGGTGGCCTGAAATACAGCTACGCCCTGTCGCGCAAAGACAATCTCTACCAGGAAAACTACGTGACCCGTCACGACTTCAACGTGGCCGGTTTCAACACCAACCCCGGCGGCGAGCTGGAGTTGGGCCTCAGTTATCTGGACAAGCCCGAGCGCACCGACGCCCACAGCGGCTGGGCCATTACCGCGCAGCATGTACAGAGCGAGTTTCTGGGCGGCAAAAACAAGTTTGCCGTGCAGTATGGCGAAGGCTCCGGCACCGGGCTGGGTTACACCGGTGACTTTCGGCTGGATAACAGCAGCAAGCGTTATCGCGTCGTCGAGTTTTTTGACTGGCAAGTGACGCCGCGTTTCGGCGGGCAGATCGAGGCGGTGTATCAGAAGGATTTTCGCCCTGACGGCGGCAATCAGGAATGGCTGTCCCTAGGGGTGCGCCCGGCCTACGCAATCAGCGAGCAGTTCAAGCTGGTCACCGAGCTGGGGCATGATCAGGTCAAGGCTGCAGACGGTACGCGCAAGCTGAGCAAGTTCACCTTCGCGCCTACCTGGTCGCCCAAGGGGCCGGGCTTCTGGACGCGGCCTGAAGTGCGCTTGTACTACACCTATGCCAGTTGGAACGCTGCCGCACAACGGGCGGCCAATGAGCTGGACGCGGGCTCGGCCTTGTCCGATACCGGCGCGTTCGGCACGGCGCGGCACGGCTCAAATGCCGGTTTGCAAGTCGAATACTGGTGGAAATAAGCGGGCTGTCGGAGCTCGTGCTCCATCGGCATTTAACCGAATCAACTGCAGGTGAAGTCATGGTCACATCCCAACAACTCCAATTGCTGGCGCCACTGTCCGGTGTGCTGATGGCGCTGGATAACGTGCCTGACCCGGTATTTGCCAGTCGCCTGATTGGCGACGGCCTGTGTATCGACCCAACGTCGCAGGTGCTCTGCGCGCCGCTGGCCGGAGTGATCAGCAACCTGCAGCACACCGGGCACGCGGTCAGCATCACGGGCGACAATGGCGTGCAGGTATTGCTGCACATCGGGCTGGATACAGTGAGTCTGGGCGGCAAGGGGTTCACCGCGCTGGTCGAGGAAGGCCAGCACGTGACTGCGGGGCAGGCGCTGATCGAGTTCGATGCGGACTACATTGCTCTGAATGCCCGCAGCCTGTTGACGTTGATGCTGGTGGTGAGCGGCGAAACCTTTGTTCCTCTGGGGGCGGGCCGCGGTCTGGTTGAAAGTGGCCAGCCGGTGTTGAGCGTGCAACTGGCGCAGGCTGAAGCCGTGGCCGTGGCAGACGATCTGAGCACGGCGGCACACCGTTCAGCGCCCCAGGCCTTGCCCAATGCCAACGGTCTGCACGCCCGTCCCGCAGCCGTATTCGCCCAGGCGGCGAAAGGCTTTGCGTCAACCATCCAGCTGCACAAGCAGGGTGACAGCGCCAACGCCAAGTCGCTGATAGCGATCATGGCCTTGCAGACGGTGCACGGTGACAGTGTTTACCTCAGCGCCGCTGGCGCCGATGCCGATCAAGCCCTCAAGGTGTTGTCCGAGCTGCTGGCGTCCGGTTGCGGCGAAACGGTTGCGGCCCTGCCGGTCGAGCCGTCGCCAGCGGTCGCGTCTGAGCAGGCTGCAACCGATGTGTTGCGCGGGGTTTGCGCTTCACCGGGCTCGGCCTTCGGTCATGTGGTGCAGCTCAACGAAAGCGCGCTGCAGATTACGGAGTTCGCGCCGCATCCCGCCCTCGAGCGCGACCATTTGGAGCAGGGGCTGGCAGAGGCCGCCCATGCGCTGAAAACCCTGTGTGACAACGCCCCGGGCAAGGCTCAGGCCGACATTTTCAAGGCGCATCAAGAGCTGCTTCAAGATCCGGGTTTGCTGGAGCAGGCGTTTGGGCTGATCGAGCAGGGCAAGAGCGCAGCTTTCGCCTGGCAAAGCGCCACGCAGGCCACTTCGACACTGTTCAAGGGACTGGGCAGCCACTTGCTGGCCGAGCGCGCGCTGGATCTGGAAGACGTTGGCCAGCGGGTGCTCAAGCTCATGCTGGGCGTGCAGGACCATGCCCTGGAATTGCCCGACCACGCCATCCTGATTGCCGAACAACTGACCCCGTCCCAGACCGCCTCGCTGGATACCCGCAAAGTGGCGGGCTTTGCCACCGTCGGCGGGGGCGCCACCAGCCATGTTGCGATTCTGGCCCGGGCGCTGGGCTTGCCCGCGATGTGCGGGATGCTGCCCCAGGTGCTGGCGCTGGCCAATGGCACCCCGGTCCTGCTCGATGCTGATCGGGCAGAGTTGCACCTGCACCCGGACCCTGAACGCATCCAGCAGCTCACTCTCCAGCGTGCCCGGCAGCACGAGCGTCAACAACGGGACCTGCAACAGGCCACTCTGGCGGCCTGCACCCGGGACGGGCGGCATGTTGAGGTCAGCGCCAATATCGCGTCCCTGGCCGAGGCCGAGCAGGCTGTGGCCCTTGGAGCGCAAGGGGTGGGCTTGTTGCGGTCCGAATTTTTGTATCTGGAGCGCAACAGCCCCCCCAGCCACGACGAGCAAGTAGCCACCTACAGCGCTATCGCCCGCACCGTGGGTACAGAACACAATCTGGTGGTGCGCACACTGGATGTGGGCGGCGACAAACCGCTGGCCTACGTACCGATGGAGCACGAGGCCAATCCATTCTTGGGCATGCGCGGGATTCGTCTGTGCCTGGAACGTCCACACCTGCTGCGTGAACAGTTGAGCGCGATCCTGGCCAGTGCCGACCTGACCCGGTTGCACATCATGCTGCCGATGGTCACCCAGTTGTCTGAACTGCGCATGGCCCGCCAGATGCTCGAAGAGCAGGCGCTGGCGCAGGGGATCAGCACACTGCCAAAGCTTGGGATCATGATCGAAGTGCCGGCGGCGGCCTTGATGGCGGATCTGTTTGCGCCGCTGGTCGACTTCTTCTCGATTGGCACCAATGACCTGACCCAGTACACCCTGGCGATGGACCGTGACCACCCGCGTCTGGCCAGCCAGGCGGACAGCCTGCATCCGGCGGTATTGCGCCTGATCGCCAGCACCGTCAAGGCCGCCCACGCACACGGTAAATGGGTTGGCGTGTGCGGTGCGCTGGCCTCCGAAGCGCTGGCGGTGCAGGTGTTGCTGGGGCTGGGGGTTGATGAGTTGTCAGTGAGCGTGCCGCTGATTCCGACGATCAAGGCCCGGGTTCGCGAGCTTGAGTTCTCGGCGTGCCAAACTCTGGCGCAGCAGGTGCTGGGGCTGGAAAGTGCCGAGCAGGTGAGAGCGGCATTGCAACCACGGGTGCAGCCCATGACTGCGTTGGAGTACTGAACATGTTCGATAAAATGCAAAAAGCATTCTGGAAAGCCCTGACCCCTGATCTGGTGGCTGATGAACCAGGCCAGTCGGCATCGATTCTGGACGAAGCCGTATTGGCGGCGCTCGGCGGTGCCCGTAACGTCAAGTCCGGGCAGCGGGTGGCCTTGACCCGTATCCGCGTGGAGCTGGCGGATGTCACGCGCATGGACCCACAGGCTCTGCGCGCTGCGGGCGTACCGGGGATCCTGAGCCTGCCGGGCGGTCTGGTGCATTTGGTGGTGGGGTTGTAAACCCGCTCCCACAGGGTGTGTGTTTGCCTGGCAACTGTGACCCTTCGCCACCCCGCCCTTACTGTTTCGCAATTGCAGGTGTATCGTATTCGCCTTTTGCGGGCTTCACGTCCGCGCCGGATACGAGAGGTAGTTGAATCCATGTCCTTTACCCGTCGACAAATACTCGGTGGTTTGGCCGGCCTGGTAGTGGTGGGTGTTGGCGCAGGAGGCGCTTCGCGTTACTGGCTGGGCAAGGTGGCTGCCGAAAACGCAGGTCACGATTACGAGCTGATTGCCGCTCCACGGGATGTCGAGCTGGTGCCCGGTCATCAGACCCAGGCCTGGGCCTTCGGCCCTTCGGCACCCGGTACCGAGTTGCGGGTACGCCAGGGCGAATGGCTGCGGGTGCGGTTTATCAACCATCTGCCGGTCGCCACCACCATCCACTGGCACGGCATCCGCCTGCCGCTGGAAATGGACGGCGTGCCTTACGTCTCCCAATTGCCGGTTCTGCCCGGTGAATATTTCGATTACAAGTTCCGTGTCCCGGATGCGGGCAGCTACTGGTATCACCCGCACGTCAACAGCAGCGAAGAGTTGGGTCGTGGCCTGGTCGGGCCACTGATCGTTGAAGAGCGCGAGCCCACCGGTTTCAAGCACGAACGCACCCTGAGCATCAAGAATTGGCATGTGGATGAAGAGGGCGGTTTCCTGCCGTTCAGCATTACCCGCGAAGCCGCGCGTGGCGGTACCGCCGGGCGACTGTCGACGATCAATGGCAGCCATGTGCCGACCATTGAGTTGCCGGCCGGGCAGATCACTCGCGTGCGCATCCTCAACCTCGACAACACGCTTACCTACCGCCTGAATATTCCCGGCGCCGAAGCCATGATCTATGCGCTGGACGGCAATCCCGTCGAGCCAAGGCCGTTGGGCAAGGATTACTGGCTGGGCCCCGGCATGCGTATTTGCCTGGGCATCAAGGCCCCGGCTGCGGGCGAGGAGCTGTCGTTGCGTGATGGCCCGGTACGCTTGGGCACCTTGCGTTCGGTCGCCAGCAATGACACGCCGACGCAGTGGCCGCCGGCATTGCCGGCCAACCCGATTGCCGAGCCCGACGTTGCCAGCGCCGAGAAGATCAACTTCAACTTTGAATGGGTCGGTTCGGTGTCCGAGGACCTGGGCCCCGATCAGCCACCCAGCTTGTGGCAGATCAATGGCGTTGCCTGGGACATCAAGGACAAGACCTGTGCCGACCGTCCCATTGCCAGGCTCAAACTGGGCCAGAGCTACATCTTTGAGCTCAAGAACATGACCCAGTACCAGCACCCGATCCATTTGCACGGCATGAGCTTCAAGGTGCTGGCGTCCAACCGCAAAAAGATCATTCCGTACTTCACCGACACTTACCTGTTGGGCAAAAACGAGCGTGCCCGCGTGGCGCTGGTGGCGGATAATCCCGGGGTGTGGATGTTCCACTGCCATGTGATTGACCACATGGAAACCGGCCTGATGGCCGCTATTGAGGTTTCCTGATGCGACAAGGGCGTCAACCCCAGATCATCGACCGCAGTCGCGATCAAGACTTTATGCGCGAAGCGCTGGCCCTGGCCGCCCAGGGAGCAGCGCTGGGTGAAGTGCCGGTGGGTGCGGTGCTGGTGCAAAACGGTGAAATTATCGGTCGCGGGTTCAATTGCCCGATCAGCGGCAGCGACCCCAGCGCCCATGCCGAGATGGTTGCCATCCGTGACGCCGCCACAGCCGTAAACAACTATCGGCTACCGGGCAGCACGCTGTACGTGACACTGGAGCCATGCAGCATGTGTGCGGGGCTGATCGTGCATTCGCGGGTGGCGCGGGTGGTGTATGGCGCGCTGGAGCCCAAGGCCGGGATAGTGCAAAGTCAGGGGCAGTTCTTTACCCAGGGCTTTCTCAACCACCGGGTAGTGTTTGAAGGCGGGGTATTGGCGCAAGAGTGCGGGGCGGTCTTGAGCGAGTTCTTCAAGGCCAGAAGAGCGAAATCCTAGGGACATCAACCACCCAACCTGTGGGAGCGGGCTTGCTCGCGATGCAGACGGCGCGGTCAATCTGGATTCGCGCGGCGATGCTATCGCGAGCAAGCCCGCTCCCACAGGTCGTGGTTATTTCTTCGCGATGATCACCGCCCGCATCGGCGCAGGCAGGCCTTCGATGGTTTTGCTGTGGTCGTTGGGGTCAAGGTAGTCGCTCAGTGACTGGAACTTCATCCACTCGGTCGCGCGCTGTTCCTCGACCGTGGTGACGCTCACGTCCACGCAGCGCACGTCGCTGAAACCAGCACGGCGCAGCCAGCGCTCAAGCGCCGGAATCGAAGGCAGGAACCACACATTGCGCATCTGTGCGTAACGGTCTTCAGGCACCAGCACCTGATTCACATCGCCTTCAATCACCAGGGTCTCCAGCACCAGCTCACCGCCTTTGACCAGGCAGTCTTTCAATGCCAGCAAATGCTCGATGGGCGAACGACGATGGTAGAACACGCCCATGGAAAACACTGTGTCGAAGCCTTCGAGGTTCGGCGGCAGGTCTTCGAACGGGAAGGGCAAGTGCCACGCGGCCTCTTGCTGCAAGAAACGCTGTACAGCCTGGAACTGGCAGAAAAACAGCCAGTTGGGGTCAACCCCGATCACGCTGTGAGCACCGGCGCCGAGCATGCGCCACATGTAGTACCCGTTGCCGCAACCCACATCGAGGATGCGCTTGTGCTTGAGGTCGATGTGGGGGGCAACGCGTGACCATTTCCAGTCCGAGTGCCATTCGGTATCAACGTGCACACCAAACAGGTCGAACGGGCCTTTGCGCCACGGCGACAGGCCCATCAGCGCCTGGCGCATCTGCGCACGGGTTTCGTCGTCGCAATCGGTGTCCAGGGTCAGGCCGTCAAGCAGGTCGACTTCACTGGGTTTGACGTTGGGCAACGCATCCAGCGCGCTTTGCCAGCGCTCCAGATCGCCGTGGCCTTTCTCCATTTTGACGTCGAGCTGGGCCTGCAGGGTGTTGGCCCATTCAGCCAATGGAGTGCCGGCCAGACGCCGGGCAAGTGGGGACAGATCAATCATGGCAAGGCAATCAACGAGGCAAAGTTAAGACACTGGAACCACGGCACGACTTTCGAGAACCCGGCCGCCAGCAGGCGTTCGCGGTGTTCTTCGAGGCTATCGGGCTTCATGACGTTTTCGATGGCACTGCGTTTTTGCGCAATCTCCAGATCGCTGTAGCCATTGGCACGTTTGAAGGCAACGTGCAGCTCGGTCAACAGCGCGTGCTCTTCGGGATCACTGAAGCGCAGTTTTTCCGAGAGGATCAAGGCGCCGCCCGGCAGCAGCGACTGTCGAATCCGTCCAAGCAGCGCCAGGCGCTCATCGGGGGCGATAAATTGCAGGGTGAAATTCAGCGCAACCACTGACGCGGGCTCAAATTCCAGCGCCAGGATGTCACCTTCGATCACTTCAACGGGCAACAACTCCTGAAACATCGAGTTCTGCCCATTGAGGTATTCGCGGCACCGCTCGACCATCGCCGCCGAGTTGTCTACCGCAATGACCTTGCAGCCTTCGGTGCGCACGTGTCGGCGCAGGGCCTGGGTCACCGCACCCAGCGAACTGCCCAGGTCGTACAGGACGCTGTTGGGCTGGGCAAATTGTGCCGCGAGCACGCCGAGGTTTTCGACAATCGTCAGGTAGCCGGGCACCGAGCGCTTGATCATGTCCGGGAACACCCGCACCACGTCTTCGTTGAAGGCGAAGTCCGGCACCTGTGCCAGGGGCTGGGCGAAAATACGGTCGGGTTCTTTGCTCACGGCGGTTCCGGCGATGGGAAATTTTAAAGGGGCGGCATTTTAGCCAAGTTAGCGCCCGGATGCGCGCTCTGTCTGATAAACCGTTCAGCGACTGTTCTGTGAGCGGACTGAGGCGCCAATGCCCCATTGGCCGAGCCAGTAAGTAAGAATGATCAGGTAGGGCGCTGCGCTGAAAGGCAGCACAAAGCGGTCGATGCCGATCAGGCTGTCCGAGACCACGAACGCCACCGCGCCCGCAGCTGCCAGCCAGGCCGAGCGCCCGGGTACGTGGGTGCCCAGGCGGGCGAGGGCGCGCCACAACATGGCGCTGATGGCCAGGGCGTAGACACACACCGGGATCAGCAAATCCCCAAGGCCCCTGGAGGCCATTACGGTCAATAAGCTGCCTCCGGCGAGCAGCGCCAGCCCCAAAGGCAACAAGGCCGGACGCCGGCAGTCCACAAGGTAGGCCTTGAGATAGGCCAGGTGGGCGAACAGAAACGCGCCCAGGCCAAACACAAACAGGTCCTGGGGCCATGCCAGCAGAATGTCACCCAGCAAGGAAAACAGCAGGCCGATGCTGATCCAGCGTCGATACGGGCTGGCCGGGGCGTCCTGGAGCCAGCCGAGCAGCATCAGCACGGGCACCGGTTTGCTCAGTAAACAGAGCAACGTGTCATGGGTGCTCAAACCGTAGAGGTAAGTGCCCGCGCCGATCACCGCCAGGATCAGCCACGCCATATCAGTTCACCGTGATCGCGCAGTCGAATACGTGTGCGGGCTCGGCTTCGGGCTCCCATGGCTGTTGCGAGGTCAGGCGCAGGCGCCCGCTGCCTGCGGCAAACACCTGGAAGCGCCAGGTCGAGAGCCCGCCACTGCCCAGCAGCTGGCCATCGTCGCTGCTTGTGTAGACCTCCGGGCCCAGGCTGCGCAGTACGCCGCCCGCGGAGTCCTGAATGGCCCAGCGATAACCGGTGGTGGGGTTGCTGGGCAGGGACACAATCAGATGCTGCCCTACGTGCAGTTGCTTGGGGCAATCACTTTGTGATTCGACAGTAACGTTATGTGCAGGCTGTTGAGCGCAGGCCGCCAGCAGGCTGAGGCCAAGCAGAGGGATAAGGCGTGCAGAAAGCATTGAAGGCTCCGGTCAGACAAACACAATGGCTCAGCATAACCCATGACGGAGGCTGCGCCATTTGTCGGCTACCGGTCAGAGACAGGCATGGGGTGGGCTGATGGTGAAATCGCCACTCATTTCCATGCTGTTGCCGTTGTGGTCCAGGCCTTCCATTGTGAACAGCCGTGCGCTGTAGCAACTCTCGACCACGCTCAGGTGCAAGGTGCCGACGTCGGCCTGGTTCAAGTGATAAACCTGGCGGCCATCGACTTCAATGCATTCGATGTAGGACATCGATTTGATGGGGCCGTGTTCGTCTTTTTTAAACCCATAAATGCCGGACTGGATATTGATGTCCAGGGTCAGGGTCACAGCGCGATAGCGGGTTGAGCCGAAGTCATCGAACTCGGCCGTGATGACAATTTTCTTTTGGCTGCTGGCGAATGTCATTTCCTGGGCAGTAAAAGCCGGGCGGTCGAGCAACTCGGCCTTGAGCTCTCCCCGGGTTCTAGGGTTGAAAACCTTCTGCCCTGGTTCGTTCTGCCTGAGGACATCCGGATTTTCATACACAGGATGATGAAGTGGCATAGTCGGTTCCAGCGTTATTTTTGTGTGATTGGGCTCTATTAACGATAGAAAGTGTGCAGGTGTCTACTGTCAGAAATGACAGTAGACGTGTCTAGAATAGATCTCACACGACATGTTGCAGGCAAAAAATGTGGGAGCGGCTTGCTCGCGATGCAGGCAGCGTAGCTTGTCAGGCAAACCACGCTGCTGCCATCGCGAGCAAGCCCGCTCCCACCGGGGTCAGGCAGCTACAAAAAACAGCCTTTAAAACAGCACCTTGGCCACATCGGTAAAGCGCTTGGCAAAGTGCACGGTGATGCCTTCTTTCAGATAATCGGGCAGTTCTTCAAAGTGACCGCGGTTAGGTTCGGGCAAGATCAGCTCGTTGATTTTTTGCCTGCGCGCCGCGATCACTTTTTCACGCACACCGCCGATCGGCAAAACATGCCCGGTCAGGGTCAGCTCGCCGGTCATGGCGATGCCTTTTTTCGGCGGCTGATTGCGCGCCAGAGACAGCAGGGCACTGGCCATGGTGACGCCTGCACTCGGGCCGTCTTTGGGCGTAGCGCCTTCAGGGACGTGCAAGTGCACAAATGCTTCATCGAAAAACTTGGGGTCGCCGCCAAACTGCTTCAGGTTGGAACTGATATAGCTGTAGGCGATTTCGGCAGACTCTTTCATCACCTCTCCCAGTTGCCCGGTCAGCTTGAAACCGCGGTTGAGGGTATGAATGCGGGTGGCCTCAATGGGCAATGTCGCGCCGCCCATGCTGGTCCAGGCCAGGCCGGTAATCACTCCGGTGCCGCTGATCACCTGCTCGTTACGGAACACCGGCATGCCCAGTGAAGCTTCGAGGTCTTTGGGGCCGATCTTGATCACAGCCTTCGGGTCTTCCAGCAACTTGACCACCGCCTTGCGCACCAGTTTGCCCAACTGCTTTTCAAGCTGGCGCACCCCGGCTTCGCGGGCATAACCGTCGATCACTGCGCGCAGGGCACTGTCGCTGATGCTCAGGCTGTTTTTGGACACGCCCGCCTTCTCCAGCTGTTTTGGCCACAGGTGGCGCTTGGCGATCGCGACCTTTTCTTCAGTGATGTAGCCCGAGAGGCGAATGACTTCCATGCGGTCGAGCAACGGGCCGGGGATCGAGTCCAGGGTGTTGGCCGTACAGACGAACAGCACTTTGGACAGGTCCAGGCGCAGGTCCAGGTAATGATCGAGGAAATCGACGTTCTGTTCCGGGTCCAGGGTTTCAAGCAAGGCTGACGCCGGGTCGCCCTGGAAGCTTTGGCCCATTTTGTCGATCTCATCGAGCATGATGACCGGGTTCATCACTTCAACATCCTTGAGCGCCTGCACCAGCTTGCCCGGCTGGGCGCCAATGTAGGTACGTCGATGGCCCTTGATCTCGGCCTCGTCACGCATGCCGCCGACGCTGAAACGGTAGAACGGGCGCCCCAGGGATTCGGCAATCGACTTGCCGACACTGGTTTTACCCACACCCGGCGGGCCTACCAGCAACACAATCGAACCGCTCACCGAGCCTTTGTAAGCGCCCACTGCCAGGAATTCGAGAATCCGGTTTTTGATGTCATCCAGCCCGGCATGGTGGGCATCAAGCACTTTGCGCGCGTGCTTGAGGTCGAGCTTGTCCTGGCCGAACACGCCCCACGGCACTGACGATGCCCAGTCCAGGTAGTTGCGGGTAACGGCGTATTCCGGCGACCCGGTTTCCAGGATCGACAGCTTGTTGAGTTCTTCATCGATGCGTTTTTGCGCCTGGGCCGGCAGCGTCTTGCCTTCAAGCCGCTGCTTGAACTGCTCGATATCGGCGCTGCGATCGTCCTTGGTCAGCCCCAGTTCCTGCTGGATCACCTTGAGTTGTTCCTTGAGGAAGAACTCGCGCTGATGTTCGCCGATCTTGAGGTTAACTTCGGCTGAAATCTCTTTTTGCAGCCGCGCGACTTCGACTTCCTTGCGCAGCATGGGTAGCACTTTTTCCATGCGCTTGAGCATGGGCACGCAATCGAGCACTTGCTGCAGCTCGTTGCCCGTGGCCGAAGTCAGCGCCGCCGCGAAGTCGGTCAGCGGCGACGGATCGTTGGGGCTGAAGCGGTTGAGGTAGTTTTTCAACTCTTCGCTGTACAGCGGGTTGAGCGGCAGCAGCTCTTTGATCGCATTGATCAGCGCCATGCCGTACGCCTTGACTTCGTCAGTGGGCTGCTTGGGCTGCTGCGGGTATTCGACTTCCACCAGATACGGCGGGCGGTGATGCTTGAGCCACATGCTGATGCGCACGCGGGTCAGGCCCTGGGCCACGAATTGCAATTTGCCGTTTTCGCGGCTGGCGTGGTGAACCTTCACCAGCGTCCCGTATTCCGGAAGGCTTTTGGTGTCGAAATGGCGAGGATCCTCAGGTGGCGTGTCGACAAAAAACAGCGCCAGAGAGTGATGAGGTGACTTGCTGACCAATTCGAGGGTTTCAGCCCAAGGTTCTTCATTCACGATGACCGGCAAGACTTGTGCCGGGAAGAACGGGCGATTGTGAATCGGGATGATGTACACCTTGTCCGGCAGATTTTGCTCGGGCAATGCCAGCTCAGTCCCGCCTGAGTGGGGTTGGTGTTCGGATTCGGAGTGTTCTACATCGGTGTACTCAGTGGTGTTGTCCGGAAATTCTTGCTGGTCGCTCATGGGGCACCTGCGCAATTGGGTATGGGTGTTAGATGGGGCGCGGTGCTAGTGGTTTCAATGGTGAACAGATTTTCATCGTCAATTGGCGTGTAGCCGCTGAGGAGCGATGCGAGGCTGCGACGGGTTGCGCAGCGACCCTGTTTGAAGGTCCTTGGGCCCTTATCGCAGCCTGCGGCAGCGACTACACGTGGTGTTCAAGGCTTGGAAAGGCATCATTCCGGGAGAGCGTTTTTAAGTGAAAAACGCCCACAAAAAAAGGCGGCTATCGAGAGATAGCCGCCTTTCTTAAAACCCGCTGAAAAACTTACTCAGCCAGTTTGAACGCCATGACATAGTCACCTTTTTTGGTGCCCAGACCGCCATGACCGCCCGCCATGACCAGCACGTATTGGGTGCCGTCCTTGCCGGTGTAGGTCATTGGGGTGGTCTGACCGCCAGCAGGCAGGCGACCTTCCCACAGCATTTTGCCATTGCTTACATCGTAAGCACGCAGGTACTGGTCAAGGGTACCGCTCAGGAAAGCTACGCCACCCGCCGTGGTGAATGTGCCACCCAGGCTTGGAACGCCCATCGACAGCGGAATTGGAACCGGCGAGCTGTCACGCACGGTGCCGTTCTTGTGTTTCCAGATCAGGTTGTTGTTGGTCAGGTCGACCGCAGCAACATAACCCCACGCCGGTGCCTGGCAAGGCAGGCCGAGTGGCGACAGCAGAGGCTCCAGGATCACACCGTAAGGCGAACCTTTGTTCGGTTGAACGCCGGAAGTTTCGCCTTTGCGCGGGCCCATTGCAGCCACGTCGGCCTGCGGAACCAGCTTGGAGGTGAACGCCATGTAGCTCGGGTTCAGGAACGCGATCTGACGAACCGGGTCAACCGAAATGCCACCCCAGTCGAACACGCCGAAGTTGCCTGGATACACGATCGAACCTTGCAGCGATGGCGGGGTGTACATGCCGTCGTAACGCAGGGATTTGAACTGGATCCGGCACAGCATCTGGTCAAACGGGGTCACACCCCACATGTCACGCTCGGTCAGGACCGGCGGGATCATGTTCAGGTCCGAACGAGGCTGGGTCGGTGCGGTGTGGTCGCCTTCTACAGCGCCGCCAGGGGCCGGGATCTCGTTGATCGGCACGATGGCTTCGCCAGTGCGACGGTCAAGTACGTAGATGCTGCCCTGCTTGGTGGAAGCCAGCAGAGCCGGTTTCACGCCATCAGCGGTTTTGAGGTCCATCAGGGTTGGTTGACCACCCACGTCCATGTCCCACAGGTCATGGTGAGTGAGCGGACGGTACCAGCGGACTTTACCGGTGTTGATGTCCAGAGCGGTGATGCCAGCGGCATAGCGCTCGGAATCTTCGGTACGGTCGCCGCCGTACTGGTCAGGCGTCTGGTTGCCCATCGGCAGGTACAGCATGCCGAGGTCTTCGTCGACAGCGAACATCGACCACATGTTAGGCGAGTTACGGGTGTAGGTTTCGCCTTCAGCAATCGGTGTGGTTTTTTCCGGGTTGCCGCTGTCCCAGTTCCAGACCAGCTTGCCGGTACGTACGTCGTACGCACGGATCACGCCAGAAGGCTCGTCCGTGGAGATGTTGTCGGTCACGTGGCCGCCAATCACAACCAGGTCTTTGGTCACGGCAGGTGGCGAGGTGGAGTAGTAGCCACCGGGTGCGAAGTTACCGATGTTGTGACGCAGATCGACCGCGCCGTTTACACCGAAGTCTTCACACACTTTACCGGTGTCGGCGTTCAGTGCGATCAGGCGGGTGTCCGCAGTCGGCAGGAACAGGCGACGTGGGCACGAGTTGCTCGAAGTGGCAGCAGCAGGCTCGGCAGCGCTTTGTTCAGTGCTGGCTTTGGTGTAGGCGTTTTCGTCGTGATAAGTCACGCCGCGGCAGGTCATGTGTGCCCAACCTTTGAAGTTTTCAGCGTTCTGAGTGCTGATCTTCGGGTCGTAGCGCCAGATTTCCTTGCCGGTATCCGGGTCAAGGGCAATCACCTGGCTGTGGGGAGTACACACATACAGCATGCCGTTGACTTTCAGCGGGGTGTTCTCGGCGGTTGTTTCGCCGGGATCGCCTTCACCAGGAATGTCACCGGTGCGGAATGTCCAGGCTGGAACCAGCTTGTGGGCATTTTGCGGGGTGATTTCTTTGAGTGGCGAATAACGGTCGCCATAGGCGGTACGACCGTATGACTGCCAGTCACCTTCCGGCATGGCCGGTGCGGTGTTGGTCATGCCAGGTACGGCATCACGGTCCAGTTGGCCTTTGACTTCACCCGGGCTGGTGAACTGGCTGGCCAGTGCTGCCAGGCCTGCCAATACCACGGCAACGCTCAGCGCGCCGGTAGCCACAGGTGCCGACTGACCGCGCAGAACCGGGCGACGGAGCCAAGGCAGCAGCAGAACGATACCGATGGCGAACCACACGGCCAGGCGTGGCACCAGTTGCCACCAGTCCAGACCGACTTCCACCAGTGCCCACACGGTGCTGGCGAACAATACCAGCGCGTACAGCGTCAGTGCCGCACGGCGCCCGGCAATCAGCAGCGCGCCCGACAAGCCAAAACCGATACCGGCCAGCAGGTAGTACCACGACCCGCCCAACGTGATCAGTTTGATACCCCCGGCCAACATGGCCAGGCCCATTAGCAGCAGCAAGATACCGAGAAGGCTCGGTAGCAGGCGGCTTCGACTGAAAGCACCATCAGTGCTCATAGTGTGGTTCTCCGTTACGTTAGAGGTGTTCCCGCGAGGGTGTGTCTTGAAAGGACGAACCGGCGCGGGAGTGAATCAGCTAAATAGGTGTTTGATTGCAACCTTCAAGGTTGCCGTTGCAGTCCGCTCGTCAGAACGAACTTTGAATTTTCAGACCGCCAATCAGCGCGTCATCCAGCTGGCTGACGCCACCCGGGTGACGGATGTATTGCAGGTTCGGTCGAATGGTCAGCCAGTTTGTGACGTGCACGCCGTAATACAGTTCGGCGCTGTACTCTGTGTCCTGAGGCGGCAAGTAGGCCGGGTTGTCGAAGTCGTAGACGGCACGGGCCTGATTGGTGGCCTGGGCATTCTTGCGATAAGCCGGATTGACGTGAACCCGCGCCATGGCAAAGCCGATGTCGTCCTTGGGCCGCGCATCGAACACGCCTTTGTAGACGACACCTGCCTGGACATAGTTGTCCACGGCGTTGGTTTTCTTGTCATGCATAGTGGCATTGGCGAACACACTCAAGCCCCTCGACTGATCGCTGGCGCGGGTAGTGAGCTGTTGTTGCACGCCCAGCCACATCCCGTGTTTGCTCGAACTGCTGCGATACGCTTCACCCGTCAAGGCGGCAGGCTGGCCGTTGGCATCTTTGTAAGCATCTGTTGCCTTGGCATTACTGTAGTAGTAACCCGCGCGGTATTCCCCTGGCAGGCCATTAATTTTTGGCGTCCACACCAGTTCAATCGGCAGTACCGCGCCCTGGGTACCGCTACCGCTGAGTTTGAATCCGTTTCCGCGATCCAGGTTCGACGGGTTTTGCTCATAGGCGCCGACCTGTGCGTACAGCTCGGGCGTCAGGTGATATTTGACCCGCAGTGCCCACTGGCTGACGGGCCAGTTGTACCAGATGCTGCCAGCCCAGTTGCCCACCTGGGAGCCGCAGAACGCCAGGTTCTGGAAGTCGCACGGGAAGCTGTTGAAGTCTTCGCCCTGACCAAAGCGGCCGACCTTGATGTCGAGCTTCTGATCAAAGAACTTCTGCTGGTACCACATCTGCGTCAGGCGGGTGGTTTGACCGCGACCCCAGACTTCCTGGGCCGAGGTGAAACCGCCAACCCGTGGATCGTTGATGCGATCGTTGCTGATGTTGTTGCCGCTGCGATGGGTAATCGTCAGTTGGAACTCGGCGTCGTCCCAGCCCAGAATTTTTTGCAGGTCCAGGTGCGTGCCCAGGCCGAACTGGTCGCTGTAGCGCGCCGTACGGTCATGGTCATAGCCGCCATGCAGGTTCGAGCCCACTTCGCCCACGTAATCGAGAGAGAAGGCATAGCCCTGTTTTTCCAGTTCGCTGCGGGTGCCGCCCCAATCGCCGAGCATCCACTTGGAGTCGGAGTCAAAGGCGGGTGCTGCCTGCACGCAGGTGGCCAGGCCAAGAGCGGTCATGCCGCCGATCAATGCCAGGGCTTTTTGCCCGGCAACAGGAAGCAGCGCGCTGTGTTTGCGCATATTCAGGAGTGTGGACATAAGTCGAGATGCGAGTCTTTATAGGTATGGCTGTGGCTGTGGGTAGCGCTGTCTTTGGGGGCAGGGCATGCACTTCAGATTTAAGGGAGAATGAATCGTTTCAGCCCTTTGTGCGGAAATGATAAAGCCCTGAATCGTTTAGAAACAGCACTTTAAGTGACATGGATCATTTCTGATTCTGTAACAGTGTGCTGCGACCCATCGTCCCAGGGGCTTTTTGTCTCATGTTCGGTGCTGTTGGCAGGTAGTTACGACCAAAGACGGAATTGAGCACAGAGTGCCACGTTGACAGGTAATGGGGTGCCAGCAAACGCCAGAAGGGCAGGAGCAGTGTGGGAGCGGGCTTGCTCGCGATGCTTTCGGCGCGGTCCGGCAGGAACACCGGGGCGTCTGCATCGAAGGCAAGCCCGCTCCCACAGGTTGTGTCGTGTGCTGGGAGTTGCTTGCTTAGAACGTGGTGCGCAGGCCGACCTCGATACCGCGCCCGGGGGCGGGTGCTATGTCGCGCAAAATCGAGCTGGCATAGCGCACGGTCTGGTTGGTCAGGTTGTCGCCTTTGACGAACGCCAGCCACTGACTGCTGCCCACATCGAAGTGATAACCGGCGCTGGCGCCCAGGGTTGTGTAGCCATCGGTCCCCGATTCGTTGGCTGGCACACGGCCCTGATTACTGGCGTGCTCGACGTCAATACGCGCCTGCCAGCGGTCAAGTTCCCATAGCAGGCCACTGCTCAGGCGCAGCGGGGCAATACGGGGCAACGCTTCGCCTGTGTCGAGGTTGATGGCCCGGGTGTAGTCACCGGACAGCTCCAAAGCAAATTTGCCGTAGGCGCTTTCACCCAGCTTCCAGTGATCTTTGGCTTCAAAGCCTGTGAAGCGTGCCCGAACTCCGGAATAGGTGTATTCCGGAATACCATCGGCGTCGGGTTCTCCTTCGTCATTCAGCGTACGACCTGTGCCCAGCAGGCCGATGTAGTTGGAGAAGTGGCTGTAGAAAACGCCAACGCTGCCCTTGTGGGTGCCATTGTCAAAGCGCAGTGCCAGATCGCTGGACACGGCTTTTTCCTTCGACAGAGTGGCACTGCCCACTTCATAGGTGCCGGTGGCGACGTGGGCGCCATTGGCGTACAGCTCATAAAACGTCGGGGCACGTTCGGTGTAGCCCAGGGTGGCGGCCAGCGACCAGACAGGGGTAAGGGTGTACACAGCGCCTGAAGACAGGCTGCCTGCGGTGAAACTTTTGGAGCGGTCGGCCGCAGAAAAGCGCTCATTGCCCTTGGCATCCGGGTCGACCACGGTGCGCTCCAGGCGCCCGCCGAGGCTGAGTTTCAGTCGCTCGGTGGCTTGCAGCTCTTCGAGAATAAACAGCGCGCCGCTGTTGGTATCGGTCTGCGGCACGAAGGCTTCTTCGCCCAGGGCCGAGAACTCGTTGCGATTGACCTGTGCGCCGACCACCCCTTCCAGCGGGCCGATCGGCACATGGCGGGCTTCGACGCGGGCTTCGTAGCCCTTGTTCTTGAACGTGGTACCGACTTCGCCGCCTTCGATTTCGCGGTGCTCGTAATCGGTGTAGCCGGCATCCAGTTTCAGCGAGCTGAAAGGGCCCTGCAGGTTGCGTATCTCGGAGGCGAACGCGTAGTGATCCTGTTTCATGCGGATACGCACGTCCTGCTCGGCCGGTGAGCCGTAGTTGGCGTCGTAAGTGCTGTAGGACAGACCTGCGTAGCCATCATCCCACGTGTAGGAACCGCCCACTGCGCCGCCGTCCTGGCGGCCGTTGCTGTTGCCTAAACGACCTTTCTTTTCGACGCCATCTTCGCTTTCGGGTGCATGACGGCTACGGGCATAACCCGGGATTTTCAGGTCATTGAATTCGCGAGCGTTGGCATCCAGGTGCAGGGCGAAGGTGCCATCACCGGCTTCCAGTTTGCCGGCACTGCTGCGGGTGGTGGCTGCGCCGCCGTAGCGCAGTTCGCCCGCGCCGTGAATGCCTTCGATGGCTTCGGTGGGGATGCGGTTGTCGAAGGTGTTGACCACGCCGCCGATGGCGTTGCCGCCGTACAGCAAGGCCGCCGGGCCGCGCACGATTTCGATGCGCTCAACGTTGACCGGGTCCAGTGGCACCGCGTGATCGTAAGACAGTGACGAGGCATCCAATGCACCAACGCCATTGCGCAGGATGCGAATGCGGTCGCCATCCAGCCCCCGAATGATCGGGCGGCTGGCGCCGGGGCCGAAGTAGGAAGAAGAAACACCCGGCTGTTTATTGAGGGTTTCGCCCAGGCTGCCTTGCTGTTGCAAGGTCAGATCGTCGCCTTCGAGCACCGTGGTGGGTGACGCTGATTGGCTGTTGCCCAACGGGTTGCCGGTAATGACCTGCGGTTGCAGTTCGAGGGCATAGGCAGGGGAGGCGAGCAGCAGTGCGGTGGCGAGCGGTGTCAGGTGAAGACGTCGTAGATGACGTGGGAAGGCAGGGGAGGACATTGCAAGTTCCTTGGCAAGGTGACGAATGAAAGCGGCGCTGAGCGCTCTTTGAAGTGAAAGCTATAGTTACAATATAACATCACTTTAATGGTGTCCAAGCGGAACTTTCATTTGGGTGCCGGGTCACGGCTAGACTTGCTCCGTACCGAATGCACTTCCCCCTGAGCAGGTGCTCGGCTAAGGTGCGCGGCTTTCTCTCTATTGCTTTAAAGGCCCGGCATGACTGAATCCAACAACAACCCATTGCACGGCGTGACGCTGGAACAGATCCTCACTGCGCTGGTGGCGCATTACGAGTGGGAAGGGCTGGCCGAGCGTATTGATATTCGTTGCTTCAAGAGCGACCCGAGCATCAAGTCGAGCCTGACGTTCTTGCGTAAAACCCCGTGGGCGCGGGAAAAGGTCGAGAAGCTGTACGTGAAATATGCCCGTACCAAACGCGAAATTTGATCGGCCAATGAGTGTCGCGTCACGCACGCTGTGCACCGTGATGGCAATCCTGGGCTGGAGCGGCCTGGCCATTCAGCTTGAGCTGGTGCTGTTCGCCCGCTGGATGAGCGGAGCGAATGTGGTAGGCGGGCTGGTGAGCTATTACAGCTTTTTCACCATTTTGACCAACACCCTTGCCGCCTGCGTGTTGACGTATGCCGCAGACGCCCGCAGCTCAAAGGGCAGGACGTTTTTCTTGCAGCCGTGGGTCAGTAGCGGCATTGCCGTCAGCATTATCGTAGTGGGGGCGGCATATAGCCTGTTGCTGCGCCAGCTCTGGCAGCCTGAAGGCTGGCAATGGTTGGCCAATGAACTATTGCATGACGTGATGCCGGTGCTGTTTGCGTTGTACTGGTGGTTTTACGTGCCGAAAGGGGTGTTGCGGGTGAGCCATATAGGGCTCTGGATGCTGTACCCGGTCCTGTATTTCGCTTACATCCTGCTGCGCGGGCACCTGTTGGGTGTGTACCCGTATCCGTTTATCGATGTCGAGAAATTGGGCTACGGGCAAGCGTTTATCAATGCAGGCGGGATTCTGGCAGGATTTGTTGCGGTCGCGCTGGCGGTGGTGGCAGTGGACCGTTACAGGGGCCAGCGGGCCTGATCCCGGCCTGGCTTTTGTGGGAGCGGGCTTGCTCGCGATAGCCTCACCAGGCGGGTCAGACAAACCCCGTTGCTAGCATCGCGAGCAAGCCCGCTCCCACCGAATTTTGCCGTGAGGCCTACTCTTCAGCACCACCTTCCAGGCGCCAATACCCCACGGCCTTGACGAACTCTTCGTTCAAACCGTGGGTATCGAGCAGTACCCGGCGAACCTTGCGCGACAACGCGCTTTCGGTCGCAACCCAGGTGTAGAGCTCACCTGAAGGCATGCTTAACCCGGCAACCGTCTTGAGCACGTCCTGCCCAGGCACATCGCGATGTACCCAGATCACCTCGACCGACGCGGCACTGTGCAGGGGCTGCTCCTCAAGGGCGTTTTCCACCTCGACCACCACTAAGGCGCGGCGATTGGCGGGCAGCTCTTCCAGTCGGCGGGCGATGGCAGGCAGTGCGGTTTCGTCACCGATCAGCACATAACTGTCGAAGATGTCCGGCACTACCATCGAGCCTCTTGGGCCGCCGATATGCAGGTACTGACCAGGCTCGGCCTGAGCGGCCCAGGTGGCAGCGGGGCCGTCACCGTGCAGTACAAAGTCGATGTCCAGTTCAAAGGTGCTCAAGTCATAGCGGCGCGGGGTGTAGTCGCGCATCGGCGCCATGACGCTGCCTTTCAGACCGGCACTCAATTCCAGATTTTCCAGCGCTGCCAGCTCTTGCTCGGTTTGCGGGAAAAACAGCTTTACGTGATCGTCGCTGCCAAGACTGATGAAGCCCGCCAGCTCTGGTCCACCCAGGGTAATACGGCGCATGCGCGGGGTCAGGTCGACGACCCGTAGCACTTCAAGCTTGCGGCGTTTTATTTCATGCATGACACGGTGAATGGTCTGGGGAGTAGCGGCATTCATTTAGCGTTCTCCTGTGCAGGCTGGGCAGTGACAGGGCCATCGACAATGGCTTTGGCGGTGTTGTTGAGTAAGTCCCGTACCCGCAGGATTTCTTCGGGGCTCCAGCGACCATGGTGCATCTGCAAGGCATGGCGCAGGTTGTGTACAGCCTCGTGAATCTCGGCGGGTCGATCATGGCCGCGCAAAGAGCGCTTGCTGACATCGATGCGCATGCGCACGCCGTCCAGGGCAATGGCTTGATCACTCAGGGACTGGCGACCAAGGTCGGTCACGCAGTAGCGTTTTTTCCCACCCTCAGCGTCGCCCTGAATCAGTTCGCTTTCTTCAAGGAAGGTCAGGGTGGGGTAGATCACGCCGGGGCTCGGGCTGTACGCGCCGTCGAATAAGCCTTCGATCTGGCGGATAAGGTCGTAGCCGTGGCAAGGCTGTTCGGCAATCAGTGCCAACAGCAGTAATTTCAAATCGCCTGGGGCGAATACTCGGGGTCCGCGTCCGCCGCGTTCGCGACCGGTGCGTTTCTCGAAGCCGTCTTGACCCGCGCCATGTTCGCGGTGGTGGGGATGATGTTCGCTCATTTTCTCTTCGCTCTCGTTAAGTTAGATACAACTTAAGATATATCTTAAGAAATGTAAAAACTCACTCGACGAACGGTAATGATTCTCATCGGTCGACAGGATTCTTGTTCACACGGACCCCATCGCGAGCAAGCCCGCTCCCACAGTGCTGTGGTTTTCACACCCTTTGAGGGGGTGTCACAGAACAATGTGGGAGCGGGCTTGCCCGCGATGGCATCAGCCCGTTTTGCCAGACAGGCCGCGGTGTTTTGCTATTTCGCTGCGGTTTGTATCGACGCTGGCGCCAGGCACAAGGTGTTGGTACCCGGTTGCAGATAGGGCGTGAGGATCGGTGCCATGCCCTTGAGCACTTGCACCGGCAGTGCGGAGGTGAATTTGAACGCCTCGGCCGAGCGCCCCGGAACGAAGGCAGTCAGGGTGCCGAAGTGATGCTCGCCGATATAAAACACGAAGGTCGCTGTGCGGTTGATCGACTTGGAACTGAGAATCCGTCCACCCGCCCCCATGCTTTCGATACGGTTGTCGCCGGTGCCGGTCTTGCCGCCCATGGCCAGCGGTGAGCCGTCATCAAGCTTGAAACTGCCCGAGACCCGGCGCGCAGTGCCGGCATCCACCACTTGGGACAAGGCTTCGCGCAGGGCCGTGGCGACTTCGCTGGGCATGACCCGCACGCCTTTGTCCGGGTCGTTGATCAGGCGGGTTTCATAGGGGGTATCGGCGGCGAAATGCAGGGTATCAATGCGCAACACCGGCAAACGCACGCCATCGTTAAGAATGATGCCCATCAGTTCGGAAAGTGCCGCCGGGCGATCCCCGGAACTGCCCAGCGCGGTGGCAAGGGAGGGCACCAGATGGTCGAACGGGTAACCGACTTTTTGCCAGCGTTGATG
This sequence comes from Pseudomonas sp. ML2-2023-3, assembly GCF_037055275.1. Lineage (NCBI taxonomy): Bacteria > Pseudomonadati > Pseudomonadota > Gammaproteobacteria > Pseudomonadales > Pseudomonadaceae > Pseudomonas > Pseudomonas sp. ML2-2023-3. The sequence goes on from NZ_CP146343.1 coordinate 1,747,228, forward strand.
GATGTCCAGGAAAGCTTCGATTTCCAGCATGGTGCGGATGCGGCTGTCACGGGCGCTCTTGTGCCGGCTTTTGAACAGCCAACTGTAAACTTCCTGACGTTCGTGCTCGCTGGCGCCGACGGCTTGCTGGAAGGTTGCCTGCGGGTTATTGAGCAAATACCCCAGCAACCACAGATCCAGTGGATGGACTTTGGCGATATAGCCCTGGTCAGGCAGGTTATAGGCACCGGGGCCGTAGCCCTCATACAGCTTGGTCAGCCGCTCATCGGTGATTTTGTCGCTGCTCAAATGGGAGCGCACAAAGCGGTTGAAGGTGGCCTGGTCTGAGTTCGGGAACAGATAACGATGCACGGCCGCCATTCTGATGGCGGTGGGGTGCATGCTGTCCAGGAAGGTGTCGAGGCGGGCCTTGGAGTCTTTGCCCCGGTATTTTTTCCAGAACTTGAGCATGAATGTCGTGCCTTCACGGTCGGCGAAGCGGCTCAGATACTCCTGGCGAAGCGGGTTGCTGTCATCGCGCAGCAACTCGACGTTGTTGCTGGGCGACTGGTAGCTGGTGTAGCGCACCACATCACGCATCAGGCGCACAAAAGGCAGGTTGATCGACTCACGTATCGAGTCGCGCAGCGTCGCCGTCCGGTTGTTGTCCTGGCTGCGGAAGTTGTGGAAGTGATGCATGCCGCCGCCGGTAAAAAAGCCTTCACCGGGGTTGGCGGAGTATTGGCGGTTGAGTGCTGCATCGAGCATTGGCGCAAGGGTTGAGCCCGGTTTTTCGATCAGGTAACCCAGTGCCCAACGGGTCAGGGGGTCTTGATCGGTGATCGGGATTTTTCTCAAGACGACGCCGGGCTGGCTGGCATAGCGATCATGCAGTTCTGAAATGATTTGCAGGTAGGTGGTCAGGACTCGCAGTTTGGCCGTTGAGCCCAGTTCCAGTTTGCTGCCTTCGTTGATGTCGAAAGGCTGGTCGGTGCTGTCGGTTTGCACCCGTGCTCGCGCACCGTCCGGAGTGAGTTCGAACAAGGTAAAGCTGTAACGCACTTGCGCGGTGCTGGTGGGGGTCAACAGGTAGGGGCCAAGCAGGCCGATCTTTGCGGCAAAGGCCGGGTCTGCCAGTTGACGCAGATACTCACTGACCTGACGTTGCAGATCGCCTTGCAAGGTACTGGTGGCAGACAGGTCCAGACGGTCAAGGTCATACAGCGGACGCTTGAGCAGCACTGAAAGGCGGCTGCGGGCCACGCTGATGCCCTTGTTGGTTTCGTTCGGTTGCATCGTCGGCGCCAGGGCCCAATCGCGGTAGGTCACGTGGCTGGCCAGTGCGGCTTCAGTGAGTGCCGGATCAATCACATTGTTTTGTGCCAGCAGGCGTATATGGCTGTCGGTCAATTGCGCCAGTTCGTCACGGCCTCGGGCCAGGTAGTGGGAGGGTCTGCGCTGGGCGATCATCAGTGACAGCACTTCGCGCAATGCCAACCCTCTCTGAGCGAGGCTTTTTGGGTCTGTGGCGGTACTGCTCAGCATCTGGTTGACCTGATTGAAGTCGGCGCCGTACCACACCCGCAAACCTTCGGCCATGCCGTGGACTTCGCCATGACCGGGCACTGCCGACAGTGGCACGCTGTTGAGGTAGTCGCGCACCACCTTTTGCCGGGCGGGCAGAGTCTGTGGACCGTCCTGATAGGCTCGCACGCTGGCCGAGACCATCTGGCGCAGTTTTTCGCTGCCCGACAACGTCAGTCCATCGGGTGAATGACGATATTTTTCAAGTTGGGTGGCCAGGGTGCTGCCACCTGCAGACTGCCCCGGCAGATGCAGCATCTTGGCAACCTGCGAGTAAGCGGCCATGGCAAATCGCGGCCAGTCCACGGCAGGGTTCGCTTGCGGCTGCGCAGGGTCAAGCAGGTCGCGGTTTTCGATAAACAGCAAACTGTGAACCACCAGCGGGGGAATGCTCGCAAAGCTTGAGTACAACTGCTGCGGGTAGTTGTACTGATACAGGGCGCTGCCCGCACAATCGGTGATCGAGAGTCCTGTCTGAATTTTTTCCGAATAGGGTACGAAAAACCCTTTCTCGCTGTAGCCCAGTAACTCTGGCGAAAAGCGGCTTTGTTGAGTGATTACGTAGTCACGTTTTAGCAGGCGTGGAAGGAAGTCGCCTAATGCGCTGTAGCCCAAACGCTTGTCGAAAGGCCCATCCCCAGGATATTGAATCGCGTCGGACGGCCCCGCATGCATCGAATAGCTCAATGAGGCGGCAAAGCGGCTGAATTCACGGGCTTGCAGCTTGGAGCTGCGCACCTCCTGTGCAATGGCAAACCCCAGTACAACCAGTCCTGCCAACACCACTAGGCCGAACACGAGCCATCCATAGCGCTTGGGTTCAGGCGAGGGTGGCGGGGGTGCAGCATTGTCCATTGCTGCTGATGGCACCGCCGTTTTTCTGGAGCTTGAGTTCCACAGTACGCCCATAGTCGACAGTTCCAGGTACGCATCTTGGTTGCGCTTGATTGAAGCGTAGACGCTGGCGGATTCGGGTGAAAAATTTGTGAGGGTAATCTGATAATCCTATCGCCGCAGAGGATAGGGCTTGTCGTGATGCAAGCGTCCCGCGTGACGCAAAGCGAAGGAATAGAGCCCTTGCTAGTGGTAAATACGATCTGTGTAGGGGAATGACTGTGCACCAACCCTGTGCAATACTCGCCGCCGATCTCAGTAGGGCATTTCCCTTCTGGTCTAACGGCCTACAAAGCCCGGGCTGATCAGGAGGTTGGACAGGTGACCCGCCCGTCTTTTCGAGCGCTCTATTGATGCATATCCAATAACAATATGAGGTTGTATTTTTATGCCAGTCGGCAACCACCCGCCCCACGGTGAAACCGTTCAAGGCGGCCCGCTCAAACGCGAACTGGGCGAACGCCACATTCGCTTGATGGCGCTTGGCGCCTGTATCGGCGTAGGCCTGTTTCTGGGCTCGGCCAAAGCCATTGAAATGGCCGGTCCGGCCATCATGCTGTCCTACATCATCGGTGGCCTGGCCATTCTGGTGATCATGCGTGCACTCGGCGAAATGGCCGTACACAACCCTGTGGCCGGTTCGTTCAGCCGCTACGCCCAAGACTATCTTGGCCCATTGGCCGGTTTCCTGACCGGCTGGAACTACTGGTTCCTGTGGCTGGTGACCTGTGTCGCTGAAATCACTGCCGTGGCGGTGTACATGGGCGTCTGGTTCCCCGATGTACCACGCTGGATCTGGGCCCTGGCGGCGCTGATCAGCATGGGCTCGATCAACCTGATCGCGGTGAAGGCGTTCGGTGAATTCGAGTTCTGGTTTGCCCTGATCAAGATCGTCACCATCATCGCGATGGTCTTCGGTGGTATTGGCATCATCGCGTTCGGCTTTGGCAACAACGGCGTTGCGCTGGGTATTTCGAACCTCTGGACCCACGGCGGCTTTTTGCCCAATGGCATCCAGGGTGTGTTGATGTCCCTGCAAATGGTGATGTTCGCTTACCTGGGCGTCGAGATGATCGGCCTGACTGCCGGTGAAGCCAAGAACCCGCAAAAGACCATCCCGAGTGCGATTGGCTCGGTGTTCTGGCGCATCCTGCTGTTCTACGTCGGCGCGTTGTTCGTGATTCTGTCGATCTACCCGTGGAACGAAATCGGCACGTCGGGCAGCCCGTTTGTGATGACCTTTGAACGCTTGGGTATCAAGACGGCGGCAGGCATCATCAACTTCGTGGTGATTACCGCAGCACTGTCGTCATGCAACGGTGGCATTTTCAGTACCGGTCGCATGCTCTATAGCCTGGCGCAAAACGGTCAGGCGCCTGCCAACTTTGCCACCACCGCGAAAAACGGTGTGCCGCGTCAGGCATTGCTGCTGTCGATTGCCGTCCTGCTGCTGGGTGTAGGCCTTAACTACATGGCTCCCGAGAAAGTGTTCGTCTGGGTGACAGCCATTGCGACCTTTGGCGCGATCTGGACCTGGTTGATGATCCTGCTGGCGCAACTGCGCTTTCGCAAGAACCTGAGCCCGCAAGAAGCCGCCGCCCTGAAGTACCGCATGTGGCTTTACCCCTACAGCTCGTACGCGGCGTTGGCGTTCTTGTTGATGGTGGTCGGTCTGATGGCCTTTTTCGAAGAAACCCGAATCGCCTTGTTTGTAGGCCCCGGGTTTCTGATCCTGCTGACTGTGCTGTTCTATGTGTTCAAGTTGCAGCCAACGCAGGGCTCACCGGCCAAGGTCAACTAAACGCCTGTGGGAGCGGGCTTGCTTGCGATGAGGACGCCGAGGTCTGTCAGACTGATCTCGGGATCCCGTCGCGAGCAAGCCCGCTCCCACATCAGCAGCCACTATTTGCGCGACAGGCGCTTGTTCCAGTCCAGCCAGGCCGCCAGTACGGCCATCATCCCCACGCCCATCAGGGCGCTGAACACTTGCATCACAACCCCGTCACTGCCCAGTGCATTGAGCATGTCGGCCAGCGGTGCCAGGACCACCCCCAGGCAGAACACTTCCAGCGAATAGCGGCCCATGCGGCAGGTCTGACGGGTGAGCCAATTGTTCAACCAGTCACCCCGAGGCACCACTTTGGCCGCTACATAAGCCAGGGCCAAAAAGTGCAACAAACGCACCGGCGACAGGTTGGTCTTGCTGATCGGATAGAGATGCTCGCCCAGCCAGAGCGGCATGACGGCGTCGTGGAACTGCGGCCACTTCCATGACAGCGCCAGTAACCCGGTGATCAACAGATAGGCCGCCGCCCCCACAAACACAGGCTGACGGGATAACGGCCGGGTTTCAGGGGCCTTGTCGCGCTGCCCGTGAAGTGCCGCAGCACCCCCCAGGATAAACAGGAACTGCCAGGCCATCGGGTTGAAAAACCACACCCCGCCTTCCTGTGCCGCCAGGTTCCAGACGGGGGCCAGCAGGTACAGCGCCAGGGACACGCCTACCACATACACGGCTTTGCGCAGCAGCATCGGCAATACCAGCGGCAACCCGAGCAACAGCACGATATAGAGTGGAAGCGGGTCCATCAGGTTGGGTTTGAAGCGCAGCAGCAACTCGTCGGTCAGGGCCTGTTGCGGGTTGCTCAAGAAGTATTGCAAGCCCATTTCCTGCACCAGGTCGCGGGTTTCGACGTGGCTGTTGGCATAAAAAACGATGCCCATCAGCACCGCCAGCAGGAAGATATGCACCACGTACAGCACCCAGGCGCGGCGCAGGATTTTCACGCTGGCGATCAGGAATCCATCCCGTTGCGCGATTTTGCCGTAGGCCAGCACCGCGGCATAACCGGCGAGGAATACAAAGATCTCAGCCGCATCACTAAGGCCGAAATTTCGTACCGTCAATTCGGCCAGCGGGTTGTGGGGGATGTGATCCCAGAAGATAAAAATCAGCGCCAGCCCGCGAAAGAAATCGATGCGGTGGTCGCGTCCGTTAAGTATCACGGCGAGTACTCGAAAAAATGAATAAAAATGGGCGCAGCTCAGAGTGCACGCCACTTGTTGGCGGCGCGCAGGGTGACGCTAATAGCGTTTAAATGCAAAGGCTGTGGATAGCTGCGTGTGTGACCTGACAGCAGCTATCACTTCGCTTGAATGGTCTACCGGGTTTTTGTATCAAGGATGTTCTGGGTAATACGTTTCAGGGTTTTATTCTGACGAGGTTGCGAATGACCCTGAAGAAATTTTCAGCGTCAGGCGCTGTTTGCAATGCCGTCCAAAACTCCGTTTCCAGGGCTCGATCGGGCTCTGTCAGCCCGAGATCGAGCCAGAGTTTATTTAAAACTCTTGCATCATGATAAACGTGCAGGCTTTTGACTGACGGGCATTGATCAATGGCACCAGCCGGCGGAAATGTTCGCTTTGGCAATGGGCATCCAGTGCGTCCTGATCCGGCCATTGTTCGATAAAGATGAAGTGCCCGGGGTCCGCGTGATCCACAAACAAGTCATAGGCAATGCACAGGGGTTCCTGTCGGGTTTTTTCCACCAGTTCGGCGTACCACGGGCGTACGGTCTCCAGATGTTCGGGCTTGATGAAGTCTTCAGCGATCACCTTCAACATGTTGCTCAGTCCTTGTGTGCGTCAGGCAGCGGCGATTTCGTTGGGCTCGAAGCTGTCAGCCCGTGCCATTTGCCACATGCGTGAATAGAACTCGCCATTGACCTCTCCGGTGAGCAATTCGCCGGGCTTGAGGAACACATGCAGTTGCGAGAACAGTTTGATTTCGGTCGCGGACATGCGTCGCACCAAGTGCTTGGCCTTGAGTTGCGCCGGGTGTTCCAGACCTGCCGCGGCCAGCATTTCGGCCAGGGCCTTGAGGGTGTTGCGGTGGAACTGAAAAACCCGCTGGGCCTTGTCCGGCACCACAAGCGCCCGCTGGCGCAACGTGTCCTGGGTGGCCACGCCGGTGGGGCATTTGTTGGTATGGCAGGACTGCGATTGAATGCAGCCAATGGCGAACATAAAACCCCGCGCCGAGTTGGCCCAGTCGGCACCAATGGCCAGTACGCTGGCAATGTCGAAGGCGCTGACAATCTTGCCACTGGCACCCAGCTTGATCTTGTCCCGCAGATTCAGGCCCACCAGGGTGTTGTGCACGAACAGCAAACCCTCGCGCAGCGGTGCGCCGATATGGTCGGTGAACTCCACGGGTGCGGCGCCTGTGCCGCCTTCCTTGCCATCGATCACGATAAAGTCCGGCAGGATGCCCGTTTCGAGCATGGCCTTGGCGATGCCCATGAACTCCCACGGATGGCCCAGGCAGAACTTGAAGCCGACAGGTTTGCCACCAGACAACTCACGCAACTGCGCGATAAAGAGCATCAGTTCGATGGGCGTCGAAAACGCGCTGTGACGCGAAGGTGAGATGCAGTCTTCGCCCATGGGTACACCGCGTGTTTCGGCGATTTCCAGGGTCACTTTGTGCTTGGGCAGAATACCGCCGTGGCCCGGTTTGGCGCCCTGGCTCATCTTGATTTCGATCATCCGCACTTGTGGCGTTCGGGCCTGGGCGGCAAAACGTTCAGGGTCGAATCGCCCGTCCGAGGTGCGGCAGCCGAAGTAGCCACTGCCCAGCTCCCACGTCAAGTCGCCACCGTTCTCACGGTGATAGGAGCTGATACTGCCTTCCCCCGTGTCGTGGGCAAAGTTACCGAGCTTTGCACCCTGATTGAGGGCGCGGATGGCATTGGCGCTCAGAGAGCCAAAACTCATGGCCGAAATGTTGAAGATCGACGCCGAATACGGCTGGCTGCATTGCGGGCCGCCCACCACGATTCGAAAGCTGCTGGGGTCGGTCAGCGGGGCCGGGCGCATGGAGTGGCCGATAAATTCAAAGCCTGGCTGATACACGTCCACCAATGTGCCGAAGGGTTTGTCGGCACTTTCATTCTTGGCCCGTGAGTACACCAGCGAGCGTTGAGAGCGTGAGAAGGGCAGCGCGTCGCTGTCAGATTCCAGCAGGTATTGGCGGATTTCCGGGCGAATGGCCTCCACCAGATAGCGAATGTTGCCCAGGATCGGGTAGTTGCGGCGCACGGCGTGGGGGCTTTGCAGCAGGTCAAAAATTCCCAGCAGGCTTAACGCCAGGGTGACGGCAGTAAAGGGCCATAACCATTCATGGTGCATGAACGGCAGGCTGGCGAGGGTGAAAATGACGCAACATGCAAAAAACGCATAACGGCTTAACAGTGACAGGCTCATACGGTTTCCTGTTTCAGGCTGATCTGTTCCCTCAGGCGGTTGCGCCTCAAAAGGTCGAGAACAGAAAAAGGACAATAGAACCCTCTCTTTGAGTCGGAGGTTTGCAGGGGAGTGTTGGTCATCCATCACGCAAATGCCAACTCCCTGTCTGAATATTCATTGAACGGGATTTCCTTTGCGGCAGCATCCCTACCAAAGTCGGGCATTTCATACAGAAGGCTCGGGTAAAAATGACATCTGTATATTTTCAGGTTTGCCGGCTCGTGTGATCCTGCGCGCACCTTTTATCGTGTCGGCCCCTGAACGTGACCTCTCCAGAACCCATGACATCCAACATCATTCGTATTGCTGCTGCGGTATTGATCGGCCCTGATGGCCAAACCCTGCTGGTGCGCAAGCGCGGCACCCAGGCGTTCATGCAGCCCGGCGGCAAGATCGAAGTCCACGAACAACCTGTTACGGCATTGGCCCGAGAGCTGGAAGAAGAGTTGGCTTTGGTGATTGATCCGGCCACCGCCACCTGGCTGGGCCATTTCGCGGCCCCGGCGGTCAACGAACCGGGCTTTGAGGTGCAGGCCGAGCTGTTTTTGCTGCATATCAGCGAGCCGGTCACCCCTGCCGCGGAAATTGAAGAAGTGCAGTGGATCGATCCGCAGGGGGATGGTGGCCTGGTCTTGGCGCCCCTGACTCGCGATCTGGTCTTGCCGTTTTATCGCAATGCGTTGCTGACCAGGACTGCCTGATGATTCCAGCCCATGACCTGCTGATTTTTGCCGCGGCCTGCCTGCTGATGGTGCTAACGCCGGGGCCGAACATGATTTACCTGATTTCGCGCTCCATCTGCCAGGGGCGCCAGGCCGGGGTCACGTCTTTGCTCGGGGTTGTGGCGGGGTTCTTTGTGCATATGTTTGCCGCCGCCGCGGGCCTGACGGCTGTGTTTCTGGCGGTGCCAATGGCCTATGAAGCACTCAAGTGGGCAGGGGCCCTGTACCTGCTGTGGATGGCCTGGCAAGCGGTGCGGCCCGGTGCCCGGTCACCGTTTGAAGCCCGGGAGCTGGCGCCGGACTCATCGTCAAGATTGGTGCTGATGGGGTTCATGACCAGCGTGCTGAACCCCAAGGTAGCGGTGTTCTACCTGTCGGTTTTCCCGCAGTTCATCAACCCGGAGCACGGTTCGGTGTTCACTCAGAGTATCGTATTGGGCCTGACGCAAATCAGCGTCAGTTTCACGGTTAACTTGCTGATTGCGCTGTTCGCCAGCGGCATTGCCGTGTGGTTTGTGCGTAATCCGTTGTGGCTGGCAGTGCAGCGCTATGTGATGGGCTGTGTGCTGGCTGCACTGGCAGTGAGGCTTATGCTGGAACAACGTAAAACCGTATGACCTGGACCTGTAATGGCTATAGAACTGCTTGAACCCTCAAACGCCAAGGCCTATCGCCAGTTGATGCTTGAGGCTTACGCGCTGCACCCCGAGGCTTTTGTATCCACCATCGCCCAGCGTGAGAAATTGCCGCTGAGCTGGTGGGAAGCCAAATTGGACGATGAACTGAGCGCCCTGTTTGGTGCTTTTGTCGATTCCCGGCTGGTGGGGATTGTCGGCCTGGCGTTCGAACCCTGGGAAGATGCCCGGCACAAGGCCACGTTGTTTGGCTTGTATGTGTCCGGGGATTTTCGTGGGCAAGGGCTGGGTGAGCATTTGGTACAGGCCGTGCTGTCACTGGCCGAGCAAGAGCCTGATACCAAGGTGATTGAGCTGACCGTCAGCGCCGGCAGTGATGCTGCGCTGGCGTTGTACACGCGGTGCGGATTCGAGCAGTCGGGGTTGGAAGACTGCGCGATTCGGGTGGGTGAGGCGTATTACGACCGGGTGCATATGCGCCGGCTGGTGAACGTCGAAGACATCTGAAACCGTGTAGCCGCTGCAGAAGGCTGAGAGGGAATGCTGTTCACTTAAGAGCAATGCTGCTCCCACAGAGGCAGAAATCCCTTGAGTGAACAACATTGAAGGTCCTGCGGCCCTTATCGCACCGCGCTCACCCCGTCCAGGGTCGAGAACGACGTGTCTTTGGCCGTCAGCAAAAAGTCGCGCATGTACGGTGCATCCAGCATGTCGGCGCGAATCCCGGCGTACAGCGTGGCAAACAACCCCTTCTCGCCAAGGCGCTTGGCCTTCACATAACCCCGCGAGCTGTATTCATGCAGCGCCCAGTGCGGCATCCCGCAGACGCCTCGGCCGCTGGCGACCAGTTGCATCATCATGACCGTCAGCTCCGAGGTGCGTACCTGAGCGGGTTCGACGTCGGCAGGTTCCAGAAAGCGGGTAAAGATATCGAGCCGATCACGCTCCACCGGGTAGGTGATCAAAATCTCGCTGCTCAGATCCTCCGGCACGATAAACGGTTTGTTGGCCAGCGGATGCTGGTTGGCCACGGCCAGCATGGCTTCGTAGGTAAACAACGGTACATAGGTCAGGCCGGCAATTTCCTGCGGGTCTGAAGTCACCACCAAATCCAGATCACCCCGTGCCAGTGCCGGCAGCGGTGCGAAAGCAAAGCCGGAGGCCAGGTCCAGCTCGACCTCGGGCCAGGCATCACGGAACTGATCGATGGTGGGCATCAGCCATTGGAAGCAGCTATGGCACTCAATCGCCATGTGCAGACGCCCGGCCGTACCGCCGACCAGACGGGCGATATCCCGCTCTGCGCCGCGCAGCAGTGGCAGCATGGCATCGGCCAGTTGCAGCAGGCGCAAGCCGCCGCTGGTGAAGCGAACCGGTTTGGTTTTACGCACAAAGAGCGGCATGCCCATGCGCTCTTCCAGTTCTTTGAATTGGTGAGATAAAGCGGACTGAGTCAGGTGCAGGCGCTCTGCCGCTTCGACCAGGCTGTCTGACTCGCGCAACGCGTGCAGGGTTTTGAGGTGACGAATTTCCAGCACAGTGGCTCCATGAGTAGATTTGATGTTCAACACGAAAACATTGAGTTTGTCTCATGTTTAGGCGGGTGTCGATAATAGAGCCATTACTTACACGAAGGAATGCTGTCATGGCTCTGGCCCACACTCTTGGTTTCCCCGGCATTGGCGCAGACGGCGATCCGAAAAAAGCACTCGAAGCCTACTGCAAAGGCGACAGTGTTCAGGCGGCACTGCACAGCGTGGGTCACCCGTTGCGTGCCAGACAGTACTGCCTGGCACCGGAATTCAGCCTGGACCAGCACTTTGAGCTGAACTGGGACCCGTTGTTTGAAGAGACCGCCCAAGCACTGGCGCAGGGCCACAAGGTCAAGCCCGTCATACTCGGTCCACTGTCCTACCTGTGGCTGGGCAAGGCCAAGGGTAACGAATTCAACACGCTCGACCTGCTGGAAAACCTGCTGCCGGTGTACGCCCAAACCCTTTCCCGCCTGGCTGAGCAGGGCGTGGAATGGGTACAGATCGACGAGCCGATCCTGTCGCTGGACTTGCCACAGGAATGGAAAAGCGCCTTTGAGCGCGCTTATCACATTCTTCAATACTCGCCGCTGAAAAAGCTGGTTGCCACTTACTTCAGCGGCCTTGAAGGCAACCTCGGCCTGGCCGTTGGCTTGCCGGTGGACGGGTTGCACGTGGATCTGGTGCGCGCTCCCGACCCGTTGCATGCAATCCTGGATCGTTTGCCGACTTACAAAGTGCTGTCCCTGGGCCTGGTCAACGGTCGCAACGTATCGCGCTGCGACCTTGAAAATACCCTGGTGCAATTGCAAGAAGCCCGGGAGCGTTTGGGTGACAACCTGTGGGTCAACCCCGATTGCGCCCTCAAAACCCGCAGCTGGGCCGTGGCAGAAGTAGCGCTGATCAACAGGCTGGCGGCTGCGCGGCAGGTGCATTCGCAAGCCGCTTAAAGAGCATTTCAAGCTACAAGCCGGGGCTTGTAGCTGTTTCTCCCTCTCTTCTAACGTCAGATATGTTTCTTTTTTTCGTATGAAAATTCTGATGAATGGATGTCGTCTCTGTCATTTCTGACAGTAGGCAGTTTCTCTATCCAAGTGCGTAATCGACCTCAACAGAGTCAGTTCCTGACTTAAAAAAACCGATGTGCTGGCGGTGGCCTTGGCGGATAGCCGGGGAGGCTCCTGTCAATTCGGAAGTTGAGGATATGGTTATGGCAACGCAAAACACTTCAGACGGCTCCACCCCCCCCGCCAGCTGGCCTGGCAGATGAGACCGGACCCAGCGAGGGCGAGGTGTCTGAACCCGAAAGGGATCCGGACACCGAGGGGCAGGAGGTCACAACCTCTGAACGCGACCTGCTTGCCCTCCAATCCCTGCAGGTATTTCAAGCAGAGCTCGAACAGTCCGGTTACAGCTCGGTGTTTGAAGTGGCAGACAGTGGCCCCGAGGCCGTTACCCAGATGCTGCAAATATCCGGGCGCAATCTTGAGCTCAACCAAACAGTGGATTTTTATGATCAGGCGCAAGACCGTGCTGCTTCTCTGACCCGGCTCTATGCTCAACTGTGCTCGCGCAGCGATCCGGCCATGCAGGCTGTGTCCAGGCTGGGTGTGGAATACGACAGTGCCTGGATGCAGCGTTCCCTTGGCGGTACTGGCAGTTATGACAGTTGGTTCGCGCCAGCCAATGGCACCCAGTTTGCTCATCCGGACTCGGTCGGCTCATTGTTCTCCCCCGCCAGCTACTTGACCGACCTGTATCGCGCCGCCAAGCCGCTGCATCCGCAAACCCACGGCTTGCAGCTAAACCGACGGCGCCCGGACCTGGCCAATCTGGCGCTCAGCGAAGCCAACGTGCATGAAGAAGTCAGCACCCTGGTACTGACCCTCGAGGTACTTGAGGCTGGTGTAGAGGGCGATGTTGACGAATTGCTGCGCACCTCCTTGTATCCGATGAACCTGCCGTATAACCATGCCAGCGAACAGATCCTGCAAGGCATGGCCGCACGTAAATCTACCCCGGCCGAACTGTGGTCGGTATTTGGCGATTACGAAGATCAGGCATTGCGGCTGGATAGTACGCTGGCAAGTTGGGCAACCAGGATGCCGGTGAACTATGCGCGCGACGCGCTGGGCATGTCGCCTGAACTGCTTAATATCCTGACGGAAAACTTCACGAATAATTACGGTTCAGTGGGTAAGTACTACGGGAAACAAGCCACTGAATTTCTTTATTTCGAGACCACACTGAAGGCTGCAATTCAATTACCAACGGAAACAATTTTGGAGGCGTTGGGCGCGGGGCCTTTTTATAACCCGTCGATTGTAACGCCCCAAACTTACGGTGCTCGTTACATCAATGGCTGGAGTGGTGGTGATCAGGCGTTAAAACCGCTTTACTGGTATATCGGGGCTGCATTGGGGCAGCCAGTACCACGGCCAATCAACGATCCACCACTAAGCCTGCTCCATAATCGTAGCAATGCCGCGTTTGGCCGCCTAAACCGCCTGATTCGCCTGCAACGCCATCTGAAAGTTCTGTCCTTTGAAGAACTTGACTGGTTCATCAGTCAGGCCAGCGACGATATTAGCGCTCACCCGCTCACGCAATCCTTGCAGGCGCTGGCGGTCTATTTGCCACTGCGTCAGCGCTATGGCATGACCGTCGACAGCTTCGCCGCTTGCCTGGGAGTGCTTAACACCTTCAATGCCAGCGGCAAGACCTCGTTTTATACCCGTCTGTTCGGCGCAACTGACTTGATTGGTCAGCTCAATGTCGACTTCCAGCGCTCAACCGAAGATCAGGCCTCACTGCGTGCTCGCGCCCGTTTGTGCCAGGGCCTGCAGATCGATGACGCCAGCCTTGTCCTGCTGGCTCAGAGCCTGCCAGGCATGGTCGGCAACACCTTGCCAGTATTGGGGCTGGAGCAGATTTCAGCGTTGTACCGGCTGGTGGCGATCCCTCGCGTGTTTGGCCTGCGGGTGGTTGAGGCTGTGCATTTATGGGAGTTGCTGGGCGAGCCCAATGCCATAGTCAGCACTCTGGCCCAGCCAAAACCCAACCAGAAGGCTCTGGCCATACTGATTCGCACCGGCTACCTGGTCGACTGGATGCGAGCCCAACAGCTGGATGCCGCGCAGTTGATCGCCCTGACCAGCCGGCGTTATCCGGTGCAGAAAACACCTGAGCTGCAAGCCTTTATTGAAAATATCTACAGCACCCTGACCGGCCGCGAACCCGTGCCGTCGCAACTGCTGGCGGCAGAGGACGTGGTATTGCGGGCGCAATTGGCACGCCATATCGGTGCCGAGTTCGGCCTCAAGCCCAACATCGTCGATGCCATGCTGGTCTGGGTCGATGCCGTGGCCAAGGACATGGCCCCAACGCTCAATGGCTACAGCCTGTTGAAGTTCTGGGAAGACATCGAGCGTATCTGCCAGGGTTTGGCCACGCTGGAGAACGTACCTCAGGTGGTGCAGTACGCACACCTTTTGCGTCAGTTCGCTCAAGTCTGCATCTGGGCCCCGCTCGGTGAGCAGGACCTGGAGCTGTTGATGCCGGTTGCGCAGGGCAGGCCTTCGGCGCTGACCGGCGCCAGCACAGCCCCACCTTTGACCCTGAACCTGTTGCTGGCGCTGTCACGCTATCGCCAGTGGCAACGCCAACTGATCGGACCTGTCGCCGAAGCTCGCGGCTATTTGCAGCGCGCCAACCAAACCCCGGCACTGACCCTGCAAGTCGCTGCACAGTTGCTTGGCGATTTGCATGGCTGGGATGTGACCCAGACCCTTGCGTTGATGGGCACCAGCATCCCGAAAAGTTTTGTAGCGCTGGTGCCCCTGCTGCAAAAAATGCAATTGAGCCAGCGTCTTAACCTGTCACCGACGGATTTATTGCGGGCCGCACAATTAACAGCAACCAGCGCGCTTACTCAGTCCAGCCTCAACGTGATTGCCGCCAAAGTCATCGCCGCCGCACACGGCTAAATCGGGAGTAACCGTTTGCCACAACAGACGCGGGGGGGAGGTCGCAAAACCGGTACCCGCGGTTTGCCTGATAAACCGCGGCGTTCCAATCGCGAGCAAGCCCGCTCCCACACGCGCGGGCTTGCCCGCTTAAATGGGCTAGCGGACGATTTTATCGACATGGATGTCGAGCTTTTTCAGGCGATACCAGAAGCTGCGTTCTGATATCCCGATCAACTGCGCCGCCGCTGCCTGCACGCCATTGGCTTGTTGCAGGGCGGCAAGAATATACGCTTTTTCGACCTCGGCCAGTGCCGCTTCCAGATCGGGCGGCACACTCGGCCCCGGTGCGGGCAGGGCGCTGTTCTGGCCGGGCTGGGCGCTGAACAGGTAGGGCGGCAAGTCGCTGTCCTGGAGGATGCTGCTGTTGGCCACGATGGTGGCGCGTTCGACACAGTTTTGCAGTTCGCGAATATTGCCCGGCCAGTGGTAGGCAGCCATTGCTTGCAAGGCGCCGGGGCTGAAACCGGTGATGCGTTTACCTGCGGTGGCTCCCAGGTTGTGGGCAAAGTGCCGCGCCAGCGGTGCGATGTCTTCAACCCGTTCGCGCAAGGCGGGCAGGGGGATCGGGAATACGTTCAGGCGGTAGTACAGGTCTTCGCGAAACGTTTTGTCGGCCACGGCTTGCAGCAGGTTTTTGTTGGTCGCGGCGATCACCCGCACATCCACCTTGCGCTCTCGCGGATCCCCCACCGGCTCAATCACCCGCTCTTGAAGCGCCCGCAGGATCTTGGCCTGCAAGGCCAGGGGCATGTCCCCCACTTCATCGAGAAACAGCGTGCCCTTGTCGGCCTGCATAAAGCGCCCCACACGGTCGGCCACGGCGCCGGTAAAGGCGCCCTTGCGATGGCCGAACATCTCGCTTTCAAGCAGCCCTTCGGGAATTGCCGCACAGTTGACCGCGACAAAGGGTTTGTCTGCGCGACTGCCGTGTTTATGGATGGCGCGGGCGACCATCTCTTTGCCCGTGCCGCTTTCGCCGGTCAGCAGGATGGTGGCGCTGCTCTCGCGCACCGAGTCGATGGCTTGCAGCACCCGACGAAAACTGGGGCTGTCGCCAATCAGGCTGTCGATGTGCTGGTGCTCGTCCAGCTCGGCACGCAGGCGCGCGTTGTCGCGCAAAATGTCGCGAAATTGCAGGGCCTTGCTGACGGTAATGTCCAGCTCGTCGATATCGAAGGGTTTGGCGATGTAGTCGTAGGCGCCGTTACGCATGGACTGTACGGCGTTTTTCACCGTGCTGTAGGCGGTCATGACGATGACCGGCAGCTGCGGGTAGCGCAGTTTGACCTCCGCCAGTAACTGCGGGCCGTCCATGCCGGGCATTCGCCAGTCGCTGATCACCAGGTCGATGTCTTCCTGCTCCAGAATCGCCAGCGCCTGCAGGCCGTTGCCCGCGGTGAAGACCTGAATGTCGTTTTGACTCAGTGCCGAGCTGAGCAGGTCGCAGAGCTTGGGTTCGTCATCGACCACCAGCACGTTATGACTCATGTCTTGCTTGCTCCGTGGGCAGGAATGTACAGATTGAAGGTGGCACCGGCGTCTTTTTCGCTGATGCATTCGATGCGCCCATCGTGGCTGTCCATGATGGAGAACACCTTGGCCAGGCCCAGCCCTGTGCCTGAGGCTTTGGTGGTTACAAAGGGCGTGAAAATACGTTCGAGCATGTCCGGTGCGATCCCTTCTCCTGTGTCGGCAATGCCTATCACGGTGTAATCGTTTTCGCGGGAAATGTGCACTGTCAGGCAGCCGCCTTCTGGCATGGCGTCGATGGCGTTGATGATCAGGTTCAGGCACGCCTGTTTCAGTTGCCCGGCATCGGCATACAGGGTGGCCCCGGGCGCTTGATCGTCGATGCGGGCATCGATGTTATGGCTTTCCAGTTCCGGTTTGCAGAAGCCCAGGATGTCTTCAACCAGAGGTCGTGCAGCCTGTTGCGCGCGGACGGGAGCGCTGGGCTTGGCGAAGTCGAGGAACTCGGTGATCAGGTCGTTGATCCGCGAGACTTCGCTGACCACGTATTCCAGGTGGCGCTTGTCGGTCTCGCCCAGGTCGGCGCGGCGGTGCAGCAGTTGGGTCGCGGTTTTGATAATGCCCAGCGGGTTGCGGATTTCGTGGGCCAGGCCCATCGCTACTTCCCCCAGGGCATGCAAGCGGTCGCGGCGGCGCAGTTGTGCTTCGAGATGATGCAACTGGTCCAGCCGTGCCGTCATGTGGTTGAAGGTGCTGCTCAGCTCGGCCAGTTCGTCGTTGCCTGATACGCCAACGCGCTGGTTGTAGTCCCCGGCAGTCACGGCGCGTACGCCTTCTGACAAGTCTCGTAGCGGTCGGGTCAGGCGCTCGGAGACCAGCCAGCCAACGGTCAGTGACAGCACTGAACCGAGCAGGAACATCAGGGCGAACAGGTTGCTCTGGTTGACCAGCCCCACCAGGCTGGCATGGCGTAGCAGACCGCTGTAGATCACGCCTTGCAGCTCGCCGTTGTCGTTGAGAATGGGCCAGTACAAACCGCTGTAGCGGCTGGTGAACTGCTCGGTGGGCAAGCGGGTTTCGCGCAATATTTGCTCGATGGCCGAGGGCACCATCGGCTGGCGGTCTTCGAAACGCTGGCTGGAGAAGATCTCGGCAAACCCTGCGGAATTTGACAGGTACAGGCGCAGGTCCAGGGAGTGAACATTGGCCACGCTGGTCAGAAAGCTGCTGTCCATGTAGGTGGCTACCAGCAGTTGGTAATCCGCCCCGTCCTGGCTAGTGGCAAAGGTCGAGACCACGGTGCCGGTGGGTACGCCGCCGACGTCGATGGTTTGCAACACCGCATTGGGCGCCAGGCTGATCTGGTCGACGATGGTGTCACTGGCGGTGCTGAACACCACTTTGTGGTCGCTGTCGCGGATCAGGGCGACCACGTCGATGCCCATCGCGTCGGCGATGTCGGCAGTCAGCCGGTCATGGCGGATGGCCTTGCTCGAAGACGGCGGGTGGGTGTATTGCAGGAACAGCTTGGCGGCCCGGGCGTTGTCCGCGAGGATTTCGCTGATCTCGTCCTTGACGATTTTGGTCGACTCCTGCAACCAGACCCGCACGTTGCTATCGAAAATCTGCGACAGGGTGGTGGCGGCCAGTTCGGCGGCGATCATGGTCGGGATGACGCTGACCAGCCAGAACGCCAGCACCAGTTTGCGCTGCACGGTCCAGCGCGACACTTTGAAGGGTTGGGGTTGGGGCTGGCGCGGTGAGTCAGGCGTGGTGGGCATTAATACTCGCTTATCGCAGCCGCCAGGGCAGGGTCGTGGCGGTCAGGGCGGATGAACAGTTTGACCAGCTTGAGCAGGTTGTTGATCAGCCAGTTGCGATGCCGGAAATACAGTGTGTTGCCCTGAAAGGTACAGCCCAGGCGGATCTTGCTGGCGTAACCGGCCTGACCGCATTCGTACAGGGCAATGTTGTGGCTGATGCAGTAATCGACATTGACCAGCCAGCTCCTGAAATACAGATTGTAGTCGCGGGTCAGCTCAAGGTCGTGGCCAAAAAACTTGTCGATCAGGCGGTGTTCATCGATCAGCACCAGATTGAATGCCACCAGTTGCTCGTCGAGCCAGTACAGCACGCACACTGCCCGGTCGCCCAGTTGTTGGAGGATACCCGTGAAATAAGTCGCGGGTAAGCGCTCCAATTGCAGGTCGCTGCGTGCCAGGCTGGCCGCGTACAGGCGCATGACGTCAGGCAAAACGTCGTCGATGGTGCTGCGCCACTCCACCCGCGGGCCGGGGTTGCGCAGTTTGCGGCGCATGTCTTTGCGGGTGGACTTGCCCAGTGAGCCAAGGTAGCCGTCCACCGAGCCGAAGGGCACCGCCAGGGTTGCGCTGGGCAGCCCCGGCATCGACTGAAAGCCTGCCGTCTTGCAGAGGGTGGCCCACTCATGGTCGTCGCTGGGCACGTCCTTGACCGCGATCAGGCCGATGCCAAGGCGGGCGGCGTCAGCCTGGGCCAGGGTCAGCAGCCGGGCGAGCAGGGCAGGGCGTTGCGCTGCCGGGATAACGCTGGCCGTCCCTGCACTGCATTGTTCGGTCAGTGGCGAGCCGATGGCGTACAGCTGCAGCTGCACCAGCCCCGGCAGCACGCGGTTGAGCTGTTCGGTAAAGCGCTTGGCGAGCCCTTGAACGGTGGTGTCGAGGCGATAGCAGGTGGTGAATGCGGTCGCCACGGCCAGCAGGGTGGGGCCTTCGAACAGCGTCAGATAACGCCATTCAAAGCCTTCAATCCCGGCTTTTTCGACGGCCACGATGTAGTCCCAATCCTCCAGAGCATCTGGAAAACAGTCATTCCAGGCTTCGCGGTCGATAGCCTGGATGGATGAAAAGGTGTGGGCGGTAATCATGGGCGTCCTTTGGCTCAGGCCTGCTGTCGATAGTCGACAGGAACCGGTGCCGCGCGGCTGTTTTTCTTGATAAAGGCGTCACTGAGTTCGATCACGCGGCGGTACTGCAGGTCGACGGTGATCATGTGGTAGCAGTTGTCGAGCAGCACTTTGGTCACAGGCCCGCCCAGATGACGCTCCACGTAATCGGCGTTCCAGCGGCTGGTGATGTCGTCCTCGATGGAGTGCAAAACCAGGGCTTTGGTGGTGATCGACGGCATGCGCTTTTTCACCACGGCATTCATCCGGTGCAATTCGCGCACGGTGATGCCCTGCATCGTCAACAGCCCGGCATTCGCGCTTTCTCCAGCGTGCATCTGGCGCTCGACAATGGCGCGCAAACGTTCGTTCTTGATGCCGTAAGGGGGTTTTTCTTCAAAATTGCACAGGTGTACGCCAAAGGGGATCGCCATCAGCAACGGGGTCAAAAAAGCCAGTTTGTTGATGCTCCAGCCGTCGTAACGCAAGGTGGTGGAGTACATCAACAGCCCGGCGACCTGGCCCGGGTGTTCTGAGGCCACGTACATCGACATGACCGCTCCCATCGACAGACCCCCGACAAAAACCTGCGAGTGACGCTGGCGGATCCCGGCGAAGGTTTTGCGCACGCCTTCGTACCAGTCCAGCCAGCCGGTGGCTTGCAGGTCGTCGTTGTCACCGCAGTGCCCGGCCAGGGTGGGGACGTACACCGTGCACGTCCCGTCCTTCGCCAGGCCCTGGGCCACCCGACGCAGTTCCGTCGGAGTGCCGGTGAGGCCGTGGATCAACAAGACCCCGACCTCACCCGTGCCGAGAACGAAACCGGCGTCGCCTTCGCCCAGATCGATCTCTGGCCCGTTCACCGTTTCATGGCCCGAGCCAGCAGACGGTCGAGCAGGGCGATGCCCAGGTCGATTTCGGCGTAGCTGATTTCCAGGGACGGCGCCAGGGTGATCACGTTCTTGTAGTAGCCGCCCACGTCCAGAATCAGCCCCAGACGCTTGCCGTCGATTTCAATGTCGCCCTTCATGCCTTCTTCAACCATGAAGTCGAGGGTGGCCTTGTCCGGGGTGAAACCGTCCGGGCCGCAGATTTCGCAGCGCAGCGCCAGGCCCAGGCCGTCGACGTCGCCGATGATCGGGTAGCGTTTTTGCAGGTCTTGCAGACCGTCCAGGAAGTACTTGCCCTTGGCCATGACCATCGCGCCGTAGTCGACTTCGCTGGTCATCTTGAACATTTCTAGGCCCACGGCGGTGCCCAGCGGGTTGGAGGCGAAGGTGGAGTGGGTGGAGCCCGGCGGGAAGATTTTCGGGTTGATCAGCTCTTCACGGGCCCAGATGCCGCCCAGCGGATTGAGGCCGTTGGTCAGTGCCTTGCCGAAGACGATCACGTCGGGTTTGACGTCGAAGTGCTCGATGGACCACAGCTTGCCGGTGCGCCAGAAGCCCATCTGGATTTCGTCGACCACCATCAGGATGCCGTGCTGATCCAGCACGTGCTTGAGTTCGCTGTAGAAGTTCATCGGCGGGATGACATAGCCGCCGGTGCCCTGGATCGGTTCGACGTAAAAGGCAGCGTATTCGCTCTGGCCGACTTTGGGGTCCCACACGCCGTTGTATTCGGTCTCGAACAGACGGGCGAATTGCTGCACGCAGTGGCTGCCGTATTCTTCCTTAGTCATGCCTTTTGGCCCACGGAAGTGGTACGGGAACGGGATAAAGTTGGCGCGTTCGCCAAAGTGGCCGTAGCGGCGACGGTAGCGGTAGCTGGAGGTGATCGACGAGGCGCCAAGGGTGCGGCCGTGGTAGCCGCCTTCGAAGGCGAACATCAGGCTTTTGCCGTTGCTGGCGTTACGCACCACCTTCAGCGAGTCCTCGATGGACTGCGACCCGCCGACGTTGAAGTGCACGCGACCGTCGAGGCCGAACTTGTTTTTGGCGTCGACCGCGATGCGTTCCGACAACTCGATCTTGCCCTTGTGCAGGTACTGGCTGGCGATTTGCGGCAAGGTGTCGATCTGTTGTTTCAGGGCGTTGTTCAGGCGCGGGTTGGAGTAACCGAAGTTGACCGCCGAGTACCACATTTGCAGGTCGAGGTAGGCCTGGTCTTCGGTGTCCCAGACGTAGGAACCTTCGCAGCGGCTGAAAATGCGCGGTGGTTCGATGTAGTGAACGGTGTCGCCGTAGGAGCAGTACTTGGCTTCTTTTTCCAGAAGGATCTGGTCTTCAGGGGTAGCGATTCGGATATCAGACATGATTGAAGAGTTCCTGCTGTTCACGAGAATAGTGGGGAGCGTTGGCGGCCGGGTTCGGCAATTTGGCGAGCAAGGCCGGCAGTTCGGCGAAAGAGTCAAAGCGTGCGTAGGGGATACCGTTGCGTTCGCAGTGTTCGGCCAGGCTGTCCTTGGCGAAGACGAAGTCGGCGCTGGAGGCCACGCACATGTCGGAGCGGCCATCGCCAATCACCAGCACGCGTTTGCCGCCGGGGGTGGATTTGCATTTGCAGTTGCCCGAGGCAGCCCGGCAGGTGTCGCTGGAGTACGGGAAGTCGATGCGCCAGCGGTTCTGGTCGACCTGACGCAGGCGGTTGGCAAGGATCGGCAACAGGCTCACGTAGTGGCGGGCCAGGATGCGGGCAATGCCTTGTTCGATACCGTCACTGACCACCTCGATGGAGGCGCCCAGGCCGATGACGTGGTCAACGAAGTCGGGAAAGTGAGGGTCAATCTCAACGCTGTCGAAAAAGGCCAGCAGTTCGGCTGGCGTGGCCTTGACCAGCGACAGCTGGCGGCTCAGGCATTCACGCGAACCGATTTCACCCTGCACCCATTGATCTTCGATCGTTTCCCAGCTGGGGTCGGCGAAGCGTTGAAGAATGTTGTCGATGACGTCGGTGCGGGTAATGGTCCCGTCGAAATCACACACGATATGCCATTGCATCATCTGCATTGTCCTGTCGAAAAGACGCGCTTTTTGCGCTTGCCAGAGGACATAGCATTGACTGTGCCAATTATTAAAAGCCCCGTGGGCTGGGTCTTTGCGCCGATTGGAGGGTGGCTTTCGAATTTGAAGCTACAATTTTTGTAGCTTGCTACAAACAACATGAGTGCTTGCACAGGGCGAGCGAAAAAGGGATTGATGCGCCCATGAACCTCTATGGAACCTTCGACATGAAAGCCCCGGTCCGTGCTTTATTGCTGCTCACATTGTTGGGCGTCGGCGTGGGTGCCCATGGGGCAGACGGCCCGAGCGGGGAAGTGGGCGTGGGGATTGGCTATCAGCCCTACGATCCAAGCGCCAGCCGCTATCAGGTGGTGCCGTTGCCGTATTTCGATGTGGACTGGGGCGATGTCAGTCTCAATACCGATGACGGTCTGACCTGGAGTGCCTTCAAGGCCGACGGCTGGAGCGCGGGCCCCTTGCTCAACTACGTGTCGGGGCGCAATGCCAATGGTTCGTTGCGGGGCCTTCGCGATGTGCCGGACATGGCCCTGCTGGGCGGCTTTGTGCAGTACAGCCCGGCCGATTTCTGGCGCGTGTATGCACAACTCGGGCAGGCGGTGGGCGGCGCGGGCGGTCAGGGCGGGGTGCTGGGTCAGGTCGGGGGCGAGCTGGGTTATCCGCTGGGGCTGGGGGTTATCGGCAGCAGCCAGTTGGCGGTACATTTTGCGGATGGCCGACAGATGTCGACGTTCTTTGGTGTCAGCGACAGTGAAGCCCAGGCGTCGGGGATTTCCGCATACAAGGCCAGTGGCGGGTTGCAGAATGTCACCCTGACCCAGAACTTCGAGTTTCCCCTGGCACAACACTGGTCACTGGTGACCAGCGCCAGTTGGGTTCATCTGCTGGGCTCGGCGGCGGACAGCAGTATCGTGCGCGAGCAGGGAGATGTGAATCAGGGCTCGGTGCAGGTCGCGGTGAGTTACAAGTTCTAGACCCCATCCCCTGTATCGCGGGCAAGCCCGCTCCCACAGAGGTGGGCTATGGCTCACCCTCCGCCAGCAGCGCAATCCCGCCAATGATCACGGCAACGCCGAGCCAGTGCAGGGCGCTGATATGTTCGCCCAACCCCAGCCACGACCCCAGCAGAACCCCCACAAATACCAGCGAGCTGAGCGGAAACGCCAGCGACAGGCTGCTGCGGCGCAGTATCAGCATCCACACGAAAAACGCCCCGATGTAACAGGCAATAGCCACCCACACGCCGGGGTTGAGCATCACGGCTTGCAGCCATTGCAGGCTGAAATCCATCTGCCCCAGTTGATCGCCGCCGACCTTGGTCGCAATCTGCCCGCTGCTTTCGAGGGCAATTAACAGCGCCCACAGCACCACAGTTCCCAGACGTCCATGCAGCCAGCCGTTGTCTGCGATTTTCAGGGTTTCAGTGTTGTCCATTGTTCTTCTCCTCAAGCCCCGGCGATGCAGACCAGCATCACGCCAAGGGTAATCACCAGGGTGCCCAGCCAGCGCCGGCGGCTCACGTGTTCGCCCAGGAACACCTTGCCGGCGAACACCGCGCCGCAGTACGCCAGTGCGGCAGCCGGGAACAGCACACTCAGGGGCGCCCGTGACAGGGCCTCCAACCAGACGAAAAACTCGATGACGTAAGCGCCGATCCCGACCCACAACATGGGGGCATTGAACACCTGGCCCCAGAATGCGTTGAGGCGAAAACCGCCTTCCAGTTCCGGCAGGCGGTCCAGGCCGATCTTGAAACACAGTTGGCCCATGACATCGAGCACGATGGAAAACGCCACCAGGGCAATCACGGTCAAGGTCACGGGAACAGTTCCTCAAACAGAGCGATCAGCGCCTCATTGGTGGTTGAGTTGCGCAGCAAGTCGCTCTCGCTCCAGCGTTCAGGGGCTGGCTGATCGGACCTGGCCTCCCAGCGCTTGAGCAGGTTGCGGTGCGGTGCCCTGGCGAATTCGCCGCACACATCGATGCCCAGCACCCGCTTGCTGGCGGCCAGGGCCCGGATGGCCTGGAGCAGGTGGGTCAGGCGCATGCCGCCCTGATCCCAGTTGGTGGCGGCGTCTTCGCTGGCGAGAACATCCTTGTCCAGGGTGATCCAGATCGCGTCGGTGGGCAGGCTGCGGATCAGCTCGGCGAGAAAGGTTGGCCAGTCCTGATCGGCAAGATTGCGCCAGTGCAACAGGTTTTCGTGCTGCTCGTGCCCCGCGCCGTCGCCGATTCGGCCCCAGACTTTGGTGGGGGGATGCTGCCAGGGGAATAGCTGCAAATCACCACGGCGCAGGGCCCCGAGGTTGCCGCCCTTGAATTGCGGGTTTTGCAGGTCGTCGCTGCACGGGCCGAGGGTGACGATGCGTTTGATATTCGGCAGTTTCAGGGCGCGATTCACCCACGAACCGCAATGGCGACGGGGGGCAAAGCGTACCCAGTCAGGGTGGTTGTCGAAGTGGATCAGAGTGACAGGTTCGGGCAAGTCGGCGAGCAGGGCCGGGGTCAGGTGATGATAGTCGCCGGAGCCGATGAAGAAGATTTCAGGCCGCAGGGCCTGGCGTCTCGGCCTTTGCTGCAGGCGCTGGGCGAAACGCCGGTAATTGCGTTCGGTGGACCACAGGCGCAATTGCGGGCCCAGTTCGAGCAGGTCCAGGCGTGTAGCGCGACCATCGGTCAGACGCTGCATGATCGGTGTTTGTGAGGTCAGGCTGTGATCAAGATCGAGAATATTCAACGTGTCATTTACCCCATTCAATCGCCGCCGATCCAGGCAGGGCGGGCTTCAGGGGGTAAATGCAAGGGGCGGGCCAGCGGCGCGCTGATGATCTTTAGGTGGGAGCGGGCTCAGTGCAGGCGCACCCACACGCTGACCAGTACGGTGGCAGCCATCAGCCAGGCCACGGCGGCCAGCGCCAGTGACGCTTCAAGACGCATGCGGTCGACCAGTACGTACAGCGTTGCGAGGTAGACGAAGTAGGGAATGATCGACCACATGCCAAACACAATGGTGGTTTTCAGGTCGTCCACCGAGCGCCCTTTGCCGACGATGTAATGCGCAATCAGGGCAAAGGTCGGGAACAACGGGACCAGGCCCGCGATGTAGTAGTTTTTGGTCTTGGCCAGCATTGCCAGAATGATGACCACTGCGGCACCCAGAGCCGCTTTGAGTATCAGATCCATCAGTGCGCGAGCCCGTATTTTTTGACTTTATCGAAGAGGGTGGTCTTGGCCATGCCCAGTTCCTGGCTGGCCTGGGTCAGGTTGCCGCCGCTGCGCTGCAAGGCGTCACTGAGCAGGTTGCGCTCGAACGCCTCGACTGCCTCGGAAAAGCCCAGCCCCTGCGCCGCGTTGCTCCCGGATTTTTTGAAGGCAGGCAGACCCAGGGCGAAACGCTCGGCCACGTTGCGCAGTTCACGTACGTTGCCCGGCCAGTCATGGCTCATGAGGCTGGACACGGTCTGGTTGTCCAGTTCAGGGGCGGCACGATCAAAACGCAGGGATGATTGCTGCAGGAAATATTCGAACAACTGCAGGATGTCTTCGCGGCGTTCGCGCAAGGGCGGCAGTTCAAGTGTCACCACGTTCAGGCGGTAGTACAGGTCGCTGCGAAACTGGCTGGCCTTGCTCAGTTGATCAAGGTCGGACTTGGTGGCCGCGATGACCCGGCAATCAACGTCGATGCTCTGGTTGGAACCCAGGCGCTCCAGGGTGCGCTCCTGCAATACCCGCAGCAGTTTTATTTGCAGGTTGATCGGCATGCTCTCGACTTCGTCCAGAAACAGCGTGCCGCCATGGGCGTGTTCGATTTTACCGATGCGGCGTTTGCCAGCACCGGTGAAGGCGTTGGCTTCGTGGCCGAAAATCTCGCTTTCAAACAGGTTTTCCGGCAAGCCACCGCAGTTGAGGGCCACAAACTGCTGGGGATGGCGCCGGCTGAAGTCGTGCAGGCATCGGGCGACCAGCTCTTTGCCTGTGCCTGTCTCGCCTTCAATCAACACGTTCGCAGAGGTATCGGCGACGTTTGCGATCAATTCTCGCAAGTGCTGCATGGCCGGGGAACGCCCGATGATTCGCCCCTCGAGCGAGTCGCGTTCTGCCAACTGGCGACGCAGTGACCAGACCTCTCGGGCCAGGCTGCGTTGTTCCAGCGCACGGCGGGCCACATCCACCAGGCGCTCCGGGGAAAAGGGTTTTTCCATAAAGTCATAGGCGCCGTCACGCATGGCCCCCACCGCCATGGAAATATCGCCATGCCCGGTGATCAGCACCACCGGCAGGCTGCGGTCGCGGGCCTTGAGGCGCTTGAGCAACTCCAGGCCATCGATTCCGGGCAGGCGAATGTCACTGATGACGATGCCCGGGAAATTGTCGCCCACCAACGCCAGTGCCTGTTCGGCACTGCTTACGCCTTCGCTGCGAATGTCTTCAAGTGCCAGCGCCTGCTGGCATCCGAGCAGGACATGGGGGTCGTCTTCAACAATCAGGACGGTCAGGTCGTTATTCATAGGGGCTCGGTCCTGGCGGGTTGCACCAGCGGTAAAAGAAGGACAAATGCGACACCACCACTGGCCGGGAACTCGACGCTGAGGCTTCCACCAGCGGCGGCTGCCAGGCTGGCTGACAGGGTCAAGCCCAGGCCCAGGCCCTGTTCGCCGGGTTTGGTGGTGAAGAACGGTTCGAAGAGATGCTTGCGGGCTTCGGGGTCGATGCCGGGGCCGTTATCGCGCACCAGCAGGCGGTATTTGCTTTCGCTGACCTCGCCCTCCAGCCAAAGCTCTGGCGGTGTTGACTGGCCCTGCATGGCGTCCAGCGCGTTGCCGATCAGGTTGACCAGGATTTGTTCCAGTCGGGTCTGATCAATCTTGAGCGCTACATCGCCGAGTGCTCGATGAAGTTGCACCCCGGACTCCTCCATGCGGCTGGCGAGCAATTGCAGGGCCGCATCGACGGCTTTGCCCAGGCTGGCCTGGCCCTGATCATCTCCACGGCGGGCAAACGAGCGCAGGTTG
Source organism: Pseudomonas sp. ML2-2023-3 (assembly GCF_037055275.1). Lineage (NCBI taxonomy): Bacteria > Pseudomonadati > Pseudomonadota > Gammaproteobacteria > Pseudomonadales > Pseudomonadaceae > Pseudomonas > Pseudomonas sp. ML2-2023-3. Next base: position 1,774,274 of record NZ_CP146343.1, read on the forward strand.
GCGGTGATGCGGCCCATGCGGTCGACCAGGTTGTTGATGGTACTGAGATTGTCGGCGGCGACCTTGAGGTCTCCGCGCTCAAGAAAACGCACGGTATTGCCCGACAGGGTGCGCAATGCGGCCAAGGGTTGATTCAGTTCATGGGCAATGCTGGTGGACATCTGCCCGATGGCGGCCAGTTTGCCCGCCTGTACCAGTTCATCCTGGGCACGGCGCAAGGTGTCTTCAGCCTGGCGTCGTTCACGGATCTGGCCTTTGAGTCGTTCGTTACTGGCCCGCAAGTGAGTGGTGCGCTCGGTGATCTTGCGCTCCAGCTGATTGTTGGCTTCTTGCAGGGCTTCGCGTGCCGCCAGCCGGGTGGCGATCACTTTGCGCCGTTCATTCCAGGCAATCAGCAGAAAGGCCAGCAAGGCAAATGCAACGGCGACCAGCGTCCCCTGATTCGCCGCTTCACGGCGCAGGTCCTGCAGTGGCGTGAGCAGGGTGATGTCCCAGGGTGTGTCATTGAGCTTGCGGGTTTGCGCCAGATAGCTGACTTCCTGCTGGTCGGTAACGATCTGGTTGTTATTGGCAAAGGTGACTTTTTCTACGCCGTCGGCCAGGTTTTCCCGTTCCAGCGGTACGAGTTCATTAAGCGGCCACCAGTAGTATTGAAGGCTGCGTGCCAGTCGCTCTTTGGTTTCGGCGCTGAGCGGGCGGATTGACTTGAGGCGTCTGGTGGGATCGCTGGACAGGATGATGATGCCGTTCTCGTCGCTCACATAGGCTTCGAGGCGAGCGCGCTGCCAGCGTTCTTCAAGGGCTTCGAGCCGGACCTTGATCACCGCTACGCCAATGATCTTGCCTTGTTCTTCGAGGCCGTGAGCCAGGTAATAGCCCGGTTCACCCGACGTGCTGCCGATCCCGTAGAAGCGCCCCGGTTGACCGCGCACGGCGTCCTGGAAGTAGGCGCGAAATGACAGGTCCTCACCCAGGTAGCTGTCGGTATCTCGCCAGTTGCTGGTGGCCATCACGCGGCCAGTGGGGTCGAGCACATAAATGGCCCGGCTGCGGCTGCGACGGTTAAGGCCTTCCAGATACTGGTTGACGGTGACCCGGTTCTGCACGCTTGGGTCGGCCAGCAACCTGGAAACACTGGACTCCAGTTCCAGCAGGCTGGGCAGGTAAGTGTATTTGCCCAGTTCGCTTTCGACGGTACGGGCGTGGAGTTCGAGCTGGCGTTCGCCGGTTTCGCTCAGGGTGCGAATACCGAAGTGTTCACTGATGCGATAGCCCGCGTAGCCCAGGCCGATCGTCAACAGGATGATCAGCAGAGGTAGCAGGAAGTGGCGCAGTAGACGAGGTTTCACGGCAAGTGAGGGCGGAGCACCGCGGTAAAGAGTGGGGTCGCATTTCATCACAGATGCCTTGTCGCGATAAGAGGCACGCGAAAACTGTAGTCGCTGCCGCAGGCTGCGAAGAATACCCTGTGGTATCCAGAAAACGGGGGCTTTGGCCCCCTTCGCAGCCTGCGGCAGCGACTACAGGTATTTGGTTTGCACCAAATTTAGTGCTGCAGGATCTTGGCGAGGAAGTGCTGCGCACGCTCGGAGCGGGCTGATACGTCACCGAAGAACTCTTCTTTCTCGCAGTCTTCGACGATTTTGCCCTGGTCCATAAAGATCACACGGTCGGCCACCTTGCGTGCAAAACCCATTTCGTGGGTTACGCACATCATGGTCATGCCCTCGTTGGCCAGTTGCACCATCACGTCGAGTACTTCGTTAACCATTTCCGGGTCGAGCGCAGAGGTCGGTTCGTCAAACAGCATGACGATCGGGTCCATGGCCAGGGCGCGGGCAATCGCCACACGCTGTTGCTGACCACCGGACAACTGGCCCGGGTGCTTGTGGGCATGGGCCGACAGACCAACGCGCTCCAGCAGTTCAAGGCCTTTTTTAGTGGCTTCGGCCTTGCTGCGACCCAATACCTTGACCTGCGCAATCGTCAGGTTTTCGGTGATGGTCATGTGCGGGAACAGTTCGAAATGCTGGAACACCATGCCAACCCGCGAACGCAGTTTTGGCAGGTTGGTCTTCGGGTCGGCAATGGAAGTGCCGTCAACCGTAATGTCACCTTTCTGGAACGGTTCAAGGGCGTTGACGCACTTGATCAGGGTCGACTTGCCCGAGCCGGACGGGCCGCATACTACGACCACTTCGCCCTTTTTGACTTCAGTACTGCAATCGGTCAGTACCTGGAAGTCCCCGTACCACTTGTTGATGTTCTTGATCGAGATCATACGGCAAACCTTTTTTGCAGACGCTTGACCAGCAGCGAGGCGGAAAAGCTGATGATGAAATACACCAGACCGGCGAAGATCAGGAACTCATTGGAGCGGCCGATGATGTCGCCACTGGAGCGCGAGGCATTGAGGAAGTCAACCAGGCCTACGGTGTAAACCAGCGACGTGTCCTGGAACAGGATAATGCTCTGTTGCAGCAGCAAGGGGGTCATTTTGCGAAAGGCCTGGGGCAGGATGATCAGGCGCATGGCCTGGCCGTAACTCATGCCAAGTGCTTTGGCTGCACCCATCTGGCCTTTGGGAATGGCCTGCACGCCAGCTCGTACGATTTCGCAGAAGTAGGCGGCTTCAAACATCACGAAGGCCACCAGGCACGACTCGAAAGCGCCGATCGGGGTGTCTTTGCCGGTGATCCAGCGCAGCACGAAAGGTACGGCCAGATAGAACCAGGTAATGACCAGCAGGAGCGGGATCGAGCGGAAGTAGTTCACGTAAGCGCCGGCCAGATTGGCCATCCACTTGCTTGACGACAAACGCATCAATGCCAGCACTGTGCCCAGGGCCACGCCACCCACGACGCCCATGACCATGAGCTTCAAGGTCATGACCATGCCGTTCCACAGGCCTGGCAGGGCAGGGACGATGCCGCTGAAATCGAAGAAGTCCATTATTTACCCCCCAGAGACATCAGGCCGGGCACTGCTACTTTTTTCTCGATCAGGCGCATCAGCAACATCAGGCTCATGTTCAAGGTGAAGTAGATCAGGGTGGCCAGGGTGAAGGCTTCAAACAGGTTGGCGGAAAATTCAGCTGTCTGTTTGGTTTGTGCCAGCAGTTCCATCAAGCCGATCAACGAGGCCACGGAGGAGTTCTTGAACACGTTCAGGAACTCGGAGGTGAGCGGTGGAATGATGATCCGGTAGGCTTGCGGCAGCAGCACGTTCCAGTAGATCTGCGACATGCTGAAGCCCATGGCGCGGGCGGCAGCTTCCTGACCTCGTGGCAGTGCCTCGATACCGGTACGAACCTGTTCGCAAACCCGTGCAGCGGTAAACAGGCCCAGGCACACGACAACGCTCAGGTAAGCCGAGGTCGTCGGATTGAGGTCTTGCTTGTACCACTCCTGCAAATCAGGCGGCAGCAGGTCGGGTACCAGGAAGTACCAGATAAACAGCTGCACCAGCAGCGGCACGTTACGGAAGATTTCAACGTAAACCGTGGCGATGCCCGCGATGAAACGGTTCGGCAGTGTGCGCATGACACCCAGCAGCGAACCCAGGATCAAGGCGACAATCCAGGCGACAACAGCGATAGCGATGGTCCAGCCCAATCCGGAAATAAACCAGTCGAGATACGTCTCGCTGCCTACGCCGGTGGACTTGAAGAACACGCTCCAGTCCCAGTTGTAATTCATGCAGGGTCTCCCCTCAGATGGGTCTATAAACAAGCACTTGCTTCAGGGAATCCGTTCTCACCCGACAGGGTCGTCGGGCACACAAAACCCGCTCGATAACCAGCGGTTCGAGTGTTCTCTAATGCAATAAGAAGCTTAGTACAAAGGTGCTCGACAACTCCTCGAGCGTGATGACACACGCTCGGGAGTATCAAAGGTCAGAAATCAGGATTTCTTTTCTTCTGCTGGCTTGTCGTCTGCTGCTTTGTCTGTCGGGTTGGCGATCAGTGCCTTGAGCTCATCGCTCATCGGGAACATCAGGTTCAGGCCTTTTGGTGGAATAGGCGATTGGAACCAGGTGTTGTAGGTGTCGTTGATTTTGCCCGACTTGTAGTAGGCAACGATGGCGTCATCCACTGCTTTTTTGAACTCAGGGTCGCCTTTACGAACCATGCAGCCGTAAATTTCGTACGACTGTGGAGTACCGGTAACAGCCCAGTCAGTTGGCTTCTTGGCTTTAGCCATTTCGCCGGCCAGCAGGGCGTCGTCCATCATGAAAGCAACAGCACGGCCCGACTCAAGCATGTTGAAGGCTTCGCCGTGGTCTTTTGCCGAGATCACGTTCATGCCCATCTGCTTGTCAGCGTTCATCGCCTTGAGGATGCGCTCGGAGGTGGTGCCAGCCGTGGTTACGACGTTCTTGCCTTTCAGGTCAGCGAAGTCCTTGTAAGGCGAGTCCTTTTTGGACAGCAGGCGGGTACCGATTTCGAAGATGCCGACCGAAAAGTCGACTTGTTGCTGGCGTTCCACGTTGTTGGTGGTGGAGCCGCACTCAACGTCAACGGTGCCGTTCTGCACCAGCGGGATACGGGTCTGGGAAGTAACCAGGTTGTATTTGATTTTGAGGTCCGGCATGTCGAGCTGTTTTTTCAGCCCTTCAACGATTGCCAGCTGTACATCGTGGGAGTAACCAACCGGTTTGCCGGAAGCGTCCGCGATGTAGGAGAACGGAATGGAGGAGTCACGATGCCCAAGGGTGATGGTGCCGGATTCTTTGATTTTCTTCAGTGTGCCGGTCAATTCGGCTGCAAAAACTGGAGTGCTAATCAGAGCTGCAGCAATTGCTGCGCCCAAAAGTTGCGGAACGATGCGCATCGGTGTTTCCTCGACATTGTTTTTTTTATTGAGCCCGTTTGTGGGCCCTTTTGTACTTCGAATGTCTCAACAGACTAAACGCTCTGTTAAAGCATTCGGTCCAGAGTGTAGAGCATGAGTCGTGCCAGACATTGAATTTATGTCTAATGCTTTGATTTATAAGGGATTTAAGTTGATTGATGGCGGGCTTTAAAAGCGGTCGCGCCCGGAAAGCCGAATGATACAGGGGTGCGCGTTCGGAAAACCGAATGAAAGATGGCGCAGGCAGTTCGCGATTCAGGTAGTCAGTGTTTTCTGGCAAACCGTTCCGATTTCATCGCGAGCAAGCGGGATCGTCATGCCCTCACCCCACAAGCAATTGAGACCTGTGGGGCGGGGGAGCAGGTTTAAGCCGCTTCTACCTTGCGGTTTTTCAGATTCAGGGTGGCCATGTACTGGGACAGATGCGCCTGCTCTTCAGCGGTGGTAAACAGGCCCAGCTTGGTCCGGCGCCACAGAATGTCCTGTGCATCCAGTGCCCATTCCTGGCTGCACAGGTAATCGACTTCACGGCTGTAGAGGCCACTGCCGATATGCTCGCCCATGTCGCTCAGGCCTTGTACGCCGTCCAGCAAGCGCCACGAGCGGTTGCCATAGGTGATTGCCCAGCGCTTGGCAATCGCGGCATCCAGCCAGCTGTGTTTGCTGATCAGGGCGGCGCTCAGGGCTTTTGGCGTGGTCATGTTTTCGCCGCCCGGCAATGTCGCGGTGGCGGTCCAGCTCGGCTTGATCTGGGTGAAGTAGGGCGTCAATTGGGCCATGGCCGACTCGGCCAGCTTGCGGTAAGTGGTCAGTTTGCCGCCGAACACTGACAGCAGCGGGGCTTCGCCCGGTGCGCCGGACAATGCCAGGGTGTAATCCCGGGTCACTGCTGAAGGGTTGTCGGACTCGTCGTTACACAGCGGGCGCACGCCGGAGTAAGTGCGCAGGATGTCGCTGCGGGTTACTTGTTGCTTGAAGTGGGCATTGACTACATTCAGCAGGTAGTCGGTTTCTTCTTCCGTGATGCTTACTTTGGCCGGATCGCCTGTGTATTCACGGTCGGTGGTGCCGATGATAGTGAACTGATCCATGTAGGGAATGGTGAACACAATCCGCTGATCTTCGTTTTGCAGAATGAACGCATTGGGCGCGTCATACAGCTTGGGAACGATGAGGTGACTGCCCTGGATCAGGCGGATGCCGTAAGGCGAATCCAGCTTCAAGTCGTCTTTGATGAATTTGGCTACCCAAGGGCCAGCGGCATTGACCAAAGCTTTGCTGCGAATCGAAAACAGGCTGCCGTCAGCACGTTCCAGGTTCAATTCCCACAGCCCTTTGTTACGGCGCGCACCCACGCAGCGAGTCTGTGTATGGACATGGGCACCTTTTTCCCGCGCGGCCATGGCGTTAAGTACTACCAGGCGAGCGTCATCGACCCAGCAGTCGGAGTACTCGAAGCCTTTGGTGATTTCTGCTTTCAACGGGCTGTCTGCACCAAACTTGAGGCTGGTGGAGCCCGCGAGTTTTTCGCGCTTGCCCAGATGGTCATACAGGAACAGCCCGGCACGGATCATCCACGCCGGGCGCAGGTGCGGGCGATGGGGCAAGACAAAACGCATGGGTTTGACGATATGCGGTGCTTTGGACAGCAGCACTTCACGTTCAGCCAGTGCTTCTCGTACCAGGCGGAACTCGTAGTGTTCGAGGTAGCGCAAGCCGCCGTGGATCAGCTTGCTGCTGGCGGATGAGGTGTGGCTGGCCAGATCGTCTTTTTCGCAAAGGAACACAGACAAGCCGCGACCGGCTGCGTCTGCCGCAATCCCGACGCCATTGATCCCGCCGCCAATCACAGCAACGTCGTAAACCTCAGCGAGGGGGGTGGCAGGCAAGGTGGTCAGGGACATAAATGGGCCTCGCGTTCTTTACGCATATTTGAATGTGAACACTAATGTTCATTTTCGAAAATATTAGCGGATAAAGGCGAGGGTAGCCAGCACCCTTCGATTGAAAAAACTCATCGAAGGGGGGTTAAAAGAAGAATATCGAACATTTTGGATGGGCAGATGAACCTGCGGGCCGGTTACACCACTTCCAGGCGGATCTTGTTTTGAGCCAGGAGTTGCGCGAGTTCGGGCACGGGCGGCTGGTCGGTGACCAGGCAATCAATCAGGGTGATCGGGCCCAGCCGTACCATCGCATTGCGGCCGAACTTGCTGGAGTCGGCTGCCAGGATCGTTTGTCTGGCGTTGGCGATAATCGCCTGTGAGACGCGAACTTCCTGATAGTCGAAGTCCAGCAGGCTACCGTCGGAGTCGATGCCGCTGATACCGACCAGTGCAAAGTCGAACTTGAACTGGTTGATGAAATCGACACTGGCCTGGCCAACGATACCGCCATCGCGGCGTACGTTGCCGCCTGCGATCAGGACTTCAAAGTCATCCTTGGCACTCAGGATTGAAGCCACGTGCAGGTTGTTGGTGATGATTTTCAGGTGGTTGTGATTGAGCAGCGCCCGTGCAATCGACTCGGTGGTGGTGCCGATATTGATGAAAATCGAGGCGTGATCAGGGATCTGGGCGGCAATGGCTTCGCCAATGCGGCGCTTTTCGTCGCGCATCTGGTCTGCGCGCATGGCGTAGGCAGTGTTTTCAACGCTGGAGTCATAGGCGGCTCCACCGTGGTAACGGCGTAGCAGATCGGCTTCTGCCAGTTGATTGATGTCGCGGCGAATGGTCTGCGGTGTGACGATGAACAGCTGAGCCATTTCCTCGATGCTGACATAACCGCGCTCGCGTACGAGTTCGAGGATCTGCTGCTGGCGTGGAGGCAGATTCATTGATTTTCCTTTGGGCGGCGAAGCAAATTCGCCCATGATGCCGCAGGAAAGCGCCGCCTGCTACTCGCAGGTGCCATCAAATATTGAAGCGACTGCGGGCGCCAATGGCGCCCGCAGCAGTTATTGCCCGGTAGGCTTAGTTGCTTTCTTCGTGGGGTTCCCAGTCGCGAGTGCGGCTGACGGCTTTTTTCCAGCCGGCATAGAGCTTCTCTTTGCTGGCTTCGTCCAGCGCAGGTTCGAATTCGCGCTCGATCACGGCCTTGCCGCGCAATTCATCCAGGCTGCCCCAGAAACCGCAGGCCAGACCAGCCAGGTAGGCCGCGCCCAATGCAGTGGTTTCGCGCATTTGCGGGCGTTCAACCAGGGTGCCGAGAATGTCGGCCTGGAATTGCATCAGGAAATTGTTGGCTACGGCGCCACCGTCCACACGCAAGGCTTTGAGGCGTTCGCCAGAGTCCTGCTGCATGGCATCCAGCACGTCGCGTGTCTGGTAGGCGATCGACTCCAGTGCTGCACGAATGATGTGATCAACGCGTACGCCGCGAGTCAGGCCGAATAATGCGCCACGGGCATACGGGTCCCAGTAAGGGGCGCCCAGGCCAGTGAAGGCAGGCACCAGGTAGACGCCGTTACTGTCCTTGACCTTGTTGGCGAAGTATTCGGTGTCGTGTGCGTCGTTGATGATCTTCAGTTCGTCACGCAGCCATTGAACGGTGGAACCACCATTGAAGACGGCGCCTTCCAATGCGTAGGCAACTTCGCCACGTGGGCCGCAGGCGATGGTAGTCAGCATGCCGTGGGTCGATTTGACGGCGTTTGCGCCGGTGTTCATCAGCAGGAAGCAGCCGGTGCCGTAAGTATTCTTGGCCTGCCCCGGCTCGACACACATCTGGCCAAACAGTGCCGCCTGTTGGTCGCCTGCAATGCCGCCAATGGCAATACCGCTTTTGGTGCGGCCGTAGATTTCTGAAGATGACTTCACTTCTGGCAGCATTTCGCGCGGGATATCCAGTACCTCCAGCATCTTGGCATCCCACTCCAGAGTGTGGATGTTGAAGAGCATGGTGCGAGAGGCATTGGTGTAGTCGGTGACGTGGGTTTTGCCGCCGGTAAATTTCCAGATCAGCCAGCTGTCGACAGTGCCGAACAACAGTTCGCCATTGCGTGCGCGCTCACGGCTGCCTTCGACGTTATCGAGGATCCACTTCAGTTTGGTACCCGAGAAGTACGGGTCGGTCACCAGGCCAGTGGTGTCGCTGATGTATTGCTCGTGGCCATCGCGCTTGAGCTGCTCGCAGATTTCGGTGCTGCGGCGGCACTGCCATACGATGGCATTGTAGATCGGACGACCGCTGACCTTGTCCCACACAACGGTGGTTTCACGCTGGTTGGTGATGCCGATGGCGGCCACCTGATCGTGATGCAGGCCGGCTTGTGCAAGGGCCTCGACCATCACGGCGCTTTGGGTGGCGAAAATTTCCATCGGGTCGTGTTCAACCCAGCCCGGTTGCGGGTAGTGCTGTTGAAACTCACGTTGCGCCGTGCATACCACGTTGGCGTCACGATCGAAGATGATCGCTCGCGAACTGGTTGTGCCTTGGTCCAGCGCAATGATGTAGTTCTTATTCTGAATGTCGGTCATTTGAAAGTGCCTTGCAGAATGAGGGAGGTTGGGGGCGCGAGAAAGGTAACGGGCAGTAGGTCTCGTGCGCCCCGTTTCATAAGTCGATATCAGGAAGCTTGGGTTTTCACTTGCGCTGCAGCCTGGGTGTCGGCGGCTACAGGGGCCGCGTCAGGCAGGTGGCGGGCAATCAGGCCGCGATAAATGGCTGCGCCCAGGCAAGCGCCCACGATCGGTGCAAATATTGGAATCAGGAAGTAAGGGATGTCGCGTCCACCGGTGAACGAAATTTCACCCCAACCCGCCAAGAATGTCATCAGTTTAGGCCCGAAATCACGCGCGGGGTTCATCGCAAAGCCGGTTAGCGGCCCCATCGAGCTGCCGATGACAGCAATCAGCAAGCCGATCAGCAGGGGTGCCAGTGCGCCACGTGGCAAACCGTTCTTGTCGTCGGTAAGTGCCATGATCACGCCCATCAGGATAGCGGTAATCACCACTTCGACGAGGAAGGCTTGGAGCGTTGTAAGCGAGGGGTGCGGGTAGGTCGAGAAGACCGATGCCAACTCCAGGCTGGCCTGGCTGCCTCGAACCATTTGATGTGCTTGTTCGTAATCGAAGAAGAGATTGCTGTAGAGCGTGTAAACCAACGCTGCAGCGCAGAAGGCGCCTGCGACTTGGGCAAGGATGTAAAAGGGCAGCTTACGTTTTTCGAAATCGGTGAACAGGCACAGCGCGATGCTGACTGCCGGGTTCAGGTGTGCGCCTGAAACGCCTGCTGTCAGGTAAATCGCCATGCTGACGCCAATGCCCCAAATGATGCTGATTTCCCATAAGCCAAAACTGGCACCCGCGACTTTGAGAGCCGCAACGCAACCGGTACCGAAAAATATCAACAGTGCGGTACCGAGAAACTCGGCCAGGCACTGACCTGAAAGTGTGGGGTGTTGCGATGCAGTCGTCATCTGAAGCCTCGTTATTGTTGTTTTTAGACGTTATCAATCAGGGTGGCGGCGCGCCTTGGTCTGATCGGGTAATTGCGTACCATTGATTTCAGCATGTAGGTAAAGTCGTACAAAAGTTGAATGCTAATATTCAGATTCGAAAAAATATAGACAAGAAACGCTGCTGTCAAAGGTCGAAAGTGAACGGGTATTCACATTCTGACTTTAGAACGGGGGTGTAGTACTGGTTTTTCTGTAAGAAAACACTACGAATTGGTAGGTTGGCGTGTAACGTTTCAGCTAAATGCATGGCGCAAAGCCCCGTGCCAGCGCGTTTTTTACGGGCCAATAGCCTAAAATCGGCCATCAGTTTTCTTTTACTCATTCAAGACTGGAGCTGTCATGACGCCTGCATTGGACCTGCTGAAAAAAGTTCGCGCCGAACATCGTGTGCATAGCTATGAACATGATCCAAAAGCGGCATCCTATGGGTTGGAGGCCGCAGAAAAGCTTGGCCTGGAACCTGCTCAGGTGTTCAAGACGTTGCTGGCCAGCAGTGAGAAGGGGGAGTTATTGGTCGCTGTGGTACCGGTCGTCGGAAGCCTTGATTTAAAAGCCCTCGCACACGCTGCCGGGGTCAAAAAAGTCGAAATGGCGGACCCGGCGGCAGCTCAGCGTTCAACAGGGTATTTGTTGGGAGGCATCAGTCCGCTGGGGCAGAAGAAGCGACTGCGCACCTTTATCGATAAAAGTGCTGAAGGTTTTGCGACTATTTTTGTCAGCGCCGGACGACGCGGGCTGGAAGTGGAACTGGCGCCTGGGGTGCTGGCAGAGCATACGCAGGCGCAGTTTGCAGAGGTAGGTCGGGTGTAAGCGCAAATTGTTGTGGTAAGGGATTACTGAGCGGTGCTGAAACGCCTTACACCTGATTCGGAGTGCGGGATTTGCGCAGCAACGCTGCCGCTGGTTTGAAACATCACCAGATGCTCGGCTGCTACGCGAATGCCCACTTGCGCCCCAGGCAAGTGATCGGCGTGGCTCGGGAAAATCGATTCCAGCTGGCTTCCTGTAGGCAGTTGCAGGCGGTACAGGGTGGAGGCGCCGAGGAATGTCTTGCCAATAATCCGGGCTTTCAAATCGCTGTCCGGCGCGTAGACGATATCGTCCGGACGCAGCAACACATCGACTGCGCCGCCAGTCGGCCAGGTGTATGCGCGGTTGCCGCGTAAAACCCCCAGCTCGGTTTGCACCGACTCAGGGCTTAGTAACTGGCCCCGAATGAAGTAGCCCTGACCGATAAAACTCGCCACAAAAGGTGTCTGAGGTTCGTGGTACAGGTTGTAGGGCGTATCCCACTGTTCAAGGCGGCCTTCCTTGAAGACACCGACATGGTCGCTCACAGCGAAGGCTTCTTCCTGGTCATGTGTTACCAAAATCGCACTGGTGCCCCGTGCTTTCAGGATATCTCGCACTTCATGGCTGAGTTTGCGTCGCAACTCGCCATCGAGGTTGGAAAACGGCTCATCCAGCAGGAGTAATTGAGGTTCGGGTGCCAATGCACGTGCAAGGGCGACACGTTGCTGCTGGCCGCCGGAAAGCTCGTGGGGGAAGCGTTTGCCGAGCTGCTTGAGATTGACCAGTTCAAGCAGCTCTTCGGTCACGCGATCCTTGTTCGGATGATTGCGAATCCCGAACGCAATGTTGTCGGCCACGCTCAGGTGCGGAAACAGGGCGTAGTCCTGAAACACCATGCCGATACGACGTTTCTCTGGGGCCAAGGTAAAGCCAGCACTTGAAATGACCTCCCCAGCCAGCCTGATTTCACCCTGATGCACCGGCTCAAAACCGGCAATAGCGCGCAGTGTGGTGGTTTTGCCACAGCCCGATGAGCCCAGCAAGCAGCCAATATCTCCAGCATTGAGGTGCAGGTTGAGGTTTTGTACGACGCTCTGGCCCTGATACCCACAGGCCAGATCGCTAAGGTTGAGCAATAACGGCTGACTCATGCGGGTTGGTACGCCGGTTGGACAAGGAATTCGAGCAGCGCTTTTTGCGCATGCAGGCGGTTTTCAGCTTGATCCCATGCCACGGAGCGGGGGTCATCCAGCAAATCGAGGCTGATCTCTTCGCCACGGTGAGCGGGAAGGCAGTGCATGAACAGCACGTCGTCGGCAGCCAGGTCGAGCAGGGCCCGGTTGACCTGGTACGGAGCAAACAGTTGCAGGCGCTTGGCGGTTTCTTCTTCCTGGCCCATGGAGGTCCACACGTCAGTGCTGACCAGATGGGCGCCAATCACGGCATCACGAGGATCGCGAACGATAGTCACGCGATCACCGGCTTGAGCCACGAACTGCGGGTTGGGCTCATAGCCTTCAGGGCAGGCAACACGCAGCTTGAAGTCAAACTGGATGGCCGCTTCTATATAGCTGTTGCACATGTTGTTGCCATCACCGATCCAGGCCACGGTTTTGCCTTTGATCGATCCGCGATGTTCCTGAAACGTTTGCATGTCGGCCAGCAACTGGCAAGGGTGCAGATCGTCTGACAGACCATTGATAACAGGTACGCGGGAGTTGGCCGAAAACTCGGTCAGGGTGCTGTGTGCGAAGGTGCGGATCATGACGGCGTCAAGCATGCGCGACATCACGATGGCGCAGTCACCGATTGGCTCGCCACGGCCCAGTTGGGTGTCGCGAGGGGACAGAAAAATGGCCTGGCCACCCAGCTGGATCATGCCTGCTTCAAATGACAGACGGGTACGGGTCGATGATTTCTCGAAAATCATGCCCAGCACGCGACCTTTCAGAGGTTCGAAGAGAACGCCGCGTTGACGCAGGTCCTTCAGCTCGATACCGCGACGAATCACGCTGACTAGCTCTTCGGGCGTGCAATCCATCAGGGAGAGAAAGTGCCTTGCGCTCATCATTAACTACCTTTTTTGCAACGACCGCAGATGCTCAAAGCCGGGGTTTTCGGAAAAACGGGCGAGACCTGCGGCGAAAGCCGCACGGGGCGACGAAATAGGGGAAGGCGCGATCTTATAAGGAAATGTCGCGTCTTGCCAATAAGGGTCACGTGTATAGAGGTTTGAGCGAGTCTTGCGCTGCACGAGCCACTCAGGTGGTATGCCTCACCTCAGCTGTCCATTTGTACACTGCCGTGGCGTTGCTTGGCAATTGCGCGGGGCATTTGGAGAGGCGTGAGGGGCCGACTATTGTCTGTCGGGGAGACCGAGCGTCACGCTCGGCTTTCCGTTACAATGCGCCACCGTGCCGACATCTGAGTCGGAAAGTTCAGCCGAGGTGCTCCATGGATATCATCGAAACTATTAAAGACCAGATTGCGAACAACACCATTCTGCTCTACATGAAAGGCTCCCCGAATGCCCCGCAGTGCGGCTTTTCGGCCAAGGCTGCCCAGGCAGTCATGGGTTGTGGCGAGAAGTTCGCTTACGTGGACATCCTTCAGAACCCGGAAATCCGCGCCAATCTGCCGAAGTACGCTAACTGGCCAACTTTCCCGCAACTGTGGGTCGGTGGTGAGTTGGTGGGTGGTAGCGACATCATGGCTGAAATGGCCGCCGATGGTTCTTTGCAGGCTTTGATCAAAGAAGCTGTCGAGAAAGCTGCTGCAAACAAGACTGAAGCCTGATGTCAGTCGCGTAGTTACAGTTGTTATGTAACACGCATAAAAAAGCCCCGCCCCGTGATAAACAGGGCGGGGCTTTTTAATGGCTGTTAGTTACTCACCCATTTGAGATTGCAGGTAATTCTCAATCCCTACTTTATCGATCAGGCCCAGTTGAGTTTCCAGCCAGTCGATATGTTCTTCTTCGGATTCCAGGATATCTTCCAGCATTTCGCGGCTGCCAAAGTCACCGACAACTTCACAATGGGCGATAGCAGCTTTGAGGTCGGCGTGGCCGGTCTTCTCAATACGCAGGTCGCACTCGAGCATTTCCTTGGTGTGTTCGCCGATGTGCAGCTTGCCCAGATCTTGTACGTTCGGCAGGCCTTCCAGGAACAGGATGCGCTTGATCAGCTTGTCCGCGTGCTTCATCTCGTCGATGGATTCGTGGTACTCGTGAGCACCCAACTTTTCCAGGCCCCAATCCTGATACATACGTGCATGCAGGAAGTATTGGTTGATAGCGACCAGTTCGTTGCCGAGAATTTTGTTGAGATGCTGGATAACTGAAATGTCGCCTTTCATGGCTGGGGCCTGCCTTAATTAACTGTATATACGGCAGAGTTTGATCCGCACGTTGCAGACTGTCAAACCTAAGTATTTGAATAATATATGAAAATTAATCGGAATAAGAATGTTTGTGTTCCGCGTCTCGGGGCTAACCACTTGAATTTTAGGCATAAAAAAACCGGACACTAAGTCCGGTTCTTTGAAATCTGTACATTACGCAGCTGAAAATTCAACCGGGAAACTCATTGCGGCCTGACTGGTTTGCAGTGAAGCCAGGGTTTCGCGAACCACTTGCTTGGCCAGGCATGCACATTTACCGCATTGGCTAGCGACACCTGTTGCTTCGCGCACTTCGCGGTAGCTGCAGCAACCCTCGTAGATTGCGTCGCGAATTTTTCCATCGGTGACGCCAGTGCAAAGGCAAACGTACATAAATAAGAACCATCGCTGGTTGGGATTCAATTCAAGGATCTTAATGTTAACGAGAATGATTGTCAAAGTACCTTGAGTCTCAATTGAGGCTTGTGGGCGCTGTGCTGACGAACGGTCTCGATGATTCTGCCTTCAGGGCCTGAAAAAGGGTTAAGGCCCGTCCAGACGGGCGGTGTATGATGACCGGTCATTTTCACGCAGGAGCGGGTCGGCTGAGTACCATTAACCGATGGTGGCACCGACCGGATCCTGTTTTTCACGCAGCACACCAGGAGATATCCAATGAGCGTACTCGTAGGCAAACAAGCCCCTGACTTCACCGTCGCAGCCGTACTTGGCAATGGCGAAATCGTTGACAGCTTCACACTGTCCACCGCCATCAAAGGTAAATATGGCCTGGTGTTCTTCTACCCGCTGGACTTCACTTTCGTTTGCCCGTCCGAGCTGATCGCTCTGGACCACCGCATCCCTGAGTTCCAGGCGCGTAACGTTGAAGTGGTTGCCGTGTCGATCGACTCCCATTTCACCCACAACGCATGGCGCAATACTCCAGTGAACAATGGCGGCATCGGCCAGGTGAAATACACCATGGCTGCCGACATCAATCACGCAATCTGCAAGGCCTATGACGTTGAAAACGAAGGCGGCGTGGCACTGCGCGGCGCGTTCCTGATCGACGACAAGGGCGTTGTACGCTCCCAGATCGTCAACGACCTGCCACTGGGCCGTAACATGGACGAGCTGCTGCGTCTGGTTGACGCTCTGCAATTCCACGAAGAGCACGGCGAAGTTTGCCCTGCCAACTGGAAAAAAGGCGACAAAGGCATGACCGCTTCGACCGCAGGTGTTGCAGCGTACCTGACCGAGAATGCTGACCAGCTGTAAGCGTCAGTTTCAGGCATAAAAAAACCGGACCCAGTGTCCGGTTTTTTTTAGGGCGCGATGAAAGCCTGAACGACAGGATCAGTCGTTGAAGTCTTTCCAACCGCCCATTTGCTTCCAGCGGTTAACGATGCCACAGAACAGCTCAGCGGTTTTCTCGGTGTCATAACGAGCCGAGTGCGCTTCACGCCCATCAAAATCGATATCAGCTGTCTGGCAGGCTTTGGCCAATACTGTCTGACCATACGCCAGGCCTGCGAGGGTAGCGGTGTCAAAGCTTGAGAACGGGTGAAACGGGTTGCGTTTCATGTCCAGGCGAGCGACAGCGGCGTTGAGGAAACCCAGGTCAAAGCTGCTGTTATGGCCCACCAGGATGGCACGCTTGCAACCGTTGGCTTTCAAGGCCTTGCGCACGCCACGGAAGATGTCGGTCAGGGCCGTCTCTTCGCTGACAGCCATGCGCAGTGGGTGGTCGAGCTTGATGCCTGTGAATTCCAGCGCTGCAGCTTCGATGTTGGCGCCTTCAAACGGCTCAACACGGTGGAAGTAGGTGTGCTCCGGGAACACAAAGCCTCTTTCGTCCATGCCGATCGTGACGGCTGCGATTTCCAGCAAGGCATCAGTAGCGCTATTAAAGCCACCGGTTTCAACATCGATTACGACCGGTAGATAGCCGCGAAAACGCTCGGCCATCGGGTGGCGCGATCCGCCGCCATGGCCGCCTTCGTGTTCGTCATCATAATGGTCGTCACTCACAGCTGTTCCTCCAGCAGGCGCCAGCGCAGTGTTTCACCGGCGCGCAGCGGAATTACGGTCAACTCGCCGAAAGGCAGGCTGTTTGGGGCGGTCCACTCCTGGCGAACCAGGGTGATGTGTTCGGTGCTGGCGGGCAATCCGTAGAAGCGCGGGCCGTTCAGGCTGGCAAAGGCTTCCAGCTTGTCCAGGGCATTGCGCTGCTCGAAAGCTTCGGCGTACATCTCGATGGCCGCATAAGCGGTGTAGCAACCGGCACAACCGCACGCCGCTTCTTTGGCGTGCTGGGCGTGGGGTGCAGAGTCTGTACCCAGGAAGAATTTCTCGCTGCCACTGGTGGCCGCATCCAGCAGAGCTTCCTGATGGGTGTTGCGCTTGAGAATCGGCAGGCAATAGAAGTGCGGGCGGATTCCGCCAACCAGCATGTGATTGCGGTTGTACAGCAGGTGATGAGCCGTAATGGTTGCGCCGACGTTGGCCGAGGCCTCGTTGACGAACTGCACCGCGTCAGCGGTGGTGATGTGCTCAAACACGACTTTGAGTGTCGGGAAGCGATCTACAACACGGCGCATATGCTCGTCGATGAAGATTTTTTCGCGATCAAAGACGTCCACACCGGCGCGGGTGACTTCACCGTGGATCAGCAAGGGCATGCCAACTTCAGCCATGACCTCGAGGACCGGGAAGATCGCGTCGATGCTGGTAACACCTGAGTCGGAGTTGGTCGTTGCCCCAGCCGGATACAGCTTGGCTGCATGGACGAATCCGCTGGCCTTGGCCGTACGAATGTCTTCTGGCTGTGTTCGGTCAGTGAGGTAAAGCACCATCAGCGGCTCGAAACGGCTACCGGCCGGGCGAGCAGCCAGAATGCGCTGGCGATAGGCATCGGCTTCGGCAGCATTACGCACCGGAGGTACCAGGTTGGGCATGATGATGGCGCGGCCAAAAGTGCGCGCTACATCCGCAACCGTGTGAGGCAACACAGCACCATCGCGAAGATGTATATGCCAGTCGTCGGGACGCAGCAGGGTCAGGCGGTCAGACATTGGGAATTCCAGGCGGGTCAAACTGATGTGAATGCTACCGGAAAAGACTCTATCAGGCACTCGCTATCAAGTTTTGTGATTGCTGACCGATATCTCATCAATCTGTGGACTGTTTTTTTGCAGTGCAAGCCTGTGGAGCCTCCCGTGCGCCAGCATTATTTCATCCTGCTCAGTATGTTTGCCAGCCTGCCTGCCATGGCTCTGACCTTTCAGACTCGGCTGGAGAATATCGAGTGGAAAGTGGAAGGCGACAAATTCGAGTGTCGGCTGATCCAGCCCATTACTGATTTCGGCTCCGGGGCCTTTGTGCGTCGAGCCGGGGAGCAGGCCGTTTTTCGTCTCAATGCCTACAACTCTATGCTGGGGGAGGGGTCTGCGAAGCTATTGGCCGCCGCCGCACCCTGGCAGCCGGGCCGCGGCGACATTGACCTGGGCTCGGTGCGAATTGGCCGTGGGCAGATATTGTTCAACAGTTCCCAGGCCCAGGCCGCCAGCTTGTTTCGTGGGCTGATTGAAGGGCGTAGCCCGTTGGTCAGGCACTACTCGCGCGATGGCAATGTTTCGGAGGTTCGCCTGTTACCGGCCAGATTTCGCCAGGCCTACGGGGATTACGAGGCGTGTACCACCAAGTTGTTGGCGAAGAACTTTGAGCAGGTCAGGCAAAGCCAGGTCGGCTTTCCTGGCGGGGGTACCGAGCTGGATGCGAAGGCTCGGATCAACTTGCAAGTCATGGTGGAGTACTTGAAGGCAGACCCTACGGTCAACCGCGTCATCCTGGACGGTTATTCCGATAATCAGGGCAATCGCTTGACCAACCGCGAGCTGTCACGGCGACGGGCATTGGCGGTGATGGACTTCTTCAAGGAGAAGGGGCTCCAGGAGTCTCAGATCACAGTCCGTTTTCATGGCGAACAATACCCCTTGGCACCCAACACGACCCGGGCAAATCGTGAGAGAAATCGTCGGGTCAGCGTGCGTTTGGAGCGTGTACCAGAGCCAGAAAAGTCTGTGCCTTCTGTAGGTGTCAGCAATTCTGCGGCGATTTCCTGACGTGACCGTCTGGTCGCTCCTTTGACATTATCTGTCGCTTTGTCGTCTTAAGCTGTCGCGCCTCTGTAAATTCATGGATATGGGCGGTAGACTGTTCGGCTTTTCGAACAACCCGTGGAGTGATGGCATGGCGGACGTAAACAAGGTCGTTCTGGCTTATTCGGGCGGCCTGGACACTTCGGTGATCCTGAAGTGGCTGCAGGATACTTATAACTGTGAAGTCGTAACCTTTACCGCTGACCTGGGTCAGGGCGAAGAGGTCGAACCTGCACGTGCCAAGGCGCAAGCCATGGGCGTCAAGGAAATCTACATTGATGACCTGCGTGAAGAGTTTGTTCGAGACTTCGTTTTCCCGATGTTCCGTGCCAACACCGTTTACGAAGGCGAGTACCTGCTGGGTACTTCCATTGCTCGTCCGCTGATCGCCAAACGCCTGATTGAAATCGCCAACGAAACAGGCGCAGACGCCATTTCCCACGGCGCAACGGGTAAAGGTAATGATCAGGTTCGTTTCGAACTGGGTGCCTATGCCTTGAAGCCAGGGGTGAAAGTGATTGCTCCTTGGCGTGAGTGGGACTTGCTCTCCCGTGAAAAGCTGATGGATTACGCTGAAAAGCACAATATCCCGATCGAGCGTCACGGCAAGAAGAAGTCTCCGTACTCGATGGATGCCAACTTGCTGCACATCTCTTACGAGGGCGGTGTGCTGGAAGACACGTGGACTGAGCACGAAGAAGACATGTGGCGTTGGACCAAGTCTCCAGAAGACGCGCCGAACACGCCGACTTATCTGGAATTGACTTACCGCAACGGCGATATCGTCGCTCTGGACGGCGTCGAAATGACCCCGGCCACTGTGCTGGCAACACTCAACCGTATTGGCGGCGAGAACGGTATCGGTCGTCTCGATATCGTTGAAAACCGTTATGTCGGAATGAAGTCCCGTGGTTGCTACGAGACTCCGGGCGGCACCATCATGTTGCGTGCTCACCGTGCCATTGAGTCGATCACTCTGGACCGTGAAGTTGCTCACCTCAAAGACGAGTTGATGCCCAAGTACGCGAGCCTGATCTACACCGGCTACTGGTGGAGCCCTGAGCGCATCATGCTGCAGCAGATGATCGATGCATCGCAGGCTCACGTTAACGGTGTTGTTCGCCTCAAATTGTACAAAGGCAATGTGATCGTTACGGGTCGCAAGTCAGACGAGTCTTTGTTTGATGCCAATATTGCAACGTTTGAAGAAGATGGCGGTGCTTACAATCAGGCAGATGCTGCCGGCTTCATCAAGTTGAATGCATTGCGTATGCGGATTGCTGCGAATAAAGGCCGCAAGTTGTTCTGATGCGTGCCGCATAAAAAGCCCCGGCCATGTGGTCGGGGCTTTTTTATGTCTTGAATTCAATGTATTACAGCGCTCTTAAAGTCAGTTGAATGGTTCCAGTACTGCCAGTGCCGGGGTGGTAAGTGATAAAAATTTTAGCACCGTAGGGAGACGTATTTTTATAACGTTCGATATCCTGTTTTGACGTCTCTGGCGTGATATCTGGCGGAGTACTGGTCAGCAATAAAAGCATGTCGCTCTTGCGGTTGTTAATCTTGGACTTTCGCACGGACGTCGAGCGGCTATTCAGTATTTCGTGCGCAGCGCTTTTGTATAAGCGTGGGTTTGGCGGGTTGTTCAGTTCAGGCGTTTCTTTCGTGTCAGAGTCATAAATTCGGTGGCCTTGAGGCAGGAATGTGAAGTTTTGAGGAGGGAACGAACTGAGTGTTATACCGGGTTGGTATGGGGGCGTGGCAAGTGATGTGCCTGTGCGGTTATGAGGGTAGGTACGAGGCGTATAGGAAGTCATAGTTAAAGGCAACGCTGCCTTGGATAAATCAGCCGGGGTGTAGAGTGTTTTGTTGTTGAAGTTCAGGGTCAGGAAAAATAACGTAATCAGTAGTAAGGGGAAGATAATTAAAAACCAAACATACTCTTTCTGATGTGCACTGTCGATGTACGGCAATGATACCGCTGCCGATGCTTCGGTCAGCATCGAAAAAACAGCAATTATGGTCAGAGGGTTATTGATTTTTAAAGTGTTCTTTATCATGGGATAACCTTTCTGGAGGGTAGTTGAAGTAAGAGGCTGGCGCACAGCGCTGGGGGGGCTCCTGTAACGGAGGGAACTGATGCTTTGCTTTAGGGGCCTGTTTCTATAAATTTAGACACTGGATATTGAAGCTGCAAACCCAGTCCAGGTTTTGAGTGTGACCTCTATAAGGTGGATCTTTCGGTTTTTTAGTTTGCTTCAATTGTTTGTAGGAATGCTGCAGTTATCTATAGTGAATCCCATAGGTGTTGTTGTTTATCTGGCGTAATTACATGTAGGTTTTTTATCTTGAGTTTGAATAAGCTGTAAGATAT
Organism: Pseudomonas sp. ML2-2023-3; assembly: GCF_037055275.1. NCBI lineage: Bacteria > Pseudomonadati > Pseudomonadota > Gammaproteobacteria > Pseudomonadales > Pseudomonadaceae > Pseudomonas > Pseudomonas sp. ML2-2023-3. The sequence goes on from NZ_CP146343.1 coordinate 1,795,295, forward strand.
AGCGCCAAATGATTTTTGTTGGGCTTTTTTAAACGGTTTTTTCGTTGTGTGTCTTTTTGGAAGGTAAGCAGGGTTTGGTATTCTTTTGATATGGATTCATATTTGGGTGGTTTCTGAATGATCTGTAGTCCTATTCTGTAAGTACAGATTTCTGATATTTTCTCCTGAAAACAATAGTAGATTCCATCGGGTGAGTATTTAGTAGGTTGGATTATTGTGTTTTATGGTTTTTGCGTGAGGGAGGATGTGTTGTTTTGATTGGTTTGGATAATGGTTGAGTGTTGGGCGGGCTTTACCAATGCTGGGTTTAAATTTTGGACTTAACTGAAGAATGTTGGCTGTGCAAAGGTGCTGCTAATATTTAATGTGTATGTGCTTTTAATGTGCCGGTGGGTGTTGCTGGTGATGTGTGTGCATCTGGGTTTGCTTGGAATGTATTGATTGAATGTTTAATGTTTGAAGGCTATTTCTGTAGGTTAAATCTTCAATATTTGTAGGAAGTGTCTTTGGATGCGGATGCGTGAGGGGGCGCTATGCCCAGTTTGTTATGACTAGTGTCTCGAGCGGTTAGTTCATTAGCTTATTCTTCATCACACTCAGCTTTGCCATATGTACCGAGCTGATGATGGCCGCTGCGGTCTTTGTCCACTTGAACGGCTTGGCTGAATGCTCGTTATGAGCAGTAATGAACTGGCGGATCGCGACTTTCAGATCAGTAACACTGGTGAAGACACCTCGATACAGTGCGCGTCTCTCCAGCTGTGAAAACCAGCCTTCCACCGCGTTTAGCCAGGACGCACTGGTCGGCGTGAAGTGCAGCTTGAAGCGCGGATGTTTTTCCAGCCAGGCCTTGATCGCTGGGGTTTTGTGGGTCGAACTGTTATCCAGGATCACATGGAGATCCAACTCGGCAGGCGTGTTCTTATCAATCTGCCGGAGGAAATCCAGGAACTCCTTGGCCCGGTGCCGCTGGGTAATCCGGCCCATTACTTCACCGGTCATGATGTCGAACGCGGCGTACAAGCTCGCCGTGCCATGGCGCTTGTAATCATGGGTTCGCCGCTCGATCTGCCCAGGCCGAAGTTGCAGCATTGGCTGAGTACGATCCAGCGCCTGGATCTGAGTTTTCTCGTCAACCGACAGCACCATGGCGTTGTCCGGAGGGCTCAGGTACAGCCCGACCACATCGATGACCTTCTCAGCGAAGTGCGGATCATTGCTGATCTTGAATGTCTTCAGTCGGTGCGGCTTGAGATCCGACGCAGCCCATATCTGCCGGACTTGCCAGGTGGTAACGCGAGCGTACTTGGCCATCAACCGGACGCTCCAGTGCGTTGCTTCCTTGGGAACCCGGTGCGTTGTCAGGGTCAGGATTTCTTTGACTTTCTCAGCACCCAGCTTCAAAGGCTGACCGCTACGCGGCAGGTCGTTCAGGCCGTCGATGCCCGACGCCAGATAACGCTTTCGCCACTTGAACACGGTCGGTGTCGTGATCAGTAATTGCCCACAGATGGCAATGGGCGTCACCCCTTCATTGAGCAAAAGCAGTATCCGCGCCCGCTGAGCAAGGCTCTGCTCCAGCGTACTCATGCGCAGCCAACCTTGAAGCGTAAGAACGTCGGCGGGCTGCAGTGCAAAGGGAGCAATTGGACGAGGCATGCCTGGAACCATCTCGGGGCGAGGGGTGCACAGTATATCGTGGTACGTTAGAAAATAAACTAACCGCTCACGACACTAGGCTATGGTGCTGGTTCTAAAAATTCGAACAGCGATAAATTGGAATTGCCCATGAATAAAGTGCTGATCGTGGATGATCATCCTGTAATTCGTCTTGCTGTGCGTATGCTCATGGAACGACATGGCTATGAAGTCATCGCAGAGACGGACAATGGTGTGGATGCTTTGCAACTTGCGCGTGAACACGCGCCAGACATTGTGATTCTGGATATAGGAATACCTAAACTTGACGGGCTTGAAGTTATTGCGCGGCTGTCCACACCAGCAGTGCTTATCAAGGTGCTGGTGCTGACCTCGCAAGCTCCCGGTCATTTTTCCATGCGCTGCATGCAGGCAGGTGCAGCGGGTTATGTTTGCAAGCAGCAGGACTTGACCGAGCTGTTGAGTGCAATCAAGGCTGTGCTGTCGGGTTATAGCTATTTCCCTAATCAGGCGCTGCACTCAGTGCGTTCAAGCCTGGGCAATGCGAGTGAGGCTGATATGGTCAATCGCCTTTCGGGTCGGGAGATGATGGTGCTGCAGCAGCTGGCATGGGGGAAAAGCAACAAGGAAATAGCCGATGGCATGTTCCTTAGCAACAAAACGGTGAGTACCTACAAAACCCGACTTCTCTTGAAACTCAATGCCCGCTCGCTGGTAGATTTGATCGAACTGGCCCAGCGTAATGGCTTGGTGTGAGGGGGAGGGAATAGGGAAGTGACACCCAAAGCCCCCCAAGAAAAGCCTCCGCTAAGGAGGCTTTTGATATTGCGTGATGGAAGTTAAAGATCGTATCCATAATCTTCGAGCTCTTTCCTGAGCCGTTTTTCTTCCAGAAGCGCGTCAATGGTACGGCGTTTGGCCAAATTGGTTTTTGCCACCTCGACGACAGGCTCCACTGCATCGTCTGGATCGACGACTGCAAAATCTTCTTCTACTTCCAGTTCTTCTTTGCCAGTGCTCATTTAGTTCACTCCAGGCCAAGACAGTCAATGGCGCCCCTTATAGCGATAATCGCCGCTCGGGTAAAAAAGATTTTCTCAATCGATCAGCCCATAAAATATCTATTACTCAATCATCAGAGGTTTTTTGCTTGAATTCGCACAGATCCTCTATGCGGCAGCTTCCACACCGGGGCTTGCGTGCCTGACACACATAGCGCCCATGCAAGATCAGCCAGTGGTGGGCGTCCAGCAAATACGGTTTGGGCACGTGCTTCATCAAGTTCTTTTCGACCTCGACCACGTTTTTGCCCGGCGCAATCCCGGTTCTGTTGCTGACCCTGAAAATATGGGTGTCTACGGCCATGGTCAGCTGCCTGAAGGCGGTGTTGAGCACTACATTTGCCGTTTTTCTACCCACCCCAGGCAGCGCTTCAAGCTCTTCTCGCGTCTGCGGAACCTGGCTGTCATGGCGTTCAATCAATAAACGGCAGGTCTCAATCACGTTTTTGGCCTTGCTGTTATACAGGCCAATGGTCTTTATGTACTGCGACAGTCCTTCTACTCCGAGAGCGTAGATGGCTTCTGGTGTGTTGGCGACTGGAAACAGTTTGGCCATCGCTTTGTTCACGCTCACATCTGTGGCCTGGGCGGACAGAATCACCGCAATCAGGAGTTCGAAAGGAGATGAATAGGCCAACTCGGTCTTTGGCTCAGGATTGTCTTCGTGAAATCGGCGGAATATTTCAAGGCGCTTTGCGGCGTTCATGGGTAAAACACTTCCTGGATAGCTGTCCGTTAAACGAAGAGGCGCTTGCTTGTGGTGGGAAAATCTATCAGGCCTTGGCCGGCTCCAGCGCGTTGAGTGTTAATTCTGCCTGAGTGACAGCATCGGATAAAAGGTTCAACTGCGCGGTGGACTGCTCCTGGGTTATGGCCTTTTTAAGTTCGGCGCGGCGCATGGCCAGCTGGATTTTTGCGCGTTTGAGTTCTGCGGTATTTGCAGCGGGCACAGTCACTGACACCTCGGCAGCAGGCTCCAGTTGTGCCAGTGCGTGTTCGGCAGATTCAAACTGTTGCTGCAGGGTTACAAGCTGGGATTGCTGTTGTGCCGTTGGAGGGTGGCCGAACGCCTTGAGCGACTTGTTCAGTTGGGCGCGTGCCATGGCGAGTGTGACCTTGGCTTTTTTAAGCGCTGCGTCATTGAGGTTGGACAGTTCTGCCCCCGGGCTATCCGGGCGTGTGCCACTGGCAGTTACTGCTGGTGGGCGCTGGGCCCGCGCGAGGCGTTCAGCCTGTCTGTGTTGCTCTTCGCGGCGCAGACGCTCGTCACGTACTTCATAGCGTCCGCGTGCATGGTCACGCTTTTGGTTGCGGGCGTTGTATTGCACTGAGTCGTGAGCGAGGCCACCGACAATCGGGATTACATTTGCAGGCAGGGGGCGCATTTCTATGCAGTCAACCGGGCAAGGGGCTACACAGAGGTCGCAGCCGGTGCATTCGTCGACAATGACGGTGTGCATGAGTTTGGCCGCGCCCAGTATGGCGTCAATCGGGCAGGCCTGAATGCACTTGGTGCAACCGATACATTCTGCTTCGCGAATGTAGGCCACTTGCGGTGGGGCTTCACCGCGATCGGTATCCAGTTGCAGCACAGGAATGCTGAGCAAGTGGGCCAGTGCGGCAATGGTTTCGGTTCCACCAGGGGGGCACTTGTTGATTGCCTCGCCTTGGGCAATGCCTTGCGCATAAGGTTTGCAGCCGGGATGGCCGCACTTGCCGCATTGAGTTTGCGGTAATAAAGCATCAATACGTTGAATCAGGCTCATGGTGTGATCAGTCCAGCTACAGCGGGTCGCATCTGGGCGACACTCAACATGCGCAGAAAAAATAAGGGCGTGCGGTCAAGGTCGGTCGGCTCAAGCGAATGCGGCTGATTATCCGACATGACGGGGAGGGCGGCTACTGATGATCAGCGTCTGGTGGCCTGCTGGCCACCAGACGCTGCGAGGGGGGCGGTGTTACTTGATGCGTTGACCTGGTTTTGCGCCGCTATCCGGGCTCAGCAGGTAGATTTCTTCCCCGCCAGGGCCGGCAGCCATCACCATGCCTTCGGACATGCCGAAGCGCATTTTGCGTGGCTTGAGGTTGGCAATCATCATGGTCAGACGACCTTCGAGCTCGGCCGGATTCGGGTATGCACTTTTGATCCCCGAGAACACGTTGCGTTGCTCGTCACCAATATCCAGCGTCAGGCGCAGCAGTTTGTCGGCGCCTTCAACGGCCTCTGCCTTGAGGATCAGCGCCACGCGCAAGTCCACTGCGGCGAAGGTATCAAACTCGATCTCTGCGGCCAGCGGTTCCTTGACCAGTTCGCCGTTGCCCTGCGGGGCAGCGCTACCGGTGTCGGTCTGGCTTGCAATCAAATCTTCTTTCGAGGCATCTGTCATGGCTTGAACCTTGACCGGATCGATGCGGGTCATCAGCGGCTTGAAGGCGTTTAGCTGATGATTGGCCAGCAACACGTTGTGATCGTTCCAGATCAAAGGCTCAACGTTCAGGAACGCCTCGGCATCGGCTGCGAGCACGGGCAATACCGGCTTGAGGAAGATGATCAGTTGGCGGAACAGGTTGATGCCCAGGGCACAGACAGCCTGAACTTCATCTTGCTTGCCTTCGACCTTGGCCATTGCCCAAGGAGCCTTGTCGGCAATCCAGGCGTTGGCGCGGTCAGCAAGCGCCATGATTTCACGCATGGCGCGCGCAAAGTCGCGGGCTTCATACGCTTCGGCAATGCTGGGTGCGGCGGCCAGGAACGCTTCGGTCAGTTCGGGTGCAGCATTGCCCTCGACCATTACCCCGGCGTTGCCCTTGTGAATGAAACCTGCGCAACGGCTGGCAATGTTGACCACTTTGCCGACCAGGTCGGAGTTGACCTTCTGAACGAAGTCTTCCAGGTTCAGGTCCAGGTCATCGACGCCGCGGCCCAGTTTGGAGGCGTAGTAGTAACGCAGGTATTCCGGTGCCAGGTGGTCCAGATAGGTGCGGGCCTTGATAAAGGTGCCGCGGGATTTGGACATTTTCTGGCCGTTGACGGTCAGGTAACCGTGAACGTTGATGGCGGTTGGCTTGCGATAGCCTGCGCCTTCGAGCATTGCCGGCCAGAACAGGGCGTGGAAATTGACGATGTCCTTGCCGATGAAGTGGTACAGCTCGGCGGTGGAATCCTTGGCCCAGTACGCATCGAAATCCAGTTCAGGACGGCGTGCGCAGAGGTTCTTGAAGCTGGCCATGTAGCCGATTGGCGCATCCAGCCATACGTAGAAGTATTTGCCTGGGGCGTCCGGAATCTCGAAACCGAAGTACGGCGCATCACGGGAGATATCCCACTGTTGCAGGCCGGCATCCAGCCATTCGGCGATCTTGTTGGCTACTGCATCTTGCAGGGCGCCGCTACGGGTCCAGCTTTTGAGCATGGCATCGAAGTCGGGCAGCTTGAAGAAAAAGTGTTCGGAGTCCTTGAGCACCGGAGTGGCGCCAGAGATTGCCGATTTCGGGTTTTTCAGATCCGTGGGTGCATAGGTTGCGCCGCACTTTTCGCAGTTGTCGCCGTACTGATCATCCGTGCCGCATTTAGGGCATGTGCCCTTGATGAAGCGATCGGCCAGGAACATTTTCTTTTCCGGGTCGAAGTACTGGGTGATCGAACGGGTAGCGATATGCCCGGCTTCGCGCAGCTTGATGTAGATCGCACTCGACAGCTCACGGTTTTCTTCGGCGTGGGTCGAATGGAAATTGTCGAAGTCAACGAGGAATTCGGCAAAGTCGGCGCTGTGTTCAGCCTGGACGTTGGCGATCAGTTGCTCGGGGGTGATGCCTTCTTTCTCGGCGCGCAACATGATGGCCGAGCCGTGGGCGTCGTCCGCGCAGACATAAGTGCATTGATTGCCGCGAAGTTTCTGGAAGCGCACCCACATATCGGTCTGGATGTACTCAAGCATATGGCCAAGGTGAATTGAACCATTGGCATAGGGCAGGGCGCTGGTGACGAGGATCTTGCGTGGCTCGGACATGGGGCTCGGCTACTTGATGAGACGGTGGTCGGCCACTATAAAGCGCCGAGCGATATATTTCACCCCGTGGCGGTGTATCTGATCGTTTACGCTGATTTTGACTGTTTCGAAAGCCTGCTTCCGTTGGTCTATTACAGGTACGATAGCGACCTGTTTTACTCAGTCTTTACGGGAGTTGCCCATGAGCGCAGTCAATCGCGCAGCGGTGGAGGCCGTCCTTCGCCAATACACCGACCCTTATTTGAATCAGGACCCGGTCAGTGCCGGATGCATTCGTACCATCGAGATTCAGGGCGAGCGCGTCAGTGTTCAGCTTGAGCTGGGCTATGCCGCTGGCTTGTTCAAGAGCGGTTGGGCGCAAGTGTTGCAAACGGCTATCGAGAATATGGATGGCGTTACCTCGGCCAAGGTCGATATCAGCTGTGTGATTTCGGCGCATAAGGCGCAGGCGCAAATCCCGGGTCTGGCCAATGTGAAGAACATTGTGGCAGTGGCCTCCGGTAAAGGCGGTGTGGGCAAATCCACGACCGCTGCCAATCTGGCTCTGGCGTTAGCGCGAGAAGGTGCGCGGGTGGGGATCCTGGATGCGGATATCTATGGTCCGAGCCAGGGAGTCATGTTCGGCATTGCCGAAGGTACTCGGCCAAAGATCCGTGATCAGAAGTGGTTTGTGCCCATTGAGGCTCACGGTGTTGAAGTGATGTCGATGGCTTTTTTGACTGACGACAACACGCCGATGGTCTGGCGCGGCCCGATGGTGTCGGGTGCGCTGTTGCAGCTTGTGACGCAAACGGCCTGGAATGACCTCGATTACCTGGTCATTGATATGCCGCCGGGTACCGGCGATATCCAGCTGACGCTGGCGCAAAAAGTCCCAGTGACCGGTTCGGTGATCGTGACTACCCCGCAGGACCTGGCTTTGCTGGATGCACGCAAGGGTGTCGAGATGTTCCGCAAGGTGAACATTCCGGTGCTGGGCGTGGTGGAGAACATGGCGGTCCACATTTGCTCGAACTGTGGTCATGCAGAGCATCTGTTTGGCGAGGGCGGTGGCGAGAAGCTGGCGACGCAATACGGCGTTGAGGTATTGGCCTCGTTGCCGCTGTCGATGGAAATTCGCGAGCAGGCCGATAACGGCAAGCCAACAGCGGTTGCAGATCCCAATAGCCCGATTGCGTTGATCTATCAGGAATTGGCTCGCCAGGTAGGGGCGCGGATTGTTCTGCATGAAGCGGCTTCGCAGGCCATGCCGACCATTACTACCACTGACGACTGAGTTGTGACGCAATACCTGTAGTCGCTGACGAGGTACGAGGCTGCGATAAGGCCCGCAGGGCCTTCAAAAATGGGGGCCGATACGCAGCCCATCGCCGCCTCGTGCCTCGTCAGCGACTACAAAATCGTGCCCGGGTTTATTGCAGGCATAAAAAAACCCCGCTTTTAAGGGCGGGGTTTTTTACTGGATCAGTACAAGTTAGATAACTTGAACTTCCTCAGCTTGCATGCCTTTCTGACCGCGGGTAGCGATGAAAGAAACCTGTTGGCCTTCTTTCAGGCTTTTGAAGCCGTCGGATTGGATTGCTTTGAAGTGAACAAACAGGTCGTCACCGGATTGTGGAGTGATGAAGCCGAAGCCTTTTTCATCGTTGAACCACTTAACGGTACCAGTTTGGCGATTAGACATGGTGTAACTCCTTGAACAAAGATAACTGCGACGCAGGAAAAGCCCTGGCCGAGACTGAGTGCAAAGAGCAGGAAAAATTCTTGGAGATGGTTGGATCGAAATTCAACATATCGTGTAGAGATTCTCAGTGACACAAGCAGCACAGTGGCGCCACCTTAACGCTTTTTTCCGAACGTGCAAAGGGTCTTTGCGAAGGTTTCTCTAAAAACGTGACTGACGGTTGCCCTCACAGCCTGTATTCACGGCATCTACAGCTATTTTCGATATTTTTGCCCCAGACTTTTGAACCGGGCCCTAGGGGGCGGTAAGATGCCCGACAGAATTTTCTACCTCGCTATTCAGGACACCCGCCATGAGCATCAAACCAGACAAGTGGATTCGCCGCATGGCGCAAGAGCACGGCATGATCGAACCTTTCGTCGAGCGTCAGGTGCGTGAAGAAGGCGAGAACCGTCTGATTTCCTACGGCGTATCGAGCTACGGCTACGACGTTCGTTGTGCAAACGAATTCAAAGTGTTCACCAATATCAACTCGGCGACCGTTGATCCGAAGAACTTCGACGCGGGCAGCTTTGTTGATGTCACCAGCGACGTCTGCATCATTCCGCCCAACTCCTTCGCTCTGGCACGCACGGTTGAGTACTTCCGTATCCCGCGCAACGTGCTGACCATCTGCCTGGGTAAAAGCACCTACGCTCGTTGCGGCATCATCGTTAACGTGACGCCGCTTGAGCCTGAGTGGGAAGGCCACGTAACGCTGGAGTTTTCGAACACCACGACATTGCCTGCCAAGATCTACGCCAACGAAGGCGTGGCACAAATGCTGTTCTTCGAGTCCGATGAAGAGTGCGAAGTGTCGTACAAGGACCGTGGCGGCAAATATCAGGGCCAGCGCGGCGTGACCTTGCCACGCACCTGACGAACAGAGGGAATTCTTGAGCGATAAAGCACTCTATTGAGTGTATTTCCGGTTACGCATCCAGCGAGCCGGATCATCGCTCAGGAGTGCCTCATGAAGATTGATCCGAGTATCCGCGCCCAACTGGCAAACCTTGAGCCTAATCAGGTAGGGGTGCTGGCGTGGTCTTTGCTTGCCTTCCCACAGTTGCATGCAGGTGGCATCCCCGGCCAGCCTGATCCCGATTCCCCGCAACCGATCGAACCCGAACCGGGCGTGCCAACGCTGCCTGACGAGCCACCGCCTGCCCCGATTGCGTGAATATTGACTTGCCCTGAACCGGTCGGCTCAAGGCGAAAGCAGATAGCCGCTGCGGTAAGTGTCGCGGCCCGCCACGTGGGCTATCACCATACCTGCAGTGGCCATTCGCCGAAGTGAACGGGCGTAGAGCAACCCCGGGTGGGTGCAGTAGACCGGTGTGAGCCGGTCGTTGATCGGGTCAATGATTTCGGCAATCAACTGTCCAGCGCTCAGGTAGTCGCCTGGCTTGGCACTGAATACCAGCAAGCCGCCCACAGGTGTCGCCACGGGCTCCACACCGCCCAAGGGGGTTGCGGGGTAGAGCAGGGGCGGCAAAGGCCCGGGTTCGCCGTCAATCGCGCCAAAATCGATCATGTAGTCAATCAGTGCCTGACAGTCGTGCTCTGCATGCGCGTGGCTGACGTCACCCAGGCCGCGCAACTCCAGGGTCACGGAGATGCTGCCCTGCGGAATCGCGAAGCAGTGCTCGAAGCGCTTCTGTAGTTGCCACCACAGCAGGGTGAAGCACTCGTCGAACGAGAGTCCGCCGGAGTCTGTCGCCAGCAAGCTGGCTTGAGCGCCGAGATAACGGGCCAGCGGTTCGAACTGCAACCAGGCCTCTGGCGTGGTGTAAAGGTGGGGCACCGCCTCATAGTCGCAGTGCAGATCCAGCACCACATCGGCATCGCAGGCCAGGGTCTGCAGAATCAGGCGTTGCGAGTGCAATTGCGTTATTGGCACCTGGGCCGCCAGCGACTTGCGCAAGTGACAACGAATCAGCTGCAGGTTATGTGCAGGGTCATTGGTTAACTGACCTTCAAGCTCGTCACCGATTTGCTCACTGAGATCGAGGAAGTTGCGGTTGAAGTTCTGCCCGCTTTGCAGCTCGTAACGGCCCAGCGGGATATCCATCAGCACTTGGTCCAGACCGGCCGGATTGGCCATCGGTACCAGCAAGATTTCACTGCGCAATCGTCCTGCTGCTTCCAGTTCAGCCAGGCGCTGCTTGAGGTGCCACGCAACCAGCATGCCGGGCAGTTCATCAGCATGCAGCGAGGCCTGGATATAGATCTTGCCCCGAGGGTGGGCGGGGCCGTAATGAAAACTGTGGATATGCCGTTCAGTGCCCGGAACAGGTGCCAGCAATGGGTGAATTTGATGTCGCTGCATGGTGACGTCCTTGTAGACCGGGTGAGAAGGCCAGGCAGTAGCGTTGTGTCCCGTCAGTTCAATCCAAGCACATTCCAGCTGGCCTACAGATTATTTTTGCGCCTGTGCCATCAAGCATAAGCCCTCTCCAGCTGTGTGCAGGAGAGGGCCGCTTCGCAGCAATTACTTACCCGGAACCAGGGTAAGGCGGGTTTTACCGTAGGTTTTTTCGAAGTTCTGCGGTTGCATGGGGAAGCCGAGGTACTGGCCCTTTAGCCACGGGTCTATGCCGTCCGTGTAGTGCGCACTGGCCGGGTTACTGGATTGGCCCGTACTGTTTTGCCCCATCATCGGTTCGATTTGCCCGAAGTCGACGATCATGCGCATGGCAGGGATCAGCGTAACGTCGAAATTTGATCCGGCGACGCTGTAAGCCGCGGTGTTGAGCGTGGTGTGATCGCCCCCTGCCATGACCGGCCCGCGAACCGTCTGGCCACTGGCATTGCGCCACTGATATTGATGCAGCTTGCCCCACTGCCATGCCCTGCGATCGCTGCCCATCAGGCTGTCACCGGCGTTGATGGCGCCCACCAGGGTGCGGGCCAGAATGGCCGGCTTGTCTTCTTTTAGCGGGGTCCGAATATCGTCCCAGAAGGGGCTGTCTTCACGGCCCAGCAAGTGGTCTGCCACCGCCGAGTAGGACAGGTTGCTGTTGGCAATGAATGCCTTCCAGCTGGCGCTGCTCTCTGGCCCCAATTCATCAAGGAAGAGCTGGCGGGTACTTTCCTGCAAAAACAGTTCATACAGCGCCGCATCGGCCGAGGTCGGGCTGAGTTTGCCGTCAAAGGCCATCAGTCGGCCGAGGGCTTCGCGGGCCTTGGCCTGATCGGTCGCGGGCAACCCTGCGATCGCCTGCTTGAGTGGCAGCGCCATCCCGGGGGCGGTCAGCATGGTCTTCAGCTTGGTCGCGAACAGCGTGGTTTGGTCGTATTGCATCGCGATCATGCTGCGAGCGTCCTGTTTGCCGCTGCCTGCCAGTTGCGCAAGGCGCTCACTGCGTTCAGGTGACAGCCACGAGTTGGACAGTTGCATGCCGTAGCCATAGGCGGCAGTTCGCTGGTTGGCCGTACCCAGCCAGCCCTGGGCCGGGTCCTGGTCGTAGGGGTGCAGCATCGGGTCGGCGTAACCCTCCCAGTCGTAGCGGCTGTCCCAGCCCGGTGACGGGAACAGGCCAAGGCCCTCGCGTCGGTTCGGATAGAGACCGGTCACCTGCCAGCCAATGTGACTGGCGTCGGCGTACAACAAATTCAGGGCCACAGCGCGTATTTCGCGGCTGGCATCCGAGGCTTTTTCGCTGTTCTGGGCGCGGGACAGGTCAAAGAACGCATCCAGGGTTTTGTCACCCTTCAAGTCCGGGGTTTGCAGGGCAAGGCCAAGGCTGCTGTTCAGCGCATTGGGTGTGCCTACCGCGCTGTTGAGCAGCGGCCCGTGGCGGGTTTCGTAAATGACCTCGCGTACCGGGCGCTGGCCTTTGACGAAAAACGTTTCGTTGCGCACCGTCGCCGGCAGCCATTTGCCGTCAGCAAGGTAGTACAGGCTGCTGCCTTGGCGTTTGAGCTTCTCCAGGAACACGTCCTGGTTATCCCCCATCGCCATGCTCATGCCCCATGCCACTTTGCCATTGAAACCGGCAAACAGCGTAGGCAAACCCGCGATGGTTGCGCCCGCAGCCTGATATTTCGGAGCGCGAATCTGTACGTAGCTCCACGCCGAAGGGACGCCGATGGGCTGGTGAATATCGTTGGCCAGCAGGCTTTTGCCGCTGCGGCTGCGTTGCGGGCCAATCGCCCAGCCACTCGACGCCGTGACGCCGGGCAGGCTCAGTTGGGTGATCTGCTCCAGAGTCTGGGTCAAGGGGCTCAAACCTTGCAGTTGGCTACCCAGGGCAAGGCCTTTGAGCTTGTCTGCTTCGCTGGTGGGCAGGGCTTCGTTGGGGTAGGTCGGCATCAGCCACGGGAGTTTGTCCGTGCCGACTTTTTGTGCAAGCGCCAGGGAGTTGAGTTCTTCTTGCAGATTGGTCGACATCCCGAAGTTCAGCAGGCTGAAAATCAGCGCCGAGTCTTCGGGTTTCCAGTACTCGACTTTATAGCTGGCGTGCGCCAGATCGGCCGGGAGCTTGTCGCGATAGCGGAACAGATAGGCGTTGACCCCGCGGGCATACACCTCGAAAAACTGCTTAAGGCGCGGGGATGCACTCTTATAGAGTTCGTCAGCGTTCTTTTTCAGATTGATGGTGCGCATCAGCCGGTCGGTTTCCAGGGCGTCGGCACCGTTCAGCTCGGCCAGTCGACCCTGTGCCAGCAAGCGCAGGCGCACCATCTGGCTGATACGGTCACCGGCGTGCACATAACCCAGGGTGAACAGGGCGTCATGAAAGCTGCTGCTTTCGATCAGCGGCATGCCCTGGCTGTTGCGACGAACCGACACATTCTGCGCCAGCCCTTTGAGCGGCTGCATGCCAGAGGTAGGTACCAGGCTTTGAGTGGTCTGATTGTTAATCTGGCAACCGGTCAAGCCCAGCAGGCTGACCACTGCCGCGGCAACGCCGAACCGGGGTAGAAAATGAGTAAGGGCTGGCGAGGCCATGGCAAAGCTCCTGCGGGGGGATGTGTCATCGAAAGCCGCTACGTTAGTGAGGCCGATGACACCGTGCAAGCGCTATCTGTAGCCGTTTCCGCAGGCTGCGATAAGGCCCGCAGGGCCTTCAAATTCATAGAGCCGCTGCGCGGTCCGTTGCAGCCTGCGCCAGCGGCTATGCAAAGCCTGATCGGGTTACTTGGGCGGGTTGATTTTATCCACCAGCGCGTAGGCCCGTTCAGTGGCCGGGCGTGCCTTGATGCGCTGGAACCACACCTTCAGGGCCGGGAAATCGTCCAGGTTCTGGCCTTGCCACTCATGGGGCACGATCCACGGGTAAATCGCCATGTCGGCAATGCTGTACTCGGCCCCGGCCACAAAGTCCCGACCCTCCAGCTGTTTGTTCAAGACACCGTACAGGCGGGCCGTTTCATCGGTGTAGCGCTTCATCGCGTACGGGATTTTTTCCGGTGCGAAACGATTGAAGTGATGATTTTGTCCGGCCATGGGGCCCAGGCCGCCCATTTGCCAGAAAAGCCATTGCAGGGCCATCTGCCGACCGCGCAGATCCTTGGGCAAAAATTCCCCGGTTTTTTCCGCGAGGTACAACAAGATAGCGCCGGACTCGAACAGCGACAGCGGTTCGCCGCCGTCGGCCGGAGCCTGGTCGACAATGGCAGGGATGCGATTGTTTGGGGCGATCTTCAGGAAGTCCGGAGCGAACTGTTCATTTTTACCGATGTTGATCGGGTGAACCTTGTAGGGCAGGCCAGCTTCTTCAAGAAACAACGAGACTTTGTGGCCGTTGGGCGTGGTCCAGTAATAAAGATCGATCATGAAGGGCTCCAAAAGGAAATAATCACGCAGCAAGCAATGGCCGTCAGAGGTGGCCGTTGGCTGTGGGTTGTCAGTTTTACTCCCAAAAGAGCGTCGGATGAAAGCCGGTGATGGATTCTTGATCTGAATTTTCATTGCGCAAAAACACAAACGCCGCACATGCCCAAGGCAGGTGCGGCGTTTGCAGAGCGCCCCGTGGGATCAGGCGCCGTGGCACTTCTTGAATTTTTTGCTGCTGCCGCACGGGCAAGGGTCGTTGCGGCCAACGTCTTTCAGTTCGTTGCGCACAGGCTCTTGAGGTGCATGGCCGCAATGCGGGCCATGTACATGACCATTGTCGTGGTCATGGGTGTGGCCATGATCATGATCGTGGTTGCAGTCGGGGCCATGAACGTGGGGTTGTTGGGTCATTGCTCAATCACTCTGGAATAAAATCACCGGGGATTATCTCGCCTTTACGCGTCACGTGCACGTCGTAACCGTAGAACAGGCCGGTTTCAAGTGTGCCCTCAAACCGGTAGGGGATGGGCCGGTCGGGTGTTTCGAGCAATTTGACCAGGGGACGCACCTGTGGCCAGAGGTTGGTGCGAACCGGGATCGTGAATTCCGCCTGGCTGTTGGGTTCCACGCTGAACCAGTGTTCTCGTTCACCTTCAGTGAGTTTTATCGTGCCCAGGTACACGGTATAGCTCAGGCCCCGCACGGTGAGTGTGGAGTCATTGGGGTTATCGATCATGAAATGCAGCTTGAAGCGTTGTTCCAGTAATTTGGCCTGAACCAGTTCAACCCTGACCAGGCGTACGTCCGGGTCCTTGTCTGCGGAGTCAAACCAGGAGACGCATCCCGACAGCATCAGGACCATCGCCAGGGCAGTTGCTTTTATTATTCGAGCCCGAGCATCCATTCCTTACCCCTCAAAGTGCCAGAATCCGGTCAGCCTATTGACTGAAAAAGCCGGCACAGCATTTTTTGAATTTAAGGCCGCTGGTGCATGGGCATGCATCGTTGCGCCCAACCTTCAGCGGTACCGTGGGGTCGATGAAATACCAGCGGCCACAGCTTTGTACAAATGACGAGCGCTCGCGGTGGCTGTGCTCACCGTTGGCGTCATGCCAGCGTGCAGTAAAGGTCACAAATGCATGTTCAGGCTGACCGCCGAACACTTCGCTGCCTTCGACCGTCAGGCCCAGCCAGGTACTTTGCGCGCTCCAGTCGGCAATGGACAGCCGATCGAGCCCGGCCTGCTGCACGGGCAAGGTGGTCGCGACCAGATAGTCGATCAGTCCCAGCACATAGGCGCTGTAACGCGAGCGCATCAGTGTTTCGGCGCTTGGGGCCGGATGACCGTCGTGATAGTGCCCGCAGCAGGCGTCCAGAAGGTTGCCGCTGCCACAGGGGCAAATGGATGTACTCATCGGGTTACCACCAATACTTGCCAAAATTTTCCGGATTGGCCCAAAACCTGGCGTTGAGCCAGTCGGGTACTTGTTTGTACTCGCGCAGATCGTAAGTGAAAAGAGTCAGTACCTGCTCGTCACGCTGAAAGCGCTCATTACTTTGCAGGGCGAGTGCGAAAAAATCGGTTTCTTTCCAGTCGCAGGCCGTCAGGTCCACCAGCACGGCGATGCGGCTGGCATTGAGGTTGCGAATCCCTCCCAACAGCTCCAGACCTGTGCGTTTGGGCAGGTGTTCCAGGCAATCGATCACCAGGGCGAGGTCAAAGCGCTGTGCGCCAAGGTCCTGGGGCAGTGGGCCGGGCGCTGCGTGAGCGACCAGTGCCTGAGGGTGCGCAGCCTGAAAAGCGGCCAGTGCCGGGAAGCTGCTGGCGCCGACCACGAGCAAGCGTTGCGGCGCATAACGATCAAGCAGTGCTGCCAGCGCTTGCTGGGGCGTGCGTGTAGAAATACCGAGCGTCATCGAAAGTCCTCACTTAGAGCGTCCAAGACTAGCCTGCGCGAGCCTTGCGGCCTAGGGGTGCTGTCACGATGCTGGCGCATACCCCAACCGAGGTCTTTACTTTGCGGTGCATCGGCCAGACGCCGACCCTCAGGAGTGATCCCCTTATGAGCCTCATCAGAACAGCGTTACCTTTGGTTGTTCTCACCAGTGTTTTAACGGGCTGTGCCGGGTTGCAGAAAACCGATTGGCCCACCTGTGCCGCCGTCGGGGGTGTGGGCGGGGCGGCGTTGGGCGCGATAAACAGTTCAGCCTGGGCCGGGGGCGGTGCCCTGTTCGGCGCGGGCATGGCTGCCGCTTATTGCTGGGTTCACGGCGATGGCGATGCGGATGGCGATGGTGTACTGGATAGTCGCGACAAGTGCCCTGACACACCCAAGGGCGTGAAAGTCGATGACGTGGGCTGTCCGATTGTGGCCGTGGTTGTGGTGCAGGAAGTGGTCGTGGTCAAGGAAGAAGCGATTGTGGTGCGTGATGTGAATTTCGAATTCAACTCCGCCAAACTGACCGCGTCCGACAAGGACAAGCTCAATGTGATTGCTGCCCGCCTGAAAAAAGACGCAGCCAATGCGCAGCTCAAGGTCACCGGCTACACCGACAGCGTGGGTAATGAGGCATACAACCTCAAGCTGTCCAAACAGCGTGCGCAGTCAGTGGTCGAGTACTTGATCGAAAGCGGCGTGCCGCGCAGTCAGTTTGTCTCTGTGGCAGGTGCCGGCGAGGCGAACCCGATTGCCAGTAACCAGACCCCTGAAGGTCGGGCCCAAAACAGACGTACCGAGATCCTGATCGTTCGCTGAGCAGGCACCGGGTACTGAGGTTCGCCGCAGGTTTGATCACCAGGGTCAATTCTGCGGCGAAACTTTTTGTAAAGGTATCTGGCGCCGTGCTCCTGCAAGCCGTTACTGTGCGTCCAAAGAAAATCTGAAGGCGGATGTATGAAGATGCTTTGGGGGCTGGGTAAGGCATTGACGCTGGTGTTTTGGGGCGTGGTACTGATCAACCTGTACGATCCCTTGATCTACCCGTTCGATGTGTTGATTAACGCTGCTGGCAGTCTGTTGCTGCTGACCCACGCGCTTGAAATGCTGCTGTTCAAAGCCCGTCTGCAAGACCGGCCCCATCCCTGGCGTGATCGCCTGCTGATTATTGTGCTTGGAATTTTCCACGCCTACACCCTTGCTGAGCGAGAGCCCCGTCATGCGTAAGTTATGTTTGCTGGCTGTCCTGTGCAGCCCTTTTGCCCATGCTGACGTGGTACTGGTTGAAGCCAACTCGCTGATGCGCCTGCCCGCCAACGCCAGCGTGTTGCACCTGGAAAAACTCGACGTTGCAGATTACGGCACGTTATTGATTCCGGCCGGTGTCACTCAGGTCAACATCGACCAACTGCATTTGGGCCGCGAGGCGCGCATCACCCTCGTGCCAGCCGAACGCGGCATAGAGCTGCGGGTGGTCCGTGCCGAACTGGGCGAAGGCAGCCAGATCAATGCCCGCGGTGCCGCAGGCACCTTCGAAAAGCCGGCACGGCCAGCACGGGACCTGAGCCTGCGCATCGAGTCACTGCAAGCGCCGCAACTGTCCATCGACGCCCGTGGTGGTACGGGGGCGCCGGGTTTTGTCGGGCTGGATGGCGGCAACGGTGAAAATCCGGGTTGTACCTGGGGTTCGGCGGGCTCAGGTGCCAATGGCGACAACGGTGGCAATGGCCAGCCGGGTGCAGCAGGGGGGCAGGTGCGGGTCGAACTGCCTCGTGACTACCCAGGCGAGCAGATCAGCGTGCGGGTAGACGGTGGTGCGGGTGGCAAGCCCGGGGAAGCCGGACGCCCGGGCTCAGGCGGTAAATCCAAGGGTTGCATCGTGTACCGCACGGACGGCGGCAAATCGGGCCGTCCCGGTCTGGCCGGGCAGCCGGGTGAAGCGGGTACAGCGGGCGCGGTGACTCTTCAGCGGCTGTAATCCAGGCAGATTGTGGGAGCAAGCCTGCTCCCACACACTTCGAAGTTAACCGTCAGACTCAGAAACCCGGCCGTGCCGCCGCAATGGCCACCAGTGCCAGGCCCACAAGCAGGTTGCACCCCACCAGTCGCCGGATCCGGCCCATCACCGCTGCGCCTTCTGCCCACGCCTGGGTCTCTACGGCCTTGCGCAATTCAGGCAATTGCAGCGACTGGATCCGGATAAACAGCGCCACCATCACGATGTACAGCCCCATCATGATCTGTACGTAGCGCGGAGCCGTTTCAAAACCGTTGAAGCGCATCTGCAGCAGGCCGACACCGCTGATCGGCAAAATCACCACCGCGACCCATACCCAGACAAAAAAACGTTGAAACACTTCAACCCACAGTTTTAACCGCGCAGGGCCTTCCAGGGCTGCGATTGCCGCCGGGCGCAGGATCATCCAGGCGAAAAACATGCCGCCCACCCAGATCAGGGCGGCCAATACATGCAGGCTGTAGGCGAGGGCAAAGGCGGTCATTGGGGTACTCCGTTCGGCGCGGGATGAATTAGCGGGGTATGATAGCGGCCATTCGAACCACTGAAAATTTATCCAGCGTTTCTTGCGCCCGAAGAATCATGATTAGTACCGAACTCAAAACCCAGATCCAGGGCGCTTATTCGCGTTTTCTCGAATCCAAAAGCCTTAAGCCCCGTTACGGCCAGCGTTTGATGATCGCTGAAGTGGCCAAGGTGCTGGGTGATATCGACACCGACGAAGAGAACCACCGCAGTGGCGATCCGGCTGTGGTCGCTGTAGAAGCGGGCACCGGCACCGGTAAAACCGTGGCCTATTGCCTGGCGGCCATTCCAGTGGCCAAGGCGGCAGGCAAGCGACTGGTAGTCGCCACCGCCACCGTCGCGCTGCAAGAGCAGATCGTCTACAAGGACCTGCCGGACCTGATGCGCAACAGCGGGCTGAATTTTACCTTCGCGCTGGCCAAGGGGCGTGGCCGCTACATGTGTCTGTCCAAACTCGACATGCTGCTGCAAGAGGGCCACGCGCAAACCGCGACGGCGCAGCTGTTCGAAGAAGAAGGCTTCAAGATCGAAGTCGATGAGGCCAGCCAGAAGCTGTTCACCAGTATGATTGAAAAACTGGCCGGCAATAAATGGGACGGCGACCGCGACAGCTGGCCCCAGGCGCTGGAAGACCAGGACTGGGCACGCCTGACCACCGATCACAGTCAATGCACCAACCGTCATTGCCCCAACTTCGGACAGTGCGCCTTTTACAAGGCCCGCGAAGGCATGAGCAAGGTGGACGTCATTGTCACCAACCACGACATGGTCCTGGCTGACCTCGCCCTGGGTGGTGGCGCTGTATTGCCTGACCCCCGAGACACGGTCTACGTGTTCGACGAAGGTCATCACCTGCCAGACAAGGCTATTGGCCATTTCGCCCATTACACCCGTTTGCGTTCAACAGCCGACTGGCTGGAGCAAACCGCCAAAAACCTCACCAAACTGCTTGCCCAGCACCCATTGCCGGGCGACCTGGGCCGTTTGCTGGAGCAAGTGCCGGAGCTGGCCAAAGAGATCAAGGCCCAGCAACAGTTCATGTTCGCGGCGTGTGAGCAAATTGCGGACTTTAAAGTGGGTGAAGAGCCAGAGGGCCGCGAGCGTCCCCGCCACCGCTTTATCGGCGGGTTGATTCCCGATCACATGCGTGAAATGGGTATCGAACTGAAAAAAGGCTTCTCGCGCCTGACGGATCTGTTCACCCGCCTGACCGAAATCCTCAAGGACGGCATGGACGGTGAGGTCAATATCGGCATCACCAGCAACCAGGCTGAAGAGTGGTATCCGCTGTTTGGCAGCTTGCTGTCCCGTGCCCAAGGCAACTGGGAATTGTGGACTGCCTTTACCGTCGAAGACCCTGAAGACAACCCGCCAATGGCGCGCTGGCTGACCCTGGCTGAAAGCGGTTCGCTGTTTGATATCGAGGTCAATGCCAGCCCCATCCTTGCCGCTGAAATGCTGCGTCGCAACCTGTGGAACGTGGCTTACGGCGTCCTGGTGACATCGGCCACCCTGACGGCACTGGGCACGTTCGACCGTTTCCGCATGCGCGCAGGCCTGCCGAAAGCCGCCGTTACCGCCGTGGTGCCAAGCCCCTTCCATCACGCGGATGCGGGCGTTTTGCGGGTGCCGGACCTTAAAGCCGATCCGCGTGACGCGACGGCCCATACGGCGGCGATCATTCGTGAGCTGCCGGCACTGGTCGAAGGTTCGCGGGGCACCCTGGTGCTGTTTTCATCGCGCAAGCAAATGCAGGACGTGTTCGACGGCCTGGAGCGGGACTGGCGCAAGCAAGTGTTTATCCAGGGCAACCTGTCCAAGCAGGAAACCCTCAATAAACACAAGGCCCGGGTCGACGGTGGAGATTCCAGCGTACTGTTTGGCCTGGCCAGCTTTGCCGAGGGTGTGGACTTGCCCGGCGCCTATTGCGAGCACGTGGTCATCGCCAAAATCCCGTTCTCCGTGCCCGATGATCCCGTCGAGGCGGCGCTGGCGGAGTGGATCGAAGCCCGTGGCGGTAATCCCTTCATGGAGATCTCGGTGCCCGACGCTTCGCTGAAGCTGGTGCAGGCTTGCGGGCGGCTGCTGCGAACCGAACAAGATCGCGGCACGATCACTTTGCTGGACCGGCGACTGGTCACCCAGCGCTACGGCAAAGCCATCCTTAATGCATTGCCGCCTTTCAGGCGCGAAATTTCTTAAGTGCGAGTCGGCGTTATTGCCGACTTTGCTGTCTATGCTTTGACCTTCACCACCTCACAGGCCCGTTTTCGGCCGTTTGGGAGAGCCAGATCCATATGATTCGCCGTTCGCTGTCTGCTGTTTTTGCGTTGCTGGTTACGACCCCGCTGTTGGCGGCGCCTGCCGGTCAACAAACCCTGTTCAATTTCGTTCGCCCGGCAGATGTGGTGCAAGTGGCGACTACGGATGCGAGCTTGCCGCAATACAATGCGGAGCAAACGGCGGAAGGCGAAGTGCTGCGCCGCGTGATCTTCAACCCGGCCGCCGCGCCGAGCCTGCGGTTGACCCCGCAAACCGGAGTATGGGACTGGTCCCAGTCGGGGATGATGACCCTGCGCATCCAGAATGCGATGAACTGGGCGCTGACCCTGGACGTGACCGTGCAGAGCAGTAACGGCCAAACCCTGACCAGCCGTGTCGCACTGCCAGCAGGCCCGGCGCAGACTCTGCTGTTGCCATTGAAGGCCAATTCGCCTCGCAGCCAGGGCATGCGAGCCGGCCCGCCAATGCCGATGACAGTCGATGGCCAGCGCATCTTGCTGGCCGCCAGCACGGGTGACATCGATCTGAGCCAAGTGGTCTCGGTGAGCCTGTCGATCCCGCAACCGGCTGCTGCGCAAAGCATTCTGCTGGAGCGCTTCGGGGTGCAGGACGGTGAGGGCGTGATCAAAGCTGTTTATGGCTCGATCGTCGATGGCTACGGCCAGTCGACCCGTGCCAAATGGCCGGAGCGTGTGGCTAACGACGAGCAGCTCAAGGCGGCGGCAGCCAAGGAACAGCAACAACTCAAGGGCTGGCTGGCCGGACGTGCCGACCAGGATAAATATGGCGGCTGGCTCAAGGGACCAGGGTTTGAGGCGACCGGTTTTTTCCGCACCGAAAAACGTAACGGACGCTGGAACCTGATCACCCCCGAAGGTCATCCCTTTTACTCCCTGGGCCTGAACGCCGTGACGGCCAACGACAGCCAGACCTACGTCGCAGGCCGTGAGTGGATGTTCACCGACTTGCCCAAGGACGGCGCTGCGCTGGCCAGCTATTACGGTACCGCGGACAACAACAGCGGCAATGCGTCCACTCAGGGCAGGGGCTTCAACGCAGGTCGCTGGTACAACTTCTACGGTGCCAACCTGCAACGGATCTACGGCGAACCTTGCCCACCGGTAAAAGCCGAGCTAAAAACCGAGCCGGGCAGCACACCCGCCATTCCTTGTGCGCCTGAGGCCTTCGATGCCAAGCGCTGGCAAACCCATACCCTGGATCGACTGCAAGCCTGGGGGTTCAACACCATCGGCAACTGGAGCGACCCGCAGTTGGGCCTCAATGATCGCGTGCCGTATACCTTGCCGCTGTCGATTGTGGGTGACTACACCAGCATCAGTACCGGCGCCGACTGGTGGGGCGGCATGCCCGACCCGTTCGACCCGCGCTTTGCAATGGCCACCGAGCGCGCCGTGGCCATTGCTGCCCGTGACCATCGTGACGACCCGTGGTTGATCGGCTATTTCGCCGACAACGAACTGGCGTGGGCAGGCCCGGGTGATGATCCGAAATCCCGTTATGCGTTAGCCCTCGGCACGCTGCGCATGACCACCGACGCACCGGCCAAGCGCGCATTCCTCAAGCAATTGCGGGACAAGTACCGCAACCAGCAGGGCCTGTCCAAGGCCTGGGGTGTGGATATTCCGGCGTGGGAGCTCATGGAAGACCCGGGCTTCGAGGCGCCTTTGCCTAACGCCGAACACCCGGAAATCGAAGCCGATTACCAGTATTTCCAGAAAGTCTTCGCCGACACCTACTTCAAGACCATTGCTGACTCGCTGAAATGGCATGCCCCCAATCACTTGCTGCTGGGCGGGCGTTTCGCCGTCAGCACGCCAGAGGCCGTGGCATCCTGCGCCAAGTACTGCGATGTGCTGAGTTTCAACCTCTACACCCTGCAACCGCAGGACGGTTATGATTTTGCCAAGCTGCGCGAACTGGATAAACCGGTGATGATCACCGAGTTCAACTTTGGCTCCCGTGACCGCGGCCCGTTCTGGGGCGGCGTCACCGAAGTGGCCAACGAAGAGGCTCGTGGTCCGGCCTACAGCAAGTTCCTCAAACAGGCCGTGGCCGAGCCATCGATTGTCGGTGTGCACTGGTTCCAGTACCTGGACCAGCCGGTAACCGGTCGCCTGCTGGATGGCGAAAACGGTCACTTCGGCATGATCGGTATCACCGATTTGCCGTTTACCGGATTTGTCGACAGCGTACGCAAGTCCAACCTGCAAGCCCTCGACCAGTTGGGCCAGGAAGCGGCCAAAGCCCGGGCCGAGGAAGAAAAAGCCGCCAAGGCCCCCGTGCATGCAACCGACGACGGCAGCGGCGGACGCTCTGGCACAGGGCATGCGGGCGGTCATTCCGGCAAAGGTCACTGAGAGGTCAAACCCGATGGGCGGCGAAGTATTTCATCGCCCTGAAGGGTTTCTACCTGTTCAATTCCCACTTTAAAACTAAGGTCCTTCACTCAACTGAATGGAGTCTTGGTCATGGAAGCTAAAGGGAAGTGTGCAAGTGGATTTGAGGCCGTTCAGCAAGCCTTCGAGGCGATCTTTGACGATCCGCAGGAACGTGGGGCAGGACTCTGTGTGCAGGTCGGTGGCGAGACGGTTGTCGATCTGTGGGCGGGTGTGGCGGACTTGGAGGGTCACAAGCCCTGGCGTCACGACACGCTGGTCAACACCTATTGCTGCATCAAGCCTTTCACCGCCATCGCGGCGCTGATGCTGGTCGAGGAGGGCAAGCTGGAGCTGGATCAGACGGTTGCCCACTATTGGCCGGAATTTTCCCAGGGCGGTAAAGGGCGCATCACATTGCGCCAGGTGTTGTGTCATACCTCCGGCATCCCCGCGCTGCGTTTGCCTAACCGCACGCCCATCATGTACGACTGGGATGCCATGGCCGAGGTCGTGGCAGCGGAGCCGCTGTGGTGGGAGCCCGGGACCGATGTAGGCTACGGCGCTACCACGTATGGCTGGATCGTTGGCGAATTGATACGCCGGGCCGATGGGCGAGACCCCTGCAGGTTTATTCGTGAACGGATTTCTGAGCCCAATGCTTTGGAAGTGCATATGGGCGTTGATTCGGAGCACTTTCATCGCATTGCTGCTTTTGAACGCGCTGAAGGGAGAACGGGCGATAACTACGCGCAAGACCTTCGCACCGTGATGGTCAGCGAGCCCGAGCATGTCGCGACCCTTGCCTTTACTAACCCCTCCAATGCGTCGAGGCAAACGTCGGACCCCCGCTGGTGGGCTTATCGCCATCCCGGTGTGAATGGCCACGGCACCGCTCATGGCCTGGCCGGGTTTTACAGTGCGTTGATGGGCGGGCGGCTGGTGGGGCCTGAACTGCTTGAAGAGTTCACCCGCGAGCACAGTAACGATATAGACCGAACCCTGCTGCGGCCCATGCGCTATGGCCTGGGCTGCATGATGGAACAACCGGCCGATCCGGGAGCGTCACATCGCATGGGGCCAAAGGCTTTCGGCCATGTGGGGCTGGGTGGGCCGATATCCTTTGCCGACCCTGAGCGGGATGTAAGCTTTGGTTTCGTGACCACCACCATGGGCAGTCATGTGCTGATGGACCCGCGCGTGCAAAAACTGGCGCCTTTGGTCTACGCGGCACTTTAGGCCGGGTTGACGATGTGTAGCCTCTGCCTTCTGCAGTGGCTACAAGCGTTCTATTTCACAAAAAATCCACTTTGGCGCTGATACTTTCAGCGCCGATTCAATAACGCCCAAAAATTGTGCGTCCAGAGCGCGTTGCTCTGTTTCAAAATCCTACCGGTGCTGGAACAATGCACGCCTTGTAGAGCCATGCAGATCCAGGAGGTGCGGGTGCAGATTCAGGGTTTTCACGACCTTAAGTTCGAAGCAGTACGCGAGGCGTTTGCTGATCTTTTCAATGATCCGCAAGAGCGCGGTGCGGCACTGTGCATCCAGATCGGTGGCGAAACGGTACTTGACGTGTGGGCCGGTACGGCTGACAAGGACGCAGAGCAACCGTGGCACACAGACACCATTGCCAATCTGTTTTCGTGCACCAAAACCTTTACGGCTGTCACCGCGCTGCAACTGGTGGAAGAGGGCAAGCTGGAACTTGATGTGCCCGTTGCCCGTTACTGGCCTGAGTTTGCGGCAGCGGGTAAAGAATCCATCACGTTGCGCCAGCTACTGAGCCATCGGGCCGGTTTGCCGGCGTTGCGTGAATTGATGCCGCCAACGGCATTGTATGAATGGCAGACCATGGTCGATGCGCTGGCCGCTGAAGCGCCCTGGTGGACACCAGGCGAAGGCCACGGCTATGCCGCGATCACCTATGGCTGGTTGGTGGGCGAGTTGATTCGCCGTGCCGACGGCCGCAGTGCGGGCCAGTCGATCATGGCACGAACGGCCAGGCCGCTTGGGCTGGACTTTCATGTCGGGCTGGCGGATGAAGAGTTTTACCGGGTGGCCCATATCGCCCGCAGCAAGGGGACGATGGGGGATGCGGCGGCGCAGCGTCTGCTGAAGGCGATGATGAACGAGCCCACCTCCATGAGCACACGGGCATTCACCAATCCGCCGTCGATCATGACCAGTACCAATAAGCCCGAATGGCGCCGGATGGAACAGCCTGCGGCCAATGGGCACGGTAACGCCCGTAGCCTGGCCGGGTTCTACAGTGGCTTGCTCGATGGCAGTCTGCTTGAAGCCGAAATGTTCGAGCAACTGACCCGCGAGCACAGCCTGGGCGAGGATAAAACCTTGCGCACCCAGACCCGTCTTGGATTGGGTTGCATGCTGGATCAGCCGAGCGTGCCTAACGCGACCTTCGGTTTAGGGCCCAAAGCCTTTGGCCATCCAGGTGCTGGCGGGTCGGTTGGCTTTGCCGACCCGGATTGTGAAGTGGCCTTTGGTTTTGTGACCAACACCATGGGGCCTTATGTTTTGATGGACCCAAGGGCTCAAAAGCTGGTCAAAGCCCTGGCGACGTGTATCTAGTCGGGTATTTGTAGGCCGTAGGTCGGAACCCTGTAGCTTTTATGAGTGCAACGTTTTTTTATGTAGGCTTATTGCCTCTTTATTCCTAATTCATTGTGTGGATATTCAATGTCATCTAATAAGACCCTAGCTCTGGCTCTCTGCCTGGCCATTACCGGTTGCGCACAAACTCCACAGAATGACGCCGAAGGTGGCCATAAGTGGTGGCAGTTGGGCTCATCCGACCAGGCGTCGACGCCTGCCGATAAAGGCACCAGTGCTGCGGCCAAACCGGCAGACGCCAAAGTAACGCCGCCCGTGGCCAAAGCTGCAGCTCCCGCTGCCAAGGCTCCGACGCCAGCACCGGCTGCCAAAACACCCGCTCCAGCTGCCGCTGCCGTTGCCCAAGACAGTGGCTCCAGCTGGTGGCCATTCGGTTCTGACTCCGCCAAGAAAGACGCCCCGGTTGAAAAGGAAAAAGTGGCAGCCGTTGTCGCACCTGCTGGCGCGTCAACCTCTACCAAAAATTGGTGGTGGCCGTTCGGTGGCGATGACAAAGCGTCCAAAACTGCCCCGGTTGGCGTGATCCCGATGCCAGACCCGAAAATCACTCAAGCCTGGCTGGATGAATACGAGCCGCGCCTGCGTGTCGCGATCAAGGACACCAACCTGCAACTGGAACGCCGCGAAAACCTGCTGATCATCGTGGCTTCGGCTGACAGCTCGTTCAAGGCGACCCGTCCTGACTTGCTGATGCCGTCGATGCTGGGCCCGTTCACTCGCGTGGCCAAAGTCGTTGAAGGCGATCCAAAAACTGCCGTGTTGGTGTTGGGACATGCGGACTCTGCAGGCGCTATGGCCGCCAATACCCGTTTGAGCCTGGATCGCGCCAAGTCAGTGGCCGCCATCTTCCGCATGAGCGGTTTGCAAGGTAACCGCCTGACTTTGCGTGGCATGGGTTCTGTGATGCCGCGCGCAGCCAACGACAGTAATGAAGGTCGTGCGTTGAACCGTCGGGTTGAAATCCTGATGACGCCGCAAGCCACGATGGTCGCGCTGGTCAGCAAATACAGCCAGCCAGCCTTGTCGCCCGCTGAACTGGTTGCTGTGCAGCCTGCAGTTCCACCTTCTGTAGCCAAGAAGAACGCAGCGGCACCGGCCAAGAAAGGCGTTGTAGCCAAGAAGGCGGCACCGGCCAAAAAAGCAGTGAAGCCAGCGCCAGCCAAGAAGCCGGTCGTGGCTAAAGCCAAAGCGGCTGCGGACAAGAAAGTTGCCGCCAACGATCAGACCAAGAACTGATTGATTCAGGGAAGGATTGCGGCATGACTCAAGCATTGGCAGATATGCGACGTGATTACACCCGTGACGGGCTGGCCGAGGCTCAAGCCCCGGCCGAGCCCTTCGCGCTGTTTCATCAGTGGTTCAACGACGCGGTCAAAACCGAACAGCCACCGGTCGAGGCGAATGCCATGACCCTGGCCACCGTCGATGCCGAGGGGCGTCCGCATTGCCGTGTGCTTTTGCTCAAAGGTCTGGATGACCAGGGGTTTACCTTTTTCACCAATTACACCAGCGCCAAAGGCCAGCAACTCGCTGAGCGTCCGTTCGCGGCCATGACTTTTTTCTGGCCAACCCTGGAGCGTCAGGTGCGCATCGAGGGGCAAGTGGTCAAGGTCACGCCCCAAGAGTCCGATGCCTATTATCAGGTTCGACCTATAGGCAGCCGGATCGGAGCCTGGGCTTCGCCGCAAAGCCAGGTGATTGCGGATCGTGACGAGCTGGTCGGTTTGCTCAAGGCCACCGAGGCGCGGTTCAGCGACACCCAGCCCCATTGCCCCGAGCACTGGGGCGGCTACCGGTTGTTGCCCCAGCGCATTGAATTCTGGCAGGGGCGGCCAAGCCGTCTGCATGATCGCCTTAACTATCGGCGTGAAGGGACTGAGTGGACTCGAGAGCGCCTGGCGCCTTAACGACGTTACTTGCGAGGGTGGCGCGCAATGCAAGATGATTATTTCGCGCTACTCTTTGCTGAAGTTTTGAAACGGCGAAACGGTTCTGTTTTTACTGTACAGACGCTGAATAAAGCCTTTTTACCCGCGCTGTACCGTGACAGGTCCCCGGCTGCGGAGTTTAATGAATCCCTGATCTTTTGGAGTTGATCCTATGCGTAAGTCTGTTCTGTTGGTTGCCGCTTTTTCTACCATGACTGTCTTGTTGGGCGGCTGCACCTCCAACCTGACCGGCGATACCTACTCCCGTGACGAAGCTCGACGTGTACAGACCGTTCGTATGGGCACCATCGTTGCCTTGCGTCCGGTGCAGATTGAAGGCACCAAGACTCCGATCGGCGCTGCAACCGGCGCTATCGTGGGCGGTGTGGGCGGCAGCGCCATCGGCGGTGGCCGTGGCAGCATCGTGACAGCTGTTATCGGCGCAGTAGCCGGTGGCCTGCTGGGTTCTGCGGCCGAATCGGGCCTGACCAAGACCCAGGGCGTAGAAATCACCGTACGTGAAGACGACGGCAGCACCCGTGCCTATGTGCAGCAGGTTGAGCCGAACCAGGTGTTCCGTACCGGTGAGCGAGTGCGCATCATGACCGTTGATGGCACCAGCCGCGTTACCCAGTAAACCGGGCGGCAGCGCTAAAACAAAACCCCGGCCAGTGCGAACTGGCCGGGGTTTTTTCATGTCCGCTGATTCAACTCAGGACGAGTGCCTGAAGGCCTGGTCGGCCCCCGACAGCGTTATGGCGATGTGATCCAGCAAGCGTTCTGCCGTGTACTTGGGCATGGCGTCGAACGCCAGCACCACTGCCAGGCCCATCACCAGCGCTGGCCGTGGAACCTTGCTGAGGTTGTATTGCTTGACGCTAAACAAAAACACACACGCGGCAACCGAACCTATCAGTGCGCCTGCGATAGCCTCCGGCAATGGGTGAATGGTATGGGCAACGTAATGGATGGCAAACCACCAGGTCGCCACTAAACCGGCTCCCAGTACTGGCCAGCGCAAACGTTGATCGAGCTGTTGGCACAGCAGATTCAGCATCACGGTGAAGACCAGGCAAGCGTTCATCGCGTGTCCGCTGAAGACGGCAATGCCCAGGTCATGCAGGCCAATGCCCCACCCCTTGAACAGGATCTTGCTCGCGCCCACGATGAAGTAGGCACACACCAGCACGCCCAACCATAGACACGCGATTTTTTTCGACGCACCAACCCATAACCAGGCAGCAATGACCAACGCTGCCGGGAACATCACGGTGATGCCCGCGTATTGCACAATCTGAAATTTATCGACCACGTTTCCCTCTTTTGGCGGTTCAGTCGCGACAAAGGCAACGCAGATGATCTGCGTTGCCTTTGTCCGGGCCAGCCCGCTCCCGCATTAAAGCAGGGTCACGCTAATGATTGTTTGCGGCTGAAGAACAGTGTGACGCCATAGCCGATCAGCGCCGCCAGGATGGAGCCGGTCAGGATGCCCATGCGGTCCATGCCCACATACTCGCTACTGCCTGCTACGAACGCCAGTGACCCCACGAACAGGCTCATGGTGAAGCCGATGCCGCACAGGATGGCGACGCCCAGCACCTGGCCCCAGTTTGCCCCAGCGGGCAGGGATGCCATGCCGGTCTTGATGGCGATCCAGGTCAAGCCGAACACGCCCACGGTCTTACCGATCAGCAAGCCCGCCGCAATGCCCATCGGCACGTGACTGACGAAACTGTGCAGGCTGACACCCGCCAGCGATACACCGGCATTGGCGAAGGCAAACAACGGCAGGATCGCGTAAGCCACCCACGGATGCAGTGCATGCTCAATGGTCATCAATGGTGACGGTTCTGAGTTCTTGGTCCGCAGCGGGATACAGAACGCCAGCGTTACACCCGCCAGCGTGGCATGCACACCACTTTTGAGCACGCACACCCAGAGGATCAGGCCGATGATCATATAAGGCGCAACTTTGATCACGCCCATGCGGTTCATCGCAATCAGGGCAATCAGGCATGCCGCTGCCAGCAGCAGCGACAGGCCGGACAGTTCGCTGGAGTAGAACACCGCGATCACGATGATCGCCCCCAGATCGTCGATGATCGCCAGGGTCATCAGGAACAGCTTGAGAGACACCGGTACGCGTTTGCCGAGCAAGGCCAGCACGCCGAGGGCGAAGGCGATGTCAGTGGCCATGGGGATTGCCCAGCCGCCCAGCGCGTCGGGGTAGTCTTTGTTGATGTACCAGTAAATCAGCGCAGGCACGACCATCCCGCCGATGGCCGCGGCCCCCGGCAGCACCACTTGCGAGGGCTTGGACAGCTGGCCTTCGAGCAGTTCGCGCTTGACCTCGAGGCCGATCAGCAGAAAGAACAAGGCCATCAGGCCATCGTTGATCCACAGCAGCGAAGGCTTGGCAATTTGCAGGGCGCCGATTTGTACCGCTACCGGCACGTCCAGAAAGGCCGTGTAGTAATGGGAAAGCGGTGAGTTATTGATGATCAAAGCCAGAGCGGCCGCGGCAATCAACAGCAGACCGCTGGCAGCTTCCAACTGAAAGAAACGAGTGAAAGTACTACGCAGAGGCAAGGTCGCTCTCCATCGATTAAGTAAAAGGTGCGACACCCTAACCTGTGGGGTTAGGGGTTAAAACAAAAACTATATTCTTTTTTGTTATAAGCAGGGGTTTGCTCTCGCATCGCCAAAGAGCCTAGCAGTTGTGTGTCAAATTGAGACAGTTCTGTGCCTGTGGCGACTGTAGGAAATGTCTTAGGATTGGTCGTTGCACACCGCACGCACATGCTGTGCTTTCCCTTTTGCTATCACGAGCCACCCTCCATGAACCAAGACCTCCAGTGGGCACGCGAAGCCATTCGTACGATTGAAGCAGACTTTCAGCGCTGTGCTGACACCCATCTGATTCCTGTGTCGCTGCCGGGTTTTGCGGGTATCGAGTTGTACTTCAAGGACGAGTCAAGCCACCCGACGGGCAGCCTCAAGCACCGTTTGGCGAGGTCATTGTTTTTATATGCGTTGTGTAATGGCTGGCTAAAGGCCGGCTCACCGGTGATCGAAGCGTCCAGCGGTTCGACGGCAGTGTCTGAAGCCTATTTCGCCCGATTGCTGGGTTTGCCCTTTATTGCCGTGATGCCTGCCAGCACCTCGCCTGCCAAGATCGAGCAAATAGCCTTTTATGGTGGCCAAAGCCATTTGGTGGAAGACCCTACCCGGATACATGCCGAGTCCGAGCGGCTGGCCCGGGAAACCGGTGGCCATTTCATGGACCAGTTCACCTATGCAGAGCGGGCTACGGACTGGCGAGCGAACAACAACATCGCCGAGTCGATCTTCCAGCAACTGCGTTATGAGCGCCACCCGGAGCCGAGTTGGCTGATCTCCAGCCCGGGCACGGGCGGTACGACCGCAACTCTGGGGCGCTATGTCCGATATCGCCAGCACAACACCCGCGTGCTGTGTGCCGACGCCGAACGTTCGGTGTTCTTCGACTTTTACCTGAGCGGTGATGCCAGTTTGCGACTGGACTGCGGCTCGCGCATTGAGGGTATCGGCAGGCCCAGGGTCGAGGCCTCATTTTTGCCGAAGGTGATCGACGCGATGGTCAAGGTTCCGGATGCCTTGTCATTGGCGGCCATGCACTACTTGGCGCAGCGCATGGGGCGACGGGTCGGAGGATCGAGCGGGACGAATCTGATTGGCGCATTGATCGCGGCGCAGCAGATGGTTGCCAACGGTGAAAGCGGCTCGATCGTTGCGATTTTGTGTGATGGCGGTGAGCGGTATGCCACGACCTACTACGATGCGCAGTGGCTCAAGGCTCAGGGTTATGAACTGGACGCGTTGATCGGTGCAGTCAAAGCCTGCGTGGAGCAGGGCGCTGCGTTGCCTGAAGGGGTGTTGCGGGCAGGCCTCTGATGCGGGGTTTGTGGGAGGGGGCTTGCTCGCGATGCAGGCGCTGCGGTTTGTCAGGCAAACCGCAGTGATGCAATCGCGAGCAAGCTCGCTCCTGCTGCGTCAAAAACCTACGCTTCGATACCCAGAATGTCGCGAGCGACAGCCTCGGCAATCCGGATGCCGTCGACACCGGCCGACAGAATGCCACCTGCATAGCCTGCGCCTTCGCCTGCCGGGAACAGGCCCTTGACGTTGAGGCTTTGCATCGACGCATCACGGGTCATGCGCAGAGGCGACGAGGTACGGGTTTCGATCCCGGTCAGGATCGCATCATGCATCGAGAAACCCTTGATCTGTTTCTCGAACGCCGGCAAGGCTTCACGGATGGCTTCAATGGCGTAGTCCGGCAAGGCCAGGGCCAGATCACCCAGGGACACACCCGGTTTGTAGGACGGCTCGACGCTGCCCAGGGCCGATGAAGGTTTACCCGCTATAAAGTCACCCACCAGTTGCGCCGGTGCCTCGTAATTGCTGCCACCCAACACGTAGGCGTGGGCTTCCAGGCGTTCTTGCAGTTCGATACCGGCCAATGGCCCACCTGGATAGTCCTCAGGTGTGATGCCGACCACGATGCCCGAGTTGGCGTTGCGTTCGTTACGTGAGTACTGGCTCATACCGTTGGTCACAACACGACCCGGCTCGCTGGTAGCCGCAACCACGGTGCCGCCTGGGCACATGCAGAAGCTGTAAACCGAACGGCCGTTTTTGGCGTGGTGAACCAGTTTGTAGTCGGCGGCGCCCAGTTTCGGGTGGCCCGCGTACTTGCCCAGGCGTGCGCTGTCGATCAACGACTGCGGGTGTTCGATCCGGAAACCTACCGAGAACGGTTTGGCTTCCATGTACACGCCACGACCGTGGAGCATGCGGAACGTGTCACGGGCGCTGTGGCCCAGGGCCAGGATCACGTGGCGCGAGTTCAGCTGTTCGCCGTCGGCCAGTACCACGCCGGTCAACTGGCCGTCGTCGATCAGGACGTCAGTCACACGCTGTTGAAAACGGACTTCACCGCCCAGCGCGATGATCTGCTGGCGCATGTTTTCGACGACACCGGTCAGACGGAACGTACCGATATGCGGCTTGCTGACGTAGAGGATCTCGTCCGGGGCACCGGCTTTGACAAACTCGTGCAGCACTTTACGGCCGTGGTGCTTGGGATCCTTGATCTGGCTGTAAAGCTTGCCGTCCGAGAACGTGCCTGCGCCGCCTTCACCAAACTGTACGTTGGACTCGGGGTTGAGTACGTTTTTACGCCACAGGCCCCAGGTGTCCTTGGTGCGCTGGCGAACTTCGGTGCCGCGCTCAAGAATGATCGGCTTGAAGCCCATTTGTGCCAGCAGCAAGCCGGCGAAAATACCGCACGGACCAAAACCCACCACAATCGGGCGCTGGCTCAAGTCTTGTGGGGCCTGGCCGACGACTTTGTAGCTGACGTCTGGCGCTGGATTGACGTTACGGTCGTCCGCGAACTTGGCCAACAGCGGCGCTTCATCGCGCACACTCAGGTCGATGGTGTAGATAAAGCACAATTCGGACGATTTTTTACGCGCATCGTAGCTGCGCTTGAACAAGGTGAAATCGAGCAGGTCATCACTTTCGATGCCCAGGCGCTGCAGGATGGCAGGGCGCAGGTCTTCTTCGGGATGGTCGATCGGCAGCTTGAGTTCGGTAATTCGTAACATGACAGTGTCCAGTATCGGGGGGCCAGGTAAACCCTGGCAGAACCGCCAATTGTAAGCTGCTTCGGGGCACTATGCGGCAACAGTTGTCGGTTAGTCGTTGCGTGCGCCACCAAAATAGCCACAGCCGCGCTGGACCTGACCGTTGATCCGCAGCTCTGCACCCAGATGCTGCACGCTGCCGTCGACACTGTCAGTGCAACGTTGTGGGGCAACCCACAGTTCTATGCGTTGATTGTTGGCTTCAGTGGACAGCGAAAAACGACCGTCACCGATCTGTTCTTCAACATAAGGCAGTGCCAGGTCCGGCTGACCTTCGCGTTTAAGCACCATGCCCTTGCCGCCGGCCTGTACTTCCCATGCCGGGCCATTGCCGTTGGCGTGTACGGTCAGTTGCTTGAAGTTAAGGTCCTGGCAGGCGTTGCTGTTGCGTTCCAGGCGATAGAGCTGTTGCACCTGGACTTCACCGTCCGCACCGGGGGTTTTGCTGGCGACAAAACTGCCGCGAATATCGGCGAACAACTTGCCCGGTTTATTGGGCATGTAAGAAGCGTCCTGCACCAGGGTGGTGTTGTCGCCGTCGCGCACTTCATAGCGCTGCTGGCCGACGCACGGTTGGAACACCAACTGATCACCGGATGAAACCAACTCACCTTGCAGGCGGGTCAGGCCGGCGGTGGTGTCAGCTGGCTTGCTGTTGAGCAGTTGGCAGCCCGCAAACAGGGGCAGCAGGGCAAACAAAACCAAGGGACGAACAGCACGCATCGTTGGGACTCCTGACTAGAGCCGCCACGTTACTCAGGCTGGCGGTGCATCACAAGAGGTTCACCTTCTGTAGTCGCTGCCGCAGGCTGCGATTGGAACTGTGGGTTCTTCAAGAAAACGGCTTGCTTCGCAACCCTTCGCAGCCTGCGGCAGCGACTACAGAGCTCGGCTCAACCCACGATGTAGGTTTGCCCGGTTTGCAGGCCTTCGACACTTTTGGCGTAGGCCAGAGCCACGTCGGCGCCTGCCACCGGCTTGAAACCGCGGAAGTACGGCGCGTACTTGCCCATCGCCTCTTCCAGTACCGTAGGGCTCACCGAGTTAACCCGCAGCCCCCGTGGCAGCTCGATGGCAGCCGCTTTTACAAAGCCGTCGAGTGCTGCGTTGACCAGTGCCGCCGAACTGCCCGTGCGAATCGGTTCGCGATTGATGACACCGCTGGTGAAGGTGAACGAGGCGCCATCGTTGGCAAACTCGCGACCAATC
This sequence comes from Pseudomonas sp. ML2-2023-3, assembly GCF_037055275.1. NCBI lineage: Bacteria > Pseudomonadati > Pseudomonadota > Gammaproteobacteria > Pseudomonadales > Pseudomonadaceae > Pseudomonas > Pseudomonas sp. ML2-2023-3. The sequence goes on from NZ_CP146343.1 coordinate 1,830,149, forward strand.
AGCAGCAGATTGACTTGCCCCATCAACTTGTCCTGCAGGCCCAGGGCGAAGTCACTTTCGCTCATGTCTTCCAGTGCGGCGAACTTGACGTTGCCAGCGGCACAGACCAGCGCGTCGAAGCGTCCGGTCTGTTCGAACAGGTTGCGAATCGATGAACAGTCGCTGATATCGACCTGAAAATCGCCGCTATTGCGGCCAATACGCACGATCTCGTGGCGCGACGACAGCTCGCGATCAATGGCTGAACCAATGGTGCCGTTAGCGCCGATCAACAGGATTTTCATGGGGTGTTCCTTGCAGGAAGAGGTGAGTGCTTAGTCTAGTGGTGGTTTTTTACCGGGATAAGCGCACTAATAGGCAACCTTTGGTTTTCATATGGAAACAATCCATGAGCGAAATGGATGACTTGGCGGCGTTCGCGGTGTTGATCGACGCGGGGAGTTTTACCTTGGCCGCCCAGCAGCTGGGTTGCAGCAAAGGGCAATTGTCCAAACGCATCAGCCTCTTGGAGGCTCAGTTTGCGGTGGTGTTGCTGCACCGCACCACACGGCGTTTGAGCCTGACGGCTGCTGGCGCAGCGTTACTGCCCCAGGCCCGGGCATTGGTCGTGCAAGTGGAGCGGGCGCGTCAGGCATTAGCCCGACTCAAGGACGATATGGTAGGCCCGGTGCGTATGACCGTGCCCGTATCCTTGGGCGAAACATTTTTTGATTCGCTGCTGATGGAATTTTCCCGCGAATACCCCCAGGTGCAGATCGAGCTGGAACTCAACAACAGCTACCGCGACATGGCACGGGAGGGCTTCGATCTGGCGATCCGTTCTCAGGTCGCCAATAACGAGCGACTGGTGGCAAAACTGGTGCTCAACTGGCAGGAGATCACCTGTGCGAGCCCGGCCTACCTTGAGCAATACGGCGAGCCAGTCACCCCGCAGCAACTGGTCGAGCACCGTTGCCTGCTCAACAGTCACTACAGCGGCCGCGAAGAGTGGCAGTACCACCTCCAGCACGAACTGCACCGTGTGCGGGTCTCGGGGCCGTTTGCCAGCAATCACTACAGCTTGCTGAAAAAAGCCGCGGTGATCGGTGCCGGTATCGCCCGCCTGCCTTCATACATGCTCAATGCCGAACTGGCCGATGGACGATTGCGCGCGTTGCTGCGTGACTATCAGACACGCAGTAACCCCATGTACCTGGTTCACCCCTATCAGGGCGGTTTGCCGAAACGCACGCAGGTTTTGGCGGATTACCTTGCAGGCTGGTTCCGGCGCAGCGGTGAGGCCATTGACGCGCGGTAACGAAAACGTCTGGCGATCAGGTGATCAATCGACAACGCACCGGGGCCTCTGGCCATCAGGTACAACAGAATCGCGATCCATGTCCCATGAGTGGGGTAGGCGTCCGGGTACACGAATAACTGAATGGTCAGCGTCATCCCCAGCAGTGCCAGTGCCGAAAAACGGGTGGCAAGCCCCAGCAGGATCAGCAGCGGGAAGACGTGTTCACTGAAAGCTGCTGCGTACGCGGCAATGTCCGGGGGCAGCAGCGGGAGTTTGTATTCCGTACTGAACAAGTACACCGCAGAGTCGGCCAAGTGTGGGGCATTGAGTTCAAAGGTGCCGTTCACCAGGTCGATCGCCAGGCCCTCGACTTTGGTCTGGCCGGACTTCCAGAACACCGCAGCGATAGAAAACCGTGCGACAAAGGCTATCAGCGTGTGGGGGATACGTTGCATCAGTCCGATTAAACGGCGTATCTGGCATGTGGGCGTTGCATGGGTGTTCATGGCGAAACCTCTGCGGTGGGGTGTAGGCCGGTGATGGCGTCATGGGTGATCAGCAGCGCCAGGGCCTGGCCCAGATCAAAATCAGGGGCGGCTTCCAGAGCCTGGCAAGCGGCCAGTTCCAGGGGCCGGCCTTCCTTGAGCCCGTCCACGAACGCTGCACACCCGCAGCCGACCGCGAACACTTCCACCCGTAATCCGTTGCGCAGCACCACGGCGCTTTGTGGCTGATGCGGGTCTAGGCCCTGAATTTGGCCCTGGTGTTGATGTGCGGTCCATAGAGCGGCTATGGCGTAGGGTGAATTCAGGCTTGCGACGCCGGGATGCAGTTGCAGGCACAACTGGCCAAGCCTGCCGGGGTTGTTGAGCGCGCGGATCAATAAGTGCGGGTCCACTGCGCAGGCGTCTGCGGCGTGAAAGGCCTGGACGCACAAACGTTCCAATCGTGCGACATCCGCCAGGTAAGGCACGCTGCTGGCAGGTGCGAAACCCTTGACAAAATCTGCGAACTGGACGCCATAGGTGCTCATTACAGGGCTTTTGGGCGGGAAATCTTGAATAAAAGCCCGCGCCATTGCCTGAAAGAAAACGTCGCCAACCAGCTGCGAAACGACCGGGTAGCTCGTGGCCAGTGCGTTGATCAGGCCACTGTGGACATTGTTGCGATAAACCGCAAAACGACGCTCAATGTCGCCGTTATGGCAGGAAATACCTTGCGGGTAAGGCGTATCAGGATCGAGCAGCGCTGCGCTGAAAGCCTCTTGCATATTCATGGTTGCACCTGTGTGCTGCTCAGGTAGTGCTCGGCAAGTCGTGCTTCCTTGACGAGTTCGGTGAGTGCAGGCAGATGGTTGTCGCGCTCGATCAGGGTGGCCATTGGGCCCGTTCGCTTCAGTGCTTGTCGGTACAGCGTCCACACGGCTTGATCGACGGGTGATCCGTGGTTGTCGATAAGCAGTCGCTCGCCAAGGCTGTCGGACTCTTCGGCAAAACCTGCCAGATGAATCTCTCCAACAGCCCGCAGCGGCAAAGCATCGAGGTAGGCCAGGGGATTACGGGCGTGGTTGATGCAGGACACGTACAGGTTGTTAACGTCCAGTAATAGGCCACAACCACTGCGGGTGATGACTTCGTGGATGAAGTCGGCCTCGTCGAAATGGGCCTCGTCGAACTCAATATAGGTTGCGGGGTTTTCCAGCAGGATCTGGCGCTGCAACAGGTTCTGGACCTGATCAATGTGCGCGCATACCCGCGTCAGCGTGGCGGTGTCATAACGCAAAGGCAGCAGGTCGTTCAAAAAATACGGCCCGTGGGAAGACCATGCCAGATGTTCGGAAAACATCTGGGGCCGGTAGCGGTCGAGCAATGTGCTCAAGCGTTGCAAATGTTCGGGATTGAGCGGGCTTTGGCCCCCGATCGACAGACCGACGCCGTGAATCGACAGGGGATACTGATCGCAAATCAGGCTCAGGTAGTGGTGGAACGGGCCTCCGGCAACCATGTAGTTTTCGGCGTGTACTTCAAAGAAGCCGACGTCAGGCCGGGTGGCGAGTACATCCTGGAAATGTTCGGCCTTGAGCCCCAGCCCCGCACGCGGCGGGAGCAGGGGCGCACGAGGCGCGATGAGCGAAGCAAGCGGGCTGTGCATCATCAGCACTCAGTGTGCGAATCAGGATTTGGCTTTGTAGGCAGCCATTTGGCCAAAGCCGGTAGGCGAGGTGCTGCTGGAGGTTGTTTCGCAGGTGCCTTTTGGTACGAGCTTCCAGGCATTGGCCTGATTGTCTACCTTGGCGGTTCCTGCACAGGTAGTGCCTGCCCCTGCGGCGCAATCGTTATGGCCTTTCATGGCAACCCCGAAGCACTTCTCCATATCGCCAGCAGCCTGAGCGGGCAGGGCGGCGATGCTCAGGGCGGAACCCAGAGCAAGTGTCAGTGCAGCGGCGGACAGGGTGCGGGTAGTTTTGCTGTTCATGGTGATTCTCCAGATCCCGGTAGCGATTGCTGCCGGCTTACTCAACTAGAGAAACGAGGGGGGCAGTTATTACAACGCACCTGAATTATTTTTTGGTTTTAACTGCAACCTCCCCCGTTCCTACGGCAGCTGCTACAGAAAGCCCGGTAGGGGGCAATAAAAAACGGCCCCGAAGGGCCGTTTTTTGTGTCGCAGGCAGCATTAGCCACCCAGATAGGCGTCACGCACTTTTGGATCGTTGAGCAGTTGCTCGCCGGTGCCTTGCATGACCACCCGGCCGTTTTCCAGCACGTAGGCGCGGTCAGCGATTTTGAGCGCCTGGTTGGCGTTTTGCTCCACCAGAAACACCGTTACACCCTCATCACGCAGCTGTTCGATGATGTCGAAAATCTGTTGAATGATGATCGGGGCCAATCCTAGCGATGGTTCATCCAGCAACAGCAGCTTGGGCTTGCTCATCAGCGCACGGCCAATGGCGAGCATTTGCTGCTCACCACCGGACATGGTGCCACCCCGTTGTGTGAAACGTTCTTTCAGGCGCGGGAACAAGTGCAGAACCTTATCCATTTGCTCTTCGTATTCCTGCTTCTCGGTAAAGAATCCGCCCATGGCGAGGTTCTCTTCCACAGTCAAACGAGCAAACACCCGGCGCCCTTCAGGTACAACAGCGATGCTTTTGCGCATGATCTGCGCCGAGCTCAACCCCACCAGTTCCTCGCCCAGATAACGAATGCTACCGCTCTGGGCTTGCGGGGAACCGCACAAGGTCATCATCAGGGTCGATTTGCCAGCACCGTTGGCGCCGATCAGGGTGACGATCTCGCCCTGGCGCACTTCGACGTTGACGCCGTGCAGGGCCTGGATCTTGCCGTAAAAGGTCGAAACGTTTTCAAATTGCAGCATTTTACGCTTCCCCCAAATAGGCTTTGATCACTTCAGGGTTGTCGCGGATCTGTTCCGGCGTCCCGTCAGCCAAAGGCGTGCCCTGGTTGATCACCACGATATGGTCGGAAATGCTCATGACCAGTTTCATGTCGTGCTCAATCAACAGCACGGTAGCGTTGTGCTCATTGCGCAAAACGCTGATCAGCGCTTTGAGGTCTTCGGTTTCCTTGGGGTTCAGCCCTGCCGCCGGTTCGTCGAGCATGAGGATGCGCGGACGCGTCATCATGCAGCGGGCGATTTCCAGGCGTCGTTGCTGGCCGTATGCCAAGGTGCCCGCCGGGCGGTTGGCGAACTCGGTCAGGTTGACCTTGTCCAGCCAGTACGCGGCGTAATCCAGGGCCTCACGTTCGCTTTTACGGAATGAAGGGGTTTTGAACAGGCCCGACAGAAAGTTGGTGTTGAGGTGGCGATGCTGGGCAATCAGCAGGTTCTCAACGGCTGTCATGTCTTTGAACAGGCGCACGTTCTGGAAGGTACGAACCACGCCTTTGCGCGCGATTTCATGACCCGGCAGGCCTTCAATCGACTCACCATCGAGCACGATGCTACCGGCAGACGGCTTGTAGAAACCGGTCAGGCAGTTGAAGACCGTGGTCTTGCCGGCACCGTTAGGGCCGATCATCGACACAACCTGTTTTTCCTTGACGGTCAGGGCCACGCCATTCACCGCCAACAAGCCGCCAAAGCGCATGCTCAGGCCGCTGACTTTCAGTAACTCGCGGCTCATTTTCGCAGCTCCAGGTGAGGACGTTGCATGGGCAGAAGACCTTGCGGGCGCCAGATCATCATCAGCACCATCAGTGCTCCGAACAGCAGCATTCGGTATTCGCTGAATTCACGCATCATCTCTGGCAGCAGGATCATCACCACGGCTGCCAGGATCACGCCCAGTTGCGAGCCCATGCCACCCAGTACCACGATGGCCAGAATGATCGCCGACTCAAGGAAGGTGAACGACTCAGGCGTCACCAGGCCCTGGCGTGCAGCAAAGAAGCTGCCGGCGAAACCTGCGAAGGTAGCGCCCAGGGTGAAGGCGGAAAGCTTGATCACGGTCGGGTTCAGGCCCAGAGCGCGGCAGGCGATTTCGTCTTCACGCAGTGCTTCCCATGCGCGACCGATTGGCATGCGCAGCAGGCGGTTGATCACGAACAGCACCAGCAGTACCAGCACCAACGCGATCAGGTACAAGAAAATGACCTTGTTGATCGAGTTGTAAGCGATGCCAAAGTACTCGTGAAAGGTTTGCATGCCTTCGGCAGCGGTTCTGTCGAAGCTGAGGCCGAACAACGTTGGTTTCGGGATGTTGCTGATACCGTTGGGTCCGCCAGTGAGATCGGTCAGGTTACGCAGGAACAGACGGATGATTTCACCGAAGCCCAGGGTCACGATGGCCAGATAGTCACCGCGTAAGCGCAACACCGGGAAACCGAGCAGGAAGCCAAAGGTAGCGGCCATCAACCCGGCCAGCGGCAGGCAGATCCAGAAGCTCAGGCCGAAGTAATGGGCGAGCAGCGCGTAGGTGTAGGCACCCACGGCATAGAACCCGACATAACCCAGGTCAAGCAGACCGGCCAGCCCGACCACAATGTTCAGGCCCAGGCCGAGCATCACGTAGATCAGGATCAGCGTGGCAATGTCCACGGCACCGCGCGAACCATAGAAAGGCCAGATCAGGGCAATCACGACCAGACCGAGAATGATCCAGCGCTGGGTGCTGGGCAGGGTCAGGAAGTTGGTGGCCTTGACAGGCACTTTTGGCAGGCTGGGAGAGTTCTTCCAGGCCGAGGTCAGTTGCTGGTTGAACAACACGCGCACAAACATCAGCAAGGAGCAGATCGTAATCACGCTCAGGATCAAGGGGCTGGTGTTGTGAACTTCGATGTTGATCCCGACGATAGTCAGTTTCAGGCCGAGTACCGGGTAGGCGACGGCCCAGACCAACAAGGCGCTGAAGAGCGCCGACTTAAGATTCCTAGTCATACTTTTTCAATCTCCGGACGCCCCAGAATGCCGGTCGGACGGAACAGCAGCACCAGCACCAGCAAGCCAAAAGCCACTACGTCTTTGTACTGGTCGCCGAAGATATCGGCACCAAAGGCTTCAGCTACACCGAGTACCAGGCCACCGAGCATCGCGCCAGGAATGCTGCCAATACCGCCCAATACCGCAGCGGTGAAGGCTTTAAGGCCCACCAGGAATCCTGCGTTAGGGTTGATTACGCCGTACTGGACACTGATCAACACCGCTGCAACGGCTGCCAGGGCAGCACCGATCACGAAGGTCAGCGCAATGACGTTGTTGGTATTGATACCCAGCAGGTTGGCCATTTTCATGTCTTCGGCACAGGCGCGGCAGGCGCGGCCCATGCGTGAGCGAGAGATGAACAGGGTCAGGCCAAGCATTGCGAGGAAGGTGACGACGAAAACCACGATTTGCATGTAGGAGACGATAACTTCACTAGCGCCTCCAGGACCAAAGGTGAAGCCGCCGGGGATCAGGTTAGGGATCGATTTGTCTTTTGAGTCCTGTGCCAGTAGTACGGTGTTTTGCAGGAAGATCGACATGCCGATGGCGGAAATCAACGGGATAAGGCGGTTACTGCCGCGCAAGGGACGGTAGGCAACCCGCTCGATGCTGTAGCCGTAGGCGCTGGTGACCACGATGCTGGCGATAAACGCGGCAGTCAGCAGGAGTGGCACGCTGTCCAGACCCATCATGGTCAAGCCTGCGATGGCGATGAACGCAATATAGGAACCAATCATGTACACCTCGCCGTGGGCGAAGTTGATCATTCCAATAATGCCGTAAACCATCGTGTAGCCGATGGCGATCAGGGCATAAGTGCTGCCAACGTTGAGGCCGTTAACCAGCATTTGGAAGAAGTGATAGATGTCAGGCATTACAAAGCTCCTAAAAACCTGAGACGCATTTCACTGGTGGAGTCATTTTCCGGCCCGGGCTGTATGGGTATTCACCCACTTGGAGCACGGGTCTTCTGCCAGCGAACCGCTGGTGACGGTTTTAAAGATTTTCAGGTGGACAGACTTTCGGATCACGAAAGCGCAGCCCCATTTCCACGAACCAAGGACCCGTAAAACAAAACCCACCGCTTGTGCAGTGGGCTTTGTTGTCAGGTCGGGAACCGACCCTTACTGAGGGCTTACTTCAGTTTTAGGCTTGCCGAAGTGCCATTCGTAAACCACGAACTTGAAATCTTCCACGTCGCCTTTGGCGTCAAATTTCAGGTTGCCGGTTGGGGTTTTGTAAGTGCCTTTGTGGATAGCTTCAGCGACTTTGGTTGGGTCTTCGCTTTTGGCTTGCTCGATACCGCCGGCAATCACTTCAACCGCTGCGTAAGCCGGGAACACGAATGGGCCGGTAGGATCTTGTTTCTTGGCAGCAAAGGCATCAACCAGAGCCTTGTTGGCCGGGTCGGCGTCGAATGCTTTTGGCAGGGTAACCAGCAGGCCTTCGGAAGCGCCCTGGGCGATTTGCGAGATGGACTCGTTGCCCACGCCTTCTGGGCCCATGAACTTGGCGTTCAGGCCTTTCTCTTTGGCCTGGCGCAGGATCAGACCCAGCTCAGGGTGGTAGCCACCGTAGTAGACGAAGTCGACGTTGGCTTGCTTGAGCTTGGCAATGACAGAGGAGTAGTCTTTTTCGCCAGCGTTGACGCCTTCAAAGACAGCGACCTTGACGCCTTTGTCTTCCAGGGTCTTTTTAACGGCGGAGGCGATGCCTTCACCGTATTGCTGTTTGTCGTGCAATACCGCGACGATTTTCGGTTTCACGTGATCAGCGATGTAGTTACCGGCTGCAGGGCCCTGGGCGCTGTCCAGACCGATGGTACGGAAGATCATTTTGTAACCGCGGGCGGTGATTTCCGGGCCGGTGGCGGCCGGGGTAATCATGATGATGCCTTCGTCTTCGTAAATATCCGAAGCAGGCTGAGTGGAGCTGGAGCACAGGTGGCCGACTACAAATTTGATGCCGTCATTGACGACTTTGTTGGCCACGGCAACCGCTTGTTTCGGGTCGCAGGCGTCATCGTAGTCAACGGCTTCAAGTTTTTTGCCATCAACACCGCCTTTGGCGTTGATTTGTTCGATGGCCATTTTTGCGCCAGCAAACTGCATGTCGCCGTACTGCGTCAGAGGCCCGGTTTTAGGGCCGGCGATACCGATCTTGATGGTGTCTGCGGCAAATGAATGGCTGGCAAACCCGGCCAAAACCATAGCGGCAAACAGTTTAGTAATCTGCTTCGTAGCCATCTTTATTGGTGCTCCACTCTTCTGTTGTAATTTTTATAGTCCTGGAAGCCAAGGCAGCCGGACCGGGTCTTCTTCTTAGCGAAATGCCCGGTCAATCCCCCCTGCAACTGTACCGGTACAGTGTAGAGCGCCGGTTTAGCGCTTGAATAGCGGGCTGCCGGGGGAATAAACAGGAAATGTCGCTTAAACGTAAGAAAGAGACAGAATAGCGGCGGATTAGGCTGTTGATAGTTATCAGAATGTTGCCAGATCAACGCGGCGGTCCTGTGCCTTCTGCTCTTTCTTCGTTCCTTTGCCTGAAAAACCGGGTTTTTCTACCGGGTGTGCGGCGTTATCATTGCGCCGATTTTTTTTCCCGGTGAAACCCATGAACGAAGAACCTAGCACCCTCTATGCCAAGCTGCTTGGCGAGACCTCAACTATTGAATGGAAAGCCTTGCAGCCCTTCTTCGCCAAAGGTGATTTGCTGTGGGTTGAACCTGAGCTGGACTTGATTGAAGCGGCGCAGGCCGTGACTCAGGATGATGCAGAGAAAGTCGCGGCCTGGATGGCGTCTGGTGTTCTTGGCAAGATGACTGAGGCGCAGGCGCTAGACGTTCTTGAACGTGACCCGCAGCTCTGGGTAGTCGTGGTTTCACCTTGGGTGATGGTCCAGGAAAGGGCGAAAAAATAGCTGTGCGCACCAAGCTGGGGCAATTATTTGCACTGATTTGAAGAGCCCGGAGTGTGTAGCTGAGTAACCCGGCTACAGGTAGTGGCAATTTGCCGTAGAGAAACGCCACAGTTGGTACTGTGGCGTTTTTTTTTTGGCTGCAGGGCAGCTGTGCTGCTACTGGCCGGTGAATACAAATGTGGTGTGGTCCGGTGCGCGCACCGGGCGTTTGTCGAGCTGTTCGAGAGTCTCTTGCAGTGCCTCGAAGGGGACGGGGCGACTGAGCAGATAGCCCTGGATAAAGTCGCAGCCGAACTGTTCAAGAAACTCGAACTGCTGGGTGGTCTCCACACCTTCGGTGACGACTTGCAGGTGCAGGGTGTGGGCCATGAGGATAATGGCCTGGACGATTTCCATGTCCTGGCTGGAGCTCGGTATGTCCTGGATAAACGAACGGTCAATTTTCAAGGTGTTGAGTGGCAGGCGCTTCAGGTAGGCCAGGGATGAATAACCGGTGCCGAAATCATCAATGGACAGTGACACGCCAAGCGCCCGGATCTGTCGCAACAGCTGGGAGGTGCTGCTCAGGTTGCACATCAGGGCGTTTTCCGTGACTTCCAGTTCCAGTCGATGGGCAGCAATGCCTGATGTGCGAAGAGCGCTTTCGATTTCGTCTGCCAGCTCAACCCGCACCAGATTGCGCGCCGAACAATTCACGGCAATCCCCAAATGTGCCCACCCCTGGCGGGAAAGGGCGGCAAGGTCATGACAGGCTTTGCGCAGTACCCAGTGGTCCAGTTCGGCGATCAGCCCGTTGGCCTCGGCGATGTTGATAAAACGGTCCGGACCGAGCAAGCCATGTTCGGGATGCTGCCAGCGCACCAGGGCCTCGAGTTTGGCGACGCGGCCATGCTTGAGGTCAAAGATGGGCTGGTAATGTAGAAGCAGCCCTTTGTCTTCATTGAGCGCGTTACGCAGTTCTTCCTCGATCTGCAGTTCCAGCGAGGCACGGGTTTTAAGATTAGGGCTAAAAAAGTTCAGGTTGTTACGCCCGCACCCCTTGGACTGATAAAGCGCCAGGTCGGCATGCTTGAGCAGTTCGGCACAGTTTGTTCCGTCATCCGGAAACACACTGATGCCAATGCTGGTGGTCATCACCATCTGTCTTCCTGACAGCTCGATGGGCTCTTTGAGTTTGAGCATGATGCGCTGGCCCATGCTTTGCGCTTCTTCGCGATGGCTCAGGTTGATCAAAATACAGAACTCGTCACCGCCAAAGCGTGCAACGACGTCATTGTGGCTGCGGGTGGCATGTTTGATGCGCGCGGCGATGACCTTCAGCAATTCGTCGCCCGCATCGTGGCCCAGGCTGTCATTGATGCGTTTGAAGTGGTCAATGTCGAGGAACATCACGGCCAACTTGCTGGTATTGGCAGTGCACTCAATGAGCTTTTCAGCAAATAGCTGGTTGAAACCACGTCGATTGATCAGGTTGGTCAACGGATCGTAATGGGCCACTTGCTGCAATGACGCACGCGCCTGGTCGAGTTGACTGAGCAATGCGTTGACCCGCCTCAGGTCGCGCTCCTTGAGTTGCAGCTTTTTGTCGACGATCGCGGCACTGATGCAACTGCCAATCAACAACAGGGCAATCAGGGCAGCCACCAGCGCCAGTTGCCAGTTCTTGCTGTCCGTACCTGAATGGCTCACAACCGGGTCGCCCACGGCCGACATGCTGATGAAGTAAGCGCAGAGCAGGGTGCCTGCTGCCGTCATGCACAAGGCAAATTTGGTCAGTTGATGCAGCAAGCCGCTACGTGAACGCCAGATCGTGATGCGAGTGAAAACGTTCACGATCACCAGGGCCGCGAGCAGGGATATCACTAAGGAGCCAATGGCTATTGCGAGGCTGTAGCGAGATTCAAGAGGGGACGACTCCAATGCCAGCAGGCAGATGGTGTACATGGCCCATATGCCGGTCGCCAGGCAACCGACACTGATCCAGCGCCAAAGGGTCTTGGCAGCGGTTTTTTCTGCATGGGCGCAGCGGTCGAGCAGATCCAGCGTGGCCAGGCAGGCAGTACAGGCGACCAGCCAGGCGACGAATACCAGATAGGGGCTATAGCCGCCGATTAACAGCAGTTGCGCGTTTTCTGAAGGCTCAACCACAAGTTGCAACCCTAGCCTTTCCATTGCACGCCTCGGCAATCCTGATGTGCTAGTCGAAAGTTGCTAGCTTGGGATCGAGTATAGAGGCTGGATAGAGCGAGGCAGGTGTGATGGCAAAATGATAGCGATCATTTTGTTATTAGGGCGGGGGTTTATAGTCAGTTACGTCAGATCGGAACTGTCAAAGATGTGGGAGCGGGCTTGCTCGCGATAGGATCAACGCGGTGATTCAGTTTCACCACATTGATCCAATCGCGAGCAAGCCCGCTCCCACAGGTCTTGGGTTTTTAACCCGCTACCAGCACGCGAATGGCTTCAAGGCGCAGGGCTGCTTTTTCGAGCATGGCCAGGCTTTGTTCGCGTTGCTTGCGCAAGGCAACCAGCTCGCTGTCCCGAACGCTAGGGTTGACCGCTTGCAGGGCAGTCAAACGTGCCAGTTCTTCTTCGGTATCGGCTGCCAGGCGGCGTTGCGCTTCGGCCACGCGCTCTGCGTGACGGGGGGCGATCTTGGCTTCACCGGCGTTGATCTTCGGCGTCAGCTGGTCGCGCTGGGCCTGGACGAACTTGTTGGCGCTGGCACGGGGCACGCTTTCCAGTTGCTCGTTGAGCGTGTCGAACGCCACGCGTGACGACAGGTCATTGCCGTTGGCGTCGAGCAGGCAGCGCAGGGCAGCAGGGGGCAGGTAGCGACCCAATTGCAGGGAGCGCGGGGCAACCACTTCGCTGACGTAAATCAGCTCCAGCAGCACGGTGCCAGGCTTGAGGGCCTTGTTCTTGATCAGGGCGACGGCGGTGTTGCCCATCGAGCCTGACAGTACGAGGTCCATGCCGCCTTGCACCATCGGGTGTTCCCAGGTGATGAATTGCATGTCTTCGCGCGACAGTGCCTGGTTGCGATCGTAGGTGATGGTGACACCTTCGTCGTCGCCCAGCGGGAAGCTGGCGTCGAGCATTTTTTCGCTTGGCTTGAGGATCAGCGCGTTCTCGGAATGGTCTTCGCTGTCGATGCCAAAGGCGTTGAACAGGGTTTCCATGTAGATCGGCAGGGTGAACTGGTCGTCTTGTTCAAGAATCGCTTCAACCAGGGCTTCGCCTTCACCCGAGCCGCCGGAGTTAAGCTCCAGCAAGCGGTCACGGCCAGTGTGCAGCTCCTGTTCGAGACGCTCGCGTTCAAGGCGTGCTTCGTCGATCAGCGCTTGCCACTCGTGATCGTCCGCAGCTTCAAGCAACGGCAGCAGGCGTGGGCCGAACTGGTGTTGCAGGGCGTTGCCGGTCGGGCAGGTATTGAGGAAGGCATTCAGCGCTTCGTGGTACCACTGGAACAGGCGCTGTTGCGGGCTGGTTTCAAGGTACGGCACGTGCAGTTCGATAATGTGCTTCTGACCGATACGGTCCAGACGGCCGATACGCTGCTCCAGCAAGTCCGGGTGGGACGGCAGGTCGAACAGCACCAGATGGTGGGCGAACTGGAAGTTGCGACCTTCACTGCCGATTTCGGAACAGATCAGTACTTGAGCGCCGAACTCTTCATCTGCGAAGTAGGCTGCAGCGCGGTCGCGCTCAAGAATGTTCATGCCTTCGTGGAAGACCGTTGCAGGAATGCCGGAACGAACGCGCAGGGCGTCTTCCAGATCCATTGCGGTTTCGGCGTGGGCGCAAATGACCAGCACTTTGGTGCGCTTGAGCATTTTCAGGGTGTCGGTCAGCCACTCAACCCGAGGATCAAAGCGCCACCAGCGCTCTTCATCGCTGGCGTCAGGCTGGGACTGGAAGCTGACTTCCGGGTACAGCTCGGCGTGTTCGCCCAGCGGCAGCTCCAGGTATTCGGCCGGGCACGGCAGCGGGTAAGCGTGCAGTTTGCGCTCCGGGAAACCCTGGATCGCAGCGCGGGTGTTACGGAACAGGACGCGGCCGGTGCCGTGGCGGTCAAGCAGCTCGCGCACCAGGCGGGCGCTGGCCTCTGCATCGCCATCATTGACGGCGGCCAGCAGGGTATCGCCTTCGGCACCAAGGAAGCCGTGGATGGTCTGGTGGGCTTCAGGTGACAGGCGGCCCTTATCCAGCAGCTCTTGTACGGCTTGAGCAACCGGGCGATAGTTTTCGCTCTCGGCGCGGAAAGCGGCCAGGTCGTGGAAACGGTTAGGGTCCAGCAGGCGCAAGCGCGCAAAGTGGCTGTCCTGACCCAGTTGCTCTGGCGTTGCGGTAAGCAGCAGTACGCCCGGGATTACGCCGGCGAGCTGTTCAACCAGGCCGTACTCGGGGCTGACGTTGTCTTCATGCCACACCAAATGGTGCGCTTCGTCGACCACCAGCAGATCCCAGTCGGCATCAAACAGCGCAGCCTGGGCCTTCGGATCGTCAACCAGCCATTCCAGGGCAATCAGCGCCAGTTGGCAGTCTTCAAACGGGTTGCTGGCATCGCTTTCGATAAAGCGTTCTTCATCGAACAGCGCCACTTCAAGGTTGAAGCGGCGACGCATTTCAACCAGCCATTGGTGCTGCAGGTTTTCCGGGACTACGATCAAGACGCGGTTGGCGCGGCCGCTGAGCAGTTGGCGGTGAATCACCAGACCGGCTTCAATGGTTTTGCCCAGGCCCACTTCGTCAGCCAGCAAAACCCGTGGAGCGATGCGGTCAGCCACTTCGCGGGCAATGTGCAGTTGGTGTGCAATGGGTTGCGCACGCACGCCACCCAGGCCCCACAGCGGCGATTGCAGCTGACGGCTGGTGTGCTCAAGGGTGTGGTAGCGCAGCGAGAACCAGGACAGCGGGTCGATCTGACCGGCGAACAAACGGTCGCTGGCCAGGCGGAACTGGATAAAGTTCGACAGTTGGGTTTCTGGCAGGGTGACGGCTTCGTTTTGCTCATTGAGGCCGTGGTAGACCATCAGGCCGTCAACGTCCTCGACTTCGCGCACGGTCATCTTCCAGCCTTCGAAGTGGATGATGGTGTCACCTGGCGAGAACCGAACACGCGTCAGCGGTGCGTTGCGCAGCGAATATTGGCGGGTTTCGCCAGTGGCCGGATAGAGCACGGTCAACAAGCGACCGTCCTGTGCCAGAACGGTGCCTAAACCTAGCTCTGCTTCGCTGTCACTAATCCAGCGTTGCCCCGGTTGATACTGCTGCGCCATGCTGCCTGACTCCCGCTTTGAAAAAGCCGAGTATATTAACGGATCAGTGGCCCCAGTCCAAAGGACTCTCATAAAAAGCTGCCCGGCACAAAAGAAGCCCCGGCAGTTATCGACGAACGGCTCACCTCGACGGGTTGTCGCCGACAGCCTGAAGACAGGAGAACAATCACCATGTTGCCGTCCATCTTGCCCCTTGGCGTTGTACCCGTGACCTCCGGACAGGACCCTGTACGTCCTCGCCCCGAGATTCCCCCCGTTGCACCTGCGCAAGCCAGTTCCAGTGAATGTGCAATTGACCTGAAGAACAGCGATGCCGATCAGACCACGCTGCTGTTGCGCGAGGAGCAACAACGTCAGCATGACAAGCGTCGTCGTGAAGCGCGGGAACAGGAAGGCGCGGCGCAAGAAAACGCTGATGACAGTGCGCCGGTAGCGCCCGTGATTGATGGCATGCAGCGTCAGGGGTTGTGGGTCGATATTAAGGTGTAGGAGGTTTTTTCTGGTCAGCGCTGAGCTTGCATCGCATTATTGGCGTACTGAAACACACTGACAGTGGTCTGATTTTTTATGAGCCAAGACACCAAACTGGTCGATCTGGGCGCCGAGCGCGCCAAGCGGGTCCACGACCTCAATGAAAAGCGCTTGAACGAAGTGCGCAATGCGTTCGAACAGGCAATGCCGTTGGCAAAAGCTGCGAAAAAGCCGAAGAAAAAACCGAAAAAGCGCTGAACTGCCCGTTTTCGATGATCTGAGTCAACCAAGCCCCTCAATTGACAGCTGGCCGTGGATCACTATTGATCCCGGTCAAGTTGTGCGCCTGCGCGAGTGGTTAATCTAGCTTCAACAGACAAACAATCAGACTTGCGCAGGAGGCCGTCATGTTTCTCGATAATGTGGTTATCGCCGGAGTTCTTACCGTCGGCCTCATGGTTTTGTTTTTCGCAGGTCTGGGCATTTTTATCTGGAAAGACTCCCAGAAGCGCAAATAGCGCCGAGTCTTAACAGAGCATGAGCACGCAAGGCATTTTAGGCGACTTCGGTCGCCTATTTTTTTGCCTGTAAAAAGACCTTCTCCTGGAGGATGACTGTGGGAGCAGGCATAAAAAAAGGTACGGCCCGCAAGGGACGTACCTTTTTTGTTCGGCGCAGAATCAGGCGAGTGCTTTGGAAGCCAGCCAGAACAGCGTCGCAGACAGAGCGATGGTGGCCGGTAAGGTCAACACCCACGCCATCAGGATGGTCTTGATCGTGCCGCCTTGCAGGCCGCTTTTGTTGGCGACCATCGTGCCCGCCACACCCGACGACAGAATGTGTGTCGTCGATACAGGCAGGGCGAAGATGTTGGCCATACCGATGGCAAAGGCAGTGGTGATCTGAGCCGCCATGCCCTGGGCATAGGTCATGCCTTGCTTGCCGATCTTCTCGCCGATGGTTTTAACCACGCGTTTCCAGCCAACCATTGTGCCCAGGCCCAAGGCCAGTGCGACAGCCAGAATTACCCAGAACGGGGCGTATTCCGTGGTGGCGGTCAGGTCTTTACGCAGTTTTTCGAGGTCCGCTTTTTCGCGGGAATCAAGCGCTGGCAATTTGCTGACTTTTTTCGCGGTGTCATCCAGGCAAAGCAGGTAGCGGCGGATCTCGATACGTTTTTCAGCTGGAATCGAGTGGTAGTCCGCCACGCCTTTAAGCGAGGTCAACAGAGCAGCGATGGTCGGTTCGGTCTGCTGCGGGTTGCAGCTGAACTGATCCGGGAGGTCGCCTTTGACGCTTTTGCCCAGCGCCAGGAACTCGGCCAGCGAAGCGTTGTTACGCTCGTAGAACTGGCTCAGGTGCAAGGTGGCGTCGCGAGTACGCTCGATCTGGTAGGTGGTGCTGTTCAAGTCCAGAACGAAAGCGCTTGGCACGATGCCGATCAGAACCAGCATGATCAGGCCGATGCCTTTCTGGCCATCGTTGGAGCCGTGAACGAAGCTTACGGCCATGGCCGAGATCACCAGGACCAGGCGGTTCCAGAAGGGCGGGTGCTTTTTGTCGTCCAGCTTGCGGCGTTGTTCCGGGGTCTTGTGCATCTTGGATGCAGGACGCCACCACTTCAGGGCAATCAACACCAGGCCTGCAACCAGGAAACCGGCCATTGGCGAGAACACCAGCGAGGCGCCAATGTCGATCGCCTTCTGCCAGTTAACCCCTTCACTTACCGGAATGCCGCTGATCAGGGCATTGGCCAGGCCTACGCCCAGGATCGAACCGATCAGGGTGTGAGAGCTTGACGCCGGAATCCCGAAATACCAGGTCCCGAGGTTCCAGGTGATGGCCGCTGCAAGCAATGAGAACACCATGGCCAGGCCATGTCCGGTGTTTACATTGACCAGCAGCTCTACCGGCAGCAGGTGGACGATGGCATATGCCACGCCGACCCCGCCCAGCAGAACGCCGAGGAAGTTGAATACACCGGAAAAGAACACCGCCAGGTGAGGCGGCATGGCTTTGGTGTAGATGACTGTCGCAACCGCGTTCGCGGTGTCATGAAAGCCGTTGATGAACTCAAACGCGAGAACAAAGGCTAGGGCGAAGAAGAGGCTGATAAGAACCCAGGCGTCCAATCCGCTTAATAGATCGATCATGAAGGTTTTCTGACACGGTCATAAAGGGGGGCGGATTATGCCAGAAAACCCCGCTAATCAATGCACTAGCTGCCCGTTGGTAACATCTATAAATGAAAAAGCTCGTAAAGGTCTTCCGCAAATGAGCGTAGGAAACTTCCCTCAAACCACTGATACCAAAGGCTATAGGGGGGTTCGAGGGGCACGCTCATGCGCTTGCGCAGGTCTGATTCGGCTACATGAAATTTATCAAATCAGACGTGGTTGCAGGATCGGTTTGGGCTCTGGCATAGCCAACAGCCACATCCGCTCATGCAAATGGCGGGTGCGCAAGGGGCAGTCTGGGGTTGCCTGTGCTGATTTTCAGGCGCAGGTCATGGCTCTTCTGCTTTGAGTTCTTTTTCAATTTTCTGGATTTCTTGGGAGAAAGCCTGGTCGAGCAGACTGGCACGTTTGCGCCAAGGTTTACGCCCGGGCTCTGACTGAGCGGCGTAGGTCGTCACTTCACCACCATAAACATCCTTGAAACGTTGTTCCTGACGCTCAAGTTCTGCGCGCAGTTCGTCTTTCGTCACTGTGTTACCTAATTGAGTTGAGATTAAACCTGGTGAATCACCGTGCCGGGAGGCTGATTCATATGACGAATGATAGACCATAAGGCAAGTGCCTATTAATAACGTCACGCTTAAATACACCACGCCATGCACTCGGCCACGTCATCAACTAAAACATGAACGCCGCCGTTGGTAAGTGTTCACCCCAAAGAGAAACAACACACGATGCACTTTACGGTTGAGCCGCGAGTACCTATTGAACTCAACGAGTTGGTTGGATCCAATCTTTCGCACAGGCTTGACCTTGTGCACTCAATCACTTCCTGCCCTCAAGGGCTGAGGAGTACCACTACTATCGCTGAATAACTTTACGCCCGTCAACTTCCAAGTGAGTGAGGTGTTATGAATTATCGAATACCTGCGTCGAGACACTCTATTAATACGGTGCCCGAGTAGTTGGCCCATCAAGTTATTTAACCCGGTGGCTGAACTTAACCTGAATACATATAAAACAGACGTTTTCTATCATTGATCCGACTGTTTAGCAGGGCGCTTGATTTCAATTAAAGGCGGGTGCAAGGATTACGGGCTAACTATGGGCTGTCGTCGGAACGGTCTTGAGGGTTGAGATTGCGATTATCGGCCAACGGTTCGATAATCGCCCGGCGTATCATAACTATAAATAGCTGAAGCTGGGGGTTGGGAATGAATGATCAACTGCGCAATGGTGTAGCCAGTATCGCGCCACCGATTGTGGCGTCACCGGCCAAGCGTATTCAGGCGTTTACTGGCGATCCTGACTTCATGTCGTCACTGGCCCGGGGCCTGGCGGTCGTGCAGGCGTTTCAGGAACGCAAGCGGCATCTGACCATTGCGCAGATCAGCCATCGCACTGAAATCCCGCGGGCCGCAGTGCGCCGCTGCCTGTACACCCTGATCAAGCTCGGTTATGCGACCACCGATGGCCGAACCTATTCCTTGTTGCCCAAAGTGCTGACCCTGGGTCATGCCTATCTGTCGTCGACGCCGCTGGCGGTAACGGCCCAACCGTATCTGGACCGCATGAGTGAGCAATTGCACGAGGCGTGCAACATGGCGACCCTCGAAGGCGATGACATCCTCTACATCGCCCGCTCGGCAACGACCCAGCGTCTGATCTCGGTAGATCTGTCGGTAGGTGGCCGTCTGCCTGCCTATTGCACCTCGATGGGACGCATCCTGCTGGCCGCGCTGGATGATGTGACGCTGCACGAATACCTGGCCCACGGTGAGTTCCAGGCTAAAACCAGCCGTACCCTGCACACACCCGAGGCCTTGCTTGAATGTTTGCAGCAAGTGCGGGAGCAAGGCTGGTGTGTGGTCGATCAAGAACTGGAGCAAGGCCTGCGCTCGATTGCCGTGCCGGTGTATGACGCTTCAGGGCAGGTTCTGGCAGCCTTGAACGTCAGCACCCACGCGGGTCGCGTTACCCGCACCGAGCTTGAACAGCGTTTTTTGCCGATCATGCTCAGCGCCAGCCGCGAGCTGAGTACCCAGCTGTTCAGTTGATGAAGCAGCTACTAAGCGTTCGATAAACGCACACTTAAGCGTTTATCGAATTGCGTGCTGGCAGTGCGCTGCTTAATGTCGCCTCAGCGCCCTGTTCGAAGTCCGCTGCGCGTTCTTCAGCACCTGGCCAAAATAATAATGAAGAGGCTACACGCCATGAGCACCCCCATCTGTCCGTCATTGACGCAGTCACTGCGCAGTCGCCCGAAAATTCGCTGATCCCCCGATAGTTTTTAGTGTGAGCCGCCAGCCTCTGGCCGGTTTTTGTTCGCCCAGGTTTTTACTCGGTATAAAAATAATGAATTCACCCCAGTCTTCCGTCGGCAACTGCCTTGATGTGCAGTCCTTCATCAATGCTCAACCCTTGTCACGCTACCAGTGGCGCGTCGTGATCCTGTGTTTTCTGATTGTTTTCCTAGATGGCCTGGACACCGCTGCAATGGGCTTTATTGCACCGGCGCTGTCTCAGGACTGGGGCATAGACCGCGCCAGCCTGGGGCCGGTCATGAGTGCCGCCCTGATCGGCATGGTGTTTGGTGCGTTGGGTTCGGGGCCGTTGGCGGACCGTTTTGGTCGCAAAGTGGTGCTGGTGGTCGCGGTACTGGTTTTTGGCGGGTTCAGCCTGGCGTCGGCCTACAGCACCAACGTGGATCAATTGCTGGTATTGCGGTTCTTGACCGGTTTGGGCCTGGGGGCCGGGATGCCCAATGCCACCACGTTGCTGTCGGAGTACACCCCTGAACGCCACAAGTCCTTGCTGGTGACCGGCATGTTCTGCGGCTTTAATCTGGGCATGGCCGCAGGCGGGTTTGTCTCGGCCAAGCTGATCCCTGTGTATGGCTGGCACAGCCTGCTGCTGATCGGCGGGGTGTTGCCGCTGATCCTGACCCTGGTTTTAGTGGTGTGGCTGCCTGAGTCCGCGCGTTTTCTGGTCGTACGCAATCGCAGTATTGAGCTCGTGCGCAAAGCCTTGTCTCCGATCAACCCGGCAGTTGTGGCTCAAGCTGCAAGCTTCAGTGTGCCGGAGCAAAAGACCGTCAAGGCCCGCAACGTGTTTGCGGTGATTTTTTCCGGCACCTACAGCACGGGCACCTTGTTGCTGTGGCTCACCTATTTCATGGGGCTGGTGATTGTGTATCTGCTCACCAGCTGGCTACCGACGTTGATGCGTGACAGTGGCGCAAGCATGGAGCAGGCGGCATTCATTGGCGCACTGTTCCAGTTCGGCGGGGTACTGAGTGCGGTGGGAGTGGGGTGGGCGATGGACCGATTCAATCCGCACAAGGTGATCGGCATTTTCTACCTGCTGGCCGGGGTGTTTGCCTACGCTGTGGGCCAGAGCCTGGGCAACATCACGCTGCTCGCCACCCTGGTGCTGGTGGCCGGTATGTGTGTGAACGGTGCGCAATCGGCAATGCCTTCTTTGGCTGCGCGTTTCTACCCGACCCAAGGCCGCGCCACGGGGGTGTCCTGGATGCTTGGCATTGGCCGCTTCGGTGCCATTCTGGGGGCCTGGATGGGCGCGACGCTGCTGGGACTGGGATGGAACTTCGAGCAAGTGCTGACCGCCCTGGTGATTCCAGCGGCCCTGGCAACGGCTGCGGTACTGATCAAGGGCATGGTCAGCCATGCGGACGCAACCTGATCGTTGTCGTGCTAACTATGTGTTCGATTAACGAACACATAGTCGATTATCGGATTGTTTGGGCGAAAGCTGCGGCTTAATCTGCTGAACATCCGGTGTCGCGCTGGCGCACCTTCTACAACCGCAGTGGCTTACAAAAAACGGGAGCTACCCCAGATGGCAGAGATAATTTCCTTACACGACGCGGTGAAACAATTTGTGAGCGATGGCGACACCGTTGCCCTTGAAGGTTTCACCCACCTGATCCCGACTGCAGCGGGTCATGAAATCATCCGCCAGGGCAAGAAAGACCTGACCCTGGTGCGGATGACACCTGACCTGGTCTACGACCAGTTGATCGGCGCCGGTTGTGCACGAAAATTGATCTTTTCCTGGGGTGGTAATCCGGGCGTTGGTTCGCTGCACCGTCTGCGCGATGCCGTTGAAAAGCAGTGGCCGCAGCCGCTGGAAATCGAAGAGCACAGCCATGCCGACCTGGCCAACGCCTACGTGGCGGGTGCCTCGGGCCTGCCGTTCGCCGTGCTGCGCGCCTACGCCGGTTCTGATCTGCCCAAGGTCAACCCGCTGATCAAGACAGTGACTTGCCCGTTTACGGGTGAAGTCCTGGCCGCTGTGCCGGCGGTACGCCCGGACGTGACGGTGATTCATGCGCAAAAGGCTGACCGCAAAGGCAACGTGCTGCTGTGGGGCATTTTGGGTGTACAGAAAGAAGCGGCGTTGGCGGCCAAGCGCTGCATCGTCACGGTTGAAGAAATCGTTGATGACCTGCAAGCCCCGATGAACGCCTGCGTATTGCCAACCTGGGCACTTAGCGCTGTATGCCATGTACCGGGTGGCGCGCATCCTTCCTACGCTCACGGCTACACCGAGCGCGATAACCGTTTCTATCAGGCGTGGGACCCTATCGCCCGCGACCGCGAGACCTTTACGGCCTGGATCAACGAATACATCCACGGCACTGCGAATTTCAGCGAGTTCCAAGCCAAGCTGGCCCGCGCTTCGGAGGCAAAATAATGACTTACTCCACCAACGAAATGATGACCGTCGCCGCCGCTCGCCGCTTGAAAAACGGTTCTGTATGTTTTGTCGGGATCGGCCTGCCTTCCAAGGCGGCCAACCTGGCACGCCTGACTTCATCGCCTGATGTGGTGCTGATCTACGAATCCGGCCCGATTGGTGCCAAACCGGATGTATTGCCGCTGTCGATTGGTGACGGTGAACTGGCTGAAACCGCCGACACGGTCGTATCCACCAGCGAAATCTTCCGTTACTGGCTGCAAGGCGGCCGGGTCGATGTGGGCTTTCTGGGCGCGGCCCAGGTCGACCGCTTCGGCAATATCAACACCACAGTGGTCGGCGACTATCACCAGCCAAAAGTGCGCCTTCCAGGTGCAGGTGGTGCGCCGGAAATCGCCGGGTCGGCGAAAAGCGTGCTGATTATCCTCAAGCAGTCGGCCCGTTCATTTGTCGACAAGCTGGACTTCATCACCTCGGTCGGTCATGGCGAAGGCGGCGACTCGCGCAAGCGTCTGGGCCTGCCTGGTGCCGGTCCTGTCGGGATCATCACTGACCTGTGCACCATGGAACCTGAAGAGCAGACCAACGAATTCGTGGTCACTGCGCTGCACCCGGGTGTGACCCGCGAGCAAGTCATCGCGGCCACCGGCTGGGCCATTCGCTTTGCCGATAACGTGCAGCAGACGGCGGCACCGACCGACGTGGAGCTGACGGCCTTGCGCGATCTGGAAGCACGCACTGCACTGGCCCACGGCCAGGCACCGGGAGAAGCGTGATGCGTGAAGTCTTTATCTGTGACGCGATTCGCACCCCTATTGGCCGTTTTGGCGGTGGCCTGGCAACGGTTCGCGCGGATGACCTGGCTGCAGCACCAATCAAGGCACTGATCGAGCGCAACCCTGGCGTGAAATGGGACGAAGTCGACGAAGTGTTTTTCGGCTGCGCCAACCAGGCCGGTGAAGACAATCGCAACGTGGCCCGCATGGCTGCGTTGCTGGCCGGGCTGGCGCCAACCATTCCCGGCGTGACGCTCAACCGCCTGTGTGCCTCGGGCATGGATGCCATCGGTACGGCGTTCCGCGCCATTGCCAGCGGTGAAATGGAGCTGGCGATTGCTGGAGGCGTTGAGTCCATGTCACGCGCGCCCTTTGTGATGGGCAAGGCCGATGCGGCGTTCTCGCGCAACATGAAGCTGGAAGACACGACCATCGGCTGGCGCTTTATCAACCCGCTGATGAAAGCCCAGTACGGTGTCGATCCGATGCCACAGACGGCGGACAACGTGGCCGACGAGTACAACATTTCCCGCGCCGACCAGGACGCTTTCGCCCTGCGCAGCCAGCAACGTACTGCGGCTGCCCAGGCTGCAGGTTACTTCGCCGAAGAAATCGTGCCGGTACGTATCGCCCATAAAAAGGGCGAAACCATCGTTGAGCATGATGAACATCCCCGTGCGGATACCAGCCTCGAAACACTGGGCAAACTCAAGCCGGTCAACGGCCCTGACAAGACCGTCACTGCGGGCAATGCCTCGGGGGTAAACGACGGTGCGGCGGCGCTGATTCTGGCGTCGGCCGAGGCGGTCAAGCGTCATGGCCTGACCGCTCGCGCCCGAGTCCTGGGCATGGCCAGCGCCGGTGTGGCGCCGCGTGTCATGGGCATCGGCCCGGTGCCTGCGGTACGCAAGCTGGTTGAGCGCCTGGGTCTGGCGGTCAGCGATTTTGATGTGATCGAACTCAACGAAGCGTTCGCCAGCCAAGGCCTGGCCGTATTGCGGGAATTGGGCCTGGCTGACGACGCGCCGCAGGTTAACCCCAACGGCGGGGCAATTGCCCTGGGCCACCCGCTGGGCATGAGCGGGGCACGAATTGTGATGACCGCCCTGCATCAGTTGGAAAAAACCGGCGGCAAGAAAGGCCTGGCCACCATGTGCGTGGGTGTTGGGCAAGGTCTGGCATTGGCCATAGAACGGGTCTGATAGCGCTGGAGTCAAAGCCGGACGACTGCAGCCTCAGTCGTTCGGCTTATTGCGGTTGCGGCGCTATATGTTGCAAGGTGTGTCTGATTGCAACTAAAACCTGATGAGTAAATAAACATGACAACAGAAACTCACTACACAGGAGAGGAACGTAAAAAAAGGATCTTTGCGATTGTCGGTGCGTCTTCCGGCAACCTTGTCGAATGGTTCGACTTTTACGTTTACGCCTTCTGCGCGATTTACTTTGCGCCTGCTTTTTTCCCTTCAGATGACCCCACGGTGCAGTTGCTCAACACCGCCGGTGTGTTTGCGGCCGGTTTTCTGATGCGCCCCATCGGCGGCTGGCTGTTTGGCCGGGTCGCCGACAAGCACGGGCGAAAGAATTCAATGATGATCTCGGTGCTGATGATGTGCGCCGGCTCGCTGGTGATTGCCTGTTTGCCTACCTACGCCTCGATCGGGGCCTGGGCGCCGGCCCTGCTGTTGATGGCGCGACTGTTTCAGGGGCTGTCGGTGGGGGGCGAGTACGGGACCACGGCGACTTATATGAGTGAAGTGGCGCTCAAGGGCCAGCGTGGCTTCTTTGCCTCATTTCAGTATGTAACGCTGATCGGCGGCCAGTTGCTGGCTGTACTGGTCGTGGTGATTCTTCAACAGTTCCTGTCAGAAGATGAACTGCGGGCCTGGGGCTGGCGTGTACCGTTTGTAATCGGTGCCATTGCAGCGCTGATTTCGTTGATGCTGCGTCGCACCCTTAAAGAAACCACCAGCGCTGAAACCCGTCAGGACAAGGATGCTGGCAGTGTGAGGGCGTTGTTCCGCGACCATAAAGCGGCGTTCATTACCGTGCTGGGTTACACCGCCGGCGGCTCGCTGATTTTCTACACCTTTACTACCTATATGCAGAAGTACCTGGTGAACACGGCTGGCATGCATGCCAAAACCGCCAGTTACATCATGACCGGCGCGCTCTTTCTTTATATGTGCATGCAGCCGCTGTTCGGCATGCTGGCGGACAAGATCGGTCGACGTAACAACATGCTCTGGTTTGGTGCGTTGGGTACGCTGTGTACGGTACCGATCCTGCTGACCCTGAAAACCATCAGCAGCCCGTTTCTGGCCTTTGTGCTGATTACGTTGGCGCTGGCGATTGTCAGCTTCTACACCTCGATCAGCGGCCTGGTCAAAGCCGAGATGTTCCCGCCGCAGGTGCGTGCGTTGGGCGTGGGGCTGGCGTATGCGGTGGCCAACGCGATCTTTGGTGGATCGGCGGAATATGTGGCGTTGGGGCTCAAGTCGATGGGCATGGAAAACAGCTTCTACTGGTATGTGACGGTCATGATGGCCATTGCTTTCCTGTTCAGCTTCCGCTTGCCCAAGCAGCCCAAGTACCTGCACCACGATCTGTGATGTACCCGCGCGCGCCATCGGTGGCGCGCGCTTTCTAAGGAAGGTTTATGAGTCATCAGCTTTTCGATGCGTACTTTACGGCCAAGGCCATGGGCGAGGTCTT
Organism: Pseudomonas sp. ML2-2023-3; assembly: GCF_037055275.1. NCBI lineage: Bacteria > Pseudomonadati > Pseudomonadota > Gammaproteobacteria > Pseudomonadales > Pseudomonadaceae > Pseudomonas > Pseudomonas sp. ML2-2023-3. The sequence goes on from NZ_CP146343.1 coordinate 1,855,932, forward strand.
TAGCGACCAAGGCCGGGTCCAGGCCATGCTCGACGTCGAAGCGGCCCTGGCCCGGGCGCAGGCCGGGGTCGGGGTGATTCCTCACGCTGCGCTCGCGCCGATTACAGCGGCGTGTCGCGCTGAACTCTACGACTTCGAGACCCTGGGCCTGGCGATCGCCAGTGCCGGGAATTCGGCGATCCCCCTGGTCAAAGCCCTGGGGAAACAGATTGCCAGTACCGCGCCCGAGGCCGAGCGTTATGTGCACTTGGGCGCCACCAGCCAGGATGTGATGGACAGCGGCCTGGTGCTGCAATTGCGGGCCGCTCTGGGGCTGATCGAGCGCGACTTGACGCAATTGGCGGATATCCTCGCCGAGCAGGCTCAGCGGTATGTCGCTACGCCTTTGGCAGGGCGTACATGGCTGCAACAGGCCACGCCGGTCACGCTGGGGATGAAGATCGCCAGTTGGTTGGGCGCCGTTACCCGCAACCGCCAACGCCTTGATGAGCTGAAACCGCGTTTGCTGTGTCTGCAATTTGGTGGCGCCTCGGGCACCCTGGCGGCCCTGGGCGATCAGGGGATGCCGGTGGCACAGGCGCTGGCCAACGAGTTGGGGCTCAACCTGCCTGAGCAACCCTGGCATACCCAGCGTGATCGTCTGGTGGAGTTCGGTGCGGTTCTAGGCTTGATCGCCGGTGGTCTTGGCAAGATAGGCCGGGATATCAGCCTGCTGATGCAAACCGAGGCCGCTGAAGTGTTTGAGCCGTCGGCGCCGGGCAAGGGTGGTTCTTCAACCATGCCCCACAAGCGCAACCCCGTGGGCTCAGCGGTGTTGATCAGTGCCGCGACACGGGTGCCGGGGCTGCTCAGTATCCTGTACAGCGCCATGCCCCAGGAGCACGAACGCAGCCTGGGACTGTGGCATGCCGAGTGGGAAACCCTGCCTGAAATTTGCTGCGTGGTGTCCGGTGCGCTGGTACAGGCCTTGAACATTGCCCAAGGGCTGGAAGTGGACCGCGAGCGCATGGCGCGCAATCTTGACCTGACCCACGGGCTGGTGCTGGCCGAAGCGGTGAGCATCGTGCTGGCCCAGAGGGTAGGGCGCGAAACGGCGCACCATCTGCTGGAGCAGTGTTGCAAGCGTGCAGTGGCCCAACAGCGTCACTTGCGAGCGGTATTGGGCGATGAGCCGCAAATCACCGCACACCTGAGTGCAGACGAACTGGATCGCTTGCTCGATCCGGCCCATTACCTTGGCCAGGCGACGACGTGGGTCGAGCGTGCGCGGGCTGAACATTTTGCGTTGGTCCTCTAAAGGAGAAGCTCGTGGGACGTGTACAACTCGCTGAAGGTGAACTCAACTACCGGCTGGACGGTCCGCAAGGCGCGCCGGTGCTGGTGTTGTCCAACTCCCTGGGGACTGATCTGGGGATGTGGGATACGCAGATTCCGGCATTCGCCGAGCAGTTCCAGGTAGTGCGTTACGACACCCGTGGTCATGGCCAGTCTCTGGTGACCGAGGGCCCTTACAGTATCGAGCAACTGGGCGGCGACGTTCTGGAACTGCTGGATGCACTGCATATCGAACGGGCGCACTTTTGCGGGCTGTCGATGGGGGGGTTGATTGGCCAATGGCTGGGGATCAATGCCGGTAATCGCTTGCACAAGCTGGTGGTGTGCAACACCGCTGCCAAAATTGGCGAGCCTTCGGTATGGAACCCGCGAATCGAAATGGTCTTGCGAGACGGCGCACAGGCGATGGCCGGGCTGCGTGACGCCTCGATTGCACGCTGGTTTACCCCTGATTTTGCCCAGGCCAATCCCGGGCAGGCCAAGCGTATAACCGACATGCTCGCCGCGACCTCGCCACAGGGTTACGCCGCCAACTGTGCCGCTGTGCGCGATGCAGACTTTCGCGATCAACTGGGTGCCATAGAGGTGCCCATGCTGGTGATTGCGGGCACTGAAGATGCGGTCACGCCGCCTGCGGGCAGCCATTTCATTCAGGAACAGGTGCGAGGCGCGCAGTACGCCGAATTTTATGCCGCGCACCTGTCCAACGTGCAGGCGGGCGATGCGTTCAGCCAGCGCGTGCTGCAATTTTTGTCAGCGGTCTGAGGAGTTTTTTGTGGACGAGAAACAACGTTACGACGAAGGCATGCAAGTACGCCGGGCAGTGTTGGGTGATGCCCATGTCGATCGCAGCCTCAACGCCCTGACCGAGTTCAACAGCGAGTTCCAGGAAATGATCACCCGCCATGCCTGGGGTGACATCTGGACCCGCCCGGGTTTGCCGCGCCATACCCGCAGCCTGATCACCATCGCGATGCTGATCGGCATGAACCGCAATGAAGAGCTGAAACTGCATTTGCGTGCTGCGGCCAACAATGGCGTGAGCCGTGCCGAGATCAAGGAAGTGATCATGCAGAGCGCCATCTACTGCGGCATTCCGGCGGCCAATGCGACGTTCCACCTGGCCGAGTCGGTGTGGGATGAATTGGGGGTCGAGTCGCGGGTGTAATCGATACAGGGGGAGCGGGCTTGCTAGCGTTGCAGGCTTCACGGTTTGCCAGGCGAACCGAGGTGATGCCATCGCGAGCAAGCCCGCTCCCACAGGGGCATAAACAACAAACCCGCCTATTGGCGGGTTTGTTGTTTAACCGTTACGCATCAAGCCTTCGGTGGCTGATCCGAAACAGGGCGGTCTTGCCCGGTCTGTTCGAACCAGCCGCCACCCAATGCCTTGTACAGCGTGACTTCACTGGTCAGCTGCGAAAGACGATCGGTGATCAGTGATTGCTGGGCGCTGAACAACGAGCGCTGGGCATCAAGGAACGTCAGGTTGCTGTCGATCCCAATCCGATAACGACGTTCGGCTAACCGGTAGTAATCCTGGTTGGCGTTGACGAAATCGGTTTGTGCCTGCAACTGCTGGTTGTAGGTCTGACGCGCAGCCAGGCCGTCAGAGACTTCCTGGAAGGCGGTCTGGATCGTTTTCTCATACTGAGAAACGGTGATTTCCTTCTGGATCTTCGAGTAGTCCAGGCTGGCGCGCAAAGCCCCTGCGTTAAAGATCGGCAGGTTGATCTGCGGCGAAAACAGCCAGGTGCCCGAACCACCCTTGAACAGCCCCGACAGGTCAGGGCTCAAGGTCCCGGCATTGGCCGTGAGGCTGATGCTGGGGAAGAACGCAGCCCGCGCCGCGCCGATGTTGGCGTTGGCCGCCAACAGCTTGTGCTCGGCTTCGAGGATGTCCGGACGACGCTGCAGCAAGTCTGATGGCAAGCCAGCAGGTACTTCGCTCAACAGGTCGGCTGCCAGCGGCTTGGCGGCCGGCAGGTTGTCCGGGATGGTGGTGCCAAGCAGCAGTGCCAGGCTGTTCTGATCCTGAGCCACCTGACGGGTGTACCTGGCCAGCTGGACCTTGGCGTTTTCCACCGAGGTACGGGACTGGCTCACATCCAGCGCCGAGGCCACACCCACTTCATTGCTGCGCAAGGTGAGCTTGTAGCTCTCATCGAACGTCTTGAGCGTGTCTTCGGTCAGTTTCAGCAGCTCTTTGTCAGCCTGCCAGGTCAGGTAGGCATTGGCGACACTGGCGACCAGACTGATCTGGGTGCTGCGTCGGGCTTCTTCGGTTGCAAAGTAGTTCTGCAGAGCCTGATCGCTCAGGCTGCGAACCCGTCCGAACAAGTCCAGCTCATATGCGCTGACCCCAAGGGTCGCCGAATAACTGCTGGTGATCCCCGATTCGCCGGTTTGCGACATGCGCGCCGGAGTGCGCTGGCGGCTGCCGCTGGCAGTGGCCGAGACGGCCGGGAACAGATCTGCACGTTGAATGCGGTACTGCGCGGCATAGGCGTCAATGTTCAGCGCCGCGACCCGCAGGTCGCGATTGTTCACCAGCGCGGTTTGAATCAGTTGCTGCAGTGCCGGGTCATGGAAAAACTGACGCCAGCCTTGTTCTGCAGCGGCCTTATTGGCCGCCTCGGTTGGCGAGTAGGCCGGGCCTTGCGGGTATTGCGCCGCTACCGGCGCTTCAGGGCGCTGGTAGTCGGGGATCAGCGAGCAGCCGCCCAGCGTGAAC